>LVBB01000047.1 GCA_001603075.1 Phycisphaerales bacterium Planc_01 | reverse complement strand
GTGCACGCTGGCCCTCGTCCGCGAACTGCTGGGCGCCAAGGCGAGCGAGCAGGCGGTGTGTCTCTGTGAGATGAGCCTGATGAGCCAGTGTTTCGGCCCAATGCTGCACCTGCGGCGGGGCAAGATGCCACCGGGCGCGCCGCGTCCACCCGCGCCGCTGGCCGAATTGAGCGTCGAGCAACTGGCCGATCACATCGTGCAATTCACCCTGGCGGGGATCCGGGGGATGCACGAGAACCTCAAGAATGCCAAAGCGAGTGGCAGGAGGCGACAGCCGCGCAAGACCGCCTCCAGACGGGAGTGATCTATGAGTATCATTCGTAACGCAGGCTCGATCAGGCCGTTGTCATGGCGGTACGGGGCGATGGCGCTGGTGATGTTGGCCGGGTGCAAGGTCGGGCCCGACCATGTCGCGCCCGAGCCGGTGGCGCCGGCGGCCTGGCGCAGTGAACTGCCGAGCAGTCTGATCGGCGAATCGACAGACCCCAACCTGCTGGCGGCGTGGTGGACAACGCTCGACGACCCGCAACTGTCGCGCCTGATCGAGCGCGCCGTGGCGGGCAACCTGAACCTGAAGACCGCGCAGTCGCGGCTTCGCGAGTCGCGGGCCCGCCGGAGCATCGCCAAGGGCGCACAGTTCCCCACTCTGAACGCCTCGGGCTCGGCCACGTCGAGGCGGACCGACACGAACATGGGCTTCGATTCACGCGGCGAGGTCTACTCGGCGGGCTTCGATGCCGGCTGGGAACTCGACCTTTTCGGCCGAGTCCGTCGGTCCATCGAGGCGGCACAGGCCGACCTGGCGGCCGGCGAGGAGGACCTGCGCGACGTGCTCGTGTCCCTGCTGGCCGAGACGGCACTGAACTACGTCGAGCTGCGTACGTTTCAGTCCCGGCTGACGGCGGCCGAGGCGAGCCTGGCGACACAGGAGGCCAGCTACGAGCTGACGCACTGGCGATCGCAGGCGGGCCTCGACGACGAGCTGGCCATGTACCAGGCCCGGTACAATCTCGAGAACACACGCTCTCAGATTCCCAGCCTTCGCAGCGGACTTTCCGAGGCGATGAATCGCCTGGCGGTGCTGTTGGGCGAAACGCCGGGCAACCTTCGCGCGGAACTGGCCGAACCTCGGGCGGTCCCGCTGCCGCCGGCCGAGATCGCGGTCGGCGTGCCGGCCGATACCCTGCGACGGCGGCCCGACGTGCGACGCGCCGAGCGAGAGCTGGCGGCCCAGACGGCGCGGGTCGGCGTGGCCACGGCCAATCTCTATCCGCAATTGACGCTGAACGGTTCGATCGGGCTGGAGACGACGTCTCTGCGCGATCCGTTGTCGGCAAGGACCTGGAGCATCAGCGGCGGCCCGCGCATCACCTTGCCGCTCTTCGATCGGACCATCCGCCCGAACATCGAGGTGCAGTCGGCCCTTCAGGAACAGGCCCTGATCCGGTACGAGGCGGCCGTCCTGACGTGCCTGGAAGAAGTCGAGAACGCCCTGGTCGCCTACGGTCAGGAGTTGCAGCGGCGGGAGAACCTGCGAGAGGCGACGGAGGCGGCCGAGGCGGCGGCGACGCTGGCGCAGTACAAGTATCAGGCGGGCTTGACCGATTTCGGCAACGTGCTGGAGGCGGAGCGCTCGCTGTTGTCGTTCCAGGACCAGTTGCGTCAGAGCGACGGGGTCGTGACATCGAACGTGATCCGCCTGTACAAGGCCCTCGGCGGCGGATGGACCCCGATGACAGCGGTCGCGGCGACACAAGGGCCGGCCGAACCACTCTAACATCTGGAGACCCCACATGAGTGCGAAATCACATGCACCGTCGGATATTGCCAAGACCCTGGGCGTTGACCACACCGCCAAACGCGGCCGACACGTGAAGCGCTGGCTGATCATCATTCTGCTGACCGTTGCGATGCTGGCTTTTCTGGCCATGCGAAAAGGCTCGGGCCAGACGACGCAATACGAGACACAGCCGGTCCGGCGCGGCGATCTGGTCGTCCTCGTCACCGCCACCGGAACGCTGGAGCCGACCAACCAGGTTGAGGTGGGCAGCGAGATCTCCGGCATCGCCAAGAGCGTCGAGGCCGATTACAACGACGAGGTCAAGGTCGGCCAAGTGCTGGCCCGGCTCGACACCTCCAAGCTCGAAGCGCAGGAGACGCAGCACAAGGCCGCTTTGGAGGCCGCCAAGGCCAGGGTTCTCCAGGCCCAGGCGACGCTTCGCGAGACCACCAACAAGCTCGCCCAGCTTCAGCGCGTGCGCCAGTTGAGCGACGGCAAGGTGCCCTCGCAGACCGAACTCGATGCGGCCGAGGCGGCGTTCGAACGGGCCAAGGCCGACGACGCCAATGTCAAGGCGGCGGTCGCCCAGGCCCAGGCCACCCTCGAAGCGACGCAGACGGACATCGCCAAGGCGATCATCCGCTCGCCGATCAACGGGGTCGTGCTGACCCGCAGTATCGAGCCGGGCCAGACCGTCGCGGCCGCGTTCCAGGCCCCCGTCCTGTTCACGCTGGCCGAAGACCTGACGCAGATGGAACTGCGTGTCAACGTCGACGAGGCGGACATCGGGCAGGTGAAGGAAGGCCAGGACGCCGAGTTCACCGTCGCGGCCTATCTCGACCGCATCTTCCAGGCGCGGATCGTACAGACCCGCTTCGGGCCCAAGACCGTGGACGGGGTGGTCACCTACGAGACCGTGCTGAAGGTGGACAACGCAGACCTGTCGTTGCGTCCCGGTATGACGGCGACCGCGAACATCACGGTCCAGGAGGTAGCCGACGCGCTGCTGGTCCCCAACACGGCGCTGCGTTTCTCGCCGCCGGTTCAGGAGCAGACACGGCGTCGCGGCCTGGCCATGCTGCTGCCCGGCCCCCCCCGGCCGGCGCCGTCCGGAGAAATCGTGGACACGAGCAAACGGCAGCAGACCGTATGGATCCTGCAGGACGGCGGACCCGTGGCGGTGCCCGTGACCATCGGGGCCTCGGACGGAACCATGACGGAAATCGTCTCAGGCGAGATTCAGTCGGACACACCTTTGATCGTCGATACGATCAGCGCAGGGAGATAAGCATGGTCGCCTCTACTCAAACGAACGGCACGGCCCTGATCGAGCTCCAGGGCGTCACCAAGGTCTATGGCGAGGGCCACGCGGCCATGCGGGCGCTGGCCGGGATCGATCTGCGAATCGAGCAAGGCGATTTCGTGGCGATCATGGGCCACAGCGGCTCGGGCAAATCCACCTGCCTGAACATCCTCGGGTGTCTGGACTCGCCCACCAGCGGGTCGTATCGCTTCCAGGGCGTCGAGGTCTCGCAACTGACCCGCGACCAGCGGGCGAGGCTGCGCCGCTACTACCTCGGGTTCGTCTTCCAGGGCTACAACCTGCTGAAGCGCACCACTGCGATCGAGAACGTGGAACTGCCGCTGATCTATCGCGGCGTGCCGGCGCGAGAACGCCATCAGATCGCGCGCCGGACCTTGGCGGCGGTCGGGCTGGAAGGCTGGGAATCGCACAGCCCCAGCGAGCTGTCCGGCGGCCAACAGCAGCGCGTGGCCATTGCCCGCGCGATCATTGCCGATCCGTCGGTCCTCATGGCCGACGAGCCCACGGGCAACCTCGACACCGCCCGCAGCGAGGAGATCATGGACCTGCTGTGTCGGCTGAATCGCGAGGCCGGCATCACCATCGTCATGGTCACGCACGAAGCGGATATGGCCGAGTACGCCAAGCGAATCGTCCACTTCAAGGACGGCCGAATCGAGTCGGACCAGCAGAATGGGAGGACGAACTGATGCTCTGGAATACGCTGCTGCTGGCCCTGCGGGAGATCCGACGCAACGTCATGCGGTCGTTTCTGACCGTGCTGGGCATCGTCATCGGCGTGGCTTCCGTGATCACCATGGTGACCCTGGGCAATGGAGCCACACAACACGTAACCGCGCAAATCGCCAGCATGGGCAGCAACCTCCTGATGGTTACCCCGGGCCGCCGCATGGGCCCGGGCCAACAGGGCATGGCGCCCGCCTTCAAGGGCGAGGATGCCCAGGCCATCGCCCGCGAGATCGGGTCGGTCTCGGCGGTGGCGCCCGTGTCCACCGGGGCGGCCACCGCCATCTTCGGCAACGAGAACTGGTCCACCTCGGTCACGGGGACCACCAGTGAGTTCATCGCTCTGCGCAACATGGCTCTCCATAGCGGACGCAACTTCACCACCAGCGAGGCACATGCAGGCGCCGCCGTCTGCATCGTGGGCCAGACCGTTCGAGAGAAGCTCTTCGGCAGTCAGGATCCGATAGGCCAGCGGATTCGGCTGGGCTCTCTGTCGTTTCAGGTCATCGGTCTTCTCGAGGCCAAGGGCCAGAGCATGGGCCAGGACCAGGACGACCTCGTCATCGTACCGTTGCGCACCTTCCAGCGGCGGATCTCGGGCAACCAGGACGTCCGCCTGATTCAGGTCTCGATCCGCGACGGTGCCTCGACGGAGAAGGCTCAACAGGACATTCGGCTGCTTCTGCGAGACCGTCGCCGACTGGCCGCGGGCGAGGAAGACAACTTCCAGGTGATGGACACCAAGGAGATCAGCACGATGCTCACCGGGGCAACGCAGGTGCTCACGGGCCTGCTCGGCGCCGTCGCCGCCGTCAGTCTGGTGGTCGGCGGGATCGGCATCATGAACATCATGCTCGTCTCCGTCACCGAGCGGACGCGCGAGGTGGGCACCCGGCTGGCCATCGGGGCGCTGGAGCGCGAGGTGCTCCTGCAGTTCCTGGTCGAGGCGGTGGCGCTGTCGTCCCTGGGCGGCCTCTTCGGCATCCTGCTGGGTCTGGGGGCGTCGTTCGGCCTCAAGAGCGTCCTGCAGGTCCCCTTCGTGTTCGATCCGGGCATCGCGATCATCGCCTTTTTATTCTCGGCGGCAGTGGGCGTCATCTTCGGCTACTTCCCCGCCCTCAAAGCCGCCCGTCTCGACCCCATTGAAGCCCTGCGCCACGAATGACGGCATCGGCGGGATCACGATGATACCGCGGTGGGCTTGCAGTGTTGGAGCCAGGCGCGGAGGGCCTGGAGGCTGGCGGTGACGGTTTCGATACCTCCGGCGTCGAGGAAGGAGGCGGTGGGGACTTCGAGGATGATCCGCTCGTCGAATCCGTGGTCGATCAGCAGCTTGATGAAGCGGCGCCAGGGCACGGCGTCGTAAAGAAGCGGCTGATGGTCGTCTTTTTTCACGTCGTGGCAGTGGACGTGGCCGATCCGGCGCAGCATCGCCGTCGGCGGCTCGATCGGGCAGCCGTAGTTGTGCGCGTTCCAGTAGGCATGCCCGAAATCCCAGCAGATCCTGACGTCGCTTTGCATCGCGACCTCCAGAAGCTCGTCGTACCGATCGCCGATGCGCTGCCTCGGCTCATCGGGATTCGGGCGAATCTGAAGCTCGACCGTCACGCTGACATCGGGTGCGTTGCGGCCGCACCAGTCGCGGGCCCAGGTGAAGAAGGCGATCGACCGCTCGACGAGGTGCGTCCGGGACTCGGCAGCGGTGCCCGCGGCGCCGTGAATGTTCAGAAGCGTGGGCGACTGCTGGCGCTGTACCGCCTCGGCGGCCAGTGCGAAAAACCGCTCGTGCAGGAGCCGGCAGGGATTGTCGTCGCTTTCGCAGAAGTACGCCAGGTTGAAGATGCTGCCCTCAGAGTACGGGTGCATGGTGACTTGCAGGCCCGCATCGACGCAGCGGGCGATGTGCTCGCGCAGGGTGCCCGGCCGGGTCTCGGGTCCGATGGGGGTTTCCGCCACTTCGACACCCAGCTCCCGCAGGAACGGCAGAACCTGGCGCTGCCCGTACAACCGCCGGTAGTTCTCATCCTCTGAGAAGCCGATGTCCAGTTTCAGTCCGATCAACATCGGCCCATTATACCGCCGCCCGTCGCCGAACCAAGCGCCACGTCGGCAAATCGCATTGGGTCTCTGCCACAGACGACGACCGATCAGGGCCAGTAAGGGAGGCGGTCGTAGTAGTCGTGCATGCGGGCCTCGTAATCCCGCTCGACGGTGATGGCCGGGTCGTAGGGCGGGCTGTGCCGGACCTTCTCACGGGAGACATCGACCCACACCTCACGCTGCTCCCAACTGATCTGGCGGACCCACTTGGGCGAGATGAGCACCTTGTGTCCGGGCAGCCAGTTCCGGGTATCGACGACAAGATAGCGGATGACCCAGTCGCCGTCGCCGACGAGGAAATCCTCGACGTGGCCGATCTCGCCGTCCCGGGCGCCGATGTGATAGCCCGTCACCTCGCGGGCACTCTGCAGGTTGGGGTCGCCCTGGGCCGCCTCCTCGGCAACCTTGCGTTCGACCGGCGTCGGGACGGGCACGGCGCCGACCCCGTCATGGCCCATCCCCCAGTAGGGAATCCAATCGTAATAGGCGTGCAACTCGATCTCGCGCTGGCGGGAGACGGGCTGATCGGTGTCGATATCGGGGGCGTGGCGGACCTGCTCGGTGGTCAGGGTCACAGGGAACAGCCGCTCGTCCCAGCGGGGCCGGCCCAGGGCGGAAGCCGCGATCAGCACCTTGCGTCCGGGCAGCCACGAGCCTGTGTCGACGACCAGGTACCGCACCGCCCAGGTCCGCCCGTCAAACAGCAGGTCGTGGACCTTGCCCATGTGGCCGTCGGCCGCCTCGATCGTGAAACCTCGTAAGCCCTTGATATTCCGCAACATGCCTCGGTCTCCTTGCCCCGGCCGGGCTCATCGTTCGATCCTGTGTCTGTTTATACCCCCGCCGTCACGATGCGTGATAGAGGTTTTTGCTCGATCCGCCCGGCTCCTGCGGGTTTCGCTGACGGAAATCAAGCAAATCCCCCAATTCCACCCGACCCCACACCGACTTACCATGGCCCTCGGCACGGTCGCGTCGCGCGTGAAGCGTCAAGCGTCTCGTCTTCGCTCGCACGACGCACGACGAAACCGGCCGCTTGGGCAAGCGGGGGGATCGCGAGGAGTCAGACAATGACCGTAACCAAGACGACACCGTGGTTCGTATTGAACGCACCGGAGATCGGACAGGCCTTTGTGGAATTCCGCCGGATGTGCGAGAAGGGCGGGGTCCTCGACAGAAAAACGAAGGAGCTGCTCATGCTGGTGATGGCGTGCGCGTCCCGCTCGGCGTACAATGCCGAACAGCACGTTCGAGGTGCGATCGAGGCCGGGGCCACGAAGGAAGAGGTCACCGAGGCGCTGATGATCGCCGCCGGCGAGGACGTCGGGGCCCAACTGGCGTGGAACAGCCAGATCGTGTCCAAGTATCTGGGAAATGGCAAACCCTGAGCGGTGTGCGAGCGTACGTCGTGCGGTATGGCTTGGCGCGAGGTGAAGCTACAGCATGGGCTAAAGCCCATCCTACCGCTGTAGCCTGTCCGGCCCACAAATAGAAACTACAGCAAAGGAGCAGCAGCGATGGGGAATCTTGGCGAACACATCCAGAAGGCAGACTGGAAAAAGGAAAAGCACGTGCCCGTGATCGAGTGCCCGGAATCGGTCAAAGCCAATGACATCTTCCAGGTGAAGGTCACGCTGGGCAAGGAAGTGGCCCACCCGAACACAACCGAGCATCACATTCGCTGGATTACCCTGTACTACCACGACGAAGGCGGCAAGTTCGCCCACGAGGTCGCCCACATCGAGTTCAACGCGCACGGCGAATCAGCCGAAGGGCCGAACCAGGGCCCGGTCTACGCGCATCACGAAGCGACCGCGACGCTGAAGATCGCCAAGCCGGGCGTCCTGCACGCACTGGCCTACTGCAACATTCACGGGCTGTGGGAATCGAGCAAGCCGATCGCGGTGAGCTGAGCGATCGACTGCGGCTTATCGCTTCATCTGTTCGATCAGTTCGAGGACGCGCTCGATGAGAAGCTCGCCCGCGCCTTTGGCGAGGTTGGCCCCGTCGATCGGCTCGTAGCCGCCTTCATCGTAGGCGTCGGCGTGGCAGACGTAGCCGATCACGTCGTTGCTCAACGACGCGACGATCAGCCGCTCGACGGGCGAGCGTCTCTTGATCTCCAGACCGATCTCGACGAGGATCTCGCCCGGCAGGCCGAGCAGATAGACATCGCCGAGCCGCAGGAGTTGGATCTCTGTCTTCAGGGTCCTTTGGCTCGCGTCGGCATCGATGATGCGATTTCCGGCCGGCTCTTCCTTGAGGGGCAGCTCGACGGCCATCGTCCGGGCCTCGACCGTGATCGCCTCCGACATCGGCACAAGTTGAAGCCCGCGCACCGCCGCCCCGGCTACGGCTCGACCGATCTGACGGCGAGGCTCAAGGCCCCGCCGCAGCGGGACGATGTCCCCGGCGGCACCCGACGTGAACAGGCACACGCCACCCTCGATCCGCTCGACCGCCCGGGCCGTCTCGCCCGGATAGTCGCCCGAGATCGAGTAGAAGCCGTTGGGATCGGCGCTGCCGCTGACCGCGTGACAGGCGAAGTTGACCATCGAGGCGATGAGCCGGCCCTCGGCGTCTTCGACGCGGAGCGTCCAGACCTCTGGATCGATGGGCCCGAACGTCCGTTGGGGCCGGCCGTCCGGATAGCGGAACGTCACGCGCGTCGCGCCGTCGGGCTCGCGGACGATCTGTCGCGTCGCGAGGACCTCATCGGGCAGGCTGAAGGCCATCGTGACGGACCCATCGGCGTTCTTCGGGCGGCGGTGGTACGTGACCTCGGCCAGTTCGGTCCGGCCGGAACCCAGCCGGGCCTCACGCAGGTCCTTGTGGGCGAGGAAGACGGCGTCGGCGATCTTCCGGGCGAGCACCTGCGCGTAGGCGTCATCGACGCGGTTGTCCTCGGCGTCGGGTCCGAGCTTCGTCTGGCGGTAGATCCTCGGGCCGAAGTGCGTGTGGCTGGCGCAGATCATCACGTTCGAGCCGCCGATACCCGTCCGGCTGGTCACCATGTCGCGAATCTGGTTCGTCAGGTACAGCGGGACCCACAGCAGATCGACCGCCACGAGGGCGACCGTGTCGCGGCCGTCGCCGACGACCAGCGCCCGGGCGTATAGCTCGTCGAGCACGCCGTCGCTCGGCTTGTCGCGGGCCGCGTAGCCCGACAGCCACACACCTGTCGGCGGCGTGATATCGACGCGAGCGGCGCCGGCCCGAACGGAGCCGGCCACATCACGACAGAACGAAGCAACAAACAACAACGCAACAACAGACCCCATCGTTCGTCCGGTCACGATTGCCTCCCACAAGAACGGGCCCTTACGGCCGTGGACAAATGCACATCGAATGTGACGCCCCGATTATGCCGGATCGCCCTGCCCTTGGCCAGTGATTCCTGCGTCGCAATTGCGAGCCGGGCCTTGCCATTTGTCGGGCGGGCTACTATAACGCGGCCAGACAGGCGCAACGGCTGGCAGAAACGGAGGTTCGGCATGAAGAAGTCGATCGCGATTCAGTGTATCGTCCTGGTGGCAGGTGGCTTCCTCGTCGCCAAGGAGGCCGGAATCGTCTATCACGACCAGCCCTTCATCCAGGACTACAGCGAGAAGGTCCCCCTCGCCCGCGAGCTGGATGGGGCCAGACTGATGAAGGTCCGGGCCGACCGCAACGGGCGAATCCTCGTGCTCTCGGACAAGGGGCTTCTGCAGGTGCACGAAGGCCGGCTCAGGCCGGACAGGCTCCATCGGCCGCTGACCGATATGCGGATCAGAGACTTCGACGTGCACCAGGGCCAGTTCGTCTACCTGACGGACGAGGCGGCCCTGAGCAACGCCTGGGCGGGCCGATTCCTCGTGCCCCACAAGACGCCCGACGCCGCACAACTGGCGATGGGAACGGAGTTCGACTTCCTCGTCGCCGCCGGCGAACGTGTCACGCTCGTTCACGGACGGGATACGACCCTTGAGGTGCCCATCGAAGACGGCATCCAGCAGATCGCATTCGACCCATCGCGGCGGCAATTCCTCGTGCTCGCGGGCTCGGCGCTGTGGTGCGTGACATCGGATGGAGGCAGGACCGCCGTCTTTCGGCACGAGAAGATGAACTGCCTTGCGCTGACGGACGATATCTTGCTGATTGGCACATCGGACGGCTACATGCGTCTGGACCCGGCGTCGTTCGAGCCGCGGTCCGGAATCGAGACGAAGCTGCCCTGCGCGGAGATTCGCTGCATCACGCCCATCGGGGATAAGACGTGGTTCGGCACGCCGCGAGGCGCGTTCGCTGTGAATGCTGACGGCGCGATCGACTACTATGCATCGAAGCGGTGGCTGGTGGATGACAGCGTTGTCGATATCGCCGCCGGTCCGGGCGGTTCGGTGCTGGTGCTCTCGCAGACAGGCCTGAGCATCATTCACTTCGAACCGATGACGCTGGCGCAGAAGGCCGAGCACTTCGACCGGCTCACGCGGCAGCGACACATCCGCTACGGCTTCAACAGCGCGTTCGTCATGAGCGAGCCGGGCGAGAAGTCCAGCGGGACGCTGATCGACGAGGACAACGACGGGCTCTGGACGTCGATGTACCTGGCGGGGGAGCTGTTTCGCTACGCGGTGACCCGGTCGGACGAGGCGCTACGCAACTGCTACGAGTCGTTCGAGGCGATGGAGCGGCTCACCGAGATCACGCCGATGGCGGGCTTTCCCGCCCGCTCGTTCGACCGCGCCGGCTATCAGGTGGCCGACAAGAGCCGATGGCAGCCGGCAAGCGACGAACGCTGGGTCTGGAAAGCCACCACCAGCAGCGATGAGATCGTCGGGCATTTCTTCGCGTATGCGATCTTCGCCGAGATCGTGCCGGACAAAGCCTGGCGCGACCGGGCCGTGGCGCTGATCGACGCCATCATGGACCACATCGTGCGAAACGACTGGTATCTGGTGGACTACGACGGCAAGCCGACGCTGTGGGGCCGCTGGCACCCGGAATACGTCAACCAGTTTCCGCGCCAGGTGGGCGACCGCCGGCTCAACTCCATCGAGATCATTGCGTTCCTCCAGACAGCCTGGCATTTCACGGGCAAGGACCTCTACCGAGAAAAGGCCTTCGAGCTTTTCGAGAAGCACGGCTATCTCGACAACATCATGATCCCGATCCGGGAGATCGGCCATGTGCCCGGCGTCGATCTGGCGACGGAATGGAACCACTCCGACGACGAGCTGGCGTTCCTGAGCTATTGGAACCTGTACCGCTACGCCTTCAACGATGCGCTTCGCGAGCGGTATCGCCAGGCCATCGAGGGACACTGGCAGATCGAGCGGCCCGAGAAGAACCCCTTGTGGAACTTCATCTACGCCGACACGGGGGCCGAGCAGTTCGACCTGGCCGAGTCGATCTGGACCCTGAAGCAATTCCCGCTCGATCTGATCGGCTGGGACATCCGCAACAGCAGCCGCAGCGACCTTGCGTTTCTGGAGCCGAACTTCCGGCAACAGTCCACGGCCGAGGTCCTGCCGCCCGACGAACGGCCGATGAGCAAGCACAACGGCAACGCGTTTCGCCTGGACGGCGGCGAGGGCGGCCGGTACGAGTTCAGCGGGGACGTCTACCTCCTGCCCTACTGGATGGGCCGGTACCTCGGCATCATCCGCCCGTAGGATGGGCTTTAGCCCATGCGGTATCTACGCCTTCTCGTCCTGGATGTACTCCTTGACCGGATAGAGCATGGCCACGGGGATGTACAGCACCAGAGTCACCAGCATGGCGCCGGCGAAGAACCAGTAGTAGCTGGCACCGGGCAGCTTGCTCGAACCATCGGCGTTCTGAATGAAATGGTTCACCAGGGCCGAGAAGACGTTGCCCAGGGAAATCGCCAGCAGATACAGGCTCATCACGAAGGTCTTGAGCTTCTTGGGCGCCTGGGTGTAGGCGAACTCCAGGACGGGGATGGACGCCAGGATCTCCCCGGCCGTCAGGAGCACGTAGGCGAAGAACTGCCAGCCGATGCTCGGACTGGCGCCTTTGGCGATCTCGATCTCGACCCACGCCGGCACAACGAAACACAGCGCGGTGACGAACATGCCGATCCCTATCTTGCGCAGCGGCGTCAGCGGGAACACGCGATTTATGGCCGGATAGATCGCGTAGCTGAACAGCGGGATCATGAGGATGATGTAGAATGAGTTGACGAACTGCACTTGCGCGGGCAGCCAGTTGACGCCCAGCCATCGGAGGTTCATCTTCTCGGCTTGCAGCACCCAGGCTGATTGCGACTGATAGAACAACGCGAAGAACATCGAGACGAACACGAAGATCACGCACAGACGGGCCAGAATCTTCAGCGTCTCCCTCTGGAGCACCTCGCGGAGGACGCTCTGGCCGGCGGGCGGGATGTGGACGTATTTCCATTTTCCGGCAACGAACGCCACAGTCGCGAACACCATCAGCGCGGCCGGCACGCCGAATCCGACGCCCGGTCCGTACTTATCCAGCAGCCAGGGACAGAGCAGCATGGAAACACAGGCGCCCACGTTGATCGCGAAATAGAACCAGCTATACATCTTCGAGATCAGGTGCTTGTTGCTCTGGCCGAACTGGTCGCCCACGTTGGCCGAGACGCACGGCTTGATGACGCCGGAGCCCAGCGCGATCAGCACGAGGCCCAGGCCCAGACCGATCCGCGTGGGGTCCCACGCCATCACCGCGAAGCCTACGCAGTACACGACGCTGAAGACCACGATCGTGCGATACTTGCCCAGCCAGACATCACTGAGCAATGCGCCGAGCAACGGTGTGAAGTAGACGGCGGCGGTGAACAGGTGGAACCACTTCTTGGCCTGCTCGTCGCCCATGACGGACAGGACGCCGCCGCTTCCCATCAGATACTTCGTCATGAACACGACGAGGATGGAACTCATGCCGTAGAAGGCAAAGCGTTCGGCCGCCTCGTTGGTCAGGATGTAGGGGATGCCGGCGGGCATCTTCGCCGATGGCAACGGGGCAGTTAGATACTCACGTTTGGCCATAAAGCTCCTCGGTTCATCGCCAATTCCATGTAGGGGCGAATCATGATTCGCCCTTTGGCCGCATGGTACAGGCCGGCGGCCCCGGCATCAAAGGAGAAATCGCCGCGCCGATTCAGGCGGGCCGGACAGATGATTTGGCAGCGGCCTTGATTCGGGCCGATTCGGCGGGTACGATGGTCGTCCCGACGGGCTCCGGTCGTCGGGCATCTGTTGCATTGAGGGCGCGCCAAGCTGCCGAAATACTCTGTCGAGGGGAAAGGTGGAACTGATGAAAACCGTGACCGCATTGGCCTTGATTCTGTTGTTGTCGCTCGGCGGCGTCGCCGCCGGCCTGGACGAGCTGACCCACATGCCCGACGCCCGCATGCTGCGTTTTCCCGACGTCAGCGCCGAGCTGATCGTCTTTTCGTACGCGGGCGATCTGTGGACCGTGGCCAGAGAAGGCGGCACGGCCCGGCGGCTCAGCTCGCCCAAGGGCAACGAGATGTTCCCCAAGTTCTCGCCCGACGGCCGGCTGATCGCCTTCAGCGGCAACTACGACGGCAACACCGACGTCTACGTGGTCGGCGCCCAGGGCGGCCAGCCCCGCCGGCTGACGCACCATTCGGCCACCGACCTCGTCGTCGAGTGGTATCCCGACGGCAAGCACGTACTCTACCGCTCGGGCATGGTCAGCCCGTCGGGCCGCTTCAATCGCTTCTTCAAACAGTCGATCGACGGCGGCCTGCCGCAGACGCTGCCCATGCCCTATGCCGAGTTGGGCTCGTTCAGCCCCGACGGCAGCCAGATCGTCTACCAGTTCATCTCGCGCGAGTTCCGCACGTGGAAGCGCTATCGCGGCGGCATGGCCAGCGACCTGTGGCTGTACGATTTCCTCAACAACAGCGCCGAGAAGCTCACCGACTTCGCCGGCACGGACGCGGTGCCGATGTGGCATGGGGACACGATCTACTTCCTCTCCGACCGCGCTGCCAATCAGAAGCTGAATATCTGGGCGTATTCGCTGCGGAGCAAGCGGTTCCGGCAGGTGACCGACTTCGACGAATACGACGTCAAGTGGCCCAGCCTCGGGCCCGACGCCATCGTCTTCGAGAACGCCGGCCGACTCCATCTGCTCGATCTGGCGACGGAGACGTCGCGGGTGGTCGAGGTGATCGTGCCCGACGATCTGCCGCACATGCGAACCGAGTTGAAGACCGTCTCGAACCTGATCCAGAATGCTTCGCTGTCGCCCACGGGCCAGCGGGCCCTGTTCGAGGCGCGCGGCGAGGTGTTCACGGTGCCCGCCAAGCACGGCAGCGCACGCAACCTGAGCAACACGTCGGGCGTCGCCGAGCGCTATCCCGCCTGGTCGCCCGACGGCAAGTGGATCGCCTATTTCGCCGATACGACGGGCGAGTACGAACTGTACCTGCACCCCAGCGACGGCAAAGGCCGGCCCCGACAGGTCACCGAAGGCGGCGAGGCATTCCGATACGGCCCCCTCTGGTCGCCCGACAGCAAACGGATCGCCTTCAGCGACAAGACGGGCAGCCTGTTCATTACTGACGTCAACGACGGCGCCGTGACCTTCGTGGACAAGGACGAATGGGGCACCATGGCGTCGTACACATGGTCGTCCGACAGCCGCTGGCTCGCCTACGCCAAGAAAGGCGCCAACCGCCACGGCAACATCCTGATCTACGACGTCAACGACCAGACCGCCCGCCAGGTCACCAGCGACTTCTACGATGATGGCTCGCCCGTCTTCGATGTCGAGGGCAAGTACCTGTTCTTCCGCTCGAACCGCCACTTCGATCCGGTCTACAGCGACATGGACTGGACCTGGATCTATCCGAACTCGACGCAGTTGTTCGCGGTGACGCTGGCCAAGGACACCCCCAGCCCGCTGGCGCCGCGCAGCGACGAGGAGGAAATCAAGAAGGACGAAAAGGCCGAAGACAAATCGAAAGACGACGACGGCGAGAAGAAGACAGACGAAGCGACCGACCCGAACGAACCGAAAGACCCGAACGAGCCAGGTGAAGGCAACGACGAGCCGAAAGAGCCGGCCAAGGAAGACAAGAAGGATAAGGACACCAAGAAAAAAGATGCTCCTGAACCGGTAAAGATTGACTTCGACGGCTTCGAGCAGCGCGTGGTCGTGCTGCCAATCCAGGCGGGCAACTTCGGCGGTCTTGCGTCGGTCAAGGGCAAGCTGCTGTTCGCGCGGTTCATGCCGACCGGGGCCCGCCGGGCTGGCTCGCCGGGCGGAACGCTGCTCTACTACGACCTGAAGGAGCGCGAAGAGAAGACCGTTATCGACAACATCAACAGCTACGATCTCTCGGCCGACGGCAAGAAGATCCTCTACAGGAGCGGCTCGACCTACGGCATCATCGACGTGGCCGCCGGCAAGAAGGTGGGCGACGGCAAGATCGACTCGGGCAACCTGAAGGCGTGGATCGACCCGCGCGAGGAATGGCGACAGATCTTCCACGAGGCCTGGCGCGTGCAGCGGGACTACTTCTACGACCCCGGGATGCACGGCGTGGACTGGGAGGCGATGAAGCAGCGCTACGGCGCCCTGTTGCCTTACCTGGCCAGTCGCGAGGACCTCAACTACATCATCGGCGAGATGATCGCCGAGTTGAACGCCTCGCACACCTACGTCTCCGGCGGTGACATCGAGTCGCCGCCCCGGCTGAACGTCGGCCTGCTGGGCTGCGACTTCGAGCTCGACACCGAGCACAACGCCTATCGCATCGCGAAGATCTACGAGGCCGCCAAGTGGAACGCCGAGCCGCGTTCGCCGCTGCGGGCCCCGGGCGTCGATGTCAACGAAGGCGACTATCTGCTGGCGGTCAACGGCCGACCGGTGGATGCGTCGAAGGACCCGTGGGCCGCCTTCCAGGGCCTGGCCGGGCAGACCGTGACATTGACCGTTGGCCGCACGCCCGACGTCAACGACGCCAACGATATCCTCGTCGAGCCGATGGGCAGCGAGTTTCGCCTGCGCAACCTCGCCTGGATTCAGGACAATCGCGAAAAGGTCGAGGCGGCCACGCAGGGCCGGGTCGGCTACATCTACGTCCCCGACACCGGCCAGAACGGCCAGAACGAACTGGTCCGCCAGTTCACGGGGCAGTGGACCAAGGACGCGCTGATCATCGACGAGCGATTCAACGGCGGCGGACAGATCCCCGACCGCTTCATCGAGCTGCTGAACCGCCCGATCTACAACTACTGGGCCCGCCGGGACAACCGCGACTGGCAGACGCCCTTCCTGAGCCACGCCGGGCCGAAGGTCATGCTCATCAACGGCTGGTCGGGCTCCGGCGGTGACGCCTTCCCCCACTACTTCCGCAGGGCGGGCCTGGGGCCGCTCGTCGGCACGCGGACCTGGGGCGGGCTGATCGGCATGAGCGGCAACCCGCGACCGATTGACGGCGGCTCGGTCACTGTGCCGACCTTTGGCATCTACGACACCGACGGCCAGTGGAACATCGAAGGTTACGGCGTGGACCCGGACTATGAAGTCGAGAACGTCCCGGATGCGATGGCGGCCGGCGGCGATCCTCAACTCGAAACAGCTATCGCGGTCGCGCTGCGACTGCTGGAAAAGCAACCGCCCCAGCGGCCGCAGAGACCGGCGTATCCCGACCGCTCGGGCCGATGATGATAATTGTGGATTGACAATTTCGGATTGCAGATTTGAGATCGCCTACGATGGGCTCAGGGCCCATGCGGAGATGCAACGATGAAACGATCGTGTAGAACGTTGATGCTGTTGGTCGCGGTGGCCCTGTGCGGCTGTGGACCGAACAAGAAGGAGAAAGACTTGCAACTGTTCGTCACCAATCACGTCGCGAAGGTCCAGCCGATTCAGAAAGAGGCGGCGCTGGCCTCGTGGAACGCCGCCGTCACGGGCGACGCGGCCGCCTACGAGCTGGCCGGCGAGCTGACGCTGCAGATCCGCAGGATCTACAGCAACCCCGACAGCTTTGCCTTCCTCAAGGCGCTGCGGGACTCGGGCGACGTCCGCGACCGCCTCCTGGCACGGCAGCTCGACGTGCTCTACCACGCCTATCTGGCCAACCAGATCGAGCCGGACCTGCTCGGGCGAATCGTCAAGCTCAGCACCGAGATCGAGAAGAACTTCAGCACGTTCCGGGCCACCCTCGACGGCGAGACGGTGACCGACAACGAGATCAAGGCCATTCTCAAGGAGCAGACCAATCGCGTCGTGCGCCGCCAGGCCTGGGAGGCGAGCAAGCAGGTGGGCAAGGCGGTGGCGGCCGATCTGATCCGGCTGGTCAAACTGCGCAACGAGGCGGCCCGGGCGCTGGGCTTCGACAACTACCATACCCTGACGCTGGCCACGGGCGAGCAGGATGTCAACGATCTGGACCGGCTCTTCGACGAGTTGTACGAGCTGACCCACGAGCCGTTCGCCCGGCTCAAGGCCGAACTCGACCGGAACCTGGCGAGCCGGTACTACATCAACCTCGAAGAGATGATGCCCTGGGACTATCACGACCCGTTCTTCCAGGAGACGCCGATGGTCTACAGCCTCGATCTCGACGTCTTCTACGCCGACAGGGACATCCGGGAATTGGCCGAGAGGTTCTTCGCCGGCATCGGGCTGCCTGTCGCCTCGATCCTGGCGCAAAGCGACCTGTACGAGAAGGAAGGCAAGAACCCGCATGCCTTCTGCACCCATATCGATCGCGAAGGCGACGTGCGCATCCTGTGCAACCTCGCCAACAACGAGACGTGGATGGAGACGCTGCTGCACGAACTGGGTCACGGGGTCTACGATCTGTACCTGGACCCGGAGGTGCCCTATCTGCTGCGCGAGCCGGCGCACGCGTTCACAACCGAGGCAATCGCCATGCTCTTCGGCCGGCTCAGCCGCAACCCTGCCTGGATGCAGGCCATGCTGAACCTCTCCGACGCGCAGACGGCCGAGATCGCCGCCGTCAGCGACAAGTACGCCCAGCTCAAGCAGTTGATCTTCGCGCGATGGGCGATGGTGATGTACGCCTTCGAGAAGCAGCTCTATGCCAATCCGGACCAGGACCTCAACGCGCTGTGGTGGGACCTCGTCGAGAAGTACCAGCTCGTCCAGCGCCCGCCGCGACGCAACGAACCCGACTGGGCCGCCAAGATCCACTTCGCCATCGCCCCCTGCTACTACCACAACTACATGCTCGGCGAACTGCTCGCCTCGCAACTGCACCATCACCTCGCCACGAAGGTGCTCCGGATCCGCGACGATCGTGACATCAGTTACGTCGGCAAGGAGAGGGCCGGCCGGTTCCTCAAGAAGAACGTCTTCGAGGCCGGCAACGTCTATCCCTGGAACACCATGATCGAACGCGCCACGGGTGAGCCGCTCAGCGCCAGGTACTTCGTCGAACAGTTCGTCAAATAGCGTCTGCAACGCGATTCTCAGGAGACACGGATGAACGACGCCAACAAGGCACCACGCGAATTGACAATCAGGGTCCTTTTCTTCGGCGTGCTGCTGAGCGTGGTCCTCTCGGCGGCCAACGCCTACCTGGGCCTGTTCGCCGGCATGACCGTCTCGGCCGCCATTCCCGCGGCGGTCATCGCACTGGGGATCATGAGCTTCTTCCGGCGCAGCACGATCCAGGAGTGCAATCTGATCGGCACGTGCGCGTCGGCGGGCGAATCGCTGGCCGCCGGGGTGATCTTCACCCTGCCGGCATTGCTGTTCATGGGACGCTGGGAGAAATTCGAGTACGTCTGGGTCGCGATCATCGCCGGCTTCGGCGGGATGCTCGGCGTGCTGTTCACGATCCCTCTGCGTCGCTCGCTGATCGTGGAGGCCGATCTGAAGTTCCCGGAGGGCGTCGCGACGGCCAAGGTGCTGGAAACCGGCCGCACCGATAGCTCGGGGATCGGCTATATCGTCAGGGCCGCTTTGGCGGGCGGATTGTTCAAGATCGGTGCCAACGCCGTCGGCCTGTGGCCCGAAGTCATGCAGGGCGCGACACGCCTGGGCGGCTCGATCGCCTACTTCGGCTCCAACCTCAGTCCGGCCCTGCTGTCCGTCGGCTACATCGTCGGCCTCAATATCGCGGTGCTGATCTTCATCGGCGGCGCCGCCAACTGGCTGCTGACGATCCCGATCGTCGCCGGCATGAGCGAGTGGCCCGTCTACGGCGCCGACCACGACCTGGCCGGACAGGCCATCTCGGCCCTCGAATACGCCTCGCAGCTCTGGTCGACCAAGACGCGCTACATCGGCGTCGGGGGCATGCTCGTCGGGGGCCTGTGGACCATCTTCCACATGCGCAAGAACCTCGTCAGCGGCGTCACCAGCGGCCTGAAGGCCTATCGGCAGATCAAGGAGGGCACCGGTGACATCGACCGGACGGAGAAGGACCTGCCGATGCAGTGGATCATCTTCATGATCGTCGGCTCGGTGGTCCCGCTGTGCTTCGTCTATCAGTATTTCGTGCAACAGATTCACATCTCGCTGGTGATGGCCTGCGTCATGCTGGTCACGGGCTTTCTGTTTGCGGCGGTGGCCGGCTATATGGCCGGTCTGGTGGGCTCGTCGAACAACCCGATCTCCGGCGTCACCATCTCGACCGTGCTGGTCTCCTCGCTGATGCTCGTGCTGATGATGGGCCGGACGGCCGAGGGCGGACCGGTGGCCGCCGTGGTCATCGGCGCCGTGGTCTGCTGCGCGGCCGCCATCGCCGGCGACGTGATGCAGGACCTCAAGTGCGGCCGGCTCGTCGGCACCACGCCCTGGAAGCAGCAGGTCATGGAAATGCTCGGCACCGCCTCGGCGGCCCTGGTCATCGGACCGGTGCTCATGCTCCTGCACAACGCCTATGGCTTCCGAGGCATGGAAGGGGCCGGCGAGAAGGCCCTTTCGGCGCCGCAGGCCAGCCTGATGGCTTCGGTGGCCGAGGGCGTCTTCAAGGGCGGCCTGCCGTGGGGCTACTTCGGCATCGGCATGGGCGTGGCCGTGTTGATCATCGCGCTGGATCAGTACCTCCAGGCCAGAAAGTATCCCTTCCGCACACCCGTGCTGGCCGTGGCGATCGGGTTCTATCTGCCGTTTCAATTGTCGGTG
Organism: Phycisphaerales bacterium Planc_01; assembly: GCA_001603075.1. Classification (GTDB taxonomy): domain Bacteria; phylum Planctomycetota; class Phycisphaerae; order Sedimentisphaerales; family Anaerobacaceae; genus Anaerobaca. The sequence goes on along the minus strand of LVBB01000047.1, from coordinate 63,255 downwards.
CCCATCTTCCTCGGTGGGCTCGTCAGTCTGGCGGTCAAGCGCTATCATGCCTCGCGTCGCACGGAGACGGCGGAAGTCGAGGCTTCGGACCGTCGCGGCCTGCTCATGGCCTCCGGCCTGATCACCGGCGAGGCGCTGATGGGTATCCTTGTCGCTATTCCCATCGTCGCACTCAAGCAGTTCGAGATCGATCTGCCGATCCTCGAGCACTTCACCGGCCGCACCATGCCGTTCGGCGGCATCGTCGGCGTCGCACTGCTGGTCGCCGTCACCATCTGGCTCTATCGGACCACCGTCAAAACAGCATGGGCTAAAGCCCATCCTACACGAGAACGAAAGGACCACACCCGATGACAGACCGCGTTGAGGCCTACATCGAAGAGAATCAGCCGCGATTCATCGAAGAACTCAAGGAGTTCATGCGGTTTCCCTCCGTCAGCGCGCAGCGCGCCCATGACGGCGACACGCGGGCCTGTGCCGAGTGGCTGGTGGCGCATCTTCGCAAGCTGGGCCTCGAAGCGCAGCTCATCGACGTCGGCGGCCAGCCGATCGTCCGCGCCGCCGCCAAGGGCAAGGCGAGCCGGCGCGCGGTCGTCTACGGGCATTACGATGTGCAGCCGGAAGACCCGCTGGACGAATGGAAGACCCCGCCGTTCGAGCCGACGATCCGCGACGGCATTCTCTACGGCCGTGGCGCGACCGACGACAAGGGCCAGCTCTTTGCGCATGTCAAGGCCGTTGAGAGCCTGCTGGCGACCGAGGGCCAGCTTCCCTGCGAGGTGGTCTTCCTGATCGAAGGCGAGGAGGAGTCCGGCGGGGACGCTCTGCCCCGCTACATCAAGCAGGCGCGGGCCGAGCTGGCCTGCGACGCCGTGATCGTCTCGGACAGCACGATGTACGACGCCGATACGCCGGCCATCACGAACGGCCTGCGCGGTATCCTGGCGTTCGAGTTCACCGTCAAGGGGCCCAACAGCGACGTCCATTCCGGTGCTTACGGCGGCGCCGTGGCCAACCCGGCGATGGTCGTCGCCCAGATGCTGGCAGCCTGCGTCTCGCCCGAGGGCAAGATCCTGGTCCCCGGTTCTTACGATGACGTCGCGCCGCTGGAAGACTGGGAGCGCGAGGGCTTCGGTAAGCTGGCGTTCGACGACGGGGCCCTGGCCCGCGAGCTGGACGTGCCTCGCCTGCACGGCGAGCCCGGCTACAGCACGCTGGAGCGGCTCTGGGCCCGTCCGACGTTCGAGGTCAACGGCATCTTCGGCGGCTACCAGGGCCAGCGGTCCAAGACGATCATCCCCGCCGGCGCCACGGCCAAGATCAGCATCCGGCTCGTGCCGCACCAGGACCCCGCCAGGGTCCGCGACGCGGTCTTCGCACACCTCCGCGCCGTCTGCCCGGACAGCGTCCGCCTGGAGATTCCGTACTCGGCGATGAGCCCGCCGGTGCTGTTCGACGTGAACACCCCGGTGATCCGCGCCGCCGAGGAGGCCCTGCGCCAAGGTTTCGGCCGTGAGCCTGCTTTCATCCGCTGCGGCGGGTCCATTCCGGTCGTCAGCACCTTCGTCGAGCAGTTGCAATGCCCCGTCGTTCTCATGGGCTTCGGGCTCGACAGCGACCGCCCCCACGGCCCCAACGAACACTTCAGCCTCGACAGCTTCCGCCGAGGCGCCAAAGCCGCCGCCCACCTCCTGCGAGCCATCTGAAGCTGATCGACGATCAAAGCAATACCACAGGTGCCGTCTTTATCAGACCTGTCCATGACTGGCCCAAGTACTAATCTCGTACTAAAATGTTACGAGTTAGTATTTGCGTTCGGAGGCTCGTAGGATGGGCTTCAGCCCATGCTGTGTCCGGGGTCCACACCCCCCCTTTTCTGTGCTGGGAACGGCCTGCTGGCAGGGCCAATCCTGGAATATTGGACCGACGGTCGTGTGGCAGGCGGAGTTTCTTATGCTATGGTTTACAGGGGGGGGCACTCTCGGTGGGCCGACGCCGAGGCTTTCGGGCAAGCCGGGGTGCCCTGCCCCTTGCTTGCTGGGCCTGAGCCCACCTCCCTTGAAGCAATGTCTCTCCCATGCGAGCGGTCCGAGAAAAGAAAGGGCTTCCCCTGGCATTTTCCCTGATTTTTCCATCCACATGACGCCCCCCACCGACGCCTAAATAGTGGATTGTTGTCTTCGCACATCGCCAGGACTGGGGGCAGCAGGCGACCGTGTCGGTGGCAACACCTCCGGCGGACGGCATCGAGCGTCCGCCTGGTGTGGGTATTGATGGCTTGGCCGGAGAAACACAACCTATGCAAGATGGATTCCCGCCGCCCGAGATGGTGCACAGACTCTTCGAGTGGATCGCCCGGTCCCATGGGGATCGGGACGAACAGCGGCCGATCCGTTTCTGTGAGGCGATGGCCGCGTGTGGCTTCCAGGACGAACAGGAACTTGTGACGGCCCTGAGGACACTGCGAGACTGCCCCGGCGTTGGGGCCGGCGTTGTGACGGACATCCACAGCAGCCAGGGCACAAGGTGCTTTCACGTCGGTCCCGAGGCGGCACGCACGTGGGAAGCCTACTGCCGACACATCCATGAGACGGTCTGCCCCCACTGCAGGATCCAGTCGCTGCGAACGGTGACCCGTATCAGGTGCATCGAGTGCGGCTACGAACGCCCCGCCGAGCGAACCGACTGACCGCCGCCGGGGTCCGCCGCTGCGGCCTTCCTCACCGCGCGCTGCGGCTGAGCGTCGCGGCCGTTTCTTCGACCCGGGCTTCCCCGCGCTTCATGCCCCAGTTGGCGCCGCGGTTCTGAGACTGCTCGGCGGCCAGACGCGACCGGATCGGCACAGCACATGTCGGGCACTGCATCCAACCCGACCCCTGACCGGGCCCGTCGTCCGATTCCGACACGTCGAGCAGGCGAACGGTCTGCCGGTGGCGAGTGAAACAGGCCGTGCAGAACGGCCCGTCGACGATCTCGCCGCTCCTCTGCAGGAACCAGGCGGCGCCTTCCACCAGCATCTCGTCCGTGGCCGGGATGGCCGCACGCAACTGCGCGATCAGCTCGTCCCGCTCTTTGAGGTCCCGCTCCGCCTCATCCAGAAGACGCTGCAAATCGGCAATCCGCGCCCGCAGCTCCACCACCTGAGCGGCCAGCGAAAAATCGTGCTTCGGGTCCAGGTCCAGACCTTCTTTGACGGTCTTGAGCGATCCGGCGATCAAATCGATCAGCTCCATGAGATTCGTCCCATAATAGAACTCTCGCAACACTCCCCGTGCCGCCGACCAACCCGCGCCGACACCACGGCCTATCCCTACCCATCGACCCAATCGCGTCCCGACTTAACCTCTCCTCCCAGACTCTCGCGTGCCTCTGCAAGCCCGAACCGGCGGGATGGGCCCAGGTCCATCCTACGTCCTGTCACAACATTTTGGGCTCGTTGTCGATTGGACCGATCGGTCTACCGCCCCGATTCTGTAAACCAGCGCAACAGACGACGCCTGGCGGCGTCCAGCGTCTGCTGCTGGTCTGCCGTCGAGCGAGCTGATGCAAACAGATGGGAGGTTAGAACGTGTCGCCAGCCTGGCTGATCGAGACTCTGGAACTTCGTATCAAGGATGGTCCGCGCCCTCCGAACGACCTCGTCGTGCGCATGGCGATCGAGAAACTGCCGCCCTTCCAGATAGTCTTCGCGTTCGGACAATTCGGCGATCAGGTAGATATCATATGCGTGGGCTTGGGCTCGCTCCCCATTTCGGCGCGCATCGGAGTCTCGGTCTTCAAACGCAAACAGCTTGAGAATGAGCATGTTCATCGGCGACGGCACGTTCACCAGTAGCGGAGAAGCCGTCGACAGAACAGGAACAAGCGTGGCCAAATCAGCGGATCGCAGATCCTCCTCGATGAAACAGGCCTCCGGCGTCAGGCGACCATGAAGTCTTGACCTGACCAGTTTGACTCTGCCCCCTTCGGTCACGACTCCCTTCATCGGTGGCGCCAGTACGTCTAATCGCGCATCCGGTTCCTTTGTGAAGCGGAAGTGCCTCCCCTCGTCGCGCACGACATATCGCAATTGGCCGGTGATCACCTCGTCAATGGCTTTGCGTTTGGCTTCTTCCATCGCTTGTGAGCGGGGGATCATCAGGTCGATGTCACTCGTCGCGCGTACCGCCGGCGACTTGTCACGGAACAGAAGATATGCGCCCAGCCCTCCGCAGATCAGAGGACGCAAGCCTATGCCATTGAATGCCTGCGCCAATTCGACCAGATGATTCAAGACGCGGCTATCCATCGCGATCCTCCCGAAGGATGCGCGGCCTCAGCACGTCGGCGATCTTCGGTCCACGCGGCGTGTCAATGGTCATTTCCAGATACAGTTGGAGGTCATCCACGACGCGACCCCCATCTCGCGTTTCCGCATTGAACCAGGGCAAACGACTTCTTGTCTCTATGACGCTGAGATTTCCGAATTCCTCATCCGGGCAAACGGCCGAGCCCAGGCTCTCGGCCGCCTCGCGGAAGCGGTTCATATCGCTTACATACATCGCGATCCTGCCGCCAGCCGCCAGACCTTTCAACTGCGCCGCGTAGAATCCGCAGAAGATGTAGGTCGAACCCAGCTCCGAACAGAGTCGCGCAAGCGTCGTTTCCGGTTCTTCCACCGCGAAATGATGCGTGGTCATTCGCGCCCCGCTGCGTGAGGCCGCGTAGCCCTCGGCCAGTCTGTCGAGCAGTTGTCTGGGTGCGCTGACCGAAATGGCACCGCGGGACTTAGCGACAAACAGTTCTTCCTCCAACGATCTGAGCACCTTTGAAACGGTGGACAGAGCAATTGCGCCACCACGCCGCTCGATAGACTCGACGATCTGAGACACCAACGCAAATCCCGTGGGCTCCAGTAGCAGAGCCCTTGCGACCAGGGATGCCGTGCCCTGGAAGATCTTTTTGATCGGCGCCGTGTCGGGGAACCGATTGGGTCGTCCTGTCCGTTCGATATAGACCCGATCTGCAACGCGGATGACCATGTTGCCCGAGAGATCCAACCAGGAGACACCCGCTTCTGTCAGCAGATCGGCCGGCCTTGGAGATACATAGGGCGCAACGATCAAGGGCACGGTAGTAGAGTTCCCGCTTTCGGACAATGAGTCTTTGATCCTGGCGCAGAACTGAGAGACGGCCTTCGGAGTCGCCGGCGAAACCACCTCAGCCAAGGCCCGAAAAGAAGGGCCATTCTCCACTCTGAATTCAATAACGGCATCGAAACCACGATCACCTTCTCTGCCGCTGTTTCTATCGATAGAGGCAATCGTGAGCGGGGCATACTGCATTCTGGCCGCCTGAAGCCCCTCAATGATCTCTCTTCCACTGGGTCGCATGGCCTGGTTCCTGAAGTTACTATATTTCCTATTCAGGAAATATCGTCTTTTCAGGAAACACACAATAGCATATTTCTCGTTTTAGGCTATTTTCCTCTATAGGAAAACGGCATCAAACAAGACAGATCCTGGCAAACAGGCGAATTCCTGCGGTTATGCTCCGTCAGGCCTTGAGTTGGGCGACGAGTTGACGGGTTTGGGGGGATTGGCTGGCGTGGGCGGCTTTGAAGGGCTGGGCCTGGGCCTCGTTGGCCTTCTTGAAGGACTCGTTGCCCTGGATGATCTCCTTCAGCGCGGTCGACTTGGCTTGGGCGTCTTTGAGGAACCGCACGGCCCGCGTGCCGTAGACGCCGCCCAGCAGGGCGCTGATGCCGATGCCAACCTCCAGCAGGGAATCCGCGACCTGCCACGGGTCGGGCCGCTCGGCGGATTCGGCGGCGGCCGTGGCGGCCAGGTCCCAGTTCGACTGGGCGAGGATCTCTTCGCTCGTTTCGGCCGACGGATATTCCTGCGGCAGGCCGTAATACGACGTGAACGCCCGGCTCTGAACCTCCGACAGCTTCGTCAGGGCCTGAAGCTCCTGCGAAGTCTCTTCGGCCCGCGCCGTCTCGGCGGCGACGGCCGTGGTGCGATGGTGCAGCCAGGCATTCTGCTTGAGCGACTCGCTCGGCGCCAGCCGGAGGCTGTCACAGCCGCATGCGAACAGAAGGATCGATGCAACGATCGGGATGAGCACAGACAGAGGTGACGGTAGAACGCGGGGCTTCATGGCTTCTCTCCTAATTGCTTTTCGATGGCTTGAACGCGGTACTCGTGCGAGAGGCTCCGGGTCGAGAGGACTTCGAGCTTCTGCGTAGACGTTTCCTGGGTCTTGAGCAGCATGGTGACATCACGCTGGAGCAGATCGAGCTGGCGCTGGAGGTTGAGCCAACTTCCGAGGATCAGCGACGCCAGCGCCACCAGTTGCACGAGGACCGACAGATTGATCCGGCGGTCAAGCCGCCACGACGAAGGATTGGGCTTCATAAGCGTGACCCCTCACGTTAATGATCTGCAGAGCACACCTGTCCCCTTGTCATTCCGAGCGAAGTCGAGGAATCTGGCTGCGAGACAGACACATACCTGTTCTCTGGCCAGATGCTTCGACTTCGCTGCGCTCCGCTCAGCATGACAAGAATGGAGCAATTGCGATTCATGGTTTGGCGTAGAAGACGTTTCGTTCGCCGGCGCGGAACAGCGGCGCGAAGGTCCCGGCCGGCAGCGCGCCTTCGCTGGTGAACGACTCGGCCAGATTCGTCGCCTCGATCTCCTGGCCGATCTCGATGGGGACCGAGCCGGCTTCGCCCAGGGCCACCATGCGGACGCGGTAGACGTTCCAGACGACGTGGCTCTTGACCTTCACCGGCCAGGCGGGCGATGCGGCCCCGCCGCTGACGACGAGCGAAGCTTCTTTGCGGTTGGCCGTCGCCTCGCGCGATAGAGACGTCAGCACCTGCCGCTCATCGGTGATGTGTCGGTTGTCCATGACGAACTCCCACTGTGATTGAGGATTGGCGATTGCGGATTTCGGATTCACTGTCGGCCGCTGATCCGCAATCCGAAATCAGGTGCGTTGTCGCACTATGCTCAGTTGTGTGCTTTGCCGTCGGAAATCGATGCGCACGCTCTCGATCCAGGCGATGCATCGCGGGTCGCTGCGGCAGCCGAGCACGTCCCGGTTGTCCGGACTCGATGTCACCCGGTCGCCCGGATGAACGTGCAGCGTCAACGTGGGCGTCTGAATCTGCGCCGTTTCGATCACCTGCCGCGAGGCTTCGGCTCGCGCGCGGAGGAACTCGCAGAGCACCTCGGTGTCGTCGGCGACGTCGGGCGCGTTCGGCGAGTGTGCAAAGATACTCTGGGACGAGACCTGGCGATACTGAAACCGCCGGGGCAGCGTGACGACGTGATCGACCACCGGCGCGGTCGAACCGACCGGGCCATCGGCAACGATACACGTGAGCCGCTCATCGCTGACTACCGATGCGGTGATGCGAAATCGCAATGCCCCCTTCAGCGCCGCGACCCACGTATCGACGTCGAGCTGATCGCCGGCCAGCCATACGCCGCACTCGTCGAGCAAGTTGTCGAACGCCCCGACGTACTGCCACCAGTGCAGCCCGGCGTCGAACGAAACCTCCAGGAAGTAACCCAGCGAGCGGCCCTGCCCATCGGTGCTCAGCGCGGGCCAGAAGCGCCGGCGCCGGCGGACATACGGAGCGCCCTCGAAGAGCGTTGAGAAGTCGTGCGGTGCCGCCGCGTAATCGCCCCCTTCGTTCAGACACCACTTGCGATAGACATCCCGGACCTCGTGGAACTGCGGGTTCGTGGACGCAGAGAATTGTGCATAGTCCGTATCCTCCATCGCCGGGTCCCATGCGCGGACCAACTCGAACGTCGCTTCGTAGGTCTTGAAGTCGCCCTGGCCGATGTACCGATGCGTGACGGGATGGAAGTCTCGCCTGCTGCGCAGCGTCGCGACGTTCGTTCGGGACAGGCTCAATTCCTGGCCGGAAGGCTGATAGTTCAGCTCGACCGCCCGGCCTCGGCCGTTGCGATAGAACACGATCGCCTGCTCCGGCCCGGTCTCGCTCTGTCGTGGCACAAGTCGAAACTGCAATCCCGCCACGTCGCAGCAGCGATGCAGCGCATCGAGGAGGCTCAGCCCCGTGACATCCAGATCGCGCAGGAGCCGCCCGTCCGTCAGGGCACGGAGCTGATCGAGGCCTGGGCGATGCAACTCGCCGGTCCGAACGTACTCGTCCAGCAGGTAGCTGATGGCCTCGGCACAGTTCCACGACCTGGCGTGTCTGTCGTCCGCACTGAAGGCCGGCCCGGCGGCGTTGCCCCGGCCTTGCGGGTTGAAGATCGTGTCGAGGCCCGCCAGGAACGTCGTGCCGCCGTCGCTCCACACGCGTTGACCGTAGACGGTGATGCGGTCCAGCGCTGCGCTGAAGTCTCTGGCGATCATCTCAACACGCGGGCCCTGCGAATCAATGGTCGTCTCGATGCTCTCGATTCGACCGACGAAGAGGGGGACTGCGGCGATGGCGGATTCCGGCGCATTGCGGTTGCAGAGCTGATGCAGACAAACCTTCTGGCCGATGGCGAAGGCGTCCCCTCTGGCGGCCAGGCGCGCCCAACTGAATTCCGGCGGGCCGCTGCGGACCAGTTCGATCGGTTCCAGCTCTTCGTATGGCACGCCGTCGAGCGAGACCATCACCGTGCCCGCAGGCAACGCAAGCGAGGTGTATTCCGCCTGAAAGACTTCGATCGTATTGCTCATCAGAGTATGGCCTCCGCTGCAAGGATGGTGACACTCTCAGGACCGGTCGTCCGGACCGAACAACTCACCATCGGGCCCGGCTCGCTCTCGACCCCATCGGCGCTTTCGGCTCGCACAACGAAGCGGTGTGTGCCGTCGGGCAAGGCATCGGTCAGGCAACGATGGAATCGTCGGCCCTGATACGCGACCGTTGCCAGCGGGGTATCGAAATCAATCGGACCGCCGCCGTTGTCGCCGTAGACGTTGAATCGCACCGGCTCGGCCTGCTGGTCCAGCGGGCAGTAGAGCCATTCGAGCCGGACCCTGCCGCCGGCAACCTGCACGCCGTGCAAGGCGAAGACGTCGTTCGGCGCCGCCGGCGCCGGTCTGCCGTCGTCGCCCATGCGAACCACAACGGCAGCGCCTCGCGTGTGCTCCTCGTCTCCGTGGCCGTTGAACCGCCGGACGACGTAGCAGCACGTTGCGCCGGCTTCGGGCGTCAAATGAGCAGACAGAGCGATCAACTGGACATCAGCTTCGGCCACGTGTACGATCTGCCGGAAGTCCACCTCCTCAACGGTCGGCCCGCGATAGACCGCCGTGCACCCTGCGCGTCGGGTCCAGAACCAGCCGCGCGTCAGCACAGTGCCGAGCTGGAACGCATCCACACAAGCGCCGTTGCAGAGCACCGCCCTGCGCCACGGACGTCGATCTTCGGACGCAGGGACATCGGCCGGCTCCGGCGAACGAACGCTCAACGTGCCGGAGACCGAAGAGACGGCCCGAGCCGATCCGGCCAGTTCGTGCACCGTCCCGGCCGGAGCGACCACGGGCGGCCAGCGCCGGAGGCGGTCGAACAGCGCCGACGGCTGTCTGTGCAAACGCCCGACCTCGTCAGCCGACAACGCCCTGTCGTAGACCAGGAACCGGCCGAGCACAGTCGAGCCGCCGAGAATCAACGTGCTCGTTGCGCTGTCGGTCTTCGGCGCCAAATAGCACACCACGCTCTCGATCTGTTGATCGTTGACATACACGCGCAACGTCGGCGTGGTCCACACACATGTCAACAGGCCCGGTGCGGCGATGTCGTCGAGCAGAACGTTGGGCAGCGTGTAGCCGGTGCCGTTGTGATAGACCCGAAGGCAGTTGTTGCTGCCGTACCGCTGCAAGGACATGACCCCGTCGCTGACGACGATGATGATGTCCCACGCCTGGCTCAGCGTGATGCCGTCGTGCCAGAGGCAGAACGAGTAGCCCGAACCCAGGCGGTTGTACCAGTCCTGGTGCGGCGCGGTGATCTCGGTCGCCAGGCCGCCGAGGGCCGTCGCGCCGGTCAGCAGATGCGGGTAGATGAGATTGGCCGCCGCCGGGCCGGGGCCGTCCATGCAGGCCGCACAGAGCAGCCCCCTGGCCAGCGGATGGGTCCGGTCAAGTGACATCATCGGTCTGGATCCATTTGGCCAAATCATGCGGTCTTCTCGTTGATGCACGCCGAGCCGGTGATGGCGTGGCTCGATGCGTTGTTCTTCGCGAAGATTCTCACCGTCTTGGCCACCGGCAGGGCCACCGTCGCGATCGCGGGATCGTCGGCATTCGTATCCAGCCGGGCCAGGAAGATGCCGTCGCTGTCGTCGTTGGGGAATTCGTCGCTGCCCGAGCCGTCGGGATCGCCGCAACTGAGCAGCGCGTAGAAATCGACGGTGTCGCCCGAAGCGGGCGTGCTGCTGTTGTCGGCCTTGAGCGTGACCATCGCGTCGAACGCCGTTGCCGAGAACGGCATGGCGTCGGACGTTTCACCTGCGCCTGCCGAGACGCTCCTGGAATTCGACGAACTCCACGTCACTTGAATCTCGTTGTTGGCTACCGCCATAGGATGCCTCCTTTAGTTCAGACGGATCTCCAGATCGCCGGCGGCGAAGCGCGCTCCGTCGCCCGACTCGATAGTCTTCGGTTCGGCCAGCGCGCCATGGGCGAGCATGTGGCCGCCCCAGGCCGCGTCGAACAGGGCGAAGTGCGTCACGGTCCCCCACGCATCGGCCGCTTCGGGAAACTCGATCGCGTCGGCATTGGTCAGCGCGCCTTCGGAAGCGGCGCTCCAGTCGGCCGCCGAGGTCGCTACGCGGGCGTAGCCGTCGCCGCTCGGCTCGCTCAGGCCGGTCCCGTCGTCGCCGGGGTCGGCGGTCGAAAGACCCACATAGATCGTCGGCGGGCTGTAGCCGCCCTTGCCGAACAGGTGGTCCAGGACTTCGTTCTCCCAGTAATCCGAGAAGCTGCCCATCGGTTGTGCTCCTTTTGCCTTGCGGGCCTTCGTGTCAGTTCACGACTCGCATGGAAGTCGAGAGGGTCTCTTCGATTCCGTGCGTGAGGAGGACGGTCTCGCGGTCGTCGTCGTAGTAATCGACCTGCTTGGTAGTCCTGTCCTGCACCATCTTGTTGGCGAGGATCGTCATCGCGGTCAGCTCGCCGGTTCCGGTCCAGTGGATTGTCCGGCTGTCGATCAGCGTATCCGATTGTGCCGGCGCGGCCCCGACCTGGACGAAGCACTGGATGGTGTACCGGCCTGATGGGATGCTCGCATCGAAGTCGCCGAGATACCGGCTGCCGCCCTTGTCGGCCAGGGCGATGTCGTAATCGTCGGCCTCGTGTCCGGCGGCGCCCCAGTCCTCGAACACCTGCGCCGCCGGATGCCACACCTGTCCGGCCGGATTGCGGATGACCGCGTACACGGTCTGGCTCGATGGATGATCGACGTAGATCTCGTTTGCCATGTCACTTGCCTTTCGTCAGTCGCCGTTACGCCCGCTCGCTCCACGTTCCGTTCTTCGCGATCGTCGCCCAGTCGCCGTTGGCATCGGCCACGAGCGTCAATGCCGCCCCGACAGCGCTTGCAGACTTGTATTTGCCAACCGTCTGACCGCTGTCGTCGCGAATCGCCCCCGAGCCGGGATCGATGCGCAGCTCCTGCGCCGCCTGAACGGCGAAAGAGAACTGCGTCCCCTGTGGCGGATCGGCCGGCAGCGAGAGTGTCACGACGGTGGTCGCGCCGAGATTGGTGTGCACGCTGCCCGACTTGACGGCCGAGAGCGTGTCGTCGCTGGTGTGGGCCTCGACGGTCGTCCGCACACCGCCGGCGCCATGCGGGACAATGCAGTTGTGCCCGCTGCGACAATCGACGATCGAGACGATGTCTCCGCCCGCCGTCGTGACAATGGCCAGGCGCACGTGTGGCGTCGTCGCCATGTCGGGAAAGCCGGCGTACTCGTTTGCGACCAGCATCCCGTCGGTGGTCAGATAGAGATAGACGGCCGCCTTGTTGTCGGCCAGCACGTGGCCTGTCGAGCCGGCGTAGCCCACCAGCGTCGTGCCCAGCCAGAACTTGCCCGCCTTGACGCCGACCTCCAGCCCGCCCTCGTCATAGACGCGCAGATCGTTGGCCCGATGTGTCGCAAGCAGCAGCCGATAGAGCAGCCTGCGAAAGTGCAGGTAGTACGGCGCAGCGCCCGTCGGGATGTACTCGACGCCGCTCTCGCCATCGGCCTGAAGGTTCAACAGCGTGTTGTCCGAGGGATAGACCTCACTCATGGGTATCTCCTTGTCTACAATCAGAGGTCCGCAAAATGGAAGATCAGGCCTATATTCTTCAAGGAAATCTCATTCTTCGATTTCCTTGAAGAACCAATCAGCATGGTTGTGTGACAATGTGCTGCGATTCGGGAAGGAAGAATCATAGAGAACGATTCTTCCTTCCCAAAGTAGGCCTGACCTTCCATTTTGTGGACCTCTGCCTTTCTTAAGGTTGATCTGAAACGCATAGCGTCAGTCGGCCGGTCCGGTCGTCGAACGATGCGATGCCGAGCCTTGCGGCCGGTCTGGCCGGCGGGATGACCGCCAACGGTCCTGTCTCGCATGCGGCGCTCAGGTTGCCCGCTGCGTCGATGGTCTTGACGCCGAAGCGATACGTGCCCTCGGCCAGCAGCGGACTGATCCATTCGATGGCGTCCGCGTCGAGACCGAACTGGCCACAGCCGAAGCAGCCCTTGCCGAACCCGACCGCCGCCGGCGCGTCCCAGCCGAAGTCGCCATCGCCGAAGCACGCCGTGCCGAAACCCGCCTTGTCCTGCGGACAGGGCCAGATCGGGATGGGCGTCTCGTTCAGCGGCACATCGTAGTCGATCTGCCCCGTGCCGCCGTCGCCGTAGACATTGAACGCCGCTCCGACGGGCAGGTCCTGGCTTCGCAAAACGGTCAGCTTCACACGGGCGCCCAAAGTCCCCGGCGGATCGATGTCACCGATGAAATCGATGTGCGCTTCGTGCGGCTCGACCGCGACGACCGCGATGCACACGGCGGCTTCGAACGAACACGGGCCGACGACAACCATCTGTCGCTGCTGCGGATCGACGGTGACGCCCGCCAGTCGCCCGTTGACGTACACCTGATAGAGTCGGCCTTCAAGATCGCTGCGCCATGTCACCAACACCGACCGCGAAACGGCGGCCGCCCGGCCGTCGGCAGCGATCCCGTCGGGCAGCACACACGCCCGAACGTCCTCGATTCCCGCTCGCGAGATCAGCATGGCCTCAGCTCCTCAACTGCGTGTACATGATTTCGTATTCGACGACGACACCGGTCCCCTCGACTCGCCGGTCGCGCTGCACGAACGCGTCCATCCGCAGGTCGTCGTACCGTCGCCCGTCGGAGACCCGCAGCGTATGCGGCGCACCGTCGAGAAAGGCCTCGATCGCGGCGATGCGCGCGTCCATCTGAGCCTGATTCGTCGCGCGGAGCGTGCCCCGCTGGCGAACCTTGCGACCGCGCCGGCCCAGGTCAATGCTCGCCAGGCCGTCGAGACCGGCCACGCCTCGCTCAACCGAGGCCCGCTCGACAGGACCGACGGCGATGGTCAGCTCCCGCTCATCAAACAGCGCTTTGTCATCCAGCGTGGTATTCACGAGTCACCTCTGTCAGTCACGGACCAGTTTGATCGCGCCGCCGATGCGCACGATGTCCGGCACGCCATCGCTGCCCAGATCGATCGACAGGCGGCATCGCTGCCGGGCCTTCTCGAAGAGCTGGCGGTAGTGCACGCCCTTGCTCCAGAGGCTCTGGCTGTCGCGGTGACCCGCCCACATCGCGAAGACGCGTGCGATCACCGAGAACGTCGCCGCACGTCGGAGCACGTCGGTGTCGAGGATGTTCTCGACGCCGATCGGGCTGCCCGGATCGCCCGGCCGGATGCCGAAGTGCTCGGTCAGCTCGCAGGCCGCCTCGGTCGCCTGGGGCGTGAACGTGCTGATACGATACGAAACGTTGCTGCCCTGCGGCGGCGCGACCGGAGCGTCGGCGACGTCGGCCCGCAGGACCGACACCGTCAGCTCCGTCGCCGAATCGACCGAGACGATCTCATAGGCGCCGTCCAGCGCGCCGTCGGCCGATTTCAGATAGACCACGTCCCCTGCCTCGGTCCGACTGTTGACAAAGTCGGCGGCGCCGTCGGTCAGCGTCGTCCCGTCCAGCTCGGCCCCGGTGCCGGCCGCCATCACCTGCCAGGGCAGATGCAGCTCGCCGAACAGGATCGGCTCGTACTTCAGAATGTCCACATCGCTTGAGAATCGAACCATCGTCAGGTCTCCACACTCACATTCACGCCACACACGGTCTCTTCCTTTGCCACCGCAAGCCGGCCCCCATTGTCACCTGCGAGCCTGCTTCGATTGTCACCCCGAGCGAAGTCGAGGGGTCTGGCCAGAGACCAGCCATGTGTCAAATCGCAGCCAGATTTCTCCGCTCCGCTTCGCTCCGGTCGAAATGACAGCGCCCTGGCATGCTCCGCTCGGAATGACAAAGTCGTGGTTCAGGCTTTTCTAAGTTCATAGCACGTCACCTCATGCACAGGATTGGAGGGGCGAGGCATGCCTCGCCCCTACCAGGGTCATGAATGCAGCAGGCGTCAGCTCGTGCTCAGGTTGCGAATCAGCCCATGGGCGGCTTCGTTCCTCAGTTCGAGCGTGTACTCGCCGATCAGTTCGCCGCACTCGTAGTCGCCTCCGCTGGCCAGCGGCTTGAAGTGGAAGCTGCGGCCGGTCAGAGGCAGCACGCTGATCCGCGACGAATCGAGGAACAGCGCCGCGTCCTGCGGCACCCATCGCGTGGTGATCACGTGGCAAGTGCCGAAATCGCTCTCGTAGACACCGACCAGGTCGGTGAACGTCTTGTCGCTCGGGCCGTAGCTGCGGCTGTCGGAGCAGAAGGCGTTGATCTTGCGCTTCTGGAATCCGCCGACCACGATCAGGTCCACGTTGCCGCTGCTGTTCTCCCAGATCTTCCGCAGCACGTAGTTGACCTTGGCCTCGTCGAGGTCGTTGCCCGTCGGGAAGCCTTCATCGCTGGTGTGGAAGACGTTGGAGGCCAGGTGCTGGATGATGCCCTTCATCGTCCGTCGCACCGTGCCGCTGCCCTGCGGATCGATGACCGGCTTGGCGCCGTTGATGACCGTGCCCTCCAGGTCGCGGACCATCTCGCGTAGCCGCAGTTGCTTCTGGTAGTCCATCTCGTCGGCCAGGCCGAGTTGCCGGGCGGCCATGTCCGATCCGCTGACCTCGACGGCCGCCGTGAAGATCTGCGTATAGTTGCCCGAGCGGATGCGATGCGTGAACCGCGCGTTGGGCCTGTCGGCGCCTTCGAGCGAGGCGTTGCCGATGATGTTGAGCGTCTGCCCATCGGCCAGGGCCGCGGGCGTGGTGCCGCCATAGCCGCGTTGAACGGTCAGCGTGTTGCCCTCAACCGTCCCCACGAGCATCAGTTCCTCGCTGCCCTCGACCTGGATCTGATCGCCCCTGCGGAACCGGGCGCCGTGCGCGACGTTGAACTGCGTGTCGGAGCTCGGATTCGTCCAAGTCGCGTCGTCAATGGCGTCCTTGTTGGGCAGCAGCTCGTCTTCGAGCCATTCGTGGTGCGTGCTCATCGCCTCGCGCAGCGGATCGCCCAGTGCGTTGAGCAGCGGCGTCTCGTACGGCGTCACGATCGCGATCATGTCGGCGACGTCCTCGGCCAGTTCGGGCAGAGTCGCCCCGGCCGAATAAGTAGCTTTTCCGGTAAACGGCATACGTGCTTCTCCTGTACAAAGAGGTTTCAGTTGTTCTTGAGTGCAATCATCCGGCTTCTGTCATTCCCGGTATCCCCCCTTGGCATTCCGACCGGCCTTGTCCTTTGTCATTCCGAGCGGCCCCCTTGTCCTTTGTCATTCCGAGCGAAGTCGAGGAATCTGGCTGCGAATAAGGCAGCACCTCGATCTATAGCCAGATCCTTCGACTTCGCTGCGCTCCGCTCAGGATGACAAACAGAGGAAGCCTTTCGCTCGGGATGACAAGCGGGGCAGTATTGCCGGAAAGTCGTATGGTTATAGCGCGTTCCTTCGCAGTCGGAGGTACTCCTGAAGGTCGGTCTGCTTTTGCGTGCGGGCCGCCTTGGCCGCCGCCTGTTCGAGGGCCGCCCGGCCGGGTGCAGCCCGGTCGCGGACGCCGCTGGTCTTGCGGCTTGTCACGGACTCGGACACTCGGCCGAACAGGTGACGCTTCTCGGCCTTGAGACTCGCGACCAGCGCCTCGATGTCGGGGGCGTCAGGGCCCTCCATCCGGCTCTTGGCGAGCAGCATGGCCGATTCCAGATCGGTCACACCGGCCGCCAGCAGCTTGTCCGTCAGCGTGCGGTCGAGCCGCAGCGCTTCAAGGTCGTCGGTCATCTGCGCGAGCTGCTCGCAGGCCGTCGTCAGCTTCTCGGCCATCTCCTGCGCGCTCTTCTCGGCGCTCTGCGCCCTTCGGCGGTAGCGAATCGATTCGGTCACCGGGACCAGTCTCGCAACGTCGCTCTCGCGCTCGTCGTACTCGTGTTCCTGCTCGGTTCGTGAGCTGCGTTCATCGATCTGACTTGACTCCATGGGGCCTCCCAATCTCATCTGTCACTTCTGTGACGGTTTCTCTTTTGTCAGGCGGTCTCGACGCCTTCGTAGCCCAGTTCGCGGAGCACCTGCTCGGGCGGCACGCCCAGCTCACGCTTGATCTGCGCTTCCTGGAGCTTTTCGAGCAGGTTCTCCGGCAGCGGGTTGTCGAAGACGATGTCGAGGTCGCGCTCGGCTTCGTCGCTTCTGTAGAGGCCGGCGGTGTCGAGCATGCTCAGCACCATGCGTCCGATCCGCCGGATGCCCTCGCTGTAGGTATGGCGTTTGCGTTCGTTGCGGCTGAGCATGCCCATGAACGTCAGCCGCAGGGCCACGGCGCTGGTCAGGTTGCCGAGCTTGCCCCGCAGCACGCCGGCCACGAGCGGTGTCACGCCGCTGGTCTTGTCCATCGCTTCGCGGATCTCGGCGATGTGCAGTTGCTCGCCGGGCGTCGCCGCGTCGCCGCCGAATTCCTGGATCGACGCCTCGGGGTTGTCGGTGCACCACATCCGCCCGGGCGAGATCGGTTTGTCCTCAAAGCCCTCGATCCCCTTGCCGAGGTACATCTTGAACGATTGGAACGTGATCCGGCTCGCCCGATCGCTCAGCCGCGTGTTCAATTCGTCCTGCAGCGGGATCAGAGGCTCGACGTCACTGACGCCCTCGTAGTAGTATGGCTGCGCGACGTTCTGCACGTGCACCACCGGCAGAAAGCCCCACGGCAGATCGCCCTCGGCTACCAGTTCCTTGTCCTCGTAGCGCTGCCAGTGCGTGGCCGAGAGAATCTCGGTGACTTCCACGACTTGCCGGCTGTCGCTCCGCTGGCCGGCGCCCGCGAGAATGCGCGACAGGAACGAGTCCTTGCGCGTCACGCTGTTTCGCTTCTGATAGAAGTGCTGGATGTAGCACGTGATGACGCGATAGTCGTCTTCATCCAGAACCGGCAGTGCTCTCGGCGCCTCGATCAGCTCCAGGTCGATCGCTCCGGCCCATTGCAGCGCGGAGGAAAGCGAGGACAGAGGATGTGCCAGAGGAGCAGCGGTGCATTCGGAGGAAAGGAGGGCGGGCCGCACGAGGCAATCGACGAACCCGTAGACGCTTCCGAGCACTGCCATGTCCTGGAAAAAGCCAAGGCCGCCGTTCGCCGCAAAGACCACCTTTAGAATCTCTTCCATTTCGCGTCGTCTTCGGCTGTCCGGGGCTTTGGACACAATACGAATCGGCTTGCCGAACAGAAAATCGGCTGCCGCATTCACGCGCCAGGCGATGTCGTTTTCGATCACCACTTCCTTGCGTTGGATGTCACGGGCGATGCGCGAGTCGAACGCGCCGGCCGTCGGCGAGTGCATCAGACCCGTGATGCGCGACGGCAGGCCGTACTCCTGCGCCTGCACGTAAGGCCGGCCCGACTCGTGTACCTTGCGACTGACCGCGCCGCTGCCGGCGACGTCCACCGTCGGGTTGGCGTAGTAGTCCCACAGCCGAGCGAAGTGCCGGCCGATCTCGGCGGCGCGCACTTCGACGAGCCAGTCGAGGTAGTCCGCGTCGAGCCGCACGTCACCGAAGCCATCCAACTCAAATCCCATCTCGGTCTCGTCCTTAACTGTCGGACCTCAAAACTCGCGGGCACCAACAAATGCCCGCCTCTACCCTTGGAGGGTGTTGCACGTTTTTGATCAAAAAAAGCACGCCTCCCCGATCCAAAACCGCCCCAAGTCCTTGCCGCAGAAGGAGGTAAAATTTCTTCAATGTCACGACCAGCGCGCAAAAAGGTGTTGCACGTTTTTGACTATTCCCACTGCCGCACGGGACATTCCCCGCACCCGTTTCGCACCTGCCGCAAGGGCGAGGCTCACGTCACACGTTGTCATTCCGAGCGCAGTCGAGGAATCTGGCTGCGAACAAGGCGCACATCCCGCCGATGGCCAGATTCCCTCGGCAGGCTCGGGACAGGCTCCTCGACTGCGCTCGGGATGACAAATGCCACAGCGAAATGCGCCCGATCGATAAGCCGTAGGGGCGAGGCATGCCTCGCCCTCACCCAAGACGACGAATGGCGCAGGGCGTTGCGGCGGGTGTCGATTCGGGGGTTTGCCGGGGCAGGTTGGGTCGTTAGAATGGCGGCATGAGAATTGATGGCGTGGTTTTCCGAGCGGGCCGGCTGTTGGTTGTCGCCGGCGTATTGGCGGCGGCCGTGAGGCCGGCGGGCGGGCGCGTATTTCTTAGCGAGCAGCGGATCGGCGCGATTCGCCAGCGGATCGCCGCGCGGGTCGAGCCGACGTACTCGGCCTGGCAACACCTGGACCAATACGTGCAGGAGCACGAGGGACATCGGGCCCGCGTTCCGAGCCGGTGGTATGTGCCGGGGTTCTATGTGGACGCCGAAGGCCACCGCCGGGCGAAGGAAGGCCTGATGCAGGACGCCAACACGGCCTATGCCTTCGCGCTGTACTTTCGCCTGGGCGGCGGGCCGGAGCATGCGCGGGCCGCGGCCGAGATCGTCCGCGCCTGGAGCACGCAACTGGAGGACACCAGCGACAAGGACGACTCGACCCTTTCGTTCAGCTACCATTTCCCCGCGATGATCTTCGCGGCCGATCTGCTGCGCGGCTCGGACGTCTGGAGCAACGAAGACGAGCGCGTCTTCCGCGCCTTTCTGCGCGACAAGGCGCTGCCGCTGAACACGATGGACCGGGCCAACAACTGGGGCAACTGGGGACTGGTCCTGAGCGTCTCGGTCGCGGCGTACCTGCAGGACGAAGCGCTATTGGAGCGTTGCGTGGAGCGATGGAAGGAATTCATCCGCGACCAGATCGCCGAAGACGGGCACCTGCCCCACGAGGTCCGTCGCAGCGGCGGGCAACGCGGACTGTGGTACTCGCATTTCACGCTGATGCCGCAGACCATCGCCGCCGAGGTCCTGCGGGTCAACGGTGTGGACCTGTTCGACTACGTCGCGCCCAACGGCCGGTCGCTGCAAATGGCCTTCACCCGGCTGGCGGCATGGTGCCGCCGGCCCGAGACGTTCCCCTACTGGGACGGCCCGGCCGAAGAGCTTCTCGGAATGAACTACTATAGCTACTTCGAACTGCTCGCCGACCGCTGGCCCGACGAAAACGCCCAGGCCCTGATCGACGCATCCCGCCCGATGACCGCGAACCACTCGGCCCCCTTCCTGACCCTGACCCACGGCGGCCCGCTGAAGCGCTAAGGGCGAGGCATGCCTCGGCCCTACCATTAACGGCCGATGCTGTCTTTCGACCTTGTTTCGCACTCTCCCTGCTCATATAATGAATCCTCGTACTGACGATGTATCATCTGTTGGAAGATGTTATTTGGCGCAACTGCCAATTGTTGAGCGCATGGCGGTCTTGACCTTCTATCTCGATAATTCCGTCCTGGGCGGCTATTTCGACTCCGAGTTTCAGGAGGCAACCCGCCGGCTCTGGCGCATGGCCGAAGCCGGAGAGTGCCGATTCGTTGCATCGGTAGTTACCCAGGAAGAGGCTGCTCAGGCCCCACCGGATATCGTTATGCTGTTTGCCCGGACGTTTCCCGACGACGGCGCTTTGCTTGAACTGACGCCGCGCGCCGAGGAGCTTGCCCAAGCCTATCTGGCTGCCGAGGTGGTCCCCCCTCGATATGTCGATGACGCCCGACACGTGGCGATTGCCACAACCCAGGGGATCGGCGTGCTGGTGACCTGGAACTTTCGCCACCTCGCGAACTACCGGCGCGAGGCAGGATTCAATCGCGTAAATCTGGAACGAGGCTATCCCACCATTCGGATTATCAGCCCGCTGGAGATTGTCTATGGAAGCGCGGACCAAGAGGTTTGACGCGGTGGCCGAGTCGCGCAAATGGAAAGAAGCCGTGGCCAGAGAGACCGAGGCGCTGACATCAGAACAGACGATCGCCTACTTCGATCGCGCAGCGGTCCGGCAGCGGTTTGAAGCCGCCCTGCGACGAGCCGAAGGAGAAGGCAAGACGCAAGCCGAGCGACCGCTATGAAGTTGGGTGTTGTGACGGGTTTGCTTGTCGCAGTTGCGCTGACGGCGCCTGTGGCGGGCGGTGCTTCGGCGACGCGGGATTTGATGAGCGATACGTGGGTGGCGACCGATGCGCTGGGGCGCGAGTTGCCGGGCCACGACGAGTGCGGGCCGGTGCGGGCCAATCGCACGGTGGGACTGTTCTATTTCCTCTGGCTGGGCCAGCACGGCACGGGCGGTCCGTTCGATATCACCGAGCTGCTCGAGGCCGACCCGCACGATCCGGCGTGGGGACCGGTCGGCGCGTTTCACCACTGGGGCCAGTCGGAGCTGGGCTATTATCTTTCCGACAGCGAGTACGTGATCCGCAAGCACGCCTCGATGCTGGCCGACGCGCAGATCGACGTGCTGATCTTCGATGTCACCAACGCCGTGACGTATTCCGCTGTGTATCTGAAGCTGTGCGACATCTATCGGCAGTTGCGAGCCGAAGGCCGCCCGACGCCGCAGATCTGCTTCCTGACGCACTCGTCGGCGACCAGGACCATCGAGACGCTCTATCGCGACTTCTATGCCAAGGGCCTCTATCGCGAGCTGTGGTTCTGCTGGAAGGGCAAACCGCTGATCTTAGGCGGCGCGACGGACGCGCTGCCTGCCGAGCTTGCGGCGTTCTTCAGCCATCGCGACTGCTGGGCCTGGACGCACGGGCAAGACACCTGGCAATGGCTCGACCACAGCGAGATGCGTTTCGGCTGGCATGAATCGCCCGACAAGCCCGAGGAGCTGGCGGTCAGCGTCGCACAGCACCCGACGACGAACATCGGCCGCAGCCACCGCAACGGTGTGCAGCCGCCGATCGATGAGTACGGGCGAACCGGCCTCGAACACCTCGGCCTGTACTTCGACGAGCAATGGCAACGGGCGCTGAAGATCGATCCCGAGTTCGTCTTCATCACCGGCTGGAACGAGTGGGTCGCGCAGCGCTTTCTCGCCCCCGAAGGCGGGCAGATGCTGCTGGGCCGCAAGCTCAAGCCGGGCGAGTCGTTTTTCGTCGATGCCTACAACCAGGAATACAACCGCGACATCGAGCCGATGAGGGGCGGGCATACCGACAATTACTACTACCAGATGGTCTCGTACATCCGCCGGTACAAGGGCGTTCGCAAGCCGCCGGTGGCCGAGCGGGATTATGCCATCGCCATCGACGGGCGCTTCAACGACTGGGACGACGTGCAGCCGGAGTATCGCGACACGGCCGGTGACGTCGAGCATCGCGACGAGGCCGGCTGGGGCCAGGCAGGCCGCTACGTCAACGCGACCGGCCGCAACGACTTCGTGACATTGAAGGTCGCCGTCGACGACGAGGATGTCTGCTTCTACGCCGAGACGGCCGGGCCGCTGACCCCGCACACCGACGACCACTGGATGCTGCTGTTCATCGACGCCGATCAAAGCGCCGCCACTGGCTGGCATGGCTACGACTATCTCGTCAACCTCGAACCCGGCAGCGAGCGCACCACCAGCGTGCACCGTTTCGCCGACGGCGCATGGCAGAAGGCCGCCAACGCGGACTACCGCCACAGCGGCAGCCGGATGGAGATCGCCATCGGGCGCGCGACCCTCGGCCTGTCACCCGGCGGCGTCGCGTTCGACTTCCACTGGGCCGACAATATCCAAGCCCTCGACGACATCCTCGAATTCGCCCGCCACGGCGACAGTGCCCCCAACCGCCGCTCCAGCTACCGCTTCCAACGACAGTGACATTTGCCCCCTCAACCGTCATTTCAACGCGAATGGGCCGCACCATGACTTTGTCATTCCGACTGGAGCGAAGCGGAATGGAGAGTCTGTCCTGAGCGAAGTCGAACGGAAATCTGGCATCGAATTGGCACAGGTGCAATGATACAGCGATGCGGGCAGAGAAGGTGTATTACGTCTACATTGTGTCGAACCAGTCGCGGACGCTGTATGTGGGCGTGACCAACAGCATCCGCCGGCGCATCGCCCAACACAGGGCGGGCGAGGTCGAGGGCTTCACCCGGCGGTACCATATCGGGACGCTGGTCTACTTCGAAGTCTTCTCTGATGTGCACGCCGCGATCCTGCGGGAGAAGCAGATCAAACGCTGGCGCCGCGAGAAGAAGATCGCCCTGATCCTGCGCGAGAACCCCGAGTGGCGGGATCTGAGCGACGGCTGGTATTGAAGCCTTGGTGTACGGCGCTGGGATGGGCTTGTCGATAGCGCTAACCAGCAAGGCAAAGACATGGCAAATCGGTAGCCAGATCCCTCGACTCCGCTTCGCTCCGCTCGGGATGACAAAGGGGGGGCAAACAGGGACATCCCGGAGCCATACATGGACCAGGGTTTTGTCATTCCGACCGGAGCCTTGGCGATTCGCCAAGGCGGAGTGGAGGAATCTGGCCGCGAATCCGGACCAGGCACAGCCTATGGCCAGATTCCCTCGGCAGGCTCGGGACAGGCTCCTCGACTCCGCTTCGCTCCGCTCGGGATGACAAGGGGGGGGCGGGACACTCCGCTCGGGATGACAAAGGGGAGCGGGACACTGCGCTCGGGATGACAAAGGGGGGAGCGGGACGCTCCACTCGGGATGACAAATGGAGCCAGGGCTCCACTCGGGATGACAAGCGGGGATGCAGCACTCGGCTGGGGGTGACGAGAAGGGGGCGGTGCGTTGCGCAAAGAACCCCGTTTGTCATTCCGACCGGAGTCTTGGCGAGTTGCCAAGGCGCAGTGGAGGAATCTGGCTGCGAATGGACTGTGCGCCGTGTATGAGCGGGTACGCGATCGTGGTGGACAATGCGGTGGTCCTTTGTTATGACATGGGAGTCAGCAACGAAGGCTCTTTCGGAGGTTTTGATGATGCGGTGCAGACGGGTGGTTGGTTTGGTGGCGGGGTGGGTGATGGTTGGTGCGACGGTGGCGGCGGGGTTGCCGGGGCCGGTGGCGGATGTGCAGGCGCGGGCGGTGCGCGATTCGCGCGTGCGGACGTTCGTCACGCCGGTGCGCGTCGTCTGGCACAGTGGCGGCGCGGTCGAGAACGCCGGGGCGCTTCTGCAGAAGCGGTCGGGCCAGATCACGCTCGACGCGTCGAACCCGTGCGTACTGGACAGCCGCAAGGGCGCTGCGGCGATCCTGCTGGACTTCGGCGTCGAGCTCAACGGCGGCGTGCAGATCATGGCCTGGAACAGCAAGGACAACAAGCCCGTCCGGCTGCGCGTGCGATTCGGCGAATCGGCCAGCGAGGCGATGGCCGACCTCGGCGGCGAGCAGAACGCCACCAACGACCACGCGATCCGCGACCAGACCACGCTGGTCCCCTGGCTGGGGACGGCCGAGATCGGCAACACGGGCTTTCGCTTCGTGCGGATCGACCTGGCCGACGACGACAGCTTCGTGCAGCTCAAGAGCGTCCGCGCGGTGTTCCTCTATCGCGATCTCGACTATCTCGGCTCGTTCCGTTGCAGCGACGAGCGGCTCAATCGCATCTGGCAGACGGGCGCCTACACCGTGCACCTGAACATGCAGGACTACCTCTGGGACGGCATCAAGCGCGACCGGCTCGTCTGGGTGGGCGATATGCACCCCGAGACCGAGACGATCTTCGCCGTCTTCGGCGCCGACGCGATCGTGCCGGCCAGCCTCGATCTGGTCCGCGACGAGACGCCGCTGCCCCGATGGATGAACGGGATCAGCTCCTACTCGATGTGGTGGGTGCTGCTGCACCACGCCTGGCATCACTACACCGGCGACGTCGCCTATCTGCGACAGCAGCGGACGTACCTGACCGGTCTGCTGGCGCAACTGGCCGCCTGCGTCGGGCCCGACAATCGCGAGACGCTGCCGGCGCACCGCTTCCTCGACTGGCCCAGCAGCGAGAACAAAGCGGCGATCCACGCGGGCCTGCACTCGCTTCTGGTGATGACGCTGCGGGCGGGCGCCGAATTGTGTGACGTGCTCGATGAGCCGGCGACGCGGGCCCAATGCCTCGACAGCGTCGAAAAGCTCCTCAAGCACACGCCCGACCCGGCCGACAGCAAGCAGGCGGCGGCGCTGATGGCGCTGGCGGGCCTGGCCGACGCGGGCAAGCTCAATCGCGAGGTGCTGGCGGTCGATGGGCCGCAGCGGATGAGCACGTTCTACGGCTATTACGTCCTTCAGGCCCGCGCGATGGCAGGCGATTACCAGGGCGCGATCGACGTGATCCGCCAATACTGGGGCGCGATGCTCGATCTGGGCGCGACGACGTTCTGGGAGGATTTCGATCTGCAATGGACGCAAAACGCCGGACGGATCGACGAGCTGGTGCCCGAAGGCAAGAAGGACATCCACGGCGATTTCGGCAACTACTGCTACGTGGGCTTTCGGCACAGCCTCTGCCACGGCTGGGCGTCGGGCCCGACCGCGTGGCTCAGCGAGCACGTGCTCGGCGTGCGGATCGCGGAGCCCGGCGGCACAGTCGTGCGGATCCAGCCGCACCTGGCCGACCTCGACTGGGCCGAAGGGACGTTCCCCACGACCAGAGGCGTCATCAAAGTTCGCCACGAGAAGAAGGCCGACGGCACGATCGAAACGAAGATCGACGCGCCGAAGGGAATCACCATACTGCGATAGCAGGACACGCGGGCCTCTTGGGAGGATTGCACATGTCGCGTTCGATGCGGGCGATGTCGATTCTGCTGTGCGCTGCGATGGCGCCGGCGGGCCACGGGGCGTACGAAGTCGGCCAGCGATGGGTTTATCAGCACAGCGGCCCCAAACCCGGCAGCTTCGAGGGCGAGCCGATCGACGGCCGGCGAATCGCTCAGGTAATTCGCCACGACCCCAACGACGGCTGCTGGATCATCGAAGAGCGCTACACCAAAAGTTCCGATCCGGCGGGTCGGCTTCGGGTCGATCCCAACCGGATGGTCGTCGCCATCGAAGTCGACAGCAAAGACGGGCCGCCGGGACTGCTGCGTTACGACCCGCCCGTTCCCTACGAGGCGCCCGAACTGGCGGTCGGGCAGAGCGTGACAATCGAGACGACGCTGCACATGGATTCGCCCGCGTTCAGCATGCCGATGCGACTGGAGATCGAGCGGCTGGGCGACGAAACCATCGCCACCGACGCCGGCACATTCGAGGCGTGCCGACGCTACCGCACGACCACCAGCGCGACGCTCGACCTCAAGATCGCCAAGGTCCCCTTCAGCGAGGAGCGGCATCGCTGGTTCCATCACAGTGCCAACGGCCTGGTCAAGGAGACGTACCGCCGAGAGCCGGTCAAGTTCCTCACATGGTCGCGTCCGGCCTACGAGGCATCGAGCGTGCTGACGGCGTTCGGCATCGAGGCGGTCGCCGAGCGGCCCCTGCCGGATCACCCAGCGCGCGACCACGACCACGATGAACACGCCGGATCGGCCCTGATCCCACTGGCGCTTGTCGCCGTCGCAGCGGCTGTCGCCGGTGTGCTCCTCGTGCGCCGAAGGTCCGTCAAGAGTGCCGCCCGCTAATGGCGCGGCAGCCGGTCGATGTCTTCGCGCTGGAGCAGTTGGATGATGTCGGCCTTGCTCGGCAGCGACTCGATCCCGCCGAACTTCGTGCACGCCAGGGCCCCTGCCGCCGAGGCGAACGTCACCCCTTCGCGCACGTCGTCCTTGACGGCGCAGTAGGCTGCCAGAGCGCCGGCGAACGCGTCGCCGCTGCCGGTGTGGTCCACCAGATCGACCTCAAAGGCCGGCACGTGGTCGGCGCCGCTGCGATCGACGACCATTGCCCCGCGACGACCCATCGTGATCACCGCGCATCGCGCCCCGCGCGCAACCAGCTCGGAACCGATCATCTTGGCGGTGCGGATGCTGGCGGCCGACTGGTCGGTGATGTCGGCCGCTTCGTAGAGATTGGGGATCAGGATGTCGGCGTCGAAGTACTCGATCGGCAGGTCCAGCCCGTGACGGCTCTCCTGCTCGGTCGGCCGCGACGGATTGAAGATGACCTTCGTGCCGTGCAGCTCGCTGCACCGCATCGCCTTGACGATGGCCTCCTGCGGCAGGCACCCGTGGATCAGGCAGACGTCGGCGTCGGCGATCAGCTCCTCGGCCATCTCGATGTCCATCGGCAGCAGGGCGCAATTGGCCCCGGAGTAATGGCAGCAGGCGTTCTCGCCCTCGGCATTGACGTGGGTGACGACGACGCCGGTGTACTTGGCCTCGGCGGTATGGACGTGATCGACGTTCACCTTGTAGTCGGTCAGGCTCTTCTTGGCCATCGCGCCGAACGCATCGCCGCCGACCTTGCTGATCAGATGCACGCCGCAACCGCACAGCGCCGCCTGCACCGCTTCGAGCGGTCCGGGCCCGGCGAGCGAATAGGACAGGGCCGACCCGCTGACCATCTGGCCTGCCGAGGGGATCTTGGCACACCGGAAGGCCATATCGATGTACGTGCTGCCGACCACGATGATTTTCGGAATCCGTTCCACCATATCTAACCTCTGACCATAACCTGCTTTCGGCGGCGACAGTATAGGCCGCCGGACCCGAAATCACAATGCTTTTTCGGACGATAGCAACGCGCCGTCCGGCTATCGGTCTTATCGGTCAGATCGGCTGGCGTCTTAACCACACTTCGATCACCCGGACGATGTGGTCGATCTCCTCGGCCGTCAGCGCACGGCCCCTGGCGATCCCGTGCCATCTTTCCAGGCAGCCCCGACAACACGTGGCGGTGGCGTGCTGGGCGATGAAGACGGGATGGTTGCGCATCGGGGTCTGCTTGCCGTCGTTGGCCGGCTCGGCGGCCGCCAGACGGCTCTCGACGAACTGCCGCGCGTGCACGAGCACCGTCTCGATCCCCCGCTGCCGCAGATACGCCGCCTCCCGCGCCCCCAGCCGAAACCGCGCCCGAAACCGAGACCTGCCCAACGCCGCAAACAACTCATTCATATCCCGGTCGTCCATGACCGTCTCTCTTCTTCTGCCGCATGATTTGCACCGGTCGTACCCCGACCGCGCCGACGTGTTACATGCGCTTGCGGACGCCGAACGTGATGCCGACATCGGGGGCCCCGTCGTTGAGGCCGAACTCCACCATGCCGTCGAAGTGCAGGTCGGGACGAAGCTTGTACTGGGCGATCAGCAGGATCGAGAGCGGGTCGTCGTTGCCGTCGAAAATCGCGGTCCGCCCGTCGAGGTAGCCGCTGAGCGTGGTCTTGGCGTCGAGCTCGTAGGCCAGCCCGATGCTGTAGAGCCAGCGGTTGTCTGCGTCATAGCCGGACGGCTCGCCAACAAACGTGTAGCCCAGCTCGCCCAGGACGATCCACGGCGTCTGCTCCAGCTTCCGCGCGAATTCGGCCATGAACGTGAAGTCGGCCTCTCCCGTTCCCAGGCCTTTGTCCTCATCGGCCGTGGGCAGCTTGACGCCGGCGACCAGATCGATAAAGGGCAGCAAGCCGTCCTGGGCGAGGGCGTAATAGCGGCCCTTGAGAATGATATCGCCCAAGCCCGATCCGCCGCGAGCGCTCGCGAGAGGCTCGGCGCCGTCGATGAAGGTCGCCCCCTCGGAGATATCCAGATACGGCACCGTCAGCGTCAGGTCGCCCCAGTCGAGGTAGCGTTTGACCGTCGCGGCGAAGTAGTAAATCTCGGTGGTGTTGTCCCGGCCGTAGTCGCCTCTCAGGTAGGAGCCGGACAGGCCGTATTGCCACTGCGGTCGCGACGGCCCACCGTCAAGCGGCGCGGAGCCTGCGTTCGCTGTGGCAACCGCCGCCAGAAAAGCTAAGGCAATCGCTCGGACCTTCACCATCACCAGGGACGCCCTCTTGCCACCTCGGGCTTCTCGGGTCGTTCAGGCCGATCCGGTCGTTCGGGACGCTCGGGCTTCTCCACTTTTTCGGGCCGATCCGGTCGATCGGGTCTGTCGGGCCGATCGGGCCGTTCCGTCCGCTCGATGCGCTCGCGGGCCTGGAGGCTTCTGGCGGCTCCGGGCGGTTCGGGGCGGTCGGCCTTGCCGAAGCCGAATGCGTTGCCCAGCCGGGCGAAGAAGCCCTGCTTCTTCTCCTTGGCCTGCGCGGCGTTCCTGGCCTCGATCCCTTCGCCGGTCCGCCGGGCCTGACCGCGCTGGTTGCGACGCATCACATCCCCGACGGTCAAGCCGTTCGCCTGGGCGATCTCGCCAAAGCCCATGCCCTCGGCTCTCTCGTCCAGAACGCCCGACAGGGCCTCGGCAAAAGCGGCGTCGATGTCAAAATCCGGGTCCTCGCTCTCAGCGGCCATTCTCTCGGCGACCCGCTCGGCCAGACGCGTGGCGATCAGGATCTCACCCCACCCGGCCCCGTCGGCCCGCATCTGTTCGATCTCGACATCGGTCAGGCCCAGATCGGCGATGAAGAACGGCGGCTCCATATTCTGCGGCGCGCCGTTGGACTCGTCCATCTGCGAGAGGTCGGACGCGGTCGCCTCGATCTCCTCGTCGTCGGCGCCGCGCCGGCTGCGCCCCTCGGCGACGAGACCACGCTGGTTGCGACGCATCACATCCCCGACGGTGAAGCCGTTCGCCTGGGCGATCTCGCCAAAGCCCATCTCCTCCTGGCGCGCCAACAGCACATCGGCCAGGGCATCCCCAAAGAAGTCGATCTCCGGGTCCGGCTCGTCGCCGGCCGCCGCGATCCGCTCGGCGGCGATCCGCTCGGCCAGACGCGTGGCGATCAGGATCTCGCCCCACCCTGCGCCATCCTCGCGCATCTCGGCAACCTTTTCCGGCGTCAGGTCCGTGGTGTCGATCAGGTCAGTGATGAAGAATGGCGGCGCAATGGGCTCCGTTGTGGTCGGCTCCTCCGGCTCGCCCTCGTCGATCTGGGCGAAGGACCCCGAGACCCACAGCCCCAGCAGAACCGCCATCGCGACCATCAGAATCCGGCGTGATTTGAAGCGTGTTTCAGCCATAACAAACCCCCTTAAAACGAACGCGATGTTCCCCGTGTCCAGCTTGAAGCCTGAACACATGAAACCCCAATTTCAACAAAGCACCAATCTATAGAATACCCATTTTTCCTCGCCAAATCAAACGCCAGAGGCGAATTTCAGAAAGATCGTACACACGGCTGTGCAATCGGTCGATCCAGTGGGTATAATATACGCATCTGTACGGACAAATGCGGGCTCCTTGGCAACAAGGCCGTCGGTTTTTTTCTCTGTGCATGGAAGCGAAACCCGCACGATCACCACCCAGCTATCTCAACTTGTGCCGCAGGGATCCACCGCCCACCTCTGTGAAAGGGTCGAACCATGTTGAGACGAAACGTAGTTCAGGGTTTGCTGTTCGCTCTGGCACTACTGTGCATCCTCGTATTTTCGGGGGTGGTCTCCGGCCAGGGCCGAAGCGATGAGGCGTTTGAGCGAGTCAAAGAAGTCCAGCAGCGCCACATCGATGTGCTCATGGACCGCCTCGGTGTCGTCGGAGTCGGCATCGGCTACAACGACGACGGCGAACTGGCGATCAAGGTCTTCACCGAGTCGTCGGATGTCCCCGGCATCCCCAGAGCCCTCGAGAACGTGCGTGTCGAGACGGTCATCAGCGGGCAGTTCGTCGCCCGAGCCGATCCCACCGCCCGATTTGATCGCCCGGTCCCGATCGGCGTCTCCACCGGCCATCCGATGATCACCGCCGGCACGATCGGGTGCCGAGTGACCGATGGCACAGATATCTACGCCCTGAGCAACAACCACGTCTATGCCAACAGCAACAGCGCGCAGATTGACGATGTTGTGATCCAACCGGGGACCTATGACGGCGGGACACTTGACGATGAAATTGGCAAGCTGGCCGCTTTCAAGACCATATATTTCGACGGAACTTCCAATTACATCGATGCGGCCATCGCGCTCTGCTCGACCGCCACGCTCGGCACGGCCACTCCGTCGGACGGATACGGGACGCCCAGTTCGACCGTCGCCGAGGCCCAATTGCGTATGAGGGTCAAGAAGTACGGGCGGACAACGGGTCTTACCGCCGGAAGGATTGACGCCCTCAATGCGACCGTGAACGTCAGTTACGGCACTTCCGGCACCGCGCGCTTTGTCGGCCAGATCATCATCTCCCCCGCCAGGTTCAGCGCCGGCGGCGATTCGGGTTCGCTGATCGTGACCGAGAGCGGAAACAACCCCGTCGGCCTGCTCTTTGCCGGCAGTACATTGTATACCATCGCCAATCCAATCGGTGTGGTTCTCAGCACGTTCGGCGTGGCTGTCGATGCCAGCTCGGAAGATCCGCCGTCGGAGAATCAGCCGCCTGTGGCGAATTTCACGTATGATCGCGATGGTCTGACAGTAACGTTCACCGATGCGAGCACTGATTCGGATGGGAGTGTAGTCGGCTGGGCTTGGACCTTTGGTGATGGCGGAACGTCCACAGAGCAGAACCCCACTTACACGTACGCGGCGGGCGGAACCTATAGCGTATCCCTGACCGTGACCGATAATGACGGAGCGAAGGATACCGCTTCGAAACCGATTACGGTTGCCGAGCAACAGGAGGTCACATACGATGTCGCGATCGTCGGGTGGGGGACAATCGTGCGATACGCCGGGAAGAATGCATTCGTCCGCGCCTATGCGATAGTGTCCGTGACGGATGGCACATACGCTGCGCCGGAAGCGTTTGTGACCGCCGATTGGAGTGGCGCGGTCACGGGCGAGTCTTCGGGCTACACAGACGCCAGTGGCGAGGTTGCCCTGTACTCGCCCGAGATCAAGACAAAGAGCTCGGTGGCGTTCAACCTGGCCGTCAGCTCTGTGGATGGCTACGAAGTCACCGGTGTGAACGAATCGATCACCTACGAGATGCCATAGTCGCAAACGAAGATGAACTCGCCTGCAGCCAGTGGGCAGGCACCGGGCTTGGCTGGGCCATCGTCTTGCCGACGGCGCCGGGTCCTGCTGTCGGTTGTCCTACTTGCCGCGGTTGGTATGGAAGGCTGTGCGTCTATGGCAAGCGATCCCGACAAACCCGCTAAGACCATCGAGCAGGTTCAAGAGCAACACACGGACGCCTGGATGGCGATTGACGGCGTGGAGGGCACGGGGATCGGGCTCTGCGACGGCGAGCCCTGCATCAAGGTCTTCTCGTCGAAGAGGGCCGAGGCCCTGCGCGACCGGATCCCCTCAACCGTGGACGGCTACCGGGTCGTCATCGAAGAGACGGGACCCTTCCGCGCCCGGTAGCGTGAATCGTCCCACCCGAAACAGCCGGGCGGCTTGCAGAGATGCGGGCCCGCCTGGCTGCGCCGGTTCAAGGACTACTGAGATGAACGCTTGCGATTCTGTCATTCGAAGCGGGAAGCGCGCAGACCCACGACTTTGTCATTCCGAGCGCAGTCGAGGACGCTGCCCTGAGCCTGCCGAAGGGATCTGGCCGCGAACGGAGCGCATGTCTCAGCTATGGCCAGACCTTTCGACTTCGCTGCGCTTCGCTCAAGGTGACAAAAAAGGGCTCAGCCGCGCTCGGGGCAATGGAGACTGCCGGACGAGGCTGTTCCATGTCAGTCATCACGCCGATCCAATCATCAATAGTCAATCATCAATAATCAATCGGCAAGCCTTCACACTGATCGAGCTGCTGGTGGTGATCTCGATCGTCGCGCTGCTGATGGCGCTGCTGATGCCGGCCCTGTCGCGGGCGCGGAAGCAGGCGCAGGCGGTAGTTTGCCAGAGCCGCCAGCACGGCTGGGCGCTGATGTTCGCGGCCTATCAGAACGACAACGACGGACGCTATCCCGACGGCATCCTCTACGAATGGGATGAGCAAGCCCGAGAACGGAAACTCCAGCACGTGTCCTGGCCTGTCCACATGGAGGTGTACAGCGGAACCGACCTCCGCGACGCGATGATGTGCCCGTCCGCCGCCAAGCCCGCCCCGCCCGAGGCCGAGGGCACGCGCGGCTCGGATGTTACGGGAGGCGCCACGTTTCTCGCCTGGCGCTTCGAGTCGACCTGGCGGGCCGACATCGAACTGCTGCGCAAGTCAGACTACACGTACATCGGCAGCTACGCGCTGAATCGGTGCCTGGAATACGACTACCAGCCACTGGGCAAGGTGAGACCGGCCGCCCTTCCGGCCTTCTTCGATTCCCGCCTCAGTTACGCCGCTTTGCGGGACGCGATCGTCGACGGGCCGCCCCCGTACGCGGATTTTGAAATGGGAACCCATCTGTATGTCTTCTCGGCGCCGGTCGTGATCGACCGCCACGAGGGAGGTCTCAACATGCTGTTCGTCGATGGCGCGGTCCGCAAGGTGGGCGTCAAGGAGCTCTGGACGCTGCGATGGCACCAGGGCTTCGACACCGCCGGACCCTGGACGAAGGCCGGCGGCGTCACGCCCGAAGACTGGCCCGCCTGGCTGCGCCGGTTCAAGGACTACTGACCGTCGCAGGCGACGCGGGACGAGGCATGCCTCGCCCCTGCCATGGCATCACAAAGTCACAGCCCATCTGCCCGCAGGGGCGGCCGGGACGCCTGCCCAAAATCCCGGATTCTGAAAAAAATCTTCTGCGAGATTGCCCGAAAACCCCGACGGATGCAAGTGCTTTCCAGGAAGTTGCTTAACTGCACAACAACACGGCGAAGCAGGGCCGCAGTGGCCACCAACTCGACTCAATATTATGCGAATACGCAACAAAGCTATTGACGAATTGGAATGGTCATATGACAATACTGTCGATGGTTGATAGATCGATACAGAACAGTGCTTCATGCCGACGGGCGTCGGGGCGAGACCTCGTCGAGGTGCTGCGGATGCGGGCGGGTCTTCTGGTTGGGGTCGACCGGGCGCTGCTGGAGACGTATCTGGACAGCGGTCGCAGCGTCCGGCAGATCGCCCGGCTGACCGGCGCCAATCCGAGCACGGTGGCCCGGCAGCTCCGCCGGATCGTGGACCGACTGACCGACGAGACCTTCTTTTGCTGCCTGCGTCACCGGCGCCGGTTCGACGCCGGCGAGCTGGCAATCCTTCGCGACCATCTGGTGCGCGGCCGCTCCGTCGCCCAGATCTGTCAAAGCCGCCACATCAACGCCTACCGCGTGCGAAGCGCGATCCGCAAGGCCCGACGCCTCGCCGCCCGCGAAAGCCGGAGAGGACAACACAATGCCACGACCTGATTATCGCGAACGCCGTAGGGGCGGCGTTCGCCAGAGGCGGATCGCCCTTCGCCAGGGCGACAAGCAACCATGAATTCGTGGATTACGTCGAACCTGAAATCCGCAATAGAAAGGGAGGTTTGCCGATGACCACCTACCATGTGACGAAGCAATTCGGCTGGGCCGGTCCCGTCACTGACAGGGTCGCGCGGCTGGCCCGCATGTTCGGCCTGACGCTCGACCGGATCGCCGAGGCCGGCCCGGTGCACCAGTGCACAGTCCGCATCGAGCCGGGCGACATTGTCGCCATCACCGGGCCGTCGGGCTCGGGCAAGAGCGTGCTGCTCCGCGAGATCGAACAGCGCACGCCTGAGGCCGAGCGGATCAACCTCGACGAAATCGAGCTGCCCGACGACCGGACCGTGATCGACTGCTTCGACGACAATCTCGTCGCCAGCCTGCAACTGCTCACCGCCGCCGGCATGGGAGCAGTCTACGCGATGCTGACGCGGCCGAGCGTGCTCAGCGACGGGCAGAAGCTGCGATTCCGCCTGGCACGAGCGCTGGCGTCGGGCCGGCCGTTCGTCTTTGCCGACGAGTTCTGCTCGAACCTCGACCGCATCACCGCCGTGACGACGGCGTTCAACGCCGCCCGCTTCGCCCGACGGGCGGGGGCGACGCTGATCGTCGCCACCAGCCGGGACGACGTCCTCATGGACCTCGCCCCCGACGCGATCGTCAGCAAAGACTTCACCAGCCCCGCGCGGGTGGTCTACAAAACAGCGAGGCGATCATGACCTCGAAGGGAGCCACACCACGACGTTGTCATTCCGACCGAAGCGAAGCGGAGCGGAGGAATCTGGCCGAGACGAGGCACGCATCTGGTCCGTGGCCAGATCCCTTCGGCAGGCTCAGGGCAGGCTCTTCGACTGCGCTGCGCTCCGCTCAGGATGACAAAGAGCAGACGGTGGGCGGTGCCCACCCTACGGCTGCCACGCGTGCGAATCCGCAATCCGATCCGCCTGTGGCGGACCGAAATCCGCAATCGCAGCACTGTTCTCTGCATGCGGCGTTGGAGGTAGTGTCAGGCGAGGCGGCGGACTACGCGCCGCTGGCGGCGTATCACTATCGCGACGAGCCGCCGCGTGCGGTCAGGGCGGTGTTCCTGCTGCGTCCGAAGCGGCCGCTCGGGGCGTTCGGTACGCGACCGGCCGGGGCGATTGTCTATTGCATGCCCAACCCCCGCGTCGAGATGCGCCGCATCGCCACCGCCGGCCTGTTCGCCGGCCTCGACCGCCAGACCGAGCTGGCCCTGCTCAATCGCAACGTCCGCTGCATCGCGCGTCTGGCGATCGAGCCGCCCTTTCGCGGCATCGGACTGGCGACGCGACTCGTGCGCGAGACGCTCGGACGCGTCGAGGTCCCGCTCGTCGAGGCGCTCGGCATAATGGGCGCGGTGCATCCCTTCTTCGAGCGCGCGGGCATGCAGCCCTTCGCCCCGCGCGCCAGCGTCGAGCATGCAATGCTGCTCGAAGCGCTCAGCGCCGTCGGCATCGACGCGCGGGCGAATGATGATTCGCCCCTACCGATTGATCCGCAGGCCCTTCAGCAGCGAATCGACGCCCTGCCGAGCGACGAGGCCGCGTTTCTCGAACGGGCGATCCAGGGCGTTCTCAAGAGTCACGGCACGCGACGGACGATGCCGAGCGGACTCGAACGCACGCGCTATCTGCTGACGCGCCTGACGCAGCGCCCGATGTACTACCTCTGGCGCCATCCCACACTGGAGGTGACCTGGCCATGACGATTGCGGATTGCGGATTTCCGATTCGGCTCGAATCGCGACTCCGCCTACGAAAGAGGACAACGCCACGCCACGACTTTGTCATCCCGAGCGCAGTCGAGGGATCTGGCCAGCGACGTGAAGTACTTCTGGTTCGCAACCAGATCCCTCGACTGCGCTGCGCTTCGCTCGGGATGACAAGGAACGAGACCCTGGAGGTGAGCTGGCCATGACGAATGATCCTCGTAGGGTGTGCACCGCACACCATTCCAGCCAAACGGTGGGCGGTGCCCACCCTACACGCCTTACGGCGTCACTACAAACAGGAGGTGACATGCAAGAGACGATGAAGATTCGCAAGATCGAGCTGTCGCGGCTGTGGCCGCACCCGGACCATGCCAATCGGATGAGCCGGGCGGCGTTCGGCAAGCTGATGCGTCACATCAAACGCACCGGCTACTACGAGCCGCTGGTCGTCCGCCCGCACCCACATCCGCCTGCGGCGGACGGCTGCTTCCAGATCCTCCACGGCCACCACCGCTGCGAGGCCCTGCGCCGCCTCGGCCACGAAACGGCCCAGGCGATAGTCTGGCGCGTCGACGACGAGCAGGCGGACCTTTTGCTGGCGACGCTGAACCGGCTGGCCGGACGCGACTGCCTCGACCGCAAGCTCGCCATCCTGCGCCGCCTGCGCGCGCGACGATCCATCCGCGAGTTGGCGCAACTGCTGCCGCAGACGCGCGGCCAACTCGAACGGCTCACCGGCGCCAGGCCGCTGCCCGGTGCAGGACGAGCGAGCAAGAGCAACCCGTTCGCCACGCCGATGGTCTTCTTCGTCAGCGACGAGCAGCACGCGGCTATCGAAAGCGCCCTGACCGCCCTGGCCGAGCAATCGAACGAACCGACCAAGGCCGCCCGACGCGCCGCGGCGTTGACGCAGATCGCCCGTACCGCCCACGCAGGGGCGAATAATCATTCGCCCCTACCACCCGCAGCGCAAGAAGGGACCGACCGATGACGTACGACACGATTGCGATTCCTGGCGGGTTCATCAAGCTGATGCGCAGCGATGCGACGCGTGAGCTGCTCCGCGACGGCCCTGCATTCCAACTGCTGACCCAGATCGCCCTCCGTGCCAAGCGGACGAACGACTTCAACGTCCACGGCCTCCAGATCGGCCAGGCGCTGATCGGCGACTACGCCTCCTGCGGGCTGACGCGACGCAAGTACCGAACCGCCATGGCGCACCTGGAACGATACGGATTGGCGCGCTTCCAAGCGACCCACAAAGGGACAATCGCAACCCTTCTCGACATTACGATTTACGACATTAACGAAGAGCAGGCCAGCCAGCATAGCGACCAACGGCCGGCCAACAAACGACCAACAGAAGGCCATCAAGCGGCCACTAACAAGAATGAGAAGAATGAAAAGAAGAAGAAGAAGGGTCCCCCTGTTTGTTTTTCGGGATCAGGGTCGGGCGTTCGGTCCGCCGCAGGCGGATTGCGGACGTTCGCGGAGATGGACCGCCAGCGGGCCGCCTGCGCGCTGGCCGAGGCGCAAGAGGAGTTTCTCAATGATGACCAGGCATGAGTTTGCCGATTGGTTCGCCGGGCAGGTGCAGCCGCGATGGCCGTCGTGGCAGGTCAACGGCGTTGTGCTGAACGATTGGTATGCGGCGCTGGGCCGCTATGACGCCGCGACGCTGACACAGGCCGTCCGGCAGCACTTCGTTCGCGACAGCCCGTCGCAGCCACGGATCAACCAGGTCCAGTCCCTGGCGCGCGAGCTCGCGGACGCCGCGATGCGCCGCGCGCCCAGGACCGAGCCGCCCGCCGAGATGGTGACCGGCCCGGAGTTCTGGCGGCAGGCCCGTACGAGCTTCCCCTGGGAGCGGCGGATCGTCCTGATGAAGAACCTGGCCAAGCTCGGCCCGCAGTTCCGCGATCGCGACCCCGAGGCCTACGACTGGCTCACGGAGCAGCGCGCCGAGACCGCCGCCAGGCCGGCAGTTTCGTAGCTCGCCCTGCGCGCCGCTCTTTGACAACTTCATGAGAGTAGTGTTTTTCGCCTTCCGCCCGGCCATAGAATCGGGATCCGCCGCAGGCGCATGCAGGCATGCCAATGTCCGTAGAGAACAGAAAGCGGGCACGGCTTTGGCGGTACCTTTCTTCGTCCCTGAACAGGGTGCGCCGGCGCCGTGCCCGAGGTGTTCCTTTCGCATCATCTGCTGAGCTTCTTATCCTTGCTTGTGAACCAGTGCTTCCAGGTCTGGCCGCCGTCGGTCGAGACGTCAACCACGGACGCCAGCCTGCTTCGATCGGGCGAGAACGTCACCACGTTCCGAAGGAGCGCTTGCTCTCCGGTGCCGGACGTCATGGTTGACTGTGACGTCCAGACTCTTCCATCAGGCGAAACCGTCTGGACCGCGTGTTCCCTGGTCCCATCGCTCATGAACGTCTCCAGGACATAGTCGCGGGTCCTGGGGTCGTATCCGGTGATCTGGATGGTGCGCGTCAGGCCGGCGGGGCTCTTGTCTTCAATCGTCGATTCCATGAAAGCACCATCGAGAATGAAGCGGTTCGTGACCGTACCGGAGAAGGCCCCGGCTCCTCCGAAGGGCAGCCCGGCCACCGGCGGATCAACCTGCTCGCCGTCATATTCCCATTTGCCGGCGAAGACCGCCAGCTTCTTCATCTCCGCGCTGAGCTGGGCGCTGTCGACGGTCGTTTCAATCTCCGATTGCTGCGTGGCGACCATCTGCCAGCGGCCATCGCGTTTGAGCCAGATGTCGGTGATTCGGTCGCGCCCCCACTCGCCATCGGAGGCCGACCATCGCAGCACGCCGGTCACCACACCCATATCGCCATAGATCCTTGCCTTGAGGTCCTCAGGATCCAGTGACGCCAGGTTGAATTCGTCGGACTGAAGATAGGCCATCGCCTGAGCCTTCGTGTGGATCGCGTCCGCCATCGCCAGCGTCAGATCCTCGCCCAGGAGACGGTCGACCATGACTACGTCCTTCTTCACCACGGCGTCGCAGAACGCATCTTCCAGCCGGATCAGCTCCTGCTCGTCGCTGGCGGGCGCGACCCTGATGTGGCGGCATTCCATATTCGGTTGCCAGGTCTGGCCGTCGGTGGAGAACTCCGCCGTGCGGAGAAAGCCGGTGCCGTCGGGCAAGTCCCTGTCGCGGCCACGGAACCGAAGCTCCTTGCCGTCGATCACGACAGTCCCCTCCCAGGCGGCCACGGGTCCGTCGACGGTGAAGGGCGCCTGCTCACGATAGCCGGTGTTGGAGAGGAAGACGTACTGGTACGTATTGGTAGCCGGGTCGTATGTGGAGATTTCCCTGGCCTGCGTCTCTCCGCTCGGGCCCTTGCCTTCATAGAAGTAGGTGCCTTCGATGGCGAAGCCGTCGAGAATGGGCTTGCCGATCCAAGTGCCCTTGATCTGGCGGCCGGGTCCGAACGGGCTGGTGAAGGTCTTGCCGGTGATGGTAAACTCGCCGCACCAGTCGAGCATCTTCCTGTGTCCGGCACTGGGCTGTGGCCGGTCGCCCGCCGGTGCGAAGCCCGCAGCGAGCAAACAGACCGCGAAAGACAAACAGATTCGTGCTTTCATATTCCGGCTCCTTTCTTGAGTCGAGACAATGAGTCTGCGTGCGCAGCAGAAGCGGGCTGCACAGTGGATTGTCTGTCTTCAGCGGCAGATGGACGAGCCGCCATGCGTACGGAGGCGCCGTTTTCTGATGATCGTCTGCTTGCTCAGGCCGCACCTGCGGTCCCACACCATCACCCTTCCCCATCGGGTGGTTGTGGAGCGAGAATACCGGGCCGCGACGCACCGCGTCTATACAGGAAACTACGTATTTTGCACGGGAAACCGGCCTTGGCCCAGTCGCGTAGGATGGGCTTCAGCCCATGCGGCTGATTCGGCATGGGCTAAAGCCCATCCTACAGATCTCCTTTGACTTTGTCTGCCAACGCTATCGCCAGGAGCGTTATCCCAACAAAGACGCTGCGCCCACACCATCATTGGCCGAGCGTTACGAGGGCGAAGGGAGCCTGACCCCTACCACGCCAAGGCCAGAGTGGCTTGCCCGCGCTACAGGCCCAGCAGGTCGGGTACGGCCGACGGGCGGACGTTGGCGGTCTCGGCGATGTCGCGGATGGTCGTGGTCTTCGAGGGGGGGGGGAGCATGCCGAACAGGGCCCTCTCGTGTCACCCAACCGAATACGTACTTATACGTATAGACGCGACGTGGGAAATACGCTCTAATAGATAGGTTTTGTATGTCCTATCATGGAGGAGAGGCGACCCAGCCGGGCAGGCACGCCAGGAGAGCTGTCTTTCCCGGGCAAACAGGATGGAGGAGGAGTGAAAGATGTTGCTGAGACGTAGTCTGCTGATTCTGGTTACGATCGCCCTGGTGAACATGCCAGTATCGGCAGCGGCCGAGATCGTCCTGAGCCGGACCGGCCCCACCAGCCTGGCGGGCGGGACAACCATCACCGTCACCACAAACTTTCCGGCGCTATTCTCCAGTGTCATTTCCCGGGTGCCGGCGTATTCAGGAGGCTCTCTCAACTGTTCGGTCTCGCCTTCCAGTGTCTCTTCCCCCGAAGCGAACTTGTCAGTTCAGGCACAGGTCACGAATTTCGCCATTGACAATTATGCCTATTCGGGAGCGCAGCAGATCGCCGTCTATCGGTTGTATGTGCAGCCCGAAGGGCCTCCACCTGCGGGGGAAGACTACCATGTCACTGTAACAGGGGAGGCCTCGCTCAGCCTCAGTAACTGGCCAGTCAACGAACAAGGGCAGGTCATTCGGCAACACTTGGCTGATCTCCCCGTTGTCTACACGTTCGGACCTCCTCAGACGCTTCCCAACTGGAGTCAATACAAGATTCAGCTCAAGCCGGTGCCGGGCGACCCGTCCGTGTTCAACGGGTGTGTCAGCCTCCCGCTGGGCGGTCACATAGGGAATCTGTCCGGCTCTCTTGTCTACTCGTTGGGGAGCCTCGGGTCCGTGGGGAATCTCTCTTTCGCGCTGACCCCCAGCACGGTGGAGTATCCTGCGAGCACATTTCTGGCGTGTGTCACGTTGCTGGATTTCGTACCGATACTGGAGGGAGTCCGAGCTGTCAAGCTCGCCACCCTGAATGTACGTATTACAGAAGGCGGCGCTTTAGCGTATCTCGGCAGCTGTCCCGTATATATGGACTTCCCTCCGTTCTATGCCCCGACGCCTCCGGGCTCGCCTGTAAGCGTTACTCCGCCGGAAAGCACCACGGGCGACACCTCTGTGACAGTGGTCTTCGACGAAGTAACCGAAGGCGGGCAGACGACAGTCTCTGTCTCCACATCCCCCTCCGCTCCGGCCAACTTCAAATTGGGCACGCCTCCAACGTACTACGACATCAGCACGACAGCCGTCTACGAGGGTTTCGTCACCGTCTGCATCAGCTTTGATCCGGGCACGTTTAACAATCCGTCGAAGCTGAAGCTCTTTCACTATGAGGACGGCCAGTGGGTCAATTGCACCACGAGTCTGAGCGAGAATACCATCTGCGGAGTCGTCAGCTCGCTGTCGCCGTTCGTGATCTGCGAACCGGCATGGATTCCCGTCGAGGTGGACATCAGGCCGGGCGACGATGTAAATCCGATCAACCCCAAGAGTCCGGGGACGATTCCCGTGGCAATCCTCGGCGGCGCAGACTTCGACGTGGCGGAGATCGATCCGTACAGTCTGAGCTGCGCGGGGCTGGCCGTGCGGGTGCTTCCCAACGACCGGGTGCAGTGCTCGTTCGAAGATGTCAACGGCGATGGCTACATTGATCTCGTCTGCCAGTTCGTCAACGATCGGTCCGCGTGGCTCCCAGGGATGACCAGCGCCGCGTTGACCGGCAGCCTCTGGGACGACACCGCCATCGGAGGGTCCGATCAGATCCGCCTGGTGCCGTGACAGGGACGGCAACCAGCGAAAAATCAACTGCTCTGTCCCACTGGGCACGGATGATGCCATCGGGGCCGCGCGGCGACCGTGCGGCCCCGGTGGCCCGTCTCGCCCCATGATGTCGCGACGGTCAGCCCGCCGTCGTGTACCCCCGGTTTGGGGATCGCGGCGTCCACAGGAAGACGGCCGGAAATACGCCGTTTACGTATGGCCAACGCAAGAGACGGTCGCTACCATGAGCAACGTCTTCCGGAGAAAGGCCGGAACTGTCTGTTCGGAACTGGGAAGTCATCTTGGATGATGAGGAGTGGTATGAGCAGATTCTTGAGCATCGTCGCAGCAGTGGCCTGTATGGTGTCGCCGGCACAGGCGGGTTCCAATGCGTTCTCCAGCGTTCAACTCAGCGTCGTCGATGTCAGCATCGCGTCTGATACGGGAGGGTTCGTTTCTCCTTCTACATTCGACGAGCCCCTGTTGTCTTTGTATGTGGAAGACACGGAATGCGGCGAGCCGCATGCGACGGACTCAGCCGACACCATGGTCGAGTGGGAGGTGGGCGGCTGGGACACATCAGGTCCCTGGCCGCAGTTCAGGGTCGAACTGTCCTTCCATTACGACTGCCATGAGACCCTCCTGCTTGACAGCGAAGCAACCTGCGAACTGCGCATCATGCTCTTTCTGTTTACGCCGGAGGGAGACGGAATACCGGGGGTTTTTGGCTACTCCTACCGCGCAATAGTCGTCATGGGTAGCGGGGAGAACCTCATTGTGCCAGAGACAATATCCATGTCGACCAGCAAACCGCAATACGCTGTACCGCTGCCCAGTTCGGCCAGGCTGAGACTGACAGCCACGGGAAACGTGACGGCCCTGACGCCCTGCCTGCCGCAGGAGAACCAGGCGCCGATCGCAGACGCCGGGGCGGACCGCACGGTTGCCCTCGGCGATACGGTCCTGCTGGACGCCGGCAACAGCTCCGATCCGGACGGGGCCTCGCTCTTGTACGATTGGAGCCTGCTGTTTGTTGCCGATGGCAGTACGGCCGAGATCGCGGAGCCCACGGCCAAGAGCACGAGCTTCGTCGCCGACCGCAGTGGCGCCTATGTCGTGAACCTGGTGGTCAGTGACGGCGATCTGGAGAGCGAGCCGGCCACAGCCACCATCACCGCCGTGCCCGTCGCGGACGCCGCCATGGAAGCTGCCGAAGAGATCGCCGAAGCGCTCGTCGAACTTCCCACCGACGGCTTGCAGAACGCAAACACAGCCACGCCTCTGATCAACAAGTTGAATGCCATCCAGGACATGATCGATCGGGGCGCCTATCGTGCGGCCTTGAATCAACTGAAGAACGACGTTCTGCCCAAGACCGATGGCTGTGCCCTGACCGGCGAGCCGGATCGCAACGACTGGCTCGTCACGTGCGAGGCTCAGGCCGAAGTCTATCCGCTGGTCATCAGGACCATCGAACTGCTCGAACGACTCATCTGATGCATGTGTCGGCAACGATCAGTA
Source organism: Phycisphaerales bacterium Planc_01 (assembly GCA_001603075.1). Taxonomy (GTDB): domain Bacteria; phylum Planctomycetota; class Phycisphaerae; order Sedimentisphaerales; family Anaerobacaceae; genus Anaerobaca. The sequence goes on along the minus strand of LVBB01000047.1, from coordinate 20,269 downwards.
TCGCTTTGCCGGCCTGGATACGACGACAACGAGTACTATAGTCGTACGTCATGTAGTCCTGCGCGACTCACCCCAGTCGGCATGCGTAGAGCCAATTCGGAACACATTTGAAAAGGGAGTCTCTACGGGCCCAGCAGGTCGGGTACGGCCGACGGACGGACGTTGGCGGTCTCGGCGATCTCGCGGATGGTTGTCGTTCGGGTGGCGGTGATGCCGGCGGCGCGGAGCTTTTCGATCGCGGCGTTAGTGTCGATGCCGGCGTCGGTGCAGTATTGCTGAAGCGTCATGCGTCCGAAGCCGGAACCGCCGGCGCCTCGGCCGCCACCGCCTTCGCCTCGTCCGGCGCCCGATCCGCCACCGCCGCGTTGGCCCTCGCCGCGTCCTTGCCCGCGCGGCTGGGCGCCGATGGCGAGATTGTACAACTGCTCGGGCGTCATGCGATGTGCGGCGGCCAGCTCGCCGACGATCTCGTCCGCCGAGACGACGGCGATGCCGCGCAGTTGCAGGTTCGCGATGACCTGCTCGACCGAGACGCCTTCGACGCGGTCGGCCAGCGCCGCCAGCGACAGCAGCTCCATGTGCGGCACGGGGGGTCGGCGCGTCGGGTCGTCCCAACTGTGCTTGATCGACTCGCCCCAGTCGACCAGCGAGGAGAACGGCCGCCGGTTCGCCAGCGTGCCGACCAGCAGCACCACGCAGAGCACCAGCGACAGGCCCCACTCAGCGCGCAGCGTGAACGCCTTGGTGACCTTGCTCTGGCAATAGCGCAGGAGGCATTGCCAGTTGTAGACGATGTGGACGATGGCGGCGACCATGAACAGCACGCTGAACCAGATGTGCAGGGCTTGCCACTGGGCCTTGGTCAGGCCGTAGAGCGTCCAGCCGGTCCAGTTGGCCACGCGTCCCGGCGGCACCACGAACAGGATGATCCCGGTGATGCACATCGCCACGAACGACAGGCCCGTCAGCGTCGAGATGAACGCCCGCCATTGAAACGTCGTCTGCGTGTCCTGTGCCATCGTTTCGGCCCTCACTTTCGATCGGTCCGGGTCTGACGGACACCCCGTACGGGCGAATGATGATTCGCCCCTACCGGCAGGCGCGATGGGTAGGGGCGAATCATCATTCGCCCCTGCGGCCTGCTCTGCAGCAAGCCAGTATACCACCACCGGGCCAGGCCGCAAGGCTCGCGCTCGATGGTGGATTGGCGATCGCGGATTTCCGATCCGCTTCGGCGCGTCAATCCACAATCGACGACGGGCTGTTGCGGGCGTTGCGGGCGGACCCAAGAGATACATTTGGGGTGTAACCGACCGGCGGGGGCAGGTACACTATCCTGTGTGGATGTGACGGTATGCATGTGAGAATGGCTTTGGGGGCAGAAAGGCAAATATGGGTATGGACACAAACGGGGCGACTGCGACGACGACCTCTTCGCGGCGAGCGTGGCGGAAGTGGCACGGATGGATCGGGCTGATCGGCGCGGCGCCGACGCTGATCACGGCTGTGTGCGGGGGGCTGCTGCTGCTTCGCAAGACCGGCCTGTACGAGCGGCGAGGTGCGTTCCGCGACGCGATCCAGGCGCTGCACAGCTACGAGATCCTGCTGCCCTACGTCGGCCTGATCGCGGTCGTGCTCATGATCGCCACCGCGATCACCGGCGTGGTCGTCTTCGTCCAGATGCGCCGCCGATAGGCCTGCCGGGGCGCGTGCGGCATCGGAGAAGGCGGCTACACCACCCGGCTGCTCGGCGCTCCGAATGAAGTAGACGTAGAGGATGAGCAGGGTCAGCGGACCGAAGAGCAGGCCACCGAGCAGGAAGAGGATCTGACGCACTTGGCTGGCGCCAAGCTCCAGGGCCCACTTCGCGCACACGATCGCACAGGTGATGTTGCCCACCGCGATAGACTCGATCATCTCGTTGCCCTTTCCCAAACCCGGCGCTGCCGGCGGTAATCTTCATGCAGGAGGTCCCCGCGTTCGATCATCTGTATTCACAGTCGGCTGTCAGGGCAAGATATTTCACGCAGGATTTCCGAACACCACCGTGGCAGCCATCTGCCGTTGGAGCGCCGTCGAGGAATCCGGCCGGGACAAGGCGGACATCCCATTCGCAGCCAGACCCCTCGACTCCGCTGCGCTCCGCTCGGGGTGACAAGGAAAGGGGGGGCGCTCCGCTCGGGGTGACAAAGAAAGGGGGGGCGCTGCGCTGGGGGGGGACAAAGGGAGGCATGGCAGGACATGTTGGACCGATGGCCGTAGCGGCGAGGCGTGCCTCGCCCCTACCCAAGTGACATTCGTTGGGGGCGATAAGAACGGGCCCTGTGCATAGTGAGGTGCGACGAGATGGGCGTGACGCGAGGGGGGGCGATAATACGCCGAGGCGCGGGGGCGGGAGCTACGACAGTTATGAGGACCTTCGCGACAACGGGTCACGGCGGCGCGTATTCTATCTAAAGAATCTCTCGGAAAACCGGAATAGGCCATTGACAGACCCCCTGCCTGCGCGGTATACTATGCACAATGGGGGTTGTGAATACGACATAAGTCACTGGGACCATCTTGAGCGTTTGCTCGGCGCCGAGTCCACCGCAGCCGGGCGGACCATTCGAAGAACACAAACAACGATTCAATGGGGGCAGGTAGGATGAAGAGCAAGACGATTGCATTCTGTGTTGTCACAGCCGTGATGTTTCTCAGCGGCGTCGCGCAAGCGGACGTTATCTTCAGCGAGAACTGGAGTTCCGGTTCCTTCTGGACCAACAACTGGACCCGCGAGGGGAACTGGGGAGTACAGGGAACCCAGAACAAGACCGCCCTGTACAGTTGGAACCCGGTGAAATACAACTACTCTCACAACCTGACCAGTGCGATCATCGACGCATCGGGTTACGACTTCGTCACACTCGCCTTCGACCTGTTCCTCGACAACGATTACCGGTCGACGGTGGAGCAGTTGAGTGTCAAGGTCTACGACGGGTCCGCGTGGACAGAGCTCTTTACCTATGACAACCAAGGCGGCGACATTCCCTGGACCCATGAGAGCTTCGACATTTCCGAGTACGCCAGCGAGGACCTTCGGCTGCGATTCACGGCCCACGGGCGGAACTCCTACAACATCAACGCCTGGCGGATCGACAACATCGTGCTCAGCGGCACGCTGGCCGAGGTGATTCCGGATGTGCATGCTCCCGCTCCGGGTGCGGCGGTTCTGGGGTTGCTGGGTCTTAGCGCTGCCGGCAACAAGCTGCGTCGCCGGAGGAAGTAGCCGGCTTGCAGGAAGTCAGGCCCCTCGCCTGCCCTTGCAGCGAGGCCCTCACAAACACGAAAAAGTCGTACGGGCGACGTCCGCCAAAGGCGGGTCGCCCTTGCCTTGCGCCAAGCACTCCGGCGTGCCATGCGGGCGAGAGCATCGCGCCGAATCGACCGTCAGGGAATGACGGTGGCCGGTTCGTCGTACATGATGAAGGCGGGCTCGTACTGGAACTTCTGGCCGCCGACGGAGGCGTCGACCATGAGTCCCTGGTCGGGGACGATGAAGATGGCGACGCCGTAGTGGTAGTCGCTGCGGCTGGCCGAGCCGCTCGTCAGCGCCACCGCGGTGACCTGGGCCGCCAGCGTGAAGTCCTCCATCGTGAAACGGTCGAACGCCGCCTTGTCCTGGAAGAAGATGATCTCGCGGAAGTACTGGCCGCCGAACGAGAAGCCCATGCTCGCCTGCGACATGCTGCAATAGCCGACCTTCACGCCGCCGACGAAGACCTCGCCCCGCCCATACGCGCCGCCGACGAGCACGGCGCCCTTGGTGACCCTGGGCAGCACCGCGTAGCCGTACGACGTGTCGAAGTAGGTCTGGATCGTCGGATCGCGCATCTGGAACAGGCGGATCGCTTCCTCGACCTGCATCGACAGCAGATCGCGCGACGCCAGCGACTCGGGCCTCGTCGCGCAGCCGACACCCACGCCGGCCACCATCACCAACAGAACCGCCAATAGTGCCTTCATAATCCGTTCTCCTTCGGTCGATCCTTCCCTGTGTTCGCTGCGCGCCGGGCGCGACAGCGCCGCGACGCCGACAGCTTACCGCAGCCCAACCGTCGTCGCCAAGCACAAAACGGAATCGGTTCGGTTGTAAGGGTTTGACCGGACCGGACGCAGCGGTTAGACTGTCGGCCCGATGCAGCGGGATGGCATGCGGCCTGGGCCGTGTGCGACGGAGCGGAGGACCAGGGGTTCTGAAGTAAGGAGTCGCGATGGCTACGGATGCCGGCTACCTCGATATCGACGGGGCACGAATCTACTACGAAGACCGCGGCGCCGGCGATGGCGTGATCCTGATCCACGGCTTCGCGATGGACACGCGGATCTTCGACATGCAATTCGAGCTGTTCGCCGAGCGGTTTCGCGTGGTGCGCTACGACCTTCGCGGGTTCGGCCGCTCCGACCTGCCCATCGGCCCCTACTCGACGCTCGACGACCTGCAGATCATGATGGACCGTCTCGGCATCGAGCGGGCGTGCATCGTCGGCCTGTCGCTCGGCGGCAGCCTGGCGGTCGAGTTCACGCTGACCTGCCCCGAGCGCGTTACGGGCCTGGTCCTGGCCGGCAGCACGCTTCGCGGCTATCCCTATTCCGACGACTACGTCAAGGAGTTCCTTCACTACCGCAAGCTCGCCCGGCGCAAGGGCATCGCGGTGGCGCAGACCGAGATGCTCGGCAATCCGCTGCTGCGGTCCATTGCCAGGCGGCCCGAGCTGTTCGCGCACGTCGAGGCGATGATCCGCGACTATTCCGGCTTCCACTGGCTGCGGCACGATCCGCATCGCGTGTTCTATCCGCCGGCCATCGAACGGCTCGGCGAGATCGTCTGCCCCGTGCAGATCATCATGGGGCAGAACGATATCGACGACCTCCAGGGCGTCGCGGCCCGGCTGGTCCGCCAGATCACCCACGCCCGACACACCGTCCTGCCCGGCGTCGGACACATCGTCAACATGGAAGCGCCCGAGCGTTTCAACGAGATCGTCCTGGAGTTCCTCGACTCGCTGTCGGCGGCCCCAGTGGACGATTGCTCGATCGGCGTCTGCCGCCCTCTGGCCGGACACCGCTGACGGCCGCCCAAAGCCAGATGGCGATTGACACAACCCGCCGCAGGGGGTAACCTGATTGGTATGCCTGACAAGTATCCAATCAGAAGGCGGTTTTCGCCGGAGGAACGCGTTGTGGTCTACCCAGGCGACTGCTTGGAGTTTCTCAAGCACGTCCCCGATGAGGCCCTGCAGCTCGTCGTCACTTCTCCACCCTACAATCTCGGCAAGGAGTGCAAGCGGCGATTGAATGTGCAGAACGACTTGGAATACCAAAGGCGTGAAGGTGCGCTTCCTGTGCGAGACAGATGTGAGGGTTACCTTGGCAAATCCTCTCAAGAATGCGTTTCTGGATGAACTCACAAACCGATACGGGCGTCTGACGAAGCTAAGTGACAGCCTCTCATTGTTCGATATTGGACGAGGGGCTGCTCGTATCTACATCCGGTATTCCAAACTTCACAAGGACAGACGAACCTTCTTTGGATTACGTCGCGAAGACCTCCGCCAGCTTGAGGGCCATACAGGTATTATATGCTTCCTGTGGGAGGACCAGAGCGAGCCTTTGTTCATACCCTTCGCTGAGTACGAAGGCGTATTTGACAGCGTGTCGCCGGCACGTGATGGCCAGTACAAGACACAGGTTTTCATGCGCGAGGAAACGACAGATCTCTACGTTGCCAACGCCGGCAGATTCAACGTAGACGCTCATTTCGGCTGGGAGCGCCTCGACGCTGTGGTGGATCGATCCAGGTTGGCGCACGTGCCGCAACTGAGCCATGCGCAGGTTCAGACGCTACTGGGGGCCATCGGCACGATCAAAGGATATGAGATATGGATTCCTTCGAGCGACAAATCAGCACTGGACTGGTCTCTCGTGAAGAAGTTTGAGTGTGCCCCCAAGATTCCGTGCCAAGTAAGACAAATCGAGAACGTGTTTTCTGAAATCGATGTCGTTTGGATTGAGAGAGGTGTTGGCCACGTGCGTGCTGCATTCGAGGTCGAATACTCGACCCCAATCTACTCCGGCTTACTCCGCTTCAATGACTTGCATTTGATGTGCCCGGGTGTAAATGCCACCTACAGCATTGTGTCTGGAGCCGACAGACGTGGACTCTTTGTAAGGCAGTTGACGCGACCGACCTTTACGGCCAGCCACTTGGCAGAGAGATGTACGTTCATCGAGTATCCTGACGTTTTCGCATGGCATGCGCGCCTTGCGCGCAATCAGGAGTAGCAGGTATGACGACAGAAAAGCCCATCTGGGTGGCCGTCAGAGTCGAACGAGGTTTCCCGGTTCAAGTGAAAGGGTTCACTTCAGAACCAATGGCGCATGCCCAGGAACGCCGGTGGCGCAAGGCCATGAATCCCGACTATGATGAGACCGCCACGCTGCAGCTTCAGTTTACAAGACAGGCATAAGCCAGCAGCGCACGAAGGGCAATTGTCGGCGGGACGCAGGATAATGCTATGCCCCGGCATGTGTTGTTCACGCCTGCGCGCTTGCAGCGTATGACCTTTTCGTCAAGCATCTTGCCTTCTACGTCGGCGACCAGATCGACGTGGGTATAGAGATACTGCCGATGAAGTCCCTGCAGAGCCAGATGAGTTCGGGCGTGGCCTACTACGAAGGCGAGTTCTACAACGTCGTTCGGCAAGGACGCGGAGTTCCTGCGGTCCCTCTTGTTCTGATCGGTATCGAACCATAGCGCATTGTCTGAGCCTCTCGACGTGCATATCGCCTCGAGGGGACAGGTCAGTCGTCCAGATCGTTCTCGACTTCCTCGATTCGCTGTCGGCGGCCCCGGTGGACGATTGTTCGATCGGCGTCTGCCGCCCTCTGGCCGGACGCCGCTGATCGACGCAGCGCGTCTCAGGCGAGCCGCAGACTCGCCAGATGCCCGCCACCGAGGGTCAGTTGGCCGCGTTCAACGCCCTCGCGCAGGCGGGCCACGAGATACTCGATGCTGCCGGCCAGGATGTTGGCCCCGTGATCGGGCTCGACGAAGCAGGCGAGTTTCAGGGCCGGGCCGTGTCGGGCGGCGAGCTGCGCCATGGCCTGGAAGTTGAACACGCCGGCCTCCATCGTCCCGCACGGAACGGCGGGATTGTCGGCCCCGGCGAAGGCCTCGTCGGCGGCGAACCAGTCGCGATGCGGATAGCCGTGGAAGTGGAACAGCGGCGCGCCGGCGGCCAGCAGATGCGGCGCGTACAACGCCGTCGCCAGCGCCGTGGCCACCATGACGCGGATGTCGTACGACGGGTTCACGTCGTCAGTCGCCGAGGCCTGCTGCGGGCGTTCGAGGCGAAAATGTCCATTGTAGCCGATGCGGATCACATCGTGATCGAGGCGTAATTGCGACTTGTCGCATCCGGAGCGGCTGCTGGCGATCCAGAGATCGGGGACCTGGCGAAAGGCCGTGACGCCGCTCGATTGGATCTTCGCGTAGAGGCGGCCCTGGGCGTTGCGTCGGATCTCGTCGGGCGAATACGCGCCGCTGGGCGGCAGATCGCGCCACTGCCTCTCCGAAATCTCCGCAGGCCCAACGTAGCGTGGCGGCTCGATGAAGGCGATGAAGCCGAACGACACGCCGGTGCGACCGGCCATGATGGCCCTGGCCATGTCGCGGCGCGACCGGCGGCGCAACAGGCCACTGACCGCTTCGACGCCCGGCAGCAAGCCGAGGCGCCCGAGCGATTCGCTCAGATCGATGAGCTTACGAGCCGAATCGGTCATGCGTGGATCGTAGCGGCCGAGATCAAACTGGCTCGGCAGCAGCGGCACGACCGGCAGAAAAAGCTTGGGGACCAGGCAGCCGCGTACGAACGCATCCAGCTCGTTGCGCCCGACCACTGAGTCTGTCAGGTTCATGTTCAACACCGAGATGCGATCGCCGTGGACCCCGATGACGATCTGCGAGAACAGGCGGGCCAGGATCGTCAGGCCCAGGCCGATCCGCCGATCGTATGGCAGTTGCGGATCGACCAGCCGGGAGTCGAACTCGGTGAGCGTCACGATCTGGGTCCGGCTGTGGTCCTGCAGGTACTTGGCCACGTGGTCGTCGGCCCAGAGACTCAGGCGGCCGATGGACGAGACGGAGCCCTGGCGAACGTTCGGCTGAAGCAGGCAGGTCAGGCAATAGAGCGATTCGACTGCGCCGATGCCCAGCCGCCGGACCAGCGAGACGGGCCGCTCCACGTCGAAGACCGCGTGAACGCCCCCGTGGACCGCCCGCATCATCACATGGAACGGGCGATGCAGGATGGGCAGGAATCCCTTCTGGCGGAACGGGACCGCCGCCCTTTCCCACGGCACCACATCGACGCCGCTTCGACGCAACGCCTGCTCCAGGTCGCCTCGCAAGCTGATGACAGCTTGATTGCGATAGCCCTGGGGCAGGGGCCGGAACGTGACGCGGCATGTCCGCACCATCTCGCCCAGATCGACCACGGCCTGGCGATGGAGCGAAGTCTCCCGCTCGCCAAACCCGCTGATCAGACGCCCCACCGTCGCGGCGCTCAGTCCCTCAGACAGCGAGGCACCCTTCGATGCGATCCTGGCAATGTGCACCGGCTTCTCCTGCAGTGGACCGAATTCCGATCCGGTCGACCCGGCAAACCATCGTACCCCAGGCAACGTCGGATGTCGATGCCTCTTTCCCGGACCCCTTCGCAGGCCGGGCCCTTTATCGCCCCCAAATCAAAAAGGGCTGCGACCCAAGCCGCAGCCCTTCTTGTCATCCCAAAGGTGTCCGTTGCCGTCGCGCCAGGCGTCAGTTCGCCGGCGGTACGATCGTAAGGCTGTCCCAGCCCTGATAGAGCAGCATCGGCACATCGTCGTCGCTGTAGACCGTCAGTATGGCGCCGCCGTCCTGGAAAGTGTCCGGATCGAGGTTTTGCGTTTCGATCTTCACGACCAGATCGAGCAGGCCGTCGCCATCAATGTCCTCCTGGCTCGCCAGGTACTTGTTGCCCTTTCCCCGCACGCGTACACCGGAGCCGGCCAGGAAGATACTGCCGGGGTCGAGCTCCGTGGCGTCAAAACCTTCTGTCGAGAAGATCGCCACGGGAATCACGCCGTTGGAGCCCAGATTGACCCGGTTGGTATCGTCCCCCGGCTTGATGTCGATCTGAACCTCAGTCGGGCCTGGCGGAGGTGTGACAGATGTATCGATCCGGATGAGTGTAATCGGGTATAAACTGTTGAACTTCAGGGGCGTAGCGGCAGTGGCACCGACGTAGGTCACTGAAAGGGTCTCTATCCCACCCGGGGTCCACTCGAGCTTCGACTGCCCCGAGACGTTCGTCCAATCTGTTGGCACAGGCCGCCAATCGCTCATTTCCAATGGGCTCCATGTACCCGGCACATCATCGTCGCCCACCTTGAAATCCGTCCCGAAGACGGTCACGCTGGCCGATGAATACAGCCTGTGAGTGATTGTACCTGTGACGGTACCGCCATATACAACCAAGCTGGCATTAGCATTATTGATAAATATGTCTGCTGCCGTATCACCTTGGACCAGTGTCAGATCGCCTGTCAAAAGGACGGTGCCATGATCCGCCCCCGAAGACACAAACGTGGCAAGTAAGACAATCGCCAAGCCACTCAGAGCGCATGTAGTCAGCCTATGGTTCCTACGTCCAGTTCCCATCATGGTCCACTCCTTTGTATGAACACACATTTGTGGAGATCGGCCGTTAGCATCTCCTCTTATGTCTCGATTCCTCGCCCAGTGTGTTTATCGGTCGCGGGCGGGGAATTTCTTCAGCCAAATCCCCCGCGTTATCAGTCTTCATCGCCTGGGCGCGTCGGGCGGATCACCCGCCTCCACAACGCCCTATAATCACCACTGGCTTTGGGATGTCCAGCCTGTTTATCTGGGCGAGGGGATCTTCTTGTGGGCCTGTTTCGATGGCGCCTTTAGCCCCCGAGTCAGGGGCGAGGCATGGCTCGCCCTTACCGGTGGCGGAGCGGTTTGGCGGGGCGGCGGGCATTTCGTAGGCTTTTCTGTAGGCGGCCGGCGGCGCGGTGCAGGCTCGTCGGCGGCGCCGGCGTCCTATTCGGGGGTTGAAACCATGCGAAGAAAAGGCTTTACACTGGTCGAACTGATGATCGTCGTGGCGATCCTGGGCATCCTCGGCGCCATCGTCCTGCCGACGTATCAGACCAATGCGTCCGAGGCCAAGGTCTCCTCGGCCAAGAGCAATCTGCACACCATGCGGGCCCAGATCGAGCTGTACAAGATGCAGCACAACGGCACGCCACCGGGCTATGCAGCAGGTGCAGAGGTTACTGAGACGACTCTCCCCGCACAATTCACCGGTACTACTACGATTGATGGAATCCCTTCAGGGAGCAAGACCCCTGTCGCACCCTTCAGCTACGGTCCCTATCTGCTGAAGGTCCCGACGAATCCGTTCAACGGGGAGTCGCACATTGCCTACTCGACGGATTTCGCGGCGGATGCGGGCACTGCGGGCGTCGGCTGGCTGTACAACCCCACCACGGGCGAGATCTGCCTGAACTATCCGGGCACCGACTACGAGGACATCGCGTACATCGCCTATTGACGGCGCGATCGCGACGGCTTCGACACACCAGCGGTCCGACACGACTCTTCGGCCAGGCCGGCTCGTTGGCATGTGGCAGCGGAAAGAGTAGTTCGCACGCTTTAGACAGACGCAAGTTTCGAGGCGGCAGGCCGCCCCGGTCGATCAGAACATGACCAACGTTGCGCTGGCATGAACCCTGCCTGTAACGGGACCGTGAACATCAAGGGCATCCTCCTGATCGAACAACCCAATGTGGTGACCTTCGGCAGGAACGTCACACTGGAGGGGATCATCGTCCGCACCGCCCCTTCGACCTTCACCGGCAACTATTCGTCCATCGAGGGCGTCGTGGCCGCCGACGGCCTGTACTTCAGCGGCAACGCCGGCGCCACCATCCACGGCTCGCTCATCAGCTACTCGGCGAATCCCACCGTCGTCGAGGGCAACGTCTCGCTGACCTTCGACCGCGCCGGGAGCACCAAGATCCCTGCCGGCTTTGACACGCTGAGAGTTCTGGAATACGATGCGAAGTCGTATGCCATGAACTGACCGGACCCGTCCCCCTTGCCCTTCCGACTTCGCTCAGGGTCGGATGCAGACGAGGTGGTAGAGTTGGCGGGTGTTGGGGCAGCGGCGCTGGATCTCTTCGGACAGGCGGCGGAACAGGGCCATGTGATTCAGGCGCGGGGCCGTCTTCTTGATGTGAACGCTTCGCACACAGGCGAATCGGCTGGGGACATCGACGACGTGGACGCCGCCGCAACAGGGACATTCGATCTCGCAGCGTTCTGCCATGGGTCTGCACCCTTCCATCCATTTCGGACCGTCGCCAGAGCGGTCCGTACCTGCTTGCCGTCGAGCCGTCCCGATCCCGTCCCTCGGGATCGGGACTCGACGTGGAGACTTTGAGATGAGATTCGTTGAACATGGAGCGTCACGCGGCATACGGACACATCGAACCTTCTCGCGCCCCCGGTTGTGCCATCCTGTGATCTGGTTCCCCATCTGTGCATGCTGGAGGATCATTCTCGGCGTGGCCTTTTCATCCGCCACCGGCCCATCCTCCATTACTATCAGTATACCCCATTTTGCTGATTTGTCAAGCTCGGATGTCCCTCCAAACGGCCGGAGCGATGCAGCCTTTGGCTGTGGCAAGGGTCCATTTTTCGCCCCTCGCGCGAGCCATTGGCGAAGGTAGCCGCGCGGTCGCCCCCCGGGCCGCAAGAACGCCCTGATTCGCGGACGAGGGCCCTGCATGTCACGTGGTGGGTTGGCGGCAGCGTCAGGTCTTCTTTTCCATCATGGCCCGGCTGATGGCGGTGGCGCCGCGGCGGGGGGTCAGGCGGAGCAGCAGGTGAATGATCAGCTTGTTGACCGGGCCGGGGACGATGATCGGCTTGCCCTTGAGCATGGCGTTGTAGCCTGCTTCGGCGACGCCGCGAGCCGAGACGGTGCGGGCGAAGCCTTTGGCCTGCCGCAGGTTGGCCTTCTCGATGAACTCGGTGTCCACCGGGCCCGGACACAGTGCTGTGACGGTGACACCAGTTCCCGCCAGCTCGTTGCCGATGGCCTCGCTGAACGAGACGACGAACGCCTTGGTCGCATAGTATGTCGCCTGGAGCGGCCCCGGCAGAAAGGCGGCCATCGACGCGACGTTGAGAATCCGCCCGCTGCCGCGCGAGATCATCTCGGGCACGAACCGGCGCATCAGCGCCGCCACGGCGGTAACGTTGACCTGGATCATCGCCTCGTTGCGGGCCCAGTCCTGCTCGTGGAAGAAGCCCCCGTTGCCGAAGCCGGCATTGTTGATGAGATAGTCGATCGTCACGCCCCGGCTGGTCAGCTCGTCGTGGATCTCGGCGGCCGCCTCGGGGCGAGCGAGGTCCTTGACGATGAAATGGGCCCGGATGCCATGGGCCGTTTCGAGATCGGCCTTGAGCGCTTCGAGCCGGTCCTGCCGGCGGGCGACCAGCACCAGATCGCCGCCGCGTTCGGCGTGAATGCGCGCCAACTCGGTCCCAATCCCGCTCGACGCCCCCGTAATCAACGCCGTCTTGCTGTCGTTCGTCATGGTTTCGTTCCCCTGTCGTCTCCGGCCTTGCGGCGCGCTTATGGCGCCGGCAGCGGGTCCTCGGGCGGCGCCATCTCGGCGATCATGCCGAGGATCTTGCACGCGGCGCCGTACGCCTGCGCAGCCGAGCAGTCGGCGCCGGCCATCTCGCCGATGAAGCGCTGGGCCGCCTGGTGGGCCGCCTGCTCCTGTGGGCTCTCGCCGTAAAGGTAGAGCAACGCGCCGGCCCCGACGTAGACCGCCTTGGCGATCTCCGTCTTGGCCTGCTCGTCCTGCGCGGCCTCGATGTACGTCCGGGCCTTGGCCATCTTGGCCAGCGCGAAGTTCCAGACCTGGGCGGCTTGCGGGTTCATGTCACGATGGCCCTCGCCGATGTCCCCATGTGACATCGCGAGGGGCCGCCCTCAGAAGCGATAGATCAGACCCGCGTTGATGCCCAGCCCGTCGACGTCGGCCTTGGTGATGTGTTCGAGTTCGCTCCTGGCGCTGTCGACGTCGGCTTCGAGGAACAGCCAGCGGGCCTCGACCATGAGCGAGAGTTTCTGCAGGCCGATCTCCAGACCGGCCAGCGGGAAGAAGCCCACCTCGTCGTCGAGGTCGACGCCGCTGGCATCGAAGATGTAGTAGCCGACGCCGGCGCCGATGTACGGGACGATGTGCTCGAAGAGGATCGGGAAGTTCAGCAGGGCCGCCGCTTCGAACGGGAACATGTTGACACTGGTGTCGTCGAAGCGGATGTAGCTGGCGCGCGCGTCGATGCTGACGATGTCGATGGGGTTGAGTTCGACCTTGACCCCGCCGCCGTAGCCGTCGCCGAGGTCGTCGGAGTCGAGATAGGCCCCGAAGACGCCGCACTCCAGACCTGAACCGGTCGAACAGCCGGCCCCCGCCACGGCCAACACGGCCGACAACAGCAGGATGGCAACTCCTCTTGCGCTCATGTGCGACTCCTTAACAGGCGTATATGGATTGTCGATAGGCTATCCCGCGCGCCGCCCCGCCGCAATCCAAAAATCCCCGACCCAACTGGCCCGAGGCGTAGATGCAAGACACCGGCGTCCATTCCACAGTTTGTCATGTCGAGCGGAGCCGAGACATCTGGCAGTGAATCACGAGCACGTTCGATCTATGGCCAGACCCCTCGACTGCACTTCGTTCCGCTCGGGGTGACAAGAGAATCGCGCGGTCGCCGCCACTCACGAACGCGATCCACCATGGGAACAAGACAATCGTCTTTGAAAGGAAGGTATCACGATGTCCGAACGCAAACAACTGACCCGCCGGCAGCGCGCCGCAATCGAGGATCTCTTCACCGGCGAGATGACCGAACCCGAGGTGCTCGCCAAACACAACGTCAGCGCCGCACTATATGACCGGTGGCTGAACGACGAGGCGTTCTGCGAATGCTTCGAGCGACGCGTCGCGCGGGCCTATCGCGAGGCCCGCCTGACCCTGGCCCGCCACGCCCCCAAAGCCGCCAAGACACTGATCGACCTGACCAAATGCCAGAAGGAAGAGACGGCCCGCCGGGCCTGCCTCGACATCGTCGCCCCGCCAACCGCGCCCGACCCGGCCGTCAAGACACCGGGACGGACAGAACCCGACCCCGCAGCGGAATTACCCCCCGAAACCGCCACCCGCCTCCTCGCCGCCCTGGCGCAATGAAATCAGCAGAACAACGGATGGAAATAACAAGGGCGTCGGTCTTTGGCCGACGCCCCGGAGACGATCACCCTGTTACGGGCTATGAGATCAGACGTCCGCGCAGCAGGCCAACGACAATGCTTCCCAAGCCGACCAGCAGAATAGCCCCTGGCGCCGGGATCACGACGGGGGGCTCATACTCGCTCTCGTGTTCGCGCACCGCCCATTCTTCGAATCCCGCCGTATTGGCGTGGTTCTCACCGAATCGGGAATACAGATACACGTAGTCGCCCTCGCCGGTGAACAGGCTGTTCGGGATGTACGCCAGCATGTCACCGCCACCGCTGCCCGGATTGAGGCTGTAGTCCAACAGAATCCAGTTGTCGGCCCCATCATCGAGATCGTAGATCAGCGTTCCAAGGTTCGGATAGTCCAGCAGATCCCCGGAACCACCGAGGTAAATCTCAATAGTGTCCAGCGAAAGGAGACGCTTATCCCCACCCTTGCTTTCGTTGATGTCGAGCAGAAACTCCCGGTACTCCGTTTCGCCGAAGGTCACGACGGGCACGTCAGCCAGGCGCAGCGACCGAGTGAACTCACCCGATTCGTTTTCGTCGAATTGCAGCGGCCGCCCATCGGTGTTGTAGCCCTGCGAGATGTCATCGTTCGTTTGCAGACGTACGAACGACCGGATGTACCCGGTGCCCGTCGGCTTCGGATCCGCCTGGTAGAACCAGGCACCGTTGATCTGCCCCGATGACCCGGGCGTTGTCAAATCGACGACCGTGGGAGCCGCCTGAAGTGACGAAGAAAGGACGATAAGAGAGACGAACGCCGCGCAGATGAATCGCATCCTTGCGCCCATGACAAACCTCCTTGCCTGATCGGCCGGCGTACCCTCTGGTCGCGGCCGGTTACCCCGATAGCAGTTCCTTCATACGACCCATAATGTAATGCTATGGGCGAACCGTCAAGGAAGTTCGCAGGGATTCAGTCTGTGACTTCATTTTTTATCGCACCGTCACAGGGTGCGGCGGCGGCGCAGGGATCGCAACCGTCGTCGTGTCGGGCACGAGCACGTGGAATTCATAGCAGCCGTTGTCGGGCGGCGCATCGGGGTCCCAGTCCGCTGGATTGACCGTCTTTGGCATAGATGTCGCCCCAGACAGGACTTCGCCAACTGTCGAACTCGATGGTCACCACGAAGGTGGCCGGGTTTTGAAAATTCCGCCCAAAGAACGAATCGGGGAGGGTGTTATTGCCGTTCAGCGCGCTGTGCCACTCCGGACCGCTCCCATCCACGCAGGCACAGCGTTGAAGATATCCTCGGCTGTGAACGAAGGCGACACCTCGATCACCAGGTGACTGATGTTGCCCTGAATCCCCGTGCTGTCAAAGGTGTAGAGGTAATGCCACGACAGATCGGGGTTCTGCGTCACCGTCCAACCGAAGGTGATGTCGTAAGTGGGATGGATGCCCCAGGCACCGGTGCCGAAGAGGCCGCTGTCTGAGAGACCGCCGCAGAAGCAGATTCTTGCGGTGGCGCTATTCCCTGGCGCGGCTGAGGTAGGAGCCGTCGGTGGTGCTGACGCGGATGACGTCGCCGATGTTGATGAACGGCGGCACGCGGGTCTTGAGTCCCGTTTCGAGGGTGGCTTCTTTCAACTGCTTCGTCGCGGTCGCGCCCTTGATGCCGGGCTCGGTGTCCGTGACCTCCAGATCGACCGTGTTGGGCAGTTCGAGACTGACGACGTTGCCGTCGTGGACGGCCACAGTGATCGTGGTGTTCGGTTTGAAGTACTGGATCGCCTCGCCCACGACCTCATCGCTGACGGTGATCTGGTCGTAGGTCTTGCTGTCCATGAGGATATGCCCGGTGCCGTCGGAATAGAGATACTCCATATCGCGGCGGTCGAGAAAGGCCTGCTCGACGTCCTCGGTGCTCCGCAGGCGCTTCTCGAGCATGACGCCGTCGGAAAGCCTCCGCAGCTTGGCCTGGACGAAGGCCCGCAGGTTGCCCGGGGTCACGTGGGTCGCCTGGGCGCAGACGCAGAGTTGATCGTCGATCATAAAGGCCATTCCCGGCCGCATATCACTTGCTTTCACCGCAGGTTCCTCGCGTAGAAGACCACCATCGTGCCCCCTGCCCCACAGGCAGGACGGGCAATTCGAGGCATCGTCATACCGCCGTAGCGGACTCTCGTCAAGGGCAATTTACCTTGCACCCCTGCTGCGACGCGATCAGACGGCCTCTCAAGCCGGCGGAGGTTCGAGGGCATCCAGGACGTGCTCGAACGATTCGGGGATGGGGGCCTCAAGCGCGAGGCCCTGGCCGGAGGGCAAAGTCAGCTCCAGCCGCCAGGCGTGGAGCATCATCCGGGTGAAGCCTCGACGCGTGGCCTCGTCGCCGTAGAGCGGGTCGCCTGCGATGGGGTGGCCGAGATGGTAAAGGTGGACACGGATCTGGTGGCGACGGCCCGTTCGCGGGCGGGCCTCAACCAGTGTGTGCGATCCGAAGCGTTTCACAACGCAGAACCCGGTCGCACTGGGCTTGCCCCGCTCGGGATCGACGGCCACGCGACCCGAGCCGAACTGCCTCAGTGGCGCATCGATCGAGCCGGCATCTTCGGCGATAACCCCATGCGCCAGAGCCAGATACGTCTTTTCGACCTCGCGCGTTTCGAACTGCCGATTGAGCCGGCGGTGAGCCTCGGCGTGTCGGGCGAAGACGATCAAGCCGCTGGTTTCTTTGTCGATCCGGTGGACGATGTAGAGCTTCTCGCCCCGCTGCTCGCAGAGGACCTCGAACAGCGACCCGCCCTGCCCGCGCCGCTCGGGAATCGCCGCCAGGGCCTCAGGCTTGCTCACGGCCAGGATGTCGTCGTCCTCATAGAGAATGGGAATCGTCACCAGGAATCACTCCTCGGCGGGCCGGCCCGAACGCTGTTATACTTTTCGGCCCAAAACTATAATAAGCCCCCGCAAGTTACACCAAAGTATAATAAGATACCCTCATCCTATGAGTGCCAACCGCTTTTTTGTATCGGAATCGGGATTTGAAGGCGATCTGGTTCGGCTCGGCGCCGAGCAGGCGCATCAGGTCTGCCATGTGCTGCGGCTCAGAGCAGGCGACGGGATCGTCGCCCTCGACGGCGCAGGAAGCGAATTCGACGTGACCCTGACCAGCGTCGGCCGCGAGGTGGTCGGGCGGGTCGTGAGCACGCGCCAAGCGACGGGCGAGCCGGACGTACAGATTGCCCTGTTCCAGGGCCTGCTGGCCCGCGAGAAGTTCGAGTGGGTCCTCCAGAAGGGCACCGAGGTGGGCGTGGCGCGATTCGTCCCCGTCCAGACCGAACGGACGCTGCTGCGAGCCAGGCACATCGACGACAGGAAGCTCGTCCGCTGGCGGCGGATCGTCGCCGAGGCGGCCGAGCAGTCCCACCGAGGTTGCGTCCCGCAGATCGAAAAGGCAATCACGTGGCCTCAGGCCCTCTCGCAGCTCGGCGGATTCGATCACACCCTGATCGCGTCCACGTCGGGCGAAACGCTCGCATTGAACGACGCCCTGCGGCCCGATGGCAAGACGCCGAGATCGATTGCCCTGCTGATCGGCCCCGAAGGCGGGTTCACCGACGACGAGACCGCCCAGGCCCGCGACAGTGGCGCCATCGCGGTGACCCTCGGCCCGCGTATCCTGCGAACCGAGACGGCCGCCATCGTCGCCCCGGCCCTCGTCCTGCACATAGTGGGGCAGATGGGGTCTTGACGGGACCGCGCCATTTCCAATCGAGCGTTATGCGGGTATGATGGTGGCATGGCAAACATCGAACATTTTGGAAGACCGGAGGCGGTGCTTGGCGGATCGCGCGAGACTGCCCGACAGAAGAAGGGAGCCATCATGAAGCGGAGAGCGAGTCTTTGTGCAGGTGTTGTAGCGTTGTTGGTCCTGGCGATCGTGGTCGGTGCGGCCCAGAAGGAATCGTCCAATCCTGCGCCGGGTCAGCTCGGCGGCCCGGCGGCGCCGCTGGCGGGGCTGCAATGGATCAAGGGCGGGCCGGTGCAACTGACGCCGGGCTCGATCTACGTGGTCGAGTTCTGGGCGACGTGGTGCCCGCCCTGCCGAACGAGCATTCCGCACCTGACCGAGATCCAGCACCGGTTCAAGGACCAGCGCGTCACGATCGTCGGTGTCTCCAACGAGACGGCCGATATCGTCAAGCCGTTCGTCGCGCAGATGGACGAGCAGAAGAAGATGGAGTACGCCGTCGCGGTCGATCGCGAAGGGCAGGTCTGGAAGGGCTACATGGACGCCTTCGGTGTCCAGGGCATTCCGCACGCGTTCATCGTCGGCAAGGACGGCACGCTCCTCTGGCGCGGACACCCCATGGCCGGCATGGATGAAGTGCTGGAGGAGGTCGTCAACGATCGGTTCGACGCGGTCGCCTACGCGGCGAAGCAGGCCGCCCGGGAGAAGGAGGAGGCCCGTGTGCTCGCGCTCTACAAGAGCTACTTCACGACCGTTGACACGAACCCCGGCGAGGCGGCCGCGATCGGCGCGCAGCTCGTCGGCTCCGACAACAGCGCCATGCTGAACGCCCTGGCCTGGCGGATCCTGACCGACGTGCCTCAAGAGAGCCGCGACCTCGAACTGGCCCGCGCCGCCGCCGCCAAGGCCGTCAAGCTGACGGAGGAGAAGAACCCATCCATTCTCGACACCTACGCCCTGGCGATGTACGAGCTGGGCAAAAAATACGTCGCCCAGGCCGTCACGCTCCAGAAGAAGGCCGTCGAACTGACCGACGACGCGCAGGCGAAAGAGAGCCTGAGCAAAGCGCTGCGACGCTACGAATCGGCGACCGTCGAGTAGATAGCGTCGGAGAGTCCTGAATGCCGGAAGCAGGCAAGCTGTATCTGGTTTCGACGCCGATTGGCAATCTCGGTGATATTACGCTGCGGGCGCTGGAGACGCTGCGCTCGGTGGACTACGTGGCCAGCGAGGACACGCGGCGGACCGGGCTGCTGCTGAAACACTTCGAGATCAAGAAGCCGCAGATCGCTTTCCACGAGCACAACGAGCAGCGCGTCATCGGGCGGATCGTGAGGCTGCTGCAGGAGGGCAAGTCCATCGCGGTCGTCACCAGCGCCGGCACACCGAGCATCTCCGACCCCGGCTTCATCGCGCTGTGGGAGGCCGTCACCGAGGGCATCGAAGTGACCGCCATCCCGGGCCCCACCGCGCTGATTCCGGCCCTGGTGCTCTCGGGCATGCCGGTCTACAGCTTCACGTTCCGAGGCTTCCCGCCGCACAAGAGCGGCAAGCGACGCAAGTTCCTCGAAATGGACAAGGACTCGCCCCACACGCTGATCTACTACGAGAGCCCCTACCGCCTCCGCAAGTTCCTCACCGAGGCGCTGGAGGTCTTCGGCAATCGCCACGCCGCCGTCTGCAAGGAGCTGACCAAGATGTTCGAGCGCGTCACACGCGGCCGACTGTCCCAACTGCTCGACGAACTCGAAGAAAACCCCAAAGGCGAATACGTCATCGTCATCGCCGGCGCCGAAACCGAATAGGAGCCGCTCTGCATTCGCCGGTGAGCGTAAGTGATAGACATTGTCATTTCGACCGGAGCACCATGCCCTCTTTGTCATTCCGACCGAGGCGAAGCCGAGCGGAGGAATCTGGCTACGAACCAGAAGCGCGCCCGGTCTATGGCCAGACCCCTCCGCTGCGCTCGGGGTGACAAGAAGGGGCAGAAGGCCGCCGAACAGGACAATAACAGGCGATCTCCATTGACCGCCGAGCACAAGTGACAGACCTTGTCATTTCGACCGGAGCACCATGCCCTCTTTGTCATTCCGACCGAGGCGAAGCCGAGCGGAGGAATCTGGCTACGAACCAGAAGCGCGCCCG
>LVBB01000046.1 GCA_001603075.1 Phycisphaerales bacterium Planc_01 | reverse complement strand
GCCGCATCCTCCCGCCTGAAACGGGGCTCCACCGCGGCGCGCACTTCAGCGACGTCGCGTTCAATTCTCTCGTTCTGCCACTCGTTATAGACCCTCAGTATTTCCGCAGGAATCAGTTCCAAATGCCGACGGACATAGTACGGACCGCTCCGCTCTCCGAAGTAGGATGCGAAGGCTTCGTCAAGCTTCTCCGGCGCGAGCAGACCGATCCAGAATCCGGAGAAGACCACTGTCGGGCGATGCGCCAGCACTGCTTCGACCGCCGACGTGGAGCCGGCGCAGACGAGTGTCGCCCATTCGAACCAGCGCCGAGGGTCGGTCTGCGTCCCGATGATCCGAAGATACCGCTCTCTCGCCGCAACATTGGCCTTCACGGCCATCAGGCGGAAATTCCACGTTCTCCACCCTCCGCCGACGAAGGCGATCTCGAGCGACGGGATGGATTTTTTCAACGTCGGCGCCTCCTGCAACAGCTTCAAGGGCCCGGCGGACTTGTATCCGCTTATCCTGCCGAAGCAGAGAATCCTGAACGGGTCGCGCGGAGGAATCGGCGTCGGGGTAAGCAATCCGGTGAGAGGACGCTGGAAGAGAAATTTCGGGAACGGCGTCGGGATTTCCTCGAGCTTCTCCAGAAGCGGCGGCTCGGCGGAGAGCCACGCGTCGCTCCAGCGCACCAAGGAATCGACGTCGCGTCCCTTCTTGTCGGTCTTTTCAAGGTCGTCCAGAAAGAAGGTGAAGATTTTCGCCCCCGTCGCTCGTTTGAGTCGCACCGCAAGGGGGAAGGATCGCCTGGAATCGGTGACCAGGACGTCCGGCGCGAACTCCCGCGCCTTCCTGTCGAACCAGAAGTTTCCGACCGTCGGGGAGGGAACGGAGATCACCTCGACGCCGAAAGCGCGAAGGCGGGATTGAAATCCCTTGCCGCCCCACCGTCCGAGGACGGCGACCCGATGCCCTCCTTCACTGAGAGCGGAAGCAAGGTGAAACACAAACGACGTGACGCCGTCGACGATCATGGCGTCCGAGCAAAAAAGTATGTTCATCCGAGAAAGGAGCTCCTTTTATCGGCGCGAAGGCGCCGCGCGTCTATTTTCCGTTGTCTTTTCCCGATTCTCCCCACCGTTCGACGATCCACTCCGCCGCCCGTCGCGCCTCGTTGAGAACGGGGCCGTCGGCGTGGAGCGACGCGCCCCCTGCGGATGAGCGCCGCAACGCGCGAGGCTGCATCTCCTTCAGAAATCCACGGCGTTCCAGTACGTCGAAGAGGGCGTCGAAACGCGGTTTTCCCCAGAGAAGCCCCGGCGGGAGGAGTTTTCTTCGAACAAGCCACGCCGTGAGATCCTGCAACGCGACGCGGAGCTTCCCCTTCCTGTCGGTCCGCAGAAGAAAGACCTCTCTCCCGGCGGTGATAGCCTCGGAGACCATCGAGACGGAATCCTCGGTGACGAAGAGTCGCGAGCAGAGCCCGAGCATTCCGGCGACCGGGTTGAATTCATCCCGCGACGCGAGGAGAAGCATACGGACGTGAGAGCGCCCGGCCGCAAGCCGCGTCAGCGCTTCCTCCGCCTCGGGCGTGGTCCGCCGCGACGTGGTGATGTAGAGATCCGCTTCTTCTTTCGCGGCGGCGGAGAAGATAGGGGCGATCGTACGCCGCACCCAGTCCGCCGTGACGGCGTAGTTGGCGTCGTCCCCTCCGACGAGGAGCCCCCACCGTCGCTCCGCGCTCTCCACGGGAGGATAGAGTTCGGCAAGCTCCCACCCTTTCCGCTCCAGTTCGTCGGGGAAGATCGCGTTGGGCGCGCCCAGGGTCGCCAGCAGGTTGGGAGTGAGCTTCGGGCGGTCGTGCGCCGGGACCACGGCGAAATCGAAGGGCGCCGTGCCGAGCGCCGAGGGCGTCATCAGAACGCACGACTTGCCCCGCGTCATCTTCGCGAGCGCGAGAGCGAACGGCGCGGCGCTCCCTCCCGCGGCGAGGAAGAGCGCGTCCTTGCCGGTGAGCTTGCGGGAGGCGAGTTCGCGCTTCATCGTGTCGAAAAGCGCGGAACCTCCCGTCTCGTCCAGCCAGACAAGGATGTCGCAAGAGTTCATCTTCGGCAGTCGGCGCCCTTTCACCTTGAGCAGCTCCACCCGCCGTTTTCCCGTGATCCTCGGAACGTCGATCTCGACGATGTCGGCGCCGGTGAAGCGCGAGAGCCACCCGGCGATGCCCCTGCTTTGCGAAAGGTGTCCGCGTATCGAGTCGCTCAGAATAAAGACGAGCAAGGGGCCGGACGCCCGCCCATGCGCCGGGCGCTGCTGCGGGACGTCCTGCGTATCGCGGGAGAAGGCTTCCTTCGCTTCGCCGATGGACATAAGACTAGACTCCCTTCGCCGACGGCAGGACGGCGTTCACCGCTTCGTTCGAGCACACGGTACTCTTCGCTTCGTTCGAGCACACGGCCAGCCGGACCGCCTCCAGGTCCTCCTGCGTGTCGACGCTTGTACCCTTTCGCTCCGCCCCGGTGACCGCGACCTTCATCGAGTAGCCGTGCTCCATGATTTTCAGCTGTTCCAGCGACTCCGCCAACGAGAGCGGCGTCGGAGGGAGGGAGACGAAGATGTTTAAAAAGTCCCTCCGGAAGCCGTAGATGCCGATATGCTCGTATACCGGGACGGTGTCGGCGCTGGAACGAATGAACGGGATGGGGTATCTGCTGAAGTAGAGTGCGAAACCGCGAAGATCCCGCACCACCTTCACCACGGAGGGATCTTCGAGCATCGAGCGCTCCGTTATGGGAACGCAGAGCGTCGAGGAGAGCGCCGAGTCGTCGTCCAGAAGCGCTTGCGCGACTTCATCCACCATGAGGGGGTCGAGCAGCGGCTCGTCCCCCTGGATGTTCAGCACGATATCGCCCTCGTACTTTTCCGCCGCCTCGGCGACCCGGCACGTCCCGTTGGGGTGGTCGGACGAGGTGAGCGCCGCCTCACCGCCGAACGAGCGGACCTCTTCGAGAATCCGCTCGTCGTCGGTGGCCACGACAAGACGGTCGAGCAGCGGCGAGAGGACTGCGCGTTCGTAGACTCTCCGGATGAGCGTCTTCCCGCATATATCCGCCAGAGGTTTGCCGGGAAGACGCGTCGAGGCGTAGCGGGCGGGGATCACGCCGAGAATTTTCATGGCTTCGCGACGGTTTCCCCGTTCCCGAACGACACGGCGGAAATGCCGCACTTCCGCGCGCGGGAGAGAATCTTCTCCCGGTCGACGGGCTGCACTTCACCGACGATCCATTCGCGCATCGCCTTCCCCTCGGGAGTATGCTGCGCGTAGCTCATGAAACCGAGCGAAATGCCCAGAGCGCCCGCGACTTTCCATGCAAGGACGGGCCAGACTTGCCCGATGTCGCCGATGACGGGGATGCTCCCCTCGTGGCGCGCGAAGGCGGACATCTCCATCCTGAAGGGAATTTTGGAGATCTTCGTCTTCGGCAACCCCTGGTTGATGGCCTCCTGAATCAGCGAGCCACCCGTTTCCAGGTCGCGCGCCTTGCGGAGGTTCTCGTCGAGGTCGATACGGATGAGCGTCTTGCCGCGCAGAGAGTAGACGGGGAGCCCTTTCCACCACGACCAGATGCCGTGGCCGGTATAGCACTCGAAGGGACCGTCGTGAATCTCCTGCGTGAGGGCGACCGCCGATTCAATGATGACGTCGGCCGACTCGAGCATCGCCGCGATGCGCCGGGAGCGCTCGAAGACGGAGATGCTGTCGCCGATGGCCATGCCGATGTGACCGCTCCCGACCATCTGCGGGATGCTCACCAGCACGGGAAGTCCCAGGGCCGCTCCCGCGCCGAGCATGGTCCGCCGGTCGGAGCCCCACCCCGCCACGGTCTCGAAGGGAAGTCCCAGCGCCTTGCAGAGCACGAGAATCTCGCCTGCGAGGTTCTCGTTCCGCAGCCCCATCGGGTACGCCATGTTCCCCGCCGCCTTGACGACGAGACGCCCCTCGGCGCGCTCCCCCTTCGCCAGCAGATCCTCGTCGAGGACCATCTCCGCGCGAAGCGCGTTCATCCGCTCCTCGTCGAGCTGCGTGAATTCGAAGACGTCGCCGCGGGGCATGAAACGCTCCTCTAACCCGAGAGCCGATGCGCTGCACATCTTCACCATATCGAGCGCGCCGCCCATCTCGTGGCCGACGACCGCCGAACTCGTGGTGACGCCGTCGACGAGCCCCTTCTCCATCAACTCGGCGATGAGCGTCGTCACGCCCTCGTGGATGTTCGGGCCGCTGCCCGTGGCGACGACGACCTTTCCGCCGCGCCGCTTGGCCTCGACGATCTTTTCGGCAGCCGCGTCGAGACTCTCTCTGGAGCGGTCGTCAAGACCGCGGTAAAACTCGTTCAGAAGCTGTTCGTTGATTGTCATCGCAGTATCACTCCGTTTATCTCGTCTGCCGAAAACCGCGCCGCGCCTCCGGAAGAGCGGAAGTAACGCTCCGCGCTCTCGCGGACCGCAGCGCGACGCTCCGGCTTCATACTCGCTTCCCAGTGCGCCGCAATCTCCGAGGCGTCCCCT
Organism: Phycisphaerales bacterium Planc_01; assembly: GCA_001603075.1. Classification (GTDB taxonomy): domain Bacteria; phylum Planctomycetota; class Phycisphaerae; order Sedimentisphaerales; family Anaerobacaceae; genus Anaerobaca. The sequence continues at coordinate 3,988 of LVBB01000046.1, read as the reverse complement.
ACCGGGGTTGCGATACTCAGAGATCCCAGATCTTTCGCCGCCTCGACGAAATCCCTCATGTAAGGACCGTGGGAGAGCGGCGTCCCGAAGGCCGCAGGTTCGAGGATGTTCTGTCCGCCCTTGTCCACGAGACTTCCTCCGATGAACGCGGCGTCGACGACGCCGTACAGGTCGAAGAGCACACCGATTCGATCCACCACCACGATATCCGGCCTTGAGGATGCCGTCCGCCGCTCCACATCCGAAAGCAAAGCGCTCGGCGCAACCTCCGAAGCCAGTGCACGGACGCCCTCCGCTCGTTCCGGATGCCTCGGCGCGATCACCAGACGAGCGGAGGGAAAGCTGCGGCGAACGCTTTTGAAGGCGTGGAGCACCATCTCCTCCTCCCCTTCATGGGTGCTTCCGGCGAGGAAGAGCGGCTCCCGCTCCGAGGGCGTCGTCGCGTCGCCGTGCGGAGAATGCCCCTGCCGAGCGCCGAAAAGGGCTTCGAGAGGCCCGAGATGCGCATTTCTCCTGCGAAGCAAGAGAGCGTCCACCTTGCAGTCCCCGGTGACACGAACCCTCTCCGCGGGAACGCCGAGGGAGAGCAACGTCTCTTTGTCGGTCTCCGAACGGACGAGGAGCAGGGTGAAACAATCATACACCATTCTCCAGAAAGATGGATGCTTCCGCATCGTGCGGGCGGTGCGCTCCGAAAAGCGGCCGTTCACGAGAAACGCCGGGACGCCCCTTCGGGCGAGCGAAAAGAGCATGTTCGGCCAGATCTCCGTCTCCATGACCGCGTACCCTCTCGGCCTGATCGCGTCGAGAGCGCGGTTCACGATGCACGGAATATCCCACGGATAGTAGATGTGCCGCTCGAAAAGGCCGCCCGCCAGACGGTAGGCCATCTCCTTCCCGGTCGTCGTCGTCGTGGAGAGGAGGATAGGCAAGAGATTCTTCTCCCCTTCGGCGGGGCGCAACGCGTCCAGCAGAGGCCACGCCGACTGCGCCTCCCCGACGGAGACCGCGTGAATCCAGAGCTGGCCTCCAGCGAACGAACGGCGCTTCTCTTCCGAAAAGACGCCTCTGCGCTCGTCCAGCCCCTCCGTGTACTTCCGGAGAAGCCACGGGTACAGGAGAGGGTAGGCCGCGGAGGTACAGGCTCTGTAGAGCCCCTTTCCCGCTCTCCTGGAAAGAGAATCCGTACCCAGCTCAGGCCACCCCCGCCTGGAGCAGCTCGTGAAGGTGCAGAATGCCCACGGGGCGCTTCCCCTCCACCACGATGATGGCGGAGATCTCCCGCCGTTCCATCACGCGCACCGCTTCGACGGCGAGCTTGTCCGGCTGGATGATCAGCGGATTTCTCGTCATGACGCTTCCCACCTCCAGCGAGAGACACTCCACCCCTCTCGAACCGATGAGCCGCCGCAGGTCGCCGTCGGTGAAGACGCCCGCGATCTCTCCCTGTTCATCGACGATGATCGTCGCGCCGTACCCCTTGCTCGTCATCTCGAAGAGCGCGTCGCTCACGGAGACGTTCATGCCGACGAGCGGCAGCTTTTCGCCCGTTCCCATGACGTCGCCCACCCTCGTAAGGAGCCTGCGTCCAAGCGCGCCCCCCGGATGGAAGAGAGCGAAGTCCTCCGGCCGGAGGCCCCGAAGCTCCGTCACCATCCCGGCCAGCGCGTCGCCGAGCGCGAGCTGCAACGTCGTGCTGCACAAGGGGGCGAGATTGAGCGCGTCCTGCTCGCGCTCTCCCGGTTCGAGGGGCGTCACGCACGCGGCGATGCCCGCCTCGGAACGCACCGAGGAGTCGAGCACGGCGTCGGCGTTCTTCGCCAGGGGAGAGTGCATCCCTCCGGTGATAGCGATAATCGGCGCGCCGAGGCGTTTGAAGTGCGGCAGCAGCGAGACGACCTCCGCCGTGGTCCCGCTGTTGCTGATGAAGAGCGCCGCGTCGTCGCGGCAGACCATGCCGAGGTCGCCGTGCGACCCTTCGGCGGCGTGGAGGAAGAAGGAAGGCGTTCCCAGGGAGGCGAGCGTCGCCGCGATTTTCCGCCCGATGATCCCCGACTTGCCCATTCCCACCACAACGAGTCTGCCGGTGCAGGAGTGTACGATCCGCGCGGCCTTCACCAGCTCCATGCCCGTTCGCTGCGCGGCTCTCTCGATCTCGGCCGCCTCGGCGCGCAGAATCCCTTTTCCCGCTTCAAGAAGTTCGATGTCGGAGAGACATCGCCCTTCGCGTTCCCACGGAAGGCAAAACATCTCAGCGTCCCCCTTCGCCTTCGGGAGCGGCTTCGTCGGCCCACTCCAGAGAGGCGTGTCCGAATCGTTCGCGGACGAAGGCGTGCAGTTCGGCGAGCTGTTCGAGGAGGAAACGCATCTTCTTCAGCGGGACGAGGTTCGGACCGTCGCTCTTCGCCTTTTCCGGGCGGGGGTGCGTCTCCAGGAAAAGCGCGTCGATCCCTGCCGCGACGGCGCTCCTGGCGAGCGTGAGGACGAAACGTCTGTCGCCGCCGCTCGCTCCGCCCGCTGCGCCGGGCATCTGGACGCTGTGCGTCGCGTCGAAGACGACCGGGCACCCGAGGGCGCGCATGAGAGGCAGGGAGCGCATATCCACCACGAGCTGGCCGTACCCCATGAAGGTGCCGCGCTCGCAGAGCGTCAAGCCGGAGCACCCGCCCTGGCGGCACTTCTCCACCACGTGTTTCATATCGCCGGGGGCCAGAAACTGCGCTTTTTTCACGTTGAGCGGCTTTCCGGTCGCGGCTGCGGCGAGCAGAAGATCGGTTTGACGGCAGAGGAACGCCGGAATCTGCAGGACGTCGACGGCGCGCGCCGCGGGCTCTGCCTGCCATGATTCGTGAATATCCGTGAGCACCGGGACCGACGCTTTGCGGCGTATCTCCGCGAGCTGCTCAAGGCCGGATTCGAGCCCCGGACCGCGAAAACCGGACAGCGAGGTGCGGTTCGCCTTGTCGAAGGAGGCCTTGAAGATATAACGCACACCGAGGGACGCGCAGATGTCCCGTACCGTTTCGGCGATCTCGAGCCCCAATTCGGAAGTCTCCAGTGAGCACGGACCGGCGATGAGCGTCAGCTCCCCTTTCCCTATCGGAAAATCCCACCGTTTCTCGGGCGAGGTATCCGCTATGCGGACGACCGCGTCCGCGCAAAGGCCCGTTTCATCGGAAGCGTGAAAGCGCTCCGAGGCGCATGAAGAAGCATTCACTGCAGCATCATCTCCTGATTCTCAATAATCAACCCGCAAGACAGTTACGGACGCCTTCCTTCGGACGCGCCCCAGCGTTCAGCGAGCGTTTCATACAGACGGACCCGAAGTTCCCACCCCATCCTGGAGGCCGCGTACTCCACGACCTTGTCCAGGGCTCCCGGTCCCCCCAGCCGCGCCATTCCTTCGGCTGCCATACGCAAGCGGAGCGGTTCGTCCATGAGGATGCGCACCGCGGCTTCCGCAAGCGCCCGCGGCTCCGGGGGGACAAGGACCTCGGACTCGCCGAGGAGTTTTTTTTGGACGAACTTCCCCTTCTCTTCGATGGAGACCACGGGAACTCCCATTCCGGCGCACACCTGATTCGCGGTCCCTCCGAGCCCGACGAGAAGATGCGCGCTTCCGGCAACCGCCGGAAGCGGACCGAAGAAGAAGCGGATTTCGCAGGTTCCTTTCCGCACTCCCGGGTCGCCTTCTTCTCCGTACGCGGTCCACCGCCCTTCCTCCGTCGCGGGAACGCCTTCGCAGGCGTTCAACAGCTTTTCCATGTCGAGGGTGGGCGCGACGACCATAAGGTACGACGCCCCCTCCGGCAGCATCGCGTGTATGCGTTCCACGGCCTGCAACAAAAGCACCAGGTCGTCGTACGCACGCCGTCTGCTCCCGGGAAGAAGAAGAATTCTCGGAACGTCCTCCCTTCCCCAGGAAACCGACTCGATAGTATTATCACATGTAATGTCCATTATGGGATTGCCGTCGAAGCATGCGAGA
>LVBB01000045.1 GCA_001603075.1 Phycisphaerales bacterium Planc_01 | reverse complement strand
CGACAGGACGGGCGACCGGGTGGTCGTGGAGATGCAGAAGAAGACCGATCCCAAGGCGGTGGAGGCGCTGATGCACTCGGCCACGCAGCTCTCCGGCACCTTCGGCGGCAATCTGCTCGCGCTCGCGGGGGGCGCGCCCCGGACGATGACGCTCAAGGATATCTTCGACTGCTTCATCGGGCACCGGCGCGAGATCGTACGGCGGCGGACCGAGTTCCGGCTGAAGCGGGACGAGGCGAGGCTGCACATCGTCGAGGGATTGCTGAAGGCGCTCGATATTCTCGACGAGATCGTCGCGCTGATACGCGCCTCGAAGAGCGTCGCCGAGGCGAAGTCCGGACTCGTCGAACGCTTCGGTTTTTCGGTCCTTCAGGCTGAGGCGATCCTCGAGATGCGCCTCTCCCGCCTCGTCGGGCTGGAGTACGAGGCGCTCGTCAAGGAGAAAAAGAAGCTGGAGAAGGCGATCGCCGAGTGGAAGGGAATTCTCGCCTCCGCGAAGAAGCTGGACTCCGTTGTGGCGGGGGAGTTCGACGAACTGGCTGCGCGGTTCGCGAAGAGCCCGCTCGCGGCGCGGCGGACCTCCATTCTCGACGAGGAGCCGGAGAAGAAGCGCGGCAAGGACGCGCCGGGGCAGGCGCGACTTTCGTTCGAACAGCCGACGCCCTGCGTGATTTCGCTCGACGCGGAGGGGTACATCCGGAAGCGCGAGATGAAGCGCAGACCGCGCGACGAGGAGGAGGGGAGCGTCTTCGTGACGAACGGCATCGTTTACGCGCTCGGCGACGACGGGCGCTTCTACTCGCGCGAGCGCGCGGGCATTCCCGACGCCTCGACGAAGAAGCTCCTTCCGGCGCAGGAGTTCTTCGGAGCAGGGGAGGGCGTGTCGCTCGTTCTCGTTTCCCCCGACGACCACGACGAAGCGCTCTTCGTCTTCGCCGACGGCTCCGTTAAACGGTCCTCTCTGGATACGCTCAAGGGCGACACGTCGAGGAAGAACACCTCGAAAACCGCGACCCCGCTGAACGAAGGAGAGAGGCTGCTCGCGGTCGTCCCGCTCAAGGGAGACGGAGATTTCGATATCATGCTCTGCACGAAGTCCGGACGGGCGATTCGTATTCCGGGGGCGAAGATTCCCCTCAAGGGAACGGCGGCGCGGGGCGTCGCCGGAATCGCGGTGGAGGACGAGGACGCGCTTGTTTCGTCGGTTGCGCTTCCGAGGAGCGAGGCCGCACCCGATGACCTGTTCGCGGTGGTGCGGACGTCGAACGGCAGATTCTTCCGCTTCGCGCTCTCGGAGCTCAAATCCTCCGGGCGGGGCGGCAAGGGGATCTACATCCACAGAGGGGACAAGCCCTCCTTCGGCGAGGTCGCGGAGATCGCGGCGCTTTCGCCGGGCGACTCGCTGATCGCGGACGACGGGGCGGAGATTACCGCGGAGAATGTCCGCCCCCGCGATGTGGGCGAGCACACGCTCGTCTCGATGACGGAGATTCCCGGTATGTCGCGCCTGTCTGTCAGGCGCAGGAAGAACGGGCGCAACGGCAACGGCGGAACGAACGGCGACGAAGGAGCGGACGAGAGCGTTCCCGAACAGGACGCGGGCGGAGCTCCGGCCCGGAGGCTCTTTGCGGAGAACGACGAGGGAGTGCAGATCAGCGGAGGCAGCGGGGACTTCGGCGAAGAAGAGGATTTCGCCGGTTTTCCCGAGGATGACGGAGGAGAAGAACGATGAGCGGATTCAACTACGACGGCAGTTCCATACGGGTGCTCGAAGGGCTTGCGGCGGTGCGGATGCGCCCCGGAATGTACATCGGCGACACGGGGCAGCG
>LVBB01000044.1 GCA_001603075.1 Phycisphaerales bacterium Planc_01 | reverse complement strand
CTCCTGGCGTTTCACGGTCGACTCCTTTCGATAGAGTTGGCAGTTGGGTCTTCTCACCAACTCTCATCGTCAAAGAGCCGACCTTTTCATTGGGCCCTACCTCAAACTGGGGATGACTCAGCAAGGCACCCGCTTGCCGACCCGGCGAGAATGCGTTACGATGCGTTCGTCATACGGCCGCTTGCTGCACATGGTGGAGCGAGCGACACGCAACGGGGGCGCCCATCAATGGGGTCCGAGGTCGCTGGCATTGTCAGTATCGGAGAATGCATCGATGGCAAACATCATCAAGGTGCCATGTACAGGCAGAGGGCAGCACGTCAACGAGATTGACCTGGAGGATGTCATCGGCGAAGACGTCGTGCTGTACGGCGGGGCCATCGACACGGGCCGTCAGATTCCTGCGCGAATTGTCCGGCGGTGCGATGAATGCGACGAGGGCAAGGTCATCATCACGCGTGAGATGATCGAAGCCCAGATGTAGCGATTCGGCGGACGACACCTGCCCCATGCCCAGTCGCCTCGTTCCTGGAAGAAACGCATGAGAGATTATGCCCTTCCCAGCCACGAAGAATGCCTGTCGATGATCCGGGATTGTCACGTTCCGGTTCACATCGTCCGACACAACGAGGCAGCGGCCAGGCTGGGCGGGTTTCTGGCCCGCCGGCTCATCGAACGGGGCGTCGACGTTGACGTCGAACTCGTCGAGCGGGCCTGCCTGTTGCACGATCTGTTCCGCGTCTGTGATTTTCCACTCGAAGACTTTCGCTGGTTCGAGCAGCCGGTGACCGAGGACGACAAGCACCGCTGGCGCCGGCTCAAGGCCCGGCACGGCCACGTCCGGCACGAGGATGCGGCCGACGCGTTCCTCCGACGCAAGTACCCCGTCCTGGCGACGGCAATCCGCAGACACCGATACATCGCAGTTCTCGACGAAACGGATTGCCCACAGACCTGGGAAGAGAAGCTCGTCTATTACGCCGACAAGCGGGCGATGCATGATACCATCGTCCCACTGAAAGACCGGCTCGAAGACGCCCATCGACGAAGCTCGATCGCCATGGCCAAGGCGGGCATCGTCCGTTGCATCGAACTGGAAAAGGCGGTGGACGCGCGAATCTTCGAACTCGAAGCAGAGATTTTCGACATACTCTGCCTATCGCCCGACGCGGTAACGGAGGAGTTCATCGACCGTTGCCCGGGCGACGCCGAACCTGATGCCGACTGAACTGACCCCCTCGCCCTCCTGCGAAACAGTCGATCACCTGCCCAGGACCTTGTCGATAGGCGGCGCATAGTAGAGGCCCAAGCTCGACAGGGTGGGGCAGACTCGGGAGTTGAGGATTCGCAGGCGAACGCGATCTGTCGTGACGTCATCAAACCGCAGCAACCGCTTGTAGCCGACGGTGGTGCCGCGAGCGAACTCCTTCCAGTGGCCGCCTGCAAGGGCCTCCAGGACGAACTCTTCGATCCGCTGGCCCACGGGGATGTACTCGCCCAGTTCGGCGACGTTGAACGTGCACTCGCGGCCGAGGTCGAACTCGATCGTGGCGGCCGTCGTCCAGTCATCGGTCGTCCAGTAGGTGTCCTTGTTGCCGTCGGTGATCCTGTCCGCTGCAAAGGCAGGATTGTCGGCTTTGACGCTGGACGCCTTGGCCGAGGCCTTTGCCGCCAGGTTCTCATCGAAGATCGCGTCGAGCACCTTGCGAAGCTCTCTCAGTCGCTGCACGTCGTTCTCGTGGATCAGGCCTCTGCGGTCCGGCGGCAGGTTCAGCAGCAGCACGCTGTTGTACCCGACGGAACTGAAGTAGATATCGAGCAGTTGCTCCACCGATTTGACTTTGTCGTCCTCGTGGGCATGATAGAACCAGCCCGGCCGGATAGAGACGTCGGTCTCGGCCGGATACCAGATCAGACGGTCGCCTTCACCAAGGGCCTCCAGACTGCCCAGGTCATTCGCCGTGCAATTGACCGGCCCGAACAGAGCCCCGCTGCCGTTCATCACGCTCCACTCGCTTTCGCGGGCATAGCCCCGCTCGTTGCCCACCCAGCGAATATCCGGCCCGTTGAAAATCACCGCGCCGGGTTGAAGCTGGCGAACGAGGCCGAAGTAACCGGCCCAGTCGTATTCCATGTCCTTGGCATCCGGGCCTTTCGCCCCGTCACACCAGACCTCGGCGACCTCTCCGTAATTCGTAAGAAGCTCACGGAGCTGATTCTTGTAGAAGCCGTTGTAGCGATCGGAGTCCCCGTAGGTCGGCTCGTGCCGGTCCCAGGGCGATAGATACAGCCCCAGCTTCAGGCCCGCCTCACGGCACGCGGCGGCCAGTTCGCCGACGATGTCCCCCTTGCCGTTCTTGTAGGGACTGTTCTTGACCGAATGCTCGGTGTACCTGCTGGGCCAGAGGCAGAAGCCGTCGTGGTGCTTGGCAGTCAGAATGACCATCTTCATCCCTGCGTCCTTGCACGTCCGGACCCACTGGTGAACATCCAGTTCGCTCGGGGCAAAGATAGCGGGGTCCTCGGTGCCGTCGCCCCACTCCCGGTCGGTGAAGGCGTTGACGGTGTAGTGGATGAAACCGATGAACTCCAGTCGCTGCCAGGCGAGTTGCTGAGGCGAGGGCCGCACGTTGGCGGCCTGCGCAATCAGGGCCTTGCGTCGGAAATGCTCGACGGTCTGCGGCTCGCCCACCACATCGTAAACACGAACGTAATCGACCACGAAATGGTCGGGCAGGTTGGCCTTGGCGATGTCACCGCCCCACGTGCCGATCTCTTCCGTCAGCTTGGCGTATTGGGGCACCTGCGAAACACCGCCACCGCGGGTGCGCCACGTTTCCTGGCCGTTGACGTAGAAGACGTATTCCTGCGGCGTCCAGTAGAGGCCGAACGTATGGAAGCCTTCGCTCATCCCCGGCACGGTGAAGGTGGTTCCCACGTGTCGATGGTCCTGACCGTAGCCATCCCAGTGCAGGTTCTGCGTGGTGCGGTCCTCCAGCCAGGGTTTCTCCATGATGTCGATTTCGGTGCCGTCGCGGCCGGCGTCGCCCACCCGCCCGACCGTGTCGCCGTGGAGCCAGAAGGCGGGCCAGTGCCCCGGCTGGGTCGGGAACTTGCAGCGGCAGACCCAATAGCCATAGCGGTGCTCGAATTTGCCCCGCGTTCGGACGGCCCCGCACGTGTATCGATCCCCATCCTTCTTCGTTCGCAGAACCAGATGGCCCTGCCCATCCACGTACGAATCCTCCTTGACCCAGAACCCGTCGCGTCGTTTCCAGTCGCCCATCACATCCCACTTCGACTGGTCGACTTCCGTTCCGTCGAACTCGTCGCTCCAGGCAAGCTGCCAGCGTTGACCCTCCGGAAGCGGAGGCAGGAATTCGTCGTGGGCTTGCACCGAACCAGCGAGGGCCATGACGGCCAGAAACACGGACGCGGAGGCGATGCGATCAGGACGACGGAGCCGATGATTCATGGGGTGTTCCTTCCTTCTTGAACTGTCGCCAGCTCGGACGCCGCGTCGCCAGAAAGCCGGAGACGATGGTCGCCGTGATCATGGCCGCGAACGTCACCAGGGTGAACCAGTACCCCCAGGTCCGATCCGGGACATAGGCCATCTTGATCAGGACGGTGCCGATGGCGAAGGATTGCAGCAGCATCTTGATCTTGCCCGAGGCCGTGGCGGCAAAGTTGATTCCTTTCGCCTCGGCGATGTGCCGCAGAATGGTGACATAGATCTCCCGGCAGGCGAGGACCGCGACGACGAACCAATGGATCACCGCCAGCGTCCGGGAAGACCAATCGAAAAGCCTGGGCTCGCCGATCAGGGCGAAACAGACGAACGCCCCGACCACGAGCAGTTTGTCCGCCAGCGGATCGACCATGCGTCCGAACTTGCTGGTGGCGTTGAAGCGACGCGCCACGATGCCGTCGGCGACATCGGTCAAGCCTGCCACGACGAACAGGACGAAAGCCCCATTGAGAAAGGCCACACGGCGCTCGACGTGAGGGCTGTAAAGGATCATCCAGAGAAAGACAACGGACAACCCGAGGCGGATGAACGTCAGAATGTTCGGGACATGTCGTAGCATGGCGAAGAGTTTACAGACCCCCCCGGCGCGCTTCAACCTCAAATTTGTTCGACGAGCAAATCGTAATCGCTGGTGCCCACAACCGTCCCCTCGGCCCAGCCGCCCGGCGCGGCCGTGCAGTTGGTCACGATGCACACCCCGTCGATGTCGGGCGTCTGTCCGTAGAACCGTCCGTACCCGACGCCCTGGGGTTCGACCGAATCGATCAGGCACGTCACCCGGCTGCCCACGCGCGCCCGGTTCTTCGCGAAGGCGATCTCCTGCTGCGCAAGCATGAGGGCATCGAGCCGGTCCTGCTTGACGTCATCGGAGACCTGGTCGGGAAATGCCGCCGCCGGCGTGCCCGATTCGGGGAAGAACGTGAACGCCCCCAAGGCGTCGAATCGTGCCCACCGGGCGAAGTCGAGCAATTCGGCGAAGTCCTCGTCGGTTTCGCCGGGGAAGCCCACAATCACCGTCGTGCGCAGGACCACGTCGGGGATCGCCGCGCGAAGACGCTCGATCATGGCTTTCAGGCCGGCCCGGGTGTCCGGACGCCGCATCGCGCGGAGGACTCTGTCGGCCGCATGCTGAATCGGGATGTCCAGATAGTGCAGGACCTTGTCGCAGCGGGCGATCGCATCGACGAGTTCCTCTGTAATACCCTTGGGATAGGCGTAGAGCAGCCGAATCCAGGCAAGACCCGCGATTTTCTGCAACTCGGGCAGCAGCCGGGCCAGACCGGCGGCCATCTTCAGGTCGCGCCCGTAGATCGTCGTGTCCTGTCCGATGACATTCAGTTCCACGGCTCCGGAGGCGACCAGTTCCCTCGCCTCTTCCAGAACGAGTTCCACCGGCTTGCTGCGAAACGGCCCGCGAATGGCAGGAATGGTGCAGAACGAGCAACGATGATCGCAGCCTTCGCTGATGCGAAGATAGGCCGAATGGGCCGGCCCGATCCGCAGGCGCACTCGATCGTCGGCAACAGCCGGGGATGTCTGGTCTCTGTAGACAGTCGGTGTCCCGGCTGACAACGCCTGTCGGACGATTCGGGCGATGTCGTCTCTGTGCTCGAGCCCGACGACGGCATCGACGCCCTCGGCTTCTTCGAGCAGGTGTTCGCCCAGACGCTGCGAAAGACAGCCGGCGACGATGACCTTCCTGACGCGGCCCCTGCGTTTGTCGGCCACCGCCTGCGCTACAGCTTCGAGGGATTCGACCTTCGCCGGCTCGATGAAGCCGCACGTATTGACGATGACCGCGTCGGCCTGCGAGGGATCGGCGGCGATCAGGAAACCGGCCTCCACGAGGTGCGCCAGCATCCTCTCGCTGTCGACCACGTTCTTTGGGCAGCCCAGTGCAACGAACCCGATTGTGACATCTTTCGGTCTTCTTCGCATCATGAACGGCACTGATACGCCAAAAAGTGACATTCGTCCACCCTTTTTAATCTGGGCAAGATCAAAACCTCCATTTTTGTTAATCCAATCAAAATGCCCTTGACGATAACACTGGATGAAATAGAATACTTTGAGTTGGCGTCTACCTGTACGGCAGGATGTTGTGAGGGTAGAACAACACGGATGTTGTATCGTAGGTAGATAGAAACGACAGGTAGCATGCGAATGACTGATGACAAACGACCGATCAGCCACAGGGGAGACGTTCTGCTGCTGGCTTTCGTCGTTTTGGGAGCGGTCATCCTTCCGGGGTGCCACGACTGGCCCGACGAAAGGGGTACCGCCATTGAGGCGACGAACATCCTTCGTGATATCGCAAGGATTGAGACCGTCGCCGACCCCAACATCTCGCCACCTGCGATCTACAAGTCGCCCCCGAAGAAGTTCAAGCAGATCGTCGGAGGGGCCGAGGAGTGGAAGCTCGTCTACTTCTGCCGACATCATACCGCCGCCGACATGAAGCAGATCATTCACGAACAGTTCGCCACGCAACTGTTCAATCAGAAGGGCCAATCCACAACCGTCCAGGACTACACGGTCACGGCAAATACGGCCACCAATCAACTTATCGTGCGATGCCCTCTCGAGTCGGACATCGACGCTGTCCTCGAAATAATCCAGGAGACGGACATTCCGCCGATCCAGGTCAAGATCGATTGCCTTGTCTCCGAGATGTACGCGGACATGACCGTCGATCGAGAAACCTCCATCATGATCGAAAACCTCTTTGGCGAGCAGATCAAGCTGGGCGGCGAGCCCAGCAATGACAATCTCGCATTTCCGGGCGCAGCGCTTCGTGACCCGGCGAGAGAGAAGTTCGGCTTGAAACTGGGCGTGGACCGCGGCGTGGACGGGCACAAATTCCAGGCCCTGGTCGATATCCTCGTCTCGCGAGGGTATCTGAAGATACTGATGAACCCCACGCTGGAGATCGTCAACGGCCAATCTGCCAAGATCCAGTCCCGTCAGCACGTGCCGCTTCAGCAGGTAACCGTGCAGAGCGGCGGTTTCGGCGGAACTCCTGTCTTGCGGACGCAGACGGAGTACTACGATATCGTCGACCAGCTTGAGATCACCCCACAAGTGTATGCCGACGGGTATATCGGCCTTCGGACAACCGCTCAGATCGCCGCCTATTTGACCCCGGAAGGCATCAAGCAGGTGCCGATCGTCACTGAACGGACGATCACCAACAAGGACAACCGCGTTCGCGTGGGAGAGAGCCTGGTCATCGGAGGCATCCGCAAGAGCGAGAAGCGCGACGTGATTCGCGGCGTACCGATCCTCAAGGATATCCCCGGCCTGAACCTGCTGTTCTCGGGTCGGGATTTCGAGGAACGAGCCACGGAGGTCATCTTCATCCTGACGCCTACGATCTCGACGGGAGGCAAGCCCAACGCGGACGTCATGGAGATGCTGAAAGAACGGCACGCCTCGCCGATGACGCAGGCCATCCACGAGACGATGACGGACCCGTTGGGGATCAAGGCCCGCGAGGAAGACAACGAACGCCGAATGGAGGCCCGTGAGGCGCAGCGAGAGCGCCGCGTCCGGGCGCGCGACGCCCGCATGCGAGCGGAGGAGACCGAGAGGGCCGCCGCCCGGCTGGAGGCGATGCAGACGGGCCAGCAGATCCAGGACGAGGAAGACAAACCGGTCGAGAGCGAGCCCCAGGCCGAACCGCCAACACCGGCCACAGAACAGGCCGCTCCCCCGCCCGCAGAGCCGGCTCCCACTCCGCAGCCGCAGGAACAACAGCCACCGGCCTGATGCGGGCCCACGGACGACTTCAGAACGCCAGGGAAGCACTGGAGCAGGAGAAACGACTGAACGAAGGGTGCTCGCTCGGTTCGTACCGCTTTGTCCGGTCGGGAAAGTGGCCCGGCAGGGCCTTTGCAGGGAGAATGACGTATGTAGCTCAGGAATTCGCACACTGACCTTTCTGGAGGGACAGTCGATGGACAACTTGGGCAACAGCAACCACCCCGCCAACAACGTCGATAAGCCCATCCCGTTGGGAAGTCCTCCTGACGGCGATGCGCCGAGCGTCTCACGGGCGCCTCTGAATCTGGGGGCAGCGGGCAAGGCCCCCGCAGCACCGCCGGCGGCGGCCGCCCCCAGAGCGGCGATGCCCACCCCGGTCCGGAGACCCGTCGGCGAACCCGTCGCAGCATCCCGGCGGATCACGGGCGTCAAGACCTTCTTCACCAAGCTGCACCCTGGCGCACTGGAATTCATGGACGATCAGATCAACATCTGGCTCAAGGAGCACCCGGAGATCTGCATCAAACACACGAACATCACAACGGGCGAGGTTCAAGCCAAGAAGACGGAACCCAACATCATCATGACCGTGTGGTATTGAGCGTCCCGCCGGTCGCTTCCGGCGGGCTCGCAGACGGCGGAACGACGCCGGGACTGGGCCCGGTGATACCCCGGGTTGCCGTAATCGGTGCAAGTAACGAAAACCTCCGGTCCTCGACAGGGTCGGCGATGGGCGTATGCGCACAATTTCGAAGAAAATAATCGCCATAAAAACTTGACACGATTAGTCAATTCCATTAATTTCTTGGGGTTTAGCGGTTTGCGTGGCCCACGTAAGACGAGTCAGAGGCAGTTTGGAGGTTTTTGTGGCTAAACAGTTGGCGCGGGAACTCATCAACGCCGGAGTGCATTTCGGGCACGGTGTGAGTCGTTGGAACCCGAAAATGGCCCCGTATATCTTTGCCAAACGGGGAACCATTCACATCATCGACGTCAAGAAGACGCTCAAGGGCGTTCTGATCGCCAAGAAGCTGCTGGCCGAGGTCGTCGCCTCCGGCGGCGACGTCGTCTTCGTAGGAACGAAGCGGCAGGCCCAGAAGGCCGTCGAGGCCGCCGCCAAGCGATGTGGAATGCACCACGTCTCGGAGCGATGGCTCGGTGGAATGCTGACGAACTTCCGCACCATCCGGTCGCGCCTTCAGCGCCTTGAACAACTCGAAGCGATGGAGCAGGACGGCTCGCTCGAAGCGGAAAGCAAGAAACAGGCCTCCCGCCTGAAACGCGAAATGCGAAAGATCCGCACCAACCTCGACGGCGTGCGGAAGATGTCGCGTCTGCCCGGCGCCATTGTGGTAGTCGACGCCAAAAAGGAATATCTGGCCCTGCGTGAGGCGGCCAAATTGGGCATCCCGACGGCGGGCGTGCTCGATACGGACTCCGACCCGGACACCGTGGACGTGGCCATTCCCGCCAATGATGACTCGATTCGCGCTGTCGAGATTATTCTCAACGAACTGGCCGATGCGGTGGCGATTGGCAAGACGATGGTCTCCGTCCGACAACAGGAATCGGGCGACGCACGACAGCGGAAGGCCCGTCCGAGTCGGCGACCGGTCATGGCGCGTGCAGATGGGGCCGCCGCTCCGGCGGTTGTCGCGGCAGACGAGCAAGCCGGTGACAGCGAGGTCGCATCGGGACCCGAGGAAGGCTCTGCCGTCCTGGAATCCGAACCACCCGCCTCCAGCGTATAGCCGCCCTTCGCACTTCCTCGGGGTGCCCGAACCCGATGGATGGCCACAGACCTTGAAAGAGGGCATGGGAGGGGTCGGGATGTGTTCTTCGCACGCCTCCTCGGGAGAACGTCCGGTCTGGGCGAATCCGGAAATCTTCTCCGTGATTCGTGAACCTTTGAAATAGCAAGACAGGAGTCGATCCAATGGCAGAAATCTCAGCTTCGGCCGTCATGAAACTTCGCAACATGTCCGGGCAGGGCATGATGGACTGCAAGAAGGCCCTCCAGGAAGCCGAGGGGGATGTCGAGAAGGCGATGGAGATCCTTCGCAAGAAGGGATTGGCCACACTGGCCAAACGAGCCGAGCGAGAGACGTCCAACGGCTTGGTCGTCTCCAAGATGACCGATGGGGGAAAGACCGGTGTGCTGGTTTCGCTCTGCTGCGAAACCGACTTCGTCGCCAAGAGCGCCGATTTCGTCGCGGCCGCGGCCCTTCTGGCCGACTATGCCCTCCTCTGCCCGGCCGATGAGGGCACCGAGGCATTGCTTCAAACCGCCAAGGACGGAAAGGCCTTCAACGACGTCCTGACCGAGATCGTCAGCAAGACCGGGGAAAAGACCCTCGTGGGCGACTACGCGCGTTTCACGCTGGACGGACCGGGATTGATCACCGCCTATATCCATTTCAACAACAAAGTCGGCACGATGGTG
Organism: Phycisphaerales bacterium Planc_01; assembly: GCA_001603075.1. Classification (GTDB taxonomy): domain Bacteria; phylum Planctomycetota; class Phycisphaerae; order Sedimentisphaerales; family Anaerobacaceae; genus Anaerobaca. Next base: position 96,514 of record LVBB01000044.1, on the reverse strand, counting down.
CAGATCGACGTGAGCGACCCGAAGGTGGCCCAATCCGAGGTCGTCAAACGGGCCATGATGGATATCGCGATGCACATCACCGCCAGCAAGCCACTGGCGCTGGACAAGAGCGGCATCGATGCGAAGGTCATCGAGAAGGAGAGAGCGGTCTACGCCGAGCAGGTCAAGAACAAGCCGGCCGAGATCGTCGATCGCATCGTCGATGGCAAGATGAACAAGTTCTTTGCCGAGAACTGCCTGCTGGAGCAGCCTTTCGTCAAAGACGACAGCAAGACCGTCAGCCAGGTGATCGCCGAGGCCGCCAAAGCCGCCGGCGGGACCGCGACGATCAAACGCTTCGTCCGATACGAGGTCGGCTGACCGTCGAAACGAGCTTCTCTGCGATGCGAGTTGAAGGCGTAATGCCTGCCACGGAAGGGTCCGCTGAGATCATGGGAGATTGCCAATACCAACGCATCTTGCTCAAGCTCTCCGGCGAGAGCTTCTGCGAACCGGGCGAGTTTGGCATCAACGGGACCTTGGTGGAATCCATCGCCGAACGGATCGCGGAGATCTGTCGCCTGGGTCCGCAAGTCGCCGTCGTCGTCGGCGCCGGCAACATCCTGCGAGGGGAGGCATTCTCACGTCATAGTCACATCCCGCGCAACACGGCCGACTACATGGGCATGCTGGCCACGATCATCAACGCCTGTGCGCTGCAGGAATCGCTCGAACGGATCGGCCAGCCGACGCGCGTCATGAGCGCCATTGAGGTTGCGGCGATGTGTGAGCCGTTCATCCGGCGGCGGGCCCTGCACCATCTCGAACGGGGCCGGGTGACCATCCTGGCCGGCGGGACGGGCAATCCCTTCTTCACCACCGACACCTGTGCGGCTCTACGGGCCTCCGAACTGGATGCGAACCTGCTCATCAAGGCCACCAAGGTCGACGGGGTCTACAGCGATGATCCGAAGAAGGACCCCCATGCCAGGCTTTTCGACCGCATCTCCTACGAAGAGGTCCTGCGACAGGGTTTGCGGATCATGGACCACGCCGCCATCAGCCTCTGCCGGGACAACGCGATCCCGATCGTGGTCTTGAATATCTTCAAGAAAGGCAATATCGCCAGGGCCGTCTGTGGCGAGCCGGTCGGCACCCTGATCGGACCGCCTTGAGACGGCGGAAGATTCGACGCCATTGACAACGAAGAGGTAAGCCATGCCAACGCAGCAAACGATCTCAGAGAGCAAGTCCAAGATGCACAAGGCCGTTGAAGTGCTCCAGGATGAACTGAAGGCCTTCCGAGGCGGACGCGCCACCCCGGGTCTGGTCGAGCACCTGAAGGTCGAGTACTACGGCAACCCCACCCCTCTGAAGTCTCTTGCGACGGTATCGGCCCCTGAAGTGGACCAACTCGTGATCAAGCCCTTCGATCCGGCCTCCGTCAAGGACATCGAGAAGGCCATCAAGAGCAGCGATCTGAGCATCGCACCGATCGTGGAGGGCAAGTTCATTCGGCTGAACATCCCGCCTCTGAGCGAGGAGCGGCGCAAGCAACTGGTCCAGCAGGCCAAACAGGCCGGCGAGCAAACGAAGGTCAGCATCCGCAACGTGCGGCGGGACACGATCAAACAGCTCGAACAGCAGCAGAAAGACAAAACGATCACCGAGGACGCGCTCCAGGCCGGCAAGAAACAATGTGACGATATCACCAAGGAGTTCACCGACAAGGTGGACGGCCTGGTCGCGCACAAGTCCAAGGAGATCATGGAGAGCTGATTCAGCCTGCGGCCCCTGATTCCGCCATCCGAGATTTCGAATCGTCCTTCCGCATGCTGTCTGCGCCGTCCCAACGCGGCGCTCTCTCGCTTCGATGCTGAACTGCCCTACCGCCCGAGCGTAATGCTCACGGAATCCGTACTGACCTACAGGCTCACGATTCCGGCTTTTGCGCTGGAAACACGTGGGAGTACGATGGATGATGGTCGGGAGTATGTTCCACGGGCTATGAGCAGAAGGAGCGGCGACATGGCAATCCAGAATGGCGACAAGCCAACAGCGAAGACAACGAGGCGGCGAAGGAGATGGCCCTGGGTAGTGCTGGGCGTCATACTCGTCTTTCTGCTGGTGGTGATCTTCACCCCGGTGTACCTGTCTTCGGACGGGTTCCGGCGCATGATCCAGGCGAAGATCAGCCAGTCAACGGGAGGAACGGCAGACATCGGGGACCTCTCTGTGGGGTGGCTCAAGGGCGTACGGATCTCGGATTTCAGCTTTCGCGAGGGAAGCGGGTGGGCGGCCGTGAGTATCGACGCAATCGACGCCCAGCCCCAACTGACGTCTCTTCTTGGCAGGAGCTTCTCGCTGGGCCGAACCGTCATCGACAATCCGGCTGTGAAGATCGACTTGCGAAGGAGGCCCACTCCGGCCGCGACGCCGGCCCGCGGGCCCGAAGCCTCGGTCCCTCCCGGCGCCAGCCTGGCGATGCTCGGCGACATAACGATCAATAATGGAAGCCTTCACGTCACGGACACGACGGGAAAGACCGTTCAGCTCGCACAACTGAATTCGACTCTGGACCTCCGGCTTCCCGGCCAACCCTCACGTTTCGAGGCGAAGATGGCCGTCGGCGAAGCCAACGAGGCGGCCACCATCCACACCGCCGGCTCGGTAACCCCGGCCAAGGCCAACGGCGGCTGGACCTTCAAGGGCACCACCGGCGACATCGCGATCGAAGTCAACGACCTGGACCTCGAATCGCTGGCGCCGATCTTCGAGCTGGCGGGAGTCGAGTTGCGGGCCCAGGGCCGGCTCTCTGCGGATATCACCACGGCCGTGCAGGATGGTGAATTGGAGACCCTCAGCGCTGCCGTCACAGGCCAGAACGTGGACATCACCGGCGCCCTCCTGAAGGGAGATCGCGTGCGGACATCCAAACTGGCGGTCAACACCAAGCTGACGCGGCAGAGTCAAACCGTCAAGGTCGAGCAGTTGGATGCCCACACGGACTGGGCAAATGTCACCGCGGCCGGAGCAGTCCCCCTGACAGCCAAGTCGTTGACCGATCTGCTCAAGAGCGACGCGAGTTACAGCCTCAAGGGCAACTTCGACTGCAACCTGCCCGCCCTGCTGTCGCAGATGCCCGCGACATTCGGATTGAAGGAAGGCATGCAAATCACGAGCGGTCAGGCTCGCGGAGACATCAACACCACCACCGAGGGCGGCCGGGCCATCGTCCTGGCCCAGACGCAAATCACGGGACTGGCCGGCACCGTGGACGGCAAGCCCCTGGCCCTCAGCGAGCCTGTCGCGGGCAACCTCAGACTGTCCGCCGACGAGAAGACCGTACGCCTCGACGCGATGGATCTGTCCGCCGCATTCGCGCAGGTCACTGCCAAGGGTGACTTCAACGATATCACCTACGACGGACGGGTCGACCTCGCGAAGCTTCAATCCGAACTGGGCCAGTTCGCCGATCTGGGCCCTTACCGCATGGAAGGCCAAGTTACGAGCAAGGGACAGATCGCGATTCAAGACGAACACATCGCAGCAACGGGAACCGCTTCTCTGCGCCACCTCGTGCTGACCGGCGCCGACGGCAACAGCGTCTCGGAGCCGGCCGCCGATGTGATGTTCGCATTCGATCTGGATCAGGCTGAGCAGGCGCTGGCGGTGACTCATCTCGACGCCCAGGGCAGCTTCGGCACGATCGCCGCCAGGAACGCGTCGATTCCGCTGGACAAGACATCATCCGTTCCGATGAACGCGGTCGTCTCGGCTCGCAACGTCGATCTCCAGAAGGTCACGCCGTACGCGGTCCTCTTTGCATCGCTTCCACAGAATCTCCGCTTGCAGGGCCTCGTGGAGTCCACCCTGACCGTAACCGGCCAGGAGGGCGCCTATCGCGTCCACACAGACGACACCCGCATCCAGAATTTCGTGCTCTCCACCCCCGACAAGAAACCCTTCGCCGAGAAACAGGTTACGGCCGTCTTTGACGCGCTGGTGAATCCGGAAGCCAAGACGTTCGCTGTGGAGACGTTCACACTGGACAGCGGGCAGATCAGGATCGATTTCGGGCAGATCAAGCAGGTCCGCCAGGACGACCGCATCCAGGTCGAGGGCACGGTGCAAGGCGAGTGCGACTGGGCGGCGGTCGGCCAACTCGCCTCGCCCTTCCTGCCCGAGGGATTGGAGATGTCGGGCCGGCGGGGAATCTCGCTGAATTTCGCGAGCAACTACCCGGCCGACGATCCCAACGGACTGATGGCCAACCTGGACGGCTCGGCAAAGGTGGGCTTCGACAGTGCAAGCTACAAGGGGTTGAACATCGGCGTCACCGATGTCCAGGTCAGCGTCGACAAAGGTCTGATGAAGATCGAGCCCTTCAGTACCACCGCCAACAACGGTCAGCTCAACTTCTCCGGCCAGGCCGACTTCAAAGAGAAGGACCCGATGCTGCGCACGGCCGCGCCGCTGGTGCTGGCCAAGGGCATTGAACTGAACAGGGAAATGACGGGTACCCTGCTTCAGTACGTCAACCCGCTGTTCGCCAACGTCACAGGGCTCAGCGGGATCGCCAACTTCGAGTGTCAGACCCTGGTCATTCCGCTGGCGGCGGGCCTGGAACGCAAGGCCGAGGTGACGGGCACCATTTCGGCCGATAACGTGCTCGTGGAGGCCTCCGGCCTGCTCGACGAGATTCTCAAGGCCACCGGCCAGAGCCTGCGGGGCCAGAGACTGACGATCCGCCCCACCAATTTGTCGCTCCAGAACGGAATCGTCCGATACGACAACATGCAGATCGACATAGGTGACAACCCGATCAGCTTTGGCGGGGCTATCGGCTTGGATCAGAGTCTCGATATGACCGTCACTCTGCCCTGGACATTCAAGGGACGGACGGCAAGGGTCGATAAAGAAGGTCAGGCCGGGCAGCGAATCGGCGTCCCCCTGACCGGGACGATCAGCAGCCCCAAGCTGGATATGAAGAAGTTCCTGCAGGAAGAGCTGTTCCGAGGACTCGGGGATCTGTTCAGATGAATGGACGGGCATGAAACTGCTGAGAGAGTTATCGACGACACCCACCGCGCAACTGGGCCGGGCCAGCCGGTTTCTGGTCTTCCAGATCAAGCTGTGGTCGCACTGCATCCGGCTGCTCAAACGCAATCGCGCCGGCCAGCAGGCGGCGTCCCTGTCCTATTATACGATCTTCGGCCTGGTCCCCCTGGCCATCGTGGTGCTGCTGATCTTCCAATCGTTTCCCGCATACCAGGATATCGGCGATCGGCTGAAACTGTTCGCCTACGAGCAACTGCACCTGACGAAGATCGAATACAGTCAGAACGAGGAGGACCCGGACCAGAAAGTCATGCTCACCGACTATCTGGACGGCATCATCAAGCGGTTCTTCGGCGGGCTCAACACCAAATCGTTGAGTCTGGTCAGCGCCGTCCTGGTCATCTGGGCGGCCCTGGCCCTGCTATCTACGATTGAGACAGCCTTCAACCACATCTGGCATGTATCGCGAGGGCGCAGCTTCCTGCACCGGATGATCAACTACTGGGCGCTGCTGACGCTGGGCCCCCTGCTGCTGGGCGTGGGCATCTACGCCACTACGCAGTACGCGACGATTCGGGATATCGAAACGGCCGTGTTGGCCTATCGCATCGTATCGCTGATGCTGCCGTACATGTTGAGCCTTCTGGCCTTCTTCCTGCTGTATTTCGTACTGCCCAACACGAAGGTCAAGCCGGGCGCCGCGCTGTGGGGGGCGGCCGTCGCCGCCCTGGTCTGGAGCGTCGCCAAGCACGGCTTCAGCACGTATGTGACCCAGTTCATCCCCTACAGCAGGATCTACGGCGTCCTGGGCCTGATCCCTCTGAGCGTCTTCTGGATCCATATCACCTGGCTCATCGCTCTGTTCGGCCTGCAACTGACCTACACGACCCAGCACCTCAGAACCCTCGATGCCGCCGAGATCGAGTCGTCCAAGGAGCACAAGCAGGACTGTTTCATCACGAACGACCTGACCATCATCAACATGATCCGGGAGATCGCCCGTGCCTTCCTGCACAACGAAGGCCCCCTGTCGCGCGAGGCCCTGTGCAGCCGGGTGGGCCTGCCGCCCGAGCTGGGCGATGACATCCTTGACCACCTCGTGAGTCGGGGATTGCTGGTCAAGACGTCGGAGCCACAGGTCGGGTTCGTCCCCGCCAGAGAACCGGAACAGATCAAGCTATCGGAGATCACCGAAGCGCTGGCGGCAGCGGCCCTGGCCCAGCCCGATCGGAATCGACCCGACACGCTCGGCAGGCTCGTGCAGGCGCAGCAGCAGTTTCTTGCCAAACACAACCTCCGCGAGATCCTCACGGCCGAGCCGCTCCACGAGAACTCCCCCGGGCATCCGGACGATGGGCCCGCGCCCGACAGCGTCACATAGACCTGTTTGAGAATCGTCCCGGCCCGGATCGCGGGACAGGCCCTATTCGATGCGTTTGCGGTACAGGCGCGTCTGAAGCGGCCCCTGAAAGGCGGTCCAGTTCGCGTCGCTGACCTCGCCCTCGATCGCCGCGTTGACCTGATTCATCTTGGCGTCGAGGTCGTCGATGTAGTAGACCATGAAGGCCTCGGCCGTCGCCGGCAGCTTGGGCGAACCGAATTCGTACTGGCCGTGATGCGCCAGGATGATGTGCCCCAGGGCGTCGAGAACCTCCGGATTGATTTCCACGCCTTCGGCGCGCAGCGCGTCGGCCTTCCGGTGGATCATCAGAAGCGTCTTGTTGATGTGCCCGATCAACTGGCCCGAGTCGGTGTATGAAAACGCCATGTCGTACGACAGTTCTTCGGTCTTGCCCATGTCGTGCAGGAAGACCCCGGCCAGCACCAGGTCGCCCTGGACGTGCGGATAGAGCGGCAGGATCGCGCGGGCCACGCGAAGCATGTTGTGCGTGTGTTCCAACAGACCGCCGATGCAGCCGTGGTGCAGCTTCATGCCGCCGGGCGCCGAACAGAAATTGTCCATCATCTCCCTGTCGCTCAGAAACGCTCCCGTCAAGGCCTTCAGGGACGCGTTGCCGATCTCGCCGACGATCTGCTTGACCTCCGCGAACATCTGCGCGACGTCGCCGGTCGTGCGGGGCAAAAAATCCTCGACGGTGACCTTGCTCGGATCGATCGGCGTGATCGTATTGATGACAATCTGCAGGTTGTTCTGATACAGCTCGCTGCGGCCTTTGACGTGGACGAAGCCAGGCTTCGGCAGCGACTTGTAGACTGTCTCGCTGGCCTGCCACATCCGGCCGTTCAACTGACCGGTCCGGTCGCACAGGAACATCGCAATGTACAGATCGCCCTTCGCGGTGCTGCGGAGGATCGGGTCGCGAACCAGATAGATGTCGTTGATCGTCTCGGCCGGCTCGATCTCCGTGATGAACTTGTGCGCCATAGCTGACTCCAAATGTGATTGCCCTCTCGGATTTCGGCCCATCATAGCGGCCGCAGGAGCATTCGGCAAGGAAGGAACACACGACATGGGAAAAACGCGTTGCCCGGGCCGATCTCCGCTGATCTCGGAACCATCGCAACAGCTTACATCCGTCCATCGCCGGTCCAGACGAGGGCAATGACCGTCACATTGTCGGTGCCTCCGGCCCGGTTGGCGGCCTCCACGAGCGTGCGGCACACCGCTTGGGGCTCAGGGTTCGCCGCAAGCGTCTCTGCGATGGCTTCGTCGCTCACCAGGTCGGTCAGACCGTCCGTACACAGCAGGAACCGATCGCCCGGCTTCAGTGCCGCTGAGCGGACGTGGGGTTCGACGGCCTCCGGCATGCCCATATACTGGGTGACTACGCCCTGGGCGCTGTGGTTGACCGCCTCGTCAGGCGTGATCTGCCCGGCGTCGATCAACTCGCAGACAAGAGAATGATCCTCGCTGAACTGTTCGAGCTGGCCGTTACGAAGGCGGTAGATTCGGCTGTCGCCCACGTTGGCGGCGTAAATACGGCCGCCCGCGAACAGAACCAGAACGAGCGTCGCCCCCATCCCGACGTAGCCGCTCTCGCTGTCCCCTTCCCGCTTGACGTGGCGACTCTGGTCGAGAATCGCCTTTCGGAGCAGACGCCGGATCGAACGGCTGTCGCGTGCTTTCAGGCGGTCCAAACCGAGCTCGACAACGGGCGGAAGGTCTTGCGCGATGGTCCGGGCGGCGATGGCCCCACCACGATGCCCCCCCATCCCATCGATCACGAGAAACAATCCCGCTTCGGGCTCGGCGACAAAGGCGTCCTGGTTTTCCTCTCGCAATCGGCCGATGTCGCTGGCGGCCGCCCAGAGAAACCTGTGCGACGTACCTTCCGCGGCGCCCGACGGATCGATCATCGGCACCTCCCTGCTCAACTCACTCGACCAGACACTGTTTGCACCACGGGCAATGGTTCCAGAACTCCGTGTCCACGGACCACTTGCACCGGCCACAGACCTCGCCGAACGGGCGGACGTGCCACGGCTTACGGACCTTCCGCCGGCACCACGGACAATACCGCATGAACCGCATCAGCCCGCCGCCGCAGTGAGTGCACCGCCCATGATAGCGGACGCCCTTCGTGGGGGTTTCGCTCGGCGATTTGAAGCCCGGACCGTAGCACCAGGGGCAGTACCGCCATTCCGGCAGCACTCCCTTGCCACAGCGCGGGCAGATGTGGCTCCGCGTGGTGCTCGCCTCGAACCGATTCCGTTCGCTGCCGCACCAGGGACAAGCCTCCATGGTCTCAGCGATCGGCTCGCCGCAATCAACGCATCGGAACGACGCCGACAGAACTCTGTCATATCGCTTCATGAATGCGCCGCGCCGCACCTTGCGCCAATCGAGCTTGCGCCGCTCGTGGCCCTTGCCGGCGGCACTCAGGCGGAGGCCCTTCGGCAGCACCTCGATCAGCGCCGCCCGCATCTCCTCTGCATCCGCGAACCGGCGCTGCGGATCGATCGCCAGCGCCCGCTTGAGAAACGCAAGCATGGCCAGGCTCGTCCGTTCGCGCAGCCGCTGGTAGCCCCGAGGCGGCCAGCGGAACGGCCATCGCGGCAGCACCCCGGTCAGATACTCATAGAGAATCAGGGCGACGGCGAAACAATCGCTCTGATAGGTCGGCTTGCCGTAGGCCTGCTCGGGCGCGACGTAGCCGGGTGTGCCAAAGTCGTCCACCGTCGCCATGCGGCCCTTGATCTTCAGACTGATGCCGAAATCGCCCAGCGCCACACGACCGTCGGGAAACAGGAAGATGTTGTTGGGCGTCACGTCGCAGTGCACCACACGATGCCGATGGGCGTAGGCCAGCCCGTCGAGCACCTGAAGGACAACCCAGAATATCCGCTGGACCGACATCGGTCGTGAGCGGTCTTCCAGAGTCCCGACCGACAGCTCAGTCGCCAGGACCGCGTAGCCGTCGATGACATCGGCGTTCTTGATGGGCATGATATGCGGGTGCCGCAGCTTGGCGACGAGACGCACCTCGCGAAACAGTTGCTCGCTGTCCCGCTCGCCGCCGACGCCCAACAGCGGGATCTTCAGGGCCACGCGGATGTCCTCGACGCTGTCCCTGGCCCGCCAGACCTCACAACTGCCGCCGGTGCCCAGATGCGCCTCCAGGCGGTACTTGCCCAGCCACTGCCCGACGGCCAGACGGGCCTTCTTACCGGTCAGAGATAGTCCATGCGTCTCAGTCAATGCCCTGCTCTTCTGATGTCCGTCGGGAGCCGATGCGGTGAGCCGGCCGGCTCTCGGCCCGGCCCTTTCCGCCGCGTCACCTGCGGCCCGATCATTCTACCTCGCACCGCCCCCGACCACAACCAAATCCGCCCACCGGCCACAACGGCCCAAGCCATCGCTCAGCCTACGGCAATTGGACTTGACCGGCCCGGAGAGCGAGGGATATCATGGCGATCGCGATGTGACAGCGAAACATGACGTGTGCAGTGTTCAAGGTCGTAGGAGGATTCCATGAGAGCCGTGCGATTTGCCGTTGTTCTGATTGCCGTCCTGACCTGCGCCGCTCCGGGGGCGGACTACTTTCCCCTCAAAGAGGGCAACCAGTGGTCCTACGCCATGTCCACGGGCGTGGAGATGACCGTCACAGTAGTCGGATACGCCCAAGTCGGCGCAGTTCGTTGTGCCGTGGTCGAGACCCGGATGGGCTGGCAGACCCAACGGGAGTACATGGCCACCGACGCCGAAGGCGTCAAGACCTACATGGCTCAGGCCCAGGGCCAGGAGATGCGCTACGATCCGCCGGTCCTGCGGATCAAGCTGCCGGTCCAGGAGGGCCAGACCTGGTCGTCCACGACGAGTCAGCTCGGCATGTCGATTACCACGACGAACCGGTGGCTCGCGCCCGAGAGGGTTCAGACGCCGGCAGGGACGTTCGACTGTGTCAGGGTGCAATCGAGCGTCACGGTGCCTGGCCAAGCCCCCATGGTGTCGATCAGTCACTATGCCGACGGGGTCGGCGGAGTGCGCCAGGCCATGCAGATAGCCGGCCAGGAGATCACCGCGGTTCTGACCTCCACCAACGTCCGGCCGACGCAGGCGCCCGCACCGGCATCCACGCCGACAGAGCCCACCGAGGCTGCGGGCAGGATCCACTGCCCGCAATGCGGCGCACTGGCGGAGGCGGGCGTGAAATTCTGCCCGGCCTGCGGTGCAAAACTTGCCCAGCCAGCCCCCGTCACAGCGTGCCCGCAGTGCGGCACCAAGCTGCCGGCGGGGGCAAGGTTCTGCCCCGAATGTGGCAACCGAATTGCCAGCCCGGCTCCCGTCCTGCAGACGAACGAACAAGGCCCCCCGACAACGCAGCCCGGCCCGGACCTCGAAAGATACGAGTCTGCCGACGGCAAAGTGCTCCTCTACAAACCCAGGGACTGGACGGTGAACCAGGAACCATTGGGCGAGGGCGCCTTCGGCCTGTCGCTGATGGACCCGGCAGAAAAGGCCGCCGTCATGTTCATGACCTTCCCCACCGACGAGGAGATCAAGGACTCTGTCGTGCTGGCGGCCAAGTGCCTGACAGCCATAGCGGAGGAGATTCCCACGCTCAAGGTCACCAGCATCAACTCTACGCCGGAGCGAGAGCGTACCATCGCCGAGATCACCTTGATCGACGAAGGGGAAAAGGGCGTCGGACGCGGCTACTTCTTCCACACGCAGCGAACCGGCACCGTCTACATCCTCCTGGCCCGCGAGGACCTGTGGAACGACGTTCGTCCCACCCTGACGGCGGTGGCGGCCAATCTCGCTTTCGCACCGGAAGGGATGGCGGCCGTTCAGGAACGCGGTCGCCAGTTCGCCGCGCAGGTGCCGGCGCCGCAGGGCGGGCAGGTGCTCTCGCCGGCCGCGATGATCCAGCAGGCGTCGCGACGAGCCGGGCGGCAGGTGCCTCTTCGTCCGGCGGCCCTTTCGGATCAGTCCATGGCACTCCAGATCCCGCAGGGCTGGAGTCTCCAGGGACAGAAGGTCCAATTCACTACGTTCGACAACCCCCAGACCAAGCAGCGCGGGGTCGGATCGGGCAGTCATACGATCCTTCCCACTCAGTTCCCCGTGCCCGGCACGATCAATGCACCCTATCAGCCGCCCCTGCAGGCCCTGGGCCTGGTCCTGCAACTCGGGCAGGTCGGGACGGATCTGCAACTGCTGGGTGAATGCCCTACCGAACAGGCGATTCCGGAGGCCGCCGACTCGATCCGCCAGTTCCAGGCGCACGGCATGCAGGTCGACGCGCGTCTGATGCATGTCCGCTTCCGCAGCCTCGCGACCGGTGCGACGCTTCGCGGCCTCTTCGCGGTCCAGTGCATCGCCATGCCGATGAGTCCGGTCTGGCAAGTGCTGGCCGACGGCAGTTGGGCGCCCGACAACGAATACGAAGAATGGCTGCCTCTGTACCTCCAGGTCATCAAGTCCACTCAGGCCAACCAACAGTGGTTCGCCGGCGAGATGCAGAACCGCTATGCCCGGCAACAGCAGCTCAACCGCAATCTGCAGAACTCCATCGCCGAGAGCAACCAGGCGTTCGACCAGTACATGGACAGTCTGCGCAATGCCGATCGCAGCCGGGATTACACCAGCTATATGTGGAGCCAGACCACGCTCGGGCAGGGAACATGGGTCGCCGAGAACGAAGGGGCCCGCGTCTATCGAACGGATTCCTGGGGGATCGAGGGACCCGAGGGACGGATCGATCATGCGGCGTTCAATACGACCAACTTCACCGGGCAGGAACCATGGGGCGGAACCCAATTGGAGATGGTCGATACGCGTGCCGAATACGAGCGGTACATCGCCAATCGGTAGGGGCGAATGATTCTTGGCCCCTACTTGAAATCTGCGGCTGGTCGTGTATGCTCTGGCTATGGCAATCGGAAGAGTCATCAGTGGACAGTCCCTCAGTGAGGCGGAGGAGGTTTTCACCAGCGCCCTTCGACCTCAGCGACTGGACGAGTGTATCGGTCAGCCCAACATTCGCGAGAAGCTGGGCATCGCGATCCAGGCGGCCAAGCATCGGTCCGAGCCGCTGGAACACATCCTGTTTTACGGGCCACCGGGATTGGGCAAGACCACCCTGGCCCATGTCGTGGCCAACGAGATGGGCGCAAGGATCCGCTGCTCATCCGGCCCGGCCCTGGCCAAGGCCGGCGACGTCATGGGCCTGCTCAGCAGCGTCAACACGGGCGATGTCCTGTTCATCGACGAGATCCACCGGCTCAGCACGCCGGTCGAGGAGTTCATCTACCCGGCGATGGAGGACTTCAAAGTCGATTACACCGTCGATAGCGGGCTCCATGCCAAGACGATCAATTTTCCGCTGAAACGGTTCACGCTGGTCGGCGCCACGACGCGGGCAGGTCTTCTCAGCGCGCCGCTGCGGAGCCGGTTCGGGATGCTGTACCATCTCGATTTCTACCGCACGGCAGAGCTGACCGAGATCCTCGCGCGATCGGCCCGGCTGCTGAAACTCGACTGCCAGGAAGGGACGCTCGAGTTGATCGCCAGCCGCTCGCGCGGCACGCCCCGGATCGCCAACCGCCTGCTCAAACGCGTCCGCGATTACGCGCAGGTCAAAGGCTCCGGCGTTCTCAGCACCGACATCGTCGAGAACGCGCTGAAGATGGAGCAGATCGACACGCTGGGCCTCGACCCCCTCGACCGGGCCTTTCTCAAGGCGCTGATCGATGTCTACGACGGAGGTCCCGCCGGCATCGAGGCCATCGCCGCGACCCTGGGCGAGGAACGCGACACGCTCGAAGACGTCGCCGAACCCTACCTCCTCCAGATCGGCTTCGTCCGAAGGACCAAGCGAGGCCGCGAAGTCACCCCCCAGGCCCGAGACCACCTCGGCCTCGGACCGAAGAAGACCAGGCATCCTGAGGATGAGCCGGCGCTGTTTGACTGAGCCCCCGCCCTGCCGGTGGGGGCATGGCCGCCAGCTATTTCGGACGTGACTTCAGGACGTGGGCGGCCATCTTGGGGCGGCTTCCGAGCGTCTCGGTGAAGTGGTGGATCAGGACGGCCTCGATCTCATCGAGCACGTTCTCCGAAGTCTGGGCGATCTGCCTGAGATTGGCCAGGGTGCGAGCGGCCGGTCCGCTGAGTCGCACCCTTTCGGGAAAGTTCATCTCGCAGTCGCGGCAAACCAGGCCATTCGCCGAACTGCTGAAATAACTCTCGCCCCAGTCGGGCGAGTACGGCCTTCTGCAATTGGCGCACGTCTTGAGATTCGGCCGCAATCCCACCTCCCGCAGCAGAGCCAGTTGGAACAGGACCAGACGCAGCAGGATGTCACGACGCGGCCCGTCCACCGCCTGCTCGTCGAGGTCCTGGATCAACTGGACGAACTGGTCGAAGAGAATCAGATGCGGATCGCAATCGTGGGTGAGCCGCCCGAGCAATTCGGCGCCGAACAGCACGCTGTCCAGGGCGAAGAGATTCCGCCGCAATCCCCCGCGCATCGGCTGCTGCTGGTACTCCGTCAGCGTTGCCAGCTTGTCCTTGTCGGGGCTCGTGAAGACGATATCGCCATACGACAGGACCTCGATCGGTCCGTCGAAGGCCGACTTGGCCCGTTTGGAGCCCTTGGCGATAACGCTGATCTTGCCTGCGAGCCGTGCGAAGAAGGTGGCGATCTGCGACGTCTCGGAGTAGTCGACACAGCGAATGCAGACGGCGCGATCTCGGGTCAGCATGGCTACGCCTTCGGCGCCTTCCGGATCGTGATGCGATTGATGCGTCGCGGTTCGGCGGAGGCAATCGTGAACTGAAGGTTCTTGTAATCGAAATGCTCGCCTGTCTTCGGCACGTAGCCCAGTCGAGAGAAAACGAAGCCCCCGACCGTGTCATAGTCCTCGTCGTCCGGCAGATCCAGTTCGTACTCGTCGTTGAGGTCGTCGACGTAGGTTCGCGCGTCGACCTCGATCGTATTCTCATCGACCTGCTTGACCGATGCCGGCGGCGTTTCTTCGTATTCGTCGGTGATCTCGCCGACCAGTTCCTCGATGATGTCTTCGAGCGTCACGATGCCCGCGGTTCCGCCGTATTCGTCCAGCACCACCGCGATGTGGAGCTTCTGATTCTGAAACTCGTGCAGCAGCGCTCGCAGGGGCTTGCTCTCCGGCACGAAGTAGGCCTCCCGCATCCGGTCGCGCAGGCAGAATTCGGCCGGATCCTTGCCGATTTCGGCCAGCAGATCCTTGGCGTAGATGAAGCCTACGATATTGTCGATGTTCTCCTCGTAAACGGGAATCCGCGAGTGGCCCGCCTTCTTGATCGCCTCGAGCACCGTCGGCAGATCGGCATGGACTTCGATGGCGACGAGGTCCGTGCGAGGCGTCATGATCTCGTCGGCACGGCTCTCGCTCAGTTCGAGAACGTTCTCGATCATTTCCTGCTCTTCCTCGTCGAACGTCCCTTCCATTCGGTGTTGTTCGAGGTCTTCCAGGAACTCCTCGTGTTTCTCCTCCAACTGCTCCTCGGGGGTCACTTCGCTGACGCCGGCCAGACGGCGCACGAACCCGTCGTACAATTGAAGAAGATAGAGAACGGGAGTAGCCAGAAATGCGAAGAACACCAACACGTAGTAGGTTCGGCTGAGCAGCTTCTCCCCGGCATATTTGGCCCACGCATGGGGGATGGCCAGACTGAACACACTGAAGATCGCCAGCGCGACGAAGAAGACCAGAACATAGCTGCCGACACTGAGCACGTGGTTCTGGAACGTCGATAGCACCGCCATCAGCAGCAGCAGCGCGCAGAAATTGGAGACGAGCCGATAGAAGGAACACGCCAGGCTCAGGCGGTCTGCATTTTCCGCCAAGGCATCAACCAGCGTGGGCCGTTCCTCTCCGTTGGCGGCCTTGAACGCCTCCTGCAGTCGCAGGCGAGAAAAACTACGCAGCGCGATGGCGTTGACGGAAAAGAACAGTGTCGCCCCAACGAGCAGGCAAATCAGCAACACGGCCCAACCGATGAAGCCCACCTGTGAGTATCCTTTCAATCCAATCCCCAATTCGGACCGACAACCACCTGCCGGCCATCACGATCGCGGGCGATCATTATACACCACGCCAAGGCCCGCGTGTTGCAGAATCTCGTCCTCCGTTTCATGCATTCGGCGCGCCTGCGGCGGCGTCACGTCATCGAACCCCAATTGGTGGAGCAACGCATGCGTCACGTACAGGGCCAGTTCCGCCTGCGGGGAGTGGCCCCGCTGAGCCGCCTCGCGAGCCGCCATTGGACTGTTGACGATGAGATCGAACACCCGCGGCGCGTTGGGGTCATCCCCATCCGACAGATCGAAGCTCAGGCAGTCCGTGGTGCCCTCGTGGCCGAGAAACCGTCGGTTCAGCTCGCCGATCTGCTCGTCGTCGACGACGGCCACGCCGATCGTCGCTCCGGAGACGCCGAACCTCTCACAGATCGTCTCGATCAGCGTCTCCAATGCGAGGCCGTCCGCCTGGACATCCTCGGCCTGCCATGTGATCTCAACCCTGTTCATGCCTTCCTATGTCTCGACCATCCGGGGCACAGCGGGTTTCGGCGGCGGCAGCGGCGCGTCGGCGGGGGTCGGATAGGCAATCCGGCCGTGGTAGTGGGCCGCCAGCGACTTCGACATGCTCGCCTCGATCCCGCTGAGTTCGCGGAGCGTCAGGTCGCACTCATCGAACTGGCCGTCCTGCAATCGCTTCATGGCGATATTATGCACGACGATCTCAACCTTCGCCAACGTCACATCCGCCAGCGACCGGACCGCTCCTTCGACCGCGTCGGAGAGCATGATGATCGCAGCCTCCTTCGTCTTCGGCCTCGGACCGGCATAACGAAACTCGCTCTCGCACGGCGGCGCGCCCTTCGGTCTCTTGCCTGTCGGATCCGAATCCTCATGCTTCTTCATGGCCTGGTGGTAGAACGGCTCGACCAACGTCGTGCCGTGATGGGTTTCGATGAACTGGCGCAGCACGTTGGGAAGCCCGTATTCCTTGGCCATCTCGACGCCGTCCTTGACATGGCCGACGATAATCAACTGGCTCATGGCCGGAGACAGTTCCTTGTGCTTGCTGGCCGATCCCATCTCGTTCTCGACGAAGTACTTGGGCTTGTTGATCTTGCCGATGTCGTGGTAGTAGGCGCCCACCCGACAGAGCAGTCCGTTGCAGCCGATCGCCTCGGCCGCCGCCTCGGCGATGGAGCCGATCAAGAGGCTGTGACTGAATGTCCCGGGCGCCTCCATCGCCAGCTTCTTCAGAAGGGGCTGATTGGCGTCGGAATAGTCCAGCAACGTCATGCTCGTGGCGATGCGGAATGTCTTCTCGATCAGCGGCAGCAGGCTCTGAATCAGCAGCCCGCCCAGGAAAGCAGCCAGGGCGTGATGCCCGGCAGCCGCAATGACCGAGACCAGATCCTGCGGCTCGCCGAGGAAGTTCAGGTAGACCACCGACAGCGCCATGCAGAAGACGGCCACCGCCGCCATGGCGCTGACTTCCAGAAGCTTCATGCGGGTGCGAATCTCCCGCAGCGAAAAGCAGCATGTCGCCACGCCGGCGACCATGGTCAGAAACAGCCCGATGCCCTGAAGCTGGAACCCGTCCCCCGGCCTGGGACCCACCGCCAAACAGGCGAAAACAGCGTACAGTGTGGCCATTCCGATGGCGAATCGCTGGTCGTAGGCGATGACAAAAACGATCGCGGCAACCACCGCCGTTCCCGTGCCCCAGCTCGGTGTCCAGCGAGAGCCGCCACTGGACAACACCGCGATTTTGAGCGCCCCGAGCAACACCAGGAACGTACCGATCATCGACAGGGTTCGCGCGTGGTTGCGCAGGATGCGACTCTCGTAGTGGCAGACATAGAACGCGGCCCCGACCGAGAGAAAGACCACGACCACAGACAGCGCCCCGACGACGCGGTATCGTCCGGCCGTAATCATCTCGAAGGAGAGGATGGCCGAGCAGGCGGCGACGAATCCCAGCCACAGCAGGATCGAGATCACCGCTTCCCGGCTGGCCGGTCCGGGAAAGCGCACCGCACGTCCGGAAGAAATGGTCCGACGCACCAGGTTGCGTCGCGGATTCGTTTTCCTGTTGAATAGGCCCATAGAACTCATCCCGTCAGGAAGAGACAGGAACCCACGCCGGTCTCCATCGCCGCGGTCGCTCCCATCTCACGAGCGCCGCCGCGTCGGTCCCTGCTTCTGCGATTCCTGCTTCTTCTTGTAGGCCCGCACGATGTTCTGCACGAGCCGGTGCCGCACGATGTCGCGTTGATTCAACTCGACGACGCCGATGCCCTTGATGCGGCGCAGAGTCTCCATCGCCTCGACCATGCCGCTCTTCTGAGCGATGTCGAGATCGATCTGTGTGACGTCTCCGGTGATAATCATCTTCGAGCCGTGCCCGAGACGCGTCAGGACCATGAGCATCTGGAGGCCGGAGGTGTTCTGGGCCTCGTCGCAGATGATGGCGGCTTCGTTCAGGGTCCGCCCCCGCATGAAGGCCAGCGGGATGATCTCGATGATGTCGAGATCCATGAACTTCCGCATCTGGGCGAAGTCCATCATGTCTTCGAGCGCATCGAACAGCGGTCGAAGATAGGGGTTCACCTTCGCCTGGATATCGCCGGGGAGGAACCCCAGCTTTTCGCCGGCTTCGACAGCGGGTCGGGCCAGCACGATCCGACGAATCTGCCGCTTCTTGAGCATCGAGACGGCTACCGCCACCGCCAGGTAGGTCTTGCCCGTTCCCGCCGGCCCCGTGCAGAACGTCACGTCGTTGCTCAGCATGGTCTCGACGTACTTCAACTGCCCGGCCGTGGATGGCTCGACGACTTTCTTGGAATAGACGGTCACCGCCTGCCCGTCGTCCGGTGCCGCCGTCTGGGTCCCCTGCTCGATGAAGCCGGTCACGTCCTCGCTGGTCAGTTGCCGATGCTTGAGCAGATGCTTCTGCATCCGGTTCACGACCTCCGCCGCCTGGTTGACGTCGCCTTCGGCGCCGCTGATGATGAGATTGTACTGACGGGCGGTAATGCTGACTCCGAGAGACCGGCGCAGTTGCCGAAGGTGACTGTCGGAAGGTCCGAAAAGCTCAAGCTGTTTGCCACCTGGATCTAATTGTACGATGACTTCCAAATTGCTCCTCGCCTTAGCGATACGGTCTGGTTGCTCGGACTCGTCTCGACTGCCGTGCGTCAGATCACCAGCCGAAAGAAGAGGTACCCGAACGGCGCGGCCACCAAAGGCGAATCGATCACGTCCAGTATACCACCGAAGCCGGGCACACGGTTCGCGGAATCCTTCTGCTGGGCATCCCGCTTCATCATCGACTCGGTCAGGTCACCCAACTGGCCGATCACGGCGAAACACCCGCCGAAGACCAGTGCCCAAGGCCACGACATTATACCAAAGGCGACGGCAAATGCGAGACTCGTACCCATGGCCACGATCATCGCTCCGGCCAACCCCTCCCAGGTCTTGCCCGGACTGACGCGAGGCGAAAACTTGTGCCTGCCGAACAGCTTGCCGAATGTGAACGCCCCGATATCCGAGAATTTGACGACGAACATCAGCATCAAAGTCTCCCAGAGCCCCAACTCCACCCGGATCCCCACCACAAACGCCGCCAGCAGCCCGAGGTAGAGGACGGCCAAGCCACTGACGCCGCAATTGGCCAGGACACCGTCGGTCCCATACCGCCGATACTGCGCCCCCACCGACGCCAGGAGCGCAAAGACCAGCACGTACAGGACATACGCGTGCAAGGGCACGCCGAACCACTGGGGCCAATACCACGCGGTCGAAAGCAATACCGCCCCTGTAACGCCGGGGCCGAGAAGAACGTGCAGCCCCTTGGCGGCAGCCAGACCGGCGAATTCGACCGTCGCAAGCGTTACAACGACGGCCACAAGGACCGTCAATATCGTCCCCTGCACCGCCCGGTCATCGCCGCCGGCAGCCGTGGCCGACCCGTCCAGCCAGCCGTCCAGGATGACCAGGCCGCCAAAGATCAACGTCATCAGAATCCCGGAGAATATCCTGTGCTTGAGCATCTCAGTAGACAAGATCCGTTCGACATCTGGTGCAGAGCCGGCCGACTGCGACCGCCTCCTTCGTAACTTCGACGGGGTCATCCACGGGACGCGGGACCCGTATTGATGGCCCCAAACCGGCGATCCCGGCGGGCATAGGCGAGCATCGCCTTCTCGAGAGTCGCCTGATCGAAATCGGGCCAGAGCGTATCGGTCACGTAGAACTCCGAGTAGGAGATCTGCCACAACAGGAAGTTACTGACGCGCAGTTCGTTGGCCGTCCGGATCAAGAGGTCCGGGTCGGGCAGACCTTTCGTGTAGAGATGGTCGCCTATGCACTGCTCGTCGATGTCCTCCACCCGCAGTCTCCCATCCTGAACGTCCTGCGCGATGGCCTTGGTCGCGTCGACAATCTCGGCCCGCCCCCCGTAGTTGAGCGCCATCGCCAGAACCATCCCGGTATTGCCGCTGGTCAGCTCTGCCGTCCCCAGCAACGCCTCCTTGACCGCCGTCGGGAGTCCGGCCATCCGACCCAGATGCGCAAAACGGACGTTGTTTTCCATCAGGCTCTGACGGATGCTGACCAGATAGCCGCTGTAGATGTGCATCAGGGCATCGATTTCCGCCTGCGGCCGCTTCCAGTTTTCCAGGCTGAACACATACAAGGTGACCGACTCGATCCCCAGATCGACGCAGCGCAGAGAGATCATTTCGGCGGTCTGGGCTCCCTGTGCGTGACCTTCATACCGCGGCAGTCCCCGGCGCTGCGCCCATCGGCCGTTGCCGTCCATGATGATGGCGAGATGCCGCGGCATCAACTCTGCCGGCACCCCCAGCCGTTCGGCCGTCACTTTGCGTTTCTGCTCCATGCTACTCATTGGCACCAACCTGCGGGCAGCAGGCCCTCTTGACCCGATTCGCCCCTCGCAAGGCGATTCGGGCACGCGTCCCTACGTCCGAGTCAGCGTTTGGCTTCGCTGGGGTCCGACACCGATCATCTCGACCGGCCGGCCGACGATCTGCTCGATTCGCTCGACGTACCGTTGGGCATTGGCGGGCAACTCGTCGAACGTCGTAACAGCGGTGATATCCTCGTCCCAGCCGGGCAACGTCTCGTAGATCGGCTTGGCCCTTGCCAGCCGGGTGATGTTGGCCGGGAAAAACGTCGTCTCCCGCCCGTCCAGTTCATAAGCACGGCAGAGCTTCAGTTCCCTCAGACCCGTCAGCGTATCGAGATGCAGCAGGACGAGACTGTCGATCGAACCGATCCGAACGCCGTACAGAACGGTCACCGCGTCGAACCACCCGCAGCGCCTGGGCCTGCCGGTCGTGGTGCCGTACTCATTTCCGGCATCCCGGATGTACTGGCCCACCTCGTTGTCCTGCTCGGTGGGGAACGGCCCGGCGCCGACGCGGGTCGTATAGGCCTTGATCACGCCGATGTACTTGTCCACCATTCGCGCCGGCACGCCACAGCCCGCCGGCAGCCCCAACGCGCTGGAATTCGAGCTGGTCACGAACGGAAACGTTCCATGGTCGAGATCCAGCAGCGAGCCCTGCGCCCCCTCAAACAGGATCGACTTGCCCTGCTCGATGGAGGTGTGCAGCAACTCCGTGGTGTCGGCGATGAATGGCCCAAGCCGCTCGGCAT
This sequence comes from Phycisphaerales bacterium Planc_01, assembly GCA_001603075.1. GTDB lineage: Bacteria > Planctomycetota > Phycisphaerae > Sedimentisphaerales > Anaerobacaceae > Anaerobaca. The sequence goes on along the minus strand of LVBB01000044.1, from coordinate 75,323 downwards.
ATCGTTTGCAGTTGTCAAAGATCGCCGCGGCCGCCATCGGCTCGGCGCCATAGAGTGCGACGAAGAGCTTGTTCTTGTATTCGAGGATCATCTCCAGCCTGGCGTGCAATGCGTCCAAGTCGCGGAAATCCCCCATGCGCACGGCGTAGCTGCGTCCGACTTTGTCAGCATAACACGGCCCAATGCCGCGAATCGTCGTGCCGATCTTGCCCTCGCCGAGCGACTCCTCGCGGAGCTGATCTTCGCGTTTGTGGTAATCGAGCACCACGTGGGCATTCTCGCTGATGAAGAAGCGGCCGTCGAGCGAGATGCCGCGTCCGGCCAGCCCGTCGATCTCGCCCAGCAGGATCTCCGGATCAACCACGACGGCGTTGGCGATCACACACGCGACGTCCTTGCGGATCGAGCCGCTTGGGAGCAGATGCAGTGCGAAGCGGCGGTCCCCGACGACCACCGTGTGCCCGGCGTTCGAGCCCCCGCCGAAGCGAACGACCATATTGCACCGCTCGGCCAGGATATCGACGACCTTGCCCTTGCCCTCATCACCCCATTGCAGTCCAACCACGCAGATATTCATCGATTCCATGCTTCCCAAAGCGTACCAGAAACCGTTTTCCAGATGGCAAACCGCAATAGCGTACAGAGGCACCCCATTGCGGTCAACCAAATATTCCCACCCCTGCCGCAGAGCGGCGGGAGGGGNNAGGTTTGCGTTTTCGGACGCAGTGGGTACAATCACTGGTTTGTGCCACCCGAAAGGAGTCGGATGCACACCCCAGAGACGGGGGATTCGTATGGATGAGAATCGAAATCGAAGGATTTGGTCCGCTGACGATATGGCGCAACGAAACGAGAAGGTCATCACGATCACCGGTGCCGCCGAGCACAACCTCAAGAACATCAGCCTGAGCATCCCGCGCGACCAGCTCGTAGTCATCACGGGCATCAGCGGATCGGGCAAGAGTTCGCTGGCGTTCGACACGATTTACGCCGAAGGCCGGCGCAAGTACGTCGAGTCGCTCAGCGCCTACGCCCGGCAGTTCCTCGAACAGATGCAGAAGCCGGCGGTGGGCGATATCTCCGGCCTGCCCCCCACCATCGCCATCGAGCAGCGCAGCGCCAGCAGCAATCCGCGCTCGACCGTGGCGACCACGACGGAGATTTACGACTACTTCCGCCTGCTCTTCGCCCGGGTCGGGCAGCCTCATTGCTGGGTCTGCGGGCGGGAGATCACCAGCCAGCACTCTTCTCAGATCGTCGAATCGATCCTGGCCCACCCGGAAGGAACGAAGGTCCAGGTCTGCGCGCCGCTGGTGCGGGGCAAGAAGGGCGAGCATAAGGACGTCTTCGCCAACATTCAGCGGGAAGGCTTCGTCCGCGTCCGGGTGGACGGCACGATCCTCGACGTCCGCAACGTCCCCGATCTGGACAAGAACAAGAAGCACGACATTGCGGCGGTGGTCGATCGGCTGATCGTCAAGCAAGGGGTACGTATCCGGCTGGCCGACTCGGTGGAGACCGCATTGAAACTGGCCGAGGGCATACTGCTCGTCCTGCTGCAGGATCCCGAAGCCGACAGGGAAAACGGGGGCGATGGAGCGTGGGAAGAAGCCGTCTACAGCGAGAGGTTCGCCTGCCCTGAGCACCCCGAGGCCAGCCTGGAAGAGCTTTCGCCCAGGCTGTTCAGCTTCAATACGCCGTACGGGGCCTGCAAGAGCTGCGACGGACTCGGCACGATCCTCGAGTTCGACCCGGACCTGATCGTACCCGACAAGACGGTCTCATTGGAGAACGGGGCCATCGACGCGTGGCGCAAGGGCGGCAAGCGGATGAACATCTTCTACAACCGGCTGATCAAGCGTTTCTGCCGGAGGGTGGGCGTCAGTAAGGCCGTCCCATACGACGAACTGCCGGCCGAGTTGAAGCGTGTCCTGATGTACGGCACGAGCGAGGAGGACCGCGACCAATACGGCTTGTCGTTCGAGGGCGTGATCCCGAACCTTACGCGACGATGGAAGAACACCACGAGCGACTACGTCAAGGCCCGGCTGCACAGCTATCTGTCGGAGCAGCCCTGCCAGAGCTGCCACGGCGCGAGGCTGCGGCCCGAGGCGATCGCGGTGACGGTCGGAGGCAGGAACATCTGCGAATTGACCGGCCTGAGTGTCATGAACGCCCAGCGGTTTTTCAGCACGCTCAAGCTGAACGAGGAGCGGACGGTTATCGCCGCCCAGATCCTGAAGGAGATCAAGGCCCGGCTGAAGTTCATGGTCGATGTCGGTCTGGGGTATCTGACCCTGGACCGAGTCACCAGCACGCTGGCGGGCGGCGAAGCCCAGCGCATCCGCCTGGCCACCCAGGTCGGCAGCGGCCTGGTCGGCGTCTGCTACGTTCTGGACGAGCCGACGATCGGCCTGCACAATCGCGACAACGACCGCCTGCTCGGCATCCTCCAGAAGCTGGCCCGGATCGGCAACAGCGTTCTCGTCGTCGAGCACGATGAGGACATCATCCGTGCCGCCGATCATCTCGTCGATATCGGTCCGGCCGCCGGCAAGCACGGGGGCCGGCTCGTCGCCCAGGGCACGCTCGAAGACATCATCGCATGCGAAGAATCGCTGACCGGCCAATACCTGGGGGGCAAGAGGAGCATCAAGCTGCCGGTCAAACGACGCAAGTACAACCTGCGAAAGTGCATCGAGATCAAGGGCGCCGCCGAGAACAACCTCAAGGAGATCGACGTCAAGTTTCCGCTCGGCGTCTTCGTCTGCGTCACCGGCGTCTCCGGTTCGGGCAAGAGTACGCTCGTCAACCAGATCCTCCTGCGGGCGCTGAAGCGCCGGCTCTATCAGTCGCGAGAGAAGCCGGGCAAGCACAAGAATGTCCTCGGAACCAGTCAGATCGACAAGGTGATCGAGATCGACCAGTCGCCCATCGGCAAGACACCGCGAAGCAACCCCGCCACTTATACCGGGGCGTTCGACCAGATCCGCAAGCTCTTTTCCATGACGCGGGAAGCGAAGATCCGGGGTTACAAGCCGGGCCGATTCAGTTTCAACGTCAAGGGCGGACGCTGCGAGTCCTGCAAGGGCCAGGGCACCAAAAAGATCGAGATGCACTTCCTGCCCGACGTTTACGTCACCTGCCAGGACTGCAAGGGAACGCGATACAACCGCGAGACGCTCCAGGTCACGTACAAAGGCAAGAGCATCGCCGACGTGCTCGATATGCGGACCGAAGACGCGGTGGACTTCTTCTCCAACTTCCCGGCGATCGTCCGGATCCTCAAGACGCTGACCGACGTCGGACTCGGATACGTCCAGCTCGGCCAGGCATCGACCACCCTCTCGGGCGGCGAGGCCCAACGGGTCAAGCTCTCGGCCGAACTGGGCAAGGCCGACACCGGCCACACACTGTACGTGCTCGACGAGCCCACGACGGGCCTGCACTTTGCCGATATCCAGAACCTGCTCAACGTCCTCCAGCGGCTCTGCGACATGGGCAACACGGTCGTCGTGATCGAACACAACCTTGATGTGATCAAGATCGCCGACTATATAATAGACCTCGGGCCCGAGGGTGGCGACGGCGGCGGCACCGTGGTCGTGGCCGGACCGCCGGAAGAAATCGTCAAGAACGCCAAGAGCCACACCGCCAGGTTCTTGAGGCCGAAGCTGGAAGTTCAGCAATAGGGCCGCAACAGGAGGTACCGCCGTTTTGAGCGCACAGACAGCCGCACAACCTCGTCAGTGGGAGTTCCAACTCGGCACGATTGAAGACCTCAGGGACCTCAGCCGGCGATGGGGGGTCAACGTCGAAGCGGTCGAGGATGTCTCCATTCTGGCGCAGCCCGTCGCATTCGATGGCCTGACCATCCCGAATTCGCTGAGCGTCCACGCGATGGAAGGCTGCGACGGCGACGCCCTGGGCCGACCGAGCAAGCTCACCATCCGCCGCTACGAGCGATTCGGCGCCGGAGGGGTCGGACTGCTCTGGGCCGAGGCCATCGCCGTCGTGCCCGAGGCCCGGGCCAACCCGCGCCAGTTGTGGCTGCACGAGGGCAGCAAGGACGCCTTCGCCGAGATGGTCCGCCGAGCACGGGCCAGGGCCGCCGAGGCCAACGGCAAGGACCACCGCCCGATCGTGGTGGCGCAATTGACCCATTCGGGCCGATACAGCAAACCCGACGGCATCGCCCGGCCGCTCATCGGGCAGCGCGATCCCTACCGCGACTGCCTCGTGCCGCAGTGGCCGCCCCACGCCAAGGGCAAGAGCAAGCTCCCCGACGACTATCCGCTCGTGACGGACGAGTATCTCGACCAGCTCCAGGACGCCTACGTCGAGGCGGCCCGCATCGCGTTCGAAATCGGCTTCGACGCCGTCGATATCAAAGCCTGTCACGGCTATCTGATCAACGAACTGCTGGCCTGTCGCAATCGTCCAGGCAAGTATGGCGGTTCGTTCGAGAACCGCACGCGGCTGCTCGCCGAGACCGTCGAGCGGGTACGCCGCGAACTGGGCGGCAAGGTCGTCACACGGCTGGGCATCTACGACGCCATCCCCTACCCCTATGGATGGGCGGTGGATGAGAACGACTATACCCAACCCGATCTGACCGAGCCGAAGAAGCTCATCGGCCTGCTCCGGGATCGCGGCGTCAAGCTGATCGACATCACCATCGCCAATCCCTACTATAACCCCCACGTCGGTCGGCCCTTCAACGAACCCATCGTGGGCGGCTACCCCGAGCCCGAGCACCCGCTCGCGGGCGTTGCACGGCTGATCGACGTCACGAGCCGGATGCAGAAGGCCTATCCCGACGTCGCGATGGTGGGCACCGGCTACAGTTGGCTGCGTACGCTGATGGCCAACGTCGGCGCCGCCAACAAGGCCGGCGGACGGGTCACCATCGTCGGCGGCGGACGTATGGCCTTCGCCTATCCGGACTTCGCCCGCGACATCGTCCGCAAAGGGAAGATGGACCCCGAGAAGGTCTGCATCGGGTGCAGCGCGTGCACGCAGATCATGCGGGACGGCGGCCGAACCGGTTGCGTTGTGCGGGACCATGCGGTCTACGGGCCGATCTTCCGGCACGGCCGCATGAGCGATCAAGAGAACCTGCTTCGCCTGGCCGCCGATTGCCGCAAGTGCCAGGAGCCGACGTGCCAGCTCGCGTGCCCGGCCGGTATCGAGATTCCACGGTTCATCGACCTGTTCCTCGACGGCAAGGAGCGCGAGGCCTACGAGGTCATCCGCCAGGCGAACGTCTTTCCGGAAGTCTGCGCGTGGCTTTGTCCGGTCGAGCAGCAATGCCAAGGCCACTGCCTTCAGCGTTTCATCGGCGACGGCCCCCTGCCGATCGCCGACATCCAGCGATATCTGTCGGAGCAGGCCAACAAGCACGGCTGGTCGAAGCTTCGCATTCCGCAGGAAGCCAGGGGCAGGAAGGTCGCCGTCATCGGCGCCGGTCCGGCGGGCCTGGCCTGCGCCGCCCGGCTGCTCGAAGCCGGCCACAGCGTGACGATCTTCGACAAGAGCACCGCGTTCGGCGGCATGGTCGAATCCGTCATCCCTGCCGACCGACAGAGCGAGGCCCTGGGCAACGAACTGAGGGCGATCTTCGCCGGCGCGCCGGAAGACCGCATGACGCTGCGTCTCGGGCGCAAGCTTGACGCCGACAACAATCTCGACGGGATCATGGCGATGGGCTTCGATGCCGCCTTCATCGGTCTGGGCCTGCCCAACGCCACCAGCGTCACCGAGACGCGACTTGACGGCCTCTGGAACGCGATGGACTTTCTGGCCGAGGCCAAGCAGCCGGGCAAACTGGACCTGACCGGCAAGTCCGTCGGCGTCATCGGCGGCGGCAACACCGCGATGGACGTGGCGGTGACAGCAAAGCAGCTTGGCGCAAAGGACGTGTATCTGATCTATCGCCGCTCGTTCAAGGAGATGCCCGCCTGGGGCGCCGAGCGCCAGCGAGCCATCGACGAAGGCGTGCATTTCCTGATCCTGACGCAGCCGCTAAAATACAACGGCGCCAACGGCAAGCTGACGGGCATCCGACTGTGCCCCACGCGGCTGGGCGACCCGGACGCCGGAGGCCGGCGCCGGCCCGAGTCCATGACGTCGAGTGCGTACGATCTCGACATGGACCTCGTCGTCGAGGCCATCGGCCAGTCGGCGGCCGGCGACATCGAGCGGACCCTGCCCGGTGTGAAAATCGTCAACGGACTGATTCAAACGAGCAATGGAACGCTTGCAACCTCGCGCGACGGCGTCTTCGCCGGCGGCGACCTCGTTCGCGGGCCGTCCACCGTGGTTGCGGCCGTCGCCGACGGCATGCGGGCCGCACGCGAAATCGACCGATACCTGCAATCGTAAGAATACGAGAGGGAATGTCTATCATGGCAGAACGACCTGTAGCCATCGTCACAGGGGGCAGCCGAGGGATCGGACGGGGCATCGCACTGGAACTGGCCCGCCTGGGTTACGATCTGATGATCGCCCATTTCGATTTCGACGAGCAAGGCAAGCCCGATGAGAACAACGCCGTGGAAACCCGCAAGAAGGCCCAGACCCTCAGAGCCAGGTGCGAGGCGATGCGAATCGACGTCAGCAACGCCGCCGACCGGACGAAGCTCGTCGAGGCCACGAAGAGCGCGTTCGGCTGCTGCCATCTGCTGGCCAACAACGCCGGCGTCGCCCCCACGAAGCGACTCGATTTGCTGGAGGCCACCGAAGAGAGCTTCGACCGTGTCATGAACATCAACCTCAAGGGTCCCTATTTCCTGACGCAGAGGGTCGCCAACTGGATGATCGAGCAGAAGAAGGCTGACCCGGAAGGCAGCTACCGCATCGTCAACACCGGCTCAATCTCGGCCTACACCAGCAGCCCCGCTCGCGGCGAATACTGCATCAGCAAAGCGGCCATCGGCATGATGACGATGCTCTATGCCGACCGGCTGGCCGAGTACGGCATCGGCGTCTTCGAGGTCCGTCCCGGCATCATCAAGACGGACATGACCAAGGTCGTCACCGCCAAGTACGACAAGCTGATCGCCGAGGGCATCACCCCCATCAAGCGATGGGGCTACCCCGAGGACATCGGCAAGGCGGTCGGCGCGATCGCCGACGGCCGACTCGATTTCTGCACCGGGCAGGTCATCAACGTCGACGGCGGCTTCCATCTGCGACGACTATGAGAGAGCGAGGACACGTATGGACATCAGGACCACGATCGCCACACTGTTGAAAGACGGCTTCATCCTCGTCTTCAACCAGGACAAGCTCGACATCGTCAAGACCGCCGAGGCGCTCATCGCCGCCGGCATCTATAACATGGAAGTGACCTGCCGGATCAAGAAGCCCCTGGAAAAGCTCTCGCGGCTTCGCAAGGAGCTGCCCGATTTCGTCGCGGGCGCCGCCAGTCTGATCGACTGGCCCGGCATGCTCGACGTCTACAACGCCGCCCATGCCGACGATCCGCTGCCGACGCTGCAACAGGTCGTGGACGCGGGCGCCGCCTATCTCGTCTCGGCGGTGAACTTCAGCGACGCCAGCTTCGCTCGATTCGCCGGCAAGGTGCCCATGATCCCCGGCTGCGGCACGGCCACCGAGATCGTCACCCAGTACGCCAAGGGCGCGAACCTCTGCAAGGTCTTCCCCGCCAAGGAGCTTGGCGGCCCGGCCTATGTCAAGGCGGTCGATCCGGCTATCCACAAGACGATCAGCCTGGTTCCTACGGGCGGCACGAACGCCGGGAATATTCCCGACTACATCGGCGCCGGCGTCCTCGTCCTTGGCGGCTCATTCAGTATGATCGACAAAGCCACCTTCGCCAAGATCGTCGAGGAGCAGGACTACAAACTGCTGGCCCGAGAACTGGCCGTCGTCAAGCAGCTCATCGACCGGCTCCGCGAGGAAAAATATCCGGGCCTGAACTTCGCCGGCGTCTCGCTCGAACAGATCCGGCGGACCACGGGACGGGATTTCAACATCCGCTGAGGACGCCAGGCCGGAGGTGCGCCATGTCACAACTGAGAGTCGCCACACTGCTCGCGCTGCTGTTCGCAACGGTCGCATCGGCCGCCGAGGGCGCCGACACCACCCTGACGCTCAACGCCAAGGACACGGGCTATCGCGGCATCTGGTATATGAATCAGCCGCTCAACAACGAGTACCGCTACAAATACAGCGGCGGCCTCGGCACCTACTGCGCCAAGCATCAACCGTTCGCTGTCTATTGCGAAAAGGTCGGCAGGACGTTCTTCTGTTACGGCGGTACGCCCGATGGGGAGATGGCCAACAAGACGCTGTTGCACATGGTCTCGTATTACGACCACCGCACCGGCATGGTCCCCCGACCGACGATCCTGCTGAACAAGCGGACCACCGACGCCCACGACAATCCCGTCATCAGCGTGGACGACGAGGGGACCATCTGGATCTTCTCGACCTCGCACGGCACAACGCGGCCGTCTTACATCCACCGCAGTGTCCGGCCGTACGACGTCAACGAATTCGTCCTGGTCCGACCGACCAAGGTCGAAAACGGCCGAAAGATCATCATGACGAATTTCTCCTACATGCAGGCATGGCATGTTCCGGGCCAAGGCTTCGCCGCGTTCTTCACGCGCTACAACTACCCGGCCGCACGCACGGCCTGCTTCATGACCAGTTCCGACGGCATTCACTGGTCGCCATGGCAAAGACTGGCCGCCATCGACCAGGGACACTATCAGATCAGCAGCGCCAATGACTCCAAGGCCGGAACCGCGCTGAACTACCACCCGAAGGGAAAAGGCCTCAACTGGCGGACGAACCTCTATTACCTCGAAACCACCGACTCCGGACAATCGTGGCGCGCCGCCGATGGAACCCTTCTGACGGTCCCATTGACCGAGCCGCAGAACCCTGCTCTCATCCATGATTACGAAACGGAAGGCCTGCTGGTCTATCTGAAGGACATCCGCTTTGACGCGTCGGGGCACCCGGTGATCCTTTTCCTGACCAGCAAGGGTTTCGAGGCCGGTCCCAAAAACGACCCGCGCACCTGGACGACCGCCCGCTGGACGGGACAAGCTTGGACGATCCGCCCGGCCTTTGTCTCCGACAACAACTACGACATGGGCTCGCTCTATCTCCAAACCGACCGTATCTGGCGCATCGTCGCGCCGACGGAGACCGGCCCGCAGCCGTACAATCCCGGAGGGGAAATCGCCCTGTGGCGCAGCATCGACCAGGGCGCCACATGGGACAGAGTCGCTCAACTTACCCAAAACAGCCCCTACAACCACACCTACGCCCGCGAGCCGGTCAACGTGCACGATGACTTCTACGCGCTCTGGGCCGACGGCCACGGCCGCCAGCCTTCGGAATCGTCGATCTACTTCTGCGACCGGGCAGGCAACGTCTATCGACTGCCCCGTGTGATGACGGCCGAATTCGCGAAACCGGAGAAGATCAATTGACAGACGACCTTGCGCCATCGACCGATGGACATGGGAAGGAGAATCAGCGATCGTGAAGACCAGGAGAATCGCCCGACAGACGGTTGCCGTCCACAACTACAGTACGATTATCGTCGGCGCCGGCGCCGCGGGGATGAACTGTGCCGTTCATCTCTGCGAGTTTCTGAAGGGCAGAGGCATCAAGGATGCACAGAAGCGGATCGCCGTCATCACCGGCGGCCTGAAGCTCGGCGCCTCGCGGATGAGCGGCTCCGACAAGCAGACCTACTACAAGCAGGGCACCAGTCCGGAGATCCCCGACTGCGCCGAGGAGTTCGCCAAGACCTTGCTGGCCGGCGGCTGCTGTCACGGCGATCTGGCCCTGGCCGAAGGGATCAGCTCGCTGCGCGAGTTCTCGCACCTCGTGCAGGCCGGCGTGCCCTTCCCCACCGACGCGATGGGCACGTTCATCGGCTACAAGACCGACCACGACCCGGCCGAGCGGGCCACCAGCGCCGGTCCCAAGACCAGCAGGTTCATGAGCGAATGCCTCCAGAGGCAGGTCCAAGCCTACGGCATTGAGATCTTCGATAAGCAGGAAGCGACACACCTGCTCACGGTCGGCCAGGGCAAGGCCAGGCGCATCGCCGGGCTCGTGACGTTGCAGAGATCCAATGTCACGGACTCGGACTGGGGCCTCAGCGTCTTTCTCGCCGAGAACGTCGTGTTGGCGGCCGGCGGCCCCGGCGCGCTGTACAGGACGAGCGTCTATCCGGAAGGCCAGATTGGCATCCACGGTCTGGCGTTCCAGGCGGGACTGGCGGCCGAGAACGTCACCGAATCGCAGTTCGGCCTGGCCAGCATCAAGTTCCGCTGGAACGTCTCGGGCACGTACATGCAGGCGCTGCCGCGCATCTTCAGCACCGACGCGAACGGCAAGGAGGAACGCGAGTTCCTGACGGATTTCTTCCCGACGATGAGCAAGATGGCCACCGACATCTTCCTGAAAGGCTATCAGTGGCCGTTCGACCCGCAGCGGATCGAGAACCATCAGTCGTCGCTGATCGACGTGCTGGTCTTCAACGAGACGCAAAAGGGCCGCCGGGTCTTCATGGACTTCCGCAAGAACCCGATCGGCAGTTCGTCGATGAAACCGTTCGACGTCAAGGACCTCGAACCCGAGGCGTACGACTATCTCGACAAGGCCGGCGCGTTTCAGGCGACGCCGATCAAGCGGCTGGCCCACATGAACCCGCTGGCGATCGACATCTACAAAGAGAACGGGATCGATCTGTATAAAGAGCCGCTGGAGATCGCCGTCTGCGCCCAGCACAACAACGGCGGCTTCGCGATCAACAGATGGTGGGAGTCGAGCATCCCGCACACGTTCGTAATCGGCGAGATGGCGGGCAGTCACGGCGTCAAACGGCCCGGCGGGTCGGCGCTGAACGCCGGACAGGCCGGCGGGCTCCGTGCCGCCGAGTACATCGCCAACGTCTACGGCGGCGACGTCCCCAACTACCGCAAACAGCAAAAGGAAATCAACGATCAATTGGCAAGTCTCGTCCGCAAGCTCAGCACCTGGAAGGAATCGTCCGGCGCCACGGCCAAGGCCGTGATCAGCGAGATCCAGAGCCGAATGACCACCTCCGGCGGGCACATCCGTGAGCGGGGCGACACGAGCAAGGCCCTGCAGGAGGCGATGGCCCTCTACAAGGCGATCCAAAAAGACGGCATCAGGCTGGCCGGGCTCAAATCGGTGGTCGCGGCGATCCAGGCCGAGCATCTCGCACTGGCCAGCATCGGGTACCTGAAGGCCATCGTCGAACTGATCGCCCAGGGCAGCGGCTCGCGCGGCTCGCACCTGGTCCTGGCCCCCGACGGTGTGGAGATCCACGCCGACGTAATCGACCAGGCGACCGGAGCCCCGCTGCGGTTCAAGCCGGAGAATGAGAAGCTGCGTAAGTCGATCCTGCGAATCGAGCTCGATCCGAAGGCCGCCGACCTGTTCAAGTGCACCACGGTGACACCGCGACCCGTGCCGACCGAGCGAAAAGCGTTCGAGCCGGCATGGCAGGACTATCGCGAAGGCAAAATCTACAAAGCCTAACCACTTGGAAGAAGGAGAGCCTTGATGGCGGCGTTGGACCTCAAACCGGCATCCAAATGCAAGTACGACATCCTCTCGCTGGGCGAGATCATGATCCGCCTCGACCCGGGCGAGGAGCGCATCCACACGACGCGCCATTTCCGCGTCTGGGAAGGCGGCGGCGAATACAACGTCGCCCGCGGCCTGAAACGCTGCTTCGGCAAGCGGGCCGCCGTCGTCACCGCCAACGTGGACAACCCCGTCGGTCGCCTGCTCGAAGATCTGATCTTTCAGGGCGGCGTGAGCACCGAATACATTCGGTGGGTCCCCTATGACGGGATCGGGCGCAAGGTCCGCGTCGGACTGAACTTCACTGAGCGCGGCTTCGGCGTCCGCGCCGCCGTCGGATGCAGCGACCGGGCCCACAGCGCCGCGTCGCAACTGAAGAAAGGGGACATCGACTGGGACACGATCTTCGGCCGCGACGGCATCCGCTGGTTCCATACCGGAGGCATCTTCGCCGGGCTTTCGGAGACCACGCGGGACGTGATCCTCGAAGCGGTCACCGCCGCCAAGAAGCACGGCACGGTCGTCTCGTACGACCTGAACTTCCGCAACTCGCTCTGGAAGGACATCGGCGGGCAGGCCAAGGCCCGCGAGGTAAACCGGGCCATCGCCTCGCACGTCGATGTGATGATCGGCAACGAGGAGGACTTCACCGCCGCCCTCGGCTTCGAGGTCAAGGGCCTGGACAAGAGCTTCAGCAAGCTCGATCCGACGAATTTCAAACGGATGATCGAAGCGGCGGTCAAGGAGTTCCCGAACTTCAAGGCGGTCGCCACCACGCTGCGCAACGCCAGGACCGCCTCGATCAACGACTGGGGGGCGGTCCTCTACATAGACGGACAGTTCTATGACGCGGTCCTGCGCGAGGGCCTGGAGATCTACGACCGCGTCGGCGGGGGCGACAGTTTTGCCTCGGGCCTGATCTATGGGCTGATGGAAGGCAAGAGCCCGAGCGAGACGGTCAACTACGGCGCCGCGCACGGCGCGATGGCGATGACCACACCGGGCGATACGACGACCGCCAGCCTGGCCGAAGTCGAGAAAGTTATGAAAGGCAGCGGCGCTCGCGTCGACCGATAAGGAGAACCGTCCTACGATCCCACAAGCAGTCAAATGGATGGATGGCACCGATGGAGTGCTGGAACTGATTGATCAGCGGCGTCTGCCGGTTGAGTTCATCACGCTTCTGGTACGTGATACGAGACGACTGCACGAAGCGATCCGAACACTGGCCGTGCGGGGCGCTCCGGCTATCGGGGTCGCGGCCGCCTATGGACCGGTCCTGGCCCTTCAATCGCTCGACGCGGACGCAACGACCGTGGACGGCCTCAAGGCCATCGTCGAGGCATGCGACTTTCTGGCCACATCGCGGCCGACGGCGGTGAATCTCTTCTGGGCCCTCGACCGCATCCGCCACAAGGCGCAGAAGGTCTGCCAGCATCCGCAAGTCACACTGGGCGAGCTTCATGAGGCGATCCTGGCCGAGGCCAACGCGATTCGCGCCGAGGACATCGAGATGTGCCGAGCGATCGGCCGGCACGGCGAGGCATTGATTCGCGACGGCGCCGGCGTGCTGACGCACTGCAACGCGGGAGCCTTGGCCACCGCCGGACAGGGGACCGCGCTGTCCGTGATGTTCGAGGCGCAGAAAAAGGGCCGCTCGTTCAAGGTCTACGCCGACGAGACGCGGCCGCTCTTGCAGGGGGCCCGCCTGACCGCGTGGGAATTGCAGCAGGCCGGCATCGACGTGATGGTCATCTGCGACAACATGGCCGGATGGCTGATGAAGGAAGGCAAGATCGACCTGGTCATCACCGGCGCCGACCGCATCGCCGCCAACGGCGACGCCGCCAACAAGATCGGCACATACAGCCTCAGCGTCCTGGCGAAACAGCACGAGGTTCCGTTCTACATCGCCGCCCCCTCCAGCACATTCGATCTGAGCATCGCCGACGGCGCCGAAATCCCCATCGAGCAGAGGGAATCCAGCGAGGTGACGCGCTTGGCCGGCACGGCCACCGCGCCGGACGGCGTGGCCGTCTACAATCCCGCCTTCGACGTCACCCCCGCGCAAAACATCACCGCCATCATCACGGAGAAAGGCGTTCTATGCAGACCCGACCGCGACGGCGTCTTGGCACATCTGCAGGCACCGGATACGTAGTCGCTTGACGAGTGATTCGGCAGGCTATCGGCGGGAGACTTCGTGCGAAGAGAAGAGCGGAAATGAGCAGTCTGAAGCAGGGTTCGTTCACGTTGGTCTTCGTGTTGCTCACGGTGGGAGCACTCCCGCCCTCTTTGCAGGGAATACCTGATCCTCAACCGCCTGGCTACTCTGCGCAGCAGGAAAGAGAGAAACTTGACGCGGTCCTCAGACGCATGAACGAGCCCGATGCCCGAAGAGAGCGTCAACTGCACGACAGACTGGAACGCGTCCTGCTGCGGTACCATGCCGTCAAGAGTACTTCCTCGCGCGAAGAATGCGAGGCCCTGCTCGAGACAATGCTCACCCTGCCGAGCCCCACCGCCAGGGCTTACTCCCTGTGCGCGTCAGCCGCGAGTGTTCTCGACCGCCCGCAGCGGGCCATCGAGATAATCAAGAAGGCCGTCGCGGAGTATCCTGATGAGCGTATCGAGGGCCCAGATGTGCCTCTGAAGATATCGGGCCGTTACCGAATCGGCGCCCTTGCGACACGGATCGGTGATGCCAACGAGGCCACACAGGCATACGAAACGATACTCGGGAACACAGACGATCTGAAGTGGCGCGAGGTTCACGACTCGCTGTGCTGTCTGCATCTGGCAGATATCGCCTGCCGGATAGCCGGCAACAACGCGACGGCTGCCGAAAGACTCCGACAGGCGATGAAGACCTTGGAGGACGCCACGGGAGAATCCCATGAGCCGCAGGACGTGCTCGCCATCAATCTGATGAAGGACTGGATCCGCCACGAATTGTGGAGGTTCGAGCATGGCAAGATCGATCCCAATTCAGCGGCAGGCTCTGCCACGATCCATTCCGATGGCATTTTCCTCGTCGTGACGATGGGGGCGCTACTGAGTTGTCCCTCCCAGCCAGAGTCGGAGCAGATGGCTGAATCGAATCGCCCATCAATCCAACGCGATCTTGCAGGACTGACACTGGCGATCGACTGCATGCACAAATCGAACCCATTCCGCGCAGAAGGATATTTGCGGCGCATCGCCGAGAGCGACTCCTATTTCAAGTCATATGCCAGAACCATGCTGGCTTTCGCCCAGCAAGACATGAGGAGGATCCGCGAGCAGATCCCCGCGCTTCTCATGGACCTCAAGGCCGATGACGAAGACCGCCGCGAACGAGCCGCTTTCCGACTGCTGCACGAGTGCGGTTCGGAGGGCATCGAGGTTCTCCTAAGCGCGCAGGACGACCCGAACGAGCATGTCCGCTACATGGCCGCCTGCACCCTGGCTAACCAGTGGCTTGATCGTGCTGTGAAAGCCCGATTCGACATCGTCCTCGACGCTCTTGCCGATGACGATCCTCGCGTGCGCAGGAAGGCACAGTCCGCTCTCGGCCCGCGCTCATGCCTGGACATCGGTTCGCAGGAGATTGCCGCGCTGATCGGGCGCCTCGACAAGGCAGTGGACCAAGCCGTACAGACAGGAATCATCAGTGTACTCGGCCAGATGGGACCGGCGGCCCAAGACGCCGTGCCCGCACTCGCGAAATACGTCCGCCATGACGACCCCGACGTGAGAAACGCCGCGATCCGCGCGATGAAACGCATCTCTCCGGCCACGGTCGATCAACAGAAGCCCGCGCGCAGCCCCTGACGACAGACTCGATGACCGGTGGACGGACCGGACACCCCATATGGCATGGGCGAAACCTCGATAGCCCCCCTCGGCTATGCGACGGCGACGACGCCTTTGACCTCGGGCACTTTCTCCTTCAGGATGCGCTCGATGCCCATCTTCATCGTCATGGCGGCCCCGGGACAGCCCTGGCAGGCGCCCTGCAACCGCAGGCTGACGGTCTTGTCGTCGTTGATGCCCACCAGTTGGACATCGCCGCCGTGGCCCTGCAAGGCGGGACGGACCATCTCGATGACCTCGGTCACCTTCTCCTCAAAGCTCTTCTCGGCGCCGGCGCCGTTGGGCTGACTTTCTTGCGACATATGTGATATCTCCATGGACAGAAATTTCGATCATTATAATGGCGTCGGGCGGACGGTCCAATGCCTTTTTGGAGCTTACCCCGCCCGGGCCAAGGGCGTTCGCGCCTTTTTTGGCGGCCGAATCGGGCATTGGGCTCGGAATGCGGAAAGAACGCCCACGACCGCCGGCCCCGCAGAGACCAGGCCGATTGGATTATCAGACATGGCGCAACACCAATCATGCAGGTCCGCCCCACGCGGCGTCGGGAAGCCCGCCCGCATGTCGGAATCTGCGAGAAACGTTCAACTCGCCGGCCGTTTCGTTCGATAACAACTCCTGCCAGACAAGGGATTTCTCGCAAGAACGGGATGGCCTCATGCAGATCAGGTATGTGGTTTCAACAATGGTTTTCTGGTGGCGCGAGCACCCGCTCTCGTTCGAGCAGGAGTGCGACTACCTGCGATCGCTGGGCTTTGGCATCGAGCTGTGGCCGAACCTGCGAGGACAGAATGAGTGCCGATACGAACGCCGCAACTGGGCGCGACTGCGAAGTGCCACCGAAGGCATGCTGGTCTGTCTGCGTTCGCGGACCGACAGCCCGACTCTCGAACAGTGGGAGGAGCAGATTCAGTGCGCCGCTCTGCTCGGCGCCAACGTCGTCACCGAGCCCGGCAGCCTCGGCATCCCCGGCGGTCCCGAACTCAACGGGACAGGCTTCACCGCCGAAGTGGTCCAAATGGCCGAAGCCAACGGCGTGACTGTGTGCCTCGAAACCGGCCCGCTGCCGACCCTGCTCCACCTCGGACGGAAGTTCGATTCGGTTCGCTACTGCCTGGACACGGGGGTTGCCCACATCGATCGCGAGCACTCATTCCGCGAGTATGTCGATGCGCTGGCCCCTCGCGTGACGCACCTGCATCTGACGGACAACTACGGCAAGGCCGACGATCACGAACCGCCGGGCCTGCATGGCGGCATTCCGCGAGAGAACTGGGACTACCTCCTGGACCTCCTGGGCCGATACGACAACGAAATTACCGCATCGTTCGAGATGTGTCCCTGCATGCCAAGCGTCATGATTCGTCAGGCCAGCGAGTATGTCTTCGACGTCTTGAAGTGGCCAAACCGCCCCGAGAAGCAAGCGGGACACGACCGTCTCGCCTACCACCCGACATAGGCCGTCTCGCCGGCGCCAGCCCCATCCAACAGGACCTCACGTGATCTGCGCCACAAGGTGATCCAGAACCGGCGCCAGATTGTCGTACTGACGGTCGCTGACTCTCTGACGCACCTCGGTGCCGCCGGCGTTCCTGTAGACGATCGTGAAGAAGCCCTTCTGCTCGAAATGGGTCTTGTCGATCGCCTCGATGGCATCGTAGGGAATCCTCTTGCGCCCGGCAATGATGAGTTCTTTCTCGTCGGCCACCAGTTTGCGGCCCCTGACCACGAAGAAATAGGCCCCGATGAGCACCGCCACGCCCACCAGGACGGGCGGGGCCTTCTGATTCAGGACCAGAATCGCATTCGGATTGCCCTCTTCGTCGCTGTGCTCCTGAATGAAGCTCTCGCTGATATAGCCGTCGTAGGCAAACCACGCGGCCAGGACCAGACAGACAACAATGTAGATTTTGAAGTTGGTTCGCTTGTAGCGGCTCAGGGGCGCCTCAATGGCCATGCTCCTCTCCTTATTGAACTACGTCGAGCGTCGCTGTGCGATGACCTCCGTCAAGGGCTGAACGAAGTAATGCACGATCCTTTCTGCCATCAGGCCTTCGGCCAAGTGACACTGCTTCTCGAACGAGGCCAGCGCGTCGAATCTCTCTTCGGGGTTGGGGTACTGCCGGACGGTCACCGAGAGCGTGATGGAATCTTCACGGCTCGGCTCTTTCTCTCCCGGTTCGTAGACGCTCGTCTTGGACTCGATGCTGACCCTGGCCTGGGTCCGCAGATCGTCCGAGAGAGACACGACCATTGAGGGCGAGAAGACGACCGGCTTGCTCTGGGGCAGGTCGAGCAGGCAGTTGAACGCGCTGGCTCCGAAGAGGGCCTCGGCGATGACTTCGTCGTGGTGACCGGCACAATCGAAATCCATGGCGAACGAAAGGTCGATCGAATCGACGTCGAGAGGCGTGACGCCGAGCATGTAGGGCATCAGCTCCAGGACCAGGCGGTCCTGGCGGTAGGCCTCTTCGAAGGTCGAGGGATTGGCCATCCCCGATCCAATGCGGTCTCCTTCGAGGCTGATCCAGCGATATGTCCCTGCGGCGTGGTCCTCTTCGAGGTAGTAATCGTTGTTGTCGCGACGCAGGAACCGTCCCATCGCGGGAAACTGTTTCTGGATGCGATCGAAGAAGGTCAATATCGTGTCCCGCTCCGTGGGCAAATCCAACTCCGTGTTGACGTAGAGGTCAACATAGAAGTCGTCACAGAGAGAGCTATAGCTATTCGCTGACATGGGGGCCGAACCCTCCATATACTCTGCCTTGTCACAATCTCAGACCGATCCGTGGAGGTTTCCGAACAACGGAACTCCCGCCGGTCCATACCAATTATACGGTCGAAATACGCGGTTTCCCACAGATTTCCGACCCATCCGGCCAAATCTCCCCAGTTTCCACAACGCGGAATACCCCGTCGCAATCCTGGTGTATCACCTATTGAACCAGAAGATAGACCATGCTTCCGGCGGTCATGGCATAGCAGTAGAATCCGAAATACCGCAGTTTGGCCCGCTTGGAGACGACAAGCAGCAGTTCCAGCGCGCCGACGCCTACCACGGCCGCCGAGATGGCCCCGGCCAGAGCTGCAGGGAGGGAAACGCCTTCCCCTCCGAGATTCCGCCAATGCCCCACCGTCTCCACCAGGGTCGCACCAAGAATCGCCGGTATTCCGATCAGCATACTGAACTCGACCGCCCGGCCGCGTTGCAGGCCCAACAAGACCGCCACGCTGATGGTCGCCCCGCTGCGCGAGATCCCCGGCAGCACCGCGACACCCTGGGCCAGGCCGACGAGAACGGCGCTCTTGAGCCCGAAACTCGCCAGATCGTACGGGCTGGTCTTCTTCCGGTCGGTCAGCCACAGGAGCGTTCCGGTGACCGCCCACATCAGGGCCACGACAAACAGGCTGCCCCGTGCATCGGTGAAGAGCTTCTTGAGGGGCAACACAAGGGCCGCAGTGGCGATATTGGCGGCCACGATCATCAGAATCAGGCGGGTCAACGACAGAGCCGCCGATGCGCCCGGCCCGTCGGATCCGTCCCCGCCGAGCGAGGCCGGATGCTTCAGAAACCGGCATAAAGGTCTGCGAAACACGATCAGAACTGCCGCCACCGTGCCGACGTGGGTCGCCAGGTCGAACAGCAGCATCTCCGGGCTCTCGGCATCGAAGCCAAACAGCGTCTCGAACAGGACCAGATGGCCCGACGACGAGACAGGAAGAAACTCGGTGATGCCTTGGACGATACCGAGGAAGATCGCTGTCAGGATATCCATTCCATCTCCAGAACGTGCCGGCCTGCCTCGTCAATGCGATCAGGTGGCCATCCATAGCTTCACAACAACCGCAAGGACCACCGCCGCAAAGACACCGGCAAGCAGATCGTCGGCCAGCACCCCCCAGCCATCGGGCAACGACTCCAGCTTTCGTATCGGCCAGGGCTTTGTGATATCGAAAGCCCGAAACAGGAGAAACCCCATTGCCGCTACCAGACAGCATTGTTTCAACGACACGTCGGCCGGCAGCAACCACGGGATGACGAGGAAAACCAGCGCCTGGCCGGCCACCTCATCGACGACGACCTCGCCGGGATCAGTCTTACCCGCCAGGGCCGCCACAGCGGGAACACACGCCACGCACGCCACCGAACCGGCGAAGACAAACGCCGCCATCACCGCCGCGACAGCCGCACCCGACACATCGAGGTGCCCCAGCACCGCAAACGCCACCACCGGCGGCAGCGACCCCCACGTCCCCGGCGCAACCGGCAGCCACCCCAACCCAAAACACGATGCAATCAACCGTCTCATAGTGCCGGAACCATACCGCAGCGACCCACACAAGTAAAGGCATATTCCCCGTAGAGATCAGGACTCGCGTTCTTCGAACCGTGACCTGCGGAACCATAGAACGCCCAGGACCAGGACCAGAACCACGATCAGGCCCACCGCAACGCCGATCTCAACGAACAGGGAACGGTCGTCCGGCGTCGGCCGTCCGAACAATGTAATCGGCCTGGACGTCGAGCGTCCGCCGAACAGCGATTCAAGGGCCTCGATCCTTCGCACTGGATGAGCGAGCCCGTCCTTGTCGACGAGAATGAGGGTCGGGAAACCGGTCACCCCATAGGCATCGATCGTCCTTCCTCGGCCAGCAAGCAGGGATTGATCCCCCTCCTGCGGCGCGGCGTCAACGGCCACGCGGAAAGGAACAGTCGAGAGGTCCACAGAATCCTGACCCGCGTCCAACAGCGAGGCCTTGCTCTGCGAAGCATCATGAACTGCGATGATGACGAGTCCACGCCGAGCGTGTTTCTTGTGCAGTTCCACCAGCTTAGGCATCGCCTTGCGACAAGGGCCGCACCACAGGCCCCAGAAATCGAGCAATACGACCTTGCCTCTCAACTCGGCCAGGGTCACGGGCTTGCCCTTGACCCATTCGCCCACCTGAAGTTCCGGGGCCGGCCCGCCGAAGGCCTTGTACCCACTGACGGGGCGGAATTCAATCGCGCCGATCTCCAACACCTGACCTGGCTTCAGAGGGGCAATCATCTGGTCCTTGTGATGCGGCTTGGCACCAAGCCCCCCCGCCTCGATCTGAAGACTCAGATCGCACCCGGCCGGGCAGAGGAGATCAAGGCTCATCTCGTGCACGGGCGCCTCGAAGTCCTCCTCCGCCGAGAGCAAAGGATACAGCGCCCTGCCGCGTACGAGATATGAAAGCGTCACATGGACACCCGACAAAGGGACGTCTTTGCTCTTGATGGTTCCCGTGATGCGGGCCGGCTCGGAAAGCCGCACTGTGTAGCTCTCGTTTGGGTCCCTGCGAGAAATATGGAAACACGCCATCTGCTCGAAGGAAGCGTCTGTGACGAAGAAAGGACGTCCGGCCCCCTGCCTGACAAATTCAAAGGAGAAGGCCCCCTCCGCATCGGTGCGTTGCCAAGGCGACTCCTCTGTCAGACACACGGTCCGCATCCGACTGTCCCACACCAGACATTCCCCCTGATAGACACGCGCATCCGGCACCGGGACCCCGTTGGCATCCACCACGACAACGGTCTTGATCTGCATGTCGAATCGGGCTTGCCCCAGGCCAACCTGAAGGCCGACGGCCAGAACGGTCAGGCCTACAAAACCCAGTCTCATCCTTTTGTCACACATTTCGGTCTCCCTCCGAATTGTCTTTGGGTCACCTCAGTTCAGCAAGGCTCCTCGAGCAGTTTGAGGCAATAGCGGTCGGTCATGCCGGCGATGTAGTCGCAGACGGCGCGTGGGAGGCCGTGCTGCGGGATGAATCGCTGGAAATAGCCCGGCATCAGGTCGGGCGCGGCGCACAGCCGCTCGAAGATTTGGGCCAGCCGCCGGCGGGCGTCCTCGGCGTTGCGGATGAGGGATTCGTGGTGATAAAACCGCTCCAGCAGAAACGTCTCCAGGACTTCCAGCTTGCGGTCGCACGGGGGGGACAGGCCGATCACGTTTTGCGGCCTGGCGCACGCATCGCACGGGGTGGCGATCCTGGCGGCGGCGACGTTGGCGGCGCTGGTGGCGATGCAGTCGCCCACCAGGGTGTCGATGATCGCCTTAGCCGTACGGGTCCGGCGGATCGTCCGGTCCTCGATCGCGTCGGCGTCGACCTGGCGTTGCGCTTCGGCGAAGATTTCGATGTGCCGCATCTGCTCGCTGTCGAGCAGGCGGGCCTTCATCCCGTCTTCGAGATCGTGGCAGTTGTAGGCGATGCGGTCGGCGAGGTCCACGACCTGGCCTTCCAGGGTGCCGTTGGCCTCGGCGAACGGGTCGCCCTGGGGGACATCGTAGCGGCTCTTGTGCTTGGCCAGGCCCAGGCGGGTCTCGTACATGAGGTTCAGGCCCATGAACGCCGGATAGGGGTGTTCGAGCAGTTCGACGATGCGCAGCGACTGGGCGTTGTGCTCAAACCCGCCGTAGTCGGCCATCAGCCCGTTGAGGGCCGCCTCGCCAGCGTGCCCGAACGGCGGATGTCCGAGATCGTGCGCCAGGCAGATCGCCTCGGTCAGCGCCTCGTTGAGTCCCAACGCCCTGGCGATGGTCCGGCCGATCTGGGCGACCTCGATCGTGTGGGTCAGACGCGTGCGATAGTAATCGTCGAGCCCCGGCGTGAAGACCTGCGTCTTGCCTTCGAGCCGGCGGAACGCCGAGCTGTGAATGATCCGGTCGCGGTCCCGCTCGAACGCCGAGCGATATCGGTGCGGCGCCTCGGCATAGGCCCGGCCCTTGCTTGCCGCTTCCGTCACGGCATATGATCGAAGTCCGCCGGTCATTTCTGCAATCCAGGCAGGCCGTGCTCGGCGCTGACGACCTTCAGCTCCGCCAGCAGGTCCACCAGGGACTGGCTGACGACGTCGGTATCGCTGCAAACGTTCATGAAATTCGTGTCGCCGTCCCAGCGTGGCACGACGTGGATGTGCATGTGGCCCGGCAGGCCGGCGCCGGCGCAACGGCCGAAGTTCAGACCCACGTTGAACCCGTGCGGATTGATCGTCATCGACAGGGCCCGCTGCGATTCGCGAACAAGCTTCATCAGTTCGGTCATCTCTTCCTCTCGGGCGTCGTCGAGGTCGGCGATGTGCCGGGCGGGCGAGACGAGCAGGTGTCCGTTGTTGTAAGGGTAGCGATTCAGCACGACCAGGCTCCTCTCGGTCCGCCACAATAGCAGGTTTTCGTCGTCGGCCTCGGGGTGGGCGAAATCGCGACAGAGGAAGCAGCCATCGCCCTTGTCCAGTCCACGGATGTAGGGAATGCGCCACGGCGCCCAGATGTTGTTGCGTTCCAAGTGCAATGCCTCCAAATGCATTCGATGCGGCCTTTATGGGGCCAGCAGTCTCGTCGTCAGCGTCTGCTCGACGGCGACATGCGGGTCGGCCCGAATCCCCATCGGCGGCAGCGACGCCTTCATTCGTATGGTGTATTTCTGGTCGCTTGCGAGAAGGCACCCGGCGTCCAGG
Organism: Phycisphaerales bacterium Planc_01; assembly: GCA_001603075.1. Taxonomy (GTDB): domain Bacteria; phylum Planctomycetota; class Phycisphaerae; order Sedimentisphaerales; family Anaerobacaceae; genus Anaerobaca. Next base: position 52,375 of record LVBB01000044.1, on the reverse strand, counting down.
TCGAAGGACTCCCGTCCGGTCCCTTCGAGCGCAAGCACCTGATAGCTGCCGAGAAAGCCAAAGGTCCCGCTCGCCTGGAACCGTCCGGAATAGGGGACGGGCCAATCGCTTGGCGCCGCCTCGGCAGGCGCATAAGTGCTCTCGATGATCGCAAGCCGTTCGTCATCATGTCGGATTTCGCTGAGCCGGTAGACAACATCGCGGGCCTTGCGCAGGACCATCGGCAGGGGCACCGGCAGCTTCGACGGCCAGGATTGGCCGACGGCCACGCCCGCGGCCGGGCGTTCCACGCTCGCCACCGCATCCCACAGGAAGTACTGGCCTGCGACAAAATCCCCGATCATGTCGGGGTTCTTGATGCGTCCGCCCGAGGGGCCGGAGCGAAACGCCCTGTCGCCCATCTCCTTTACGAGGGCATCCAGTTCCGCTCTATCGACGACCTTGCCTCGCGAATCGATGGCAAACGAGAACGTCTTTCCACTTGCGGCTTCGGCCGCGTCGGCACCGTATTGGCGTCCGCTGCGCTCGACCGTCACCGACTCACATACGGCCCGGATCGTGCTGACCCCATAGGGGTCCACGGCCACAGGGGTGTACGCCGTGATCATCTCCAGACGCTCGAACCGCCTCTCGATCCGGTCCTCGCTGCCGGCGTTGGGGTCCCAGTCGAGTAGCATATCTCGATTCGCAACGAACCTGTATCGCAGCGTGCGGCCCGGCTCGAAATCCACGGTCAGGAAGATGCGTTCGCCGCCCACGTCAGCGGTCTGACAGCCGGCCGCAAGCGACAGGACCATGAGCAAACCGATGAAACGGTTCGTTCTCGATGCCGTATTCTGCTTGTCATCCGGTCGCACTATCGAATCCGTTCCAGTCTGTACGACACTGTCCGGTCCATCCTCACGGCGGCTGGACGATCGGCACCGCTCTGGACCGCCTCCTGGTCCACCGCCACCCACTCCGTGCGGAACTGCTCGACATATGCCTCGATCGCTCCTGCTTCCAGATCGACAGACAGATGCCCCCGGTAGCTGTCCACATGGTCGAACAAGCCCGCCGGGACGGCGTCCGTCTGCCCCTGATGCAACTGCACCGCCGCCGCAGAGGAGGGAATGCCTTTCATCGTCACGTGTGCGAGACGACGGCCACCTTCTGACTCGACCCGATCGAGGCTGTAGAGCCGCTCGTACGCTCTGGCGCCCATTCGCCCGAATGAGAACAGCTTGACATTGCTCCACGTGCCGCCCGGGCGGACCATCTCGTCTTCCAGGGCCGTCAGGGCCGGGACCTCATGTCGATCCCGGATCTCCTTGTCGCTGATCAGCTTCAGGGCCGTCTGGTGGTCCGGTGAACTGCCTTCAACGGAGTCGCGGACCCCGTCAAGGCCCTGGACCGACACGACCGCCCCCCTCGGGGTCATCTCCACCTCGTAGCCGCGGCCGATCAGTTCGGACAGAGGACGCTGGCGGTCCTCGTCACGCGAACTGTCGAAGTCGAGAACCACCGTTTCCCGCGAGCGGCCCAGATACTTCAGGGCAAGGATCGTGACCTTGATCACGGCGTTGCCGTTGTCGTTGACGCGCTCGACACGCTGTTCGAACGTGATCTCGACACGGTTGCCGATCGCGCCGCCTCGAAAGCTGTCCGGCTTGCTGGATTCATCCCCTTCCCACCGGACGGAGGCCTGCGTCTCCGTAGTCACTCCATAGGTGACGGTTCGGCCCGGAACGAACGTGAGCGCCAGATCGACATCGGCCTCAGATTCCATCGGGCCACTGTCCTCGTCGGCCAGGCACAGGTCCGGCACGGCCGCCGGAGCGTGTGCATCGAGCCTGACCGGCTCGACGGACGAGTCGGCCTCCGTCGGCGCGCTCTGACAGCCCGCCAGAGACGCGAGCAGACAAAGAGCAACACCCGCGACAACATAATCAACCGTTCTTCGTCTCATTGGGGCCCCTACCCATGCGTTGGACCGTCGCACCTTTCTCTATCGTAACCCGAAACCCAATTATAGAAACCCTCTGAGACCAGACAACGATTTTCCTTTATTCATCCCCGGATGCGGGCTAAACTTATGGTTTTGGCCTCACTGTTTGTATCGATGGCTTTGGAGAAGACAGAAATGAGAAGCGACACCGTCAAAAAGGGCTTCCAGCGGGCGCCCCATCGCGGCCTGCTTCGTGCGTGCGGCTTGAAGGATGCCGATATCGACAAACCGTTCATCGGCGTGGCCAACAGCTTCTGTGAGGTCGTGCCGGGCCACGTCCATCTCAACGAGGTGGCCCGCGTCGTGAAAGAGGCGATCCGCCAAGCCGGCGGCGTGCCCTTTGAGTTCAATACGATCGCCGTCTGCGACGGCGTCGCGATGGGCCATACAGGCATGAAGTACTCGCTGGCCTCACGTGAAATCGTCGCCGATTCGGTCGAGACGATGGTGCGGGCCCACTGCTTCGACGGCCTGATCTGCATTCCCAACTGCGACAAGATCATCCCCGGCATGTTCATGGGTGCCGTGCGCCTGAACGTGCCGACGTTGTTCGTCTCGGGCGGCCCGATGAAGGCGGGCAAGACCAAGGCCGGCAAGACGGTGGACCTGATCAGCATCTTCGAGGGCGTCGCCCAGTTCAACGCCGGCAAGATCAGCGAAGAAGAACTCAAGGAGCTCGAATGCGCCGGCTGCCCCACTCAGGGCAGTTGCTCGGGCATGTTCACCGCCAATTCGATGAACTGCCTGTCCGAGGCGATCGGCATGGCCCTGCCCGGCAACGGCACGATCCTCGCGGTCGATCCGAAGCGGCAGGACCTGTACAAGGCCGCCGGCAGACAGATCGTCGAACTGGTGAAGAAAGACATCAAGCCGCTCGACGTTATCAGTGACAAGGCGATGGACAACGCGCTGGCCCTCGACATGGCGATGGGCGGCTCGACCAACACGGTCCTCCATACGCTGGCCATCGCCAGCGAGGCGAAGATCGCCTACGACCTGGACCGCATCAACGCCATCAGCACCAAGTGTCCAAACATCTGCAAGGTCTCGCCGTCCAGCGCCGTTCACATCGAGGACGTCGACCGTGCCGGCGGGATCAGCGCGATCCTCAACGAGATCAGCAAGGTGCCGGGGCTGTTGAACCTCGATTGCCTGACCGTCACGGGCAAGACGCTGGGCGAAAACATCGCCAGCGCGAAGATCGAGGATACCGAGGTGATCCACCCGCTGGCCAACGCCTACTCCAAGACGGGCGGTTTGTCGATCCTGCGCGGCAATCTGGCCCCCAAGGGCAGCGTCGTCAAGAGCGCCGGGGTCGCCAGGGCCATGCTGACGCACACCGGCCCGGCGGTCATCTTCGAGAGCCAGGAAGAGGCCTGCGAGGGCATCCTGGCCGGCAAGGTCAAGGCCGGCGACGTCGTCATCATCCGCTACGAAGGCCCCAAGGGCGGGCCGGGCATGCAGGAGATGCTCAGCCCGACCAGCTACATCATGGGCGCCGGGCTGGGCGAGTCGGTCGCCCTGATTACCGACGGGCGGTTCAGCGGCGGCACCCGCGGCGCCTGCATCGGGCACGTCAGCCCCGAGGCCGCCGTCGGCGGCCCCATCGGTCTGCTCAGAAACGGGGACGTCGTCGAGATCGACATCCCCAACAACACGATGAACGCCAAACTCTCCGACGCCGAATGGGCCGAACGCAAGAAGGCCTGGAAACCGATGGAACCCCGAATCAAGGAAGGCTGTCTCGGCAAGTACGCCGCCATGGCCACCAGCGCCGACACCGGCGCCGTCCTGAAATGGTAGCGCAGCAGTCAGACGCGGCCATCTTGCGCCATTGTCTCGCGCGTCGGGTCCACTGGAATTCGCTCATGAAATTCGGTACAATGATCGTGGTTTCGAGCGATCCATCGGAACGTCGCGAACGCAGGAGCAGGTAGTATGAACGAACGAATCAAGACAGACCCCAATATTTGTCATGGACAGGCGTGTGTGAAAGGCACGAGGATTCCGGTCCACCAGATCGTGCGCATGCTCGCCAACGGCGATGCCATTGAGGATCTCCTGCGAGAGTACCCGTCACTGACGCAGGAGGACGTCTTCGCGTGCCTCGATTATGCCGCCTCCCTGGCAGAAGAAGAGATATCTCCTATCGCGGACGCGACAACGTGAGAATACTCGTGGATGAAAACATCCCCGTGATCTGCGTGGAGCATTTGCGTGAGAAGGGCCACGAAGTGGCGGACATTCGCGGCACGGAGGAGGAAGGCCTGTCGGACGAGAGGCTATGGGAGAAGGCCCAGCGAGAGAGCCGGCTGTTGGTCACAACCGACAAAGGGTTCGCGCGTCGAAGGTACCGAAAGCACTGCGGCATTCTGATCGTGCGGCTTGGACAACCGAACCGTCGGCGCATCACTGAACGTGTGATCGAGGCCATTGATTTGTTCTGCCCCGCTCAGTGGCCCGACCTGCTTGTGACCATGCGAGACACCGTCGTGAGCACATGGCAGGAGGCCAAGGAGCAGTGAACAAGGGAACCGTTCAAAAGTGGTATGCGGCGGGGTTGTACTTTGAGTGCACAGGGTGTGGGGCGTGCTGCTCGGGGCCGGGAGAAGGGTATATCTGGGTGACGCGGCCGGAGATCGAGCTGATCGCCAGGCACCTGAAGACCACGCCGGGGCAGTTGCGGCAGAAATACCTGCGGCGGGTGGGCCTGCGCACCACGATCATCGAACACGAAACGACCAGGGACTGTATCTTTCTCAGGACGATTGGCGGCCGCAAACAGTGTGTGATCTACCCGGTCCGACCGAGTCAGTGCCGAACGTGGCCGTTCTGGTCGGACAACCTCTCGGGGCCCAACGCCTGGAACAGCGCCGGCCTGCGGTGCCCGGGGATCAACCGGGGACGGCATTACAGCGCCAGGCAAATCGAACGAATCAAGAGAAACAGACAATGGTGGCTGAATCAGAACGATATCGCCGAGTCGTCGCAGAAGTAGCGGTTCTCTACGACTGGATCGACATGCAACTCCAGCAGGACCGTGAACTGGCCGGGAGGTGTGCGGCCTGCGGGGCCTGCTGCGACTTCGCCGGATACGACCACTTGCTCTTCGTAACCCCGCCCGAGCTGATCTATCTCGCCGCCAAACTGGACACCTCGAACCTCAAGCAGATGCCCGGCGACCGTTGCCCCTACCAGGAGGAGGAACGATGCACGATCCACCGACATCGGTTCACGGGGTGCCGCATCTTCTGCTGCGACGGCGACGGGGAATTCCAGGCCGAACTGACCGAAACCGTCCTGCGAAAGCTCAAGAGCATCTGCCGCCGGCACGAGGTCCCCTACCAGTACGCCGACCTGGCGACGGCTCTGGCCACCTTCCCTACCGGTACCTGTCAATCGGCTGCGGGACCTTGTCCTGAGGATCGTAGAGATTGATGTATTTGACCCCGGCGCTGAGCGAGCCGGACTCCTTGTAGTAGGTATACAGTTTGGCCAGCTTCTGCTCGTCCTTCGCCTCGAGATGCTTGGCCCACTCCCCGATTTCCGCACCCCAGTAGATCAGGGTGTTGTCCTTACTGACGAGCACGAGGTGCGGATCGCGGTGGTTCCTTCGTCCTTTGTAGTTGCTCACATCGACATTGGCGATCTGATCGAGCAGCGGCGTCTTGGGCGCGACCTCGGCGTCCATGCGGTTCAGCAGAACGATCAGTTTGACCGCTGCCGCCAGATCGTCCCGATCGAAGACGGCGCCCGGCGATGGGGGTAGCCCCAGCGAGACGCCTTTGACCTCCACAATCGGCAGGTGCGCCATGGGCATGTGGTCCAGCACCACGAGATCGGCGTCGACATAGAATCTCGATGAACCCCTTTCGATCACCGCGACAGGCTTTCGCCACCGGGCCCGGACGCGTACGGCGTCGTGCGTAACGTTCACCTCAACATCGTCCAGCCACGACATTCTGGCCAGATTGCGGGCCACCACCTCGGCGGTCTCTTCGCCGATCGGGAACCGGTCACCTCCGGCCGCGGCCACGACCCGCGCCTTCAGGTCCCAGTTGACCCACCCCGGTACCCCGACGAGCACGAGGTGTCCTTCTTCCGTCGGCCTGGCCAAACTGACATAGCCTTCGGCGTAGCGAAGAAATGCCCCGGCCGCCACCAGAACGAACATGACCGCCGCCACCTTGACGGCCGTGGTCAGGGTCTGCTTTCTGGCCTCGACCTGTTTCTTTGTCCGCGCACCACGCCATGCACTGAATCGCTCTCGAAGACTGATTTTCTGCTTCTTTTTGGCCACTGACCGCCTCAACTGCTGCACAATGTGGGTTGTTACGAGCCGTATCCGCCCCTGGATTTCAGAAGCAGATACTATCAGAATCGACCGTTTGGACGTTTTGCTGCACAGGTTTTCGACAAAAACTCGCCGCGACGATACCCACGCACAGCCGCCCCATGGAAACGCCGGCCCTGGCCGCTGCCTTGGGCAGCAGCGAATGGGTCGTGAAGCCCGGAATCGTGTTGATCTCAAGGGCGTAGGGCACACCGTCATCGGTGAGGATGAAATCGACCCGGGCGAAGTCCCGACAGCCAAGGGCGTCGAAACAGACCATCGCATCCCGGTCGATCCGGGCCCTCAGATCGGCGTCGCCAATCGTATCGAACAGGTACTCGGTCCGCTCGTCCACGTACTTGGCCTGGTAGTCGTAGAACCCGGTCTTGCTGCGAATCTCGATGATCGGCAGGGTCTGTCGTCCGAGGACCCCCACTGTGATCTCGCGGCCGCAGACGAACGGCTCAATCATGCCGTCGCCGAACTCTTCACAGACCTCCACGGCACGGGCAGCCGCTTCGGCGGGCCCATCGACGATGAAGACGCCGACGCTGCTGCCCTGCCGGACCGGCTTGACGACGAATCGCCCCCCCAGATCCTTCAGTCGATTCTCGATCTCGCGGCGGGACATCGCCGCACCGACCTCGACCGTGGGCGCCACCGCCACGCCGGCCGAAGCAAAGCGATTCTTGCTGGCGATCTTGTCGAACGCCGTCCGACTGGCCTGCGGGCCGCTGCCCGTGTAGACCAGTCCCCGGTCCTCAAGGATCTGCTGGAGCCGGCCGTCCTCGCCGAACTGGCCGTGCAGGGCCACAAAGAACACATCGATACCGGGCCTGTCCAACACGGTCATGTCCTCGGGCGTGATGTCCGAAGGGACGACCTCCACCCCCTCTCTGCGAAGCGTCTCGGCGATGCACCGACCACTCTCAAGGCTGACCTCGCGTTCGCGACCGATACCTCCCTGTAAGACCGCTACCTTCATGAATTCCTCAACTCCTGAGGCCTTGCACAACTCGGTCACTGGCGTATCCCTGTCACCACGCCATCACCGATCTGCCCGAAGCACAGTTCTGTCGCCGTCCTATTTCCAGATTTCGATCTCGGTCTGCAACTCGACGTCTGCGTGTTCGCGGACCTTCTGACGGACCGCTTCGATGAGTCGCAGGACGTCCCGGCTCGTGCAGCCCTTGGTGGCCACGATGAAGTTGGCGTGCTTGTCGCTGACCGCCGCCCCACCGATCTGGAATCCCTTCAGACCGGCGCGATCGATCAGCGCCCCGGCCGACGCGCCCGGCGGGTTCTTGAAAACGCACCCGCAGTTTCTCGTGTTGAGCGGCTGATTGTTCTTCTTGTAGATCCAGCTCTCTTTGACCGTCCGCATGATCTCCTCGGGATCGGCCTGGCTAAGCGTCAGTTTCGCATTCAGAATCATCGAAGCCCGGATATTGACGCTGCGATAGTCGAAAATCAGTTCCGGCTTGCTCCTCTCGAAGACCGTCCCCTGGCCGTCCATCAGCGTCACCGAGTCCACGACCGAACCGATGTCGCCGAACTGCCCGCCGGCATTCATTTTCACGGCGCCGCCGATCGATCCGGGAATGCCCGTCAGAACCTCCAGGCCGGAGAGCCCCTTCTCGACGCAGTCGAGCACAAGCTTGCTCAGCTCGGCCCCCGCCCAGGCGGTCAGGTGCGGTCCGTCGAACTGCGTCGCGCCGAAGACGGGCCCCTCCAACTTGACCACCGCGCCGCGCACCCCCTCATCGCTGATCAGCAGGTTCGAGCCGAGCCCCATCACGTGGATGCGGATGCGATTGTCGCCGCAACGCCGGACGACATCCTGAAGCTGTTCGACCGTTTGCGGCCGAATGAAATAGTCGGCCGGACCGCCGAGACGATACCACGTGTACGGCGCCATCGGATGGTTCGGCTCAACGATGCCCGCCAAGTCGTCGAAGATATTCATCTGCCACCTTCCACACATCACCGGCACCCATCGTGACCACCAGATCACCGGGCCCGAGTTCCTTTTCCAGGCAATCACACACGGCGTCGAAGGTCCCGATGTACTCGGCATCGGTCCCCTCAGCGCGAATCCGGTCCGCCAGGATGTTCGCGTTCACCTCGCGCCGGCTGATCTCCGAGTCACGAACGAAGTAGATCTCCGGGATGATCGCTTTGTCCGCCTGACCAAAACTCGCCGCAAATTCATCCAGGAAGATTCGGGTTCGGCTGTACTGGTGGGCCTGGTATACACACCAGAGCCGCCGGGGGTGGTACTTCTCCCGTATGGCCTTGAGGCCTGCTCGAATCTCCGTGGGGTGATGGGCGTAGTCGTCCAGAACGGTCACGCCGTTGACTTGCCCCTTGAGCATCAGGCGCCGATCGACACCGGTGAACCGATCGAGCACGCCGAGGATCGCCTCCGGCTCGACACCGATGCTGACGGCCACCGCGATCACCGCCAGCGAATTGAGGATGTTGTGCCGACCTGGAACCGACAGTGACGTCGATCCAAGGCGACGACCTTCCTGGTAGACGTCGAAACGATACGATCCCCCGCAGGGTTCGATGTCGCGAGGATAGAATGTGCATCGGGTGCCGAAACCAAACGTCACAATCTGCCGCTGGCACCCCAGCCGCTCGATGACCTTGGCAACGTTCGCATCGCGACCGTTGGCCACGATCAGTCCATCGGGCCTGGTGCCCCACGCGAACTGGCAGAACGCATCGATGATGTCGGCCTCGTCGCGATAGCAATCCAGGTGATCGGCCTCGATGTTCAGAATGCACGCAATCTGAGGCCTCAGGTTCAGGAAACTGCGGTCGTATTCACAGGCCTCGGCGACGAAGAAGCCGCTCTCGCCGCTGCCGGAGGAGGCCCCCAACTGGCCAACGTCGGCACCGACCACGAAACTGACGTCCACACCCACCTGCCGCAGGCCATAGGCCAGCCAGCCGCTCGTGGTGCTCTTGCCGTGCGTGCCGCTGACGGCGATCCCCTGGAAATGATCCATCAACTCGCCGAGTAGCTGGGCATACTTGACCACACGACAGCCCTGACGGTGCGCCTGCTGCAATTCCGGATTGTCCTGCCGGACCGCCGCCGAGACGACCACGACCTCCGTACCGGGCCCGATGTTCTCGGCGCTGTGGCCGATACGGATCTCGGCGCCGCCGCGTGCAAGGCGCGCCGTAGCCGCTCCGGCCGCCTGATCCGACCCCGTAACGATCGCGTGCTTCTCGATAAGGAACTGCGCCAGGCCGCTCATGCCGACGCCGCCGACCCCGATGAAATGAAACCGCGCACCCGCAATTTTCGGTCGATTCACGGCATTGACCACCTCATAGCGATGGGCCGCCCTGATTGTCGTCGGACAGGTCCGAGTTTCGGCTCGACTCATTGCATCCCTTCTTGTCGAATATCTTCCCTAACGAACACCGCCGCAGTTTAGCAGGAACCGCTCGTTAAAGGAAGCCAAATCGCGGTGCGATGCCAGAAAAACAGGGTAAATCGGAAGCTTTGTACCGATGGCGACAACCTTCGCTGGTTCCACAGGACGCAGGCCGCGTTGCCCGTGCCGGCGACCGGCACGGGCCCGCACATGCGTCACAAGGGGCGGCGTAAACCACAACCTGATGAACGGCGCACCATCGCGCCCTCAACCGCGCGTGGCGTTGGGCCGACGGGCGGTGGTCTCGACCTTGCTGGCCTTGTTGTGGTTCTGCAGGAGCTTCATCGCCTTCTTGACATCGGAAACCTTCAGCACCCCGGTCGTGCGCCCGCCTTTGCCGCCGGCGGTGCAGTAGGCATAGGAGATGTTGATGTGCCCCTTGGAGAGCTTCTCAGCCACAACCGCCAGGGCGCCCGACTTGTTGGCCAAGTCGACGCATAAGACGTCCGTCTCATTGTAGGGCATGTTCAGCTTTGCCAGAACCTCTCTGGCCGCCTCCGGCTTCTCAAATACGACCCGCATCACGCCGTGCTCGGCCGAATCCATCATGGTGATGGCCGTGATATTGATCTTGGCCTTGGCGAAATCGCCCAGGACTCGGGCCAGCACGCCGGGCTTGTTCACCATGAAAACCGAAAACTGCGATGCCATGTACATGCTCTTGCCTTTCCAACAGAGATCGCGTCCGTCATCTGTTCACGCCGAGAGGCCAATGTCGTATCCACACCTGTTCCCGTGCGGAACGGTCCCACGGGAATCCATCGCATTATCGGTGGACGCCACAGGCCGTTCAACCAAAATGTTACGCTGGCGATGTCAGGGCGTTCACGGGTTCGTTGTCGCCACGTCAGACAGCGACCGGAGGCCTTTCATCTGATGAAGACCAAAGGCGAACGACCATTTTCGGACACACCAGTGGCGAGGATTGTCGCTCCGAGCCATTACAGCCACCATTGAGGGTCCTTCTCCTCAAGGCTGATAGACGATCACCAACTCCGCCGCCTTGGCAGGGTCGCCTTCGTAGGCCCAGAACAGCCGGTCGATGCCACTGAAGTCCTGTGCAACATACGCAATCACCAGCGCATTGCCCGGCGCCCACCCGGGCCGATCGACGACCTCCTGGATCAGCGAACTGATATCGGGGCTATCGTACCACCCGTGGGCCACCCACGGCGTGCTGTCCCAACTCCAATCCTGAGCCGCCTGGGTCAGCGTCAGCGCATTGATGCGTCGCGAACTGCTGAAGGGACCAGGGTTGTCTGCCGCTTCCGCTCGAAGGCGGGCTGCGACTCGTCCTGCGAGTCCACCCGGGTGCGCACATATCCTCAGCGTAGCGCTCAGAATGCTGGCGCCTTGAGGAATCCCGAGGCCACAGAAACGCATGGCGGGCGTGAATTCGCCTAATGCCAGCGCACGATCGCTCACGTCCTGATACGCGCTCCACTGGCTGCCGTACGCATCATCGTCGCCGGCGCCGATCTTGTAGACGGATGTCACCTGGCTGACAACCGAAATGCGCACCATCGCCACGTTCGAGTGTCCGCCGAATGGCGCAACACCCCCATCGTCAGCCCGGAACGTGAAGCTGTCATCTCCGAGCCAGGTTTCGTTCGGCCGATAGATGACCTGATTGACTCCTTGGGTCAGCATCGCCGGAGCCGTCGTGATAGGCGAGCCGCCGAGACGCTCCAGCCTGCCGTGTTGAGGCAAAGACATAATGGTGTATGTGAGTTGCCCCGGTGGATTGGGCGAACCGTCATCAACAGCGACGAGCGTTACGGTCACGGGGGAACCCACACCCGTGCTGATGGCCCCGTTCTGGGCGATCGGCGGACCGGCTTGCACAGATTCGAGTTGGAACGTTCCCATACCCGAGACACGCTTGACCACCAGCAGAGCGGTGGTGTCGGTCTGTGGGGTGTAGCTGATCGACTCGGCGGCGCCCGCCTGGTCGGTCGTGCTCGACGCCAGAATGACAGGGGTCCCTGTACTGCTCGGTGTCATGCTGTAGAGATACAGGTCAAAATCGGCCCCGGCCGGATTGCTCAGCGACACATCAATACCGCACCCCGCCGTGAGACTGACCCTACTGGCCCAGGCCCGCCGCCCTGCCACCCCGCCGCCCAACTCCACGCTGACTGACGATCCAGGCGCGTATGCAGAACCGACGGCCTCAATCGCCGCATCGGCATTGATCAGGCCATATCCTTCATAGCGATCCTTGCCGACCGCGAAACCGTCCGGACCATCGGCATCGCGCTCCAGCGTGGGGTTGCGATCGCCCCCCTGTCGAGCGGCATTGGTCTCAGTCGCGGTGGCGCACAGCAGCATCTTCACCAGCCGAGGATGCCGGTCCGAAGTGAAATCCCACTCGATTCCTGTCCGCTCCAGAGCCTCAATCACAAGAGCGGCACAACCTGCGACGAAAGGACTTGAGAAGGATGTGCCGGTCCCACTGCTGTAGTCGTCGGGGACCTTGTCGAGGTTGTTCAATCCATCGCACGTTCCGCTATCAATGGACATGATGGTCGTGTAGTAGTAATCACCTCCCGGGGCGATGAGATCGGGCTTGAAGTCTTCGGATGCGTACTGACGCGGACTGAGGAATCCGTATCCGGAGTAGTCCGTCAGGCAATTCTCGTCGTTCGACGCTCCGACAGTGATGGCCAGAGCCGCCCGAGCCGGATCGGCCATCTGACGCAAGAGTTCGATCGACTCATTGGCGCTGTTTCCAGCGGCCGCGACGACAATCACACCGCTGCGAACCGCCGACATGACCTTGTCGCGGAGAGAAACGCCTTCGATGGGAAACCCCCAGTCATCTGTGAGGCCGCCGCTGATGTTGACCACTTTAATCTTGCGAGCAACGCGATGAACCACCATCCTGTCGATCCCTATCGCGAACCCGTCATCGGACACCATTCCGTCCCGTGTGGCGATCTTGATCGCCGCGTAGTTGCAGCCCGGGGCAACACCGCTGAACTTGTTGAAGCCATCGGCCAGGCCGGGATAAGCGGTCACCGACGTCGTGACAACCACGGCGTCCAAAACCGAATCGTTGTAGTTGGCCAACACGGGCGAGTACATCTTCTGGGCGGTCGCATAGAATGTGTTGGTCAAGGAAATTCCGGAATAGCCTTCCCGCCCGCTTCCGATCCATTCGAGACCCTGCATTTCGGCATTGCCTCTCTGCCAGGACACATGATCCAGCCAAGCGATCGGGCCGCTCCACCAAGCCCAGGAAGTCACCGTCACCGAACCGGCAGGCAGGGAAATCGGATCGACGAGATGGGCCCAACTCGGCCAGTCCTCGACGTAGGTGTACCTCAACTCCGACCTGTCAGCCCCGGCGCTGTGGCCCGTTCCCACGGCCACGCCAGCCACGCGGCTTCCGTGCCCATAGTAATCAACGGGATCGGGCTCCGGCTCGCCACTGACGTCATCCCAGAAGACACAGCGTCCGCAGAGATCGGCGTGCGCACTGTCGATGCCGGTGTCGATGAAGCCAATGGTCGTGTTCGAATCGCCCTGGAATCCCGCGGCATAGCCGGCAAACCCCGCCTGCCAGACAGGACGAACACGGCCGAGTTGTGAAGCAAGATCCATATACAACTGGACCGGCCTGGCCGCCGGAGTCACCAGAACCAACGTCGGCCCCATGACAGCGGGCAACGCCTCAACCCGACCCAGCGCAATGCGCCCGTTCCATCCATAGGAGACGGCTTGGTACAGGTAGCTGATCTGACCACCCATGGCAAGAAACGCGTCGATCTGCTCCTGTGTCACCGGCTCGTCAAAGACCAACTCGACATCGACCAGTTTCTCGCTCGCCAGTTCTGCACCGAGCGACTTGCCCGCCTGATACAGTGAGGAAGGTCCCGTCGACAACTCGATACGGCCCTCCAGCTCATCGTCGATACGATTGCCATCCAAATCGCCCGGATACGCTCCACTGATCACCGGCGGCACATCGGGCCGTGGCGGCGGCGTCAGAGACTGCCCCCTTGCCATCCCGGCCACCGCGTCCAGGAACAGCCCCAAGCACACCATGACGCACGAAGACCGATAGAAACGACTCGCACACCTATGGGACGTGCCATCTGTAGACCGATTCTCGCCTGAACTGAACAGACTCATACTCCCTCCGCTGCACTATGAAACAGAATGGATGCAATACCGTCACGAATCTCGGACCATCTCCGAACGCAGAACCCGTCGGACCCGAAATACGGCCTCCTCGCCACGGATAGCCCCCCCGTTCTCACGCTTTCTTTCACAGATACGCAGGCCGTGACACAGATCGCCCACGGCCCCGTCCATTATACTACGCTTTTTGCCCCTCCAGGTCAACCTGAATTTCGCCAGCGTCACGGGGACATCTCCCGTTCGCAGCAAAGGTATCGCTCTGGAGTGGGCACGCTGCCACGATGCTCCGATCTACTGGGGCAGGACAGCCACAGGCTCGGTCTGCACGGAGTGCAGATCGAACGGGCCGGAGCCGGAGACCCGTTTGACTACCAGCAGCGCGGCCGCCTCGGAGCCGGACGTGTAGGTGAGTGATTCACCGGCGCCGGCCCCCGGATTCGCGCTGGAGGCCAGCAGGACCGGGGTCCCCGAGGCGCTGGGAGTCATGCGGTAGAGATAGAGATCGAAATCTCCCTCGACCGGGTTGTCCAGGATCACGTCCAAGGCGGTCCCGGCGGCCAGATGGACCGTCCGGGCCCAGACTCGACGATCGCCGGGGCCCGATCCCAGTTCCTCGCGGATCGAGGTCGCGGGGGTATACGACAGGCTAAGGGCCTCGACCGCCGCATCCGCGTTGATCAGACCGTATCCTTCAAACCGGTCTTTGCCGACCGGAAAGCCGTCCGGACCGCCGGAGGCCCGCTGCAACGTCGGGTTCGATTGTCCGTTTTCACGCGGGGCATTCGTCTCACAGGCCGTCGCACACAGGAGCATCTTGACTTGTCTCGGATGGCGGTCGGAATGGAAATCCCACCGAGTCCCCTGGCGTTCCATGGCCTCGATGACCAGGGCCGCGCAGCCCGCCACGTACGGGCTGGCAAAGGACGTGCCTTCCGACGCCGTGTAGTCGTCGGGCTCGATATCCGGGCCGAGTCCGCCGTCCGTCGAGCCGCTGTCGACGGACATGATGCCGGTGTGGTAGTACGAACCTCCCGGCGCGATGAGATCGGGCTTGAAATCCTCGGCCGTATACGACCGCGGGTTGGCGAACCCGTACGTGGAGTAATCGGTCAGGGCGTTGTCGTCGTTGGAGGCGCCGACGGTGATGGCCAGGGCGGTGCGGGCCGGGTCGGACATCCGCCGGGTCTGTTCATAGGGATCGGCGGCGCTATTTCCCGCCGCCGCCACAACAATCACACCGCTGCGAACCGCCGAGGAAACCTTGTCCCGCAGGGAGACGCTCTGAGCGGGCAGTCCCCAACTATCGACCAGTCCGGCGCTGACGTTGATGATCTTGATGTTCTTCTCGCTGCGGCGCGCCACCAGATCGTCGATCGCCGTATCCACACCATCCTCGAACGTTGTCCCGCTGCGCATGGCAAACTTGACGGCGGCGAACATGCAACCCGGTGCAACCCCGGAAAACGTATTGAACCCGTCACCCACCGCTGGATATGGCGACACGCGAGTGACGACGGAGACGTTGTAGAGGTAGCGGTCGTCGTAGTCGGCCAGAATCGGAGCGAACAGGTACTCCGGGTCGGCCTCGAACGTGTGGGTGATGGTCAGCCCGCCGGGCCCTTCCGCCCCGGTCCCGATCCACTGCGGACTGTCGACCAGGGTCCCCTTGCGCCACCGGATGTGGTCCAGCCAGGCGCTCGGCCCATCCCACCGGGCCGAGGAGGTCACGGTGACCGGCCCGGCCGGCAGATGGATCGGCTCGACAACGTGAAGCCAACTGAACGCGTCCACCGAATAGGTATAACGCAGCTCGAACGGCTCGGCGCCGCCACTGTCGCCCGTACCCACGGCCACCCCCGCGACGAGGCTGCCGTGTCCGTTGTAGTCGACCGGATCGGGTTCGTAGTCACCGCTGATGTCGTTCCAGTAGACACAACGCCCTGCCAGATCCATGTGTGCGGCATCCACTCCCGTATCGACGATGGCGATGGTGGTATTGGGATCGCCCCGGAATCCCGCGACACTGGCGGCGAATCCCGGCTGCCAGACCGGTCGCACCCGCCCGGTCTGCGTGGCGTGATCCATGTGGAGGCGAACCTGTCGAACCTTCGGCGTCACCAGAACGAGCGACGGCCCCATGGCGGAAGGCAGAGACGCGACGCGATCCCGGGCGATGCGGCCGTTCCAGCCGTACGAGACGGCCCGGAACATGTAGGTGATCTCGCCACCCAATCGGGTGAAGGAATCGATTTGCCCCTGCGTGACCGGCTCGTCAAAGATCAATTCGACATCGACGACACGTGCACCCGAAAGCGGCGCGAGGGACCGACCCGCCTCGAACAATCCCGACGACGATTGGGCCGCGTCGAGTTCGTCCAGATCGTCGTCGATCCGATTGCCGTCCAGGTCGTTGGGATAGACGCCGCTGATCACCGGCGCCACCGCCGGCGCTGCCGGCGGCACGAACGGCCCAGCCGCACCGACGGCCGGAGCGGCCCAGGCCAGGAACGCCACGCCCGCCGACAACAGCAGGGCAGCCGCAGACGAGTGAATGGCAGCCGCATCGAAATGCCGCAAAATGCAGGAATAGCGGTGGTTACAAAAAGACAGTGATTTCATGCTCCCTCCTGTTCCAAGACGAATCTGATCGTACGTCAAACGCACCTTCGGCCGCATAGGCATCGAAAGTGATGTCCCCCAATTCTGTCACGAACTCCCGCGATCCCAAACACTCGCTCAAGACCATCGAACAACCAGCGCGACCTCACATCCATCATACCCGTTTGCCCGGTATCGAGTCAACAGCAAGCGGCAATTCGGGATTGACACCGCATGCAAATCCCCGTACAATGCAGGTGATGGAGACCGTCGGAAGCGGGATGCGTGTGTACCCCGCCCCAGAGCATACGACGGGAGACGCCCATTGCTCGGAAAGAAGCGACACACTGGCGGGCTGTATTGAGAGGAGAACGGCACCCATGCAGATCCAGACCGATCGGGGACATCATCATCCGACACGCCGGGCTGCCCAGGTCCGAACGAAACGCATCGGCGTACCCATCGCGGCGGTGGCAATCCTGTTGTCCCTGACGGTGATTGGCAGCGACCGGGGGCCTCGGCGGGCGAACGCCGAAGAGCCGACGGTTCTGACTGGACCGGCGGCCCATGAGGCGTACGCAGCCCGGCTTGCCGCCCGAAGCCGGGCACAGAAAGCCGAGGCAATCGAGTGGGCCCTCCGGCACCGCGCGCCCATCCGTTGTGACAACGGGCAACGAACCTGCGAGTTGATGGCCTTGTCCGACGGCAGGCCCGTCTATTATGTCACAGCCAACATCAACGCCGCGGTAGCCCTCCAGACCGATCGCGTCAGGGACATCCTGCCGTGGAACCTCGACGGTGACGGCCTGATTGTGGGGGTGTGGGACGCCGCCGGCGTACGAAAGACACACCAGGAATTCCAGGGGCCCGACGGGCAATCCCGCGTCATGATCCGCAACTCGTTCGTCACATCCGCCCACTCGACGCACGTGGCCGGGACGATTGGGGCGACGGGCGTGGTCCCCTCGGCCAAAGGCATGGCCCCGGGTGTGCGCATCGAATCCTACAACTGGAACGACGATACGGGGACGATGACGACGCGCGCCGCGAGGTTGCCCGGACAGTCCAACGCGATCTTCCTTTCGAACCACTCCTACGGCATCCTGGCCGGCTGGGAATACCACGCCACAAAGGCATTGAGCGGCCGCATCGGATGGCATTGGTGGGGTGGCTCGATGGGACCCGGATTCCACGACAACTGGTTCGGCCGCTATAGCAGCGTTGCATCGACCTGGGATCAACTGGCGCACCATCACCCCTATTACCTGGCCTTTGCCGCGGCGGGAAACGACCGGGGAGACAGCCCGACCGAAGGCGAGACCGTCTACTACCGCGCCGGCGGCGGCTGGCACGAGATCGTCTACAGCGAGCAAACCTGCCCCCTGGGCGACGGCCAGGCGAAAGGCGGGTACGACACGATCTCCTTCGCCGCCGTAGCCAAGAACATCATGACCGTGGGGGCCGTACACGGCTCCGTTTCAGAGGGGATCCGCGACCTGTCCTGTGCGGCCATGACGGATTTCAGCAGTTGGGGGCCGACGGACGACGGACGCGTCAAGCCGGACATCGTCGCAGCGGGCGTCGGAGTCTACTCGGCTACGGACTCGTCTGATGATGCCTACGACGCATACAGCGGCACCAGCATGGCCAGTCCCAACGCCGCCGGCTCGGCGGCATTGCTCATCCAGCACTACAGCCGACTCTTCCCGGGCCGGTCGATGCGGGCCAGCACACTCAAGGGCCTCATCATCCACACCGCCGACGACGTCGGACGGCCGGGACCCGATTACGAGTACGGCTGGGGACTGATGAACACCCGAGCCGCCGTCGAGACCATCACGAGGCCCTCCGAGGACTCGCGCGGCGAGACGATCCGCGAAGGCATGTTCGATTGGCGTGGACCCAACGAGCATCGGGTCGGTTTCGTTGCCGACACCGACGAACCGATCCGCGTGACGCTCTGCTGGACGGACCCGCCGGGCGTCGGTACAACACTCTCGGACGATCCGACCAGCCGGTTGATTCACGATCTGGACCTGCGCGTAATCGGCCCCGATGGATCGACGGTCTACTATCCGTATATCCTGAACCCCGCCGAACCGACATCGCCGGCCAAGACAGGCGACAATACCCGCGACAACGTCGAGCAGGTCTGCCTCCTGACACCGAGCGAGCGAGGACTCTACGAGGTCCGGATTTCGTGTAAGGGCAACCTGAGATACGACGAGCAGTATTACTCGCTGATCTCGAACCAGCCGCTCTTTCGCGGCCGACCACCAAAGGCCCACGACGTGACAGCTTTCGCATCGCCGGCGCAGCCAACAACCATCACCCTGGCGGCACAGGACGACAGCCTTCCCGATCCGCCGGGCGCGCTGACGTACGCGTCGGCCTCGCTGCCCAAGCACGGCGCCCTGGAGACTCTGGACGGCAGCGTAATCACCCAACCAGGGACGCTGGCAGATCACGCCGACCAAGTGGTCTATCGGGCCCGCGCCGGATTCACAGGGGCCGACGAGTTCACGTTCTATGTGGACGACGGCGGTACGCGCCCGGCGGGAGGCTTGTCCAACATCGCCACAGCGACGATCACCGTCAGGAACCTGGTCACAATCGTGTACCAAGTCTGTGCCTCCAACGACGATGCGTTCGGTGGACGCGGCTACCAGCTTGCATCCGGCAGATTCCTCGATCTTGGACAATACACCACTGCCGTGCGTTTCCAGGGCGTCGCCGTCCCGCACGGCAGCACGATCTTCCGCGCCCAATTGAGCCTCCATGGCAGTGGTCACTATGCGGGCAGAGCCGTCGTCCACGCCGAAGCGGCCGACGACGCCCTTGATTTCGGGATGAGCAATCCCGAGATAGGGGACCGGCCTCGAACGGAGGCGTTCGTACGCTGGGACTGGCCCGGAGAGGACTCCGGGTATCGTTGGCACACAGGTCCCAACATCGCCGAGGTGATCCAGGAAGTCACCGACCGTCCTGGCTTCTCCAGCGGCAACGCCATCGTTCTGCTGTACGTAGGTCAGGAACAAGGTGGTCACAGTCCGCATTTCTACTCCTGGGACTACAATCCGGACCTGGCGCCGAAGCTGGAGATCGTCTTTGCACCACCGTCCGACGAGCCGCCGGCGCCGCCCGCTCCGCCACAGCCGGGCCAGACCCCTCCAACGGCCCAGGATATGGAGCTCTACGGGTCGTCGGGCCAGCCACTGACGATCGCCCTGCCGTGTCAGGACGACGGGCTGCCGATGCCGCTGAGCTATACGATCGCCTCGCTTCCCGCGCATGGCACGCTGAGCGTCTGCGGCGTTCCGGTCAGCGAACCGACAACGTTCGTCGATTCGGACGATCAGGTCGTCTACACGCCGGACGCAGGCTTTGCCGGTGACGACGGCTTCACATTCTACGCCGACGATGGAGGCACCCGCCCGCGCGGAGGGACGTCGAACACAGCCACGGTGAGGGTTCGAGTCAGGCACATGGTCACGCGCCGGTTCCAGGTCGTTGCGGCCGCCGACGACGCGTTTGGGGCCGCCGGCAATCCAGTCGTCTTCTCAGAAACGCTCAGCATCGGCAAGTACGGCAGCGGCATGCGATTCCGAAATATCGACATCCCGCCTCACAGCGAGATCGTCAACGCCCGGCTCCTGCTCTGCATGGACACGGGCGCGATCGTGCGTTCCGTCGACGGCCTTGTCTCGGCCGAGGCCGTGGGCGATGCCCCGGACTTCACGGGCGCCGGCCGACGCCTCTTCTCGCTGCCCACCACAGCCGCCTCGGTCCGTTGGACCTGGCAGCCATCCGACGTCTGGACACGCGGGGTGTATTGCCCCAGCCCCGACATCAGCGCGGTCATTCAGGAGATTGTGGACCGGCGCGACTGGTCGCGTGGCAATGCCCTGACCATCCTCTATCTTCCCGCCGATGACCACGGGCAGGACCTGGCGTTCTTCGCCTGCAACGATGCGTATGACGACCGCGCCGCCAGGCTCGAGATCACCTACGCGCCGAATCCCGACGCCGAACCGCTCTGGCCACCGGTACCCGTCGGGATTCGGCCCGAGGCCCATGATATGCAGATCAGTACAACCCCGAACGTTCCCGTGACCGTCACGCTCGACGGAACCGACGATGGGCTGCCCGAACACCCCGGCGTGCTGACCTATGAGATTCTCAGCCTTCCGGAACGCGGCACGCTGGAGCACCCCGATGGAACACCGATCGCCGTACAGACCAGAGTCAAAGCCTTCGGCAACCAGGTCGTCTACCGCCCTACCGCCGGCTTCGCGGGCGTCGATCGCTTCACGTTTCGCGTTGGCGACGGAGGGATTGCTCCAACGGGCGGTTTCTCGGAGCCGGCCACCGTGACTGTCCGAGTCGGACAGGACGGCCAGTCGTACTCGATGAGTTATGGAACTCTTGACTGAAACCCCCAGGCCGGCGGCCTGCGACGGAGGTGTGGAGGCATAAATGATCGCCGATTCTACCCGTCGAGGGCCGGCGATGCGGCAAGAGCGGCCTGGCGGTCGGGGTAGAAGGTGAAGATGCGGTCGAGATTGGTGATTCGGAAAACGCGCTGCAACTGGGAATCCAGGGCGCAGACGGCCACCTGGCCGCCGTGCGGCTTGACGTAGCCTCGGGCCTCCAGCAGCAGCCCCAGGACCTGCGAGGAGAAGAACTTGACGCCGGAGAAATCGAAGATGATCTCGTGTGGCGGATTGGCCTGGACGTACTGTCGGATCCGGGCCGAGGCGTCCGTGATCTCCTCGACGTCGCTGAGGCAACTGCTCGTGAACGAGACAATCGCGACGCGACCTTCACTGCCAATCTCTATCTTCGCCTTCTTCATAGTCCTCCAAGCCTGCCGGGCAAATCAACTCTGGAGGGATTATCCCATACGGACCGCGAGACGTCGAGCGTTTTGTCCGGCTTTGGCGGGTCTGGACGCAGACCACTACTTGGGGATGGACCCCTACAGCCGGATCCAAGGACAACGATCATGACGCAGATTCCGCAGAATTCGCCCGAGATCGACAGATGGATGAAGCTGATCCGCGCCGACGGAGTCGGGCCGGTTGCGTTCGCCAGATTGCTCAAATTCTATGGCTCGGTCGATGCGGCCCTGGGCGCCTCGGCCGGCGGCCTCGCGCGGATCGAGGGGATCGGTCCCAAGACCGCCGAGCGGATCGTCGCCACACGAGACCGGTTCGATACTCGCGCCGAGCTGGAACGGGCCGAGAAGCTCGGCGTCTGGATCGTCCACATGGCCGACCCGCGCTATCCGCCCTTGCTCAAGCAGATCTACGATCCGCCGCCGGTCCTGTACGTCAAGGGGACACTGGGCCGCCAGGACAACCTGGCCATCGCCGTCGTGGGGTCCAGGCGGGCGAGCATCTACGGAACCGAGCAGGCCTCTCGTCTATCGCATCTTCTCGCCGCATCAGGCTTTACCATCGTCTCCGGCCTGGCTCGCGGAATCGACACTGCCGCCCACCACGGGGCCCTGGCCGCCGAGGGCCGAACCATCGCTGTCCAGGGCTGCGGGCTGGCCAATGTCTTTCCGCCGGAGAATGCCAGGCTCTTCGATCTCGTCAGCCAAAGCGGCGCCTGCATTTCAGAGCTTCCGCTTCCATACGAGCCACTGAGCGAGAACTTCCCGCCGCGAAACCGCATCATCGCGGGGCTGTCTCTGGGAACGATCGTCATCGAGGCGGGCCTGCGCAGTGGGGCGCTGATCACCGCCAAGACGGCGCTCGACAGCAACCGCGAGGTCATGGCGGTGCCGGGCAAGATCGATTCGCCCCTCGCCAAAGGGCCGAACCAGCTCATCAAACAGGGTGCCAAGCTCATCGAATCGGTCGAGGATGTCATGGAGGCCCTGGGCTACGTGGGCGAGCAACTCAAAGAGCACACCACGGAGGCCGCCACGGACGCGGCGGCCAAGGCCGAGGCGCCCTTGTTCGAGACGGCCCCGCTTACCCTCAAGGGCCATGAGAAGAAGGTCTACGACTCTCTCGGCACCGAACCGCTCCACACCGACCAGGTCATCGACCGGACCGATCTGGCCCCCGGAACGGTCAACGCCACTCTGATGACACTTCGCCTCAAGGGGCTCATCCGGCAGTTGCCCGGCAATCTCTTCAAACGTCGATAGACTCTCGCCCACGACGCACGCACCGACGATAGGATTGAAAGGACAGCTTCGATCCGGTAGAATCAGGTCGTCGCAACGCGGCCGAGCTTTCGCGCGTCCCCTTCGGCGGCGCGCGGCACTGTCGGCATGGTGGTGAAGGGCAATCTGGAATCGGAGGTTCGATTGCGGCACCGTCCGCAGAGTCCGTCCACATACGCTCCGGCGCGTCACCGAGGCGGGCACATACCCATTTCTGAAGGAGGATCGACATGTTCAGCCATCGCATCTTCATGCTTGCCGCAGCGACCGTCGTCCTGACCGGCGTCGTCCAGGCGGCCGATCCCAGCCTCATCGGCTGGTGGAAATTCGACGAGGGTTCGGGAGCAACGGCCTTCGACTCCTCGGGAAACGGCAACCATGGCGCCCTGCAGGGCAGCGCGACCTTCGTCGCCGACGGCATCCTGCGGGGAGCGGTGCTTCTGGACGGCAGCGGTGACTACATCGACTGCGGCAGCAGCACGGTCTTCAACGTCACCAGCGCCGTGACGCTGGCCGCCTGGGTCCGGGCCGACCCCGACTTCACCTATCCCGACTGGTCGGGCATCATCATGCGGGGCGGTCCCAATATCGACACGTTCGCTCTGTATTACAACCGGCCCAACCAGCAGCTCGGCTTCAAGACGACGGGGGCGCCGACGGAATGGACGGCCACAGCCACCAATGCCGCCGCGGCCCTGTTTGACAGAGAATGGCACCATACCGCCGCCACCTACGACGGCCAGACGAAGACCATCTACCTCGACGGCGCGGCCCTGATCACGGCCGGTGCGTCGGGCCGGATCGAGTCCAGCAACGGCCGGCTTCTTCTCGGGGCCGGGCGCGACCTGGCTGTGCCGACCCACCTGCTGGTCGGCCGCCTCGACGATGCGCGGATCTACAACCGGGCCCTGTCGGCGACGGAGCTGGCCGGCGTCATGGAAGGCACGTACGAGCCCATCGCTGAGAACCCCAGCCCTGCCGATGGGGCCACCGATGTCGTTCGCGACGTCGTTCTGAGCTGGACGCCGGGTGAGTTTGCCCGGACACACGACGTCTATTTCGGTACGGTGTTCGACGACGTCAACGAGGCCAGCCGGACCAACCCGATGGGCCTGCTCGCCAGCCAGGGCCAGGACGCCAACAGCTATGACCCGCCGGGTTTGCTCGACATCGGACAGACCTACTATTGGCGCGTCGATGAAGTCAACGGCGCACCCGATTTCGCTATCTACAAGGGCGCCACATGGGCATTCACCACCGAGCCGCTGGCCTATCCGATCCAGGGGGTCGTCGCCACCAGCAACGTGCCCGCCGTCGAGGGCGCCGGACCCGAGAACACCGTCAACGGCTCCGGACTGAACGACGAGGATCGGCACTCGCTGACCGATAGAGACATGTGGCTGACCGCCCCAGAGGCCGCCGGGCCTGTCTGGATTCAGTACGAATTCGATCGCCTCTACAAGCTCCACGAGTTGTGGGTCTGGAACTACAACGTGCAGTTTGAGGCCGTCCTCGGATTCGGGCTTCGGCAGGTCCTCGTGGAATGCTCGACGGACGGCATCGAGTGGACGGCGCTGGGCGAGGTCGAGTTCGCCAAAGGCCCCTCTACGGCCAACTACGCACACAACACGACGGTGGACCTTGGCGGTGTCGCGGCTCGGTTCGTCCGGCTGACCGCCGTCAGCGGCTGGGGCGCTCTCGGCCAGTACGGGCTCAGCGAAGTCCGCTTCTTCTACGTCCCCGTCCAGGCCCGGCAGCCCCAGCCGGCCGACGGCGCGACGGACGTGAACCCGAACGTCGTCCTGCACTGGCGGGCCGGCCGCGAGGCGGCTTCGCACAACCTCTATTTCGGCACGGATGAGACAGGTGTGATCGATGGAACAGCCCTGATCGACACGGTCGGCCAGACCGGCTACGACCTCGGGGCTCTCGACCTCGGAACCACCTATTACTGGAAGGTCGACGAGATCAACGCGGACGCAACACCGGCTGTCTGGGCGGGCCCGCTGTGGAGCTTCTCCACACAGCCGTACGTCGTGATCGATGATTTCGAGAGCTACACCGACGATCTCGACGCCGGGCAGGGCATCTTCCAGACATGGATCGACGGCTGGGAGAATGGCACCGGATCGTTCGTCGGCCATCTGGAAGCCCCCTTTGCCGAGCGAACGATCGTTCATGGAGGGCACCAGTCCATGCCCCTGGCGTACGACAACACGACCTCGCCCTGGTACTCCGAGACGGCGCGAAGCTTCGAGACGGCCCGGGACTGGACCGTCAACGGGGCCGACGCCCTCGTCGTGCACGTTTACGGCAGCGCTCCGGGGTTCTTCGAGAGCCCGGCCGGCAACATCATCATCAGCGCCATCGGCACGGACATCTGGGACAGTACCGATCAGTTCCGCTACGTCTACAGGAGCCTCAGCGGCGACGGGACTATCGTCGCTCGCGTCGACAGCATCGCCCACAGCCACGACTGGGCCAAGGCCGGCGTGATGATCCGCGAGAGCCTCGAACCCGGCTCAACGCACGCCTTTGTCGCCGTCACACCGGCCAACGGGATTTCGTTCCAGCGCCGTCCGGTGGCCAACACCACCAGCTACAACAGCGATGCGGCGGGGATCGTGGCCCCCTACTGGGTGAAGCTGATCCGTGCAGGCAATACGTTCACGGCGCAGCGGTCCGCCGACGGCGTCACATGGGTCGAAATCGCGTCCACGACCCCGGTCTCCATTTCCATGACCGCCAACGTCTACATCGGCCTGGCGGTAACGAGCCATGACGCGGCGATCTCGACGGTTGCGGAATTCTCGAACATCTCCACAACGGGCAACGTGACAGGCCAGTGGCAGGTCAGCGGCATCGGCGCGACGCAGCCGGAAGGCAGCACGCCGGGGCCCCTCTACGTCGCGCTGGAAGACGCCTCCGGAGCGGTCGCCGTGGTGACGCATCCTGATGCCGCTGTCACCGCACGACCGCAGTGGCAGCCGTGGCGAATCGACCTCAGCGACCTTGCCGGCGTCAACCTGACGAGGGTCGAGACGATGGCGATCGGTGTCGGAAATCGCAACAGCCCGACCGTCGGGGGCGCCGGCCTGATCTACATCGACGACATCTGGTTCGGACGTCCTGTCGACACCGAATAAGACGAACGCTCCGCCCGTGAGCCAAGGTGTTCCAACACACACCCGGCGACTCGGCGCAGAGGCCAAGCACCGTATGGGGCCTGGATCGATTCGATCCAGGCCCCGGTTCCATCCGGCGACGGGCGCCTGAGCGACGCGACGATTGGGCTTGCCAGTGTCCCGCGCGACGGTAGAATACGCCCATGATCGATCTGAAGAACCGAATTCTGTGCGGCGCAGCAATCGCACGCGGGATCGGACTGCGCCGGTTTGGCATGGACTGCCGTCTTCGATGAGAAAGAGCCTTCTGTCACTGACCCTGCCACTGGCGGTCTCGGCTTTGCTGCTGAGCGCAATCCAAGCGCCCGTCAATGGGTCGTTCCTCGCGTGGGTTGCGATCGCGCCGTTCGCACTGGTGTGCCGACCTGAGATCCGGCAGCGGACGCTGGCGGTTCTCGCATGGCTGGTCGGCACGGCGTACTGGCTGGCAAATATCTACTGGATCGCACCCATCACCATCCCCGGCTGGTTCGCGATGGGCGTGTACGTAGCCGTGCTCTGGCCCCTGCTGGCCCTGGCGATTCGCTGGGCAAGGATGTGGAACGTCCCGATGACGCTGGCACTGCCCATCCTCGTTGTCGGCGCCGAGCGGCTCCAGGGCTTCCCCCTGGGCGGCTTCTACTGGCGGCTGCTCGGTCATAGCCAATACGCCAACCTGACGTTCATCCAGATCTCCGACCTCTTCGGTGTCGCGGGCGTTTCCTTCCTCGTCGCCACCGTCAATGGCGTTGTGGTGGACTGGGTCCAATGGTGGATTTCAACTCGCAGGGTGTGCATTGCACACCAGCTCGACAACGTGGCCAAAGAAAAGGTGTGCGGTGCCCACCCTACGCGAATCGCCATCGGAACGGTGGCGACAGTTCTGGCCGTGGCTGGAACCGCCACCTACGGACACTGGCGCATCAGGCAGACGGCCGAGGTCGTTACGGACGGCCCGCTGGTGGCAGCGCTGCAGTCGAACGTGCCGCAATCGGTCAAGCGCAGCTTCAGTGCCAGCGATCAACTGTTCGACGATCTGATGGTGATGAGCCGGGCGGCGGCCGCCGCCGGCGCCGAACTGATCGTCTGGCCCGAGACGATGGTCCAGGCCTTCCTGCAGCCGGAGCTCTGGCCCTACCTCTCGCCGGCGCCCGAAGAGGACATGGCCTTCCACGAGGCCCTCATCAACCACGCCAGGGACACCGCCTATCTGCTCGTCGGCGCCTACGGCGGCGAGGTCATGAAGGACCCCCAGGGCGAACTGTTTCTGGGCCAATACAACTCCGCCTATCTTTATCGGCCCGATGGCACGCGCGATCCGCAGCGATATGACAAGATTCACCTGGTCCTGTTCGGCGAATACATCCCCTTCCGACGCAGCTTCAACTGGCTCTACCAGCAGCTCAAACGCTTCGCCCCCGAGCAGTACAACTACGACTACTCTCTCGAACACGGCACGTCCTATACGGTTTATGAGGTGATCGCGCCGATTCACGATGGCGGGCCGAACGTCGCACCGCCGGCGTCCGGATCGACGTACCGTTTCGGCACGATCATCTGTTATGAGGACGCAATCCCCTACGTTGCCCGGAATTTCGCCCTCGACAAGAAGGGCCGAAAACAGGTCGATTGGCTGGTCAACATCAGCAACGACGGCTGGTTCGTTCGCTTCCTGGATGACCCGCCCCGCGTGATTCCGAGCACCGAACTGCCCCAGCACGCCGCAATTTGCGCGTTTCGAGCGGTGGAGAACCGCCTTCCCATCCTGCGCAGCGTCAACACAGGCATCAGTTGCCTGATCGATTCTTCCGGCCGCATCCGCAACGCACCAATCGCTTCGAGCGAGGGATTCCCTCCGGAAGCGATGCAACGAACCGGAATGCCCGGATGGTTCCTCGACAAAATGCCGATAGACAACAGGGTGACGTTCTACAGCCGGCATGGCCAGTGGCTGGACACCGGCTGTGCCGTCGCGTTCGTTGCCGTCCTGGTCGGGCCCGCCAGTGTTGGCCTGGCTCGGCGCAGGACCCGAAGGCCGTCGAAGAGAGCGGCCTGATCCAGAGGAACGGTCCAGGATTTCAGGGTTCTCGATATGCAGCACGCACGCGCATCATGCCGGATCTTCGCCGTCGGTTGCCTGTTCGCCGCCGTCTGTGGGTGTCAACCAGCGGCTCAGAGCCCCCCGGCCATGCCGGAATACACCTCGCCTCCGTTCCAGCCTATCCCGGGCGACCCCCCAACGGTGGCGCGACAGATCGTGCTTGACGGCCTGGCCCATCCGGACCCGCGCATCCGGTCCAATGCGGTGGAGGTAATCGCGACGACCGGCGAGGTGCAGATGATGCCGAGGGCCCAGAGGCTGCTCCAGGACCCGGCCATCCCCGTGCGATTTCTCGCGGCCCTGGCGGTGGGCGATCTCCAGTACAACCTGGCCCGCGAGGACGTGGGCATCCTGCTGAACGATCAGGACCAGAACGTTCGACTGGCCGCCGCCTACGCCTTGATGAGACTCGGCCAGCCGGCCTATTTCCAGGTGATCCGCGACGCGGTCGCCAGCGAAGACCAGACGGTTCGGGCCAACGCCGCCCTGCTGCTCGGCAAGAGCGGCCAGCAGGAAGCCTTGCGCTACCTTTATTGGATCCTGCAGCGAAAGGACTCGGCCGACAAGGTACTGCTCCAGACCGTCGAGTCGATCGCCATGCTCAAGGACGCGCGGATCTACCCGAAGCTCTGGACGCAGTTGATCAGCGCCTATGCCGACGACCGGATCGTCGGCATTCGCGGGATGGGCGCCCTGGGCACCGAAGAGGCCAAGAACGCAATCATCACGCTGCTCGACGACGCCGTGCTCGAGGTGCGTCTGGCCGCGGCCGCTCAGCTCGGCAAGCTCGGCCAGACCATCGGCGAGCGCGAGGTCCAGGCCGTCATCAGCAAGAACCTCCTGGCCAACATGGACCCGACCAGCGCCGAGCGCGTCCGCGTCTGGACCGCTCTGGCCATCGGCGAGATCGGCACGTCCAGCCTGCTGCGTCATCTGCCCGATATGCTCCAGGACCAATCCAACAGCGTCCGCCTGGCCGCCGCCAAGGGCGTCCTGCTCGTCGAACGCCGCCGCCCGCCGGCCCCCCAGTAACCTCTGCCATTCGTCCCGCAAGTCACGTCTGGCCGCTCACGGCCCAGACGCCTGCCATCCCCAAGCCCTGCGGGATTGAGGCTACCACCCGTCGCCCCCACGCCCACAGTCCGCCTGCGCACGATTGAACCTTGCGTTCGGCGGCGCCTTGCGCCACAATGGCGGTCCTGAGGAGTCTTTCCAATCCGGTACTGGAGGTACACGACCATGACGCAAGTGGCAACCATGCTCCTGATCCAGATCGCGGCGGTCTCCGCCACGGCGCTGAACCTGCCGACCGTCAACCTGCCCCTGCCCACACTGAGCAGTGATGTGCGGGTGACCGATCTGCGATGCGAATACCTCTGCGATCCGCTCGGCATCGACGTGACGCAGCCGCGTCTGAGCTGGAAGCTCCAATCGGCGTGGCGAGGCCAGAAGCAGATCGCCTACCAGATCCTCGTTGCCAGCAATGAAGAACTGCTCAGAGACAATCGCGCCGACCTGTGGAACACGGGCAAGGTGACATCAGACCAGTCGATCCAGGTCGCCTATGCCGGCCGACCGCTGACGTCGCGCGCGCGTTGCTATTGGAAGATCCGCGTCTGGGACAAGGACGACAAGCCCAGTCCGTTCAGCGCCGTCGCGACGTGGGAGATGGGCCTGCTCGAACCCGACGACTGGCAGGGCAAATGGATCGCCGCGCCGGACACGGACGACCAGGGCATGCCGCCGGCGCCGATCTTCCGCAAGACGTTCGTTCTGTCCAAGCCGATCCGACAGGCACGGCTCTATCTCTGCGGGCTCGGCTACCACGAAGCGCACCTGAACGGCCGCAAGGTGGGCGACCACGTCCTGGACCCGGCGTTCACACGCTACGACCGGCGCGCGCTCTATGTCACCTACGATGTCACCGAGCACTTCAAGAGCGAGTTCAACGCCATCGCGGTCGTCCTGGGCAACGGCTGGTACGACATGGACGCCCAAGCGGCGTGGGACTTCAACAAGGCCGCCTGGCGGGCCCGGCCGACGCTGCGGTGCCAGCTTGAAGTGACGTTCGCCGACGGCTCCATACGAACGATCCTCAGCGACGAGACATGGCGGGTCGCGCCGAGTCCGATCACGTTCAACTGCATCCGCCAGGGGGAAACCTACGACGCCCGGCGTGAGATCCCCGGTTGGAATACCGCCGGCATCAGCGACGCGAACTGGTCGCTGGCGAAAGTCGCCCCCGGTCCCAAGGGCACGCTCAGCGCCCAGATGATGCCGCCGATTCAGGTCACGGGTACGCTCAGGCCGGTAAAGATCGCCGAGCCCAAACCCGGCGTGTACGTCTTCGACCTCGGGCAGAACATCGCCGGCTGGGCCCGGCTGAAGGTCTCCGGTTCGGCCGGGATGAAGGTGGTGATGCAGTACGCCGAGCGCCTCGCCGACGACGGGACCATCGACCAGAAGGACATCGCGGTACACACCAAGAGCACACCGTTTCAGACCGACACCTACATCCTCAAGGGCGAAGGCACGGAAACGTGGGAGCCGCGATTCGTCTATCACGGCTTCCAGTACGTCCAGGTGACCGGCCTGCCCGGCAAGCCCGACGCCGATACGATCCAGGGCCGCATCGTCCACACCGCATTCAATCAGGCCGGTCTCTTCGAGTGCTCCAACGACCTGTTCAACAAGATCCAACGATGCACGCTCTGGTCCTATGTCGGCAACTACCACGGCTACCCCACCGATTGTCCACACCGCGAGAAGAACGGCTGGACGGGCGACGCCCATCTGGCGGCCGAACTGGGGCTCTACAACTTCGACGCGGCGGCCGCCTACACCAAGTGGATGACCGACTTCAAGGACGAGCAGCGCGACAGCGGCGAGTTGCCCGGCATCGTCCCGACCGCCGGCTGGGGCTACGCCTGGGGCAACGGGCCCGCCTGGGACAGCGCGTATCTGCTGATCCCCTGGTACCTGTACCAATACCGCGACGACACGCGAATCCTCACCGAGCACTACGAGCGGTTCAAACGCTATGTGGACTACCTCACCAGCAAGGCCGACAATGGCATCGTCTCGATCGGCCTGGGCGACTGGGTGCCCGCCAAAACGGAGACACCCGCCAAGGTCACCTCCACCGGCTACTACTACCGCGATGCGCTGATCGTCTCGAAGGTCGCGGCGATGCTGGGCAAAACCGACGACGCCCGCCACTACGCCGATCTCGCCATGGGCATCCGCGACGCCTTCAACAGGGCGTTCTTCGACCCGAAGACCGGCCTCTACGCCGGCGGCACGCAGACCGCGATGAGCTGCGCGCTCTATCACGGGCTCGTCCACCCCGCCGAGCGACAGCGGGTCGTCGATAGGCTCGTCGCGATCATCGAACAGAACGACAATCACCTCGACGCCGGCATCCTCGGCACCAAATACCTGATCGACGCGCTGACCGCCAACGGCCGGACCGACGTCGTCTATAAGATGGCGACGCAGACGACCTACCCGAGCTGGGGGCATTGGATCGAACAGGGCGCCACCACGCTCTGGGAAAAGTGGGACGGCAGCGAGTCGCGCAATCACATCATGTTCGGGCACATCAGCGCCTGGTTCTATCAGGCGTTGGCGGGAATCAATCTCAGTCCCGACGTGGTCGGATTCAAGCACATCGTCATCAAGCCGCAACGGCTCGGCGATATCACCTGGGTGCGGGCCGAGCACGAATCGATGTACGGCACGATCAAGAGCGCATGGGACATCAAGGGCGACCGTTTCACCCTGAAAGTCGCCGTCCCGACGAACACCACCGCCACCGTGTACGTCCCCTGCGACAAGGAGCAGTTCGCCAAGGAAGGACCGAGCACGATTCACTCGGGCGATTGCGTCCGGTTCGTCCGTCTGGAAGATGACTGCGTCGTGTTCGAGGTCGAGTCGGGGACCTTTGAATTCCACTCCAGGCTGTCCCGCTGAGGACGATCTTGAGGAAGAGACGATGAGAGCAAGACTCCTGTGCATCACCCTGCTGGCCGCAGGCCACGCGGCCTGTGCCGCCGGCGCGGCGCCGAACGACAACGCGTCATTGGGCATCAACCTGGGCGGCGTGACGTACTGGTCGTCGGAGATCGTCTTCGTCGATCTGTTCAAGCACTCGCAGACCTTCAAGAGCCAGGCCCCCGGCAAGGGTTACGCCCAGGGCGGCCCGCTCGATCTGACCGACGACGGCTACGTCCGCTCGCTGGCCGGGGGGGGGCAGTTCGCCGACTCGATTGTCCTGAGCCAGCCCGCGCTTGGCTACCCCGAAGGCATCTACACCTGCCTGTACGACGGCCGGGGCAAAATCGCATTCGCCTATGGCGTCGAAACGGTCGAGGAGCGGCCCGGCCGGGTACGCATCCGCGTCAAGGCGGACCAGAACCTGCTGACGCTGCGCGTCACAGAGACCAATCCGAGCGACCCGGTTCGCCACATCCGCGTGATCCTGCCCGGCTTCGAAGAGACGTACGACGAACAGCCCTTCCATCCGGACTTCCTCAAGCGATGGGAGCGATTCAGTACCCTTCGCTTCATGGACTTCCAGCGCACCAACGGCTCGGAGCAAACCGACTGGGCGGACCGCGCCACGCCGACGTTTCAGACGCAGGGCACCGACGCGGGCGTCGCGTTGGAGTACATGATCCGCCTGAGCAACACGCTCGGCGCCGATCCATGGTTCTGCATGCCGCATATGGCGAGCGACGACTACGTGCGGAGCTTCGCCGAGATGGTCAAGGCCCGGCTCGATCCCGGCCTGAAGATCTACATCGAGTACTCGAACGAATGCTGGAACAGCATCTTCGCCCAGGCCCGCTACTGTCGCGACAGGGGCAAGGAACTGGGCCTCAGCGACAACGACTATCAGGCCCAACTACGATACTACTCGAAGCGTTCCATCGAGATCTTCCGCATCTGGGAAGAGGTTTTCGGCGGCGTCGAGCGCCTCGTCCGCGTGCTGGCCGCGCAGAGCGCCAACCCCTGGACCAGCGAGCAGGTGATGGACTTCGAGGATGCGTACCGGCACGCCGATGTCCTGGGCATCGCCCCCTACTTCGGCAACGCCCTTGGCGACCCCAGGCGACAGGATGAGGTCGCGCAGATGACCGTAGACGAGGTACTCGACCGATGTGCCGAGTTCATCGCCGAGGGCAACAAGACGATGGCCCGCCAGGCGGAACTCGCCAGGCAGCGCGGCCTGCGCCTGGTCGCCTACGAAGGCGGCCAGCACCTCGTCGGCCACGGCGGCGCGGAAAACAATGAGAAGATGATGCAACTGTTCCATGCCGCCAATCGCCACCCGCACATGAAGGCCCTCTACCTCGACTACCTCGCCGGCTGGAAACAGTCCGGCGGCACCCTGATGGCCATCTTCAGCTCGATGGGCACCTACTCCAAGTGGGGCTCCTGGGGCCTGCTCGAATACCACGGCCAGGACCCCGCCGAGGCCCCCAAGTACCAGGCCGTCATGCAGTTTCTGCAAGACAATCCGAAATGGTGGTAGACGACTGATTGGACAGGAGAGAATCGATCATGAAGAACACCAAGGCAAAGCTTTCGTCCCGTCGTGCGTTTCTCAAGAGCAGCGGTCAGATCGTGACGGCTTCGGCGCTGCTGGGCGCATTGTCGCCGCGTGCGTATGCGAGCGAGGATTCCTTGATCCGCGTGGCGCTGGTCGGCTGCGGCGGACGCGGCTCCGGCGCGGCGGCCAACGCCATGGCGGTCAAGAACGGCCCGGTCAAGCTGTTCGCCATGGCCGACGTCTTCGAAGAACGCCTCCAGCACAGCTACAACGGTCTGATCGAAGCCGCCAGCGTTCCAAGGACGGAAGGCTCCGCCGATATCTGGGTGATGGGCTATCGGGCCGACCAGATCGACGTGCCGCCGGAGCGACGATTCGTCGGACTGGACGCATACAAGAAGGCCATCGACTGCCTCCGCCCGGGCGACGTCGTGATCCTGACGACACCCGTGGCGTTCCGCTGGGTCCACTTCCGCTATGCGATCCAGAAAGGGATCAACGTCTTCATGGAAAAGCCGGTGACGGTCGATGGACCGAGCACGCGCAAGATGCTCGAGCTTGCCGAAGAATCGCAGAAGAAGAACCTCAAGGTGGGCGTCGGGCTGATGTGCCGCCACTGCAAGGCCCGCTGGGAACTCTACGACCGCATCCAGTCCGGCCAGATCGGAGACCTGCTGACGCTGCGCACCTACCGGCAACACGGTCCGGCGGGGTTCACAGGTCCCAACCACAGCAACCTCAGCGAGTTGCTCTGGCAGATTCGGCACTATCTGGGCTTCATGTGGGCCAGCGGCGGCCTCTTCCAGGACATCATTGCGCACAACGTGGACGAATGCTGCTGGATGAAGGGCGCCTGGCCGGTCAAGGCTCAGGGCTCCGGCGGTCGCTGCTATCGCGATGGAAACGTCGATCAGAACTTCGACCATTACGACGCTGAATGCACCTTCGCCGACGGCGCCAAGTTGTTCATCTACGTCCGCGCCATGGCGGGCTGTCGCGGCGAATTCGCCAGCTACGCCCACGGGACCAAGGGCGCGGCCGTGATCTCGACCCACATGCACACGCCGGCCAAGTGCCGCATCTACAAGAGTCACGACTTCGCCAGGGCCAATCTCACCTGGGCGTTTCCCCAGCCCGAGCCGAATCCCTATCAACTCGAATGGGACCACCTGATCGACGCGATTCGCAACGACACGCCTTTCAACGAAGCCAAACGCGGCGCTGAGGCCAGCCTCGTCACCGCGATGGCCCGCCGGGCCGTCCACACGGGGCAAATGGTGACTTACGATGAAATGCTCAACTGCGAGGAGGAGTTCGCCCGCGACGTGGACAAGCTGACGGCCGATTCGCCCGCGCCCGTGCGGGCCGGCGCCGACGGCCTGTACCCCGCGCCTCAACCCGGCCTCCTGAAAGACCGTGAGTATTGAACGCGACCATCGACACACAAGACATGGACAAGGAACGCATTGAAGAGCTTGCGAACGACCCGCGATTCATTCCCGGCCACCTGTAGGTCGTGCGGCCCCGCACGACACCCCAAGGACGAGCGAGGACGCTCGGCCTACACAGCGGCCAGGATCCGGTCGCACCAAAGGCCCCGAGTCTCCTTGAATTGCTCGACGCCCGGCCGGGATGATGGTAGCATAGGCGCGCCGCCTGCGGACAAGCCGGCGAAGATCCGAGCATCCAGGCTAACATGGGGTGACCCCCAGGGAGGACCACTATGAAGGCTTTTCACATGCTATTCTGTGCGGCACTGCTCGCTTCCGTGGTTTCGGCGCGGGAGTATCATGTCTCGGTCGGGGGCAACGACGAGAACGCCGGCTCTTCGGCGCAGCCGTTCCGGACGATCTCGAAGGCGGCCCAGGTCGCGCGGCCGGGCGACGTCGTCACGGTGCATGAGGGGACGTATCGCGAACGGGTGACCCCGGCCCGGGGCGGAACATCTGACACTGAACGTATCGTGTATCGGGCCGCACCCGGCGAGAAGGTCGTCATCAAAGGCTCTGAGGTCGTCAAAGGCTGGCAGAAGGTGCAGAACGACACGTGGAAGGTCACAATCGCCAATAGCTTCTTCGGCGACTTCAATCCGTACCGCGACCTGATCCACGGCGACTGGTTCGAGGGCAAGGGGCGCGACCACCACACCGGCGCGGTCTACCTCAACGGGCACTGGCTCATCGAAGCAGCCAGGCTCGACGATGTGCTCAAACCCATCGGTCAGGCCTCCGGCTACGCGCCTGGGGACGGGCAGCACCTGCTGAACGTCGCCTGGCTGCGGCCGGCCGGCGCGGAAGCCGGGAGAGTTCCTGCCGCTTCTTTCACGGCGCAGCAGGGTATTCAGACAGCGGACTGCTCGGAAGGCGGTCAATGCATCGGCTGGATCAATGACGGTGACTGGGTCCGCTACGAGCGAGTCGACTTCGGCCGGGACGGCACCACACAACTGGAGATTCGCGCCGCGTCCGAGACGAGCGGCGGGACCATCGAGGTTCGTCTGGATGCGCCCGATGGGAAACTGCTGGGCACGTGCCAAGTCCCGAACACCGGCGGATGGCAATCGTGGCGTTCGTTCGACGTCCAGATCCAGCCGGTAGGCGGAATCCGAACGCTGTATCTCGCGTTCCGGGGACGGCAGTCGCAGCCGTCGGATGTCCGGCTCTGGTTCGCTCAAGTAGACGAGACGAACACGACGATCTGGGCGCAGTTCCAGGACGTCAATCCCAACGAGGCCGAAGTCGAGATCAACGTGCGTCAAACGGTGTTCTATCCCGCTGAGCCGGGCGTCAACTACCTCGCGGTGCGCGGCTTTGCCATGATGCACGCCGCCACGCCCTGGGCGCCACCGACAGCCGAGCAGATCGGCCTGATCGGCACCCACTGGAGCAAGGGCTGGATCATCGAGGATTGTGACATCCGCTATTCGACGTGCGTGGGAATCACGCTCGGCAAGCACGGCGATCAGTGGGACAACACCTCGGCCAACACCGCCGAGGGCTACGTCAAGACCATCGAGCGGGGACTGGAACGCGGCTGGTCGAAAGAGAACATCGGTCACCACATCGTGCGCAACAACGAAATATCCCATTGCGAGCAGGCGGGCCTCGTCGGCAGCCTCGGCGCGGTCTTCTGCACGATCACCAACAACGACATTCACGACATCCACATCCGCCAGTTGTTCACAGGCGCCGAGATGGCGGGCATCAAGATTCACGCAGCCATCGACACCGAGATCAGCCGTAACCATATCTACCGCACCTGCCGCGGCATCTGGCTCGACTGGATGGCGCAGGGCACGCGCGTCACCCGGAACCTGCTGCACGACAACAACTCATCGGAAGACCTTTTCGTCGAGGTCAATCATGGCCCCTTCCTCGTCGACAACAACATCTTTCTTTCGAACCGTTCGCTGCTGGACGTCTCGCAGGGTGGAGCCTACGTCCACAACCTCTTCGCCGGCCGCATCGCGCCGCATCCCGAGCTGAATCGCGAGACGCCGTTCCACAAACCTCACTCCACCGAGGTCGCGGGCCTGCTGAACATCGCCGGCGGCGACAACCGATTCCACAACAACGTGTTCGTCGGCCCCAGTAGCCTGGCCGTCTACAACAAGGCGACGCGTCCGATCTTCGCCGAGGGCAACGTCTATCTCAATGGAGCCGAGCCCTGCGTCGCAGAAGAGAACCCCATCGCAAAGACGCAATCCGATCCCAAGATTCAAATCGCCGAAGAAGGCACGTCCGTGCACCTGCACATCACCGTCGATCCGTCGTGGCAGGCCGCGAAGACGGCGCCGGTAACGACGAATCGCCTGGGATCGGCGGTAGTCTCAAAGGCGCCCTATGAAAACCCCGACGGCACGCCCTTGGCCGTCGACACCGATTATTTCGGCAAGAGACGAGACCCGGCGAGACCCTTCCCTGGCCCGTTCGAGAATCCAGGCGAAGGCAGAATCCCCCTGAAAGTGTGGTGACGCTGCATCGGCAACGCCTGAAGGAAGACACCGAATCTCAACCTTGGAGGAACCATGTTCCAGCGACCTTGCGTTCTTGTCGTGGTATTGCTCGTTTGCACAGGCGCGTCTCGGAGCGGAGCGAACGAGTTCCTGACGTGCGTCTCGCCCGACGGCCAAAACGTGGTGTCGGTAACGCTCGTCGATGGGGCGCCTCGGTATGACGTGACCTGTGCCGGCCAAGCCGTGATTCGCGATTCGGCGCTGGGCCTGAACCTCGACGAGCAGCCGTTCGGCGCGTTCGAAATCGTCGGGACGCAGACCGGATCGGCCGACACGCGCTGGAAGCCGGTCGTCGGCGAACGCGAGATCGTTCGCGACTGCTACCACCATTTGACCATCGAGTTAGAGGAACGGGCCGAGTCGAAGCGTCGTATGCACATCGAGTTTCGCACCTACGACGAGGGCGTCGCGTTCCGCTATGTGCTGCCTGAGCAGCCGGCGCTGAACGGCGCAACGGTTTCGAATGAGGCAACGGAGTTCCGTTTCGCCGACAACTTCGGGGCCTATCCGATCCCGTGGACCGAGGCGCACTACAGCGAGACGCCCACGCCGATCAGTGAGTGCAAATCAGCGATGATTCCGCTGACGATCGAGCTGGGCGACGCTGCGATGGCGTCGCTGTTCGAAGCGCACGTGGCGAACCAGCCGCCGTGCGTGCTCAAGCAGAAGGACGGCCGTACCCTGCAACCGCACTTTCGCAAGGGCAAGCTCACGCTGGCCACGCCGCAAACACTCACTTGGCGCGGCTTCATCCTGGCGCCGAACGTCGCCGGGCTGATCGAGCGGCGCATGCTCGTGGAGAATCTCAATCCACCGTGTGCGATCGACGACCCCTCGTGGATCGAGCCGGGCATCTTCATCGACAACTGCGGGCCCATCGAGACAGAGAACCTCAAGAGGAACATGGACTTTGCCGCCGAGCACAACATCGGCTACGTTCACATCGACTGGAGCTGGTACGGCACCGAACGCAAGTGGAGCGACGAAGCCATCGCCCACTTCAAAGAGCACATGCCCGAGAGCACCCGCAAGCGGCTCGAAGGCCACGACTGGATCAAGAACACCAATGGCAACCCCATGACCGTTGCCAGCGGCTACGTGCCGTACCTGCAGTTCATGGAGCGGTTCTACGGCTCGCTCAGCCACATCGATCTCGACATGCCTGAGGTCATCCGGTACGGCAAGTCCAAAGGCGTCGGGCTCTCGCTCTACGTCAACGGCGGCACGCTGAAACCGTACGGCGATCACAACGTGGAACTGGTGTGGAAAACCCTCGCAAGCTGGGGCGTCACGGCGCTCAAGCCGGGCTTCGTCGCGTGCGACAGCCAGGACGACGTCCAATGGCTGCGCCGGCTCGTCGCGATCGCCGCTGAGCACAAGCTGGTCCTGAACATCCACGACGGCTACATCGCCGACGGGATGCGCCGCACCTATCCGAACCTGCTGACCCAGGAAGGCGGCGGCGGACGCGAGACCAACCCCCCGGTCACACACGAGCTGATGCTGCCGTTCACGCGGCACCTGGTCGGCGCCCACGACCACACGCCGACGCTCTACAGCGGCCAGGACGGCCGGACCAAGCTGTTCGAGATGGCCCAGCTCGTGGTCTACCACGGGGCGAGGCAGTCGGTGCGCAACGTCTACGGCAGCCGCAACCAGTTCGGCCCGGAGATGGAGTTTCTCGAAAAGGTGCCGACCGTCTGGGACGACGTGCGCGTCCTGCGAGCCGAGCCGGGTGACTGCGTGGTCATCGCCCGACGCAGCGGACGCCGGTGGTTCATCGGTGGGATGAACGACGAAGACGCCCGGCTGGTCGAACTGCCGTTCGATTTCCTCAACGAGCGAGTCCCCTACCGCGCTACGATCTTCTCCGATGTCAAAGGCTCGCGCGATGCCCGGCGAACGGTGATACAGGCCACCGCCGCCGATGTCCTGCACGTGGCGATGGAACCTCGCGGCGGCCTGGCCGTCATTCTTGAACCGGCCACGACCCCATGAGAAGACCTCTTACCCCGCTCAGGCAAATTCGCGCAGCAGGGTGAGGAACTTGCGGTCGAGCTTGCGGCCTCGGAAGTCCTCGTATTGGACGTCGGCGCGGTCGGAATCGAGGATGCCGAAGGAGCCACGGAAGTTCCAGAGGGCCCAGCCGAAGCCGGCTTCGGCCCAGACGGAGAGTTGGTCGCGTGCCCATCGGAGCACGACATCGTGCGGCGTATACCGATACGCCCCCCACTCCCCCACGTGCACGCCCACGCCGGAATCGGCGACCTTCTTCCACGGCAGCACGCGATCCTCATATAGCCACCGGCGGTCCTGCATGCGCGGGGTGATGAAGGCCGGACCCTCGCCCGTGGGATCGTATCTCACCGGCTCCCGTGTCGGCCGGCCCCACGTCGCGTCCGTTATCTTCAGGACGTGTTCCGGCTCATCCTGCGCCCCGCTCGGACGCAGGCCGATCTCTCTGAGCGTGAGCCAGTCGCCGTCGGCGTTGACCAGTCGCACGAGCTTCGCGCCGGCCGGCACCACCGCCGTGTAGTCCCGATCGTAGATGTTCTGATAGGTGTTCCACCGCTCGGCGAAGACGACCTCGGTCCACTCGCCGGCGCCCGGGCCCGGACGGAAGTCCTTCTCGAAGATCGTGCGGTCGTCCGCCTGCACGCGCAGACGCGCGCGAGTGGAGACCTGGCCCACGCGAACGCGCAGGGCCGTCTCCCGCTCGAAGCGGCCCTCGATGACCAGCGACGAGTGCAACTCGCGATTGCCCGGACCGTGCAGATGGCCGTTGACCTGCGGGACCGGCCACTGGGGCAGCGGGAACCGGTCGGCGCCGGAGGCCCAACTGGCCTTGTAGTGCGTCAGGCCGAACGGCTCGTAGCCACGAGTGGACTGGGCGACGCCCTCGGCGGCCAGCGCGCGGACCGGATCGCGGCCCCAGTTCAGGCCGTCTGTGATGATCAGCCGGTCGGGATCGGCCGCACGGATGCCGTCGATGGCCCCGCGCACCGCCCGGACATAGCTGGCCTCGTCGATATTCGCCGGCTCGTTGACGAGATTGAAACTCAGTTGCGCCGACGGAACATCACGATAGCGCTTCGCGAAATTCGACCATTGGAATGCGAACTGCTTCTGGGCCTCGGCGTCCTTCCACAGGTCCAGCGTGTGCTTTGCCGCGGCGTTGACGCTATATCCCGGCGCGTTGTGCAGATTCAAGGAGACGTGGATTCCATACTTGCGACCGAGCTCGATGGCCCGGTCGATGTGTTCGAGCACCGGCTCCTTCAGCGCGTACGGATCGTTGGCATCGGTCCATTGCCGGTAGTCCATCGGCAGGCGAACGAAGTCGAAGCCCCATTCGCTGATCCACTGAAAGTCGCTCTCGCGGAACGGGTCGTTGCGATAGAACTTCTCCAGCAGGTTGAACCCCCGCCATCGCGGGATCGCCCTGCCGCCGCCGGCCCCTCGTGTCTGCCCCGCGCCCAACCCCGCCGACAAGGCTGCCGCCGCCGTCATTCTCAGAAACTCACGTCGATTTGTCTGCATGGAATCCTCCTTCTCAGGCAGGACAACACCCGTTGGTCGCTCATTCCGGCATCTGTGAAAACACCCCGTTCCTCGAACTGCACTGGCCCGCTCTTCTACCCGCGTCCGGGCCCCAGTTTGAGCTTCTGGACCTTCTCCTGGAGCCAGAGATTGATGAGAGTATGGGGAGAAACGCCCCTCTCCTTGGCGGCACGACGGATGGTGTCCGACAAGCCTTTTTCGACGGCATAGAGAGACTCCTCGGATTGAAGCTGGATGTCGGCACGAACGGGCCGGGTCGCATCCCAGTAGTCCGACAACTCATGCTCATCCCAGAAATCCCCGATCTCGGCATACGTTCGGGCCTCTGAGACGCTGCTCTTCCTGCGAGTGACACGTCTCTTGTTATCGTTGCTTTTTTTCATAGCGTCTTCTCTCAGCCACAGTCATATCGCGCGCCGTCAGGATCAGCGCTCGGTAATCTGGTTTCTGAATAGAGAACACAACCAAGCACCTTCCAGCCTCGGTCCGGCCAAGAGCGGCATACACGTTCTCGGCGCGACGATGCCCGTTCTCTACGAAACGCCACGCCGCACGTCCTTGAAGGACTTGGCACACTTCGTCGCAAGAGACACCATGCTTACTTTCGATCTTCTCAATGACCGAATCCAGCCAGATGACTCCCCTGATCTTCATGGATGTCGATTGTGCCCTGCAACGGGTGTGTTGTCAACACGGTCGTTCTCCGCAATCCTGTCGGCCTCGCTACGGTCAGCGGGTGCGGAGCAGGTTGATGAGGTCGTCGGCGGTCAGGGCGTGTGCGGCGTCGGTGCCTTCGAGCAGGGAGTCGGCCAGGTCGCGCTTGGCGTGGTGAAGCTGGACGATCTTCTCCTCGATGGTCTCGGCGGCGACGAGGCGATAGACCGTCACCGGGCGGGTCTGGCCGATGCGATGGGCGCGATCGCTGGCCTGGTCCTCGACGGCGGGATTCCACCACGGGTCCATGTGAATCACGTAATCGGCGGCGGTGAGGTTCAGGCCGAGCCCGCCGGCCTTCAGCGAAATCAGGAACAGATCGCCGTCGCCGTTCTGGAAGGCGTCGATCCGCTTTTGGCGGGTCCGCGCGGGCGTGCTGCCGTCGAGATACTGATAGCCGATCTTCCGGGCGTCTAAGTGCTCGCGCAGCAGGCTGAGGTGATCGACGAATTGCGAGAAGACCAGGGCCTTGTGCTGGTTTTCGAGCAGCTCGTCGACCAGTTCGGCAAAGGCCTCCAATTTCGAGCCGGGCAGGCCGCAGTCCGGGACCACCAGGCGCGGGTTGCAGCAGCAGCGCCGCAGCTTCATCAGCTCGGCCAGCACCTGGATATGGGCCTGGCCCTTGTCCATGTCACGAACCCCTTCGAGCCGCTCCAGCGCGCGGCGGCGCAACGACTCGTGCAGGGCCCGTTCCTCTTCGGTCAGCTCCACCAGTCGCATCACCTCGGTGCGCGCGGGCAGGTCTTCGAGCACCTGCGATTTGGTGCGTCGGAGGATGAACGGCTGGACCAGGGCCTTGAGCGTCGCGCGCGCGGAAGAATCGCGATCAATCTCGATGGGGCGCACGAACCGGTCGCGGAAGCGGTCCTCGGAGCCGAGCAGGCCGGGATTGATGAAGCGGAACAGGTTCCACAGCTCGGCGAGCCGGTTCTCGATGGGCGTACCCGTGCAGATCATGCGGAAATCGCCCGCCAGCCCCATTGCCGCCGAAGAGCGTTTCGTCGCGGCATTCTTGATCGCCTGTGCCTCGTCCAGCACCATCGTCGCGAAGTGCACATCCTTGATCGCCTCGGCCTCCTGCTGGAGCAGCGTATAGGAGCAGATCACCAGATCGAACGGCCCGACGTTTCCGAGCACTTGCCCGCGACGGCCGCGGTCGTCGATCCCGAACCGAATCGGGCGTAGCGTCGGGGCGAACCGCTGTGTCTCGCTCACCCAGTTGGCGCAGACGCTCGTGGGGGCCACCACCAGCGTCGGCCCCCGGGCCGCACGGTGCAGGATCAGGGCCAGGGCCTCGATGGTCTTGCCCAGGCCCATGTCGTCGGCCAGACAGCCGCCGGCCCCCCATTCGGCCAGGCGAGCCAGCCAGAGGAATCCGTCCTGCTGATAGGGACGCAGCGTCGCCTGGAGCGTCGAGGGA
Source organism: Phycisphaerales bacterium Planc_01 (assembly GCA_001603075.1). Classification (GTDB taxonomy): domain Bacteria; phylum Planctomycetota; class Phycisphaerae; order Sedimentisphaerales; family Anaerobacaceae; genus Anaerobaca. The sequence continues at coordinate 9,149 of LVBB01000044.1, read as the reverse complement.
ATCTCCGCATGATACGACTCGATCGCGCGGAAACGCTCGACCCAGTCGTTGAAAGCGGCGTCGGCCTTGAACCTGCCCACCTCGTCCTTCCACTGCTCCAGCGCGATCGCCGCCAGCGGGTGGATGCGAAGGGCCGCGCCTTTGCGGACGGACTGGCCACTCATCGAGAGCCCCTGCAACTGCTTTCGGAGCTGGCGCGTCAGCGCGATGTACTGGTCCTTGCCGATGGCGATGAACCGACCGTTGGCGCTCTCGATCTGGTCGAGGAGCGTCTGCATCCTGATCATCACGTCGCGATCGATCTGCACGGCGGCCTCGACTTCGAACCAGCTCTGGGCCGAGCGGATCGAGAACTGGAACTGTTTGGCAGAGATCGGCCGCACGGTAATCGGATCACCCTTGGGCCACTCGACTGCCAGCAGTTCGGGCGAGATGTCCTGGAGTTGTTCCAGCAGTTCGAGCGCCTCGAAGGGATCGCCGAACGTCCACGTGTAGTCGCAATCCGGTCCCGCCTCCAGCATCGCAACGGCAGCGACCGCCTCCGCTGCACGGACGGTTTCCTTCTTGAGATCGCGGCGGGTCTGGACGGTCCGCCCGGCAACGCATTCGAGCAGGTGCGAATTGCCCGCGCCCGGCGTGAACGCCCGTTGCGATTCGCCGCCCAGGGGAACGACGACCATCTGGACCTGCAAACCCTCTCCGAACCGCTGCAAACGCAGTCGTGGGCGGCAATCCGGCTCGACGGCCTCGGCCTCCTCGCCGGCCAACGCCACGTTGGACTGGATCGCAACGTGCCGGGACAATCCTTGCAGGCGTTTGAGGGCCTCTTCCGAGCGGTCCCTGGGGATCGTCACGCCGGTCGGCCCGAGGATCTCGGCCATCTTCCGGTGCACCGAATCGAACTTGACAATTCGCAGCCGGCTCGCAGATTCCCTCTCGATGGCCCAGACGCCATCGCAGTAATAGGGATCGGGGTAAGGGTCCAGCGTGATGCTGAGCTTCCGGCCCCTGGGCACGATACGCACCTCCGGCGCGCCTCGGACGATCTCCACCGGAATGTCCGGAGCCCCCTCCCAGAAGACGTTCGTATGGCCCACAAGGTGTTGAAGGACCGGGCCGGGGTTCAGGTCCACAGCGTAGTTGTAGCTATAATATCCGCCCAAACGCCGCCCGGCGGCGCCGGCCAGGGTCGTCTTGTCCTGATCGGTCAGGTAATCCAATCCGCTGATCTCAGGACTCATCAGTCGGTGCAGGGCCACCTCGCGGCCGCCCGTCCAGGAACCCTTCTTGGTACGCTTCTGCTCGACCGGCGTGACCGAAATCATGCCTTGCCCGACATCCGAAAGCCTCCAACCCAGACGACGCGTATTCTGAGAAACCTCGCCGGCCGACGACTCGCTCTCCTGCACGAGTTGCTCCAGGGCGCCGATCTGGCTTTCCCACATCTCCTTGACGGTCCAGAGTTCGGACAGATCGAATGCCGGGCTCTGCCCGAAGAACGATTCGGCCCGGGCCGCGTACTGCGGCGGCGCGACCCCGAGCCGGTCCATCAGTCGCGACAACTGCATCACGGGCCAGCGGGCGCCCTGTTTATCCCATAGGTCGAGCAGGCTCTCCACATCCGCCAGCGCCTCGCCGTTGCGGGCCTTGAGGGCCTTGGCATCCGAAGCGTAGAGACTATACAACATCTGCATCAGGCACGTAGCCAGACAGACCAGGGACGACCCCTGGCGATGCGACGGGCGCCACGCAGGTCCACCGGGATCGGCGCAGCCCTCGTAAAAGCTCAGCAGAGCGTCCAGGAAGAAATAGGCGCCGTAGTAGCAGCAGTGCGATCCGCTCTTGAGCATCCAGCTCAACCAGGTGCGCGCCTGCCGGCGGTCTGGTCCGGATGCTGGCGGGGCCTCGGATTGGACCAGAAGCAGCACGTGCAACAGGCCGGGAAAGCTGCCCAGATACGCCACTTGATCGCGTTTGGTCTTACCCACATGCTGCAACGCGCGGTCGTATGCCTTTCGGGCGGCGGACAGATCGCCACAGAGCAGCTCCAGCATCCCCCGGATGATATGGGTATCCAGATCGGGAAAGGCCTCCAGGAAGGCCCTGGCTCCGGCCATATCTCCGGCCATGATATCGCGCTCGGCGATATGGTTGATGCTGATCTCCAGGATGGACTTCTCGAAGGAATGACGTTCGGTCAGCACCTTGGACCGAACGTACCCGAAGACGGGATTCTCCAGGTCCAAGCCGTACATGGCAGTTCGCAAGCCGCCATACAGCAGTTCGTCGCGGTAGGGACCGGCGCGTTCGATGTACTCCGGCCGGAACGGATCGCAGCAGACCACCAACAGCACCGGAACCAGGGACTGGATGTATTCGTCCTCCTTGCAGAGCCCGGCCAGACGATCCAATCCCTTGTGGTCTTCGTTCTCCAGAGCGAGAAACACGTCGCGGCACGCATGAGAAAACGATTTGAAACGCTGCCTGCGCCACCGATACTCCCAGGCGTCGAGCGTCAGCTCGGCCGGCACGGCTCTTCGAAGGCCCTCTCCGAAACGGCGCAGCTCGCCCTTGCTCCGGGCGGCCTCGATCGCGTCGGCACGGACGTCGGCGGGACACTCCGGAATGGTCGAGCCCACCTCTACGATCCAGTCCTTCTGCCGGAGTTTTCTGATGGAAGGGCCAACCTTCGGGGCGGTAATCAGGGAACCATCGGGCATCGTCACTCCCGCCTGTCTCAGGGCGCCAATCAGATCGTTTCTGGTCAGCGGTCCAAAGGACAGGGCGAACATCGCCAACACCGCCCCGTCCAGACTGGACAGTTGTTCCATTTCGGCCAGACGCACGTTGGTCCGGCATACCTCCATCTTGTCTTGGTCCATTCGTTTTCGCAACCGATCCGTGGCGACATCCATCCGGACGTCACCTCCTTCCCTTCTGAAGCATTGCCGACGGCCACCGCCAGGGTGGGTCTCCTCACGACGGACGCCTGCCCGCCTGCACATCATTCATCGGGCCAGCGTATCGCATTGACTGACAGGATACAAGACGCGAAACCGAGATGGCAGGACAACGCGCCGAAGCCGCACGACAGACCCGCCGGCACGACAGAATCGGTCGGGGCGCGTCCGAGGAGCCTGCGGAAACAGAGGAGATGAGAAAACAGGCGAACTCCCGCAACGGGAAGTTTTTGCAAATGGCGGACGGGATGCTACAATGCCGGGCTATTGCGTGGGTCGCCGGCCCACCACAGAAACAGAAATCGAGTGGGTTCGGAACCCACCCTATCGGAAGCAGGTTGGAGCCATGCAAAACGACATCAATGCGGAATACCGGATCGAGCCGGCAACACGAATCACCCGATTGCCACCCTATCTGTTCGGACGACTCAACGCCCTCAAGCTCGCCAAGAGACAACAGGGCGCCGACATCATCGACCTGGGCATGGGCAACCCGTCGGACCCGGCCCCGGAACTGGTTGTCGAGAAGCTCTGCGAGGCCGCCCGCGACCCGCGCAACCACCGCTACAGCGCCAGCAAGGGCATCAAGGGCCTCCGCAACGAGATGGCGAAGAAATACGCCCGCAAATGGAACGTCGATCTCGACTGGGAGCATGAGGTCCTGGCCTGCATCGGCTCGAAGGAAGGGTTCAGCCACATGTGTCTGGCCCTTCTCGGTCCCGGCGACACCGCCATCGTCCCCGACCCGGCCTTTCCCATTCACAATTACGGGGTGGCCCTGGCCGGAGGCAACGTCATCACTGTGCCGCTGGGCAACGATCAGAAGTTCCTCGACACCATCGCGATGGTCTGCGAGCATCTGTTCCCCAAACCCAAGCTGCTGATCCTCAACTACCCGCACAACCCGACCACCATGACGGTCGACGAGGGTTTCTTCGAGACCGTCGTCGATCTGGCCAAGCGGTTCAAGTTCGCGGTCATTCACGACTTCGCCTACGGCGAGACCGTCTTCGACGGCTACAAGGCCCCCAGTTTCCTCTCCGCCAAGGGCGCCAAGGACGTCGGCGTCGAGTTCACCACGATGAGCAAGCCCTACAACATGGCCGGCTTCCGCGTCGGGTTCGTCGCCGGCAACCGGCAGATGATCGACTACCTGGCCACGATCAAAGGCTATTACGACTACGGCATCTTCCAGGCGGTCCAGATCGCCGGCATCATCGCCATGCGGCACTGCGAGGAGACCATCGTGGCCCAGAACGAGGTCTATCGCACACGGCGCGACGTCGTCTGCGAGGCCCTCGATCGCATCGGCTGGCATGTGGACAAGCCTCGCGCCGGCATGTTCGTCTGGGCCCGCGTGCCGGACGAGCACCTCCGGGGCAAAGGCACGATCGGCTTCGCGATGGACCTGATGGAGCACGCCGAGGTCGCGATCAGTCCCGGCGGGGCCTTCGGCGAGAGCGGCGAAGGGTATTTCCGTATCGCCCTGGTCGAAAACGAGCAGCGCCTCCGCCAGGCGATCCGAAACATCAGCCGATTCCTCCAGGAAAAGCCCATCCGAAAGGCCAAAGCCGCCAGGCAGCCGGATGAAACCTGAGGTCCGGGAGAACGATAGAGGCTGTTCGCCGACTATGGAGACGTCAGCAGGTTTCGGACCTTCTCCAGGATCTCTCTGTCTCCGAGAACAAGCACGACGTCGCCTGCCCGGAACTCCGTGCCGCCGTTAGGGACGATGTACTCGCCGTTCCTCTCGATCATGGCGACCAGCGCACCCGGCGGCAGCTTCGCGTGAATGATCGGCTGTCCTGCCGCCGCGGAATCGGCCGAGACGATCAGTTCCACCATCGCGGTGCGGAAGGTCCCTTCCGTCCGGTCGAATTCCAGCGGCATGCGCCATTTGGACCGCAAAGGCCGGTCCAGCTTCAGCCAGCGTGCCACACGCGTCAGCGATCGGCCCTGGAGAAGCACCGAGGCAATGACCACGAAGAAGACGAGATTGAAAATCATCTCGCCCTGCCGGATGCCCGTTGTCATCGGGAACGTCGCCAGCACGATGGGCACGGCCCCGCGCAGTCCTGCCCAGGAGACCAGCAGCTTCTCCCGGAAGGTCAATCGGCTGCGGATCAGGCAGGCCCCCACCGCCAACGGCCGGGCCACGAACATCAGAAATGCCGACAGCAGCAGTCCGGACCCGATCAGAGGGGTCAGATGCGACGGGTAGACCTGCAGGCCCAGAGTCAGGAACATCGCGATCTGGGCCAGCCAGGAAAGCCCATCATGGAATCGCTCGATGCTGCGTTTGTGGATGAAGTCGGCGTTGCCCAGCACCAGGCCCGCAATGTAGACCGCCAGGAAGCCGTTGCCGCGCACCGCCTCCGTCACGCCGAAGACCAACAGGACCAGGGCCATGGTCAGGACCGGATAGAGGCCTTCATACTCCAGACGAATGCGGTTGACGACGCCGATCATGGCCTTGCCCAGCAGGAACCCCACGGCGCCGCCGATGAGCATCTGTCGGGCGAGCGAGGGAATCGCGGACCACCACGGCAAAGGCGGATCGCCCAGCAGGCTCAGCATCGTGATCGTCAGGAAGATGGCCATGGGGTCGTTGCTGGCGGATTCCAGTTCGAGCAACGGCTTGAGCTGTCTCTTCAGGCTGACCTGGCGGGAACGGAGCACCGCGAAGATGGCCGCCGCATCGGTGGAGGAGATCACCGAGCCGAGCAACAGTCCTTCCAGCCAGGTGAATCCCAGGACCAGGACCGCAAAGGCCCCCACGAAAACTGCGGTCAGAAAGACCCCCAGCGTCGCCAGAACCATGCCGCTGCGCAGCACCGGCCGGACGCTCGGCCAGTCCGTGTCCAGTCCGCCCGCAAACAGAATGTACGCCAGCGCGAAGGTGCCCAGAAGACGCACGAAGTACGGGTCGTCGAAATGAATCCCCCCGGGACCTTCGGAGCCCGCCAGCATGCCGACCAGCAGGAACATCAGCAGGGCCGGCACGCCCAGACGCTCCGAGGCCTTGCTCGCCAGGATGCTGGCCAGCAGCAGGATCGACACGCCCAGGATCAGGTAGGGTGTCGCTATGGCATGGACCAATCCAATCATCGCTTGTTGCCACCTCACCACAAGGCCCGCGCGCTCACATCGCCGCGAGACGCCCGGAGTATAGCAACCTGTACAGGGAATGCCAACGGAAGGTGCGACAGGACCGAGCAGGTCGATTCCATCCGCCGTGGAGAGAACCGTCGAAAACAAGACCCGCCAGCAACAGAGGTCCCGTTGTTGATTCCCACGCGGACCTCATGGAGCACGCCGACGTCGCCATCGCGCCCGGCGTCACCATGGATGTGCCGGCCCCACCCGTGAGATTCCCGATGCGCCCCTTGAACGGGTCGGGAGATTCCGGTAAGCTATAGCCGGATATGCGAAGGGAAGCCATGCGTGGAGAGGTTCCCACAATCCGGCCCACTGTACCGACGCCGCGAGGCGACGCGGAGTGGTTCGCGCAGATGATTGGTGGGCCGAGGCCCACCCTACATCATGCGAATCGTCAATCATCAATCCGCAATCATCAATCGGAAGCGGTCTATGAGTACGACGTCTACGGCCAGCCGGGCGCCGCCGACCCGGACCACCCCAACCCCTTCGCCTTCACCGGCCGACGTTTCGACCCCGAAACCGGACTCTACTACTACCGCGCCCGATACTACAACCCCACCCTCGGCCGCTTCCTCCAAACCGACCCCATCGGCTATGGAGATGGCATGAATATGTACGCCTACTGTGGCAACGGCCCAGTAAATGCTGTTGATGCGTTGGGCACGGCTATGCTGACCCAAGCGACCGGGCGCCTTGCCATCTCGCAGGGCCCCGAGACGACCTCGTACCTCCAGGGTGCGACGATGACGGTGAATTGGACTCACATCAAGGATATTGGGAGCGAGTTACTGGGGCAGGCCGCTGAAGTGTACGGTTTCGTCCACGATGTCGGCAGGGACGTGGCCATTCACACGATACAGGAGTTGATGGGCGGTGTGGCCGGGGGAATCGTCGGCATGGCTAGGCAGGCAGCTGGCGCAGCGACGACTGTCGGTGGAGGCTGGCGGGCATTCATTGAGGTCAAGGACTATAACGATATTAATGGCAACGAAGAAGTCGATCCGGATGACTGGGAGTCACGGGGCTATGCGCAGAAGGATCTATGGGGTAAGCCATACTGGGTTGAACTAAAAGGTGTCTACCCGATAGGGACACCTCAGAACCCAACGGGCGGCGCTGGTTCGCACTGGGGGGATGTGGTGGGATACGATTCGGCTGAGGCAGCATTGGGGGCATGCCACAGGGCCATGGCACTCCTGGCGCAACCAGTGTTAGTAAGCAAGGCCTTCGGCGGGTATTGGGACAGTGGCCATGCTTCGCCTTTGGAGCGGGTCAACTGGTATATATCATTGCAGTTGTCGGTGGCGGATGCGACGACGACGTTTCTGGAGAACCTTGTGGTTGTGCCCGGCGAAACGAAATGATACTGAAGGATTCTTCTTGTGGCACTCGATGAGGACTATCGACAATGGTAAAGAGGAGACATTCGGAGGAAATGATCGTGGGAACCTTGAGCAGTATCAAGAACAGGCTTCTAATATGCGTTGCGGGGGTTGCTGTGTTGGCGGCATCCGGCGCCGCAGGACAAGTTCCCTGCGGACTTCCGCAAAACGCCGCTCTGGTCTACTACCAGGCATGTCTCTTCAGAACCCAGTTCTTGAAGCCGCCCGGGGGAGGAGGAGGGGGCTTCTACGGAATCGTCTCGACCACCTTCGAGCCCGATTCCGATGCCAATGAGGTTATCACGTCATTTGTCCGATCGCCCGATTACCAGTTCTTGATTGAGTTGATTACGGCGGCCAGCAAGCTGCCGGATTGCGACTGGGGATTGGTATGCAGAAAGCGGTTGAGTGCATCGACTGGAGTGATCGCTGGGGTGCATGACCTGACCTCTTTCCTTGTTGTCCAGGGCAAGGTCTTGGCGTGCGACGGCCAGTACCAGGCCGCCTTGGAGAACGCTCTGACCATGCGTCGAATCGCTCGCCATTTCGGCGATGAGACGCTGAACATGTACATACAGGCTGAGTCGACTAACGCCCGCGCTTTCGATCTGATTCGGTACGTGCTGGGGAGGATGCCGCCGGATGGCGAGACGCTCACATGGCTGCAACAGCAACTCGCCGCCGGTGGCGAAATGGAATGGCGACCCCAAGAGACTCTGACGAAGTGGCTTAACTGGGAGGTTCAATGCCTCCAGGCATCTCCGGATGTGCTTGCCGGTGCGATGGAAAGCGCTGCCCTCAAGAGAACACCGGAAGGACTGACTGGGGCCCAGGTGCTGGAGCGTGCCCGCCAGGCGTGGGAGGAGGTCTTCAAATCCGTGATCGAGGTCCTCGAAAGCGAAAGGTCTCCTCGGGACAAGAGTCGTGCGCTCGGTCAATTGGCGATGAAAGCGAGCTTCCAAATGGCAGGTGCTGAGACCATCCTCGAGGTCGGGGAAAGTGAGAGGCCTCCTGAGGAGAGGGAACGTGAGATCCAGCGATTGATGCTCGAAGAACGCAACAACATGGCTCGTGGCCCGATGCTGCTTATGGCGGATCTCCACGGTGCCGTGGAGCTCTATAGTCGCCTCGCTTTTCCCCGCTCTCGCGTTCACGCCGTCCAAGCCGCGATAGCTGTCTATCTCATCAAGGCCAGGACCGGACAGTTGCCGCAGACTATGCCCGCAGGCCTGCCCAAGGACCCCTATACCGGCAAGGACTTCGAGTACCGGGCGACTGCAAAAGGCTTCAGCCTCCGCTGCGGCGCCAAGTTCGCCGCTTATGGTGGTCATGGGCCGAATCCCGAGCCAGTGCAATTCGAGTTCCAGGTGACGGGGCGCATTAACACGCGAAGCGCAACACGGCCGTTCGGAGTCATGGCGAGCGATCCGGCAGGACAGTGAGCTTCTTGAGACTGGGGGCTCTGCCCGCAGACCCCTGGGATTTTTCGCTTTGGGCCAGGAACATAGTGAAGGGAAGGCGACGCTGGGTACCCACAACGTCGCCCATGTCCCTGGGTCGCGACGGCGCTCGGCCATGGGGACGTACCCAATCCTGTTCGGCCCGGGGTTTGCAGGGTGGGGCGGTGAGGGGAATGGGATGGGCG
>LVBB01000043.1 GCA_001603075.1 Phycisphaerales bacterium Planc_01 | reverse complement strand
CGTCGAGGATTGCGTCCACGCCCTCTTCACGCGCGGAACAGGAGGCTTCGGCGACTTCGCGCTCTACAGCTTTCGCAAGTTTCTCCCCGTCCCGGACGGCGGGCTGCTCCTCTCCCGCGAACCTGTCGACGAAACGCTCTCTCCGCCGCTCGAACGCTTCATCTCCCTGAAGACGGCGGGACTCCTCTCCGGATCGCGTCGCCTTCTCGAAGAGGGAGAGGCCGCGCTCGACGCGGACGACGAAGCCAGGGAACCTTCCGCCATGGGAGCGCTTCTCCTCGACAGGCTCCCGTGGAAACATATCCCCGAAGTCCGCAGAAAAAACTACGCATTCCTCGCGGAACGGCTTCGCCTGCCTCCGCTCGACGACGACACGGTCCCGCTCGGAGTTCCGCTCCGCGTGCCCGCGGGAAAGGGAGAACTCGAACGCCGCCTCCGTGCCGCCGGTTTCGAACCGCCCATCTCATGGGACGTTCCCCGCGACGCCCCCTCCGACGAAACCGACAGGCTCGTTGTCCTGCCGTGCGACGAGCGGATGGGGGAGAGGGAGCTGCTCAAAATGATCAACATCTGCGCATCCATGAACGAAAAGAAGAGTGGGCGCGTTCCCCTCTATAACAAGGGAGGACTTCCAATGCCGGAGATATGTTCGCAGATCACATTCTTCTACTATAATGACTTCAAGAGGGCGCGGGATTTCTACGAACGGATCATGGGGTTCGAACTCGCGGACGATCAAGGGACGTGCCGCATCTACCGCGTGCAGGGGACGGCCTTCCTGGGCATCGTCGACGAAAAGCACGGTCACTGCTCCGCGCCGCGCGGGGAAAGCGACGTCCTCGTCACGCTCGTGACGAACGACGTCAAGGGGTGGTGGGAGCATCTGCGGAAGGAAGGCGCCAAGATAACGTCCGAGCTGCTCTATAAACCGGAGATCTCGATCGAGGCGTTCTTCTTCGAAGATCCGGAGGGGTACGCTCTCGAAGTCCAGTCGTTTCTGAAGCCGGAGCTGCGGAAGATCTTCGGCCAGGAATAACAGGCGGCGATGCGCTCTCGGCGTCGGCGCTTTCGCCCTCGTCAGTCTTCATGCCGCGACGGAGACACAGGAGCCCGCAGCGAGTATACTTATCCCACCGGAGGAGAGCGTGCGAGGCTTCTCCCGGAACATGAGGAATCGAAGGGGGATGTCCGATGAGAAAGCACCGTGTTGCCGCGCTTGTTCTGGCTCTGTTCGTGTGCGCAGGATCCGCGTTCGCGGGGGATGCGCCGCGTGGGAGATATGTCGAGGGGGAGGCGCTCGTCCTTCTGGAGAGCGCGGGAGCGGGCAGAGGATCGGCGGCTTTCGAACCGGCGCTCTCGGCCTCCGCGAACTCTGTCGCCTCGTCCGTCGGAGCGCACGTAGCGCGTACGTACGGTGCGCTCGCGGACGACGACGGGCGGTTCATCATCCACATGAGAGCGGAAGGGAAGAGCACCGCCGAACTCCTCGCCTCGCTTGAAAAGATTCCCGGAGTCCTCGGCGCGGCGCCGAACCGCCTCAGGAGAGCCTTGAAGACGCCGAACGACCCGCGATACGGCGAGCTGTGGGGGATGGAGAAGATCGGCGCTCCCGACGCGTGGGAGACCTCCACGGGCAGCAGCGGGGTTTTCGTGGCGGTGATCGACACCGGGATCGACTACGAACACCCGGACCTCGCCGACAACATGGGGCGCGACAAGGACGGCAACGTCGGATGGGATTTCGTCGGGAAGCACAATCGGCCGATGGACACCGACGGGCACGGAACGCACGTCGCCGGGAGCATCGGCGCAGAGGGGAACAACGGCGTCGGCGTAACCGGCGTAAACTGGGACGTCGGCTTGCTCGCCCTCCAGGTCTTCGGAAAGAGCGGCACAACCGCGGACAGCGACTCCATAGCCGCGATGAACTACGTGTTGGCGCAGAAGAAGCGAGGACTGAACATCAGGGTGGTGAACATCTCCATCGGCGACTGGGAGGAACCGATCAAGGATCAGGAGAAGC
>LVBB01000042.1 GCA_001603075.1 Phycisphaerales bacterium Planc_01 | reverse complement strand
AACCGGACCTCGTCGCGGGCGGCATCGGGTACGCGCTTCGCCGCGCCGTCGCCGAGCGTGCCGAGAGCGCCCGTTCCGGGATGGAGATCGCGGCGCAACTCGTCGGCCGGTACGGTTACCGTAGTCCGGGGAGAGGGTACGTGATCGCGGATTCGAAAGAGGCGTGGATCCTCCAGCTCGCCGGGGGCAAAGACTACTGCGGCGTGCGCGTCCACGACGATGAAGCCGTCTTCTTCCCCAATCACTTCACCATCCGGGCGGGCGACCTCGAAGGCCGCGAGCACATCCTGTCGCCGGAGCTGGCGGAGAAAGCCCTCGGGCGAGGATGGAGCACCCATGAGGAAGGGGATGCCCTCCGCGGTTTCGACTTCGCACACTCTTTCCAGGACCCCGGCTCGTGGAAGAAGGACGGCAATACGTACCGGCACAGGCACGGCATCGCGGCGTTCCGCGGGCCGCTGCTCCCCGAGGAGGCCGAGCTCCCGTTCGCGGTGATTCCGGAGCGGAACGTCACCCCGGAAGACGTCAAGGCCGTGCTCCGCAGTCACTACGAAGGAACGCCGGACGACATCCGGAGCGATTTCGCGGGGCGATCTCCGCACTTCACCTCCGTACGCCGAATCTGCACCGGCGGCACGGTCGAGAGCATGGTGGCGTTGCTCTCGGACGACCCGCTCTTCACCGAACTCCTGATAGCGCGCGGACGTCCCTGCTGCGACCCCTATCAGCCATACTGGGGAGGAATGACGACGCTGCCGAAGGAGCTTTCCCCGATCATGGAACCCCGAAGCGCGATCGACGCGCACTGCGCCGCCGAGCCGAGACTTCTCGACCTCTCGGACGCCGCGTGGTGGCAGCTCTTTCATGAGCAGACGCTCGCGGATCTGCTCTATGAGGAGATCCACCCAGCCCTTTCGGAGTGGATCGCGAGACGCGAGGAGGAGCTTTCTGCGATCGCTCCGAAGATCATCTCGGAGGCGAGAGCGTTGGCCAACAACGGCGATACGGACAGCGCCCGGCGTCTGTTGACGGAGGAAAGCGCGGCTTTGGCCGGGGCGAGCGCCGTGCGCAAAGCGGAGTTCCTTGCCGCGTACGGGTCTCGCGCGCTCCGTCCTGAGTGCGATGAGATCGTCAAGGGGGATATCTCGGGTGAGCTGACCGTCTTCTTTCAATCGCCCGGCGTCCCGGTCGAAGACTCTTTCCTTATGGGGCAGGGAGGGACGCCCCCGCAGCGATGGGCCGCCCCTCTGAGGGGCAGTCTTCACTTCGCCGACGGTGCATGGTCGCTCCGTTTCCGCGTCCGCGAGCTCACCGAGGCGGCGGTCCCCTGCTTGGCTGACTTCTGGCTCGCCGGGCGCGACGAGAAGGGCGGCGTCTTCGCGGGCCGCTGTGTTCTGAAAACGCTTCCCCCGTCGGAGCATCAGCTCTTCCAAGGGCGGTGCAGCTTGTAAACAGCCGGAGCGGGGTATGCGGATGTCCGTAACGCCCCGCTCTTTTTCAAGGAGCGTGATGGAATGGCTCTCAAGAAGGTGTGGGTTCACTCTCTCTTCGCGGCGGCTTTCATTCTCATTTTCGCCCCTTTAGGCGCGCGTGCGCACGCCCGATATGCCGAGCTGTTCCGGCACGGCGGCGTCGACGACATCCGCGCGGCCATCGAGGCGGGGGCGGACGTGAATGCGCGCGACGAGGAGGGGATTCCGGTACTGACATGGTGCGCTCAGGACAATATCGCGCAGGCCGTCGCGCTGCTGCTCGCGGCGGGGGCGGACGTCGACGCGGAGTCGAGTCGCGGCTGGACCGCGCTGATGGCCGCCGCAAGCGGAAATCCGGACCCCGAGGTCGTCTCTTTGCTCGTGAAGGCGGGAGCGGAGGTGAACGCGAAGGGCGAGGAGGACTGGGACGCGCTGATGTACGGGACATGGGTCGACGCTCCGCCTTCGGTGATCGGGGCGCTGCTGAAGGCGGGCGCGGACGTGAAGGCTTCGACCGTTCATGGTATGACCGCGCTGATGCTTGCCGCCGAGAACAGCTCGACCGGGGAGAGCGTCGCGCTGCTGCTTCAGGCCGGCGCCAAGGTGAACGTCGCGGACGCCCAAGGGGCGACGCCGCTGATGTACGCCGCGAAGAGCAATCCGCTCGTCACAACCGTCGAACTGCTCCTCGAAGCGGGCGCCGATCCGCACCTTTGCGACCTCAAGGGAAACACGTCCTTCTCTCTGGCGGCGCAACACAACCCCAATCCCGAAGTAGCGCTTCGCCTGCTCATGGCCGGTCCCGCCCCGGGCGTTCCCTGACGTGGGCGCCGTTGATGTGGCAGGCGAGCGTCATGCCGAGGCGGTGGTAGGGGTTGTTCAGGTCGACGTTGAGCAATGTCTCTATCTCTTTCAAGTAGTTCCGCACGGTGTTGTAGTGCAGATGCAGACCCTCCGCGCAGGAACGGGCGTTGAAGTCGCGCGCGACGAGCATCGCCGCCAGATCCTTCAGCGGAAGGCTTCGCCGGGCTTGCGACGTGTCTTCTTCGAGGGGGGACCAGTAGCGAGTCCACACGTCCTTCGCCTCGGGAAGCTTCGTCATGCTCTGGAGCAGCCCGTAAAGAGAAAGCTCCTCGTACAGGTACACGCCCGGCGGCAGCGCGAAGTCGCGCAGCAGCGAAAACGTCCGCCTCGCTTCCTGGTATGAGCGGGGGATCTCCATCAAATCCGCGGCCTTGCCGCCGAAGGAGAAGTGGAACCCGGCCTGCTCCGCCACGGGCGCGAGGCTCTTCTTCCATGCGGCCGTCTCCGATTCGTCGATGAGCGTGACCCACGTATTCCCCAACCGGTAGCTCAGCTGGGAGGGGGACGACCACCGCGGAGTGGAGAGCCCGTCGGCCGTGGAGACGATGAGCACCGTCACGGGAAGGGAGAGCGGAATCCCGAGTTCTTGCAGGTTGATCCGGATCATGTTCGGATCGCAGTACATTCCGAAGCACAATCCCTCCAGAAAGCGTTCCTTTTTCAACACTTTCTTGCTTGAGAGAATGGCGATCTCCAGCGCGGAAGCGCGCAGCATCGTCAGGGCGCGGAGCAGCATCCGCTCCTGCCTGGCCGACGGGGCGAGCTCTCCGGGCGACAAGATCATGAAGATGGAGATGGGAGTGTCCAGGCGCAGGCGGTAGGCCGCGAAGCGCCGGATGGTTCCGCTGTTGCGCACCTCCACGCACGAGTGTATCTGCCCTTTCTTGGGGAGGGGCTGCTCTTGGACGAGCGGTGTGTCCAGGGCTTTCTGCACGGCTTCGCCCCCGAGGATGCTCCCGTCGGAGAGAAAGAGATTGTTCAATTCGAGCTGGGGCGCCTGCACCAGAAGATCCCTGCCGAGATTCTGCGCGAAGCTGGACATCAATTTTTTGAAGTCGAGACTCTCCTCCCAGAATGCGCTCAGATCGTCGGGGCGCTCTTTCAAACGTTCCTGCACAAGAATCGTATGTATCAGTTCGATGATGTCGGTCCAGCGATAGTGCATAGGAATTTCTAGAATGGGTATTCGGAGTGCGTCCGCCTCGGCGGTCATGCTCGCCGGGAGTTTGTGATGGAAGCGGTCGAGTTTGAATCCGATGGCGGCGACCCCTTTTTCGTTCATCCTGCGGAGAAGGGGGGTGAGCTGTTCCGGGTCGTCCTTGAAGACGAAGCCGCTTCCGACAAGAAACTCTCCGCCGCGCATCCAGCGATCGGCGTCCGGGGCTTCGAGAACCGAAACGGCGCTGATTTCGCGCCCCACGCCGCTGCTTCCGGCGAGTATCTGAAAGTCCGGGAACAGGTTTTTTTTCAACAGGTCGGCGACGATCATGTAAACTCTCCCTTTTTGCCCCGTTTGAAGGATGTGATCCGTTAGGGGTTGTTGGCTGAATTTTTGTCATGTGATGACATTGCATTTCCTCAGTTCCAAACATATTTTATGATAAAATAAGTTCATTGTAAAATCTGAATCAGCGCTTTTGGGCGTTTTCAAAAATTACGAGTGCAAGGAGATTGAGAAGTCTCTCTGGCGTTGTGTCACATCGAAAGGTCTTTTTGCTGGAAACCGCTCCTTGTCATGAAGCGACTATTTCGGAGAGAGACGAGAGATTCGAACCGGATGGATAACCTATGTTTTCCCCGGTCATCATTTCGGAGGTGGAACTGGTATGAAACCGTTGGAAGGACTTGTAGTTCTCGACATGACCAGAGTGCTTGCGGGGCCTTTTGCAGCCATGATGTTCGCCGATATGGGCGCCGAAGTCATCAAGATCGAGCGGCCTAACAGCGGCGACGATACTCGGGCCTACCCCCCCTTCCAGGCCGGGGAGAGCGCGTACTTCATGAGCCTCAACAGGGGGAAGAAGAGCGTCACGCTGAATCTGAAACACGAAAAAGGCAAGGAAATCCTTAAATCGCTCGTCAAGAAGAGCGACATTCTCATCGAGAACTTCAAGCCCGGGACGATGGACAAGCTCGGCCTGGGGTATGAAGATCTCCGCAAGGTGAATCCTCGCCTGATCTATGCGGCAAGCTCCGGCTTCGGTCAGACCGGCCCGTACAGCAGGCGCCCCGCAATGGACGTGATTATTCAGGGTATGGGCGGCATGATGAGCGTCACCGGTCCCGACGAGCACACTCCCACGAAGGTGGGGAGTTCGATCGCCGATATCTTCGCGGGCCTTTTCACCACCATCGGCGTTCTCGCCGCGGTGAACTCGCGCATGAAGACAGGCAGAGGCCAGCTCGTCGACGTCGCCATGCTCGACTGTATGGTGGCCGTGCTGGAAAACGCCGTCTCCCGCTACCTCGTGACCGGGGAGATTCCGCGTCCAATGGGCAACAAACACCCTGCGATCTCGCCTTTCGCCACGCTTGCGACTTCGGACGGCGTGATGAACATCGCCGTGGGCAACGACGATATCTGGCACAGATTCTGCGGCGTCCTCGAGATCGAGGAGTTCGAGAATGATCCCCGCTTCGCGGACAACCCCGGACGGGTGACGAATTTCGAGGCGCTGAAAGTGATCATGGAGGAGCGCACGGTGCACCAAACGACGGAATACTGGCTTTCGGCCCTTGAAAAAAATCACGTTCCCTGCGGTCCGATCAACGATATGGCGCACGTCGTCACCGATCCCCAGGTGCTTGCGCGGAAGATGATCGTCGACGTTCTCCACCCGATAGCCGGTGCAACGAAGATCCCCGGCGTTCCGATCAAGTTCTCCGAAACGCCCTCCGAAATCGAGGCCCCCGCGCCGGTGCTCGGCGAGCATACGGAGAAGATTCTGACGTCGTATCTTGGGCTCTCCGCCGCCGAGTTCGAAGAGCTCAAGAAGGACGGCGTGGTGTAGCCTCCGTCAGCGTCGGGCATGGTCGAAAAGAGTATGCGTCTCCGCGCCTGCAGCGGCGATTTGCTCTCCCGAACCGCGAATCGGAAAGAAGGTCTCCTTCCGGCGTCCCCCGGGGGACCTTCTCTTCATCGCCCCTTTCGGAGCGGTGAATTCACCTTGTTGCGGGTGCGGGAAATATATACACGAACAGTGAACCTTGAAGAACCCGGGAGCGGGCGGAGGTATTCCATCGTCACGTCAAAGGAGGATTTCGGCCCGAGGACGTGGCTTGCGGACTCTCTTCCTCCTCTGCGGCGAGGCGAGCGTCTCTCCCTGCCGATGGAGGGAATCCCTGCGCGGTACGAGCCATCGCTTCCCGCCGGACGCATGAATCTTCGATGGGCGCCGTTGGTCCGCGAGTGGCGTTCGCTGCTCGAAGAGGAGTTGGAACCTCTCGCTGCTCCGGCTCGGGACCGCCGCTTCGGCGATCTGCTCGGCCTCGGGCCGGGGAGCACGCCCGCAGGAGACGACTTCCTTGCAGGATACACGACCGGGAGGCTCTGGCTCGGCTGTTCCGCTCCATCGCTGCCCGATACGTCCCGGACGACATGGCTCTCCGCGGAAATCTTGAGGGACGCGGCGGACGGATTGACTTGGAAACGAAGCAAAGACGTGCTGGAGTCGCTTTCGCGGGACGACGCGGCAGCGCTTCTGAAAGCGGTCGCACGAATCCTCGACTGGGGACATACTTCCGGAAGAGCGTGGCTCGCGGGACTCTCCGCAGCCGTTTCGGACACGATCGAACGCAACGCATGAAAGGAGGATGATACTGTGGCATCTTCTCAGCGCCTCGAAATCATCCGAAGGACGTACTACGACAGCGTCACCCTGATGCTTGTGGCGAAGGAGCTGCTCAAGCTGGAGGGGATCTCCGTCGCCACCCTGAACATGGGGACGGAGGCGAACTACAAGATCATGGGAGCGGGCGGCTTCGACCTGACCGGCGTGGACGCCACGCCGAACGACCTCGTCGTCGCCCTGTTGAGCGACGCGCCGGAGGCAGAAAAGGTCCTCGAAGACGCGCTCGCGAAGGCGAAAGAGTACCTTGCGAACCCTCCTGGCCGCAAGAAGGATTCGGGCGACAACGACTACAGGCCGAAGAGCCTCGACGGGGCGCTCTCGGTCCTTCCAGAGGCCAATCTCGCGATCGTCTCGGTCGCCGGGCGCTACGCCGGCGACGTGGCCCTTCAGTGCATCGAGAAGGGGCTTAATGTGATGCTCTACTCCGACAACGTCACGGTCGAGAAGGAGATCGAGGTCAAGAAGGCGGCCGCCGCGAAGGGACTGCTCGTGATGGGACCCGACTGCGGCACGATTATCATCCGCGGCGTTGCGATGGGGATGGCGAACGCCTGTCCGACGGGACCCGTGAGCATCGTGGCCGCCGCGGGAACAGGCTTGCAGGAAGTGCATGTGCAGCTGGCCCGCAGAGGCGTCGGCGTCCTTCACGGCATAGGCACCGGCGGGCGCGATGTGAAAAAAGAGGTCGGCGGCATCATGTGCCTTCAGGCGGTGGACGCGTTGCTCGCCGACGACGAGGTGAAGGTGCTCGCCGTGCTCGGCAAGCCGCCCGCCCCCGAGGTCGAGAAGAAGATTCTCGACGCGGTGAAGGCCGGAGGCAAACCCGCGGTGCTCGGGTTTATCGGCGGCGAGGCGAAGGGCGATGCCGACGGCGTGTTCATCTGCCGCGAACTCGAGGAGACCGCCGCCGTCGCCGCTGCGCTCGCGAACGGACAGGACGGCGCAGCGGCCCGCGACGCGCTCTACGCGGAGTACGACGCGCTGAAACAGCAGGCGGAGAAGATCGGAAAGCGGAAGGGCTACCTTCGCGGACTCTACTCCGGCGGCACCCTCTGTTACGAGGGGCAGCTCGTCGCGCGCGAGATCCTCGGTCCTATTTGGAGCAACACGCCGCTTGACGCGTCGAAGAAGCTCGCCGACAGCCTCAAGAGCGTGGAGCATACCATGGTCGACTACGGCGAGGACGAGTTCACCCAGGGGCGCCTGCACCCGATGATCGACGTGTCGCTCCGCGCCGACCGCATTCTTGAAGAGGCGAAGGATCCCGATGTGGGCGTCGTTCTGCTCGACGTGGTGCTTGGATACGGGTGCAACGACGACCCCGCGACGGGGCTCGCCGAGGGAATCCGCAAGGCACGGAAGGTCGCCGGCGACAGAATCGCCTTTGTCGCTTCCATCTGCGGCGTGGATACCGACCCCCAGAATGCGTCCCGGCAGCGGGAAATCCTGGAGGAGCTCGGGGTGCACGTCTGCGGAAGCAACGCAAGGGCGGCCCGTCTCGCGGCGATGCTCGTGGAGGTGGCGCAATGAAAAAACTTCTGAAAGAAGGCCCGAAAGTGGTCAATATCGGGGTGGAGCAGTTCTACCTCGACGTGAAAACGCAGAAAGCGGAGGCAATCGTCTGGGACTGGAAGCCTCCCGCAGCGAGCAGCGACCTGCTCGCCCGTATAAGGAAAGTTAAGCAGGCGACCGGCGAACATTCGCGAAGCGAATAAGGAGCCGAGTCGATCGCATATGGCGACACGCTTTTAGTCGCCGAAGACAGGCGACCGGCGAACATTCGCGAAGCGAATAAGGAGCCGAGTCGATCGCATATGGCGACATGACTTTGGTCGCCACAAAGGGGGGCAACTGAACGTGATCGATCTGGAAAAAGCGAATCGGGAGGCGCTCTCGCGCCTGCTCGCCGCCCAGCCGCTGATCGTCGGCATGGGGATAGCGAAGGAGACCGTTCCGGGGATGAAGGACAAGATGCTCCTGCATGCGGGCCCTCCCCTGACGTGGGAGACCGCGTCA
Source organism: Phycisphaerales bacterium Planc_01 (assembly GCA_001603075.1). GTDB lineage: Bacteria > Planctomycetota > Phycisphaerae > Sedimentisphaerales > Anaerobacaceae > Anaerobaca. The sequence continues at coordinate 1,434 of LVBB01000042.1, read as the reverse complement.
GGTCCCATCCGCGGGGGCGTCATGGCGGCCTGCATGTACGAAGGGTGGGCGAAGACGCCCGAGGAGGCGGAAAAGCTCGCCGCGAGCGGCGCCATCGCCTTCGATCCGTGCCATCACCATCACGCGGTGGGGCCGATGGCGGGGATCATGTCGCCGAGCATGCCTGTTTTCGTCCTGGAGAACAGGACGCACGGCAACAAGGCGTACGTCACGATGAACGAGGGGCTCGGGAAGGTGCTCCGTATGGGCGCCTTCGGCCCGGAGGTCATCGAACATCTGCAGTGGATGGAGAAGACGCTCTACCCCGTGCTCAAAGCGGCCATCGAACACGCTGTGAAGAAGGGCGAGGAGCCGGACGTCAAGAACATGATCGCCCAGGCGCTTCACATGGGCGACGAGCTGCACAACCGCAACAAGGCGGGGACGTCGCTCTTCCTCCGCACGCTCGCGCCGCACATGGTGGAGACGTGCAAGGACAGCGCGCGGCTCGCCGAGGTCTTCCGTTTCATCGACAAGACCGACCACTTCTTCCTGAACATCGCGATGGCGGCGGGGAAGGCTTCGCTCGAAGCCGCCGCGGGGGTCGAAGGTTCGAGCATGCTCACCGTCATGGCGCGCAACGGCACGGAGTTCGGTCTTCAGGTCTCCGGACTCGGCGACCGCTGGTTCACCTGCGAAGCTGCCCTGCCGGATGTGCTCCTCTTCCCCGGATTCACCCGCGAGGACACCAACCGCGACATCGGCGACAGCGCCATCATGGAGACCTACGGCGTGGGCGGTTTCGCGCTCGCCGCGGCGCCCGCCATCGTCCAGTTCATCGGCGGCACGCCGAAGGACGCGGCGAACTACACGCTTGAAATGTACGAGATTACCGCGGGAGAGAACAGCATGTTCACCATCCCCGCGCTGAATTTCCGCGGCACCCCGACGGGGATCGACGTCCTCAAGGTCGTGGAGACGGGAATCACTCCGGTGCTCGATACGGGGGCGGCGCACAAGGAGCCCGGCAAAGGGCAGGTCGGCGCGGGCATCGTCCGCATGCCGATGGATGCCTTCCTGAAGGCCGCCGAGGCCTTCGCGGACAAGTATTTGAGCGAGTAATTCTTATCCAAGTTTAATAAAATACAAGGAGGTACTTACTATGTCCAACAGTCTCGAACTCAAGAACTGGAGCAATATCAAGGTGTACGATCTGACCATTCCCATCGGTATCCAGACGCCGCCATGGCCCACGTACGAACCGCTTCAGGTGAAGTACTTCAAGCGCCTCGCTCCCAACGGAGCGAACGGCCAGCTGCTCACCCACTCCAACCACGTGGGAACGCACCTCGACGGCCCGATCCACTTCTGCGGCCACGGCGGGGATATCGCCAGCCTTCCGCTGAAGGACTTCCTTGTCGGCCCCGGCGTCGTCGTCGACATCAAAGACATCGC
>LVBB01000041.1 GCA_001603075.1 Phycisphaerales bacterium Planc_01 | reverse complement strand
ACCCCGCCCGAGTCAACCACGGCACTGCCGGCGACGACGCGGGACCCCTGTGCATGCCGATTGCCGGGCGCCCTCGCCGGAGCAACAAAGAACCCGCCCCGTTCCGCTCGGGAGGCGCTCCCTCCACGGAACCTACCGGGGCGGGCTTGTGAACCCTTGGTTCCCCCGCACCCAACCCGCCGCGTCACGAACTGTTACACATGTAAAAGAGGGGTACGTCCCCAGGGCACCCCAAACCCCGACCTGATCCTTGTCGGTCGAAACGTTCGAGCTATACTGGGTGTGTCGGGGCGGAGGATAGAGCGCTGCTGGGAAGCAACTCGAGCGCCGTCCCGGCCCAGGGGCAGGGGCGACGTTGTCCCCATAGGTCACGTCGCCTTACCCTCTATCCTGCCTCTGGCGCAAAGCGATAAATCCCAGGGGCCTGGGGACAGCGTCCCCAGAAACAAAAACGCAGCGTGGCTACCGGTCGGCTCGTGACTGTCACGACCTATCGTGTTGCACTTCGCATGTTAATGCGCCGTCCCCCGAGTCCCGCTCTACGCTTCTCCAATACCAACGACTGTCATCGCTGAGGGCTCGCGACTGGCTTCTCCGGTTCCTCTTGCACTAATTCATCGAGCAGAGCTACCGATCGTTCTATGACCGTCGTCAACAAGTCCTCCGTGATGACCTCCACTCTGATTCTGGCCGTGCTTCCTGCTGCAGAAAACTCGATCCTGCCATCGATGGCTCGAGCGGAGCTTCTCTCATCTCCGTGGGTCAGCTCGGTTCGCAAAACAGCCACTTTCTGGTCGCCGGGGGTGGTGACATTGTACTCGACAACGTACAATCCGCGCGCGGTCTTTCGTGCGGAGGCAGCGATCGATACCACCGGTCGCAACGACTCGAATTCGCTCCTCGTCAGGGCGGTCTGCTTCTGGATCATGCTGTCGATCTTCCGCGCCAGAGGTAAAGATTCTTCCTCCAACTGCCTATTCCCCGTAATGGCCACAGCGATGTTGCCGCGGGCGAACATCAGCGAGGTATGCTTAAACGCCACATCTCCAAGACCCTCCATGCGCGATGCTTTCGAGAAGTGCGACACAACACCCTCCGTGGGGAGACAGGAAATCGACACGAAACCGATCAAGAACTCCTGGGCGGTAACAGCATCGAGGGCACAGCACACATTGACCTCCAGGCTCCCGACGAGCTTGTATCTCTTGGACCGTTGGTAGCGTTCCAGTGCTCGGCTCAGACGTTCCTGGACGTAGTTTGGATCGTTCCGTCTATCCTCAGGCAGCCTGCGGAACAGACTGTCCCTGTACTCTTGAGGCAATGTGCTGGGAACGCCTTCCGGGTTGTCCTGAAAACAGTTCCATACCCACCGGGCGCGAACAGCCGTGTTGTCCTGGAAGAGGTCTGTGGAGTAAGCAACCCTTTCATCTGTTACTCGGCTTGGGGCAAGCAACAGGTCTTTGGCGATCTGAGGCGCGACTCGAAGTGCATCGCTTCGCGGCCATTGATCCATATGTACCGCTCTGGCCACCTCTTTCAATCCAGGCAGGAGAGCGGCATCTACTTTGAAGGATTCAAACTCTCCCTGGGCTCGCGACAGAGGCGGGACCGTAAGCACCAAAACTGCAATCGTCACACTGACTCTACTCAGGGCCACCTTCCGCTTAATCATATGTGGAGACCTCCTAAAAGTATTGTCGCTCGGGGAAATCTGGAAATCTGGGGAGCCTTGCTTCATAGTCTCAGCATACTCATTTCTCCACTTGTTTTGGTTTTCGGCCGGGCTTGGCGGGGCGTACGGGCCGTCCGAGTCTCTTCTCGATCCGATCGAGAAACACCGCTTCGCCCAGAGGGCGGCCCGTTCGTTCGTGAAGGCTCAGCAGAGTCGCCTCCTCGGCACCCAGTCCCTCCGTCAGAAACTCCCGCCAGTCCAGAACGCTTGGGGGCAACCCTCAGAATACAGGTTACGGATGTCCTGTTTGCTCCTCGGCCAGTGCCGCGACGATACCGGCGAGGCGTTGGCGCAGTTGGCGATCCGAGGCAAGGGCATCGGCAAGCCGGCGCAACTGAAGACTAACCGCCGCACCACTGCCAAGGCCCAGCATCCCCCCGCTGCCTCCCGCTGGGTCAGAGCGTCCCAGTCGCACATGTTCCAGACGGTTCCGATGGTGTAGACGTTCAGATCGGTGTCCAGCCCATCCTGCAACTGGGTCGAATTGTACAGCGTCTGCGGCTGCCAGCGGACGTGGTCGACCCACGCGCCGTCGTCGGCGGGGCTGGGGTGTTTGATCGGCCGGATTGTCGGGGGCGTTGTCCGCACGAAGTCCCCCCGTCGCAATAAAGTCAGTCTATCGCCTTTCGATCCCCTTGTCAATGGGTTGTGGGCGAGCCGGGACGATGGGCTGCTAAGCAGGGCGATTCGTGGACTTCGGGAGGGGTTCGGTTTGACTTTTGTGGTGGTTGTGTTAAGATGAAGAGGGTTGGGTGGTCCACGTTCCCGTTGGTTGTGTGCCCATAGGGGCCTTTCCCAGCGGGATTACGCTTTCGGGCGTGACCTCGGACGCCGGTACATCCCAACCATCCGGGCAGGGCAGGCAGGGGAGTTGTATTGATGGTGGAAGGTGACCTGGGACGTCATCGGGTGGTCATTGTGGTCGGCGTTGCGCACGATGCGGCGGCGGCCGAGATCGCCCGGCTGGCGGCTGAGTACGAGGTGGATGTCCGCCGTTGCGACGACGTATACGCGGCGACGGCGGAGGTGGCGCTGTCGCGGGAGCGGTGCGTCCTCGTGGTGGGCCGGCTTGGCGAGCTGGCGAAGGAGGGCCGCCGCTTCTTCGCCATTGCGGCCGGCAGCGGCGTCCGATGCTGCGGGTTGCTGGACGCCGCGACAGGGGCCGAGCCGGACGTGGTGGCGGCCGCGGTTCGGGCGGGCGTAGTCGTCATCGGCGCGACCGCCGAGGTCAAGGACGTCTTCGACGCCTGGCTGGCCGTCGGCGGCTGTCCTCCATCCGAGCCGGTGGTCTGCCTGGACGAGGAATACCGCGCGACGGAGGCCGAGCTGAACGCATTGCTGGGGCAGGAAATCGATGAGTAGCACGGCCGATTCTCGGATGCGGACACAGGGGCGGGACAAGGTCCTGCTGGTCGGCGACATTCGCAAGGCGTTTCTCGACGCCGAGAGCGTGGGGCGCTATCCGTGCGACGTCAAGGCAAACCTGCTGGATGCGATCGAGGCGGCGGCTGCGTGCGACTATAACGCCGTCGGCGTGGTGATGAACGGCCTGCTGGGGCAACTGGGTCCTGCGTTGCGGGCCCTGCGGCGGGCGACGAAGGCGCCGATCGTCCTGCTGGCGCAGATGGTGGATGAGCCGATCGCCCGCCGGCTGGTTCAGAGCGAGCCGGGCGTCGAGAAGGCGGCGGACGCGTACCGCGTCTGTCCGATGACTCTGGCGGGCTTCGGGTCGGGTCTGCCCGCGGCGTCGGGGGCAGCGGCGTGGTCACAAGGCGATGTCATGCCGCCCGGCGTGGAGAAGCGGATGCGGTATCTCGAACGGCTGGCCACCACCGACGATCTGACGGGGCTGAAGAACCGCCGGTACATTCGCGAGTTCGCCCGGCAGATCATCGAGCGGGCCCGGCACAGTGCCGGACGCGTCACGCTGCTGGTCTTCGATATTGACAACTTCAAGCACTACAACGATGTCTACGGCCACTCGACCGGCGACGAGATCCTCCGGCAGGCGGCCCTGCTGATGCGTCGCTGCTGTCGGCCGCACGATGTGGTCGGACGGATCGGCGGCGACGAGTTCGCGGTGGTTTTCTGGGACGACCCGCACATCGTCTCGGAGCCGGACAGCGACAGACGGCATGCGGAGGCCGAGCATCCCAGCGAGCCCGTCTTTATCGCCAGGCGATTCCAGAGCGAGTTCGGCCATGCGGAACTGAATCTGCTGGGCCCCGAAGGGCAGGGGGTCCTGACGATCAGCGGAGCGCTGGCCGGGTTCCCGCGCGACGGGACGACCGTTCAGGAGCTTTTCGAGCGGGCCGATGCGGCTCTGCTCGATGTCAAGCGCAGTGGCAAGAATCGCATCTATCTCGTGGGGGAGCCAAAAAACAATATCGCCGACCTCTCTTAGCCGATATAGCTGTGTAGGTGTGCACGGCACACCCATTCCACGGTATAGGCTGGAAGTCGCATGGATTTGCTCAGAATCAACCCGCTGAGTTGGGAGGCGCTGCTCTGCTGTTTTCTGTCGGCCTTCGTTATCGGACTGGAGAGGCAGTTGCAGGGCAAGCCGGTCGGGGTGCGAACGAGTTCGTTGATCTGTATTGGGACCTATATCTTCATCGCCATGTCGCGCAACATGTTCAACGAGGCGACCGATCCATCCCGCATCGTCGGGCAGGTGATTACCGGAATCGGCTTCCTCGGCGCCGGGGTGATTCTGGCCAAGGATGGGATCGTCGTGGGCGTAACGTCCGCTTCGGCGATCTGGATTCTGGCGGCGATCGGTGTGGTCGTGGGGCTGGGGCACCCGTGGCTGGGTGTCAAGATGGCCGTGTTGACGGTGGTGATCCTCGTGGGCGTCAATCTCCTGGAGAACACGTTCGAATTCATGCAACGCGGCGTGCATCACAAGCTCAACCTGCGGCAGAACGGCCGGGGAACCGCTGCATCGTTGCCATTGGAGCGGAGCTCCGAGTAGGCGTTCGTGGGCGATCTGTATGTCGAATCGATCACACCAATCCGTAGGCAAGCCGGCGCCGATAGTCGCGTTCGGACGCCTGCCGAACCTGGTCGGCTGCGCCCGCAGTACGAGCTTCTTCTGTCTGTTCTTCGCCTACCTGTGGCGGGTCGTCGATGTGCGCCTGATCTACTCCGCCGCCGGCATGGTATCGGACTTCCCTGTCTTCTTTCGAGGCGAGGCGTTCTTTCGTCCGTTCCTGTCCTATCCAGGCGGGCTCGCCGAATATGTCGGGGCGTTCCTGGCGCAGTGGTTCACCTTTCCCTGGGGCGGCGCGCTGGTGGTGACGTTGCAGGCATGGCTGCTGGCGGCCTGCTCGGGCGCCGTGCTCGATGCGGCGGGGGCCTCGCGTCTTGGCTGGGTGCGGTTCGCCTTTCCGATCGGCCTGCTGGTGATCTGCTCGCATTACGCCTATCATTTCGTCGCCGTGACGGCGATGTCCATCGCCTTGATCGCGACGTGCATGTACATCATTGTCGCGTTGCGCCTGCACGAGCGCGGCAGGCACGCGGGATGTGCGGTTCTGTTCGCGGTGCTTTCGCTCGCCGTCTATTATGCGGCGGCGGGGGGCTACCTGCTCTTTGCCGTGGCGTGCGCGGGCTATGAGTTGTTGCATGGGCGCTGGCGGCTCGGTGCGGCTTCTCTGGCTTCGGCGGTCGCGGTCCCCTATGTCGTCGGTGTTCTGATCTTCCGTGTGAGCGTGGAGATGGCCTTCCTCGTGGCTCTGCCGCTCTGGTCGCGGACCGGCTTTACGCCGCCTCGCGACGTTCCCGGCATGGTGAGTTCGGCATTGGTTCTGGTCCTGCCCGTGACGCTCTGTGCGGCGGGGTTGTGGCGCCTCGCGGCGCACCGTTGGCGTCGCAGCGAGGCGGAGAAGAAGTCGAAGAGAGCGAAACAACATGGACCGGGTGCTTTTGTCCGATCGATTCGCTCGTTGTCCCGATGCAGGCCCGTCGTGAGATGGGTAGTTGGTGCGACGATGCTGCTCGCTGTGACGGCTGGCGCCGCGATGCTGTCGTACGACGGCGTGCGCAAGGCGACCTTTCAGGTGCATTGTTATGCGTGTCGGCGGATGTGGCCTGAGGTGCTCCAGGTCGCCAGGGGGGCGTCGCGAAGCCTCTCGACTATGAACGCGGTCAACCGCGCCCTGTATCACAGCGGCCGGCTCGGCGCCGAGATGTTCGCCTGGCCCCAGCATGCCGATGCGCTGCTTGTCAGCGGCCAGGATCAGGACATGACCTTCTGGACCAAGTTCGACACGCAGATGGACCTTGGCCTGGTCAACGCCGCACACAAGAACTACACCGAGTGTCTGGAAGTCTATGGCGCCCACCCGCTGATCCTCGAACGCCTGGCCCTGGCGAATCTGGTCAAGGGCAACATGGGCGGCGCGCGGATCTACCTCGGGGCGCTGAGCAAGACGCTCTTGCAAGGCCGTTGGGCGAGAGACTGCCTGGCTCGTCTTGCGTCGGACCCGACCCTTGCAACGGACGAGCGGGTCGCACAGTGGTGGTCGGTCTGCATGAGACAGGACGCTCCGACGATCTTCGCTCCGGCTGAGGTGCAGCTTCAAACGCTCCTGAAGGAGAACGAGCGCAATCGCATGGCGTTCGAGTACCTGATGTCTGGCTATATGCTGAACCGCCAACTGGACAAGTTCGCTGCCCACCTGGACCGCCTCGACGCCTTGGGTTACGAGGCATTTCCGCGACACTACGAGGAGGCGATCCTCGTGTATGCGTACGCGACGCGGCAGTCGGTCTTCCTGCACGGCCGCCAGATCCAGCCGCAGAGCAGACAGAGAATCGAGCAGTTCAGCCAGACGTTCAACCGCCACAACAAGGACCGGCAGGCGGCGCTGCGCGAGTTGGCCGCCGGCTATGGCGACAGCTACTTCTTCTTCAATCTCTACGGGCTTTCGGGGGTCAAGAGATGAAGAGACGTACCTGGCATGCGACGATGATCGCCACGGTCCTGGTGCTTGGCTTCGTGGCCTATGCACTGCACGGCTGTGCGGCGGACCGCCCCGATTCGATCGACGCGGTTCCGCACGCAGGGCGGCCGGCGCGAATCCATCCGGACTACAGCGGCGTAGTCGCTCCGCCGAACATCGCGCCTCTGAACTTCGTCGTACAGGAGAGCAGTCGTAGCTATTTCGTGCGTATCGGTGCCGAGCGGGGAGAGGCCATCGAGATCGCCAGCCGCACGGGCAAGATTTTGATTCCTGAGCGGCCATGGCGCAGGCTCCTTGAGGCCAACGCCGGGGGCAGCGTCCGGGTCGAGATCTGCGTCCAGGCCGACGACGGCAGGTGGACTCGATTCGAGCCGATCGTGAACCGCATCGCCGCCGAGCCCATCGACGACGTTCTGGTCTATCGAAAGCTGCACCCCGGCGCCGGGGCGTGGGGGAGGATCGGTATCTATCAACGCGACCTGCGCGGCTTCCGTGAGTCGCTCGTGTTGAACAACCGCTACTTCGGTAACGGCTGTGTCAACTGCCATACGTTCTGCAACAATCGGCCGGACACGATGCTCCTGAGCACCCGCAGCAGCGAGTACGGCAGCGCTGTGCTGCTGATCCAGGACGGCGATGTCCGGAAGGTCGGCACGAAGTTCACATACACCACATGGCACCCTAGCGGCAAGGTGGCGGCCTATTCCGTCAACGCCGTGAGCCAGTTCTTCCACTCCAGCGGGCATGAGGTCCGTGACGTGGTCGATCTCGATTCGCATCTGGCCTATTACGTTGTCGATGCCGGCGTCACGAAGACCGCGCCCGACATCGCCCAAAAAGACCGGCTGGAGACCTATCCGGCCTGGTCGCCCGACGGCCGCTACCTCTATTTCTGCAGCGCGCCGATGACATGGTCGCAGCGCAACGTGATCCCGAAAGACTACGACCGGATCAAGTACGACCTGATGCGGATCGCCTACGACGTCGAGCGCGACGAGTGGGGTCCGCTCGAAACCGTTCTGACGGCCGAGAAGACGGGCCGGTCGATCCTGCTGCCGCGAATCAGTCCCGACGGGCGATGGCTGGTGTTCTGCATGTGCGACTACGGATGCTTTCCCGTCTACCGCGCCGACAGCGATCTGTACATGATCGACCTCGAAGCGGCGGCGCAATCGGGCCGATACGAATACCGCCCGCTGGCGGCGGCCAACAGCGACCAGAGCGAGTCGTGGCACAGTTGGTCGAGCAACAGCCGCTGGCTCGCCTTCAGCAGCAAGCGCGGCAGCGCCCCGTTCACACGCACGTATCTGGCCTACGTCGACGCCGAGGGCAATGCGCACAAGCCCGTCCTGCTTCCGCAGAAGGACCCGACCCATTACGATTCCTGCCTGCTGACCTACAGCGTTCCCGAACTGGCGACCGAGCCGATCCGGACGACCAAGGAGACGCTGGCCCGCGCCATTCGCAGTTCCGAGAGCATCTCCATCATCCCACCGATCACCATGGCCACCCCCCAAGCCGGAACGACCCCGACCTCGCCCAAGCCCTGGACGACCGAACGCGAGTAGTGCGCGCGAGCATTCTAGCGTTGGGTGGCAGCCTCAAACGGGTTAGCGTTTGGGGATGGCGGATTGGACAGTCACGTCGACTCCAGGCGAGTGCCAAGATGCAGGACCATCCCCAAGCCCTGCGGGCTTGAGGCTGCCACCCTCGGTGTGATACACGCCGGCCGCCTGTCGGCTGACGCAAATGGGCGAGTGCGTTGCGCGATTTGGGCTTTACGCGAACGCCTTGTCCTGCTATAGCCGGGCAGTCCGTGGCGCAGTGCCGCCGACGGTGCACGACTCATGTTGCCAGGGAGGAATCAAGGCATGTCCAGACACCGCTACACTCTCATTGCGATCCTCGTTTTCGTCGTCTGGCCTTCGAACAGCACAGTGGACGCGGCCGTCTGGCCCAGCGGGCGGGAGGTGGCGCCGCTGCAGGCGCGGCCTTTCGACTTGCGCGACGTGACGCTGCTCGACGGGCCGTTCCGCGAGGCGATGCGGCGTAACCAGAGGTACCTGCACGATCTGGAGTCGGACCGCCTGCTGTGGTACTTCCGCAAGACGGCGGGCCTGGCGACGCCCGGCGAGCCGATGGGTGGCTGGGAGAAGATGGAGCTGCGCGGGCACACGATGGGTCACTACCTTTCCGCTTGTGCGCTGACCGTCGCCGGCACCGGGGACGAGAAGCTCAAGGCCAAGGCCGACGCCATCGTCGTCGAACTGGCCCGATGCCAGAAGGCCCTCGGCTCGGGCTACCTCAGCGCCTATCCCGAAGAGCAGATCGACCGCGTGATTGCGCTCAAGCAGGTCTGGGCGCCGTGGTACACGCTGCACAAGATCTACGCCGGGCTGATCGATATGTACGTCTACTGCGGCAACGCCCAGGCGCTTCAGATCGCCGAGGGCATGGCGCGCTGGGCCAAAGGGCGACTCGACAAGCTCGACCGCGCCGCCATGCAGGAGATGCTCAACCACACCGAGCAGGGCGGTATGAACGAGACTCTGGCCAACCTCTACGGCGTCACGGGCGAGAGGGACTGGCTGGAACTGGCCGAGCGGTTCAACGCCGATGCGTACAACCATCCGCTGATCCTGCACCGCGACGAACTGAAGGACCTGCACGCCAACTCGTTCATCCCCAACATGATCGGGACTGCCCGCCAGTACGAGTTGGCCGGCGACCCGACGAATCGACGCATCGCCGAGTTCTTCTGGCGCAGCGTCGTCCACGGGCGGACCTACTGCACCGGCGGGACCTCCATCGACGAGCACTGGCGTAGCGATCCGTATCGCCTGGCCGACCAACTCGGCGCGCACACGCAGGAGACCTGCTGCACGTACAACATGCTCAAACTGACGCGCCATCTGTTCGCCTGGGAGCCGGATGCGGCGTACATGGATTACTACGAGCGGAACCTGATCAACTCGATCCTGGCGACGCAGGACCCGAGCACCGGCATGATGATGTACTTCGTGACGCTGGCGTCCGGGCACTGGAAGTATTTCAATACGCCGCGAGACTCGTTCTGGTGCTGCACGGGCTCCGGCCTGGAGAACCACGCCAAGTACGCCGACACGATCTACTTCCACAACGACGAAACGCTCTGGGTGAATCTCTTCATCGCCAGCGAGCTGAACTGGAAAAGGAAAGGCGTCACCGTCCGGCAGCAGACGAATTTCCCCGAAATCTCCGCGACGAAACTGACGATCGAAGCATCACAGCCGGTCGAGTTCGATCTGCGTTTGCGCGTGCCCCAGTGGGCTACGCAGGGTGTGACGCTCAAGATCGATGGTCAACCTCAGGCGGCAACCGCCGAAGGCGGCTCGTTCCTCTCGATCCGACGCACGTGGCGGAGCAAGACGGAAGTGGAAATGACGATGCCGATGGGCCTGTGGCTCTGTCCCATGCCCGACGATCCGAATCTGGCGGCGGTGATGTATGGCCCGCTGGTTCTGGCCGGCGCGCTGGGCGAAGTTCCCCAAGACCAGATATACACGACGAACAACTGGTTCCGGTTCCCCGAAGATCGCATCGTCGAGGCGCCCGTACTGGTCACGACGCATCGCGACCCACAGGCCTGGATTCGTCCGGTCGAGGGTCGGCCTCTGACGTTCCGCACGAACCGTGTGGGCCGGCCAAATGACGTAACGCTGGTGCCGTACCATCGACTGTTCGACCAGCACTATGCGATCTATTGGCGGCTGACGGACGAGGCCGGCTGGCAGCGGATTCAGGCCGAACGAAAGGCCCGCGAAGAGGCCAAGGCCCGTGAGGCGGCGCGCCAGGCGGCATTGGATGCGAGGAAGATCGACGCGGTTAGAATCGGCGTCGGCCAGTCGGAGCAGGCGCACCAGATGAAGGGCGAGAACGCGCGGACCGGAACGCACGACGGTCGCCGCTGGCGCGACGCCGAGGGCGGATGGTTCGAGTATCGACTGAAAGTCCTGCCCGATCGGCCGGTGATGCTGCACTGCACGTATTGGGGCGGTGACAGCGGACGCGTCTTCGATATCCTCGTCGATGGCACGAAGATCGCCACGCAGAAGCTGGAAGGGCACAGGCCCGGCGAATTCTTCGACGTTGAGTACGTGATTCCCGCCGGCCTGACCGACGGCAAAGAATCGGTCGTGGTTCGCTTCGCCGCCCACCCGGGCAGCACCGCCGGCGGCGTCTTCGGCTGCGCTACGCTCAAGGCCGAACCTTAACATCCGATTGCGTTGGAATCGCCTGAACAAGGGCGAATGATGATTCGCCCCTACGGGGCCTCGGCGGTGATCACGCCGAGTTCGGCGGCGGACATCCACGGGTGGCCATCGACGGCGGAGAGGCCGACGAAGCGGACGAACTGGCCCTGCGCCGGGCGCGCGAATCGCACGGTCTGCTCGACGGGGTTGTTCTTGATGTTGCCGAACGAACCCTTTGCCGCCGGGCGCCGCCACTGCGTCCCATCGCGGGAGACGTAGAATTCGTAGTCCACGACGGTCCCGTTGCTCTGGCCGTCCTGGCGGGGCAGATAGGTGAAGCCCGTCAGCATGTATGTCTTGCCCAAGTCGATCACGATCTCGTGCGGATGGCGCGGCGAGTCGCCCGACCACTGGGTGTGCCAGATCGTGCCGGGGTCGCCGTCGATGGCGTTGGCGGCCGTTTCGTTGGGCGGCTGCTCGCTCGATGCGCGAACGACCTTCCAGCCGGCCCGGGCGATATCGAACGTCGCGGTCACCACGCGTCCGGTCGTTTCACCCGTTGGGTCGATGGCAACAGCCTTGATCGTGCCGCCGAGCGGCAGGGGGATCGGGCTGGTGTAGATCGGCGAGTCCTTCACGGGCGTTTCGCCGTCGGTCGTGTAGCGGATGATCGGGCCGGCCGGGTCGCAATAGATCGTGACATTACCCTGGCTGTCGCGGCTGAACTTCGGGTCGCTCAGCCGGACCGGCTCGAAGTACACGCCGACGTTGCTGATCGTCGGGCAGATGCGGCTGTCCAGCACGCGGATGCGAATCCTGTCGCTGGTCACCGTCTGCGTGCGGCTGATCCGCTTGTATCCGACCGTCTGCCCGTCGGCGATCTGCTGCCAGCGCCCATCCACCATCGCATCGACCGCAAACCTCGCGATGCGCTGCCCGAAGTCCTGAATCTGCTCCTGGAACATCACGCGGTTGAAGGTCTTGGCGCCTGCCAGCGTCACGACCAATTCCGTCTGGGTCGTTCCTTCCGGCGGCATCCAGCACGTATCGAAATCGCCGTCGACGGCCTTCGATGCCTCGAAGCCGGCGCCGCGCGTCGCCGAGGCGGCGGCCGTCGCGCCCTTGGCCAGATCGACGGCGAACGTCTGGCGGAGGATCTGGCCGACCTCTTCGAGCACCTTGCTGTCGCGCTCGGGAAAGAGCCCGTCGCGATTGGGCGGGATGTTGAGCAAGAAGACCGTATTGCCGCCGACCGACCGGTACCAGATGTCGAGGATCTCCTCGGTGCCCTTGACGAACTGCTGTTCGTCGCGCCAGAACCAGCCGTGACGGATCGATGTGTTGGTCTCGGCCGGGTACCAGTGCAGCCAGCCGCCTTTGCCGGCCATCCGGGCGAGCCGGGCGGCGCTGCCCAAGTCGGTGTCGGTCATGTCCGGCCAGTCGAATTCGTCCGGCGAAACCGGCAGCGGGACCACGCTCCACTCGGCTTGGCGGGTGCCGCCGCCTTCGTTGCCGCACCAGCGGACGTCGGGACCCTTGCCGAAGATCACCGCCTCGGGCGCCAGCGTGCGGATCAGCTTGTACCATTGGGGGTGCGTGTAGGTCTGGCCGCCTTTGCGTTTGGGATGGGCGCCGTCGAACCAGACCTCATGGATCGGCCCATACTCGGTCAGCAGCTCGAAGAGCTGGTTCATGAAGTACTCGTTGTAGTCGTCGGCGCGGAAGGTGAACGTCCGCTTGTCTGCGAAGGGCCGGCCCTCGACCGGGCGCGGGATCGTTCGCTCGGTGTACTGGCTCAGGTTGCCATACAGGCCATCGGCGCTCTCGATCTGGTACAGATCGGCAGGCGACAAATACACACCCACCTTCAGCCCATATTTTTCGCACGAGGTCACCATGTCTCGTAGCACGTCGCCCTTGCCGTCGCGCCAGGGACTGGACGCGACGGAATGGTCGGTATAGCGCGTCTGCCAGAGGCAGAACCCGTCGTGGTGTTTGACGGTGAGGATGACCATGCTCATGCCGGCCGCTTTCATCATCCGGCACCACTGGTCGGTGTCGAGATTGCTGGGATTGAAGATCTTCGGGTCTTCGGTGCCCGTGCCCCACTCGCGGGCGGTGAACGTGTTGACGCCGAAGTGGACGAAGCAGATGTACTCGCACCGCTGCCATTCGAGCTGCGGCCGCGACGGGACCACGCGGGCGGCCTTCTCGACGATCTGCTGGGGCGTGTCCGTTGCCGAAACCGCCACCGAATTGCGATAGACCTCGTCCGCCCATGCGGCCTGTGCCACGATCAGGACCGCCCCACACACCAGCAACGCCACCAAGTGCGATCGATTCAAACCCAATACCTTCATATGCCTTCCTTTCTGACAGCGTGTCGTACATCAACCATTGTAAGCCCAATCCGCCCTCCGGCCAACCCCAAGTACAATGCTTGATGTGGTGGTCGATGCCGGCACCGCCTGTTGTGGGAGGTAGAAAAAGAGCCTTGTACTCTGGGGTGGCGGGGGTGATAATGGGACGACAATGGAGCCGTCGGCGGTTTAGGGCCGGCGGGAAAGGGGCATCCCGACAGGCGTCGGGATGGTTGGAATATGGCAAGCACGAAAGAAGTAGGAGAAGACCCGCCATGAGCGAAGCCACAAGCAACACCACATCGCGTCGCGAATTTCTGAAGAACACCGGTCGGGTCGCTGCGGCTTCGGCCCTGGCGACGGGGATCAGTTCGAGCCTGTACGCCGGGAGCGACAATACGATCCGTTTGGCCCTGGTCGGCTGCGGGGGGCGCGGCTCCGGGGCGGCCGTCGACGCCATGAACGTCCGAGGCCAGGGCCCCATCAAGCTCGTGGCCATGGCCGACGCCTTCGAGGACCGCCTGACCAGCAGCTACAAGAATCTCAAAGCCAGCCATGCCAACCAGGTGGATGTGCCGGACGACCGTAAGTTCGTCGGCTTCGACGCCTACAAGAAGGCTATGGACTGCCTGCGTCCGGGCGACGTCGCGATCTTTGGGACGCCGCCGGCATTTCGCTGGGTGCACTTCAACTACGCCATCGACAAGAACCTGAACGTCTTCATGGAAAAGCCCGTCACCGTGGACGGCCCGACCACCAAGCGGATGATCGAGCTGTCGAAGAAGGCCGACGCCAAGAACCTCAAGGTGGGCGTCGGTCTGATGTCGCGTCACAGCCGGGCGCTGCAGGAGCTGGCCAACCGTGTCGCGGATGGCGAGATCGGCGACATCATTCTGATGCGCGGCTACCGCATGCACGGAATGGTGGGGTCCTTCCGCTCCATGCCCGTGGCGCCGGGGCAGAACGAGTTGTTCTACCAGATCAGGAACTTCCACAGCTTCATCTGGGCCAGCGGCGGCAACTACAGCGACTTCTACATCCACGTGATCGACCATCTGTGCTGGATGAAGGGCTCCTGGCCGGTGAAGGCCCAGGCGCTGGGCGGCCGGCACTATAAGGAGAGCCCCGAAGGCGTCCGGTACGTCGATCAGAACTTCGATACGTATTCGGTCGAGTACACCTTCGCCGACGGCGGCAAGTTCTTCTTCGACGGGCGCACGATCGAAGGCTGCGCTCCGATCTATGCCAGCTACCTGCATGGGACCAAGGGCTCGGCCATTGCCTCGAACAGCGGCGACTGCGGCCTGCCTTCGGCCATCTACAAGGGCCAGTCATTCGACAATGCCAACCGGGTGTGGCGATCCAGGGTTCCCCAGGAAGAACAGAATCCCTATCAGAACGAGTGGAATGACCTGATCGACGCGATCCGCAACGACAAGCCGTACAACGAGGCCGAGCGCGGCGCGATCGGCAGCATGGTCACGTCGATGGGTCGCATGGCTGCCCACACCGGCGTGGAGATCACCTACGACCAGATGCTCAACTGCCCGCACGAGATGGCGCCGGGCCTGGACAAGCTGACGTGGAATTCGCCGGCCCCGCTGAAGTCCGATGCCCAGGGGCGGTATCCTGTCCCGCAGCCGGGCATCGTCACCGACCGCGAATACGCATAGTCTGTACAACGGTGGTAGGGGCGAATCATGATTCGCCCCTACGCGCCGGTTTACGGGGGGCATGGATGGAGGAGGTCCATGGGGTGGTCCGCCGCATCATGTCGGCATTTCCATGAAACGACCGCAGTACAGTCAGTCACGCACCCGCAAAATAGGAGAAGACCCGTCATGAGTCAAACCGCAAACGAACAGACATCACGCCGTGAGTTCCTGAAGAACACCGGTCGAATCGCCGCGGCCTCGACACTGGTCGGCGGGCTCGGTTCGAGCCTGTACGCCGCCGGCAGCGATACGATCCACGTGGCCCTGGTCGGTTGCGGCGGACGCGGCACCGGCGCCGCCCAGAATGCCCTGTCGGTCCCGAACGGGCGGACCAAGCTCGTGGCCCTGGCTGACGTCTTCGCCGACCGCGTGGACCGCAGCTTCCAGGGCCTGCAGAGCGGCCACGCCGCTCAGATGGACGTGCCGGACGACCGCAAGTTCGTCGGCTTCGACGCCTACAAGAAGGCGATGGATTGCCTGCGTCCGGGCGATGTGGCGATCTCGGCGACCCCGCCGGCCTTCCGCTGGGTGCATCTGACCTATGCCATACAGAAGGGCATCCACCTCTTCATGGAGAAGCCCGTCACCGTCGATGGCCCGACCACCAAGCGGATGCTCGCGCTGGCCAAAGAGGCCGACAAGAAGAACCTCAAGGTCGGCGTGGGCCTGATGGTCCGGCACTGTCGGGGCCGCCAGGAGCTCAAGGCCCGAATCGACGCCGGCGAGATCGGTGACATCCACACGATGCGGGCGTACCGCATGGGCGGGCGGGCGGCCACCCTCGGCCCCAACACGAGCAACATCAGCGATCTGCTGTACCAGATTCGCCGGTTCCACAGCTTTCTCTGGTCCAGCGGCGGGCTTTACAGCGACTATTACATCCACCAGATCGACGAATGCTCGTGGATGAAGGGCGCCTGGCCGGTCGAGGCCCGCGCCATCGGCGCACGGCACTATCGTGGCAACTCCGTCGATCAGAACCTCGACAACTACTCGGTCGAATACACGTTTGCCGACGGGACGAAGTTCTTCTATGGCGGCCGTCACATGGACGGCTGCGAGAACGCCTTCAACAGCTTCGTGCACGCCACGAAGGGCTCGGCCGTCGTCTCGACATCGAGCCACACACCCGGACGCGTCCGCACGTACAGCGATCAGAAGATGGCCCGCGAAAACCTGATCTGGAACTTCCCGCAGCCGGAGCCGAGTCCCTATCAGCTTGAATGGGACGATCTGATCGATGCCATTCGAAACGACAAGCCCTACAACGAGACCGAGCGCGGCGCGATCGCCAGCATGGTGACGTCGATGGGGCGCATGGCCGCCCACACGGGCAACGTCATCACCTACGATCAGATGCTCAACTGCCCGCACGAGTTCGCCCCGGACGTGGACAAGTTCACGATGGATTCGCCGGCGCCGCTCAAGGCAGACTCGGAAGGAAAGTACCCGGTGCCGCAGCCGGGCGTTCTGAAGGATCGGGAGTATCAGGAGTTTGCATAGCTCACATCGTCGCAGCCAATTCGCCGCCGGCTTCGAATCGTCCGAGGTCGGCGGCGTTTTCTTTCCGTATCTTCGGCCGCTTTGAAAAGGAGTCACCATGAAGAGCCCAGCGCAGTCACATGGCTTGACATCATCGCAGACAGAGAATGGGCGATCCTCCCGTCGGCAGTTTCTGGCCGAGGGCTCACGGGTCGTCGCCGGCTCGGTGCTGGGCGGCGTCGCCCTGTCGCGGGCCTATGCGGGCGAGGACAACACGATCCGGCTGGCTCTGATCGGCTGCGGCGGACGCGGCAGCGGGGCAGTCGCCAATGCCCTTTCCTCCGCGACTGGCCCGACGAAGCTCGTCGCGATGGCCGACGTGTTCGAAGACCGCCTGGCGCGGTCGCACAAGGCCCTGCGCGAGCAGTTCGGCGAGCGGGTCGATGTGCCCGAGGACAGGCGTTTTGTCGGGTTCGAGGCGTATCGCAAGGCGATCGACTGCCTGCGGCCCGGCGACGTGATGATCCAGGCGACGCATGCGGCTTTCCGCCCGACGCACCTTGCCTATGCCGTCGAGAGGGGCATCAATGCGTTCATCGAGAAGTCCTTCGCTCCCGATCCCGGCGGCACGCACGAGATCCTGCGTCTGGGCGAACTGGCCGGGCGGAAGAACCTCAAGATCGGCTGCGGACTGATGTGTCGCCATTCCTCGGCCCGCCAAGCCCTCATCGAGAAGATCCGCGACGGTGCGATGGGCGAGATCACGCTGATCCGCGCCTACCGGATGGACCCCGGCGCCCGGCTGGGTCCGTTCAAGGGAGGCGAAAACGAATTGCTTTGGCAGCTTCGACGCCCGTATTTCTTCCTGTGGACCTCGTCGGCGTGGTTCATCGAGATGATGATCCACCAAGTGGACGAGTGCTGCTGGATCAAGGACGCCTGGCCGGTCTCGGCCGAGGGGCTGGGTGGGTGCGAGCCGCGAAGCGACGATTGCAGCCAGAACGTGCACAGCTACGCCATCGAGTACACTTTCCCCGACGGGACCAAGGCGTTCGTCAACAGTCGTAACCAGCAGCACTGCCGCAACGAATTCGCCACCTTCGCGCACGGAACCCAATGTGCCGCCCAATTCTCCGGCAACGTCCACGCCCCGACGGTTCAGATCTACAGGGACCAGCGGATCGCCCGCGACAACATCGCCTGGCGGCCGGAGAACGAAAAGGTCAGCCCATACCAGGCCGAATGGGATGCGTTGCTCGGCGCGATCCGCCGGGACAAGCCGCACAATGAGGTCCAACGGGCCGCCTACACCAATCTGGCCTCCATTATGGGTCGGGCGGCCATCCATACAGGCCAGATCGTCACCTGGGACCAGATGATGGCGTCGAATTTCAAGTTCTGCGAAAATGTCAACTTCACCCTCGACAGTCCTGCGCCGGTGCGGGCCGACGTCGAAGGCCGCTATCCGGTCCCGATTCCCGGCCAGTGGTCGGAAATCTGACGGGAGGATCCCCTTCAGAGTCGTTCGGGGATGCAAGGTCTATGGCTGCGACTTGAATTTGGGCGACTCAGGGGGTATCATAATTCGTTCAGGCGCAATCTACAGGAAACCTTGATTCGATGCAGAAACCCCGGTCCAGGACAGGCAGATCGAACGAAGGAGACACGATGGCACGCTCGAACGAATTCGATGGCAGTTTGGGTACCACGCGGCGTGATTTTCTCAAGGCCTCGACCGCACTGACCTCGGCGGCGGTTGCCGGGACGCTCGGGGCGCGGGTCTTTGCCGGCGGCAGCGACATCCTCCGGGTGGGGATGGTCGGCTGTGGCGGGCGGTGTGCCGGTGCGGCGGCCGAGGCGCTGACGGCCGATCCCGGGGCGCGCCTCGTCGCCATGTGCGACATCTTCATGGACCGCGTCAAGGACAAGCGTCGCATCCTGGCCGAACAGAAGGGCGATCAGGTGATGGTCGACGACGACCACTGCTTTATCGGCTTCGACGGCTACAAGCACGTGATCGAATCGTCCGACGTCGTGCTCATTGCCAACGCCGCCAAGTTCCATCCGCTCCAGGCCATGACGGCGGTTAACGCGGGCAAGCACGTGTTCGTCGAGAAGCCGCACGGGATCGACCCGGCCGGCGTCAGGCTCATGGCCGCGGCGGCGAAGCTGGCCAAGGAGAAAGGCCTCTGTTTCGTTTCGGGTCTGCACAGCCGCTACGACACGCGGTACGCCGAAACGGTGCAGCGGATTCACGACGGTGCGATCGGCGAGGTGATTTCCATCGAGGAGAACTTCCTTCGCGGCCCGTACGGGATCATCGACCGCAAGCCGGGCCTGACGGAACTCCAGTGGCAGTGCAGCACGCAGTACCATTTCCGCTGGCTCTCCGGCGACGACGTGCCGCAGTCGCTCGTGCACAACCTCGATCGTTCCCGCTGGGTCCTGCGCGAGGAGAACCCCATCAAGTGCCACGGCCTGGGCGGACGGTCGTCGATGACCGAGCCGATCTATGGCGACGTGTTCGACCACCATTCGGTGATCTACGAGTTCGCCAGCGGCGTGCGTATTTACGCCTTCTGCCGCACGACGACCGGCTGCCACAACGACTCGTCCAGCGTCGTGCTGGGCAGCAAAGGCAAGGCCGACATCACGAACTACCGCATCTGGGGCGAGACGAACTGGCGGTCGACGGCCCGCTGCAACCCCTATCAGAGGGAGCACGATGTGCTCTTCGCCGCCATCCGCTCGGGCCAGCCCGTGAACAATGGCGATTACATGGTCCCCAGCACGATGATCACCGTCATGGGGCAGATTTCCTGCTACACAGGCAAGGAGGTGACATGGGACCAGATCAATCGATCGGACTTCTACTACCCGCCTCGGCCGCAGGACTGTCGTGACGATATGGACCCGCCGAGCAAGGCCGGGCCCGATGGCAGCTATCTGGTGCCCAAGCCGGGCTTCACACAGATGATATAGAGGTCGGGCACGGCTGAGGCCCGCCTGAGGCAACGATCCTTTTTCGAAATGCTCTTAAGGAGACGAAGGTGAACATCAGTAAGAGGCAAATGCGCAGCGGTATATTGGCGATCTGCATCGTGGCGATGCTGTTGGGCACCGCCATGGGAGCCGAAGACAAACTCCCGAAGAAGTACACCGAGACAATCACGAGCAAGACCGGCGCCAAGCTCTCGCTCGATATGGTCCTGATCCCGGGCGGCAGCTTCACGATGGGCAGCCCGGCGAGTGAGGCCGGTCGCAACGATGACGAGGGGCCGCAGCGCAAGGTCAGTCTCGACGCGTTCTATCTGTGTACGACCGAGACGACACTTGAATTGTTCATGGCCTACTACCAGGAGACGGGCACAGCCAAGAAGGAGTTCGTCGAGGTCCAGGAGGCCCAGAAGAACGCCGAAGCTCCCACCGGCGGCGTCAACACGATCACCGGTCCGACGCCGGTCTATGGCGACATGACGATGGGCTATAGCGTCAAGCACCCGGCGATGGGCATGAGCTGGCACAACGCGACCGTCTTCTGCCAGTGGCTCTCGCAGAAGACCGGCAAGATGTACCGTCTGCCCACCGAGGCCGAGTGGGAATACGCCGCCCGAGCCGGGACGGACTCCGTGTTCGGTTTCGGCGACGATCCTGAGAAGCTGGGCGACTATGCCTGGTACGAGGACAACGCCGACTTCGGGCCCAGCGCGGTGGCCACGAAGAAGCCCAACGCCTGGGGCCTGTACGACATGTCGGGCAACGTATGCGAGTGGGTCCACGACTTTTACCAGCCCAATGGCTATGCCAACGCCGCGACGAAGAACCCGAAGGGTCCCGAAGAGGGCACGGTGCACGTCGCGCGCGGGGGGTTCTACGAGAGTCCGGTTGCGGAACTGCGTTGTGCGGCCCGGGCGTTCGAGGAGCCCTGGTGGCGCATGAACGATCCGCAGATTCCCAAGAGCAAATGGTGGCTGCCCCAGATCGACTTCATCGGCTTCCGGGTCGCCTGCTCGGTGCCGAAGGACGACAAGTAGCATCGGTTCGATTTCGGAGCGGGTCTTATGGACCGGGTTCTCAATCGGCGTCAGTTCCTCGGCGCTCTAAGTGTCACGGCGGGTCTGGGATGGACGCCACACGGGCTGCGTCGAGTTTGTGCGAGTGGGGACAGCGCCGTTCCGTACACGAACTCGATCCTGCGTGGCGACTATCCTGACCCGACCGTCGTGCGCGTGGGCGATGAGTACTACATGACCCATTGCGGCGGCAACTGGTGTCCGGCGTTCCTGATCTGGCGGTCGCGCAATCTTGTGGACTGGCAGCCCGTGTGCTCGGCATTGCACGAATACGGCGGTTCGATCTCGGCGCCGGAACTGACGTTCCACCAAGGCCGGTTCTACATCTACTACGAGACGGCCGGAGGCAACCATGTGATCTTCGCCGACCGGATCGAGGGCCCATGGAGCCGGCCGCACCGGCTCAATCTGCCGCACATCGATCCGGGTCATATCGCTACGCCGGACGGGCAACGCTACCTGCACCTTTCCGGCGGTCACGCCGTCGAATTGTCGCCTGACGGACTGTCCACCGCTGGGCAACTCCGCAAGGTGTTCGAGCCCTGGCCCATTCCCGCAGGCTGGCACATCGAGTGCGTCTGCCTGGAGTCTCCGAAGCTTTTCCATCGCGACGGGTACTATCACCTGCTGGTCGCCCAGGGTGGGACCGCCGGCCCTCCGACGGGGCACATGACCGTGCACGCGCGTTCACAAACGCCGCTGGGACCGTGGGAATACTCGCCGTACAATCCGATCGTGCGGACCGTCGATCGCCGGGAGACGTGGTGGTCGTGCGGGCATGGTACCGCCGTCGAGGCGCCGGACGGTTCCTGGTGGTTGATCTACCACGCTTACGAGAACGGCTACTACACGCTCGGCCGCCACACGATGATGGAGCCTCTGGAATGGACCCCGGACGGATGGTTTCGCATTCGCCCGGGGATCGACCGAGCCGGGCCCATTCGGCGACCGAACGCCCCGGTGCAGGTGACTCGTATCGAACGCTCCGACGATTTTGCGTCTGGCCGCCTGGGCGTGCACTGGCAGTTCTGGGGTGAGAATGCCGCCGGACAGTATCGACTGGCCGACCGGAAGTTCCATCTGCAAGCCAAAGGCAATTCGCCGGGCGAAGGACGTATCGTGACGTGCAAGGTGGGCGATCATGCCTACGTCGCGGAGGTCGAGGTGGCCATCGACGAAGGAACCGAAGCGGGGCTGCTGGTTTTCTACAGCCCCAGGTGCTATGCCGGCGTCTCGCTCAGCGCCAAAGGCGTTCACGCTTATGCGCTGGGCCGGCCGGTGGGAATGGAGGGCTCCCCAGGCGTGCCAGGAAGGCGCTGCACGCTTCGGCTCGTCAACGATCACCACGATGTCGCGATGTACTTCCGCGCATCGGACGGGGCGTGGACGAAGTTCGAGCGATCGTGGGAGACTTCGGGCTATCATCACAACGTATTCAATGGGTTCGATGCGCTTCGCGTCGCGCTGTTCGCCTCGGGACAGGGCGAGGCGCGCTTCGCCCGCTTCTCCTACCGTTCCACATAGGTTGCGCCCGCCGGGTTTCTGCGAAGGAAAGACCATGAAATGTCGAGTTGGACGGATGCTCCTGGCGTCGATCTTGCTCACAGGCGGCTGCGCCTCGCTGGCGCCGAAGGCGGTCGAGCAGTGGTCGCCGCAGGAGGCCGAGGCGTGGTGCGAGGAGATGTCCTGGCTGGTGGGCTGCAACTTCTCGCCCAGCACCGCGGTCAACCAGCTCGAAATGTGGCAGCGTGAGACGTTCGACCCGGCCACCATCGACAGAGAGCTGGCCTGGGCCTCGAAGCTCGGCTTCAACAGCGTTCGCGTCTACCTTCACCATCTGCTCTGGGAGCAACACGCCCGAGGTCTGCTCCATCGCATGGAGCGGTTTCTCGACATCGCCGACCGACACGGGATCGGTGTGATGTTCGTTCTGCTCGACGGCTGCTGGGACCCGTATCCTCAGGTCGGGCCGCAGCCCGATCCAATCGCGCACATCCACAACTCCGGCTGGCTCCAGAGTCCCGGCGTCGAGGTCCTCCGCGACCCGGCCCGGCACGACGAGCTGGAGGACTACATCAAAGGCGTCGTCGGCCGCTTTCGAAGAGACCGTCGCGTCCACGCGTGGGATATTTTCAACGAGCCCGATAACCGGAACGATCCGGCCTACGTGCAGTTCGAGCCTGAGAACAAGGCCGAGTTGTCACTGATGCTCTTGAAGAAGGCGTTCGTCTGGGCCCGCCAGGCCGGTCCCACCCAGCCGATTACCACCGGCGTCTGGGCGGGCGACTGGTCCGACGACGCGAAGCTCTCCGAGATCAATCGGTTCATGCTGGAACAGTCGGACATCATCACGTTCCACTGCTACGGGAATCTGGACGAGATGAAGGCCCGCGTCGAATCGCTCCGACGCTATGGTCGGCCGATCTTCTGTACCGAGTACATGGCCCGCCCCGCCGGCAGCACGTTCGCCGATATCCTGCCGTACCTCAAGCAGCAGCGGATCGGCGCCTACAACTGGGGCTTTGTCGCCGGCAAAACGCAGACCATCTACCCGTGGGATTCGTGGACGAAATCGTACAAGGCTGAGCCCGACGTCTGGTTCCACGACATCCTTCGGCCCGACGGCACGCCATACGACGTGCAGGAAGTGACGTTGATCCGCCGCCTGACTGGACGGTAGAAGCATCTTGTGGGAATGCAAAGATCAAAGAGCAAGATGCAAAACTGAGGAAGTCATCGCCGCATCGCGGCGACTCCGCTATTTTGATCTTTGCTTTTTGATATTTGATTTTCTTTTGAATCCGCAATCGGAAATATGGAGTCCGAGGAGAGCTGGACTATGGGGACTATCGAACAGGGTGTTCGGCAGGTCATCGGCAACTGCCTTCGAATCAAGGCGGACGAGGGGGTGGTTATCATCACCGACCGCCAGACGAACGAGATTGGGCAGGCACTACGCGTCGCGGCCGAGAAGATTACCGGCGATGTCCAATTCTTCCTGATGGAGGACTTCGGAACTCGCCCGATCACGTTCCCTGCAGGCATAGCAGAAGCCCTTCAGAGAGCGGACGTCAGCATTTACGCCGCGCAGGGCGCCGAAGGCGAGCTGCAAACCTTTCGAAGGCCTATGCTCCAGGCGATCGACGCGAATCCGAAGCTGCGTCACGCGCACATGATCGGCATTACGCCGCAGATCATGACCGACGGTATGTGCAGCGACTACGCCGAGATCCAGAGGGTCAGCAAGTGGGTCTACGAGAACGTCAAGGGCGCCGAGGCGATTCGGGTTGTGACCGCCAAAGGATGCGATTTCACCGCCCGGTTCAGTCGCGACCTGAAGTGGCTCATCAGCGATGGTGACATCCAGCCCGGCCGCTGGAAGAACCTTCCCGACGGCGAGGTGTTCACCGCGCCCGCGACGGTGGACGGCCGCGTTGTGATCGACGGTTGCTTGGGCGATTACTTCACCGAGCGGTACGCGTCGCTGGCGGATACGCCCGTGACCGTGGATGTTCGCGGTGGTCGGGCGGTTCGCGAGACCCTGCGCTGCGACAACGAGCAACTGCGCGGGGAGCTGGCGGCGTACGTGTTCGAGACCGACGCCAACAGCGATCGTGTGGGCGAGTTCGCCATCGGCACGAACACCGGTCTGACCCGGTTGATCTACAACCTGCTCCAGGACGAGAAATTCCCGGGCGTGCACATCGCCTTCGGCAGTCCCTACCCCACCAAGACGGGCGCCACGTGGGACAGCAGCGCACATGTCGACGGCGTCATCATCACCCCGAGCATCTACGTGGACGGCCGGACCCTTATGGACCAGGGCCGATTCTGCTTCGATTGAACGTAAGGAGGACATAGCATGCTGATTCGGTGTGTGACGATTCTCGCGACGTTCCTCGTTGTGCTGCTTGCCGCTTCGGCATCGGCCGGCGAAGGGGCCCGGCTTGCCTTCACCCCGGGCGAGAATGGCGAATATCGGTTCGACACGGGCGTCCTTCGCGGCGCACTCCAGCCGGGCGGGAAGGCTCAGGGCCTGGCATCCGTCGTGCACGTTCCATCGGGGACCCGTCTGGACCAGGGCGCGGGCATCTTCAGCTACTATCGGGTCCTGGCAACGAACAAACGATACGGTGCGATGGCGTGGGACTGGCCGAGCGCCTCGAAGCTGTTGCCCGATGGCGCGGTCGAAGTCTCCCGGCCCGCCGCACCCGACCGGCCTTTTGAACTGATCGCCGTCTATCGTTGGGCCGGGCCGGCGACGCTCGATCTGGAAACGACGGTGAAGGCCTGTGAAGATTTGGACGATTTCGAGGTCTTCCTCGCCTCGTACTTCCATGAAGCCTTGCCCTCTCCTTACGTCTACGTTGCCGCCGATCCGGACGCCGAAGGCAAGCCTGGGTTCATGCTTGCCGTCAAGTCGCGGGGCGACTGGCAGATGTTTCCAAGAGACGATGTCGTCTTGCGGATGATTCGTGACGGCCGCTGGGGGAAAGAGCCCTATCCAGTGAATTGGGTCGTCATGCCTCAGATGGCCGCGCCTCTGTGTCTGCGCCGAAGCGCCGACAGGAGTCTGGCCGTTGTCGTGATGAGCCCTGCGACCGACTGCTTTGCGATCGCCACGCCGTATGAAGGCGAGACGCACTACTCGCTCTACCCGTCGCTGTTTGGTCGAGACATCCCGGCGGGCCAAACGGTCAGGGCCCGCGCCCGATTCGCCGTCACGACGGAGACCTCGAACCGTGACATCCTGACCCTGTACCAGGACTACATCCGAGAACGGACCGCCCGGTAGTCCGCACACTGTTGCGAGGAGCACGCGTTTTGGGCAGATCTGCGAAAAAGTTCGACACAGACGAGGCGGAGCCGAGCGTTCTCGTTCGTCCGTATCCCTATCACGATGCGCGAAACCCTGTCCTGCTGGCGGACGTGGTCGAGGGTCTGTTGGCGGGCGGACGGATCTTCTTGTCGGGCGGCGCGGGCACGGGAAAGACGACTCTGGTCCGGCGGATCGCCAACCAGCTCGTGCAGCGCGGCAAGCACGTTGTGCTGGCGGCCTCGACGGGCATCGCCGCCTGTCAGTTGCGCGACGAGACCGGCATCCACAACTCGCGCTACTGCCAGGGTCCGTCCACACTGCACGCCGCCGCATTCCTGCCGAGAGTGGAAATGCCCGACTCGAATCGGCGCATCGAGTCGGGACGGCGCAAGCTCGAACGCGCGCGTGTCATCATCGTCGACGAAATCAGCATGGTCGATCGCGTCACCTTCGACCGGTTCCTCCAGCGTGTCGAGCCGGAAACAGGCGTGCTCGTGGTGGGCGACTTCTTTCAGCTTCCGCCCGTGCCGCGTAACGAGGAGGGTCTGCCTGATTTCGCGTTTTATAGCACCGCATTCGCCGATTTTGAGTTGATCGATCTGCAGACCGTGTTGCGGCAGGCCGAGCCCCACTTCGTCGAATTCCTCAAGGGCCTCCGACTCGGGCGGATCGACGCCGGTGTTTTCAGGAACAACCATCGTGAATTCGATCCCGACTATCCCGTCCTCTTCGGCACCAATCGCCAGGCCGACGCCTACAACCAGAGGCGGATCGACCAGATCGATGCGCCGTCAGTCCAGAGCGTCTGTCAGGTCACCAAGGGCGACCGCGAAGAGGCGGTCCAGTGGCTCCAGGGCCACACGCGGGCCAAGACCACGCTTCAGATCAAAAGACAAATGCGGGTCCTTTGCATCCAGAACCATGAGGACCTCGTCAACGGCGACCTGGGCACCGTGACGGACATCTGCACCGAGTGCGCGCCCGATACCGAGATGCCCTATTGGATCGACGTCGAATTCGACCGAAACGGACTTGGCACGCGGCGGCTCAACGCCATCGAGTTCCAGGAACTGGTGTGGGATTCCCGCAAGGACAAAGAACAGGTCAAGTTCACCGTGGTGCAGTACCCGATCGTGCCGGCTTACGCCCTGACGGTGCACAAGGCCCAGGGCATGACGCTCGATGTCGTCAATATCGATGGCTCGCACGTCAATTTCGTTCCGGGCCACGTTTACGTGGCCCTGTCGCGGGCGCGGACGCTCGACGGCGTGCGGCTCCGGAACGCCAGCGGCCTGGCCGCCTTCAATGATTCGGCGGTGCTGCACTACTACGAGAAGGCCCATCGCTTCCAGGGCACCGGCCAGACGCCACGGTGACTCCGAAGGGGACTCTTTCCGGATCGGATATCGGATCGGCGGGATTTTTCCCTATTGACGTTCTGAGGCCGCGTTCGTTAGCGTGGCAGGGTCCGTTGCAGATTCCGGATGGCAGACGTCCCTGGACGAATCTGCGATCCGCGATCCGAAGTCCAAAGGCCCTGTTGAGAGGAGTCAACGATGCGAGGTAGAATCGTTCATCTGTTACTTTGCGTTGGCATTCTGGCAGTCCTGTCGCCGGTCATCGGCGTGGCCGCCGGGCCGCAGAATATCGTTCTGGTCGGATGGGACGGGGCTGAACGCGAGCAGGTCGATCAGGCGCTGGCACGCGAGGAACTACCGAGCCTGCAACAGCTCATCGATCGCGGTGTTCTCGTCAAGATCCACGGCGAGGGCATCGTTAACACCGATGGAGCCTGGAAGGAGATCCTCACGGGCTATCTGCCCAAAGCAGGTGGTTCCGGCGACGAGGCCTCCGGGGCGGGCGGCAAGGGCGTGAGCGTCTTCGAACGGCTGGAGAGCCACTTCGGCCCGGACAGATTCATCACGGCCGCTGTGATCGGCAGACAGCCGGCACCGGCAGGATTGCGCCCGGCAGTCCTCGAAATTGCGGAAGAGGGTCTGCTGCGCGACGAGCGGGTCGGCGCCCGGGCCGTCGAGCTGCTCGATAAGTACAAGGACAAGCCTTTCTTTCTTCTCGTGCGGTTCGCACAGGCCGATGGCGCTGCGCGGACGTACGGCCGGAACTCAAGGCAGTACAAGGACGCCTTGATCTCCAACGATCGCTGGACTGGGCGGATCATGGACAAGATCAAGTCGCTCGGATTGACCGGCAAGACGCAGGTCTATGTCACCGCCGGCCATGGTCCCAACGAGGCCGACCAAGGTTTCGTTGCTCCGGCCTTCCTGGTCACCGACAACAAGGCGGTCTATCGCGACGGCCGTCGCCAGGACATCGCGCCGACCATCCTGGAGGCATTCGGGCTGGACCTGGGCAAGATCGAGCCGCCCCTGCACGGAATCGCATTGACCCGGGCCGATACGCGTGGGCCCCTGATGGTCGCCTCACGCAAGCCTGACGTGGTCTACGTGCCGACCCCTCAGTTCGTCGTCGATAAGATGCTGGAGATGGCCCAGGTCAAGCCCAGCGACATCGTCTACGACCTCGGCTGCGGGGACGGGCGGATCGTCATCACCGCCGCCGAACGCTTCGGGTGTAAGGCCTTCGGCTACGACATCGACCCACAGCGCGTGGCCGAGTCGCTTGCGAACGTCGAGGCGCACGGTGTCGGCCACCTCGTCACCATCGAACAGAAGGACATCTTCACGCTTGATCTGAGCGGCGTCGACGTCGTGACGCTGTATCTGCTGCCCAGCCTGAACGTCAAGCTCATTCCCCAGTTGGAGAAGCTCAAGCCCGGCTCGCGGATCGTTTCGCACGATTTCGACATGAAGGGCGTCGAGCCCGACGAGGTCGTCGAGATGACCGAGGACGGCAGCTACATCAGCCACACCGTCTACCTCTGGACTGCACCGCTCAAGAAGACCCCGCCGCCCGATTCGGACGACGAAGGATAATCGCGACGCACCCGGTCATCCGTGCGCGGCCGCGTGGGGGGGCGGGCTCAGCCGTAGGTGTTTCCAGCGTCGTCGACGTAGAGCTCGCCTTTGGCCTGGCTGAGTACGGCGGTTGCTTCGGGGACCTCGGTCAGATCGGGGACCTTGAGCAATCGGAAGCACTTGCGACACCGCATCCGGCGGTCGGCGGCGGCGGCATCCAGCCACCAGCGGTAGCCGCAACGAGGGCACTGGGCGATGATGTACATCCGATAACCTCTGTTTTAACAGTTGCTTAGGGTTTCCTGTCCCTATATAGTCGTCCGGCACGGCCACTTATTTTGAGGCCGATTCGGATTTTCCTGCAAGGACGCCCAGGGATCTGTCCTGTAATATAGAGGCTGCCGGAACCGGATCGGTCACAGGGCAGATTCAGAAAAACCGTCAGGCCTTTCGGCGGATGGCGCTGCTTGATCAGCCCCCATAATTCTGGTAAGATAAGAGCTACTGGGGGACAGAAGTAATGAACGTTTGTATCGGACAGAAAACTCTGAACATTCTCGATGCAGCGACGGTCGCCAGGCCGTTTGCTCGCCGATTGCCGTCCGGCCGAGGCGAGGCGGCCGAGCCCGTTCGCGTCGACGTCCATGTCCGATCATACGATGACTCCTGTCCTCTGGCCACATCCATGCCGCAGCCTCGGCCGGGTCGCCTGCCGGTCGGCAGCCTTCTGGACTGCTACATCTGAAGACGTAAATCATTTCCTGAAAAACGCTTATGACTGGGTGGTCGATGTTCTGCGCGCACGCCGACCGCCGGGCAAAGGTGCGGGGTGAAGGGTTTGGCGACCTGGGCGGGGCGCAAAAAAACGGGGGCCACTTCGCCGTCCTTGGCTGGGCCCCACGACTCGATCCGGCATGTCTGTAAAGTCTTTATATTCCGAATCTTAGGATGTTCTGGGCGGCCGACTGGATGTTCTGCGGGCTCGTCAGTTGGCCTGAGATCAGCAATTGCCGAGCCTCCTCGACGGCGGTGGCCTCGGCTGGATCGGGGGCCTTTGCCTTGTTGATCAGGTCGTCGAAGCTGACGTGCAGTGCGGCGTCGGCATCGTTTGTCGGGCGGGCGGCCACGGGATCGGAGGCGGCAAAGGACGACTGTCCGATCAGGTGCCCGACGCTATTGGTGTTTATGTTCTGTATCATCTGCCACATCCTTTTTGGATAGCTGCGTTTCTACCTTCGTTTTCGTACGGGCCGACGGAATCTTTAGCGCTTTCGCCACAAAAAATCCCGGCCGATAATCCCGCCGTCCTCAGCGATAGCGGCACGCCCGCCGCCGGTCGCCATCACTGTTCGCGGATCAGCGTCTCGGCCACCTCGTAGGCGGCGAACTTGCCGAACCTCAGCGGGCTGACCACCACCAGTTCCTCCTGCAGAGGCGCCGATCCCGACCGCAGGTCCTCTTTGAAATAGCGTCGGATTCGCTTCTGGATGCTGCGATCGGAGCTGTCCCATATCTGTTCGAGGCCCCAGATCAGTTGCCCGTCGGTCAGGTCAAGCAGTTTCAGGCGAAGACCGAGCGACATGTGTGGATAGGGGGTGTATTCGGTGATGGTCCCCACGAGAATCGCGTTGCACTTGAGGGTGTCGCGGATGACCAGGAGCTGACGCAGGGCCTGGAGAGAGTCGAGGTTTTCTTGGATGCTCTTCCACTCCGGGTTGTCCTGGCGGACAATGGCCAGGCCGAAGAGCTGTTTCTTCTGGATGGCGACGAACAGGGCTTCGGTCAGCTCGGCCGACATCTTGGGGTGGCCGGAATCGTCCTGCAACTCGACGAGCGCGACGCGTCCGAGACTGCCGAGGTTCTTGTACGGGTTGAGGTAGAAGGAGTTGACCATGCCGCCGTTGTCCTGAGGGGATTCGCATCCGCATAGCAGGACGCCCAGAAGCAGAACGGCCAGCGACAGCAGGACCTGCCCCCCACAGCACGAGGGCGCACACAAACCGACAGATCGAACGCCCCGGCGATCGGATTGGATTGGGCTATGGCACATTCGGTTCTCTCCTGGCCGGTGGGTTCGGTGCGTCCGGATTCTGCTGGCCCTGTGGGGTGGCGCTGAGCGTGGCAGAATGCCGCTGTCCGATGCTGGCGGCGTCCGCCTCGCCGCCAAGAATCTCCAGGACTTTGAGCAGCGCCTCCAATTGCGCCTTCGCGGCCTCGCGCATCTCACCGCGAAAGCCGAGAATGTTGGCCTTCCAGTTGTTCAGTTCCGAGAGCATCTCGATGAGAAGCTCGTTGGCCTCTCCAAGTTCCTTCTGCGTCTTCTTCAGTTTCGCTTCGAGGGCCGCGATCTGCTGCAAGAGGGCCTCGTTGTCCGACGCCAGACGCTGATTCTCCTCCCGCAGTGCGACGGTCTGGTCCGAGAGGCGGGCGTATTTCTCAGACAACTCGATCGCGGATTCGACGGCGGTGCGGCCCTCGAGAGGCGTGTCCTGAAACCGCCTGGCCGTCGAGGCGCTGCCCCCGCCGGCGGGGGCGTTGGCGGCGGCCATCGGGTGCTGTTGCTGTCGGGCCGGCGCGTTGCAGCCGCACAGCATGGCACCCAGACACGATACCGCCGCTGTGGCAACGATTCGTTTGATCTTATCCATGGCAGGTCTCCTGAGACATCGACGTCTCATGACATCGCCACCTCGGCTGAGGTCGACGATTCTTCCGGTTCCGAGTACTCACAACGAACGAACATGGTCTTGCCGCAGGCGCAGGTCACCTCGAAGAGGGCGAACTGCGAGTGGTTCTCGACGATGCGGATCTTCGCCGGGACCGCCACATCCGATGACGCTTCGGCGCCCGAGCCCGCCTTCGGATGCAGGTCGAGTCGCAGGCAGCCTTGCCATTGCACTTGACCGGCTTTGAGCACACGTCCTGTCGTTTTCAGCATCTGCGTATCTTTTCCTTTTTGGTTATCCCATCTGTATCGCTCTGCGTCAAGCACAGTAGTCGATGGAATGGGGGTCATCCCGATCGGCCTTTGGGGTCGGTGTTTCCGGGTCTTCCTCGGGCTCGGACTCGGGCGTGTCGTGTTTCTCCGACCGGCTCTGCTGACGCTGCTGTTGTTCCTGGCGTCTCTGAATCGAGGTCATGCCCTGGATTGTCTGCAGGCCCTCGACGGGCCGGATGGCGTTATAGTCACTGTCCGTCATCGCTGTATTCTCCCAATTTCCCGGAAAGAATAGCCAGGGCACTGGCGTGCAACTGACTGACGCGGGACTCTGTGATTTCAAGCAGATCGGCGATCTGCTTCATGGTCAGGTGTTTGTGGTAGTAGAGCACGACGATCTGAAGTCGGCGCGGGTCGAGTTCCTGCATGGCGGCGGTCAGCTTCTTGAGCATCTCCGCCTTTTCGAGATGGGCGTCGGGTCCGGCTGAGTCGGCGGAGGCCAGAATCTCCCCGAGGGCCGGCCGTTCCTCGCCGAGTCCGTCGATGGAGACGTAATGCTGGGCTCGAGCGCTCTCGAAGAGCGTTCCCACTTCGTCGATGCTGATGCCCAGTTCCTGGGCCAGTTGCTCGTCGGTCGGCGGGGTTCCGGTCCGTTGTGTGATCTGCTGGCTCACTCGCAGGGCCAGGCGGACCTGCCGGTTGACGTTGGCCGGCAGCGGCGAGGCCCGGCGCAGCTCGTCGAGCACGGCCCCCTTGACTCGGATGTAGGCGTAGGTTGCGAATTCGGCCTGATGCGAGGCGTCGAAGTCGCGGGCGGCCTTGAGCAGGCCGACCGTTCCGGCCGAGACGAGGTCGTCGAACGACAGGGGCGGACGCAGGTAGCTGGCGGCGCGATGCGCGATCCGGCGGACCATCGGCAGAAGATCGACGATCTCGTCGTCGCCGATCGGACGATGTCGGTGGCCCGAGTAGGCGCGCAGCGCGACGGCCTTGAGAGGATCGCTCCTCTCCGGCGTCTGCTCGGTCGCCGTCGTGTCATTTGTCTCCAGGAGTTCTTCAGTTCTTGCGGGCACCGGCATGGTCCTTGCTTGTCTGGCTGGCAATCATCGCTTGGGTCAGGATCGTGTTGACCGCGCGCACGGCGACGGAGGCGACGGCGTAGGCGGCGACCGCTCCCAGCACGGCCCGCTTGCTGCACGTGCAGGGCGGCAGGCCGACGATGCTTCCAACGATGCTCAGAACGAAGAAAGCAATGATGGCCGTCGTGAACGCGATGGGTCGTGTTTGCAGTACCATAGGTCAGTGGTTCTCCTCTCAGGTCTGTGCATAGACCGGGGCGGCCTTCTCCTGGGGCACGATCGTTTCGATCGATTCGACCTCGGTGCCCAGGACGATTTCGTCATAGGCCACGACGGGCAGCATCGGCAGCGTTCGCGTCAGCATGCGGGCCAGCGGCGCCCGCAGCCGCGCATCGCAAAGCAGCACGAGCTTCTCGCTGCCCTGATCCATCGCCGATCGCCATGCATGGGCGGTTGTCCGGTTCAGCTCCATGGCGAGATCGGCAGGGAGATTCAGCGTCAGCTCGCCGCCGTCCTGACTGAGGCCGGCGGTCAACTGGTGCTCGAAGGCCGGATCGAATGTGATGGCGATGACCTTGCCGGCCTCGTTCTTGTACAGTTCGGTGATCGTCCGGCTGAGCGATTTGCGGACGATTTCCGTCAGCGTGTTGGCGTTCTTGGTCTTCGAGGCATTCTCCGCCAGCGACTCAAGGATCGCCGTCAGTTCACGGACCGGAATGCCGCTCTTGAGCAGGTTCTTCAAGACCCGCTGGAGCAGAGCGATCGAAACGTCGCCGCCGGTTCCAACGACTTCTCCGACCAGCGACGGCTGGTTCTTTCGGAGGCGGTCGACGAGCAATTGAACGTCCTCGCGGGTCAGCAGTTCGTCGGCATGCCGCTTGACCGTTTCGGACAGGTGGGTGATGAAGACGCTCTCCGGGTCGATGACGGTGTAGCCGCTCAGCTCGGCGGCCTCCTTCTTGGTGGGCAAGACCCATATGGCGGGCAAGCCATACACCGGTTCGGTCGTCGGGATGCCTTCGATCTTCTCGCGGATGACGCCCGGATCCATTGCCAGGAACATCTCCGGTTCAAGACGGCCCTTGGCCACGGGGATCTCCGAGAGCCGAATCTCGTAGGCGTTCGGTTCGAGATTCAGATCGTCCCGCAGGCGGACCAGGGGAATGACGATTCCCAGGTGCTGGGCGAACTGCCGCCGCAGCGCCCCGATTCGCTCGAAGATCGTGTTGCTCTTGCGCGGGTCCACCAGGGTGATCAGACGCACGCCGACATGGACGGAGATGCGATCGATGTCCAGCAGGTCTTCGACCGGCTCCTTATCGCTCTTCTTGACGGGTGCCTCCGAGGCCGACGGCAGTTTCCTTTCGTTCTGGGTGGCCATTCTCCCGATCAGTCCGACGGCGGCGCCAAGGACCAGAAACTGGATCTTGGGCATGCCGGGGACGAAAGCCATGGCCCCGATGATACAGGCGGCCGCCAGGAGGGGCTGGCCGGCCTTGAGAAACTGCTTGGAGATGTCCTGGCCCACGCTTTGGGTCGAGCTGATCTTGGTGACGAGGAAGCCCGAGCTGACGGAGATGATCAGCGACGGGATCTGGCTGACCAGACCGTCACCGATCGAGAGGATCGAGTAAGTCTTGAGCGCGTTGCCGATGGTCATGCCATGGGAGTAGCCCATGGCGATGCCGCCGATGATATTGACGCCGGTGATGATCAGGCCGGCTTTCGCGTCGCCGCGGATGAACTTGCTGGCCCCGTCCATGGCCCCGTAGAACTCGCTCTCCTTGACGATCTTGGCGCGGCGCTCGTTGGCCTGGCTCTCGGTGATGGCGCCGGCGTTGAGATCGGCGTCGATGGCCATCTGCTTGCCGGGCATGGCGTCGAGGGTGAATCGCGCCGACACTTCGCTGATCCGCTCGGCGCCCTTGGTGATCACGATGAACTGAATGATGACGAGGATCAGAAAGATGACCAGGCCGACGACGAAGCTGCCGCCGGCGACGAAGCCGCCGAAGGTGTGGATGATCTTTCCGGCGTCGCCCTGGAGCAGGATCAGACGGGTCGAGGCGACGTTCAGGGAGAGTCGAAACAGCGTGACGAACAGCAGCAGGGAGGGGAAGGTGGACAGTTCGAGCGGCTCTTTCGAGGAGAGCGTCACGATGAGCACGGCAATCGCCAGCGAGATACTGCACGCCAGGAGCATGTCGAGCACCGTGGTCGGCAGCGGGATGATCAGGGTCGCGAGCACGGCGACCAGCCCAATGGCCATGATGATATTGCTGTGTTCGCCCAGAGGGGTGCTGGCCAGGTCCCGAAGGGCCTCGGGTTTGCCGGCGGAGTGCTGTGATGTTTTGGGGCGATCGGATGCCATAGAGACAGTTCAGCTCCTCTTGATCCCTATATCTGCGGTTCCGCTAACCTTCCGACCCACCGGCGCCGGTGATCGTCTTGATGCGTACGGCGAAGCGATTGTCCACGACCACCACCTCGGCCTCGGCAAACTTGGAGTCCTTGAGATACAGATCGACGGGGGCTTCGATGGGCTTTTCGAGCTTGAGCACGGCGCCCGGTCCCAGTTGCAGCAGTCGTCGAACGGGTACCTCGGTGGTGCCCAGGGCGACCGTGACGGGCACATCCATATCGAGAAGGATATCGAGTTGGCCGGCGGATGCGCTCGCCTCGCCCTCCGGCGCCTGAGGGAACTCCACGGATTGGGCCCTCGTCCTGTCGTCGGCGGGTGCCTGCTGGGATTCGTTCTGGGTTGGTGCTTCGGCGGTTTCGGGCATGGCCGGATTTCCTTTCTTGCACTCAGCGGGCGCTCTGCGGCCCGGAATCGTTGGCACCTTCTGTGATGAACACGGCGTACTGACCGGCCGACTGGGCCGGACGGCCACGGAAGACGACCTGGCCATGGAGAGTCAGATCGACCGGTTCGTCGAGGGGTTTGTCGATCAGCAGGACGTCTCCGGGGGCCAGGTCGAGGACCTCCTCGAACGACAGACGCATCGAGCCCAGATGGGCTGTGATCGACACGGGCATCCGATGCACGTGCTCCATCAGCAGGCGCGCCAATTCATCCTGAGACGTCGTTGTCTTCGTCGGGATCGTCTTGCCGACGACCGGGGCCAATACCGGGCCGCTCAGAATGAAGGCCACCTCGGCGGAGGACTCGGCCTGTGCTTTGCCGATCTGGAACACGATCTTGCAGACCGGATCGGTCGGTTCGAACGTGACGGCGGCAGGTCCACGGCTCGCCCGGTCGGCCGGTTTGAGATCCTGATGAGGCCGCAGCGCGCCGACAAATGCGTCGGCCATCGCCCCGAGGAGATTCGACAGCAGCGACTCCTCCAGCGACGAGAGCGTGCGATTCGGGTCCGCGTCGGATTCCGAGTCGCCCAGCAGTTGTGTGACCCAGTCCATCGCCACGCTGGCCCCGATGGCCACGAACCCACAGGGAGGCTTCTCGTCGGGACCGACGGCCAGTGAGAAGCCCCGCTCCAGATCGACGTGACGGCTCAGGTCGTTGGCGAAGTGCTGCGTGACGGAGATTGGAACGACGTTGAACTCGCTGTTGAAGAAATGGACGCAGCGCTCGGCGAGCACGGCCGCCACCTGGCTCATAAGGGCGGCCAGGCGGTTGCGCTGATCGTCATTGAAGTAATGCGGGTCGCGCCAGTCATACGGCTGGGCGGGCGACGTCGCATCGACCGGGGCGGGAGCCGAACCGACCGCCGCCAGCAGTCGATGGAGTCGTGCGCGATTCAGATTGGCGCCTGACGGATCGGTCATTGGATCGACAACTCCTTGAACAGGATCCGTTTGACGCACGGTTGGGCGTTCGGGAACAGGCCTTGGTTGAAGGTCTCGGCGATCTGGTTCTGTACCTGACGCAGGTTCCTCTCCCCTCGAATGTCTTCGAGGGTCAAATTGGCGATAAACAGCGTCAGCCAGTTCTTCAGAAGAGGTTTCCTCTGTTCCAGAAATGTGATCCCGTCCTTCTCGGCCAGTTGGCTGTCGATTTCGAGCGTCAGCGTGACCCGAACGTATCGCGTGACGCCCGGCTCATTGAGATTGGCCACAACGGGTTCCAGGTCGTAGTACCAGCTTGGCCCGGCGCCCGACGCCTTGATCGGCGGCAGCGCGGCGGTCGGGTCGGGTCGCTCGGCGGCCGAGACGTTCTGGGCTTGGCCGCGCGTTCCGAAGAGCCGTCCGACCATGAACCCGCCAGCCGCGCACAGAGCAATCGTCAGCAGCGGGATCAGGCAGGTCAGCAACTTGGAGGTCTTGCCCTTCTTGGGCTGGGCGTCGTGTTCGGCAGCAGGCTCATTCTTCTGCGTCTTCTGCGGTTCGGCCATAGGATTCGGGTCCTTCGTTGTCTTCCGGAAGCCTCACGATTCGTTCACAGGACGGGCTGGAGACATTCTCGTTTACGGTAGCGGCGGACCTTCTCGCGCAACGTGCGGTCGCTGATCCCGAGCACCTTTGCGGCCTTGGTCTGGTTGCCACTGGTCTGACGCAGGGTTTCGATGATCGCCTGGCGTTCGAGATCGGCCAGCGGAATTCCGCCGATGCCGGATGGTTCTGCGGGCACGGGGGCCGCGCCAATCGGCACTGTTGTGTCCCGGTGCGTCGAACCCTGCTGCGTCAGCGGCTGAAGTTCGTCGAACAGCCACGAGACATCGGCCAGCGACAGGGTGGGCCCGGCCCCGAGGATCAGGCTGGTGAGCACCACGTTGCGAAGCTGGCGGATGTTGCCGGGCCAGGAATACTCCGTGAAGATGTCCATCATCGCCGGGTCCAGACGGGTGATGCGACGCTGGGCCTCGCGGGCGTAGAGATTGACGAAGTGCCAGACCAGATCGGTCAGGTCCTCGCGGCGTTCCCGCAGGGGCGGGACCACGATCCGCGCGGCGCTGAGTCGATAGTAGAGATCCTGGCGGAAGCGGCCCATCTGCACCTCGTGCAGGAGGTCGCGATTGGACGTGCTGATGATCCGGACGTTGATGCGGACATTCTCACTGCCGCCGACCCGCTCGAATTCCTGTTGTTCGAGGATGCGAAGCAGTTTGGCCTGGAACTGGGGCGGCGTCTCGGTGATCTCGTCGAGCAGCAGCGTTCCGCCGTGCGCCCTTTCGAAGCGGCCCTTCCGCTGGGTGTAGGCGCCGGTGAAGGCGCCCTTCTCGTGGCCGAAGAGTTCGCTTTCGAGCAGGGTGTCGCTCAGGGCGGCGCAGTTGACGTGGACGAACGGGCCCATCGACCGCCGACTCTTGTGGTGGATCAGCAGGGAGACCAGTTCTTTGCCTGTCCCGCTCTCGCCGTTGATCAGGACGGGGACGGACGTCGGCGCGATCCTCTCCGCCAGTGTGACGGTCTGGACGAGCTTGGGGCTTCCGCCGACGATCTGGTAGAGGCAGCGGTCCCCTTCGTGGGCCGAGGTCGCCGTCGCCACGCGATGATTGGGCAGTACGGTTTCGAGGAGATTCTCGATGCTGTGCCGGCTGAGAGGCTTGAGCAGGAAGTCGCGACAGCCGGCTTGAATGGCCCTGACAGCCGTCTCGGTCCCGAGACGCAGCAGGTGGTGCTCGTCGGCCGGCTCGCCGGATTCCGAGCGTCCCGGGACGTCCGTCTCCGGGCGGCCGGCGATCATGACGATCGGCATCTCGGGAGCGGCGGCCCGGATGGTTTCCAACAGCTCGAAACTGTCCGACCGATCACAGGCATGGCCCAGCGACGTGCTGATGAAGACCAGATCGCATCGTCGTCTGTCCAGGGCCGTCAGAGCGGCTTTGGCGCTGGCGGCCAACTGGGCGCTGACGCCTTTGCGTGC
The DNA here is from genome assembly GCA_001603075.1 of Phycisphaerales bacterium Planc_01. Taxonomy (GTDB): domain Bacteria; phylum Planctomycetota; class Phycisphaerae; order Sedimentisphaerales; family Anaerobacaceae; genus Anaerobaca. The sequence goes on along the minus strand of LVBB01000041.1, from coordinate 190,205 downwards.
CAACGTTGCGAGCATGAGCCGGGCGGTTTCCGGGTCGTTCTCGACGATCAGCACGTTGACGCTGTCGTACGACGCCTGGGATCGGTTGTCTCTGTCGATTTCTGTGTTACTCACTCTCGAAGTCTCCCTTCAGAGGGCGGAAGCGTTGCGTCATTTCGGCGACGGTTCCGGCATGAACTGCTGTGGCTTGGCCGTTTGGTACCAGGTGATCAGGCGGCCGTGGGCCTTGGCCAGTTCCGTCCATGGGGAAGCCGGATACTCGGATACGAGCTTCATGTACATGTCTTTGGCTCGCGCCATATCGGTCTGACGCAGACAGTTGCCCAGTTGGAAGAGGATCCACGCCCGGTCGTTTTCCATGGAAGAATCGTTGGGCACGGTCCGAGCCAGAGCCTTTTCATAGAAGACCGCAGCTTCAGTCTGACGACCGCTGAGGAACAGCAACTCCGCCATCTCCAGCGGATCGCCGACCTGATTGGGATCGTGCAGCAAATTGCCCAGCTTTTTCAGCATCGCCTCCGTCAGGGTGGCGGCCGGTTCGGTCGGGATGTTCGTGGTCGGGGCCGGCTGGTCCGCATTCGATCGCAGCGTTTGCGCGGGCCCGACAACCGGGACCGGCTTGGCCGGGGCGGCCGGCTCTGTCGGAGCCGAGAACGCCGGGGTTGCGTCGTCGTCGAATCGCACCGCTCGAATCCGCGAGATCAGATCGTCCAAAGCCGCGCGGGTCTCGGCGTCTTCATTCGGATTGGGAGCCAGGATGCGGTTCTCCCAGAGACGACGTGTCAGGCCCGTGCTCCAAGGCAGATCCGCATCGTCGTCGGGCGTCGCCGGTGTCGGCGTCGTCGTCGGTCGACTGCGCAGGCTCGTCACGGCGTGGTCCGCGTCGGGCGACGAATACTCGGCCGTCTCCGCACTGGGGGGCGTCGATGGCCTCTGCTCAGTGGCGGCGTTGGTCTGGGCCTTTCCGCCGCGCCGGCTCGGTGAAGGAACCGGGCTGGGTTGTCCCCATGCGGCGTTCGGCAGCACCGATCCCAGGACCAGGCAGAGGATCGTCAACCCGATGGAGATCGAAGTCCCCCTTTGCGCCGGTCGCAGAGGGCTGGTGCGGGCGTCGCCGGGCCGGTCGCACCCGCTGTCGTTCGGGGACCGGGTCGTCTTTGCCGTGAGCCTGTCGGTCTGTATGGTCATCGAGGTTTCGTCCTGGTACGTCCGGCTCTTGTTCTCATGATCAGTTCGTCTCGGGCAAGAGGCGGGCAGGAGGAGAAGAGGTCGCCGAGCTTTCCAGCAACACCGAGACGGCCCGTTCGTATTGTCCCTTCTCGCGATACGCCGCCGCCAGCATGGCCTGGATCTTTCTTCTCTCCGCCGAGTCCTCCGTGTGCTCGAGCAACTGCGAGCAGACGGAGATCGCCTGTTCCGGCTGGCCCACCCGAAGACAGATGCTCGCCAGTTCACAGCCGATTTCCTGGGCCAGCGTCCCGGGTTCCACGAGCGTCAGCATCTCGCTGAGCGTCTTGCGGGCCTGCTCGAGGTCGCCGCCATCGACGTAGCAACTGGCCAGCTCCAACGCCACCTTCCCTTTGAGACTGGAATGGGGGAGGAATTGACTCTTCTCGGCAAGAATGGCGATGGCTTTGCTCTGCAGACCGATCGACCGCAGGATCCTGGCGCGAATCAGCAGCAGTTCGACCGATTCCTGCTGCGAGAGCTGCCATGCATTGGCGCCTTCCAGGATATTCATGGCCTCGACGTAAAGCTCTTGCTGCATGTAGGTCTTGACCAGTGTGGTGATGGTCTCGACGTGTTGTTGGCGGGATAGATCGCCTCGAAGCGCCAGGTTCAGTGCGGCCTGAGCCTGTTGCGGCCTCTCGATGGCGAGATACGTCTTGCCCAGCAGCAGACAGGCCGCGGGGAATTCACGGCGGCTCTGGTCCTGAGCCAGCGCGACATATCGACTCAGCCACATGGCGGCGTCGTCGTATTGCCCGGTCTCATAATAGCAGCGTCCGGCCCCCAGCGACGATTCCGTCTGCGAGTCGCGCGACAGCCCCAGGTTGTAGACCTTCCGATACAGGCTCGTGGCCTTCTCATACAGTCCGGCTTTCATCGTGGCGTCGGCCAGATACAGGCAAGCGCGGTCCGCCAGATCGGTTTCCGGGTAGAGGTTCACGAGCTGCTGGAGGTCCGTCTGGGCCCCCGCATAGTCGCGCAGCGTAACCTTCAGCCGTCCCGAGTGAAGCAGGGCGTGAGGGGCCAGCGCGTCCTTCGGAAAGCGATTGGCCACCAGCTTGTACTCCGCGATTGCCTCGTCCGTTCGTTCGCGCACGCTGTGGAGAAGTCCGATGGCGAAATGAGCGTTGGGGAGGCGCTTGTCGTCGGCGGCGCTCAGGAGGTATCGTTGCCAGAGGGATACGGATTCCTCTGCGAGCAGTTCGGTGTGATCGGCCAGGGAGAAGTAGGTGGACGGATCGACGATGCGAACGTTTCGGCTCGCATCCATTCGCGCCAGCAGTCCGACGCTGCCGGCCGCGATCGTCATGACCTGTTGCGCCGTCGCCGAGCGCAGATAGATATATGCGGGCCGTCGTCGAATGGTTTCCTCGTCGAGGCCTGCCTTGCCGTCGTCCAGCCACTGGAGGTTGTACCCCGTGTTCGTGGCGAAGCGCGACAGCAGTTCTTCGATGGAGGCGCCGTTGCAGATCACCGTCCAGTGGCCGTCTTCCCTGGCCGGACGAACCTGAGGTGTCAGCAGCGCCTCGTCGAGTTTCTCTGCCCCCGAAGCCAGAAAGACCTTCAGTTGGGCCTCGTCCAGATTGACGAAGGGGTCGATATCGGGGTGTTCGGTCCAGAGTTCCGCCGGCAGATCGCCGTCGGCGTCCCGCAGAGACAGGAGGCTGCGGGTCAGCGCCTCGGCTGCCACGAAGGAGCATTGCCGTCGCACGGCGTCCAGCCAGGCGTCATCGTAGTCCACGACGTCGACCAGACCGACGGTCTGATAGGCTCGCGTGGCCGCCTCGAGAAAGCGCTCCCGCCGCATCAGGGTGGTGCTCTGATGGTATCGCGCCAAGGCCCGAAGCATCGGAAGGCGGCTGAGCGACACGGTCCGGAGCATGTTGTCGGCCTGTTGGGCGTTGCCCGCGTTCCGGCTGCACAGGGCCATGCGAAGGAGCAGGAAGTCGCGCAGCGGCTGTTGCGCCTCGGTCGGCGGCAGTCGGCGATAGAGTTTGTCGTAAGCGGCCAGCGCGCTTTCGTAGTCGGCGCTGAGATACAGCCTGTCGGCAAGTTGCAGGGAGAGCGGTTCGACCGCGGGCAGACTGACCTGGGTTCTCTCGAAGGCCGGGGCCGGCTCGGCTATCGGCGCCGAAGGTTGGGGCGATTGCAGTGGCGGCTGGGCCGGCGAATCGGTGTACGACTGTTGAAACGACGTGTACTGACTCTGACGCGGCGCCCCTTGTTCGGGTCCGTCGGGCCTTGGCCCGGACGGAAGAACGCGAAGCAGCGCGTAGGCCGCCAGTGCGGCGACGAAGACGATTCCGGCGAACAGTCCCTTCTGCATGCTGGAGAATCGCGGACGAGGCAAGCGCAGCGGCGCGGCGATTGGACTGTCGAGGGGGTCACCGTACTCGGGTGCGGAGACCTCGGAAGCGAAATCGAGCAGTGAGGCGAAGATATCGCCGTATTCCGGTCGGTCGACCGGGGTCGCAAAGAGTTCCTCATCGAGCGGGGTCTGTGCCTCGATCTTCTTCTTGCGACTCGGTTGTGGCCGTTTCATCGCCATAGTGTTTCCATTTCTCAACGGGTGCCTGGGCGGCGAGTTGCCTTGGGTGTTTGCAGAGCGCCGCCCAGGACGTAGGCAATAGCGTAGCAACAGCCGTGCCAGAGAGATGCCGTGCGAGGCATGGGACGCGTCGGACGGCCCTGCGGCGACTGATAGGCCGGTTGGCGGGGCATTCTTTTATGGCGCGTCGTCGGGACGGTGTCAGGATTCTATACGGCCCGGCAAGTTTTCTGACAACGCCGACGGCGGGCCCTTGACGCCGCAGGGCGTCCCCGCTTCGGCGGCGACATGCCGTGCTGGATGTGTCAAGACGCCGCCTGCAATTCCATGCCGGTTGCCTCGACGGTGGGCACGAAGGGCGTTGTTTCGATCGGAGGGGGCGACCGGACCGAGGCCCGGTGGAATGACGGATCAACCCACGAGGATGGGTTCGGCCTCGGCGGGCTCGGAGGCGGGCAGTTCGGTGTCCGTCGGTTGGGAGGGCATCTTCTGGATGTTGTACTGCTTGACCTTGGCGTACAGCGTGGCGCGGGTGATGCCGAGAAGAGACGCCGCCTGGGTCTTCTGCCAGCCGGTTTCGTGCAGAGCGCGGGCGATCAGTTCGCGTTCGGCCTTCTCCAGAGAGAAGCCACGGACACGTTCGCCGATAGGACTCGGATGGCTCTCATCCCCCTCCGAAGGCTCGATGACAATACTATTAAGCCCGATCTTGTCCGTCCGTTCCAGCAGGATGGCTCGCTCGATCACGTTGCGCAGTTCCCGCACGTTGCCCGGCCAGTCGTGCTGGGAGAGGGATTCAAGGGCGAGTTTGGTGATGGCGGTCACCTTGTCGGGCCGGCCGCCGCGGATGTTCGAGTGAGCCAGAAAATAGCGCGCCAGAAGCGGGATGTCTTCCCGACGCTCCGGAGACCGCAGCGGGGTCAAGACAATCGGGCAGATGTTCAGGCGATAGTAGAGGTCCTGGCGGAAACGATGTTCTCGGACCTCCTTCTTCAGGTTCCGGTTGCTCGATGCGATGATGGTGGCCTCACAGGTCAGGTCTTTCACGCCGCCGACCTTGCGAAACGTTCGCTCCTGCAGGACGCGCAGGAGCTTGGCCTGCAGTTCGAGCGGCATCTCGCTGATCTCGTCGAGGAACAGTGTGCCGGAGCCGGCCTGTTCGAGCAGGCCCGTCTTGTCACGGTCCGCACTGGTGAAGGCCCCCTTGACGTGCCCGAAGAGTTCACTTTCCAGCAGGGTACTGGTCAGGGCCGCGCAGTTCACCGCGACAAACGGGGCGTTCGGATGCCTCGATTGGTGAACCGCCTTGGCGGCAACCTCTTTGCCTGTTCCCGTTTCGCCGAGAATCAGGACGGGATTGCACCGGCTTTCCGCGACGAGATGGATCATCCTCAACGCATCGCACACCGCCTGGCTTCGTCCGACCATCGAGATGGCCGCCGCGCGGTCATCGACAAAGTAGGTTTCGTCGCCGGCCTCGTTCTCTCCGGTGCTCCGTTCGGCGTCCCGAATCGTGGCGGCGATGTCGTGGAGCCGTCGGTGATTGTCGTGGCCGATGAGGCAGTGGGAGATGCCGGCTTGTTCGTATTCGCGATCGGCGAACGGCGGCTGGTCAAAGCAGACCACGACGGCGGCCGGAACGCGATGGCTCTGCCGGTGGACCCGATCGAGGAAGCGGCGAATGTGACCTGGCGAGACGCTTCCGTCGAACAAGGCCATGTCCGGCGTCACCGTTGTGACGATGTCACCTGCCTCGGCCAGGTCGTCGGCCACAAATACCTCCTGGGCCACCTCCTGGGCGAGGTCGTGTATATGAATGTCTCTGCTGATGACTGCGATCCGTCGAAGTATGCTCATACCACCCCAATGTCACTTTCGAATTCTTGGTACCGTGCTGCTGCGTTCCACGAATGATATCGGCCCCATCGGCCGTGCGTCCGAAACAACTTGAATTTTTTATTGGACGACCCGATATGTCACGTCATGGGCGACCGGCCTGCGACAGTCGTTGTCGTCTTCTTTTATGGGACATATCGAGCGGGCCGTGCCGCAAGCTTGTGTCGAGCGCGTCCGCAGGACTCCTCCGGGAATTCTTATGGGACGCGTCCGTCATCGAAGTGTGCGGAAAATCGCCGTGGGACGGAGATCGTTTTTTCGGCGCGCGTCCGGGGCAGGATTCTCTGCGGAAGGGGAAGATTTGTCCGGTCTTCAGACGTTCCGTACGCCGGTCGTCGCGAGCGGAAAAAAACATGCGAGGTTTCTAAGTGTCTGTTCAGAAGCGGCGTTAGATGCATTGTGCGGGGTTTGTTGAGGAGGACGGATGGCGAATGGCACGGTGATTGCTCTGTGAGTTTCACGATCGTCGGCAGACACGGACGCACGGCGCGAACGAAGATCTGCCACAGGGAACCGATTCTTCATGGGTAAGGTGAACGGACATGAGTCAGACCAATGCCGTCTCGTCGGCCAGTGAGCTTCAGATGGACTTCATGAAGTTGCTCGTCACGCAGCTTCAGAATCAGAATCCTCTGGAACCGATGGACAACCAGGACATGGCGGCCCAACTGGCGCAGTTCTCACAGCTTCAGCAGTTGGAGAACATGAACAGTTCCTTCGGCCAGGTGCTGAAGGCCGTCCAGACAGACTACGCCGGTTCCTTGATGGGCAAAGACGTTTCATTCGTGGGAACGGCCAGCGACGGGACCCTGGAGACGAAAACGGGCCGGGTGGAGGAAGTGGTCCTGGGCGGTGACGATATCACGCTGCTCGTGGGCAACTATCAGGTTCGCCTCGCAGACGTGCTTTCCATTCGAGACTAACGGGCAAATCGGCGTTTTCAGTAGTAGGAGAGAAGTGAAATGAGTTACGCGTTGTCGTGCGGAGTGACCGGACTTCAGGCCCATCAGACGATGTTGGACGTGGCGGGCAACAACCTGGCCAACGTCAATACGACCGCCTTCAAGGCCAGTCAGGTCACGTTTTCCGAAGTGCTTGGCGAGACGCTTCGACAGGCTTCGCAGCCCACCTCTCAGATCGGTGGCACGAACCCGCAGCAGATCGGAGGCGGCGTAGGGGTCTCGGGGATTTCCGTCAACACGACCCAGGGCAACATCGTGAACACGGGAAACGCTCTCGATCTGGCGATCGACGGGGCCGGCTACTTCGTGGTCGACAATGGCGAGCAGATGCTCTATACGCGATCGGGCGCGTTCGGTGTGGACGAGGCCGGCTATCTGGTCGACCCGGCTACAGGATTCCGCGTTCAGCGTCTGGGACTCACCGGTGAGTCCGACGGTTTCCAGATTCCGGGCGACAGCGCGATTCGCGTGCCCTACGATGTGTCCCTGCCGGCCAATCCCACTTCGCAGGTGGTCCTCAGCGGCAACCTGAGTTCCGATGCCTCCGGGACGCCGGCCGCCCAGGTGTTGACGGCCTCCTCGAAGTTCACGTACGGAGGCACCGACGCGACCTCCGCCACGCTTCTCGGCCAGCTCGACCAGTTCTCCGGCAGCGCAAATCCGAGCGGCACGATCCGTTTCGAAGGATACCGCCCGGATGGGACGGCCTTCGGGGCCGGCCTGGACATGGCGGTCGGCGCCGCCACCACGCTGGCAGATGTGGTCGACCATCTGAACAACAACGTGCTCAGCGGCGCCACCGCGTCGCTGGTGAGCGGACAGATTCGCATTACGGACGACCAGACCGGCTACAGCAGATCGGACCTGACCATGTCGTACACGGGCGCCGGAGACTTGGATCTGCCCGGCTACTTCGAGGTCACCACGGTGGGCGGCGATGAGGTCAAAGGCGTCAACATTGCCGTGTTCGATTCGCAGGGCGGCAAGCATGTCATGTCCGCCGCCTTCGTTCGCACCGACACCGTCAATACGTGGGACCTGGTGCTCACGTCCGTGACGGGCAACGTCGCGTCCGTGGATCTGGAGAGCCGACGGATCGAAGGGATTACCTTCGACCCTCAGACGGGCGCGTTCAATGGCCTGCCCGAAGGGACGACCGCCGAGTTCTCCCTGACATTCGCCCATGACGTCGCTCACGCACAGACGATCCGTGTGAACCTCGGGACCATCGGTTCGTTCGATGGCCTGACTCAGTTCGCGGGCAATTCGACCGCCGTGGCCCGGGAACAGGACGGCTATGAGGCCGGGAATCTGTCCGCCGTATCGATCAACAACGATGGAGTGCTCGTCGGCAGCTTCAGCAACGGGATCAAGAAGGATCTGGCGGTGCTTGCCGTCGCGCTGTTCAACAATCCGGCCGGCCTGCAGAGCGCGGGCAATGGATACTACGTTTCATCGGCCAACTCCGGCTCGGCAGTCATCACGCAGGGGACGACGGGCGGGGCCGGCTCCATCCGCGGCATGGCGCTGGAGAAATCCAATGCCGACGTGGCGACGGAGTTCGTCACGCTGATCCAGGCGCAGAACGGATTCCAGGCGAATGCGAGAACGATCTCGGTGGCCAACGAGATTCTTCGCGAACTGACCAACCTGATCCGGTAGGGACAGTCACCGGCCCGCATGACGGGCCGATGAGGAATTGAGATGATCGTCAGCGACGTCATACGGGACATGATTCAGGCCGCGATGTTGGTGCTGTCGCCGACCGAGCGGTGGTCGGCGGCGCGCCGGCTGAATGACGGTCCGTCGCCGTATACGTCACAACACGGATTCATCCTGGCGGCCGTTGTGACGCTGGCGGTCCTGATCAGTCTGTTGTGGTGGATCAGCCACCGCCGTCGGACCCAGGACAAGGCTCTGACGCGCGAGCTGTTCGCCGAGAGCGCTGTTCGCCGGGGGCTCAGCGGACGCGAGCGGCAGATTCTGCTGGCGATCGTCATGAGGAGCGGGCTGGGACGCAGTCACGATATCTTCACGACCGTCGATGCATTCGACCGGGGAGCGGCCAAGCTGCTCGCCGAATGCGGGCGCACACGGACGGTCGAGGAGAATGAGCGGTTGAAGACGGAGGTTGCCTACCTGCGCGAGAAGCTGGGCTTCCGAGCCTTGCGGGGTATGGGTGGGGTCGGTGCCTCGCGGCGACCGAGCAGCCGGGATATCCCTGTGGGCCGCGTTGTGGAGATGACGCGTCGTCGTCGCCATGCGAGCGTGCCCGTCCGGGCAGAGGTTGTCCGAAACGACGACCTGGAGCTGGCGGTCCAGTTGGACGAGCCGGTGGTGACGCGTCCCGGCGACCTGTGGTGTGTGCGTTATGCCTTCGGTGTCTATGTCTGGGAATTCGATGCCACCGCGGTGACCTCGGATGGCCCACGCCTGCTGCTCAACCACACCGACAACGTGCGTTTCGTGAATCGCCGCCGGTTTTCGCGGGTGGCGGTGAATCTGCCTGCGTTGGTGGCGTGTTTCCCCTTTGCTCGGAGAGAGCCGACGGAGGCGGGGGAGAGGGCAGGTCAGTCCGGACACGGGGTCGATGCCTGGGGGGGGACGCTTGAGGGGCCGACGTTCGTTCGGGGAACAGTCACGGAACTGGCGGGGCCCGGGCTTCGGATCGAGATGCCGACGAGGGTGCGTCCGGGCGAGCGGGTTCTGGTCGTATTCCGCCCGACGGAGGCCGAACGGGCGAGGTCGGACGGTGAGTCCGCTATCGATGTCGGGTACGTGTTGGAGGATGTGGGGCTGGTCCGAAACTGTCGTGCCTCCCACGACGGTGTGTCGATCGCCGTGGAGCTTTCGGGGTTGAGCGAGGGGGAGATCGACGAGCTCGTGCGTATCACAAATGCGATGGCTTCCAAGGCGAGCGCCGAGACCGGCGCCGTCGGCGCATCGGAACCGATGTCACCGGTTGCCGTTGCTGCCGACTCCTCTGTGGTGCAGGAGATTTAGCATGGCCGACGCAGGAGCCCAAGTCCGAGCGAGTCTCAAGGCGTTGACCCGAGAGTTTGACATCATCGCCCACAATCTGGCGAACGTCAGCACGACGGCGTACAAGCGCAGGTGCAACGCGTTCTCAAGCGTGCTGGCCGAGCAGGGGGCGGGGGACTCGCAGGGAGGGGCAAGTTCCATCGATTTCTCCCAGGGCAATCTGGTGGAGACCCGACGGACGCTGGATGTGGCGCTCTACGGCAAGGGGTTCTTCGTTGTGGAGACTCCCGATGGGCCGCTGTATACGCGACATGGGGTGTTTCGGGCGAATCAAAACGGGCAGATCGTGGATTCGGAAGGGCGTGCGCTGGCCGGTACGGCCGGACCGCTCGTCATCCCGGCGGGGAGTGATGTGTCCCAGGTCACCGTCAGTCTCGACGGGCGGATCAACGTAGACGGTTCGCTGGTCGGGCAATTCCGGATCGTCCGTTTCCCCGACAAGGAAGACCTGCTCGAACCCGTCGGATTCGGCTGCTATCGCGCGCCCGAGGATGTGCGACCGCAGGAGACCGAGGAGGTGGTCGTCAAACAGGGATATCAGGAGGCCTCCAACGTGCAGATGATCGACGAACTGGTCGGCATGATCAAGGTCTCCCGAATGTACGAAGCGAACATGAAGTTTCTGAACTCCAGGAAAGATACGACCAGCAGCGTGATCGGAGTGGCCATGGGGTAGCGTGGCCCGCCCGGTCCGGAATGGATACGATTAGGAGAGATACCGATGCTGAGAGCCTTCTCCACAGCCTCTACAGGAATGATGGCGCAGCAGACGTTGGTGGACGTCATCGCCAACAACCTGGCCAACGTCAACACCACGGGATACAAGCAAAGCCAGATCCAGTTTCAGGACCTCCTGTACGCCCGACAGAAGGAGGCCGGTACAGAGGTGGCGCCTGGTATCAACGCCCCGACCGGCCTGGAGGTCGGCAGTGGCGTGCGCGTCGCCTCGACGTTGAAGATCTTCAGCCTGGGCGAGTTCCGCAACACCGGACGCAACATGGATATTGCCATCCGGGGCGAAGGTTTGCTGCAGGTCCTGATGCCCAACGGGGACATCCGCTACACCCGCGATGGGTCCTTGCAGATCAACGCCAACGGTCAGGTGGTCAGCATGACGGGCTATCTCATCGAGCCGGCCCTGGCGATCCCGACGGATGCGGCGACGGTCGACATCGGCGCCGATGGAGGCATCAACGTCACGGACCAGGCGGGCGTCCGCTCCGTCGTCGGCCAGATCCAGTTGGTCCGCTTTCCCAACCCGTCGGGTCTGCACAGTCAGGGCGACAACCTCTATGCGCCGACGGACGCCAGTGGGGAGCCCTTGATCGGCCTTCCCGCCCAGGACGGATTCGGGTCGATCCAGTCCGGGTTTCTGGAGAAGTCGAATGTGCACATGGTCAACGAACTGGTGAATCTGATTACGGCCCAGCGCGCCTATGAAATCAACTCGCGTGCCATCAAGGCGGGCGACGAGATGCTTCGCAATACGAACAACATCTTCTAAGGGAGCCGCCGATGAATCATAGCGTCCTATGTCGTGCCATGGCGGTCGGGTGCCTCCTTTTGCTCTGGACTGTGACGGGCTCGGCCGTCGGGGGCGATCCCAATGCGGATGTGCGTCTCCAGGTCCATCTGCCGCGGGAGATGACGGTCGAGGGAAATCAGTTGACCCTGGGACAGATCAGCGTGATCCGAGGGCCGGCGCCGACGGCGGCGCAGGCCCGCGAGGTTCGCCTGGGCCGATTTTCGGTGCCGGGCCAGAGCGTGGTTCTGGACCGTTCGACCATCCTGAGCCGTCTGGCCTCCTGCGGGATCGGCGCCGAGCAGGTGCGACTGACCGGCGCCGACGCCGTGACCGTACGCCGACGGCAGTTGATCGTCGAGATCGAGGACTTCGTGGCGATCGGACAGCAGTTCCTGCGTCAGTTCGCCTCCTCGCACTCCGTCAGTGAGATCATTGTGGTCACTCGTCCGAAGGACCTGGTCCTTGCCGATCAGCCGCAAGACGTTCAGTTGAAGCCCCAGTTGGTTCGCGAGACGACGCGAGGTCATGTCACCGTCCGGGTCCGCGTTATGGCCGATGGGCAGGAGGTGGGTACGCGCGACGTTTCCTTTCGCCTGAAGTACCAGCGGCACCGTGTGACGGCCGCCGCGGCGATCGCCGAGGGGACTGTGCTGAGCCCCGAGAATGTGAAGATCGAAACGGTCGTGTCGGACCAGCCGGAGTCGCCCGGATGGAGGCCTCCGTATGGATGGGTGGCGACTCGCTCCATGGCTGCCGGCGCCGAGATCCATGAGAGCATGCTCAGTGCGGCGCAGACAGCGGTGCTCGTGCGGCGCAACGAAACGGTGCTGATTCGCATCGAGCGGCCAGGCATTCTCGTGACCGCCATGGGCACTTCGCTTCAGGAGGGCCGCACGGGCGAACTGGTCAAGGTGCGTAATTCCGACTCGTCCCGGGTGATCGTCTGCAAGGTGATGCCCGACGGTTCGGTGGAGCCGGCCCTGTAGACTCCGAAAGATACGGCGGGCCCATTCAGCGGGTCCCGCCCAACTGTGGAAGGACAACACATGAACAAGACCATGACATTGTTGGCGGCGGCCCTGCTCCTCGGAGCGGCCCAAACGCTGTTTGCCGCATCGATCTGGGCCCGACGCAACACCAATATGAAGACCGTCTATGCCGACGACGTGGCCCGCAACATCGGCGACGTCCTGACGATCAGGATCGCCGAAGACAGCAAGGTCGACAACAAGGCCAAACGCGAGCTTCAGAAGGAGACGGAACGTTCGAGCACCTTCAACGGCGATCTGAACATCGACCACGTTCTGCCCAGCATTCCCGGCTTCACGATGAACGCCGAGTCGGCCAACGAGCTGAGCAGCAAGGCGGACCTGAAGGACGAGCGAAGCTTCTCGGACCGCGTCAGCGTGGTGGTGGTGGACATCCTGCCCAACGGGAATCTCGTGGTGATCGGGACGCGCGACCGCAACATTGCGGGCGACACGCAGACGATCGAAATCAGCGGCATCGTTCGGCCCAGCGACATCGCCTTCGACAACACGATCAAGAGCGAGCAGGTGGCGAACTTCCGGATCGTCAGTCAGAACAGCGGTGTGGCGGCCCCCTATACAAGGCCGGGATGGCTTGGACGGATCTTCGACGTTGTATGGCCATGGTAGCCTGTCGGACGGCGTTGGGTCCCGTTTCGGGGGGACTCGGCGTCCCGTGTTTCTTTGAGAGGTATGACGATGAGATTGATGAGTGGATGCAGGGTGACAACGCCGGCCGCCGGGCTCAGGCGGTCGTCTGGGGCGATCCGACGGACGCTTGCCGGCGCGGCGTTCCTGCTGATGCTGGTCGTCAGCGGTTCGGTACGCGGCGAACGCATCAAGGACATCGTCGATATCCAGGGCGTGCGAGGCAACCCTTTGACGGGTGTAGGGCTGGTGATCGGCCTGGCGGGGACCGGCGACTCAGGCTTGTTGTCACGGCAGATGCTGACCAACGTTCTGCGGGAGTCGGGCCTGGTCCTGTCGCCCACGGATCTGAGCGGAGGCAACATCGCCGTGGTGATGGTGACGGCGGAACTGGGGCCGTTCCATCGTGAAGGGATGCGCATCGACGTGGACGTCTCGGCGCTGGGCGACGCCAAGAGCCTGCAAGGCGCCATGCTCCTGCCGACGCCGTTGAAGGGCCTCGACGGCCAGGTGTACGCGGTCGCGCAGGGGGGAATCTCGCTGGGCGGCTGGTCGGTCGGAGGCAAACAGGCCTCCCTCTCGAAGAACCACCAGACGGTCGGTCGCATCGCCGACGGCGCCATTGTGGAAAAGGCCGAATTGGCCAGCTTCATCGAGCAGGCGGCGGGCCAGCGTTTCATCACCTTGAGTCTGCGCAACAGTGATTTCTCCACCGCCCAGCGGATCAGCAATATCATCAATCAATCGTATGCCGACAGCGCGTTCGTTCTCGATGCGGCCGGGGTCAAAGTGCTGGTCCCCACCGAGATCACGCAGAGGAGCGTCATCGCCTTTCTCGACGAGATTCTACAGATGGAAGTGGTCGTCGATACGCCCGCCGTCGTCGTGATCAACGAACGGACAGGAACGATCGTGGTCGGCGAAAACGTCGGCATCTCCTCCGTGGCGATCGCCCAGGGCAGCCTCGTGGTCAAGGTCAAGGAAACGGCCCAGGTCTCGCAGCCGATGGCGCCGTTCTCCGATGCCGGAACGACGGAGGTCATCCCGGAGACCATGTTGGGCGTAGAGGAGCAGAGCGCCTATCTGATTCCGGTGGAGCGGGCGGTGACCGTATCGGAACTGGCCAAGACGTTGAACGCGATCGGAGCATCGCCTCGCGACCTGATCGCGATCTTCAACGCGCTGAAGGAGGCCGGGGCCCTGCAAGCGAAACTGGTCATCATGTAAGGAAACCCGAATGGATGGCATCGAGTCCATCGCCATGCCGCTGGCCGTACCGCCGGCCGCCCTGCGCCAGGTGGCGTCGAGCGCCTCGGGTCCCGTCGAGTCGATGGACCTTGAGACGATCCGCAGCGCGTCCGACGAGAAGAAGAAACAACTGGCGAAAGACTTCGAATCGGTCCTTCTGACCCGACTGTTTGACGAGGTCCGCAAGTCCATCGAGGACTCCGGCTTCGACGATGACGTGGCAGCCGATCAGGTGCACGGCATGTTCTGGTCGTATCTGGCACAGGATGTGGCGAACAAAGGGGGCTTTGGTCTGTGGCAGGATCTGTATCAGCATTTCAAGGCACTGGAAGGTGACGACGTAAGCGGCGGATTGGTGAACGAGGAACTATGAGAATGACATCCGGTCTGATGGAAACCAAGGTGGATGCCCTGCTGGAAGTCCTCGACGAGGACATTCGGCATATGGAGAGCACGTTGTCGCGATTGGACACGCTCAGAACGCTGATCGTCAAACGGGACGACGTGGCCCTCGAACAGCTTCTGCACGGTCTGCGGCACGAGGCCGAATCTCGTGTGGCTGGCGTCCGCAGGCGGGAATCGCTCCGTGAGGAGCTGGCCGCCGAGCTGAACGTGGATCGCATCGCGATGACGCTGTCGGCGTTGCAGGGCGTGTTGTCCGGTCCACGGCGACAGGCGGTGGCCGACCGGCAAACGCGACTCAAATCGTTGATTGCCCAACTGAAGCGAGAATACGCCCTGACGAGCGCCCTGGTGACGGATTGCGCCCGCTTCAATCGGTCGTTGATGCACATGTTCTTCGGACTGAACGCCAAGGGGGATACGACGTACAGCGCCACAGGCGCGGCGAAGCGCCGAGCGGAGGCGTCCCTGGTCAATTTGCACTATTAGGCTTCGAAGAACGCTGTCCATCCCAAGCGCCGAGGCGCGTCGGGATGGGGATCGGGATCGGATTATGCAGAACTACGTAATCGGCTTGAGCGGTCTGAACGCCGCCTATGCGGCGCTCGACGTGGTCGGCAACAACATCGCCAATGCATCGACGGAAGGCTACCACCGCCAACGGGTGGAGTTCGTCGCCGCAGGAACCGTCCGAAGCGGCACCACGGAGGTCGGCGGCGGCGTACAGGTGCTGGGCGTCGCCCAGATGATCGACAGTCTGCTGGAGGGGGAACTGCTTCGTCAGAAGTCCTCCTACGGGCAGATCTCCCAGGAACTGACGACGCTGAGCAGCGTGGAGACGATCTTCGGAGAGTTCATCGAGGAAGGGGGACTCAACGCCACGATCGACGCATTCTTCGATGCCCTGCGCGGCATGGCGGCGCATCCATCGGAGAGCGTGTGGCGCAATGAGACGATCAGTGCGGCCGAAGTGCTGACCAGCGAATTCCGTCGCATGGGAACGTCGCTGACCCAGATGGAGGATGCGATTGTCACGGAGGCGCAGAACGCGGCCGATTCGATCAACACGCTGGCCAAGCAGATCGCCGAGCTCAATATGCAGATCCAGAGCGTCGAAATCACAGGTGGACAGGCCAACAACCTGCGGGACCATCGGGACAGCCTGGTGTCGAGGTTGAGCGCGCTGGCGGGGGTGGAAGTCGTCTCCCGCGACTACGGCGTGGTGGACATTTCGCTCGGGGGCCTGCCCATCGTCACCGGGGCCGTGTCCCTGGAGATCAGCGCCACCGTACAGGAAGGTCGGATGCTCAACATCTCCGCCGCGGGCACGACCGGATCGAGCCTGAACGTCCAGGGGGGACGACTGGGGGCGTTGCTCACGCTGAAAAACGAACTGCTGCCGGGTATACGCGGGGAACTTGACACGTTGGCGAAAGGAATCATCAGCCAGGTCAACTCCTATCACGTACAGGGTCTGGGGCTGGACGGTTCCTTCGCGCAGTTGATCGGGGAGGGCCTGCCTGCCGAGAATCTGGCCGACGTCGAGCCGCCGATTGTGGACGGGACTTTCTACATCCGGTTGACGAACATGGAAACCGGCCAGATCGAACGGCATGCCATCGACGTGAACGTTTCGGGAGCCACGCCGGACAGTCTGTCGTCGATCGCCGCCAAGATCAACGCCGTTGATGGTCTGAACGCTTCGGCGGGTTCATCGCGACTTCACATCATCTCCGATCTGGGCTACACATTCGACTTTCTGCCCGCGATGCTTCCGGATCCGAACTCCACCAATTTGACGGCAGGTTCTCCGCCGGCGATTTCGGTCTCCGGCATCTACAGTGGAGAGGCGAACCAGACGCTCACCTTCACCGCGGTGGGTACGGGAACCGTGGGGAACGGCAATCTGCGACTGGACGTGGTGGACGAAGCCGGCGACCTTGTGGCGACGGTGAACGTCGGGTCCGGCTATGCCGCCGGCGACGTGATCGAACTGAAGAACGGAGTCAAGATTGCCGTCGGTACGGGCGGACTCAACGATGGCGACAGCTTCGAAGTCGATGTCTTCGCCACCACGGATACATCGGGCTTTCTGGCGGCGGCGGGCATGAACACGTTCTTCACCGGCGCCAGCGCCTCGGAAATGCGTCTGTGTGCCGATGTGGCGGACAACCCAAGCCGGATCGCCAGTGCCGCCGGCGCCGATCTCAGTGATAACACCGTTGCGCTGCAACTGGCGCGCATCAAGGATGAGACGATCGACAGTCTCGACGGTATGACGGCCAACGAATACTACCAGCGCATCGTGGCTCGTGTCGGGCAGGAAGTCTCCTTGAAGCAGTCCCGACAGGATAACATCGAGGCGTTGATCACGAACCTGGAAAAGCGACAGGGTGAGATCAGCGGCGTCAATATCAATGACGAAGCGGCCCAGTTGCTTGTGTTCGAGAAGATGTTCCAGGCGGTCGCCAAGTATCTGGCCACGCTCCAGACGGCCATGTCCACGCTGATGGATATCGTGTGATGAGGCGTCGGTTGCGCCCGAGATGGCCATGTGGCGAATGCCGGTGCCGGGATGTGTTGAAATGCATGTGAGGTGACTATGAGCGGCTCGTTGGCGAGCATCTATTCGAATGTCAGCTACTCCCTGGCGCTGCATGCCAAGGCGATCACCCAGTTGCAGGAGCAGACCTCCACGGGCAACCGGGTCAACCGCGCTTCCGACAGCCCCTCCGAGGCCTATCGGATCCTGGGGCTGAACACGCAGCACCGGGCCCTGGACGGCTATCTGGAGAATGCGGTCGAGCTGATCGGGACGCTGGAGATCTCCTCGACGATCCTGGAGAACATGGCGTCAGAACTGTCGTCCGTCGAGACGCTGCTGACGCAGATCGTCGGCGGCGTCTATGACAAGGAGGGTCAGAAGAGGATCGCCGACAAGATCAACAGCACCCTGGAGCAACTGATGTCGCTGGCCAACACGAAACACGCCAACCAGTATCTGTTCTCCGGAAGCAGCACCAGCACGGCGCCCTATGCGGTGGAATACGCGAACGGGCAGATCGTTGGGGTGACCTACCAGGGCAGCAACGAGGCGCGTCGTGTCGATGTTGCGCCGGCCGTGGATATCGCGGCGTATCATGCGGGCGACGACGTGTTTCGCGTGGACAGGCGGCAGAGCCCCGTGATTCTCGGCAACACCGGGGTCCAGGCCGGAACCGGCACGTCGAACATCCGCGGCGATGTCTGGATGACCGTCGAGCACGACGGCGCCAACTATCGGATCTCGATTGACGAAGGGGCCACGTTCTTCACGGTGCCGGCCGGCGGCGATCCCAATCAGGCCATCACCGATTCTCGGACCGGTCGTGTGCTCTACGTGGATACCACGTCGATTCAGAGCACCGGCGTCGACCTCGTGCGGGTCCCTGGAACGTACGATGTGTTCGGGACTCTGATCAGCCTGCGGGATATGCTCAACAACGACCGGGACGTGCCCGTACAGGAACTGCTGGGATACGTGGATGAATGCGTCAAGGCCGTGAAGGAGGTGCGGGACCTTCTGATTCAGGCCAACGTCACCACAGGTTCCAAGATCGGGTTTCTGAACACGCTGAAGGATACCCTCGAAAACATGCAATTTGACACAGAGGACGAGACGACGAGGCTCCAGGAAGCCGATATTGCCCAGATTGCCATCGATCTGTCGCGTCGGGAGATTCTCTATCAGATGTCGCTGTCGGTAGCGGGCAAGCTGATGACTCTGTCGTTGTTGGATTTCATCTGATCGCCGGGCCATCGAACGTGCCTCGGGCGGCGGTTGTTTTTTCAGACGTGGGTGTCTGATTTCTATCCATCCGGCGGCGGCGAGGGAGCCGTGCGCGAAATTAACCCCGTTTCTCGATGACGGCATGTGATTTGCAGTCACTCAGACAGTCCCAATCTATTCGTTGGTCAGAATGGAGTTACGCAGATGACGACACAGACAGGTGTGAGCGCCTACCAGCGAGGGCTGGACCTGGCGGAAGCCGGCAAGTACGAAGCCGCGTTGAGTTGCATTCAAGAGCATTTGCGTCGGTCGCCACAGGATCCGCAGGCCCTGAACGACGCCGGTGCGATTCTGCACTGCCTGGGCCGCTCCGAGGACGCCGTCGGGCATTTGGTCAAGGCCCATGCGCTCCAGGTCGACAGCGGCGAGATCGTATGGAACCTTGTGGAGGCCTACCTTGCTACCGGAATGGCCAGCGAGGCCGCGTCCCTGGTTGAGACGATGGAGCGGATGGAGATCCTCAGCATTGAGGTGCTCAACCGGATCGCGACCATGTTGCTCGATCAGGGCCACAGAGGCCAGGCCATCGAGGTGCTTTTGCGGTCGCGTCGCCTCTGGCCTGAACAGGCGGTTCTCAACCCGATCCTGGAAGTGATTCGCAGCAAGCGGCCGAAGATCGCGATGTTCCGCGCCGGCGACGCTCTTGACGGAGTGCTGGGGGAGGCGTGGGCATTCTTCGAGGAGCGTTTTCAAACGCAGTTCTGCACCGAGCACGGACCGGACGAGCTGGCCAGGCTGATGCAGTGGTGTGATATCGCGTGGTTTGACGGCGGCGGCCCGCTGGCGGTCGAGGCCTCGCAACGGCCGCGCTGCGGCAAGACGATCGTCAGTCTGCGACGGTCGGACGTTCGCGATGATTGGGTGGGGCTGGTCCGATGGGAGCATGTGGATATCCTGATTCAGATCGGCAGTTCCGCCGTCGAGGAAGCGCTACTGGCATGGGTCCCCGACATTCGGAACCGGACGCGCCTGGTGGTCGTGCCGCACGGGGTCAACCTCGAACGGTACAAGTTCCAGCAGCGCCATCGCGGCAAGAACCTGGCGTGCATGGGTCGCCTGTCTCTGGAGGCCAATCCGGCCTTTCTCCTGCAATGCATGCAGAAGCTGCACTACATCGACGCCGGCTATCGATTGTTCTTCTCGGGCGATTTCGACAGTCCGATGCTCGAACAATACACGCGCCACATGGTCGAGGCCCTCGGCCTGTCCGACGCCGTTTCGTTTGAACCGTATCCGAACGACCTGAACGCCTGGCTTGCGGATAAGCACTTCGTTGTCTCCTGCGGCCTCGGGGACAGCCAGATCGAGTCGTTGCTGACGGGGATGGCCTGTGGACTCAAGCCCATCGTACACAATTTCGCCGGAGCCGACCGTCTGTTTCCTTCGAAGTACCTGTTCAACATCGCCGAAGAGTTCTGCGAGCGCGCGCTGGGGCCCGAGTACGATCCCTCCAACTGCCGCCGATTCGTGGAAGACCGCTATCCACTTCGCGAGCAATTGCGTCAGATCGGCGGCATCGTAAACCAGCTTGAGACCGAAATCGAGTCACAGTATCCCGTTGCCGGCGGTCCGGCGGTCGGGATTGCCGGTGTTCCTGCATCACGGGGTCAGCGGACCTGCTGCGGCCCTGTGAATGCCGATCTGTGATGGTGACCCGCCCGTGAGAGCGAACGCCCCTCCAATGTCCGGAAGCCCGGGTCGGAACGCGCCGGTCCGGTTGGCCCCCGACCGAAGCGACCGGCGAGGTCCCCTGGTGAGCATTCTGCTGCCCACCTACAACCGGCGTCGCTACCTGCCATACGCTTTGGCCAGTGCGGTCCGCCAGAGCTACCGCGATGTCGAGATCTTCGTGATCAACGACGGTGGCGAGGACGTCGGCAATGTCGTTCGCTCGTTCGGGGACCCTCGAATCCACTTCATCGACCGGCGCGAGAACCGGGGCAAGCCGTATTCGCTCAACGAAGCGCTGGCCCGCGCGCAAGGCAAGTACATCGCGTACCTCGATGATGACGACATCTACTATCCCCATCACGTGCAGGCCCTGGTCGACGCCCTTGAGGGTCCGACGGACTGTCGCGTGGCCTACAGCGATCTGTACAAGACGTATTGTCATGTGCTGTCCGACGGCACCCGGGAGATTCGCAGCAAACACCTGGAAATCAGTCGGGACTTCGACCGGTTGCTCATGCTGTACTTTAACCACGTCCTGCATGTGTCCTTGATGCATCGCCGTGATCTTCTCGACCGGACCGGCCTGTACAACGAAGATCTGAACATTCTGATCGACTGGGACATGACGCGCCGGCTGGCGTTCTTCTCCGATTTTCAGCATTTGCATACGATCACCGGCGAATTCTACAGTCCTATCGGGGAGTCGGACCGCATCTCGATCCAGCGCCGCAAGGATTCCCGCGAGTACCTCCGAAACGTTCTGACCATCCGCACGACGCATCCGCCGAAGCCGTGGGACAAACTCGACGAGCTGTCGATCATCCTGCTCGCCGACCGGCTGGATCAGGATCTTGCCGAGACGTGCAAACGCCTGTGGCGACACACTTTCTATCCATATCACCTGTATCTCCCACTTGTGCCCGAGGCCATCGCACGGCTGGACAGCCAGATGCCGAACGTTGTGCTCGTCCCGGTCGATCCGCTCAGCTCGCCGGCCGAACGTCTCGACGTGGCGCTGCAACGGGCCGAAGGGCCGTATGTGGCGATCCTGCCCGCTACGCTGCCCGTCGAAGAGATGTGGGTGGAGAACCCCCTCTATGCCCTGATCCACGATGCGTCGAATTGTGAAGGCTTCCTTTTGGACGGCGCCGGACGGGAGCAGTGGGGGGCCGTGCTGAGACGTGTCGATCTGGAACGGGCCAGGAGGGCCCACCCCCACCTGAGCGTGGAGGCCTCTGTGACGGCCTGTGGCATTCGGGTGCGAACGCCACGGCCGGAGGAACTGCCCTTTGAATTCGATGAACTGCTGCGGCGGGCCTGGCAGGCCGAATCGGATGGCGACTGGGCCGTCGCGGCCCGGCTGTGCGAGCATCTGGCTGACCGCCGTTACAACGAGTTGTGGATGCGGTCGATGGCCGCCGACGCCTACTTTCGTGCCGACAATTACTGCGAGGCCAGACGGCTCAGTCATCAGGTCAATCAAGTGCGGCCGACGGTGGAGACCCTTCTGCTCGAGGCCAAGGTCTATCGTCGGGGACACGAGTTTCAGACGGCTATCCGATTGCTCGAACGGGCGGAGCGGGAACTTCAAGACCGTCTTCCGGCACCGGGTCGGGCGCCGGTGACGTGCTCGCAAGATCAGCGACAGAACTGAGGAACCAACAGATATGGATACGGCGCGAACGGACGAATTCGAGAAGCGCAAACAAACGCAGCACTACGAGGTGTTACGGGAGTTGGGCGACTGTTATACGAGTGTCGGCAACTACGTGCAGGCCCAGCGCTGCTATGAGAAGGCCGCATCGATCGGGCCGGACGAGCCAGGGCCCTACATCGGTCTGGGAGCCGCTGCGCTCCAGACGGGCCGGTGCGAGGACGCCGAAATCGCATTTCGGGTGGCCTGTCGTCTGGACCCGAACTGCGCCAAGGGGTATGCCGGCTTGGCCATGGTGGCCCAGCAGCGCAAGGAGTATCCTCTGTCCTTCGACCTCTACATGAAGTCGCTCGAACTGGATACCGACAACATTACCGCGCTGCTCGGGTTGTTCCAGGTTTCATGTGAGATGGGCTCGTTCGCCAAGGTGATCCATTACCTCCAGGTGTACCTGGATATGCATCCTGGGGATACATCCGTAATGTTCGCGTTGGCGGCGCTGCACCTCAAGGACGGGGGGCTGGAGGAGTCCAGGCGCATGCTGCTGGATCTACTGGCGCTGGAACCGGCAAACAACGACGCGAGGAACCTGCTCGAAGAGGTCGAGCACAGCCTCGTTCCGGTCGGGTAGGCTATGACAGTGATTTCAGACCATTCGCGTGTTCCCGCCGATTCTGTGCAGGCGATGTCCGAGCAACTGGACGGTCTGCTGGATCAGCAGATTGCGTGCATGCGCGAGGGCAATCTCGACGGGGTCGAGCAGATCGCCACCCGCGCCGATGCCCTCGTCGCCGGGATCGTGTCCCACGGCATCCCGGGGTCGGTGATGGCCGCATCATCCAAGGCACGCCTGAAACGGCGGTATGAAGAGCTGACTCTCGCCCTGCGCGCCGAACGAAGCGACGTACAGACGAAACTGAGGCAGTTGAGGCAGGTTAAGAGAGCGGTCGGTTCCTATCGAAATGAAGCGGCGGCGTCGCATCCAACGGTGTTCGACGACAGGGCCGTTCAATGAGTCCACTGAGTAAGGAGCGTTTCGGATGAACATGTCCTTCATCGGCTTGGGCAAACTGGGCCTCTGCTCGGCCGCGTGTTTCGCTGCCAAGGGCCATCGCGCCATCGGTGTCGATTCCAATGCCGAACACATCGATGCCCTCAGGGACGGGCTGTGCCCCATCGATGAGCCGGGGCTGACGGCGCTCTTGGACGGATGCCGGGGACGCATGGAGTTCACGACCGACTGCGCCTATGCCGTGCAGAACAGCGACATCACGCTGATCACCGTCCCGACCCCGAGCGATTCCAGCGGACGTTTCTCCAATGCCTATATCGAGGCCGTCCTTGATCGCATGGCCCCGGCGCTCAAGGCCAAGAAGGAGTTCCACGTGGTGACGCTGGTCTCGACTGTCATGCCGACGACCTGCGAATACGTGTTCCAGCCGATGCTGGAGAAACTGACCGGGAAGGTCTGCGGCCGGGATTTCGGGTTCGTCTACAACCCCGAGTTCATCGCGCTGGGCTCGGTCATTCACGACTTCCTCCATCCGGACATGTTGCTCATCGGCGCTTCCGACGAGCGATCGGCACAGATGTGTCGCGAATTGTATGCCTCGGTGGTGGAGAACCGGCCGCACTATGCGGTGATGAATCTGACCAACGCCGAGATCACCAAACTGAGCCTCAACTGCTATGTAACGATGAAGATCAGTTTCGTCAACGAATTGGCGGCGGTCTGTGAACGGATTCCGGACGCCGACGTGGACGTGGTGACCTCGGCCCTGGGGGCCGACACGCGGATCGGACAGCGATACCTCAAAGGGGGTCTCGGATTCGGCGGTCCGTGCTTCCCGCGGGACAATCTGGCGTTCCAGCGTTGCGCCGAAGACGCCGGAGCCGACGCACATCTGAGCCCTCGCGTGGTCCGGGTGAACGACGAGGTCGTGAATCGGTTGTTCGCGATGGTCGCAGAACACGCCCGCCCCGGATCGACTTTGGCGCTGCTGGGCCTTTCCTACAAGCCCGGCACGCACATCATCGAGGAATCGCAGTCGGTCATGCTGGCGTCGCAGCTTCTGGAGGCGGGATATGTGGTTCGGATGCATGACCCCAAGGCCCTGGAGTCTGTCTCGGAGGCCCTTTGTGGACGTGGGGTCTACTGCGATGATCCGTACGAGGCCGTGGCCGACGCCTGCGTCGTGGTGATGCTGACGAACTGGCCTCAATACGGCCTTCTGGATATGGATCGATTGGAGGACCGGGCCGGGGAGGCGCCGCTGCTGATCGACTGCTGGCGGACCTTCCGCAACGTTCCGCTGAAGAAGTTCACGTACCGGGCATTCGGGATCGGCACCCGGCTTTCAGGGGGAATCGAATATGGCTGTCGCCCAGACATTCTCTACCAGGACCGTCGAGGACGTACGCCGGTACTGGAACGCGCGTCCGTGCAACATCCGGCACTCACCTAAGCCGGTCGGGACACGGGCGTACTTTGACGAGGTGGAGGCCCGCAAGTATTTCGTGGAGCCGCACATCCCGGCGTTCGCCGAGTTCGACCGATGGGCCGGCAAGAAGGTCCTGGAGATCGGCTGCGGCATCGGTACGGACACGATCCGCTTCGCACGGGCCGGCGCGCATGTTACGGCGGTGGATCTTTCAGACGCCTCCCTGGCAGTGGCGAAGGAGCGTGCGGCGGTCTATGAGCTGGATGATCGCATCACCTTCCACCAGGCTGACGTCGAGCGGCTCAGCGAAGTGGTGCCGGTCGAGGAATACGATCTGGTCTACTCATTCGGCGTCATCCACCATACGCCACGCCCCCAGGACGCCGTCCGCGAGATCCGCAAGTACATGGGCCCGCAGAGCGTGTTCAAGATGATGGTCTACCATCGCCACTCCTGGAAGGTGCTCTGGATCCTGGCGAAGTTCGGCAAAGGGGCTTTCTGGAAGCTCGATGAGCTGATTGCCCGCCACTCCGAGGCCCAGACCGGTTGTCCCGTGACGTACAGCTACTCGCGCCGGACGGTGCGGGACCTGCTGCAGGGGCTCACCGTGCAGAAGACGTTCGTCGACCACATCTTCGCCTACCGCATCCCCGAGTACAAACGCCACGAGTACCGCAAGGTGTGGTATTTCCGCCTTCTTCCTGACAGTTCGTTCCGCCGATTGGAGAGAAGCCTCGGCTGGCATCTGT
Source organism: Phycisphaerales bacterium Planc_01 (assembly GCA_001603075.1). Classification (GTDB taxonomy): domain Bacteria; phylum Planctomycetota; class Phycisphaerae; order Sedimentisphaerales; family Anaerobacaceae; genus Anaerobaca. The sequence continues at coordinate 165,332 of LVBB01000041.1, read as the reverse complement.
GCGTGGAGGCGACCACGGATTGCCAGGCAAGTCCGTCGGATGGGGGGGCTGTCTGATGGCAAGCGATACACGATCCGTATACGGCGACAGCGACGCCCTGGATGCCATGATTCTGGCCGGCGGCAAGGGCACGCGGCTCCGCAGTGTGGTTGGCGACCGGCCCAAACCCATGGCACAGGTGGCCGGCCGGCCGTTCGTGGAATGGCTGCTCGCAATGCTGTACGACCAGGGGACCCGACGCGTGGTTCTGTGTACGGGCCATCTCGCCGATCACGTGGAGGCCTATTTCGGCGACGGGAGCCGCTGGAACATGGAATTGTGCTATTCTCGCGATCCGTTTCCGCTCGGCACGGGGGGAGCCGTGCGCCGGGGTCTCGACCATGTGTGCGGCGACCGTTTCCTGGTTCTCAACGGCGATTCCTACTGTCGGTTCGATCGGGACGCTCTGTTGCGGACGCATGTGCGCACCGGCGCGGCGGCCACGCTCTGGCTGGTCGGAGCGGAGGACTGCCGGCGATACGGATCGGTGCGCGTCGGTCCTGAAGGCGCCGTGGAGTCTTTTGCGGAGAAGTCATCGGCTTTCGGGACCGGGCTGGTCAACGCCGGGGTCTATCTGATCGAACGCCGGGCGGCCGAGACGATTCCAACCGAACGCGCTGTGTCTCTGGAGAACGATGTCTTTCCGGCCCTGATCGGACGAGGGCTCTCTGCAGTGGTCGGCGAGAGTCCCTTCACGGATATCGGGACACCCGAATCCTACGCCGATGCCGAGGAGTTCATTACAGCGGAGGGTTGGAGATGGTGAGCGGTCGCAAGAAACGAGCACTGATTACGGGTGTGACCGGTATGGTCGGTTCGCACCTGACCGATTTCCTGCTGGAGAACACGGACTGGGATATCTACGGCATGTGCCGCTGGCGCAGTCCGCTCGACAACGTCGAACACCTGCTGGACCGGGCCAACCGGGGCGATCGCCTCGTGTTCCTCGATGGAGACCTTTGCGACTACATCTCGCTACAAGGGGCGGTCGAGGAAAGCCGGCCGGATTTCGTGTTTCACCTGGCCGCCCAGAGCTACCCGACGACCAGCTTCACTTCTCCTATCGCCACGCTGGATACGAACATCCTGGGCACGACGCGCCTTCTCGAAGCGATCCGTCACTGTCGTGACATCGACCCGGTGATCCACGTGTGTGCTTCCTCCGAGGTCTTCGGGCGGGTTCGCCGCGAGAAGCTCCCCATCGGCGAAGAGTGTGCCTTCCATCCGGCTTCGCCCTATGCGATCTCGAAGGCCGGGACCGATCTGATGGGACGCTTCTACGCGGAGGCCTACGGGATGAAGGTGATGACCACGCGAATGTTCACGCATACAGGACCGCGACGCGGCGATGTGTTTGCCGAATCGTCCTTTGCCAAGCAGATCGTCATGATCGAACAGGGGCAGATCCCGCCGGTGGTGAAGACCGGCAACCTTCAATCCCTTCGGACATGGTCGGATGTGCGCGATGCCGTCAGGGCGTATTACCTGCTGGTCACCGTCGATCCCATCCCCGGCGCATATTACAACATTGGGGGCACGTATCACTGCACCGTCGGAGAGATGCTCGACCATCTGATCTCGCTCTCGACGCGGCGGGACATTCAGGTGGAGACGGACGCCGCCCGACTGAGGCCCCTGGATGCCGATCTGCAGGTGCCGGACACGACGAAGTTTCGACAACATACCGGCTGGGAGCCGGAGATTCCCTTCGAGAAGACCATGCAGGACCTTCTGGACTACTGGCGTCAGCGCCTGGACCGGGGCGTCCGATGTCTGACGCGATGAGGCGATACCGATGAAGACCGATCAATACGATGCAATTGTCCTTTCCAGCACCGACGAGAAGAGTGCCCAGGCCATGCTGCTGGAGCACCTGAAGACGACTCCGCTGCCGGATGACGAGCTTCTGGCGAATCTCGGGTTGTTTCTGACCTCGAAGAACCTCTCCCGGCTGCTGTTCTTCTATGAGATCTACCGGAAGATCGTGTGCACCCACGGCATCATCGTCGAGTTCGGCGTACGCTGGGGCCAGACCCTGTCGCTGCTGTCCGCATTGCGAGGAATTCTCGAACCGTTCAATCGTCATCGCAAGATCGTTGGCTTCGACACCTTCGAGGGGTTTGTGGGGATGAACGAGAAGGACGGCCAGGCGTGCCGGTGTCGCGACGGTTCGTTTTCCGTCTCGAATCGATACGAGGAGCACCTGTCGGAAATACTGACTCTTCAGGAACAACTCAATCCGATGAGTCACATCCGGCGTTTCGAACTGGTCAAGGGCGATGCCGCCGTGACTGTGCCGCACTACTTCGACCGTCACCCGGAGACCATCGTGTCCCTGGCGATCTTCGATTTCGACATCTATGCTCCGACCCGGGTGGCCCTGGAAGCGTTGAGGCCGCATCTGGCCAAGGGCAGCGTGCTGGTCTTCGATGAACTGTGCGATGATATCTTCCCCGGTGAGACGATCGCCGTCCGGGAGGTGTTTGGCCTGAACGGCCTTCGATTCGAGCGGTACCCGATGACATCGCGGGTCTCCTATGCTGTGGTGGAATGATCTATGATTCACGAACGCGAAAGCCTCATGGATACGGAACGATATGAAGCCCTCTCCAAGCGGACACGGCTTAGGGCCCTGGAGATGGCGTTGCAGGCGGGCGCCGGTCATCTGGGCGGTTCGTTCTCGTGCGCCGATATACTGGTGGCCCTGTACTATGGCGGTCTTCTGCGGCACGACCCGGCCGATCCGACCTGGACCGATCGCGACCGCCTGATCCTCAGCAAGGGCCACGCCAACAACACGTTGTACGTGATCCTGGCTGATCGGGGTTACTTCCCGCCAGAGGAGCTCGATCGTTTCTGTCGGCCGGGCAGCTTCCTGGGCAATCACTGCGACAAGATGGTTCCGGGAGTGGAGACCATCTCCGGCTCGCTCGGCCACGGCCTCGGGACGGCGGCGGGTCTGGCCTGGGGGGCCAGGCTGTCGGGCCGTGACTACCGCGTGTTCTGCATCCTGGGCGATGGAGAGTCTCAGGAAGGATCGATCTGGGAAGCGGCGATGTTCGCGCACCAGCGTCGACTGGGCAATCTGGTGGGCATTCTCGATCGCAACCGACTCGGCTCGGAGGATTTCACGGAGGATACCGCCGGTCTGGACCCGGTCGAGGACAAATGGGCCGCCTTCGGTTGGGATGTCCGCTCCATCAACGGGCATGACTTCCACGACATCTTCGCTGCCCTGGGAGATGTCTGCTCGCGCGATCGGCAGCGGCCGTTGATGATCGTGGCCAACACGGTCAAGGGCCGAGGAATGCCCGTGCTGGAGAACACCCCGCGGGCCCATCACACCCTGCCGAAGGGCGAACAGATCGAGATGGCAAGGAGAGTACTGGTATGACCAGAGCGTACACCGAAGCGCGAGATGCCTGTTTCGAGGAGCTGTTCGAAATCGCCTCGCATGACAAGGACGTGATCCTGCTGACAGCCGACACGGGCGCTTTTGCGTTCCAGCGATTCCGCGCGGAGTTGCCGGACCAGTTCTTCAACGTGGGCATCGCCGAGCAGAACGCCATGACGGTCGCGGCCGGCCTGGCCCTGAGCGGCAAGCGGGTCTTCGTGTTCGGCATCTCCAACTTCGTGACCCTGCGCTGCTTCGAGCAGATCAAGCTCGATATCTGTTGCATGGACCTGCCCGTGACGATCATCGGGATGGGCACCGGATATGTTTATCCCAAGGACGGTCCGACGCACCACATGACCGACATCCTCTCTCTGGTTCGGACCCTGCCCGGCCTGACGGTGTGGTCCCCATCGGACTACTCGATCATTGCGGCAGCGATCCGGTCGGCCTATCGGGCGGACGGCCCGACGTACCTGTACATGGACAAGGGGCCGTTCGATGCGACCTATTCGCCGGATGCGGATTTCTCCGATGGGCTGGCGGTTCTGCGGTCCGGCCGCGACGTCACTCTCGTAGCGACGGGCGTCATGGTGGCACAGGCCATGCGGGTCGCGACCCGTCTGACCGAGCGCGGCATCGATGCAGGTGTGATCGATCTGTATCGCATCAAGCCGCTCAATGTCCCGCTGCTCGAACGCGCGCTGGCCGGCAGCCGGCGGGTGGTGACGGTCGAGGAGAACAGCGTCATCGGCGGTCTGGGAAGTCTGGTGTGTGAAACCGTAGCCGAGGCGGGACTGCCGGCGAGCGTCAAGCGTCTGGGCATTCAGGACACCTACCGCTGCGATATCAGCGACCGCGAGGGCATGCGGGCCTTGGACGGACTCGATCTGGAAGGCATCGAGCGGACCGTCTGTCGCTGGATGGACGACGACACAGGGTACCGAACGGCTCCGCAGCCGCTGCGCTCGGTCGGCTCCCGACGGCCGCAACGGAGACGGCAGACGAGTGAGGTTACTCGATGATCCGGACGCGACTGGGAAAAGATGGTCCGTTTGTATCGGCGATCGGCCTGGGCACGTGGGGCCTGGGCGGACGGTTTACCGCCGATGCGCGCCACGACGATCTCTGCGTGGACGCGATCAAGATGGGACTCGATCTGGGCCTGACGTTCATCGATACAGCCGAAGCCTACGGCGCCGGGCACACCGAGCGTCTCGTCGGCCGGGCGGTTCGGGGTCGGCATTCGGACGTGTGTATCGCGACGAAGGTCTCGCCCGAGCACCTGCGGCCCGAAGATGTCGTTCGGGCGGCCGAAGGAAGCCTCCGTCGTCTCGACATCGATTGCATCGATCTGTATCAGATTCACTGGCCCAATTCATCGGTCCCCATCGAGGCAACTCTCGGGACCATGGATCGACTCGTCGAGCAGGGCAAGATTCGATTCATCGGGTTGAGCAATTTCGGCTGCCGGGGCCTGGCGAAAGCGCTGTCCTGCGCGGGACATCCCGTGGTGGCCTTGCAGACCGAATACAACCTGTTCGACCGCACCATAGAGAACGATCTGTTGCCGTTCTGTCGGAAGGCCGGCATGGGCCTGATCGCCTACAGCCCGCTCGATCAGGGTCATTCGCCGACGAGGGGGATGGGCGCCGAGACGCTGGTCGGGATCGCCGACAAGCACGGGCGGACGGTGGCCCAGGTGATCCTCAATTGGCTGGCCCGCGTCCAGGGCGTCGTGCCGATTCCCAAGGCGGGCAATCCGGCTCACCTGCGGGAGAATGCGGCGGCCCTGGACTTTACGCTGGATGAAGAGGATGTGGCGGCGGTTGACCTCGCCTTTGCCCCTCGACCGGCCGCCATCCCGGCCTGGAGGGTCCGCGCCGACACGAAAGGGCTTCAGAACTTCGTCCCCGGGCCGAACGAGCTGGCCCGTGACATCGTCGCCGGCGAGGCGATCAAACCGATCCGTGTGGTTCCGGCTCCGGATGACCCGAGTCGATTCGATCTGGTCGAGGGCAAGCTCCGCTACTGGGCCTGGGTCAAGGCGATGGGGGCCGAGCGGGCGGTGCCCGCTCTCGTCAGGCAGCCGGCATGAGTAGGAGACAATCGTGTTAGACCAAATCGATCAACAGGAGTTGTACGCCAGCGCCGAAGAGATGGATGTTCGAGCGGACTTCGTGCGCCATTTCCGCGCCTGTCCCATTCCGGAGGCGGACGTTCTGAACAACCTGGGCCTGTTCCTGAACTCCAAGAACCTCTCCCGAATCCTCTTCATGGACCACATCTATCGACAGATCGTGGACGTCATGGGCACGGTCATGGAGTTCGGCACCCGTTGGGGCCAGAACATGTCTCTGTTTGCCGCCTTGCGGGGGATTTACGAGCCGTTCAATCGTCACCGGAGGATCATCGGCTTCGATACCTTCACCGGCTTTCCCGCTCTGACGGAAAAGGACAACACCGGCTGCGACGTGATTCGCCAGGGCGGGCTGGCGACGACCGACCGCTACGAGGAGTACCTCGAACGAGTCATGCAGTTTCAGGAGCGCGACAACCCGCTGTCGCACATCTGCAAATTTGAGGTCCGCAAGGGCGACGCGACGGAGGAGATCGAACGGTACCTGCACGAGCACCCGGAAACGATCGTGGCCCTGGCGTTCTTCGATTTCGACATCTACGAGCCGACGAAGAAATGCCTCGAAGCGATCAAGGACCGTCTGGTCAAGGGCAGCGTGCTGGCCTTCGACGAACTGAACGATCCCGATTCTCCAGGTGAGACGACGGCCCTGATGGAGGTCTTCGGGCTGCGCAACGTGCGGCTGAAACGCCATCGCTACGCCTCCCGCGTATCGTACTTCGTGGTGGAATAGCCAGGTCCGTGAAACTGATCGTATGGGAATGAGTTGTTCGAATGAATGACAAGCTCTGTATCACAGATGAAAAGGGTGTGCAAAGGGACTTCTTCTTCGAGGTCTCCAAGTACGCCGGTTATCTTTGGCGGTCTCACATCGAAAGGCACTTGGCCATCCACGAATTGTACAGGAAGACCTGTGAACTTCCCGGCTCCGTGGTCGAATTCGGCGTGTTCAACGGCTCCACCTTCTTCTTCCTCGCGCGCCTTCTGGAAATCTTCAATCGGCCCAGTTTTGAGAAATACGACAGTTGCTCGCACCACCTTTACGGCTTCGATACGTTCGAAGGCATCGTTGAATTGGACCGCAGAGATGAGACGGTGCTCACCGCATCGCAACGCAAAGTGGGTGGCTTCACACAGAGCGCTGCCGTGTTTCTGGATGATTTCGAGCGATTCAAAGAGAGTACCTCCGCGCTCGGTGAGCGTCTGCATGTGATCAAGGGCGATGTCTCGGAGACCTTTCCGAAGTTTCTCGAAGACAATCCCGGCGTGCGGTTCCGATTCGTCCTGATGGACATGGACATATTCAAACCGACGGAGGTGGTTCTTCAATCGATACACGACTACATGGTGCCCGGAGGTGTCATCTGTTTCGATGAGTATGGCTTCCCCGAATGGCCTGGGGAGACGATTGCCGTCGATCAATTCCTCAAGAGGTATCAGTTGAAGCTCAAGTCGATTCCCTGGGCCTTCGCCCCCTCGGCATACTGCGTCGTGTGATACCCTGTTCTGGAGCGTGCAACGTGATACAGGAATACATGCTGGAGAAGTTTGAAGGACGCCGTGTTCTGGTGACCGGCGGCACGGGACTCATTGGGCGTCAGGTCGTCAAGCTCCTGTGCGACGCCGGCGCGCACGTGAGGATCGTGTCGCTCGATCGTGTCACCGTGGACGAACGGGCGGAGCATGTCCTGGGCGACCTGACCCGCTTTGAGTTCTGCAAGGACGTGACGCGCCGGATGGATTGCGTCTGCCATCTGGCGGGGATCAAGGGTTCGGCCGCCGTTTCGACCGGCATGATCGCCACGCATTTCGTCCCGACCCTGATGATGAACACGAACGTGCTCGAAGCCTGCCGGGTCAACGGGGTGCAAAGGGTGGTCTACACCAGTTCCATCGGCGCCTATGCCAGCACAGACGTCTTCCGGGAATCCGATTACCGGCTGGACAGCCTGCCGATGGACTTTGCCGGCTGGGCCAAACGCGTCGCCGAGTTGCAGGTCGAGGCCTACCATACGCAGTACGGGCTGGAGAGTTTTGCCGTCGTAAGGCCCAGCAACGTCTACGGGCCGGGCGACAACTTCGATCCGGACAACGCCATGGTCATTCCCTCGCTGATGTGTCGCATCCGTCGGGGCGAGGACCCGCTGGTGGTCTGGGGCGACGGCTCGGCCGTCCGCGATTTCGTATACAGCCGGGACGTGGCGGAAGGCGTGGTTCTGGCCCTCTGTCACGGCACAAAGGGCGGCTTCGTGAATCTCGGAAGTGGGAGGGAATGCACGATTCGTCAGTTGATCGAAGCGCTGAATGCGTTCCTCGATTTCCGCTACGAGTTCGACGCGAGCAAGCCCACGGGGTATCCCAAGCGTGTGATGGATATCTCTCTGGCCCGGGAGCGCCTCGGCTACAATCCATCGACCTCGCTGCTGGACGGTCTGCAGGAGACGTGGGCCTGGTACATCGAGCATGAGGACGAGTACAAGAACAAGAAGAACTACTTTCTGCAGACGGCGTGAGTCCGAAGCGTCCGGCGCGCCATGGCCGCCGGGACGCTGGAGAGATCCATGAGATCGCTGTTCGTCATTGAGAAGATCGATTTCGCCGACCACATCGCGGTCCCTTATCTGTCGGCCGTCGCCAAACGGGCGGGGTGGGCCACGGATCTGTGCGTTCTGGACCAGACGGATCTGGCGGAGACGATCCATCGCTGTCGCCCGGACGTCGTGGCCTATTCGGCCAATGTGGTGAGCTTCGCCGCTCTGTCCGCCGCGCACAGGAAGGCGCGCCGGCGATTCGAGTTCACATCGATCATGGGGGGGCCGCATCCCACGTTCAGCCCGGAGACATTTGCGCAGGCCGGAGTGGACGCCTACTGTATGGGCGAGGGCGAACGGGCGTTCGAGGACTTCCTGAAGAGGGTGGAGACGGGGCGATCGTTCGATGATGTGCCCAATCTGATCACCGGCAGGGGACGCAACGACGTCCGCCGTCTGGTCGATCCTCTCGACGATCTGCCCGTTCCGGATCGCGACATCACGTTGGCCCACACGTTCTTGAAGGACACGCCCAAGAAGACGTTCTATGCAACGCGGGGTTGTCCGTTCAGTTGCAGCTACTGCTGCAACAACTACTACAAGAAGCTGTATCGGGGCAAAGGGCGCATCGTTCGGCGGTTCTCGGTGGAAAGAGTCATTGGGGAGATCGAGTCCGTTCAGAGGCACTACCGCATGGACTTCGTCAAGTTCGGCGACGATCTCTTTGCCATGAAGGCGGATGACTGGCTGGAGGAGTTTACGAATCAGTACGCCAGGCGGATTGGTCTGCCGTTCAACTGCTACCTCCGCTTCGACCACGTCGACTCGGATTTGTTGGGATTGCTCAAGCAGGCCGGCTGCTATTCCGTGCATCTCTCGGTGGACAGCACCTCGGAATTCGTACGCGAGACGGTGCTTGGCCGGAGGATGAAGAAGGTCGATATTGCCCGGCAGCTCCGGCTGATCGAAAGCTACGGCATTCATACCTGGGTCAATTACATGCTGGCGGCCCCGGATTCCACGCTCCAGGACGATTTGGATTCCATCGCTCTGAACCGAAGAAGCAAGGTCACGTATGCTGCCTATTCGACCACGGTGCCCGTGGAAGGCACCGCCCTTTATGACTACAGTGTTGCTCGCGGCCTGATCGATCCGCAAACGCACGTAGGGGACCTGAGCGGGTGCTGCGGCGTCTCCACGCTGGCGTGTTTCACCGACCGAGAAAAGCGAATTCGGTACAACATCTTCCTTCTGGGGGCCGTGGCCGCCAGGCTTCCATTTCCGCTGCACTGGCTGGTCTTGCAGGCGATCAAATACGTGCCGCCGAACCGGCTGTTCGCGAGGATACGTCAGGGCTACTATCGCTACGCGATCGAGAACAAGATCTTCAATCTCCACTGGCGCAGGCGAAAGGCCCCGATGCATTCCTCCTCGGGCGGCGCCCTGAAGTTGCTGTGGCGGAAGCTCTGGACCTCCAGAAACAACGTGACTGTCTCAGGTGATGCATGATCGTCGTCGAAGAAACCAAACTCGCAGGCGTCAAACGGATCCGCCCGGAGGTCTTCGAGGACCACCGGGGCGTGTATGTGGAAACGTACAACGAGCAGATGTACCGCGACCGCGGGATCGAGGCGGCGTTCGTGCAGGACGACATTTCCGTCTCGGACCGGGGCGTCCTGCGCGGCATCCACGGAGATGCGGAAACCTGGAAGCTGATCAGTTGCCTCTCGGGCAAATTCTATCTTGTGGTCGTCAATTGGGACAAGGGGTCGGACCAGTTCGGACACTGGCAGTCCTTTGTCCTGTCCGATCGCAACTGCCATCAGGTGCTGGTTCCGCCGCGATTCGGGAACGGCCATCTGGTGCTCAGCGAGCAGGCGATCTTCCACTACAAGCAAAGCACCTACTACCATCCCGCCGGTCAGTTCACGTTGAAGTGGGACGACCCGCAGTTGGGCATCTGGTGGCCGACGGGCCAGCCGGTGCTGTCGCGAAGAGACGAGGCGGGGCATTTTGTCGAATAGAGTGATGGCGAGGGATCATGTTTGAAGGAAAGAGCGTGCTTGTGACCGGCGGGGCCGGTTTCGTCGGGGCGAACCTCGTTCGCCGTCTCGTGGACCTCGGGGCCCGGGTACGGGCGACGGTGCACGCGAAGGACCCGGTGATCGCAGACGACCGGATCGAATACGTCCGATGCGACCTGACGAAGGCCGAGGACTGCGCCGGCGTCTGCGCCGATGTCGACTATGTCTTCCTCTGTGCGGCCGTCACCGCCGGGGCGCACATGATGGAGACCAAGCCGCTGTTCCTGTTGACGCCCAACGTTACGATGAGTGTGCTGATGCTGGAGGCGGCCTATGCGGCTGGTGTGAAGAAGGTGCTCTTCATCAGCAGCAGCACCGTCTATCCAGTTACGGACTATCCGGTCAAGGAGACCGACGTGACCGGCCAGTTCTACGAGAAGTACTTCGTGGCCGGCTGGCTGAAACGCTTCTGCGAGGCCGCATGCGAGATGTATGCCACCAAGATCAAGCGTCCCATGACGACCGTGGTGGTCCGACCGGCCAATATCTACGGTCCGTACGATGATTTCGAGTGGGAGACCAGTCATGTTCTGCCCGCTTTGATTCGTCGTGTGGTCGAGCGGCACGATCCCATCCAGGTCTGGGGAGACGGACGAGACATCAAAGATCTGATCTATGTCGAGGATTTCGTGGGGGGGCTGTTGCTGGCGATGGAGAAGATCGACCGCTTCGAGCCGATCAATCTGGCCACGGGCCGGGAGCACTGTCTTCGCGATGCGCTCGATCTGATTCTCAAGCTGGATGGCTATACGGAGGCCCGCATCGAATACGATCTTACCAAGCCGACGATGATCCCGAAGCGTCTGATCGATCCCTCCCGGGCGAAACACCTGTTGGGCTTCGAGGCGACCACGCCCTTTGAGACGGGTCTGCGCAGGACGATCGACTGGTACAGGAGCACGCTATGATTGTCACCCATACTTCCTCAAAGGCTTCCTCTCGTCCCTATGCAGGATACGGTCCGTCGGCCGGCGCCGCCCTTGCCACGCTTCGCCCGGACCATACCGCCTGGGCCGAGTGCCCCGGCCTCGTGCAGGGGCACCCGATGATCATCACCCGGACCCCCTTCCGGATTTCTTTCTTCGGAGGAGGTTCGGACTATCCCGTCTATTACCGCGAGCACGGGGGCGAGGTCCTGAACACGACCATCAACCACTACTGCTACATCACCTGTCGATACCTGCCGCCGTTCTTCGACTACAAGTATCGGATTCGCTATTCCAGGAGCGAGATGACGAACACCATCGACGAAATCGAGCATCCCTCCGTCCGCGAATGCCTGCGCTTCTGCGGCATCGAGCACGGGGTCGAGATCGTACACACCAGCGACATCCCGGCCATGTCCGGAATCGGATCGAGTTCGTCCTTCACGGTGGGGCTGCTGCAGGCATTGTACGCATTGAAAGGCGAGATGGTCACGAAGCGGCGGCTGGCGCTCGACGCCATCCACATCGAGCAGAACATCATCGGCGAAAGCGTCGGCTCGCAGGATCAGACGGCAGCGGCGTTCGGGGGCTTCAATCGCATCGAGTTCGGCGGACGGGACGACGGCATCTTCGTCCAGCCGGTGGTTCTGCCGCCGGAGAAGCTCCAGTACTTCCAGGAACACATGCTGCTTTGTTTCACAGGGTTCTCCCGGTATGCATCGGAGATCGCCGGAGAACAGGTGCGAAGCACGCCGCAAAAGCTCCGCGAACTGAGACGAATTCGCGAGATGGTGGGCGAGGCATTGGACATTCTTCGAGGACCGGCATACGGGTACGACGCGTTCGGCAGGCTCCTGCACGAGTCCTGGATGCTCAAGAGAGAGTTGACGGAGCTCGTATCGAGCAGCGAGATCGACGAGATTTATGAGACGGCGATCGACGCCGGAGCCCTGGGGGGCAAACTGTGCGGTGCCGGCGGCGGCGGGTTCTTCCTCTTCTTCGTTCCGCCCGAACGGCAGGCGCAGGTCAGGCGAGCGCTCCAGCAGTTCCTCGTGGTGCCGTTTCGATTCGAGACCCTGGCTTCGCACATTGTCTTCTATGCGCATTGATCCTCCGCCGAGAAGGGGGATCCGGATTAACACTGACACGGGGTAATAACGTGATGTCCATCGATCAGAGAACGCCACAGTTTTCCATCTACTCGGTCATCAAGAACGTGGTCGGTCGGGAGGCCATGTTTCGCCGATCCATCGAGAGCGTTCTTCATCAGACGTTCACGGATTTCGAATACGTGATCCAGGATGGTGGATCGATCGATGGAACGGCCGATATCGTGGCGCAGTACGCCGACCCGCGCATTCGGTTCCTGTCGGAAGAGGATTCGTGCGGTGAAGAGGGATTCTTCCGGGTGCTGAAACGCTGTCGTGGAAGGTACATCGGCTCGTGCCTGTCCGATGAGGAGTTGTTTCCGGATGCGCTGGAGCAGGCCTCGCGAGTCTTTGTCGCCCATCCGCACATCGCGGCGTTCTACGGAAATGTCTCCTACGTCGATGAGAACGCGAACAAGTCGGGGCCACGAGTACCGCCGCATCCGTTCTCGATCGAGGCGTACGTGTGTCAAACGCTGGTGCCTCCCTTCTGTTCCTCGTTCTTTCACCGCGAATCCCTCGAACGGGCCGGCCTACACGAACACCCCTGGCGATACGAGATCGGGGAGTTCGAATTCTGGATTCGTCTGGCCAATGTGGGTACGATCCTCTATCAGCCTGTGAGCATCAGCCACTTCGGCCGACATTCGCAGTCCCACACGCGCTGTGGCGAGATCTACGATGCCTTGCTGGCGGCACGGGAGCGGGTCATGCCCGCCCTGTTTCGTGAGAACGAGATCCTGCGAGACTGCAAGGTCACTGTCGAGCAGGCCATCGCCGGCAACTATGCCTGGGCGGCCGACAGCGTGTTCAAGTTCGAGGGGCCGTCCGAGAGGTGGGAGTACTTCGTGCGGCAGGCGGAGCGATACGATCCGAACGCTGCGCGATTGCCGAAGCTCCGGAGCAAGGCGCGTAAGGCCGTCTCGTCCGTCGGACAGGGTGTCGCGCCCTCGCCCTGGTCCCGATGTGCCGGCGAGGCTCCGTCTACGCCGGAAGAACTCAAGGACCTCATACGGCGGGAATGTCCGGGGCTCGATGAGGCTCTTCGATGTGCGGATGTTCATAGGGCGGTCGATATTCTCCGTGATTGGACATCCCGGACCGTTGCGGTGACGGATGAGACGAAGAAGATTCACCCCACGGATGTGGTCTCGGCGTATCGAATCTTCTCGGGACGACACGGAGGCGTGTGGTGCGGCGGCACGGCCGTGTTTCATGCGATGGTTCTCAACTTGTTCGGCATACCGGCGACGCATTTCGGCTATGCGGACTCTTCCGGCTCTGTGCTATCTCATGCGGTGACGCTTTTTGCCGATGTGAAATCTGAGTCGCCGCGATTCTACATATCGGACGCCTATTTCAACCTGGACTACCGCGATGCCGTGTCCAATCGTCCCTTGGACTTGCCCGAACTGCTCCGACGAATCGGTTATCATCAGTACGATTCCATTCGCATGCGAGAGCGTCCGGCGGTGCGACCGTGCGTGGTAGCCGTCGGCGTCGACGTGACAGGCTACTGGTACTACCGTGACGGCAGGCCCGCGGCGCCACAGCGCGAGCCCGACCGTTGGATCTATGCGGATGCCCGTTTGACGCTCGCGTCGCTCGTCCACGGCGAACCCACATGGCAGCGCCAGATCGAAGAGCGGCGAGGCCATCTGCAGCCGGACGAGTTTGTCTTCCAACTCATGCGGCGCAACCATCGATTCGGCCCGTTCGTCCAGAAGGAGCTTACGCGCGCCCTGACGGAGCAACTGGATTCATGTGCCAATGCTCCGTTGCCGGGATCTGTGCAGGATATGGCCCACTTCAGCCGCTGGATCGAGACCCTGACCTCCAGGCAGAACCGCCTGTATCATCGCGATCAGTCCAGCGAGACCCTGGCCGCTCTGGCGTCCCAGGCTCGGGCCTTCGATCCCACGGTCATTGTCGAGCTGGGAACGCTGGCCGGGCTGTCGTTGCGAACGTGGATCACGTCCGCTCCTCGGGCGAAGATCTACGCCGTGGACCGCAGTTTCGCCGAATTGCATGAGACGATGCGTCTGCTTCCCGTCGATCTCTCGCGAGTGACCCTTCTGGAGCAGGACATCCTCGATACCGACTTCACCACGCTGTGGACGCCGCAGGACAAAGTGATCTTCTTCGTGGATGCCCACGATCTGCCTGGTGTTCCGATTATGGAGCATGTGCTCACCAAGGCGCTGCCTGTCTTACCCGACGGCAGCCTGGTGATTGTGGACGATGTCTGGTTCAGCGAAGAGCGACTGACGCGCGACAATGCTCAGACGTTTCTGAACAGTCGCGTGGTTGGTGAGATCGATGAACTGCAGTGCTTCGAGGGACACTATGCTCCCTACCACAAAGGCGGTTCGTTCATGGGCTTTGCGGAAGTGATCCCGTTGCTCGATTTTGTAAACCGTCATGGTATCGAGCTGCATTACGATGAGGATGCCAAGCACGTCCATCTCATCTGGCGGAAGGGGTGCCTGTCACGCTGTTGTCAGCCGGCCGAGCGGCCCGATGAATGGGGCACTGTCCTGTACCATCCCCTGGCCTGCATTCCCGCCTCTGCGTCCCTGGGCGATGCCATGCAGCGTATCTTGCGGTACTACAAGCAGAATCGAATCGCCGAGGCGGCACAGGCTCTGGTCGATCTGATGGACAAGCATCCGGGCGACTGGGGTTTCGCCTACGGCCTGGCGGTGTGCTTTGCTCGGTGCGGCCAGCTCAGACAGGCCAGAGACATCCTCGGTCGTGTCGTACCGAATTCCGACAATCCAAGCTGCCGGCGGTTGTTTGAGGACCTTGTCGCACGCGTTGGACCCGGCGGCGAGGCACAGACGCCGAGACCTCAGCCGCAGAATGAGCGGGGACTGACGATCTTCGCGATGCCGAAGGCCTTTGTCGGTCACGTGGCCGTCATTCAGAAGAACGCGATCCGAAGCTGGGCCCGGCTCGACCCGGCGCCGGAGATCATCCTGTTCGGCGATGAGCAAGGGATTCGCGAGATGGCTGAAGAGGTCGGCGCCTGTCACGTTCCTCATATCGAGCGCAATGAGTTTGGCACGCCTCTGGTCAACAAGCTGTTTGAGGCCGCCCAGCTGCACGCCTCGCACGCGGTGCTGGCCTACGTCAATGCGGATATGATCCTCTTTCAGGATTTCGCCGACGGCGTGCAGAGGGTGCGGACGCAACAGTCGCAATTCCTGCTCATCGGCCAGCGATGGGACATCCCCGTTCTGGAGGAGATTGACTTCCGTCAGCCGTGCTGGCAGCGCTCGCTCCAGGAGCAGATGGCCGAGAACGCCATGCTTCACGCGGAGTGCGGCCTCGACTACTTCGTTTTTCCCAAGGGACTGTATCGCGAGATTCCTCCTTTTGCGATCGGACGGACGGCCTGGGACAATTGGCTGGTCATGGCGCCGCATACGTACGGGGCGGTGGTGGTCGACGGCACCGAGTTCATCACTGCCGTCCATCAAGACCATGACTACGGACACGTAGCCGGTGGACGAGAGGAGGCCTGGAAGGGGGTGGAGGCGGCCCGCAACCGCGAACTGGCCGGGGCTTCCGACAACACGGGACGAACCTCGGGGGCCACATGGATACTGAACCGACAAGGCGTGCTCGTCGAAACGCCGCCCCGGCAGCCCAACCACCTGACGGCGGCGTATAGAGCCGCGCGCGTGGATTGGCTGCTGCGGCAGGCCGATCGGTTGATGGCCGCCGGAAGACGCGACCTGGCCGCCTGCAAACAGGAGGAATCGCTGGGCCATCAGGAGGTTCTGATCGCCGCGAAGCAGTCGAGCCGTGCGTCGTCGGATTCCGTCGGGAGCACCCGCCTTATCGAGCGGTATGCGACGACCTGCGTCTGTCTGGCCCAATGCCAGGCGCAGATGGGACAATATGAACGAGCCGTGGCAAGCTACTCACGACTGCTCGAAAATCGCAGGTTATCTATTCCCGAGACCCTGCGAGAGAAGCTCGTGCAGCAGCGCGATGCGTGTGCGCGTCGCATCCGCCCGGACCGTGCATCTGCGACTTCGTCGGCGTCCCTGCTATGTCGGGATGCGGCCGCTTGCGTCGAGACGCGGCCCGACGGAAACCGCTCTGTCGATGTTGCAGCGGGGCGACCGGCCGGATCTCGTCCAAAGGTGACGGTGATTGCGGCCTGTCACGATGCGGAACGGCACTTGGCCGAGTGTCTCGACAGCATTCTGTGTCAGACGCTGGCGGAGTGGGAACTGTTTCTGCTCGACGACGGCAGCACGGATGGCACGCGGCGGATCATGGCGGACTACGCCGCTCGTGACGCGCGCATCCGGGCCTTCTACTTCGATGACAACGCCGGACCGTATGTGCGACGGAACTTCGCCATCGAGAAAGCAGGCGCTCCGTTGATCGTGATCCAGGATGCCGATGACATCATGGTTCCACAGAAGCTCGAACGACTGCACCTCGCCATCACGCAGGACGAACGCCTTGCTGTCGTGGGCTCGTTCTATCATATGTTCCTGAACGAATACGAGGGGGCCGAGCACTGCGAGGCGGTTGCCCTGGAGACAACGCACGAACAGATCCTGGCCGAATACCGAAGCTCTGCGACGTGCGATTTCTGCTGGCATGGCTCCGCCATCATCCGGAAACGGGTCTTCGACGAGATCGGCCCCTATGATGAAAACCCGTTTGCCTCCGATTCCTTCTGGCTGGCGAAGGTTGCCGAGTATGCGTGCCGAAACGACAAGATTCGCCTGATGAACATCCCTGAGGTGCTGACGTTGCGGCGGATGCACGTCGGCTCTCAGACGGGCAGCCTGCCGGCGTTCGATCCGCGCAGTCGTCGGGCGCGATTCAAGGAGTTCCGTGCCCGGAGGTTGTCCGAGGTGATCCGGCAGCTCGACTTCGATCCTCAGGCGGATGTCCGGAGACTGCTGCGGCAGACCGTGTGCAGTGATTTCGCCCGCGAGAACGGCCACCGATTCGCCGAATGGGAAAGCGCTCCTCTGACGCCTCGGATGGTTCGGGAGTTCATCGGAAGGATTTGTTCCCATCTGACAAACAGCCAGTTCGTTCGGTGTATCGTGACAAGCCAGATCGTCGAGCAACTCGTGGAGGGTATCGCGCAGAACGTGCGGAGCTATGATCTGGTCAAGGCGCTGGCGTACTTCGCCCTTGGATATCCACAGCAGGCCGAGGAGTGTCTCGACCGGGAATGGCGCACGCATGGGACGCCCCTGGCGGCGTTCTTTCGGGCGAAGTATGTAGACCGGTATGACGGCTGGTGGACACGGGCGGAGCGTATGAGGTTCATCGAGCAAGCCATCTTCCTCGGCGATTCCGATGAGCCGAGTGAGCCGGCGCGATGTCTGTTGGAGCGCGGCGTCAAAGGCCCGAAGGGCCTGTCCGTGGTCGTGTCTGTGGCGGATGGTGGGATGCCCTGGACGGAGATGATCGCTTCGTTCAACGCGCAGACCGAGAAGGACTTCGAGGTGATCGCACTGACGCGAGGGCCTGTCCCCGGCGATTTGGCGTCAGTGGCCGATTCGGTCGGTTTTCGCCTTGTGGTTCTCGGGGTCGGGCAGGGCGCCGGCTGGGGCCGGCACCGCAATGCCGCCGCGAAGCAGGCGGAAGGCCGATACGTGGCCTTCCTGGGCCCGCACGTGCTGCCGGACGGCGATTTCGTCAGATGCATCCTGCAACATGTTCGGCGGCAGGATCTCAGCGGCCTGCGAGGCCGGATCGCGTGCACAGCAGATGCCGTGTGTCCTGTTCGATTCGATTTGGGCCCCGCTGTCCTTGATGCGGCATGTGACATCGACGAAATGTGTGTCTTCGAGAGGGCGACCTTCCTCCGTTTCGGCGGGTTCGGCGGCATGCCGTTCGACCACGGGGCGATTCAACTGTCGTGCCGCATCTATGCGGATCCCGATGCGAGTCGGCGACCGATCCTCTACTGCCCTGATGTTCTTGTCCATTACAGTGGTCCGGTAGAGCCGCATGCCGAGTATGTGGATTCTCTGATTGTGGAGCATCGGTTTGCCATCGGGCAATTGATGCAATCGAACTGCCTGGCGAAGGAGCAGGAATCCGACGCATGGAGTTTTCTGGTGTTTGTCACTGGCCTGTGTCCGAGCGGAACCTGGACGGACGACGAACGGCACGAGCAATGTCTGCAGAACAGCCTGTTCTTCCGAAAACGCAATCCGCGTGTGGCGATTGAGTGGGCGCAGAAGGCTCTCCAGGGCCGCCCCGATTCCATCAAGGCGAAATGTGTTCTGGGGTCCTCCTGGACGCTTCTGGGTCGGCCCGCCGAGGCATGTACCTATCTTGAGGGTATCCTCGCCCCTCTGGAGGAACTGCTCGGCCGGGAGCGTCTGGATCGCGTACAGAAGGAATTTCACGACTATCGAGACATCACGGAGTGTTACATCGCCGCCTGCACGCGTCTGGCGGAGTGTTACATGCAAATCGGCCGGTATGACGGTGTGGCCGAGACGTATGCGAGGCTTCTGGCGAATCGTCATATCCGCCTGGAACCGGCCCAACGACAGAGGATGGAACAGATGCGGGATCGATTGCCGCCTTCAGAGACCCAATCGACAGAAGGCGATCCCTCGCCCGGCGGCCGACTTGCGCCGGAGGGGACGGACAGCGATCACGACACAGACCGAACGAGCCCGCCGACGGCAATTGAGATGCCTGCGGATCGTGCGACGGATGAGGACGAGGCGTTGGACGAGCGAACGGCGCAGGTTCTTGTCGAACTGGAGCGCAAGTATCGGTCCATGCCTCGAGGGGCCTCGGGAAAGCATGCCGTTGCGGTGAAGCTCGCCGAGCTGTTTCGCAAGGCCGGAAGGAAGAGCAAGGCCCGAGCGCTCGATTTCGAGGCGAGGACCCTCAGCAACGCGCTTGCCTTCGCCCAGGCCAGGCGCGACAAACCCGCTGTCTGTTCCCACCGCCCCACGATCGTGGAGTTCAACGTGATCACACGGTGCAACGGGGGGTGTGTCATGTGCGGCTACGGGATGGACGGCGAGATCGTGGATTTGGAGCAGTTCAGACGGCTGGCCGACGAGTGGTTGCCGACCGCCATGGATGTTCACCTGATCGGCGGCGAGGTCCTGCTGCATCCGCAGTTCTACGATCTCTGCGAGTACGCCAATCGCTTCGGTGTGTCTCTTGGAATGACGACGAATCTGTCCACGCTGGCCGGGCGACGGGCGGAGACGATTCGGAAGTTCTTCAACACCGTTCGTGTTTCGGTGGACGGATCCACCCGACAGACCTACGAATCCATCCGTACACGTCTGCGTTTCGATCGCCTCTGCCGTAACCTGGAGATTCTGGCCGACATCCGGCGGGACAAGCCCGACCTCGGTTGCGAACTGGCCTTCGTTGCGATGCGCCAGAACATCGCCGAACTGCCCGACGTGATCGAGATGGCCGGCCGATATGCCTTCGACAGCGTGGCGGTGAACTTCGTCCACATCTACAGTGCCTCGGCGCTGGACGACTCGTTGCTCTTCCATCGGGAACAGGCGAACGAAAGCTTCGATCTGGCCAGGGCCAAGGCCGCTCGACTCGGATTGGTCCTGGACATCCCCAACAACTTCGATGTGAGCCGCCCTCCCTACGTGGCCTCGCAGCAACTGACGGAAGGCCACAGACGGTGTGTTCGACCTTGGCAGCGGGTTCGCATCCTTCTCAACGGCGACGTCGTGCCCTGCTGTCATCTGCTGGACCTTCCGATGGGCAATGCGCTGACGGAGCCCCTCGAAGGCGTGTGGAACGGCAGGAAGCTCCAGGATTTGCGGCAGGCCATCAAGGACAGCCGGGACGATATGCCCCATCGGTGCAAGCACTGCCAGATCCTCATGGGAGGGACCGATTCCAACGATGTGATGGTGCACGTCGGTCCGGCTCTCGTGCCGGAGATGAGAGAGCGTCTGGGGACACCGTCCCGCCCCGCATCGTCGGCGTCCACTCCTGCGTCACGCCCCTCGGGTCCCAGGGTCACGGTAGTGACGACATGCCGCAACGCGCAGACGCACCTTGCCGAGTGCCTGGACGGCATCCTGAGCCAAACGCTGACCGAATGGGAACTATTCCTGATCGACGACGGCAGCACGGACGACACCCGGCGGATCATCGAGACATACGCTGCCCGGGACGCGCGCATCCGGCCTCTCTACTTCGACGACAGCGCCGGACCCTACGTTCGCCGCAACTTCGCCATCCGACAAGCCCGCGCGCCGTTCATCTCGATCCAGGACGCCGACGACATCATGGTTCCACAGAAGCTCGAGCGTCTGGTTGAGGCAATCGCCGAGGACCAGCGTCTGGGAGTCGTCGGGTCGTTCTATCGCAGTTTCCTCGATGAGTTCACCGGCATCGAGCACACGGAGGCGGCGATCCTGCCCACGACGCAGGAACAGATGCTGGAAGTCTACCGGACGCAACGCATCTGGGACTATCTGTGGCACGGCTCGGCCATCGTGCGACGCGATCTGTTCGATACGATCGGTCTCTATGACGAGAATCCCTTCGGCGCCGATTCGTTCTGGCTGGCCAAGGCAATCGAATATGCCCACCATACCGGTCGGGTGCGTCTCGGCACGATCCCGGAGTTCCTCACCCTGCGTCGGGTCCATGCCGATTCGCAAACCGGATTGCTGCCGACGATGGACCCGCGCAGCCGAAGGGTTGCCTATGCTCAGTATTGCCTGGAGACGCTCGAAGGGGCGGTCGGGCGGGCTGAGTGCGACTCGGGTGTCGACATGGCCCATGAACTGCGCGAATGCACATGCAGCGATTTTCTGGAGCGACGGGGCGATCAGGCGATCGAAGGGGAGAAGCAGCCTGCGGATGACCGGGCCATGGACGACCTGCTCCGGCGTGCCTTGGAGCACTTGCGAGAACGGCGGTATGTCAGTTGTGTGCGGACGCTGCGCTGGCTGGAAATCATGGACCCCGCCGTGGCGGTTCGCGCGGCCAACTTCGATCTGATCCACGCGATGGCGCTTTATGGGCTGGGACATACCAATTGCGGTCGGGACTGTCTGCATCGCGAGATGGTCAACCACGACAACTCGATGGCTCGACAGTTGCACCAGGAGATCTTCGAACGAGGCGTTGCGGTCGATGTGGCTCAGTGGTACGCCGAACGCGCCGACGTCATCACACCTCGGATCGACAGGGTCCTGTGGCCGAAGGCGTCTCCGAAAGCGCACCTTGCGGCCGCGACGACGCCGGCAGGTTCGCCCAAGGTCACGGTAGTCACGGCGTGCCGAAACGCCGAACGTTTCCTGGCCGAGTGTGTGGACAGCATCCTGGCCCAGACGCTGGGCGAGTGGGAGTTGTTCCTGCTCGATGACGGCAGCACGGACGATTCACGGCAAATCATGGCGGAGTATGCCCGACACGACGGTCGCATTCAGGTGCACCGCTTCGACGACAGTCGGGGCCCTTACGTCCGGCGCAACTTCGCCATCGAGCGGGCCGCCGCCGATTTTATCGTCGTGCACGATGCCGACGACATCATGTGTCCGACGAAGCTGGAGACCCTCTATCATGAGATCCGGATGGATGATCGGATGGCCATGGTCGGATCGGACTATCGCACCTTCCTGGATCGGTATCGTGGCCCCCAGTGCAGCGAGCACAACCGATTGCCGCGGACGAACGAGGAGATTCTGGCCCGGTTCCGTTCCTGGCAGCACGGGATGAGCCATGGATCGGCCATCATCCGCAAATCGCTTTTCGCCGAGATCGGTCTTTACGATGAAAATCCTTTCGCCGCCGACTCTTTCTGGTCGGCGAAGCTGGCCCTTTATGCCGAAGCGGGCAAGCCGGTTTGCGCAAAGAGCGTGCCGGAGTGTCTGACCCTGATCCGGATGCACGGGAGCAACTCCACACGGCTCGTATCCACTCTGGACCCGCGCAATCGCAGGATGCGATACCGACAATACTGCATGGTCAAGCTCCAGGGCGTCCGCGATCGTCTGAGGTTGCATCCCGGCGCGGATATCGGACGTGAATTGCGCCAATGCACCTGCGGCGATTTCCTGACGCGTTTCAAGGCCCAGATCATTGCGTGGGAGAACGAGCCGTTGGACGAACACGTTGTTCCGGAGTATCTGCGCCTGGCCGTGGATCTGTTCAATGGGGGCTGTTACGTCAGTTGCGCAGGCATGCTCAACGACGTGGAGGCCCTGGCGCCGACGGTCATGGACCGCGTGGAGGGCTTCGACCTGCTTCGAGGTCTGGCACTCTTTGCCCTGCGGATGGAACCGGAGGCTCGATTGTATCTGGAGCGCGAGATCGACCGTCATGACCACCCGGCGGCCCGCCAATTCGTCAGGGATGCCTTTGAATCGGCGCGACCCGTCGATGTCGTGGCGTGGTGCCGGGAACACGACGGGCGATTGCCCATCGGTCTGGCGGAGGCCCGCCCGAAGGCCTCACCGACGAAGGCACATTCTGTCGGTGCGGCATAGAAAAAGCCGTGGCATGAGGTTCAGGATCGTTCGATTCGGAACGATAACAAGACCAGGGTCGTTTGCTGGAACGGCCCCGGATACCCGTCCGTCGGGATGCCGGCGGAAGATGAAGGGGCGATAAACATGGGTGAATTGCGTCTGTCAGGCTTGTCCACCGGAATCGACACGAGCGCTCTGATCACGCAGTTGATGCAGATCGAGCAGCGCAGACTCAACAAATACGTCGCGACCAAGGATACGTGGGACCAGCGCAAAGAGGCGCTCAACACGCTGAAGACCAAGCTCAACGACCTCAAGACGGCGGCGACGGCCCTTTCGGATGCGCGAACGCTGCGGGCCTATGCCACCGCCTCCAGCGACACGGACGTCCTGACCGCTGTATCGTCCAATAACGCGTTCGAGGGCAACCATTCGGTGGTGGTCAACCAACTCGCCAACGCCGAACGGTGGGTGCACGCGACGGGAATGAAGTACAAGGAGGACTACGTCGGTGAGGGGGTGTTCATCTACTCGTATAACCGTAAAGAGGTGACCATCACGACGACGGCCGATACCACGCTGGAGGAGTTCGCCGGGCTGATCAACAATGACGCCAACAACCCCGGCGTGACCGCCACGCTGCTCCATCATAACGGCGCCTATCATCTCGTTCTCAACGGCAACGAGGCCGGCTCCGACTACGAGATCTTCATCAATCCCAGCAATACGGAAGTATGGCAGACCACATCGCCCGTCACGGTCGGAGGGGAGAATGCCTCATTGACCACGAAGATCAAAGATCTGGATCAGTTCACGGGAACGTTTGCCGGCGATGAATCCATTACGATCACCGGCCGGCAGAACGATGGGACGGAGGTGAGCTACAACTTCGCGATCAATGAGAACACCCGGCTCGACCATCTCGTCGAGGAGATCAATACGGCGTTTGGAGGGACGGCCAGCGCGACGGTGGTGAACGGTCAGATTCGATTGACCGACCACACCAGCGGCGCCAGCCAGATGCAGTTGAGCCTCAGCTACGATGCGGGTTCCGGCTCCACGACTCTGACCTTTCCTCCAATTGCGCAGTTCACGCAGGGGGGCAGCACGGCGGCGAGCCTGGCGGGATTTGCCGAATCGGACTTTGCCGAGACCCAATCGGCCCAGGATTCGCAGATCAAGGTGGATGGGTTTCCGATGGGGGAGGAGGCATGGATCAGCCGCAGCTCCAACACCATCGACGACGTTCTTCAGGGCGTGACACTGCACCTGCACGACACGGGAACGGTCCAGGTCAATCTGACGCGTGATATCGAGTCGGTCAAGCAGAAGCTCACGACTTTGGTCGACGCGTACAATTCGGTCGTGACGTTTCTCGCCGAGAAGACCGGCTACAACAGCACCCTCAAGACAGCCGGTGTCCTGATGGGCGACTCCACCGTGTCGAGCATCCTCAACAGCCTTCGTATGCCGCTGCTGCGACAGACCGACGGCTTCGTCATCGACATCGACTCCTTCCTCATGCCCGGACACATCGGTCTCGAACTCGAACGGGATGGGACGCTCTCTCTCGATACCACGGTGTTCAACGAGGCCATCGCGAAGGACTACATGGGCGTGCTGGCCCTTATCGGAGCCGACAAGACCGGCACTTCCGACAGCAATATGATCCAGTTCTACAGCGCATCGAGCAAGTACACCCAGGGCGGAACATACAACGTGCAGGTCACCGTTTCCGGAGGGGCCATCACCAGCGCGCAGATCAAACTCAAGGGCGAATCCGCCTATCGCGACGCCACCATCAGCGGGAATATGATCTCAGGCAACAGTACGTTCACCGACAACGGGACCCCGATGTACGCTGAAAACGGGATGTTCCTGAGCGTCGATCTCAGTCAGGACGGCACGTTCAATGCCACCGTCCGCGTCCGACAGGGCTTCACCGGCGCCATGGAGGACGTGATCGAGCGCTTCGTGAAATCCACGAGCGGCTGGCTGACGCTGGATCAGAATTCGGTTGATGCGCAGATTCGGAATCTCGAAAACCGCATCGCCCAGGAGGAGACGCGCCTGTCGAGCGTGGAAACGCGCCTGATCACCAAATACGCGCGACTGGAGAAGGCTCTGACGCTGCTACAGAACCAGATGGCTGCTCTGAACATGGGATAGCGCGCGAGGGCTGCCGTGTCACCTGGTGTTCTTCTTGTTCTGTCGGAGCCGATAGATCATCGCCAGCACCTCGGCGACAGCCACATAGAACGCCTCGGGAATGCGCTGGCCCGGTTTGACCGAGGCGTAGATGGCGCGGGCCACCTCCGGCCTGCGGACGATCGGGACTCCATAGGACCGTGCGATCGCGATGATCTTCTGCGCCATATGGTCGGCGCCTTTGGCCAGCAGGACCGGTGCCTCCATGGTCCTGGCCTCATATTGCAGGGCAACGGCCACGTGGGTGGGGTTCACCAGGATGACGCTGGCCTTGGGCACATCGCGGATCAGACGCTTCATCGACATTTCGATCTGGATGCGACGGATTCTGTTCTTGACCTCGGGCGCTCCTTCGCTTTCCTTCCGCTCCTGTTTGACCTCTTGCCGGGTCATCTTGAGTTCGTGGATGTATTGCCATTTCTGATAGAGCGTGTCGGCCAACGCAAGGATGAACACCGCGATGCCGACGCGAATTCCGAGGCCGAACGTCATCGAAGCGATCGCCCCGAGCAACTGGGAAGACCATGCCCATCGAAGCGCGGCCATCGCTTCCAGCTTGTCCCGCAGGTAGAACCAGACGATTACGCTGACGATGAAGAGTTTGGCGATCGAGGCGAGCAGGCGGACCAGGGATCGTGGATTGGCGGCTCTCTGGATGGCGGTGGCCGGATTGATGGCGTCCCATCGGAACTGAAGGGCTTGCGGACTGAATGTCGCACCCCCGACGGCGATGCTTGCGGCGATTCCAGCCACAGTGATAGCGGCCAGGATGGGCAGCATCACGACGGTCGCGTCGATGACATTCGCATTCAGATAGGCGATGAAGACCTGGGGGTTGGCCAGGGGGCCGAGTTGGCCGGAGGTGCTCGATTCGACCTGCCCCTTGAACCACTGATACAAGCCGGGCGCCAGCAGGGCCAGACTCACAAGCAGGGCGACCAGCGTGGCGGCGGCCCCCATGTCCTGGCTCTGCGGGACCTGCCCCTTCTCGCGGGCCTTGCCCAGCTTTCGGGGGGTCGGTTGTTCTGTTCTTTCGGCAGCGGGCTTATCGGCCATGTTCGTGATTGCCTACGGGTGGTTGACGATGAACCCTCGAAGAAACGGGCGGCATCCAGAGGGGTCAATCATCCGGAATCGACAATTCTCCTACA
This sequence comes from Phycisphaerales bacterium Planc_01, assembly GCA_001603075.1. Lineage (GTDB taxonomy): Bacteria > Planctomycetota > Phycisphaerae > Sedimentisphaerales > Anaerobacaceae > Anaerobaca. Next base: position 139,233 of record LVBB01000041.1, on the reverse strand, counting down.
GCGGTAAGATTTTCGCCATCCAATCGGCCAGTTCCGTGACGTATCCATTGATGAAAGGCAGAAACATCGCCGCCATGATCAGTCCCAGTCCGATGCGTGCGGGCATACTGATGAAGAGGATGTTCATCTCGGGAACCAGACGCGCCAGCAGGGCCAGCGCCACCATCAGAACCATGAATGCCGCCAGCATGGGGGCCGCGAGGCGCAGGCCGGCGATCAGCATGGTCGAGCCGGCGACGAGCACCCCTTCACTGAGAATCGGGATGGTAGGGACTGTTCCGGCCGGAAAGGCGGCGTAGCTCTTCGTGAGGACCAGGAGAAACAGGTGGTGACCGTTGGCGCTGAGGAACAGCAGGACGAAGACCATCTCAATCAGCCCGCTGAGCGGCCGGGCGCTTTCCCCGGTCAGCGGATCGAGAACCTCGGCCATCGTCATTCCCATCTGCTGTTCCACGATCTGCGCGCTGAGCTTGACCACCGCGAAAAGCAGATTGGCGATCAGTCCGAGGGCCAGACCGTAGGTAGCTTCCCCGGCCAGCAGCACCACCACCCTTATCGTGTCCCGAAGACTGTCGGCGTCGACCACGTCGATGCCGAGGGGCGTCGGGACGACGGTGGTCAGGAACAGCGAGATCAGCACGATCGCCGCGACCTTGATCTGGACGGGGACCGCTGGCCATCCGAAGACCGGTACGATCAGAAAGAATCCGGAAACGCGCGTCACGACCAGGATAAAGCCGAGCAGTGCTGCAAGCATCCCAACTCCCCGCTCAGTACTTGATATTCTGGATCTGGGCGAAGATCTCGGCCGTGAATCGCAGGGCGATCTGCAGCATCCAACTGCCGAACAACAGACTGACGGCTGAGACGGCCAGCAGCTTCGGCACGATGGTCAGAGTCATGTCCCGGATGGACGTGACTGCCTGGAGCAGGGTGACGATGACGCCCACGGCCATGCAGGTGATCAGGATCGGCGCCGACAGGAGCAGCGCGGTTTCCAGTGTGTGTCGTCCCAGGTAGAGCACATAGCTGCTATCCATAGGTTTCCATCCTCTCTATCACGAGGCCGCCGTCACGAGAACCCGAGGCTGAGGCTCCTGGCCAACAGTCCCCACCCGTCGACGAGAATGAACAGAATCAGCTTGAACGGCAGTGAGATCATCACCGGGGGCAACATCATCATGCCCGCACTGAGCAGCACGCTGGCGATGACCATGTCGATCAGAAGAAACGGGATGAACAGGAGACAGCCGATCTCGAAGGCGGTCCGGAATTCACTGATGATGAAAGCCGGAACCACCACGTGCAGCGGGATGTCCATCGGCGTGGCGGGAGGAGCGGCGTTGGCCATCTCGACGAACAGCGCCAGATCGCTGCGGCGACTCTGGCGCAGCATGAACTCCTTGAGGCATCCGGTCGCCGTGTCGGTGGCCGCGGTGAACGTGATCCGGTCGGCCAGATAGGGCTGGATCGCCTGCGTGTTGATTCTCGAGTAGGTCGGGGCCATTGTGTAGAGCGTCAGGAACAGGGCCAGCCCGATGATGGCCACCGTCGGCGGGATCGTCTGGGTGCCCAGGGCTCGTCGGACGAACGACAGAACGATCACGATCCGGGTGAAGGAGGTCATCATCATGAGCAGGCTGGGAAGAATCGCCAGACCGCCGAAAATGATGACGAGCTTGACCGGGGTGGACCAGTCCCTGGCCTCGGTCTCTGGAGCGGTGGCTTTTTCGAGCAGGGTTGCCAAGTCGCTCAGAGACGGGACGTTTCCCTGCGTTGCCGAGGGGGGCACGCTCGATTCGGTCCCGGGCAGAGGCAGGGGCGCCGTCGGGGTAACGATTTGTCCGTGGGACGTTGCGGCCATCGCCAGCCCCAGCAGCGACAGCACCATCAGCCTGACTCGGATGCCGGTCATCTATGCGTCCACCGAACTGTCGATGTCCTGTTTGGGCAGATCCAACCAGGCGTCTCCCACGTGGGCCAGCATGGTGATGCTGTCGTTGGTGCTGCCGATCAGCAGCCTCTGGCCGCCGATCTCCACGAGATGGAGGGCCCTGCGCGGTCCGAGATAGGTGGTCTCCACGATGCGGACCTCTTTGCCGCACGCTTTCGTGACGTTGGGAAGCACCTTCTTGGATAGATACAGGGCCCCGACGCCCAGGCCGACCACCAGCAGGACGGAGAGCATCATCTTGAAGAACAGTTCGCCGGTACCGATGCCGCGCGATGGTTCGAGACCTTGGCGGACGAAGTTGGGATCGTCGAACACGCTGCGGTGCGCCTGCGGTGCGGAGGTGGCCCCGGGATCCTGGTCGGTCGCACGGGCGGCGAAACCGATCAGGCCGCCTGCGACAACCACCCCGGCGAACATGATCGTGATTTTCTTTTTCCTGTCGTCCACACGGCCCTCAAAATCCCGGCCCCGTCGTTCCGATGGGCATCGGGATCGGGTTTCCGGATGTGCCTCTGGTGCCCGGACTGTATGTGCAAACGGCGTGCCGGGACGGATACAGACGCGGAGGCGGGCCTTGAGGGGGCGCCAGGGCGGACTCGCTCCGGGCGGCGCATGAAGAATGGCCCCGCTGTCGAGAAACTTGACGGCAGGGCGGTCACAGACCCGACTTCAACGTGGCGATCAGAATCTGCGATTGTCCGGGATCGGGACGGTCTTGCCCTGCCCAGTGGCCGCCCGGGCCGGCTCCCCACCACAGAATGCGCCAGGCAGGGGCCTCTCCGGATGCCGCCGCCGGGAGCGACCTGGTGTGGCGGTCCAACTCCTCGCGGAGGAACCGGGCCACGGTCTCTGCTCGCTGCGCCGAGAGCATCCACTGCCGCATCTGCGTTGCCTCGTCTCCGGCCAGCCCCAGCACATACAGCGTACAGCTGTCGGCGCGGAGGTTTTGCTGCAGATCGACACAATATCGTGCCAGATACTGGCGGGATTCGTCGCTGAGAAGGGCTTCGCCGGCGCCGAATTTGACCGGGGTGATCGAGAAATCGAGGCGGTGCCCGACAATCTGCGACGGCAGCGTGGTCATGGACTGGCTGAGGCGCTCGAACGCCTGGCGGAGTTTCTCCCGGTACTCATCGAGCGTCCGATCCTGTGTCATTTGAGGATCCGTCGTGAGGTACTTGGTCTTGTCGGCTTCGAACTCGGGCTTTGCATCGCTGCCCAGAAGTGCCCCGAGCCCGCAGAGGTGGATCGATTCCCAGAAGGAATCCCGACCCTGATTGAACAGGTCCGGGTCCTGCACCTGCGCCAGCGACAGAAGCAGCACGAAGAACGTCAGCAACAACGTCACCATGTCGCTGAAGGTGACGATGTAGGCCGGGACCTTCTGTTTTTCCTCCTGGGGTGGCTGGCTGCGGGATCTCAATGGTACGTGCTCCGTTCCAGAATGACGATCTCGATCACGCGCTGGACCTTCGGATTGATGGCCGCCAGGCCGCTGTGTCGAAGCGTCTCGGTGTCCACCGTCGCCGCCGCGGTGATGCTGACCCGCATCTTCTCGATCCCTTCACCGTCCGTCAGAAGCTGGGCGATCGTCCAGGCCCTTTTCAGTCCGATCTCATCGGCGTCGCCTCCGCTGCCCTCCATGGAGTGCTCGCTGACGATCACACGGTTGGGCACGGCTTTCAGCAGGGTCACCACATCCGTCAGGATCCGACGGCCGTGACCGGTGGTACGCGTGCCACGCCCCAGAAAGACGTCTTCCGACGGCACCAGAAAGACCTTCTGGTCCTGGAAATCCATGAAGTCCAGACTCGTCGCGGGATTCGATTCGTACTGTCCATCGACGGTCGGTTGCTCACTGCCCACCTCCGGGTCCTGGTCATGTATGATCCGGGGGGAGGGCAGGAAGGCGTCATGGTCGCGGGTCAGACGCAGACCGATGGAGGAGAGTCCTTCGCTGAAGGCCGACTGCATCCTTGGGAAGACCTTGTTGTCGAACGACGAGAAACTCAGCAGCAGGACGAAGAACGTCAGCAGAAGGGTCATGCAGTCGCTGAAGGTGACCATCCATTCCGGGGCCCCGGGGTCATCCTCGACTTGTCTGGATCTGCCTTTCGGGGCCATCAGACGGTCGCCTTGATCTCTTTGCGTCGGCTGTGCGAGACGAACGCCTGCATCCTCTCGCGGACAATCGTTGGATTGTCGCCCTGGGCGATGGCACAGACGCCCTCGAGGATCATTTCCATGGCCAGTGATTCCTCCTTGGAGTAGATGCCGAGCTTGCCGGCCAGAGGGATGAAGACCAGATTGGAGGCAAACGCCCCGTAGAACGTCGTCAGGAGGGCCACGGCCATGCCCTGGCCGATCTGATCGGGCGAACTGAGATTTCGCAGCATCTGGACCAGACCGATGAGGGTTCCAATCATACCGAAGGCCGGAGCGGCGGCCCCCATGAACTCCAGGATCTTCTTGCCGCCGGAGTGGCGTTCCTGGAGGTACTGAATCTCGGGTTCCAGCATGTCCCGGATGGCTTCGGCGTCCTGTCCGTCCACGAGCAACTGCAGACCCTTGGCGAAGAAGTGATCGTTGAGCTTGCTGATTTCCGGCTCCAGGGCCAGTGTGCCGTCGCGACGGTTGATGGCGGCGAAGTTGACCATCTTCTGAACCACTTCGGACTGTCCGGGAATCTTGGCGATAATGGTCTTCTTGATGATCGAGAAGATGCTGAGGAATTGCGGCAGGGAGAAATGGATCATCGTCGCGCAGAGCATCCCGCCGATGGTGATGCACAGCGAGGGAACGTGAAAGAACATGGCGGCCCCGCCGCCCATCACGATCGCTCCGATGACGACGACGAAGCCCAGAAGCGTTCCAATGATCGTTGCGATGTCCATAGCCGCATTATCCTCCTGTAACCTGTTTGAGCTTCTGGCTCAGCAGAGCGGCCAGAGCCGGCTCGGTGCCGGCCAATTCGGCCAGGATCTTGGCCTTGGTCCGATCCTGCATGTAGAACAGGATCTTGACGGCGTCGTCGATGTTGGTGCCGCGATTGACGCTGCCGCTCTTCGATTGTGTCGAGGCCATGTTGCTGAGGATTTCGCTGGCCCGAACGGGGTCCATCTTGTCGTACGCCGCCGCGATGGCGAGCAGATTGCCCTTCTCCGCCTGTTCGACCTCGACGCGCGTCTTCTGAAGCATGTCGCGTTCATTTCGGAGGTTCGCCACAGTGGCCGCGAGCTCGACGCGCAGGTCGTTCAGCGCGGCGATGTCCTTCTGCAGCGTCTGCTGGGCAACGAGCAGGCGCTGTTTCTCCTTGTCCAGGCTCTGGTTCTTCGTGTGGTATTCCTGGATCTTCTCACGAACCTCGAAGATGAGCTCTTTGAGTTGCTCTTCGGTCATCGCGCGGGTGTTGGAGCCGTCGTGGGCTGGCGTCGTCGTGGGGGTCAGGGCCGTCGGCGGACCCTTGGCGAGCGAACGAGTCTGAGCCGACGCGTCGGCCTGTCCCTCGTCAGACGCCCCCTTGACGGCAGCCGGTCGGGTGAACCACGCGGCGCCAAAGGCCCCGAGGAAACTGACCACGCCCGCCGCGGCAGTGATAAGGAGAAGTTTCTTGCTCACAGTGCGTGCTCCCAATTCGTATTCTTGTGAGGCTCGTGCCGCGGCACGGAACCCCGCATCACAGTCCTATGCTCCCATTTCGAGCGAAGGCGATGGTGGTGCCGTCGTCCATCTCCTTCTGCTCGATCCGTTCCTGTTCCTCGATGAATCGGACCTTGGCTTCGGTACGCAACTTCTCCAGACCCTCTTTGAACCGTTTGACGGCCAGCACCTCGGCGGTCTTCTGCGTTCGCTGCGTCTCGAGCTTCTCGATTTCCCCATGCAACGTTCGAATGATCTGGTCGTCCACGTCCGCGTTTCTCAGGAAAAACTCCTGGGCCTCCAGACGTCCGCGCGATCGATCGCGGGCGATTTCCGCCGCGATCTCCTGCAGAATCCGCCGACGCATGAGCAGTTCGCTTCGCTTGATGGCCAGCATCTCGCTCAGACGAAACAGTTCCATGCGTTTGAACTGCTCTTCCTTCGTCTTGACGTCCAGTACCTTCTGCAATCGCCATTCGAATCGTTTCATGGCAGTCTCGGCCTCATCCGCGATGCCCATCGGGAGTGAGCAACTGTTCCCACGTGTGCTGGATGCCCGTCAACTGGCGGACGGTCTCCTCGAAGGGCGTCCTTTGACGGATCGGCTGGATCAGGAAGTCGTTGATGCGATCGATCAGGCTGATCGCGCCGTCGATTCGCCGATTGCTGCCGGGCGAGAACGCGCCGATGTTGATCAGGTCCTCGGCGTCGGCATAGGTGGCGTAGATTTCGCGCAGTCTCTGTGCGGCCGTGCGGTGCTCGTCGCTGACCACCGCCGACATCAGACGACTGACGCTCTGGGCGATGTCCACGGCCGGATAGTGACCTCGGCCCGCCAGCTTGCGCGACAGGACGATGTGGCCGTCGAGCAGGCTGCGTGCGCTGTCGGCGACGGGATCGGTCAGGTCGTCGTTTTCGACGAGCACGGTCAGGATTCCCGTGATGCTTCCCGTGCTGGAGCAGCCCAGGCGTTCGATCAGCCGGGGCATCAGGGCGAAGACGCTGGGACAATAGCCCTTCGTGGCCGGCGGCTCTCCGGCGGCCAGTCCGATTTCCCGTTGGGCCTGGGCGAACCGCGTCAGCGAATCCATCATGAACAGGACCTTCTTGGCCTTGTCCCGGAAATACTCGGCGAGCGTCACGGCTACGAACGCCGCCTTGACCCTTTGAATGGGTGGGGCGTCCGACGTGGCGACCACCACGACGCTGCGAGCCAGACCCTCGGGACCCAGGTTCTCCTCCAAGAACTCGCGAACCTCCCGGCCGCGTTCGCCGATCAGAGCCACGACGTTGACGGCGGCGTCGCTGCCGTTGGCGATATCTCCGAGAAGGACGCTCTTGCCGACTCCGCTGCCGGCGAAGATGCCGACGCGCTGGCCCTGGGCGCAGGTCAGAATCCCGTCGATGGAACGGATGCCCAGTGCAAGCGGCTTGGTGATCTTCTCGCGGCTCAGCGGCGGCGGACTGCCGACGTCCAGTGGCCTCTTTTCCTGGCCGTTGAGCGGTCCTTTGTTGTCGATCGGCTCGCCCAGACCGTTCAGGACGCGCCCCAGGACGTCGGGGCCGAGCAGGATGTGCCGAGGTGTAGTTCGAGCGGTCACGATGTCGCCCGGCGAGACGCCCTCGATGTGTTCCAGAGGCAGCAGGATGACGTGGTCGTGGCGGAAACCCACCACCTCGGCCAGAACGCGCCGATCCCGGCCGATATGGATGCCGCACAACTGGCCCAGGCCGATGGCCGGGCCGGCCGACTCGATCGTGGAGCCGGAAACGCGTACGACGTAACCCTGGCAGTTCATCAGGTCCACGGTCTCCAGGGCCGAGTGGTACTTCTCGAAATCGATGGTGGGGCAGTTGCAGTCGATCATGGTCTACTGAGCCCTTTCCAGGGCTTCTCCAATGCGTGCGAGATGCTCTTCGACGAACGACTTGACGATGCCCTTGGGGGTTTCCACCAGGCAATCGGCACGTGCGACGCTCCAGTCCGCGACGAGGTCCAGTTCCGCGAATTGATTGTCGGGGTCTTCCCGCTGGAACTGCTGGCAGGCCGCCAGATCCTCGGGGTGCAGGTGGACCACGAGATTCTGTCTGGCAGGCGCCCGTTTCAGGGCTTCCTCGACGATGGCCTGAATGTCGTATTCGCCTCGGTCGATTCTCTGGGTCAGGATCTTCCTTGCGATCTCCACGGCCAGTTTGGCGATGTCGCTGCGATGGTGGGCGACGGTCTGTTGATGCAGGTCGTTCAGCCGAGCGGCGAGAGCGTTGACCGTTGCGACCAACTGCGACAGGTTCTCGTGTTGTTGCCGCAGCGCCTCCGAGAGGTGGGACAACTCGGCCTGCGCCCGGTCGGTTCGCTCGCGATCGACCTCGGTCGGTTCCGGTGCGGACGCGCACGACGGTTCCTCGACGATGCGAAACCGCGCCGCCGGTCTGGAAAGACGAATCGTCAATGTGTCGGTCATCATACTACTCTTCCACGAAGGCCAGTTCGCCGTTGCGGTTGAGTTCCCGCAGCGCGCCGACGATTCTGTCGCGGGCCTGGCGAATCTCTTCCTTCTTCGGCGCCGACATCAGGGACGCTTCCTCGTTCACCATCGCCGCCGCACGCTCGGAGATGTTCGACTTGACCTTTTGGGCGATCTCCTCCGGGCTCTCGTGCAGCGCCAACGCCAGTTGCTGCTCGTCGATGCCGCGCAGGGCCTGCTGGAGAGAGCGGTCGCCGATCTGTGGAATATCGTCCCAAATCACCATGAGGTTCATCACCTTCTCCGCCGCGTCGCTGTCCTTCTGTTGGATGGCTTCGAGGACGCCGTCGCGGACCTCCTTGTCCAGGCTTCGTACGATGACGGCGACCTTCCGAAGCGATTCCTCCGGGGGAACCTGCCCGCCGATCTGGTGCGTCGTGTCGAGTCCCTCGATCCGCTTGCGCACCATCTGGGCGATGCTGGCCTTGGCCTCGGGGGTAACACCTCCGATTGCCGTCATACGGCTGATCGCACTGACGCGCATGCCGTCGCCCAGAAGGCCGAGGACCTCCGAGCCCTTCTTGGCAGGCAACTCGGAAAGGACCACCGCGACGGCCTGGGGATGCTCGGTTTCGAGCACCATCGCCAGCTTCCGCTGGTCGGCCGAACGGATCGTCATGAACGGATCGCGCTTCTGAAGAAGGTCTTCGATCTGCTGCTGAACGTGTTTGGCCTTGTCCTCGCCCACGGTGTTCTTGAGGACCTCGCGAAGAAAGGTCTTGAACTGAAAAGTCGATTCGCTTTCCAGCGACCGGCAGAACTGCCGGGCGACCTCGGCGGTTTCCTTGGCATTGCGATGGCCGGAGGCGTCGAGATAGCTTAACTCGACGGCCAACTCCTGAACCGTTCTGGGATCCACGCCTTTGAGCAGCTCGGCGGCGGTGGCCACATCGAGACTGGTCAGCAGCAGGGCGGCTTTCTGTTTTCCCGTCAGTGCCACGGTGTCTTCGTCACTCCTTCTCTTCGATCCAGTTGAGGAACATCTCTCGGACCTGCTCCGGATTGTTTCGCAAGGCGTGCGTGATCTGGCGTCGCAGCATGATCGGTTCGCCGACCGGAGCTCCCGGCGTCAGCAGGCCGGCGCTGACGCTGCCGCCTTCGGCCAACTGCTGCGCCTCGACGGCGGCGGCCACCGCCTTGCTGCGTGCGCGGCTGAAGATGCGGAAGACGAGCAGAGCACAGACGGCCATGATCCCCAGCGACAACTGACGCGCCAGCGCCAGGTAATGCGACCACGCCACCGGTTCTTCTTCCATCGGTGATTCGCTCGGTGGGCGGAATCGTGCGTTGGCGACCTTGAGCGAGTCGTTGTCTTTCAGGCCCAGGGCCGTGCGTACGATCTGCTCGACCTCGGCTATCTCCATGATCAGGGCCGGTTGTCCCCCGGGGCCCTCCTCGGTTCCTGAGGCATACAAATCGACGAGCACGGCCACCGAGAGCGAGCGAATCTCACCGGGTACGACGACGTGCTGCTTGATCGTCTTGCCGACCTGGTATTCGGTGAGGATGGTCTCATCCTTCTTCATGCTGCCACCGCCGGCCTGCTGGCCGGCAGCGCCGCCCGTTTCCGAGTTGTTGGTGATCTCCTCCTTCGTGGCCACTTTGGCCGAGGGATCGTAGGTCTCGGTGACGGTGCTGATGCTGTTCATATCGACGACCGCGCTGACGCGAACGGTGGCGCGTCCCGGTCCGAGGACCATCGTGAGCATATCTTCGGCCTTCTTGACCAGGCCCTGCTCGACGCGTTCCTTATAGTCGTGAACGGTCCCGGCGCCGGTGGCGAGTTTCGAGTCGTCCTGGCCCGAGAGAAGGTTGCCCTGGCTGTCGATGACCGTGACATCCTGCGACTTGAGGCCCTTGACGCTTCCGGAGACCATGTGCGTGATGGCGGCGATATTGGTGCCGCTGAGGCGGTAGCCAGGCTTCAGACGCAGGACGACGGAGGCGGAGGTCTGGCCCTGCTCCGAGGCGAACAGGCGCTGCTCCGGATTGACGATGTGGACCCGGGCATGGGCGACGCCGTCGATCATCTGGATGCTCTTGGCCAGTTCATCCTGCAGGGCCCGGCTGAGATTGACGTTCTGGACGAACGGGCTGATGCCGATCTTCTCGTCGTCAAAGAGCTTGTATCCGCTCTGTTCCCCGGTCGGCAGGCCTTCCTTGGCCAGATCCAGTCGGAGTTGATAGACGTGTTCCTGGGGTACATAGATGGTGGTGCCGCCGTCCCGCAGCAGGTAGACGATCCCTTTCTCGGTGATCTTGTCGGTGATCTTGGCGGCTTCACCCGGGGTCAGGTCCTGGTAGAGCATCCGCATGTCGGGTCGGCGCGCCCAATGAATCAGCAGCGTCCCCATGATGGCCGAGGCCACCAGAATGGCGACCAGCAAAGCCCGTTGTATGAGGCTCACTTTCTGCCAGACGGAGGCTATTTTGTGCAGGATTTCCATCAAGCCTCTGAACCCGTGTTAGGACGGCCAACCCGGAACATCGTCGCGTACGGCCGGGCCTAAATCGACATGTTCATCGTTTGCTTGTACGCCTCGATGAGCTTGTTGCGAACGCCGACCAGGACTTTGAAACTGACGTCCGCCTTGGCGACGCTGGAGACAACGGCCGTGATGTCGTTGTTCTTGCCGGTCAGAAGGTCTTCAATCGAGGCATCGGAGTCCTGCTGGAGATCATCGACCTGGCGGACATATTTGTCCACGGCCTTGACCGCCTGAGAGAAATCGGCCTTGCCGCCGAGACCTTCGGTCGGCGACATGGGGGACCTGCCATTCGGCAAGATCGAGCTGATGTTTGGATCGAACTGGATCATCGAGTTGTCCTTCCGTTACCGGAGCAGTTCCAATGTAGTTTCCACCATCTTCTGATATCGCTTCAGAACGGCCGCATTGGCCTGATACGCCCGGGTGGCCGTCGACATGTTCATCATTTCGACCGGCAATTGGACATTGGGCATATTGACGTAGCCTGTGGCATCGGCTTTCGGATTGCCCGGATCGAAGATCCGCTCCAGCGAACTCATATCCTGGGCGATGTTGCTGATGGTCACGCCGGCGATCCCGTCGTCGTCTTCATTGTCGGTGCCGAAAAGCACCTGGAGTCGGCGGTAGGCCTGGCCCTGTCCGTTGTCGACGGTTCGGGCATTGGCGATGTTGGAGGAGATGACCTCCATCTGCGTGCTCTGGGCTCGCATGCCCGAGACCGCGATGTCGACCGGACCGAATGTGTTTCCTATTCGCATCGTGGTGAATCCTTTCCTTCCATACGCATCGCTCGCGCCGACCGCCAAGGGACGACCTGCCTCAACTGCCGACGCGGATCGCCGTCTCGATCTGGGTGAACCGCTTCTGGAGGAGCCTGACGTAGGCGGTGTGACGCAACGAGTTCTTCAGAAGGCCTCCCACCTCGGCCTCTATGCTGACGTCATTTCCGTTGGGCCGGACCGGCGTCTTCCTGGGTTGGTAGACCTCGGGCTCCAGCTTCTCAAGATCGACCGTGCTGGTAGAGCTCAGGGCCTTGGCCAGCAACTCGTCGAACTTGACATCGAGACGTCGATACCCCGGCGTCTCGATGTTGGCCATGTTGCTGGCGATCGTCCTCTGGCGAAGCCCTTCGGCCTTGAGCCCGGCTTCGAGCAGGTCCATGATGTTGTTCGATTGTGACATCTTATGCGTCCTTGCTGTGCGTACGAACATTCTCTGACGTGAACGTGCTGTGCAATAACCGTGCCAAGTCCCGATTCTCGACGGAAGCGCTGCCGACGGTGCGATGCTCGGGTGCCGAGGGACGCCAAGAAGCCGTTCACGCGTGTTCTCGGACCATCCGCCGCGTGTCAGGATTCTATACGCGCGGTTGGGTAATTGGACGCGCTGGTCCACGTCGTTTCCGGTCGTACGGTCGGTGCCGGCGTGGCGGAAGGGATTTCCTCGCCGGCGGAACAATCCTCCGTCCGGCGGCGGGTCGAGGGGAGGTGTAGTCCCTTCCTATTGCGCCGGACATGCTGTAACTGGCTTTACGAAAACAGGTTACGCTCCACTTGTCGCGATGGGCCGCCAATTGGCATGCAGATTGCTACTCAGTGCGTATGGTTTTGACCACGACTTGAGGAATCTGTGTATGAGCAACGTAGCGATTGCGGTTGGCAACATGGCTGTGGCGACGTCTGTCGAGGCTCTGGTGGCCTGCCCGAAGGGTTCCCAATCCACCGACAAAGGGGCCCGGAAGGCGTTCGCTGACGCCGAGCCCCTGGTGAAGTTCAGGGATGAACTCAGGTCCCATAAGAAACCCCTCGGCGATTCTGCTCAGTCGCAAGATGTTGCTCAGACGCAGCTCATCGAGCGCGAGGGTGAGCCTGCTGAATCCGCTCCACGCGATGAAGGCGACGCACCACAGCGGCAAGACCCAACGATCGACTCTGCAGTGGCAGAGACGGCGTCGGTTGCGGTCGTATTGCCGCTGGAAGAGAACGTCGTGGCAGCCGCACAGACAGAGGTCGTCGAGACGCCTGCGGCCAGGCAAACTGCAGACACAACGCCCGTCTGGGATCATCGGCAGGTGGATGAGACACTGCCGGTGTTGCCGAACGCAAGCGAAGCGCTTCCCCCGACACACACGACCACGGCGGTTGAGCCGGGCGAGACCGAGAGAGCCTCCGCTCCGCTTGAGGGCATGCGAATCGTAGAGGAAGACGGCGTGGAAGTTCCCCAGACGGTTCCTGTCGGCGATAAGATCATCGGCGAGCAGCCCAGTCGAGAGGGGGTGGTTGCGACGGCCATGCCGGGGTCGGAAGGCCACAAGACACCTGCCGCAGATGCCGCACCGGTGACCGTCGAGGTGCAAACCGGCGGATCGTCGCAAGCCCAGGCCAACGTCGTTCCGACGACCACGCCGAGCGAAACTGTCGTCTCGGCCGAGGCTCAGACGGCTGAAAAGCCGCAGCAGACAACGCCGCAGCAGGGCCAACCTTCGGCAGAAGGGGCGAAGGGGCTCGACGCCGACACCGCGGCAATGACCGCTCGCGCAGCGATCTCATCCGAAGAAAGCGCGGACGGCACACGGCGGGAGAACGGGCAGAGCCTCTCGCGACAGGGTGGCGAGACTCCGCAGACGGCCGTAACCACAGCCGCGACGGGAACCAAGGAGGAGACGTCCCTGAATGCCAAGGAGTCTCCATCGCCATCCGCTGAACTGACCGGTTCTTCGCAGTATGGTCTTACGGATGCCGTTGGGCGTATGGCAGCCCAGGTCTCGGGCTCGGCTGGAGCCGAGACACCATCGGTACGCAGCGCGGTTCAGGACATCGGCGACCAGATTCTCAGTTCCATCCATGCCTCGATCGCTCGGTCCGACAAACAGGTACAGATTCGGCTCGACCCCCCGGAACTCGGCAGTGTCCTGGTGCGGGTGCAGGAAACAGGCGATCAGATCCGTGGGATGATCGAGGTGGCCCGAGACGAGACGCGGCGGGAGATCGAGCAGGCGCTGCCTCAGGTCATGAGGGGTCTGCAGGAGGCCGGCGTTCAGGTGCGGCGGCTGGAGGTCGTCGTCTCCGATCAGCCTGACAGGGGATTGGGACGGGAGCAGTTTCAGCAGGACGCCTGGACGCAACAGCAGCAGGAGTCGGCCCGGCAGGGATACCGTCCTCAATATCCAGCGGGCAGTTTTCGATCGGCGGCGGTGGACCTCGGATCGTTGCAGCGAGGGTCATCGGCCGTTCGCGATGTGCCGTCCGGCATCGGCGATGGCACCTACGGAGGGATCAACATGCTGATGTAATCGGGCGGGACACGAGGTCTCAGCGACCGATTGTGACGGGAGGCCGGGAGGAGCCGGAGATTGCGGCCGGATCGACCTTCCGGGTGTACCACTTGCGTCGAGCGATCTCGATGGATCGTGTGAACGCATGCTTGAATCGCGTCAGGGAGAACCTTTCCACCACGGTCTTTCGTGCCTGCTGGCCCATCAGGGCTGCAAGGTCCCGGTCGTCCAGGAGGATTCTTGCGTAGTGCTGCAATTCCCTGGCGTTGTCGCTCAGAAACCCGCTGATGCCGTGCCGGATGGGTGAGGTGGGATGTCGATTTCCAAGCACGGGCAATCCGGCGGCCATGGCCTCGGCGCTGGCCATATTGTGACCTGCTTCGAGGAGCGGATCGGCCGTGTGGATATAGAAGCGGTGCGACTGGAGCGTCTTCTTCAGATCGTCCCAGTCCCGGGCGGCCCGAACGCCCGGCAGGTCCGGGTTGTGCCCCACCAGCGTTACGGGAATCCCCTCAAAGGCCCTTTCGTGAAAGTCCCATCGCAGAATCTGTTGGCGCGAACTGATGAAGTTGCAGATGCGCAGGCCGCGAGCCTTCTCTCCGGAGTAGGGCAGGTAGGCGTTGACATCGATACCAAAGTGGACGATGTCGTCGAAAAAGCCCCAGGACTCGCCCTTGAACATCGAGGTGGCGACGACGTGGGCCCCCACCAGTTCGACATACTTGTGGAGCATGTCCTTCAATTGGTGCGGGTCGCAAGTGGCGCCTTCCTCCCGGATACGCCCTTCCAGGGTATGGTGCAGCACGAGGACCCTGGGCTCAGGACGCACACGCGCGTCCAGGAGATCGGCCACGTTATGCGTGACGATGCAATAGTAATGTGTCGGCGACTGGAGCGCTTCGGGCAGAGTGAGCAGACGCGCATTGGCCGGCAACGGACGCATGCGTTCGTCCCAACCCCGATTGTACTTGCCTTTCAGACCGACAATGATGTCCAGCCGATAGCCCAGTACTCCGAGTTGGTGGACCCACGGTTCGTGGCAATTAAAGACCAGCAGGGTCTTGGCTTGTGCCGGTGTCGTGTTGTCTGTCATGCCATCCACATTCCTGTGATTCTCCCCCAGGGGTTTCTGGGCGAGGCTCGTTGTCGCGTCGGGCGCCGATGACAGTCGGGCGTCCAGGCCCTGGTCAGGCGGATGCCCCCCGTGCGATGCCAACTCAGACATTATCGGCATCAGCGAGGATTTGCATGAAAAAACCCGTCTGATGCGACCGTCGATCGATTGGGAATCCGCCGAGGGCCAGGAGGATCGCAGGCAAACGGCGCGATCCGAGGATTCGCTCCCGTCCGGAAGAGGATTCCTGAACTTTTTCGTGAAGAATTGTGCCTGGGCCGGCCGGCCGGTCCGGCGATATCAGTGCCGCCAGCCGGGGTTTTAGGGGTCTGGGCGCTTTTGTGCCACTTCCGGAGCCTTCGCTGCCTTAAGTCCCGGTGGCTTTGGACGATAATGACCTGTGAATGTCGGAAAGACTGTGAGTGGATGTGTTGACAAGCGAGCAAACGAATAGGGGCCAAATTGGGGTCTTTGTCAAAAAGGAGATGGAAACATGTTAGCAATCAAGAACAACCTTATGGCCGCGAACGCCGCCCGGTATCTGGGGATGAGCTACGACAACCTGGCCACATCGGTGGAGAGGCTGTCGTCCGGTCTGCGCATCAACAGCGCCAGCGATGACGCGGCCGGTATGGCCGTCCGCGAGTTGATGCGGGCCAACATCGCGGTCCTGCAGCAGGGTTCGCGGAACGCCCAGGACGGCGTGAGCCTGCTGCAAACCATGGAAGGTGCCTTGCAGACCATCGATAACCTGATGGTCCGTATGCAGCAGCTTGCCGAGCAGGCCGCCACGGGCTCGTACTCGTCGGCCCAGCGGGTCATCATGGACAATGAGTTCTCCGAGATGGCCGACGAAATCACCCGTATCGCCGGGGCGACCGATTTCAACGGCATCAAGATGCTCAACAACTCGGCGACCGTATCGATCCACTTCGGCAATGAGACCGACAAGATCGACATCACGGGCGACAAGCTGGATGCCTCGTCCCTAGGCCTGACGGCTCTGTCGATCACCACGGCCGGCAGCGCGCGATCCGCTTTGACCGCGCTCGACAGCGCGATCAACGCCAAGGACACCGCGCGGGCCAAGTTCGGTTACATGATCAACCGTCTGGAATCCACCGGCGAGGTGCTCGGGATTCAGGCCGAGAACCTGATGACCGCCGAGTCGCGCATTTCGGACGTCGACGTGGCCACGGAAATGGCGACGTTGACCCGGAACCAGGTGCTGTCGCAGGCCGGTGCCTCGATGCTGGCGCAGGCCAACTCGATCCCGCAGATGGCCCTGACGCTGCTGAGGTAATTCTCTCGGCAGTCGCATCACATCGCACATAGAGGGAGATGGCTGATGAGGATGTCAGCCATCTCCCTATCCATGAGAATCTCTGTCGGGCCCGTCTGCCTTGGGGCCTTATCAGGCAGTGAACCGCTGTCTCCAGGGACCCGGAGGCCGATGTCTTTGACGAGGGCATTACCATGAACGGAATCGCCGCATACAAGGAAGCTGCCGTCGGCACGCAGAGCAAGGGTCGCTTGATCGTCATGCTGTATGACGGGGCGATCAAGTTCCTCAAGCTGGCTATCCGGGAACTGGAGGCGCAGAACTACGCGGCCAAGGGGCAGTACATCAACCGCGCTCAGGACATCATCAACGAACTCAACGCGGTACTGGATATGGAGGCCGGAGGCGAGATCGCCGAGAACCTGCGTAAGCTCTACGTATTCATGGGACGGCGTCTGGGGCAGGCGAACACCCAGCGCGATCCCCAGATGATCCAGGAAGTCATCGCGTTGCTCGAAGAGTTGAACCTCAGTTGGAAGACCATCACGGGATAGACTCAGCGTCTTCCGACGTCATTCCGCCGGATCCCCGCGTCGCCCCTGCAGGCGACAGACGGCATCAGAAGTCGTGGATCAACTGGACCTGGACGATGTGGTTGTCGGTGTAGCCCAAGCCCTTGCCATCCTCATATCGATAACCTGCCGCGATCTGCCAGTTTGGCCAGGCGAATGTGGTCAGATCGCATTGAACGATGTCTACGCCCGGGTGATCGCTGTTTGACAGATTGTGTGTCAGGCGGTCGTACGACAGACCGATGACGATGTCGTTCGTCAGATAGTGCGACAGTTGCACGAAGACGCTTCTCGAGTCCGTCCCCATGAAGTGGCCCATCACCCGCCCCTTGTAGGTGTATCCCGACCGGTAGATGCTGTGTCCGTAGAAGACGTTGGGTTTGCCGGAGACATGATTGTCGGCGTATTCGATGCGGAGGTCGGTCCGCCCGGTCTTGAAGAGGTCGTTTAGCTGGATCCCACCGAGGGCGCCCCAGTTGCTGGGCATGCCGCCGGCCTCGTCCTCTCCCGCGGCGTCCACATAGAGCTTGACGGAGCGCAGTGGAAGGCCGCCACAGTAGGGGAGATCGGCCAGAGGCAGCAGGACGGCTGTGTCGAACCCGGCGATCTGGTTGTCCTTCTCCTGATTGCTCACGGCCAGCAGCAGCTTGCCGTAGTCGAACAGGCCCACACTCGACATCCCCCGTCCGCCGAACATGAACACGCGGGAGAAACCCACCTCCCAGACGGGAAGGGGTTTGAAATTCAGACGGACGCCCGACAGGCGCGCATTGGGGATGAATCGGTCCTCCTCCAGTTCGCCCAGAAACCACTGGGCCCGGAAGAGTCCCAGGTGACGCAGGACCCACGGCAACTGCATGGGCTGTGGGTTGGTCACCTTGACCATGGTCAGCGGTTGGGCGTTGTTGCTCATGAGGATCGAGCCGCGATATCCCGGACCCCACCAGAGAGAATCCTTTCCAACCTGCACCTCGAACGGTCCGCCCTGCACCTTGCCGTATCCCTCGATCAGCCGGATGTCGGCATCGGAATCGGCCGAGGCGATGCCGAATTCCGGGTGCAGATAGAATGCGGCGCGTTCCCAGAGCCTGATGCGCGAGGCGAAACCGGCCCGATAGTTGGAGCCCGATTCGAACGTATCGCCCCGGACGTTCTCCATGTCGGGTCTGCGGTCGGCGTGGAGAAACCGAACATAGGGATCCTCCACGGGCTTGACGAAGGCCTCGCTGTGTGCGCCGTCGAGGACGCCGATCAGGACCAGGTCCCCTTTGAATTCATCCGTGAGGCGGTCGAGGATGCTGGAAAGCACCTCCGGGGCATCGGTCATGCGTTGGAGTTTCCGTGTGGCCTGCGCGATGTGCCGGGCCATCTCGACGCGCGAGATGGGTTTGACGGTGAGCATGGCGCTGTCGATCAGGCCGTAGCCGGCCAGTTTGTCCACAGCCGCATAGCTCCAGTGATCGAGAGGGACATTGGTCGATACCAGCGCCGAACACGGCGGTGCCGACAGAGCGATCAAGATGAGAGACGCCGCAATCCTTCGCATGGCCTCAGTCAATACTGTTCTTCGAGCGAGTCCTTTCCACAGCGGACGCAAACATAGGGCATCCTGGAGGAACGGTCAAGATGAATGTTTGCGTGGGGCAACCCACAATTCTCTCAAACAAGTGAAGATTTGCGTGGTCGTTGTCCGATAAATGCCATGGAGCCAGTGTTGTCTCGGTTGCGATGCGCGCCGCGACGGCGCCGGCTATTGTGGAAACGATCTTGACAATGGGGACTCGCCCCGCACCATCGGTGGTCCGTCAACGCGGCGGCGGATGGGCGAGCCCGGCAGAATATGTCCACGAATGCTTTTCGCAACGGTCGGTCCCCCAGAAACCGGGGCTGGCGGACCGCGATATGGGGATCGTGCGGTTACGATGCATGAGGAGTCTGGAATGGAATCCGGTGAGTCCTTGTCCCGGAGTGGATTGACGGATCGAAGGGGCGCCGGCGTCGCCGTCCCGTGTCGAGCGCCGAACAAGACGCCGATCCGGTCGTTCGCCAGGGGGCGGCTGCGGGGCTTGGCGCTGACGGCGCTGGGATGGTGCCTTCTGGCCGGTGGAGCTGCCGTGGCGCAGCAGGTCCCTCGTCCGGCCGCGCCGAGCCCGGCTGCCGAGCGGACGCTGCCCGACGTGAGCAGAATCGACGCGTGGCGGGCTTCCGATCTGATCAAGCCGTTGGCGACTCCGCCGGAATCGGAGCCCAACGATCTGGAGTTGCCCCAGCCGACCGGTCAGGCCATTGAGCGAAAGCCGTCGGCCATGGAGCGATTGATCGCCGGTGAGATCGACGCCGAGGTGTCCACGCAACTGCAGCAGTTCGGATACGACGTCTTCGAGCGACCGGTCTCCACGTTTGCCCCGGTCTCCAACGTGCCGGTCGGGCCGGACTACGTGATCGGCCCCGGCGACAGCTTCAGCGTGACACTCTGGGGCCGGGTCGACGCGCAGTTCGTCCTTCAGGTCGATCGCGACGGCCAGATCGTCGTGCCGCAGGTCGGGGCGCTGCGTGTCTGGGGGATGAGGTTCGGCGAACTTGAAAGCTACCTCCAACATGAACTGGCCCGCAAGTACACCGACTTCCGCATGTCGATCGCGATGGATCGCCTCCGGGTGATTCGCGTCTTCGTCGTGGGCGAGGCGGCTACGCCGGGCAGCTATACGGTCAGTTCGTTGTCCACTGTGATCCACGCCCTTGTCGCCGCCGGGGGGCCGTCCAGGAACGGCAGCCTCAGGACAATCCAGTTGCGTCGCAGTGGAAGCGAGCCGATCAAGATCGATCTGTACGACTTCCTTCAGGGCGGAGACCGCAGCACAGACGTGCGGCTTCAGGACGGGGATACGATCTTCATTCCGTTGATCGGCCCTGTGGCGGGTATAGCCGGCAACGTCAAGCGTCCGGCGATCTACGAGATGGCCGGTCCTACGACGCTGGGCCAGGCCCTTGACCTGGCCGGAGGAGTGACCTTCGCCGGTTGGCTTCAGCGCGTGCAGGTGGAACGAATCGAGAACCATCGCAAGAGGATTGTGGTGGATTTCAATCTCGCCGATGCGTCCGGCGACGAGGACCGGCAGCGGGCTCTGAACACCGCGGTCCGTGACGGCGATGTCGTCAAGGTCTTCTCCGTGGCCGCCCGCGAGCGGGACGTGGTCTATCTCGAAGGACACGTCGAGCGGCAGGGCAAGTATGAATGGAAGCCCGGCATGTGCCTCGCTGACGTCCTGACGTCGTACGACGTTCTTCAGCCGCAGCCCAACGTCGAGCACGGTCAGATCGAGCGTCTCGTTCCCCCGGACCTGCATCCGACCTTCCTGCCGTTTCACCTTGGCAGACTGCTGGCGGGTGAGCCGGCAGAGAATATCGAGCTGGCCGAGTACGATACGATTCGCATCTTCCGTTGGGACGAGAGGAACTACCGGACTGCCACGATCTCCGGCATGGTGTTCGACCCGAACCAATACCGGCTGGTGCCCAACATGCGCGTCAGCGACCTCATCGACGCGGCGGGGGGGCTGAAGAAGGATGCGTATCATCGCTCGGCCGAAGTCACGCGCCGACACATCAGCCAGGACGGCGTCAGCACGGAGAAGATCGACGTCGATCTGAACCGGGCCCTGGCGGGCGACCCTGAGCACAATATCCTGTTGTCCGATCGTGACACGCTGGTCGTGCGGCCCGTTCCCGAACTCGACTTCGATCGAACGGTGGCGATCCTGGGGGAGGTGCGTTTCCCCGGCCGCTACCCGATCCGGAGGGGCGAGAGCCTCAGTTCGCTCATCGAGCGGGCCGGCGGTTATACGGAGCAGGCATATCTCAGGGGCGCCGTCTTCACCCGTGAAAGCGCCAGAGAAACCCAGCGTCGACGGCTGGAGCAGATGATTCGTCAACTGGAAGAGTCCATGCTCGGCGGCGCCGAGCAGGCCATGGGCTCGGCCCTCGATGCCGAGACGATCAGAGGCCAGCAGGCGGCGCTCGCTGCCAAGAAGGAACTGCTCGCCAGACTTCGGGCGAGCGAGATCACCGGACGCGTCGTCGTGAAACTGGCCGCATTGGAGCAGTTCCGCGGAACACGGTACGACATCGAGATGGAGGATGGCGACGAACTGGTCGTTCCCCGAACGCCCGGGGTCGTACACGTCGTTGGCGAGGTGTTCAACGAGACCTCGCTGCTGTATGAAGCCGAAGGTACGGTCAACTACTATCTCCGCCGGGTCGGCGGGATGACCAGGGACGCCGACACCAAGCAGGTGAGCGTCATCAAGGCCGACGGCTCGGTCATCAGCAGGCAGCAGAATCGCGGCAAGCTCGTCTCCTGGGACAACGAGTTCAACCAGTGGTCGTTCGGCAGCTTCATGGACGTCGAGCTGGATCCCGGCGACACGATCGTCGTGCCCAGAAAACTCGACCGTTACTTCTGGCTCAAGACCACCAAGGATATCACCCAGATCGTCTTCCAGATCGCCGTCGCCGCCGGCGTAGTGTTCGCGATCTGAGCCGATTGAGGAAAGGACGCCGACATTGGCTCCACAGCACGAAAACCAGAGTGGCTTGCCCCCGCAGGGACCCGGACAGGTCGGCGTCGAAGAGATCGACCTGTTCGACTATCTGCTTGTGGTCTGGCGGCATCGTTGGATGATCGTGCTGCTGTCCTTCGTGGCGATGGGGGCAACGGTAGGTGTCATGCTGTTGCAGCCGCGTCGTTATCAGGCCAACGCCACGATCGTCCCGCCGATGCAGATGCTGCAGAAGCAGTCGACGATGGCCGGCGCTCTCGGTGGACTGGGCAGCTCGATGTTCCGCAACATCCTGGACAGCGGCAGTATCGCGAGCATCTACGTCGAGATCCTCACGAGCCGCGAGGTCTACGACACCATCGTCGACCAGTTCGACTTGATGAATGCCTACGAGAATGTGGAGAACCGGACCAAGGCCCGCCGCCGGCTGGCGGGCAATACCAGCATCAAGACCACCAACGAGGGGGTGGTGAAGGTCGCTGTCACCGACCGCGATCCCAATCGGGCCGCCGCGATGGCCAACGCCTATATCGCCGAGCTCGACCGCCAGAACAAGAGAATCTCGACCGGCGAGGCGACGAGCAAACGCATCTTTCTCGAAGGCCGGCTCAAGGAGGTCGAGACCCGGCTCAGCCGGATCGACAGCACCCCCGCCCACGAGGCCCAGATCCAGGAGATGCTCTACGAGCTGCTCGTCCGCGAAACGGAGCTGGCCAAGATCGAAGAGGCCAAGAGCATGCCCACCCTCCAGGTGCTCGACGAGGCCGTCGTGCCCGAACTGCCGGTCGCTCGCGGCACCGTCACCAAGGGCGTGCTGGCCGGCACCGTCGCGTTCGTCTTCGGTATCTTCCTGGCCTTCCTGCGTGAATACGTCGCGGCCGTCAAAGGCCGCAGTGCTGCAACGACACACGTGACGCAGCCCGAGACGAACGTCCATCGCGTTGCGCCGCAAGGCGAGAGTGCGCCGAACCGCGCTCATTCGAAAGGGCGAAGGCCGGTCGCCGAGGTCGGGTCGAACGCCTGACGGAATGCCGGCAGGATACGGCGGACGACAGTTGTGCGGTGGCCCGGATCGATGGAACGCCACCGCGCCGAACGCCTCGGCGCAGCCGACGGGGACGGAGTCCGCCCGTAAGCGGACGCCGGGACCGATCTGGAGAAGGCGGGCTGCATTCAGTACTTCGAGTTCTGCTTCGAGTTGGCATGGAAGAGCGTGCAGGCCCTGGCACGGGATGTTGGCCTGTCTGAGTGCAATTCGCCTAAGGCGTGTTTTCGCCAGGCATTTGCGCCGCGGTGGCTGGACGATGAAGTCCTGTGGCTGGAGATCCTGGCCGACAGAAATCGAATGGCGCATACGTATAGCGCGGCAGAGGCGCTGAAGGTCTATGATTCGCTGCGCCGATACTTGCCGGCGTTCGGTGACCTGCTCGGCGCCTTGAAGGCCGAGTTTCACAGGTGGCAGTAGACAAGGGGCTTTGGCGTTCGGGCGATGCGATGACGCGCTTGGCGCCCTCATCGCATCGGATGTTGGATGGCAACGATGCACCAATGACGGTCCTCGCCGACCGGCTGACCGACGACCGCCGCCGGGTACTGGGCTGGTTTCAGGACGACGTCTTTCGCCGTCTGTTTGTTAACGCGGGCAAGCTGCTTTCGGCCAATGTGGTCGGGGCTGTCCTGGGTTTGGTCGCCGCCGTGCTGACGGCCCGGGCCTTGGGGCCAGAGAACTATGGCATCCTCGCCTTGGTTCTGGCTTATGAACTGACCATCGGCAAGCTGGTGACGTTCGATGCCTGGCAGGCGATCATCAAGTTCGGCAGTGAGGCTTTGCACGACGACGATGGCGCGGGCCTTCGGCAGCTCGTCAAGTTCGGCTTCGCCCTCGATATCGCCAGCGCCGTCGTCGGGACAGCCCTTGCGATGACTCTTGCCGGTCCGGTGATCGGCCTGTTGGGCTGGGACGCCTCGGTCCGCCCGCTGCTGGTTCTCTACAGCGTGCTGATCCTGTTCGGCCTCAGCGGCACACCCATCGGCGTCCTGCGGCTGTTCGACCGGTTCGATCTGCTCGGCTATACGGCGATCCTCAGCGGCGTGGTCCGGCTGGCGGGGGTGGCTTGGTGTCTCTTAACGAATCAGAGGCTGTTTGGGTTTGTTCTCGTCTATCTGGTTACCGGGATCATCGGTCAGTTGTATCAGGTCTTCGCCTCGCTGTGGGTGCTCCGCAAGCAGAATGTCACCGGCATTACCGCTCAGCCCCTGCGTGGCATTCGCCGCCGGTTCCCGGGAATTGCCGATTACGTCTGGACGACGAACCTGACGATGACCGTGCGCATGCTCTCGCGCGAGGCCGACGGCCTGTTCATCGCCGCCCTGACCACCCCGGCGGCGCTGGGTCTGTTCAAGGTCGCCAAGCAGTTCGCCGGCGTGCTGCCAAGATTCTCCGATCCGTTGTCGCAGTCGATCTATCCGGAACTGGCCCGTGCGTGGGCCGGGCGAGACGGCCGACGCTTCGTCTCGCTGGTCAAGAGAACCACGCTGTTCACGGCGGCGGCCGCCTTCGGCGGCTGGTTCGTCTTTCTGCTGGCGGGGCGGTGGATCATTCGTTGGACCGTGGGCCCGGCGTTCGAAGACGCCTACTGGGTGACGGTGTTCTATCTGCTGGCCCTGGTCATCTTTCTGTGCAGCTTCACGCTGACGCCTTCGCTGCTGGCGATGGGCTTGGCCCGCAGGTCGCTGGTGTCCAACGTGGCGGCGACAGTGGTCTATTTCGGCCTGCTGTTTCCCGCTGTTCGGCACTTCGGGATCGTCGGGGCCTCACTGGCCTATGTAGGCTTCTTCGCTGTGTGGTCGGGCATCATGATCTTCTTTTTGAGAACCCACCTGGACAAGCAAAGGGCGGCATCCGATGCGGCTGAGCGATCTTAAGGAACCGTTGCGTCCGATCGTACGCAAGACGGGCGTGCTGGGCCATCTGCGGGCCTTGCGCGGCCGCAGCCTTCGGCTGACGCGGCAGTGTCGCCGTCGGTTGAGCAATGCGCGCGGGCAATCGGAGCCGGCGGTCTCTTCTGGCCTGTACTCGATCAGCGCCGACGGCCTGCCGACTTGGTTCGGATACTATGACAAGACGCCGTTCAGCGGTGACGACAGCAAGATCCTCGCCATGGCCATGACCTGCGTGCGGGACTGGACCGACGCCGCCCTGCGCAGGCCGCTGCGGCTGGGCTATTTCGAATGGTCGCAGGTGGCCGATGGCCGACCGACCTTCCACCCGTTCGGCCGGACGGAAACCTGGTGCTGGCAGCAGGGCTGCATGCTCCAGTGGTTTGCCGCCGACGCGGATCGGCTGGTCCTGTACAACCGGCTCGTCGACGGCCGCTACGGCTGCGTGGTCCAGGACGTCTTGACCGGCAACGTCGAGGCCTCGTACACCATGCCCATCTACGCCGTCGATCCGGCGGGGCGGTGGGGCGTCGGCCTGAACTTCTCGCGTCTGGAGCGCCTGCGGCCGGGCTACGGCTACGGCAACTTCCCCGACGAGACCGCCTCCGAGGCCTGCGGGGCCGACGACGGCCTGTGGCGGATCGACCTTGCGACCGGCGAGACCGAGATGCTCCTGAGCCTTCGGCAGATCGCCGAGCTCGCCCCGCTGCCGTCCATGGCCAATGGCCCGCACTACATGAACCATCTGCTCTTTACCCCCGATGGAAGGGGTCTGGTCTTCCTGCACCTGTGGCTGCCGCAGGGTCGCCGGATGAACCGCCTGATGTTCTACGATTTCGACGCCGGCTCGCTGCACGTTGTGGATGATGCCGCGACGGCCTCGCACCTCAACTGGCTGGCCGACGATCGTCTGATCTGCTTTCGCTATCCGTACGAAGGGACGCCGGGCTACTATGAATACACCTTCGGCCCCGACCGCACGTTCGACTGTGCCCCGATGCCGGCCGGACTGCCGGCAAGAGACGGCCATCCCTCGCTGAGCCCCTCGGGCGATCTGCTGGTCAGCGACACCTACCCTGACCGGGCGGGCGAGCAGATGCTGCTGGTCTATTCGATGCGCGAAGGAACCCTTCGCGAGGCCGGGTGTTTCTACAGCCCCTTCCGTTATCGCGGCCCGCAGCGATGTGACCTCCACCCCCGCTGGGACCGGACAGGGACGCGGATCTGTTTCGATTCGGCGCACGAGAACAAACGAATGATCTGCGTGCTGCCCTGTCAGGCGAATTGAGCCCGGGCGGTGAATGGATGACCTCATGGTTGACGAATCGAGAGCACCGGCTGGCGCGACTGTGGTCGAACGAGCAGTTGCGGACCGTGGCATCGCTCTTTGATGGTGACATCGTCAACGTCTCGGCTTGGGATGATCGCGACAAGGAAGGCGGCTGCTATAGGGACTACTTCAGCAACGCCGCCGGTTACTCGTACACGAACTACGGCGGTTATCGCGGCTTTCAGGGCCGTCCGAACGAATACGCACTCGATCTGACGGGCGAGGTGTCGCAGAACCTGAAACGCCGGTTCGACGTGGCCTTCAATCACACGACGCTCGAACACATCTTCGATGTGCGCAAGGCCTTTGCCAATCTCTGCGAACTGTCCCGGGACATCGTCATCGTCGTCGTTCCTTTCGCACAGGTCCAGCATGAATCCGACGACTGGAAAGACTACTGGCGATTCACGCCGACGTGTCTGCGGAAGCTGTACCAGGAGAACGGCCTGACGGTTGTCTATGAAGCCCAAAGCCCGCACAAGCATGCGGCGGTATACCTGCTGTCGATCGGTTCCAGGTCTCCGGACCGATGGGCGGCCCGCCTGCCCGCCTGGCGGCCCCTGCACAAGTGTGGGGCGTGGATCGGATTTCGATGGTCATCGAGGATTTACGACGGCCTTCAGCGGCGACTCCGTTCGGCGGCGGCAGTGAAATGACCGGCGCTGCGCCATACACCGGATCGATCGATGCCGCGCCGATCATCCGCCGCCCAAGACAGAAGGACCGCCTGAATTGAGGATCGTCTATCTGTCCGGCTCCGACATTCCTTCCCGCAGCGCCAACAGCATCCAGGTCATGCGGATGTGCGAGGCGTTCGCCGGGGCCGGCCACGAGACGACCCTGATCGGCCGCCGGCTCAAGGGCGGCCGCCAGGACGACCCGTACGAATTCTATGGTGTCCGGAGCAACTTCGAGCTGGACCTGGTCGGCTGTCGGAGGATCAGAGGCCAGAGCCTCTTCGGGCTGCCCGCTCTTGGCGCCCGGCTTGGGCGATACGATCCACAGGAGGTCCTGATCTACGCCAGGGACATCTACGGCCTGTGGCTGGCCGTTCGGATGGGCTTTCGGGCGGTCTACGAAGCGCACGCCGCACCGTACAATGTCTTGATCCGTCATCTTGAAACGACCGTGCTGAAGAGCCCCCGTCTGCTGCGGCTGGTGGTGATCTCCGAAGCCCTCAAACGCATGTACATCGGCCGATACAACGTAGCGCACAAGACCGTCGTCTGTCACGACGCCGCCGCCGTGCCCGGTCCGACCGACGCCGGCGAGTTGCCCTGGCCGCCGTGCCGACGGACGCTTCAGATCGGCTACACGGGCCATCTGTATCCGGGCAAGGGCGCCGAGATCGTCCTGGCCTGCGCCGAACGGCTGTGCGAATACGACTTTCACATCGTCGGCGGCACGGAGGCGGACATCGCCTTCTGGAAGGCCAGGGCGACGTCGAATGTCCTGTTTCACGGGTTTCTTGCGCCCGGCCGGCTCGATCGGGCCCGCGCCCGGTTCGACGTCCTGCTGCTGCCGGCCCAGCGCAGCGTGATCGTCCCCTACAGCCGCTCGGACATCGCCGCCTACATGTCGCCGCTGAAGCTGTTCGAATACATGGCGTCGCGAAGGCCCATCATCGCTTCGGACCTGCCCGTGCTGCGGGAGGTCCTCGACGAGCGAACGGCCGTGCTGGTCTGCCCCGACGATCCGGACCGGTGGGTCGAGGCCATCCGGCGCTGCGAGGCCCCCGCGTATCGCCGGGCCCTGGCCGACCGGGCCTACGAGGTCTTCCTCGAACGCCACACCTGGGACAGGAGGGCCCGGGCCGTGCTCAGCGACATACCGTGGCGGGCGGCCGGGTAGCCGACCGCCGCCGTCGTCGCGACAGCCCGCGACAGGTCGGCGTGGGTTCGACCGAGGCGATTCGCCGCTACTGCTGCGATAGACGACGCTTGGCATGCCGCAAACCCGACTTGATCCGGGCCATTCGAAGCTTCGAATGCGACAGATCAAGCTTCGAATGCGGTGTTTGAAGCTTCGAATGCGACAGATCAAGCTTCGAATGCGGCGTTTGAAGCTTCGAATGCGACAGATCAAACTTCGAATACGGCATTTGAAGCTTCGAATATGGCATACCAAGCTTCGAATGCCGCGTTTGAATTGGCCACAACCGCGTTTTCAGGCCGCAGAAACTGTTTTTGCGTTATCTGGACTCAGTTAGTCCCCACCCTAGGCGAGCACGGAAACCACACCCAACCTCCGACCCGATAACCGCCGAGTGTGGTCCTGGTTTCAGGACGATGTCGTATGTCGCTTGACGGCGGGTCCCACAGCAGATAGGATGCGATTGGCGCAGGGATCGGGGGCTGTGTTTGCGTATCGCAACCGCTGTTGCCGCCGGGCGAAAAGGGATTGATGCCCCGAAACCAGAAGGGTGACTCACGACGCACCAATATGAGGACATTGGACAGTATATCGTTGGCTCAGAAGGACCGCGATGCCGTGGTGCAGGCCGCACAGTCCCTGAGAGACGAGTTGCCTGTATCCAAGATATTCCTGTTCGGGTCGAAGGCCCGGGGGCAGGGCGACGCGTATTCCGACCTCGATATCCTGGTGGTTCTGGCCTGTCCGGTAACGGCCCACTTACGCGACGCGGTCTCAGAGAGACTCGCCCAGGTCAACCTGGACCATGACGTGGTCCTCAGTTCCGTGGTTGTTGGGGAGCAGGACTGGACGGACGGCCTGATCCGGTATATGCCGATCTACACGGAGGTCCGGAGGGACGGCTGCGAAGTATGAACAAGGAACAGGCCGACCAGATCCTCATCGACCTCTGGCTGGAAAAAGCCTCGGATGCCCTGGCCTCTGCGAAGCTTGAACACGCCGAGGGGCATCTGGCTTTCGCGGTGAACCGATTGTACTACGCTTGCTTCTACGCGGTCACCGCGTTGCTGCTGACATCGGGCAAGCAGTTCACCAGGCATTCTGCCGTCATAGCGGAATTCAACCGGGCCTATGTGAAGACCGGCAAGGTGGACGTGGCCTGGAGCAAGTTCTATCAGAGGCTCTTCGACGACAGGCAGGAGAGCGACTACGTTCCGACCGCGACGTTCGATCCGGCGGATATCGGTCGGCGAATCGAAAGAGCGAAGGCCTTTGTCGGGACCATTCGCGCTCTGGTCAATGTGTCGTAGACTTCCCGTCGCCTCGCCGCAGATCGTATCTCGGGACCCGTAGAAGGGTAAAAGCGTCCTCCGGCTTGAGTTCGTCGCTCGTGAAGCGTGAAGCGTCCCACTTCAAACTCGGCCTCAGGCCATCGCTCGTATCTCGTCTCTCGTGAATTGTAGCAGTCATGACTTAACACCCACAATCATCCATCATCAATCCCAAAGCGCCCCTTGTTTTCCATCGTGACAATCAATGCTCCTGTCGATCGCGATACGGTCAAGTCCGCCGAATCGAATCCAGGGGCAAGACCGCGCGCGGGCCGGGTGAGCCGATTGACCTCCACGCGGTTCCGTCGGCTCAGCCGCGAATTCTTCTGGGTCGGCCTCGGCCAGACCGCAACCGTGGTGGGGGCGGTTGTCGGCGTGCGAATCCTTACGGGGGTTCTGCCGCCCGACGCGTACGGGAGGCTGGCCCTGGGCATGACCGTAGCGACCCTCGTTACACAAACGGTCCTTGGTCCTTTGGGCAATGCTGCTACACGATTTTTCGCGCCGGCGCGGGAGGCCGATGCATTGTGGAGCTACCTTGCCGCCGTAAAGGGCCTGCTGGTCCAGGCCACCGGGGGAGTTCTCCTGCTCGCTGTTGTCCTGTGTCTGGGCCTTGTGGCCACGGGGTACTCCCAGTGGATTGGGCTCGCTCTGGCGGCCATGCTCTTCGCGCTGCTCTCCGGCTACAACTCCGTCCTCAACGGCATGCAGAACGCCGCGCGACAGCGGGCGATTGTCGCTCTGCATCATGGCTTGGCAACCTGGGGACGGTTCCTCCTGGCGGCCGCTTTAGTCCTGTGGGTTGGAGCCAGCAGTACGTTCGCCATGCTTGGTTATGCAGGCGCGATGATCATCGTCCTTGCGTCCCAGGGCTGGTTCTTCCGTCGAACGTTGCCTTCTTGTGGCTGGCCCGCTTGCCTTGAGGGCAACACCCAGAAGGGGCGCTGGAGGACCGGGATACTCACATACGCGTGGCCCTTTGGCGTCTGGGGCCTTCCCGCATGGGTGCAACTGGCCTCGGATCGATGGGCATTGCAGGGCTTCGCCTCAATTGACGATGTTGGGCGGTATGCAGTGCTCTACCAGCTCGGATATTATCCCATCACTATCTGTACGAACCTGATGGTTCAGCTTGTCTCACCGGTGTTTTTTCAACGCGCCGGCGACGCCTCGGATCGATCTCGCCTGGAGCGAGTCTACCGCCTCAATCGCACGCTGACGATCGCGGCGTTGGTATTCACGGGAATCGCCACACTGGCGGCCTATGCTCTGCACGAGTGGGTAGTGCGATTCCTCGTCGCTTCGCAGTATCGCACAATATCGTGGCTGCTGCCGGGCATGGTGTTGGCGGGCGGCCTGTTTGCCGGCGGACAACTGGCGGTTGTGTCCCTGCTCAGTGGAGTGCAGACCCGTGCCCTGATCCTTCCGAAAGTGGCCACGGCAGTTCTTGGTGTACTGCTCAATGTCGTTGGAGCGGCCTTTTACGGCATTCCCGGCGTGGTGGCGGCGATGGTTGTTGCTGCGACGGGTTACCTGCTTTGGATACAGTCTCTCGCTATGGTTCGGCATCGACAGGTGCAGGCGGAGGCGGCCAAGTGACTGCGGCTCTGAGGAAGAACCGAGTCCTGCGCGCAGGCTATAGATGGCTGACGCAGTTCGCAGATCCTCTTCGGACGATCCGCGCGGTCTGTCATCTGGGGGCCTACGTCAGAGACTGGCACAGATACAGACGGATGGAAGGGGCCGAACCTCTTCACCTGATCGATTCCTGGCCGCAACTGCATGACCGAACGCCCAGAACGCCATTCGATGCCCATTATTTCTGGTCGAGTGGGTGGGCAATGCGTCGTATCGTCGCACGGAGGCCGAGCCGCCATGTCGATGTCGGTTCGCAGGTCGCCTTTGTCAATCTGCTCAGTGCGGTCGTCCCGGTCACCTTTGTGGATTACAGACCCTTGGACGTTCGCATCGAAGGACTGGACTGTCGAAGTGGCGACATTCTGCACCTTCCATTCGAAGATCAATCGGTAGAATCGCTGTCCTGTCTTCATGTCGCCGAACACATCGGCCTGGGGCGTTACGGCGATCCGTTGAATCCCCACGGTACCCGACAGGCCTGCGCCGAATTGCAACGAATCCTGGCACCGGGCGGCTGCCTCTATTTCGCCATCCCCATCGGTCGCCAGCGCGTCTGCTTCAATGCGCATCGCACGCACGCACCTGCGACCATTGCAGAATACTTCTGGGACTTGAAGCTGATCGAGCTATCGGCGGTGCATGATGACGGTCGCTATGTGACAGAGATGCCGCCCGATGAGTTTGCCGCGAGCTTCTATGCGTGCGGACTCTTTCGATTTCAGCGGCCAAGCAAGGAGGGTTGACCGGATGGACTTCTCTGTCGGCTTCAATCAGCGCGAGCGCGATCGATGGGTGGCGATCCAAGCGGCGGCTGTGCCCGCCGGTGCCAGCGTCCTGGATGTGGGTGCGGGCAAGGGACGCTACCGCGATCTTTTCTCGCATTGTGACTACAAGACCCAGGATTTCGCCCAGGAACCGGGCACCGTTGGATACTACACGGCACTCGACTATGAGTCAGATATTACCGCCATTCCCGTTCCGGACGGCTCGTTCGATATCATCCTCTGCACGGAGGTGCTCGAGCACGTTCCGGAGCCGATCCGGGCGGTTCAGGAGATGGCACGCATCGTGAGGCCGGGCGGCCGGCTTATTATGACGGCGCCGCTCGGGGCCTTTCTTCACCAGGAGCCCTTCCACTTCTACGGTGGATATACACCTCACTGGTATCGCAAGTTCCTGCCCGAAGCCGGATTCGAGGTTGTCAGTATCGAACGCAATCGAGGGTTCTTCAGTCTCTTCGGACAGGAGGCCCAGCGCTTCCACACCCTGATTGATCCGCGACGTACGTGGCGCACCGGTTGGCGATGGCCACTGCTCCTCCTTCTGTGGGCCGTCACACTACCTTTCTGTCGCCTGCTGTTGCCTGTCGTAGCCAAGGCCCTTGATGATCTCACGTTGGAAAAGATGGCTACGATAGGATACCACGTGGTAGCCGTCCGATCATGATCTATCGGTATCTCTTGTGCACATCGCTTTGTATGTTTCACTGGGCTTGGTTACTCGTTCTCGCTTTTCAAGGTGCACTGCTGTGTGCGATGGTGATATACGTCTGCAGCAGAGGGCCCTTCTGGTGTTTTCACCCATTGGTTCTCCTATTCGGCTTGGCTTTTGTGGATACCGTCATACCGGCAGTGCTGTGGGCGCTTTGGGGAATTCGCTCTGCAAGAAGTCCCTCTGAGCCACTTCTCTACGGAGATTTGGTTTCTGGGCTTGGAGTGTATCTTCTTGGCTATTTGCTTTTTGTAGTCAGTTTCAGTGTGCTCAATGTGCGCGCAGCAAAGATAGATCACAGCGCTCGCTGGGTTCTGAAATCCAGAGTCTTCTGGGTCCTGTTATTCCTGCTATTGGGGGTGACGTTACTTGAACTGTGGGCGACCATAAGTGAGTATGGTTCGGCGGCAGACTGGTTTGCACACAAAATCAAACATCGCTGGGATGGTAAATTGATAGAGAGCGTTCAGCCGCTTTGGATTCGTATACTCTCTCGTTTTCCTTCCAGAGCAGGTTTCAACCTGGTAGTTCTAGTGGGCTTTTATTACAGGCACTATCTGAAGCGGCCGCTTGTTCTGGGCCTGTTATTCCCGCTCGTTGCGCTAGCAATAGCATGCACCACCTTTTTTCGGGGTTCAATCTTATTGCTGATTCTGGCTCTCGCGTTTGTCGAGTTCATGCGACTCAGTATGTTGGATGGCGTCAGTGTTAAGGCCGCGAAACGCAAGGCCACGCAATGGGCAGTATTGAGTATGGTACTTTTCCTCCTTTACGGTGCGATACGTCGAGACTTCGAAGCCCGAGCCTGGGGAAGCCAAGGAGACAGTGAATCATATATACTCAAAGTCATCAACCAAGGTTCTGGTCTCCGGGGTATCTCCTATATTGTGAAAAACTACGGCGAGCACGTACGATACCTCTGGGGTAAGACATATATAGACATGCTGCTATTTCCTGTCCCTCGTTCTTTGTACACAACAAAACCCGAATGGTATGGTATTGACGATATCACACGCGGCATGGGCTGGTCCCACTCGACCCAGGCAGCGGTGACAATTCCAGGAGAAGCTTTTGCGAATTTTGGCTGGTGCGGAGTTGTGTTTGTCATGCCAGTGTTTGGCATGTTCTTCGGAATCATGTACCGATACTGTTCGCAGAATCGAAGTCCACTGATGTTTCTCTATCCTGCGGTTATCATGTACATGCTCTTTGTCTCAAGCTGGATGGCTTTTACGGGAATAGCACTTCGGTCTATCCAGCTCATAGTCTGCGTACTCCTTCTGAAAGTGCTCTTTAGAAGGACGGCTCACCGTGCCATACATGTGATCGATTCTACTGCTCTCTCTGCTCCTATGCCCGGCCTTCCGTGGGACGATATGTTATCCGCGCCACCAAATCGCTGTCCGACCGATGCCAATCTATGAGGTCAAGAACGGTTCTTCATGCAAGCAGTGGTCGTTCGTATCAAAGGCGGTCTGGGCAATCAGCTTTTCTGCTATGCCGCCGCCCGTCGCCTGGCGCTGGTCAATGATGCCGAGCTGGTGATCGACGATGTCACAGGCTTCATTCGCGACAGAAGATATCGGCGTCGCTATTGTCTCGACCGCTTTCGAATCCCAGCGCGCAAGGCGACAGCGTGGGAACGCATGGAGCCCTTCGAGCGGTACCGGCGGGGGCTGGCCAAGTGCCTGGCGAAGCGAAGGCCATTCCATTGCCGTCGCTACGTGGAGCAGGAGGGAATCAATTTCGATGAGCGACTGCTTACGTATAAGGTAAGAGGAACCGTCCATCTGGACGGCCTCTGGCAGAGTGAGGGCTACTTCAAGGACGTCGAGGCGACCGTTCGGGAGGACCTGGAGATTGTACCGCCCGCCGACCGGCTCACTCTGGATATGGCCCGGCGGATTCGCGAGTGCAACGCGGTCGCCGTCCACGTACGGTGGTTCGATCGTCCGGGTGGCGAGAATACCACCCATAACGCCTCGCTGGATTACTATCGGCGGGCTGTGGACAAAATCGAGCGCCGGCTCGATGATCCCCATTTCTTCGTTTTTTCCGACGATCCGGAGGCCGCGATACGGGCGCTCAATCTTCCCGAAGGCGAGGCTACCTGCGTCAGTCACAACAAGGGCGATGACAATGCCTACGCCGATCTGTGGTTGATGACCCAGTGCAGACACTTCATCATCGCCAACAGCACCTTCAGTTGGTGGGGGGCATGGCTGGCCCAATACGATCAAAAGACCGTCATTGCGCCGGTCATGCAGGTTACTGGGATGACGGCTTGGGGTTTCGAGGGCCTGCTTCCTTCAGGTTGGATGCAGATACCTGTCGGGCCGACAGGAAGGGACCACGATGCTGCTTGATTTCTCTGGCGGCCAACTCCGATTGAATGGTGTGGAAGTACCTGCTTCCTCCAGCGGCAGTATTACCCTCAGGCCCTACCGAGGATCTGAGTATCTATTGTCCCACGGCCGATCTGAGGCGCATGCGGATCAGCAACGAATCTATGCCAACGCTCCCCGAGCAGAGGTTGTGGTTCATACTTCCTGGTTTGGTGAATATCCCTTGTTCTATCACTTGGGTCAAAGGAGTATTCTCCTGTCCAGTTCGCTCAAGGAACTCCATTCGCATCTTCATCAGAGACACATCGACCTGGAATTCGACCGGATCGCCTTCTTTGAGATGCTTCTGCTTGACCACCCACTGCGCGAGCGAACATTGTTCAGAAACATCTGCAAAATGCTGCCGGGCAAGCGGTATCGATTTGACCTTTTGGCTGATCGGCACCAGATAGAAGACGCTTTCATCCTTCCCTTTCACACAGGGCGAAACAACCGAGACGAAAGAGGTTTTCTGAAGGATGCTAAAGACACTCTTACAGGACTGCTTCCTACCACTGAGTTGCAGAATGCGGGGTCCATGTTTCTGCCGCTCAGCGGTGGCTTGGACTCGCGCCTGCTGGCTTGCCTTCTGAAGAAACATGGGGTGGAGTTCAGGGCTGCCGTGTTCGGCCCGGTGGAGAGCACCGAGAGGTTCGTCGCCCATCGCGTTGCCAAATCTCTTGGAATAGAGCTTGAGAGTCTTCCCCTTCGGAATGAATTCTACAAGACCTACGGCAACGAGGTTACCCTTCTAACTGGCGGCCTCAGCAGTCACCGGCATTGCCATCTGTACGCCTGTCTCAAGGAGAACCAAATTGAAGCGGATGTGATCCTTCATGGCTATCTCGGTGGAGAGTATGCTGGCGCTTCTCAGCGGGCAGTAGCGCAGCAATACGGCATGGCCAAAGATGCAGCATTGGATCATTTCGTTCGCGACCATATGCAGCGCAAGTTCATCTGGCCGATGCTGCCCGAATCAGACCGGCAAGAGATCATGGCCGACCTACGCTTGATTATGGAGGAGTGTTGTCGCGTGAATTTGCCATGTCACTTCGATGAATATGTGCACAATGTTGAGCGACAGTTCTCGTTGATCGCCAATGTGTTTTCTGTCTGTGAAGAATTCGGTTGCTTCATGCGCCCTTTCGCTCGAAGAGAATACGCCGCATTCTTCAATGCACTGCCATATCGATACCGGCAAGAACGGTATCTATTCCGCAAGGCATGCACAGAACTGTTTCCAGAACAATTCAACATCGGGACCCCGTCTCAGATCTATCCCAAACATGCGCTTCTGGGATGGATCGAGGCTGCTGCGAGCCGTATTGTCAGTGTGGCGTCGTTTGCGTCATTCGTCGCGACGCAGAGTCACCTTGTCCTGCCCTGCCCCAAAAGCTATGAGCGTCATCGCCAGGTCCTGTTCGGTGTGTTGCGAAGGGATTTCATGACGGCGCTATGTGAGATGAGTTCGTTTACGGGTGTGGACCTCATGCCGTTGGGCCGGATCAGTGCATGTAATAGGAATGAACTCACGGCACAGTTCCGAATCCTCTCGAGCCATCTAACAAAGCGAAATCTGCTTGAAGACCACCGCGACTTTCGAACCTGCCGTTGGGAATCTGAATGCCAAACACTCAATGCCCTAAGGTGACAGTGTTGATGTCGTGCTACAACGCCTCTCGGTACTTGCGTGAAGCGATGGAGAGCGTTCTGACGCAGACGTATCGAGACTATGAGTTCATCGTGGTCAATGATGGCTCGACCGATGATACGGCGAAGATATCGCAAGAGTATGCAGCGAAGGATGAGCGCATTGTTCTGGTCGACAAGGAGAACACAGGTCTGGCGGATTCCCTCAACACGGGCATGCGAATAGCGCGGGGTGAGTGGATCGCTCGGCAGGATGCCGATGACATTGCCATGCCGGATCGTCTGGCGAAGCAGGTGGCGTATGTCGCGTCTCATCCTTCGACCGTCCTGCTGGGAACGGGCTTTGTTGAGATCAATGGTGCCGGCAAGATACAGCGCACATATCGCTATCCAGCGAGAACGAAGAAGTATCTGCGCCAGATCATGCGAACCGGGCGCTTCGCCCCGCACTCCTCCTGCCTGTATCACAAGGCAACGGTCGAGCGTCTTGGAGGATTCAATCTAAGGTTCCTGCGGTCGCAGGACGCGGACTTGTGGTTTCGCCTCTCCCTGGCCGGTGAAATCGCAGCGTTGCCGGAACCGCTCGTGAAGATTCGCAAGCACAGCGACGGTATCTCCAATGACGACAGCGGGAAGATGCAGGCTCTATATGGTCTGGCCGCACGCACCTGCCATTTCTTGCGAGTGCAGGGCGCTTCCGACCCTTCTGCCGAGAGCGACGAGGAGTGGAATCGATTCATCGAATGGCTTGGGATTAAGGCTGAGGAGCATGGCCTATTCAGGCGAAGGCACGATCGAGAGCGACTTAAGGAACAGTATCTTTCCACGACGAACAAGATCCTTGCCGCCTGGCGTTTGCTGGACGCTCTCGACTCATTGGATGACATTCCCCGCATCATCCGTCGCCGCCGGTTCTCAACGGCCTTGGCTGCCGATCTTGCTCAGGAATGGCTCGTCGTCCGTGATGCATGAGCGGGCTTCATGGGAGACCGTGATTCCGTGCGGATTTGCATGATGAACATTACGGCGGGGGGGATGAGCGGGGGGTACAGGACGTATCTGTCGCGGCTGGTGCCTCGGCTGGCGGGCCATCCAGAGGTCGAGGCGCTCTTGGTGGGCGTGCCGCAGACCGTCGAGATCGACGAGTGGCGACAGCGTTCTCCGTCTGTTCAGTGGGTGCCCTTGCGCTGCACTCTGGCAGCCAGGGGGCGGGAAGTGGGGCCAGAGGCCCGGAAGGCGATGGAGCAGTTCTCGCCCGATGTTCTTTTTGTTCCCACGACACGCCATTTCGCATGGAATGGCACTCCCGTGGTCAGCATGGTTCGCAACATGATGCCGGCGGCACCTGGCCTCACAGCCTATCCGGTCGAGCGGGTTCGGAACTGGGGCCGTCTGCGGCAGATGCGAAGTGCTGTACACCGTTCGGATCGTGTCATCGCCATCTCTCAGTTCGTACGGGACTATCTCACCGATGCCCTCGGCCTGGACCCGAGCAGGATCGGGGTGGTTTATCACGGCATCGATCCAGTCGATGAGCGCGACATGCAGCAGCCGGTCGCGGTTTCGCGCGAGTGGAAAGGCCGTTTCGTCTTCACGGCCGGTCTGATCTACCCCTATCGCGGCCTGGAGGACCTGATCGAGGCGTGGGGGCATCTGCGCACTGGTTCGGACCTGCCGCCGCTGGTCATTGCGGGCAAGGTCGGGCAGGGGATGAAGCGGTACTACCGCAAGCTGGTTGGCATGGTTGAGGGTAAGGGCCTGACGCCGCATATTCGTTTTGTGGGCGTGCTGAGTCGCGGCGAGATGGCGTGGTGCTATCGCAACTGCGTGGCGTTCGTGATGACCAGCCGCGTCGAGGCCTGCCCCAATATTGCCCTGGAGGCCATGGCCCACGGCTGTGTGTGTATCTCGACGGACAATCCTCCCATGCCGGAGATCTTTGGCGAGGCGGCCCGCTACTATCGCGCCGGCGCCGCCGAGCAACTGGCGCAACACATCCGCGACGCTCTGGCCCTTCCCGCTGAACCGCGCGAGGAGATCCGATGCGATGCCCTGGCCCGGGCGGGGAAGTTCACCTGGGACCTTTGCTGCCAGCGGACGATCGAACAGTTGCAGCAAGCCATAGCGAACCACGATCCGGATTCAAGGGAGAATGCGTGACGGCCCAGAGAATCGCCATGCGTCCGGTTGTCGTAACGGCCGGGACCTGGTCCACGAATATCGGCAATGCGTTCTTTCAGTTGGGCGCTCGCTACATTGTCTCACAGGCGGCGGGGGGCCGGCCGGTCCACCTGCTGACGGATCAGGCTGGATACTGGCGATATGGACGCAAGACCGAGCCGAGGCATAGCGCGCATCTGCTCGATCATATTGACGCAGCGTATCTCGTGCTCAGCGGCAGTCTGCTGACCTATAGCTTCCCAGTCCTGTGGCGGCGATCCTTCGAGACGCTCAAGAAGCGGGGCACGCGCATCGTTCTGCTGGGTGTGGGCCAGTTCGACTACAGCGAGCGAGAGACGTCGCTTTGTCGGGACTTCCTTGGGGAGTATCGGCCGCACGTGCTCGTTTCTCGCGATTCGGCGACGTATGAGAACTTCAAAGACCTCGCCGAGCACGCCTACGACGGGATCGACAACGCCTACTTCCTGCCGCTGGCGTATCCGGCGCTCGATCTGGACTATCCGCCCTTCATTGTGCTCAACTTCGACAAGGGACCGGAGCCGATCTGCGAACTCGCCTCGCCCAACGGCTCTGCGATGGCGGCCGGGCGGCCGGGCTACCATTCCTGCCGCGTCCCGTTCGATTCGTCCGTTCTCGATATCCGGTTCCCTGGCGGCAAGCGGTTCCTCAGCGATTGTCTCGGCAAGTACTATGGCTATCTCGCCGGAGGCTTGGGTCTCAAGAAGGCTAGGCAGGAGCGACTTGGCCAATACCTGCTCCTTCGAACCGATCATCAGACGAACCCTCTGTGCCATCGCAAACTCTATTACGGACCCGGCGCCTTCGCGATGGATGTCCCGTACGGTTACTTCGCCCTGTATGCCAACGCCGCCATGACGTTGAGCGACCGCATCCATGCGTGTGTGGTGACGATGGCGTATGGCGGTACGGCGATGCTGTTCTCGAAGAGCCCACGCGCGCGGATTATCGAACGCGTTGGGGCGACAGACATCTTCAAGGGGCCAACCACGCTGGATCTGCCAAGACTCGATCAGATGCGGAACGAGGAAATCGCGTTTCTCTCATCCGTGATAGAATAGGGGGACCGATGCGAATCTCGATTGTCACGGTCTGCTACAACAGCGTCGAGACGCTGGGCGATACGGTGCGGAGCGTTCTCGGCCAGGCGGGTGTGGATGCCGAGCACGTGATCGTCGATGGGGGCTCGACGGATGGGACGGCGGAACTCGTGGCCGGGTACAACGGGCAGATTGCGAAGTTCATCTCGGAGCCGGATGAGGGCATCTACGATGCGATGAACAAGGGTCTGCGGATGGCCACCGGCGAGATCGTCGGGTGCCTCAACGCCGACGATGTCTACGCCGACGACCAGGTCCTCTGCGAGGTGGCCGACGCGATCCAATCGCAGGGGCTGGATGCCGTCTACGGCGATCTGCTCTACGTTCGCCGGGACGATGGCGAGAAGGTGGTCCGCTACTGGAAAGCGGGGCCGTACCTGCCCGGAGCCTTCCGCGTCGGTTGGGTGCCGCCGCATCCGACGTTTTTCTGTCGCAGGGAGTTGTTCGAGCGGCTCGGCTATTACGATCCGCAGTACCGGATCGCCGGGGATTTCGAGCTGATGCTGCGTCTGATGGAGAAGAACCGGATTCGCACGGGGTATCTCCAGCGGCCGCTGGTGCGGATGCGGGTCGGCGGGCGGGCCAATACGATCCGGGGCATGCTGCGTGGCAATCGGGAGATTCTGCATGCCTTTGCGGCCAACGGGTTGCGGCCTTCGGCGGGGCTGTTCGTACGGCGGCCGTTGGCCCGGCTGGGGCAGTTGGCCCGGCGGCCTCGGGAGGGGGAGGTTCTCGGCTCGGGCGGGCGATTGGGCTAATGCTTCGGGGTTGCTCTGGCCGATGTAAACCCTATAATCCATACTGATCTGTGTGCCGTGCGGGTTCGCCGGCGGCCGGGTTTCTGTAAAGGCAGAGCGGGGTACAATGGAGCAGCGAGTGCGTCTTGGTGAGGCGGGTCGGGCGGTGGCCGAATATGGGCCGGCGCAGGCCGATGTGGTTCGGTTTCGCCCCTCCGTCGCGGCGGTGCGCCTGCACGACCCGGTGGCGCATTTCGGGGCCGCGACCTTCTCGGTTGCCGAGCCGCCGAAGACGGTGGAGGCCCTGATCCGGCTTCTCGACATCGTCGGCTCGCTGTTCATCCTGGCTTTTACCCTGCCGTTTATGGTCGTCGCGGCGGCGGCGATCAAGCTCAACTCGCGCGGTCCGGTTCTCTACCGTCAGCAGCGGGTCGGCAAGGCCGGGCGTCTGTTCGATCTGTACAAGTTCCGCACGATGGTCGACAACGCCGAGGAGCACGTCGGACCGGTCCTGGCTTCAAAGGATGACAGCCGGGTCACGTCGGTCGGCCGCATCCTCCGCCGGACGCGGCTGGACGAGCTGCCCCAACTGTACAACATCCTTCGCGGCGATATGAGTCTGGTCGGGCCCCGGCCCGAGCGGCCGTTCTTCGTCCAGCGGCACAAGGCCCTCCAGGGCGTGCGGCTGGTCGTCAAGCCGGGCCTGACGGGCCTGGCCCAGGTCCGCAGCTTCTACGATCTCAAGCCGGCCCACAAGGTCCGCTACGATTACATCTACATTCAGAATCGCTCCTTCCTGCTGAATCTCTACATCCTCCTTCAGACCATCCCCGTGCTCTTCGCAAAGAAGGGCTGGTAAGTCCCCGGTCGTCCATCGACCGCCGCGATCTTGCCGTTCACGTCTGTGGTGTCCCCCTGTTTGCGTTTGTGGTCCCGGAATCTGCTGCGCCCCGGCCCTGCCGCGCGGCTGTCTGTGCGCGTCGGCCGGCGATGAGGCACCGCGTGTTCTTCTGCACGCGGATTTTCTTCAGTTCGGCGGGCGAATCGGTCGATAAGAACTGTGGGTGTGTGGGCAAGGACGTCCTGGGGGCCCGTCGGCATTCAGGGCTATTTCCTTGACGAACGCATCCGCATCTGGTATAAGAGAATTGCGGGCTGACCCCTGCAGTGCCCGTTGAGAATGCGTACTGTTGAAAGAACCGATACCCGTTCTGAGGGAAGTCAGGTCTCGCCGGGTCGGACATGCCTACTCGATAGGACGTTCGAACGCGAGCAACGATTGCCCACCTTGCAGTAATGGGTTCTCTTCAAAAGCCATTCTTACGGCACAGGTGGAGGTGAGCTGGCAATAGATAAAAAGGCCTGTCTGTACAGGCCTTTTTTTATTGGTTCGGGTATCAGCGGCGGGGCGTTCGAGCTTGTCGGACGTTCGAGGGCCGAAAGGCTACAGCGACTTGGGGGTTTTGCGGTTAAGCCGGTCGATGGATTTGCCGATGAGACTGTGACGGCCTGCTTCGCCCGTGCGGCGCCTTCGCATCAGGATGAATTGACTTAGTGAGGAGTAGAAATGCCGAGCGTTCGTAACTTCACCGTTTTGCCAGCGTTGCCACAGTCCCTGCAGGAGCTGGACTACGTCGCGAGAAACATGTTCTGGGCCTGGAACCCGCAGGTGGTCGAGCTGTTTCGACGGATCGATGCGAATCTGTGGGTGGCGTGCGGCCACAATCCGGTGAAGCTGCTGGGCAGCGTTTCGCAGACGCGTTTGCAGGCGCTGGCCCGCAACGAGAGCTTCCTGAACGAACTGAAACAGGCGGCGGACGCCTTGCGGTCGTATCTGTCGTCCTCGACGTGGTATGACAAGGTCTGTCCGCAGACGACCCAGCCGGTCGTGGCGTACTTCAGCGCCGAATTCGGCCTGCACGAATGTCTTCCGATCTACTCCGGCGGGCTGGGAATTCTGGCCGGCGACCATCTCAAGAGCGCCTCGGATCTCGGGGTCCCGCTGGTCGGCGTCGGCCTGATGTACCAGAAGGGTTACTTCCGCCAGCACCTGAACATCGACGGCTGGCAACAGGAAGCGTACGTCGAGAACGATGCGTTCAACATGCCGATCGAACTGGTCCGCAAGGAGAGCGGCCGGCCCCTGACGATCAGCGTCGAATACCCCGGCCGCAGCGTCCAGGCGCAGATCTGGTGCGTCAGCGTCGGTCGGATCAAGCTGTATCTTCTCGACAGCAACATCGCCCCCAACTCGTCGGTCGACCGCATGATCACCAGCAACCTTTACGGCGGCGACCGCGAGCTGCGCATCCGACAGGAGATCCTGCTCGGCATCGGCGGCCTCAAAGCCCTGCTGGCGATGGGGATCGAGCCGACGGTCTGTCACATGAACGAGGGACACGCCGCTTTCATGGCCCTCGAGCGGATTCGCCAACTGCGCAACGCCAAGAACATGACGTTCGACGAGGCGGTGGAGGCGACGCGTTCGGGCAACGTCTTCACGGTCCACACGCTGGTCAAGGCCGGGCTCGACGAGTTCGGCGTGGAATTGATGGACAAATACTTCGGAAGCTACTTCCCGCATCTGGGCGTCAACCGCACGCAGTTCCTGTCCCTGGGACGGATGCTGCCGGACGACGAGAGCGAACCGTTCAAGATGCCGGTGCTGGCCATCCGGCTGAGCGGCTACGTCAACGGCGTCAGCAAGTTGCACGGGCAGATCTCGCGCGAGGTGTGGGGCTCGCTGTGGCCGGGAATCCCGGAGAAGGAAGTCCCGATCATCTCGATCACCAACGGCATCCACCTCAAGACGTGGCTGTCGGAGGAGATCGGCGGTCTGTACCAGCGGTATCTGGGCCCCTCCTGGTCCGAGAGCGTCTTCGACAAGTCGGTGTGGGACCAGACGGATCAGATCCCCGACGAGGAATTGTGGAGCGCGCACCAGCGCTGCAAGGACCGCCTGATCGTGTTCGCCCGCAAGCGTCTGATGGCGCAGATGCAGCGTCGCGGGCGCTGTCATGGTGAGTTGCGGCAGGCGGAGGAGGTCCTCGACCCGAAGGTCCTGACAATCGGCTTCGCCCGGCGTTTCGCCTCGTACAAGCGGGGCGACCTGCTGCTCAAAGACGCCAAACGTCTGGCCCGACTGCTGAACGATCCGGACCGTCCGGTCCAGTTCATTTTCGCCGGCAAGGCCCATCCCAAGGACACCGGCGGCAAGGAGATCATTCGCCACATCATCCATTTCGCTTCGGAGGAGACTGTACGCCGCCGCATCGTTTTCCTGGAAGATTACGACATGGACGTGGCGCGCTTCCTCGTCCGCGGCGTCGACGTCTGGCTGAACAACCCGCGTCGCCCGATGGAGGCCAGCGGCACCAGCGGGATGAAGGCGGCCGTTAACGGCGTGCTGAACATGAGTACGCTGGACGGCTGGTGGCCCGAGGGTTACATCCCCGAGGGTGGCTGGGTCATCGGCGACGGGCAGGACTACCAGAGCCAGGACTACCAGGACATGGTCGAGGCCCAGGCGATCTACAGCATTCTCGAGAACGAGGTGGTGCCGCTGTATTACACTCGCACTGCCGACGATCTGCCACGCGCCTGGATCGGGAAGATGAAAGCGACCATCAAGTGGGTCGCGCCTCGCTTCAACACACATCGCATGGTGGCCGAGTACGTACGCCGGTTCTACAACCCGGCGGCGGCGCGCTATCGTTACCTGGCGGCCGAGGCGATGACGCGGGCCAAGGCCTTCAGCCGCTGGAAATCAGAGATTCGCGAGGCCTGGCC
This sequence comes from Phycisphaerales bacterium Planc_01, assembly GCA_001603075.1. Taxonomy (GTDB): domain Bacteria; phylum Planctomycetota; class Phycisphaerae; order Sedimentisphaerales; family Anaerobacaceae; genus Anaerobaca. The sequence goes on along the minus strand of LVBB01000041.1, from coordinate 95,364 downwards.
GCAATTCGCCGTCAAGGACGTGACGGTCCAGGTCAACGACGGCCCGTCGGACGAGCAGTTGAACCCGCGTCAGCCGCAACTGAAGGTCGGCACGGAACTGAACGTTCGCGCCCTGGTCAAGCTGGGCCATGTCCGGCCCGAGGACGTCTGCGTCGAGCTGTATTCCGGACCGACCGATTCCTGGGGCAACATTCAGGAGGGCTCGCCCGTGCCGATGAGGCACCAGCAGAGGGTCGGAGACGATGGAGAGCACTGGTTCACCGGCTCGATGGCCTGTACGACGACCGGCCAGCATGGTGTGGCCGTCCGCGTGCTGCCGAACCACCCCGACCAGGTCAATCCCTACGATCTCGGCCTGATCCTGTGGGAAAAGGGATAAGGGATTGACGAGTTCCGACCTTGAAGGTGCGACTGGGCCTTGCGATTCGGAGATCTTACTCGTTTTCCCGTTCGCTGAGCAGCTTGTAGGCGACCTCCGCCGACGGGGCCTGTTCCAACGCGCTCTTGAACGCGGCATCGAGCATCAGCCGGCTGATCCGGGCCAGGGCCTGGATGTGAGGACCGGTCTGGTCGAGCGGGCTGATCAGCAGGATCACGATTGAGACGGGCTTGCCGTCGACGCTCTGAAACTCGATCGGCTCGCGCGAGACGCCCAGCGCCATGACCAGGTCCTTCACGGCGTTGCACTTGCCGTGCGGGATGCCGATCCCCGACCCGATCCCCGTGCTGCGGGTTTTCTCCCGGGTGAAGACCGCCTCCATGGCGACGTTCTTGTTCACGAGCAGCCCGTTCTCATCGAGGAGGTTCACCAGTTCGCTGATGACGGCGTTCTTGTCGGTGCCCTTCAGCGGAACCTTGACTGAATTCGGTTGCAGTATTTGTGTCAGAATCATGGTTCGTGCGACCAAAGAAGGAAGATTCGGCAACATGTCATGGCCAACAAGTGCCGCACTATAGCACGGTGCGTCCGGTCCTGCCAAGTGGTTTTGTCTGTCGGTGTCAGTATTTCTGCGGAGATCCCGCCCGGACGATGTGGGTGCCGCGCACAGACACTGCCCGGAGTGCCGCCGGCCGACGGGAGAAAGCCTGCCGGCGCTGGCGCCGGCAGGCATGGATGCCGCATCGCGGTTACATATTGCCCGGCCGTCGGCCCCGACGGACGACCTTGACACCCTTGATCTCCTGGCTGCCGCGCGAGGTGGTCATCTGGCCGGTCAGCTTGGTGTCGTCGATCTTGCCGGCGAAGTCCATTGTGAACTCGTCGTCGCCGAACGGCACGACCAGACCGAACGTCAGCTTGCCGTCCTTCAGCTCGATCTTCTTGACGGGGATCGTTCCGTACAGGCCGGTCATATCGGGATGGACGAGCAGCCGCTGTTTGACCGTGCCCCATTCGCCGGTGACATCGAGGTTCCATGTGCCGATCACCGCAGCGCCCAGCCGGACGCCCCGAACCTCGACGTCGCCCATCTCGGACTTGATCGTGCCGGTCAGGTCGTCACCCTCCAGGGTCCCCTCGAACGTCGATTCCCACTGGCGGTCCTGGATCTTGCTCTTTCGGCGGAAGCGGATGGTGCGACGCTCGACGGCAAAGTCGGTGATCTCATGCTCGCCCCACTGGCTCTCCCACTTGGCGCCGAGTCGGCCTTCGGCGTCGGGCCTGACGGCCAGCACGCTGGTCACCTCCCGGTCGCCGAGGGTGTACTTCATCTCCCATCGGCCGGCCGCCGGGCTGGTGCGGGGGCTGCGCCGGCCCGCGACATCCGCGTCGCCCTGTTCGCCGGAGAGGACACCAGTGAGCTTGTCTTCTTCGATCGTGCCCTTGAAGGTGGAGGTGTACTCGTCGTCGCCGAAGCGGGCGACGTGGACGAAGCGGAGCTTGCCGTCCTCGAATTGCACGTCCTTCAGTTCGTTCATGCCCCAGGCGCTGATCCACTGTCCGGCCCAGATGCCCTCGCCGGCCGGGGCAAACGACAGGATCACGTCCATCTGCCGCTCGCCGAAGGGGATCTTGACCTGCCAGTCGCCGAAGATCCCGCGTCCGCCGGGCGGCTGGGCCCAGGCAGGCGCCGTCAACAGGGTGGCTGTCAGCAGGCACATACACAGACTGGCCTTGGAAAACGTTCCGCGTCTCATGTTGCGTTCCTCCAAAAAGGGTTAGGTGATTTCCTGATGATTACCGCATCGGTGATGGGTTGTCAATAGGCTCTTGGTGATGGATCGCGTGCTCCGCCCGGCGCTGAACGCTTGATGGAGAACCCTCGGGCTGCTACACTGTATAGTTCGGTAATGGCTGTCTTCCCGGATTCGACCGTCGCATGAAGCTGGTTTTGGACAATCTGACGTATCACGACTGCCCCGTGGAACTGCGGGAGAAGGTCACCTTTTCGCCCGAGCAGCGGCAGGGGCTGCTCAAGGCCCTGCACCGCAGCGACGCTGTGCAGGAGGCGGTGATCCTCCAGACCTGTAACCGGCTGGAATTCTACCTTTACGCCAAGAAGGACTGCGACTGCCGGGCCCTTTTGGGCGATTTGCTCGCCTCGCAGGGCCCCGGGGCCGCCGGCGTCTGGGCCGAACACGGGCACCAGACGACGGGGATCGACGTGGCCCGTCACCTGTTCGAGGTCGCCGCCGGACTGGATTCCCAGATGGTCGGCGAGAACCAGATCCTGGCCCAGGTCAAGGCCGCCTACACCGAATCGCTTGAAGCGCGGATGAGCAAGCTGATCTTCCATAGGCTCTTCCACCACGCGTTTCGCGCCGGCAAAGCCGTTCGTACGCATACCGACATCAACTGCGGGGCCGTCTCCATCGGTCTGGCGGCCGTCGAGCTGGCGCGAGACAAGGTGAATCTGCGCCGCGCCCGGGCGCTGGTGATCGGGGCCGGCGAGAACGCCGAACTGGTGGTCCGCTATCTGATCAAGGCGGGCCTGTCCAATCTGGTGATTGCCAATCGGGACGCGGAGAAGGCGCGGGCGATGGCCCGCCGTTTCGGCACGGCCAAGGCGATCGGTCTGGCCGAGATCGGCGAGCAGCTTGGCGACGTCGATCTGATCGTCGGCTCGACGGCGGCGGCCGAGCCGATCCTGACGTATGACAACACAGCGTGGCATTTGTCCGGGCGGACCAAGCCGCTGCTGATCGTCGATATCGCGGTGCCGCGCGACATCGATCCGGCGATGGAACGCTTCGACTTCGTGACGCTCTACAATATTGACGACCTCAACGGTCAGATTGACGCCAACCGCGACAAGCGCAGCCGCGAAGTGCCCAAGGCCCGCGCCATCGTCGAGGAGTTCGTCGGTGTGTTCTCGCAGTGGTACGAGTCGCTCGATCTGGTTCCCGTGATCGCGAAACTGACGCAGGCCGGACTCGATCTGGCCCGCAGCGAGGCCCGACGCTATGCCGGCGATTTCGGCGACGGCAATGCCGACAAGCTCCAGGCGTTCGCCGAGTCGCTGGTCAAGAAGGTCCTGCACGGGCCGATCAGCATTATCAAGGACGGCGCCGGCGAGCCGACAGTCGAGCAGCTCCAGGCCGTCGATCTGATCAACCGGATGTTTCTCGCACAAGACAAGGGCGGCCAATGAGCCGGGTCCTGACCGTTGCGACGCGTCGAGGCGACCTGGCTGTCGTCCAGACGCAGAGCGTCATCGCCGCGATCCGGCAGCGACACCCCGACGTCGATGTCCGAATCCGCCAGGTGACCAGCGAAGGCGACCGCGACCGGCAGACGATCCTCTGGCAGCTTAAGGACACCGGCTTCTTCACGTCGCGGCTTGAAGACGTCTTGCTGGCGGGCGAAGCGGATTTCGCGGTCCACAGCTTCAAAGATCTGCCGACGCGCCCGCGCGAGGCTCTGGTCGTCGCGGCCGTCTGCCGGCGTCGCTATCCTGAAGACTGCGTGCTGGCCCGGGAGCCTGCCGATTCGCTGGATGCTCTTGGCGTCGGTGCGCGGGTGGGCACGTCGAGTCTGCGGCGGGGGGCCCAACTGCGGCACCTGCGGGGCGATCTCGAACTGGTCCCCATCCGGGGCAATGTCCCGACCCGCATCGGCAAACTGCGCGACGGGGACCTGGACGCGATCGTTCTGGCGCGTGCCGGCATCGAACGGCTGGGTCTAGCCGCTGAAATCTCCTTTGTCTTCGATCCACACCGCTTCCTTCCCGCCCCGGCCCAAGGGGCCCTGGCCGTACAGACCCGCTGCGATGACGCGGTGACCAACGAGATCGTCGCAACGCTGGACGATCCCCTGGCGCGGGCGGCGACCGACGCCGAACGCGAGGTGCTCACGGCGATGAAGTGCGGCTGTCACGCCCCGGTCGGGGCGTATGCCGAAGTGGCCGGCGACGAGATGGTTCTGGAGGCGTTCATCGCCGATGCAAACGGCCGCCGCCTGCTGCGGTCGCGAATGGCCGGACCGGTGGCGCGTCCGCATGAGCTGGGCCAGAAGGTGGCGCGCGACCTGCTCGACGCCGGCGGAAAAGAGATCCTCGACGAACTGGAAAAGGACAGGGACAAGGGCGATGGTACAACCTGAGAAGGGCTTTGTGTACCTGGTCGGCGCCGGTCCGGGCCGGGCGGACCTGATCACCCTGCGCGGGGCCGAGCTGATCCGCATCGCCGACTGCATCCTCTGCGACAAACTGGCCAATCCCGCATTGCTGGAACTGGCCCGACCCGATGCCGAGATTGTCCACGTCCCCAAGCGGATCGGCCCGGGCTCGGTTACGCAGGAGCAGATCAACCAGACCCTCGTCGCCAAGGCGCTCGAAGGCAAGACCGTGGTGCGGCTCAAGGGCGGCGATCCATGCATCTTCGGACGCGTCACAGAAGAGGTGGTCGCGCTGAATGAGGTGGGCGTGGGCTTCGAGATCGTGCCCGGCGTCACGGCTGCCATCGCCGCCTCGGAGTACACCGGGATCATGCTGACCGACCGGCGGTACAGCTCGCAGGTCGCGTTCATCACAGGCCGCGAGGCCGACGGCAAGGAAGACAGCAACATCGACTGGGAGGTGCTCGCCCGGTTCCCCGGCACGCTGGTGTTCTATATGGGCATCGGTGCGCTGGGGCGGATCGCCGAGCGACTGATGGCCTGCGGTCGGGCGGCCGAGACGCCGGTGGCCCTGGTCGCCAACGCGACGTTGCCAGGTCAGCGAGTGGTGCGAGCGCCGCTGAACGAGATCGTCGAAGTGTGCCGGGCCGAGCAGATCGAGCCGCCCGCCCTGATCATCATCGGCGCCGCCGCCGAGGGCGACAGCGAGCTGGACTGGTTCATGAAGCAGCCGCTGTTCGGCAGGACCATCGTTGCCACGCGCGATGCGGCGGGCAACGCGGAGTTCGCGAAGAAGATCCTCGATCGCGGCGGTAATCCCGTGGCCTTTTCCACAATTGCGATCCAGCCGCTCACGGACGGCAACGAGTTCCTCCGTGTCCTGACGCATCTGAGCGACTACGACTGGGTGATCTTCACCAGTCCCAACGGGGTCCGGGTCTTCTTCGAGGCAATGGCGGCCCTCGGCAAGGATGCACGGGTGTTCGCCTCCAACAGGCTGGCGACGCTGGGCGTCAAGACCGCGGCGGCCCTGGCGCAGTACGGGATCAAGGCCGACTTCGTGCCCACGGTGTTCACCGGGCGCGAACTGGGCCGGCAGCTCGTTGCGTTCGCCAATCTGAACGGCAAGAAGGTGCTGTCGCTGCGCTCGGAACTGGCGACGGACGATCTGGTGGATGTCCTGAGGCAGGGCGGCGCGACCGTGGAGGACGTTCCGCTGTACACGGCGGTCCCGAAGACCGGCGATGTCGAAGCCCTGCGCCGCCAGATCGAGGGCGGGCAGATCGACTGGCTGACGTTCGCCAGCCCGTCGGCGGCGCGGAACTTCTTCGATGCGATCCCGCCGGACGCGGTCAACGCGAGCCGTGCGAAAGTCGCCTCCATCGGCCCGGTGACCTCGGAGCAGTTGGACAAGCTCGGTGTGCGCGTCGATCTGACGGCCGCCGAGTACACCACCGATGGACTGCTGGACGCCATCGAAGCCGTCGAAAGGGGCGATGGCTCGTGACAGGATGGCGCATACTTCTGCTTGTTGCACTGATGGCGGTCAGAATTGCCGCCGAGGACATGCGAAATATCCGCACGGGCTGGGAGATCCCGACGGAGAATTATGCCGATCAGCCATACGTTGTCCAAACCGATGATGGCGCGTGGCTGTGCATTCTCACGACCGGCTCGGGCCACGAAGGCGCCGTCGGCCAGCATGTTGTGACGCTGCGAAGTGCGGATCGGGGCCGGACGTGGTCGCCGCCGGTCGACGTCGAGCCGGCGGATGGACCGGAATCATCGTACGCGGTGTTGCTGAAGGCGCCGAGCGGGCGCATCTTCGCCTTCTACAACCACAACACCGACAACCTGCGTCGCGTCAAGGCCGACGATCCGCCGTACAAGGGCGGCTGGTGCAGCCGTGTCGATACGCTGGGCTACTACGTCTTCAAGTACAGCGATGACCACGGCCGCACGTGGTCGCAGCAGCGTTTTGTCATCCCTGTACGCGAGTTCGAGATCGACCGCGAGAACCCGTACGGCGGTGCGGTGCGGTTCTTCTGGAATGTCGGCAAGCCCTTCATCCACGACGGCGTCGCCTACGTTCCGCTGCACAAGGTCGGCCGGTTCGGGCAGGCCTTTCTCGCTCGGACCGAAGGCGTGCTGCTGGCGAGCGACAATCTTGTAACCGAGGCCGACCCGAATCGTGTGACGTGGCGAACATTGCCCGATGGGGACGTCGGCCTGCGCGCGCCGGCCGGCGGCGGTCCGATTGCCGAGGAGCAGAACTTCTGCGTCCTGCCCGACGGCTCGTTCTTCTGCGTCTACCGCACGACCGACGGCCATCCGGCGTGCACCTACAGCCGAGACGGTGGACGCACCTGGAGCCCGCCGCAGTACATGCGCTATGCCGACGGCCGGCTCATCAAGCACCCGCGTGCCGCCAACTTCGCATGGAAGTGCGCCAACGGCAAGTACCTCTACTGGTTCCACAATCACGGAGGCCGCACGTACGACGACCGCAATCCCGCCTGGCTCTGCGGAGGCGTCGAGGCCGATGCGACCGACGGCAAGGTCATTCGCTGGTCGCAGCCGGAGATCGTGCTCTATGACGACGATCCGCGCGTCCGCATGAGCTATCCCGACCTGATCGAAGACGAGGGCGAATTCTATCTGACCGAGACGCAGAAGACCATCGCCCGCGTTCACCCAGTCGACCGAACTTTGCTCGAAGGGCTCTGGAATCAGTTTGAGAACAGCACGATCGCGCCCCGCGAGCGGGTCCGTGTCATCGAGGGCCTTGCCATCGATCTCTGGATCGAGTTCGAGTCGCTGACGCCCGGCCGGACGATTCTGGACGGCCGCAACGAGCAAGGGCAGGGGGTGTACTTACGGACCGCATCGGGCGGCGCCGTCGAGATCATCCTGAACGACGGCGATATCGAGAGCCGCTGGAGTTGCGATGGCGGGCTTCTCAAGGTGGGACAACTGCACCACATCGTCGCGAATGTCGACGCCGGCCCGAGAATCATTACATTTGTCATCGACGGTCGACTCTGCGATGGTGGCTCGGACCGCCAATTCGGCTGGGGTCGCTTCGATGCCGATCTGCGTCTGGCCGACCTCGGCGGATCGCTTCGGGTCGTCCCGGGATTCGGCGGCCGCATCCACCACCTGCGCATCTACAATCGATCCCTGCGCACCAGCGAAGCCGTCGGCAACTACCTCGCCGGCCTCGATGGTCGCTGAATCTTGACGTGCGGGTCGTCGGCGGATATATGTGCGGGCGTAACGGAGACTTGAACTTGAAGGGGTGTTGACATGGGTTTTCCCGAAACTCGAATGCGGCGGCTTCGCAGCAGCACCGCGATGCGGCGGATGGTGCGCGAGACGACGTTGCGCGTCGACGATCTGGTCTATCCGTTATTTGCCTGTCCGGGGCGCGATGTCAAGGAGCCGATTGCTTCGATGGCCGACTGCTTCCATCTCTCGGCCGATTGCATCGCCGACGAGGCAGCCGAGGTCGCCGATCTCGGCATCCCGGCGGTTTTGCTCTTTGGCCTGCCGGAAGCGAAGGACGAGAAGGGCTCGGAGGCCTGGTCGGAAAATGGGGCAGTCCAGAAGGCGATTCAGGCGATCAAGAAGAGGGTCCCCGATCTGCTCGTGATTACCGACGTGTGCCTGTGTGCCTACACGACTACAGGCCACTGTGGCGTGATTAAGAACCACCGCCTCAACAACGACGCGACGTGCGAGCTGCTGGCGAAGATGGCGCTGTCGCATGCCCAGGCGGGCGCCGATGTCGTGGCGCCGTCGGACATGATGGACGGCCGGATCGGCGCAATCCGTCAGGTGTTGGAGAGGAACGGCTTCGACCACGTGGCGATCCTGTCGTATGCGGCCAAGTTTGCCTCCGCCTTTTACGGCCCGTTCCGCGATGCCGCAGAATCGGCGCCGTCGCCCGAAATGGCCTCCGCCGGGCTGGGCGACCGCAAGACCTACCAGATGGACCCGGCCAACGCCCGCGAGGCCGTTCGCGAGATCGCCCTCGATATCGAGGAAGGCGCCGACATGGTGATGGTCAAGCCGGCGTTGAGCTTTCTCGACGTGATCTGCCGCGCCCGCCAGCAGTTCGACTGTCCCGTCGCCGCGTACAACGTCAGCGGCGAGTACATGATGCTCCACGCGGCCGCCGAGCGAGGCCTGCTCGACCGCGACGCCGCCATGATGGAAGTCCTGACCAGCATCAAACGCGCCGGCGCCGACATCGTCATCACCTACCACGCCAAGGCCGCCGCCTCGTTACTCAAACGCAGGTAGACCCCGTACTCTCTCACTGGAGGGCGTATTCACTCATGGAGCGGAAGACCCGTGTGAAAGGCGCCGTTGCTTACGAAGGCGGTGTGCGGTTTGGCGTGTGGGCCCCGCACGCCGGCCAGGTGTATGTCGTTGGCACATTCAACGATTGGGACAAGACCGGCCATCGGCTCAACAGGCAGCGCGGCGGATGGTGGTCGGGCGATGTCGCGGGCGCGAAGGTGGGCGATGAGTACCGCTTCCGGATTGTTTCGGATGCGGGCGAGAGGCTCAAGATCGATCCCTACGCGCGCAATGTGACGAGTTCGGTCGGCAATGCGATCGTCATGGCGGCGGTCGGAGGAATCCGTCCGTTCACGCCGGCGCCGTTGAATGAAATGGTGATTTACGAACTGCACATTGGCACCTTCGGAAAGCACGGGCAGTCCGGTCCGGGCAACCTGGAGGGCGCTCTGGAGCGCCTGGACCACCTGAAGGAGTTGGGCGTCAACGCCATCGAGGTCATGCCGCTGAGCGAGTTTCCCGGCGGCTACTCCTGGGGCTACAACCCGTCGCATATCTTCGCCGTCGAGAGCGACTATGGCACGCCGGCGTCCTTTCGCGACTTCGTCACCAGGGCCCACGAGTCGGGGATCGCCGTGATCGTCGATGTGGTCTACAACCATCTCGGTCCCGACGATCTTTGCCTGTGGCAGTTCGACGGCTGGAGTGAAAACGACGGAGGCGGCATCTACTTCTACAACGACGAGCGAGCCCAGACGCCCTGGGGTCATACGCGCCCGGATTTCGGCCGGGGCGAGGTTCGCGAGTACCTTCGCGACAACGCTCTGATGTGGATTCGGGACTATGGCGTCGATGGTCTGCGTTTCGATGCGACGAGCCATATCCGTAACGTGCACGGCCACCGGGGTCCGGAGGGCGATCTTCCCGACGGCTGGTCGCTGATGCAGTGGATCAATCAGGAGATCCACAAGGCCCGGCCTGACGCCCTGACCATTGCCGAAGACATGCAGGACGATGCCGCACTCGTCGCGGCCCACCAGGACGGCGGTGCGGGATTCAACACGCAGTGGGATGGGCGATTCGTGCACGAGGTTCGTCAGGCTCTTCTCGCCGCCGACGATGCGGCGCGAAATCTCCACGCGGTGCGTGACGCGATCGTGCGCCGCGTCGGCCACGATGCATTCGCACGCGTGATCTACACCGAATCGCATGATGAGGTGGCCAACGGCAAGGCCCGCATTCCGGAAGAGCTGGCGCCTGACCACGCCGCAACGTGGATTGCGAAGAAGCGATCGACGCTAGGCGCGGCCCTGGTGTTCACGGCGCCGGGCATTCCGATGATCTTCCAGGGGCAGGAGTTCCTCGAAGACGACTGGTTTCGCGACGACGATCCGATCGATTGGTCGAAGAAGGAGCGGTTCGTCGGCATCCTGCGCTTATACAAGGACCTGATTGGCCTGCGTCTGAACCGGGGCGGCTACACCCGGGGGCTGTGCGGGCAGAACGCCGAGGTCTTCCATGTCAATCAGGAGCAGAAGGTCCTTGCCTATCACCGATGGGACCGGGGCGGGCCGGCCGACAGTGTGGTGGTCGCCGCGAACTTCTCTGCCGAGCCGCGGCGCGATTACCGGATCGGTCTGCCTGCTGTAGGCCACTGGTCGGTCCGGTTCAACAGCGACAGCAAGGCGTACGATCAGGAATTCGGCGACCTGGGCGGCCCGGCCGTGACGGCCGAGCCACAGGGATATGATGGCCAACCGGCGTCAGGGACCATCGCCCTGGCGGCGTACAGCGCGGTCCTTCTTTCCCAATGATGGGTGGTCGCGCTACACGTGGGGCAGGGCGATATCGTCCTGGTGCTGGTACTTTCCGCAGCGGTCGGCGTAGGAGACCTCACAGGGCGTCTCGGACTCGAAGAACAGGACCTGCGCGAGCCCCTCGTCGGCGTACACCTTGGCCGGCAGGGGCGTGGTGTTGGAGATCTCCAGCACGGCCCGGCCCTCCCAGCCCGGCTCGAAGGGCGTGACGTTGACGATGATCCCGCAGCGGGCGTAGGTGGACTTGCCCACGCAGAGGGTCAGCACGTTCTTGGGGATGCGGAACGTCTCGACGCTCAGGGCCAGCGCGAAGCTGTTGGGCGGGATCAGGCAGACATCGCCTTCGACTTCGACCAGTCCTCTGGCGTCGAACGCCTTGGGATCGACGACCGATCCATAGACGTTGGTGAAGATGCGGAAGTGCCGCGACACGCGAATGTCGTAACCGAAGGAGGACAGGCCGTAAGAAACGACGGAACGGCCGTCTCGCTGGCGCACCTGCCGCTCGATGAACGGCTCGATCATCCGCTGTTCGATCGCCATCTTCTTGATCCACACGTCCGGGCGTATGCTCATCGGTTTGCTCCTGTTCTGATCGTTGCGGCGATCACGCCAATTCCTCTCGCATCTTCCGAGCGGCGAGGACCATGTTCTTCAGAGACGCCTCGACCTCGGGCCACTGCCGCGTCTTGAGGCCGCAGTCGGGGTTGACCCACAACTGACCGACGCGGAGCGTCTGGGCCATCCGCCGGATCAAGTCCACCATCTCTTCGGTCGAGGGCACTCTCGGGCTGTGGATATCATACACGCCCGGCCCAATGTCGTTGGGATATTTGTAGTCCACGAAGGCGTCGAGCAACTTGACGTCCGAGCGGGAGGCTTCGATCGAGATCACATCGGCGTCGAGACCGGCGATGGCCTCGATGATTTCGTTGAAATCGCTGTAGCACATGTGCGTGTGGATCTGGGTGCGGTCCTCGACGCCGCAGGTGGCCAGGCGAAAGGCCGCAACCGCCCAGCGCAGGTATTCGGGCCGCAGCGACTTTCGCAGCGGCAGGCCTTCGCGGATGGCGGGCTCATCGATCTGGATGATGCCGATGCCAGCCGCCTCCAGGTCGGCCACCTCGTCGCGAATGCACAGGGCGATCTGGTACGCGGTGTCCTTGCGGGGCTGGTCCTCACGAACGAAGGACCATTGCAGGATGGTGATCGGGCCGGTCAGCATCCCCTTGACCGGCTTGTCCGTCAGCGACTGGGCGTAGGTGCTCCACTCGACGGTCATCGGCCTGGGCCGGCGGACGTCACCGTAGATGATCGGGGGCTTGACGCATCGCGAGCCATAGCTCTGCACCCAGCCGTTCTGCGTGAAGGCGACGCCTTCGAGCAACTGGCCGAAATACTCGACCATGTCGTTTCGCTCCGGCTCGCCGTGGACCAGAACGTCCAGCCCGACATCTTCCTGGAAGCGAATCACCGCTTCGATCTCGCGTTGCATGGCCTGTCGGTAGTCCGCTTCGCCGAGCGCGCCGGCTTTGAAGTCGGCCCGCGCCTTGCGGATCTCACGAGTCTGCGGGAACGAACCGATCGTCGTTGTGGGCAGCGCGGGCAGGCAGAAGCGGACCTGCTGCGTCTGTTTGCGCTTGGCGAAGGGGCTGTGCCTTTTGAACATCTCGTCCGAAAGCTCGGCGAGGCGCTTGCGAACGGCCGGGTTGCGGACCTGGACGGAGCTATCCCGGCGGGCGAAGATGTCGCGACTGGCCTGCAGTTGTGCGTCGATGGCGCCGGCGCCTTCGTTGACGCCCCGGGTGAGTGTGCAGATCTCTTCGAGTTTCTGGGCGGCGAAGGCCATCCGCTCGCGCAGCTCAGGCGATAGCGCCCGTTCGTTCGCCAGATCGACGGGGCAGTGAAGCAGCGAGCACGACGGGGCGACCATGATCCGGTCGGGTCCGAGCTTCGCAACCGCCTGCCGGACCAGATCGAGGGCGCCGGTCAGGTCGGTCCGCCAGATATTCCGCCCATCGACGACGCCCAGGCTCAGCATGCGGCCTTCGCCCAGCAGGGCGACGGCCCGTTCCAGTTGGTCGGGGCCCCGAACCAGGTCGAGGCCGATGGCGTCGAAGGGCGGCGTCATGGCCCATTCGAGGTTGCCGTCAAGGCGGCCGAAGTATGTGGTCAGGCACAGCTTCAGGGATTTCCTTGCCTGGGCGATGCGTTCGTAGGCACGCCGGAACGCGGCGGGGGCTCGCTCATCGAGATCGAGGACCAGCACGGGCTCATCGACCTGAATCCACTCGGCGCCCGCCGATTCGAGCCGGCCGATGACCTCGACGTAGACCGAGAGCACGCGATCGAGCAGATCGAGCGGGTCGATGTCGGGGCTCTTGGCCTTGCCCAGGAGCAGATAGGAGACCGGGCCGAGCAGCACCGGCCGCGTGAGGATGCCCTGGCCTTTGGCTTCGAGGAACTCATCGACGATCTTCGTGGACGCCAGCCGCAATTCCATGCCCGCCTCGAATTCCGGCACGATGTAGTGGTAGTTCGTATCGAACCACTTGGTCATCTCCATCGCGTGGGCCTTCTCGGCGCCTCGGGCCATGGCGAAATACGTGTCCACGTCGACGAGCGGGCCTTCGAAGCCGAATCGCGATGGGACCGCGCCGAGCATGCAAGTCGTGTCGAGCACCTGGTCGTAGAGCGAGAAGTCGTTCGAGGGGATATGCTCGATGCCGGCATCCTTCTGGAGCCGCCAGTGGTCGAGCCGAAGCCGTCTGGCCGTCGCTTCAAGGGCCTGGCGGTCGGTCCGCCCGGCCCAGTAGTCCTCCACGGCTTTCTTCAGTTCTCGATGGGCGCCGATGCGGGGAAATCCGAGGCTGGCACTGATTGCCATGTTCTACTCTCCTGAAAACCAGTCAAGATGATGAGGGATGTCGTCTGTCTTGTCACGCGGGAGCTCCGCTGCCGAGCGAAGCGATGCGTCGAGCGCGTTGTCGGCAACGAACGCCTGCACGGTGTATCGCGTGTGGGCCGGCAGGTAGGATCGAATCTCGTCGATGTCACCTTCCGACAGCAGCGAGGGAACGAACGTCGTGCGGAACTCGCACGGCGTCTCGCCTTCGACGAGCAGGGCGATGCTTTCACGGATGGCCTCGACGGGCGCCTCGACGCCGGTCAGTCGGTCGTACTTGCTGAACGGGGCCTTGATGTCCATCGCCACGCAGTCGAGTCGTCGACTCTCCAGCAGGTCGCGCAGGACCTCTGGACGACTGCCGTTCGTATCGAGTTTGATCTTCAGTCCCATCGTTTTGACCCGTTCGATGAACGCCATAAGGTCCTCTTGTATCGTCGGCTCGCCGCCGCTGAGGACCACGCCGTCAAGGAAGGCGGCGCGGGCCCGCAGGCAATCGAACACGCGGCCCTCGTCGATCTGCTCGGCGAGCGGGCGGTCGCAGGTCAGCAGCGATCCGTTGTGGCAGAACGGACAGCGGAAGTTGCAGCCCTGCGTAAACACGATCGACGCCATATGGCCCGGATAGTCACTCAATGTCAATGCCTGAAAACCGCCGATTCTCATGAGGTCGCCTTGATCCGGAAATAGCGTCGCTGCTCGAATTCCGCCTGTTTGCCCTCGTTCCACTGATCGACGGGGCGCAGGTAGCCGACCACGCGGGCATATACTTCCGTGTTCCTGCCACAGTGCGGACATTGTTGAATCCGACCGTGCAAATAGCCGTGCTCGGTGCAGATGCTGAACACCGGGGAGATCGTGAAATAGGGCAACCGGTAGTTCGTGCAGACCTTGCGGACGAACTGCTTGACGGCCCCGGGGTCGGCGACGGCCTCGCCCAGATTGATGTGCAGGCCGGTGCCCCCGGTGTACCTGGCTTGAAGGTCGTCCTGGAGTTCGAGCACTTCCCAGATGTCGTCGGTGTAGTTGACGGGCAAATGCGTCGAGTTGGAGTAGAACGGCTCGTTCCGGCCGGCCTGTGGCGATGTGTTGGCGCTGGCGATATCGGGGTACTTCTGTCGGTCGAGGCGAGCCAGACGATAGCTGGTCCCCTCGGCGGGTGTGGCTTCGAGGTTGTACAGATTGCCCGTTTCCTCCTGGAACGCCAGCAGGCACGCCCGCATGTGGTCCAGGATTCGGGCGGCAAAGCCCCTGCCCTCGGCGGTCCCGATGTCCTTTCCCAACAGGTTCCGGCCGGCCTCATTCATCCCAACCAGCCCGATTGTGGAGAAGTGATTGTGCCAGTACTGGTCATAGTGTTCCTTGACGCTCCTGAGATAGAACCGCGTGTAAGGGTAGAGGTTCCTGTCGGTGAGCCGTTCGAGCAGCTTGCGTTTGATCTCCAGGCTGCTGCGGGCCAGGTCCATGAGCCGATCGAGTCGCTCGACGAATTCGCCCTCGTCGGCGCTGATGTAACCGAGCCGGGGCATGTTGATCGTGACCACCCCGATCGAGCCGGTCAGGGGGTTGGCTCCAAAGAGCCCGCCGCCACGCTTCTCCAGGTGACGCAGGTCCAGACGCAGGCGGCAACACATCGATCGGGCGTCGGCCACCGACATGTCGCTGTTGATGAAGTTCGCGAAGTTGGGGAAGCCGTATTTGGCTGTAACCTGCCATAGATTCTCCAACTCCGGCGCGTCCCAGTCAAAATCGGAGGTGATGTTATAGGTGGAGATCGGGAACGTGAAGACCCGGTTCTTGGCGTCGCCCTGAGCCATCACGTCGAGAAAGGCCCGGTTGAACATGCGCATCTGGGGCTCGAATTCGCGGTAGGTGCGGTCCATCAGTCGGCCGCCGATCACCACAGGCTGGTCGGCCAGCGTCGTCGGCGGTTTCAGATCGAGCGTGATATTGGTGAACGGTGTCTGGAAGCCCACACGAGTGGGGATGTTCACATTGAAGATGAACTCCTGGAGGGCCTGCCGCACCTCTCGCTCATCCAGACCGTCATAGTGGATGAATGGGGCCAGCAGCGTGTCCACATTGGAGAACGCCTGAGCGCCGGCGGCCTCGCCCTGGAGCGTATAGAAAAAGTTGACGATCTGCCCGAGGGCGGTGCGGAAATGCCGGGCGGGACTGCTCTCGGTCTTGCCCGCGACGCCCTGGAAGCCGCAGCGCAGCAGATCGTGGAGGTCCCACCCGACGCAGTAGACGCTGAGCATGCCCAGGTCGTGCATGTGGAAATCGCCCGATGCGTGCGCCTCGCGGATGTTCTGCGGATAGATCTTGTTGAGCCAATAGGTCTTGCTGACCTCGCTGGAGATGTAGTTGTTGAGCCCTTGGAGCGAGTAGGCCATGTTGCTGTTTTCCTGGACCTGCCAGTCCAGTTGGTTGAGGTAGTTGTCGATCAGGTCGACGTCGGCCTTCTGCACCAGTTCGCGGATTCGCGCGTGCTGGTCGCGGTAGAGGATATAGGCCTTGGCGGTCTTCTTGAACGGGCTGGTGAGCAGGACGTCCTCGACGAGGTCCTGCAACTGCTCGACGCCCGGCTCGCTTGTCGTCAGGGTCATCTGGGCCAGGCTCAGGACGCGGACGGTCAGTTGGCCGGCCGTCTCCGGCCCGAACTCGCCCGTCGCCTCTGCCGCCTTTCGAATGGCCTCCTGGATCTTCGATGCGTCGAACGGGGCCTGTCTGCCGTCTCGTTTGCGGACGGCGGCAAACCGGCACGGCAGGGGGGTGAGCGTTTTCGACGTGGTGTTGTGCGCTTCGACGAGGTGGGACATGACAGCACTCCTTGCTGAGACGACGGCTTTACGGCGTCCTTCTTCCAAAGACCGTTGACGGCGGATCGGTGGGTGCACGCGCACCGGGTATCCGACTGCTCGGCAATTCGCTGGGGGAGGACGCGCAAAGACGTGCCATCGGGCACCGAGGCGAGGAACTCTGCCTGCCGGCGTCCGCACGAGCAATTGCCTTTCCTGCGAAAGCGAAATCGCCGTTTGTCCACACGGACCGTGTGGGTCGTTGGCAGGTCTTCGGACTTGTGGGCGTGTCAGGGTCGGCCCCTGCGTTCCTACCAGCCATCGCTTCCCACCCGTTGGGGCAGTGCTCGATGATGGCGGTCGTTCCCATTTACCGCTGCGCGACAGTTCCGGATTCGCACCGGATTCCCTCTTTTCGGTGTCCCCACCTTCGGGACACACCAACAACGGGCCACAGATTAGAAGGTGTCCCGGTTTGCGTCAACAACAAAGCGCCGGAAATCTCGGCGCTCGCCGCGATATGACGGCGGGGGCCCGAACGCGGTCTTGCGGGGCCTAAATGACGAGCATGGCGCCGGCGACGTCTTTGGCCTTGGCGGGGTCGACGAGAAGCTCGACGAGTTTCAGGGCGAATTCGACGGCGGTAGCCGGACCCTGGCTGGTGACGCACGGGCCGTCGACGACGACGCGGTCGTGCGAGACCTGGCTCGGGTGCAACTGGCTCTGCATCGCCGGATAGCAGGTCGCCTTGACGCCCTCCAGCAGGCCGTGATGGTGCAGGACGACGGCCGGGGAGGCGCAGATGGCGGCGTAGAGCCGGCCGGCGTCCTTCTGCTGCCGGAGCATGGCGATCAGCGGTGCCGAATCGCGCAGGTGCTCGGCGCCGGGCATCCCGCCGGGCAGGGCGATGCAATCGTACACCCGGCCGGTGCAATCGGCGATCGAAGCGTCGGCGACGATCTTCATACCCCGGCTGGCCGTGACCTGCAGGGCGCCGACCGAGGCGACGGTGACCTCGACGCCCGCGCGCCGCAGCGTGTCGATGAGGCAGGCGGCCTCAATTTCTTCCGTCCCATCGGCGATCGGAACCAGCGCTGTCTTGGCCATGCTGACCTCCCTGACCTGAAGCTCGAAACACGAAGCACGAAATCCGAAACAAGCACGAATGACCGGAATTCAAAATTCGAAACGGCTCCCACCGGCCGGCGACAGCGTTTCGGTCATTGGAGCTTTGTTCTTCGAATTTGTTTCAGATTTCGTGCTTCGGATTTCAGATTTTTCCTATGATGGCGTCGGCCATCTCACGGGTGCCGACGGCGGTCGGGTCGTCGCGGTTCGGCTTCATGTCGTACGTGACGTCCTTGCCCTCGGCGATCACTGCGGCGACGGCCTTCTCGAGCTTGTCGGCCTCGGCGGTCTTGCCGAGATGACGCAGCATCAAAACGCCGCTGAGGATCAGGGCCGTCGGGTTGACTTTGTTCTGGCCCTTGTATTTCGGCGCGCTGCCGTGGGTGGCCTCAAAGATGGCGGCCTTGGCGCCAATATTGGCGCCGGGCGCCACGCCCAATCCGCCGACCAGACCGGCGCAAAGGTCGCTGAGGATGTCGCCGTAGAGGTTGGGCAGCACGATCACGTCGTACAGCTCGGGCTTCTGGATCAACTGCATGCACATGTTGTCAACGATGCGGTCTTCGAACTCGATGTCGGGATAGTCCCTGGCGACCTGGCGGCTCACATCGAGCCAAAGCCCGTCGGAGAACTTCATGATGTTGGCCTTATGGACGCTGGTGACCTTCCTGCGGCCCATCTTCCTGGCATACTCGAACGCGAAGCGGACGATGCGATCGGTGCCGGCCACGGAGATCGGTTTGATGCTGATGCCCGAATCCGGGCGGATCTGCCGCTTGCTGTGCTTGTTGAGCCACTCGATCAGTTCGAGCGTCTCGTTCTTGCTCTTCTCGAACTCGATCCCCGCGTAGAGGTCCTCGGTGTTCTCCCGCACGAGCACCAGATCGATGTCCGAATACCGGCTTCGCACGCCCTCGTAGCTCTTGCACGGCCGCAGGCAGGCGTACAGGTCGAACGCCTGTCGCAGGTGCACGTTGATGCTGCGAAAGCCGGTGCCGACCGGTGTCGTGATTGGCGCCTTCAGGGCGATGCCGTTGTGCGCGATCGACTTGACCGTGACGTCGGGCAGGGGGGTGCCCTCGCGTTCCATGACGTCCACGCCCGCCTCGGCAAGGTCCCACGTGATGTTCGCGCCGGTGGCGTCGATGCATCGACGCGTCGCCTCGGCGATCTCCGGGCCGATCCCATCCCCGAGTACCAGTGTCACATTTGTCATGCGTAAACACTCCTAATGGCCGTAAAAACCGGTATCCTACCGGCGAACCCGAGCGCGGTCAACCGTCCGTCCTCATCGGATTCCGCTTTGAGGGGGTCCCGGCGCACGTTAGAATGGAGGACGGCCGATGGAGCTTTCCTGACGGCGACGGACATCACGCATTGACAGGAGTGGAGTCATGAAAAGCCAAGCCCTGTTCATCCTTCTGATGGTGTTCTGCTGTGCAAGTGCGGCCGAGGCCAGGCTCGTCGCCTGTGTCGGCGACAGCATCACCTACGGTTCGGGCATTTCCGACCGGCTGCGAGACGGCTACCCCGCCCAGTTGGAGCGGATGCTGAAAGAGTTCGATCCGGCGTGGAAGGTCGAGAATTTCGGCGTCAGTGGCGCGACGCTGTTGAGCAAGGGCGACAAGCCTTACATCCGCGAGAGCGCCTACCAGAGTGCGCGGGCCAGCAATCCGGACATCGTCATCATCAAGCTGGGCACCAACGACTCGAAGCCCCAGAACTGGGCCTACGCGGACGAGTACGTCTCCGACTACATCGCCATGATCGAGGCGTTTCGGGCCCTGCCGAGCGGGCCGGTGGTGTGGATCTGCAAGCCCGTGCCTGCCTTCTATGTGAACTTCACAATCCGGCCCCAGGTGATCCACGATGAGATCCTGCCGATGATTGACGAGATTTCAGCTCAGACAGGCGCGCCCATCATCGACTTGTACACAGCCCTGGAAGACCACGGCAGCCTGTTCCCCGACGGGATTCACCCGAACGCCGAGGGTGCCGGACTCATGGCCGAGGCCATCGTCCCATATCTTATGGGCGTCCGGCGAGCGCCCGACTTCAACCATGACGGTGTGGTGAACCTGCTGGATTTTGCCCATCTGGCTCAGCAGTGGCTGACCTTGGAGCCATCATTGGATATCGCGCCGGCGCCCGATGGGGACGACCTGATCGACTGGCTCGACCTGGCGGGCGTGGGGATGTACTGGCTGAAATATCCTAATCTTGTGGCTCACTGGCTGCTTGACGAGACTGCGGGCGATCTGGCTGCCGATGTGCTCGGACGCTTTGAAGGGACCCTGCACGGCGGGCCGCAGTGGCGGCCCGATGGCGGCGTGATCGGCGGGGCCCTGGAGTTGGATGGGATTGACGATTACGTCAGCGCGCGAACGATCCTGCGCCCGGCGGATGGGCCGTTTACCGTGTTCGTCTGGGTCAAGGGGGGCCGGCCGGGACAGGTGATCCTCTCTCGGGCGGACGCCTCCGGTACCGGCGTGGCGTGGATCGCCACCGACGCGGTGAGCGGCGCGATCCTGACCCATCTGACCGACGGGGGGCGTATGACCGTCCCGCTGGTGTCGGAGCAGGTCGTCACCGACGGCCAGTGGCATCGGGTTCGGCTCGTCTGGACGGGCCTGAGGCGACATCTCTACGTCGACGGCCGGGAGGTTGCGGCCGATGCACGCGACCTCGGCACTCTCAGGGCCTCGAATGCGGGCTTTCTCCTGGGAGCCGGCGAGGGGCTTGCCCCCGGAACGTTCTGGTCGGGAATGGTGGACGACGTACGGTTCTACGACCGCGCGGTTCAGCCGTAGAGGGGCCTATACGGACCGGGCGGCGATCCAGGCGCCGGCGATATACGTCCCGAGCATGCTGCCGAGATTGGCCAGCGCCACGACCAGCAGGATGCGCGTGACCGGATTGGTCCAGAAGCCGCGCACGCTGCCGATGGCGTCGGGCAGGTCTTCCAGGTCGCTGACCCGCGGCCTCTTGATGAGAGCCTGTACAATGCCCGCCACCCAGCCGGCGGCAACGAGGGGATTCAGACTGGTCAGCGGGGCCGCCAGGAACGCCGAGAGCACCGTCAGCGGATGCGCCAGGGCCGCCGCAGCGCCCAGGGCCGAGAGCACGCCGTTGACGAGGAACCAGATGGTGACGTTCTGGAACCCGTGATCGGCGCCCTTCGTGAACCCGTAGGCGATCAGGATCAGGATCGCCAGCGGAACGCCCCACTTGATGATCGTCGGCCAGATGGATTTCACGGGCAACTCCATCAGCTCATCGAGCGCATGGGGCTCGTGGACCTGCTGCGTGATGCCCGGGAGGTGGCCGGCCCCGACGATGGCCACGACGATCTTGCCCGGCGCCGTACGAATCTTCTCGGCCAGGTAGGTGTCCCGCTCGTCGATCAGCCTTCGCTTGATCTCGGGGTACTTGGCGGCGAACTCGGCCATCACGGCTTCGAGTTGATCCTGCTGCTTGAGGGTCTCGATCATGTCGCTGTCGATCTCCTCGCGCACGAGAACGCCTGTGGCCATGTGGAGAAAGAGCTTGAACTTGTTCCAGAAGCTCAGATAGCCCCAGACGCGTTTGAGCGTGATCTCGATATCGCGGTCGGCCAGGACCAGTTGGGCACCGGTCTCTTCGGCCAGCTCGATGCCCTTGAGCATCTCGGCTCCCGGCTGAATGCCCAGCTTCTCGCCCAGACGCCGATAGAAGCTGGTCATAATCAACTGCGCCAGCAGGAAGGTGGCCTTCTTCTGGCGGATGACCTTGAAGATGTCCATCTTGGCCCAGTTGTCGGCCTGGGTCATGGCCTGGTAGCGTCCCTGGCACAACTCGATGCAGATCGCATCGGGCTTGACCCGTTCGACCGTCGTGCGAACGTCCTCCACGCTGTCCTTCGACAGGTGAGCGGTGCCGACGATGTAGATGTCTCGGTCGCCGGCCTTGACGTGAGCGACGCGCTGCGGCAGGGCAATATTGTCAATTGTTTCCATCCTGGGCTTTCGAATTGAGGTCGTTTCTTGCCTTATCGACCCGGAATTATACGCGTTTGGGCCCAAACCGCCAGAGGATTCGCATCCGATACCGAGACGGACCTGCGGAGGCTTCGCTGCCTGCCCATCGGCGATGAGAACGGTGCGCACCGATCGCGCAGGGGCGAGCGAACCGGTGAGGATTGGGCTCGGACGACGCTAACGGCTTGGGCTCAGCAGACCGAGCTTTTCCATTTCTGTGCGCAGCTTGTCTTTGCGCACGGGTTTGACGACGTAGGCCTCGCAGCCTTCGCGGAACGAGCCCATAATGTTGCCCGAATCGTCCAGGGCGGTGGTCATGATCACCTTGACGCCGTCCAGCCCTCCGATGCCCCGCTCTGACTCGATCCGGCGAACCTCGGTCAGGACTTCATGGCCGTTCATGCCCGGCATCATGACATCCAGGCAGATCAGATCGAACGGCTGGCCGAAATCCAACGCATCGACGAACGCCTCGACCGCCTCGGGTCCGTCGCAGGCGGCGGAGCAGTCGGCGCAGTCGGACAGATAGGTCTCCAGCAACTTTCCGGATATGAAATCATCTTCGACAATCAGACACTTCACGGCGAGTCTCCTTAAGCTCTTATGGGTTTGTGTCATCTGACGGTTGTAGTGATCGTTCTGTGTGGCCCTGTGTTCTGGCCAGCTCGATCCAATTCGATTGTGAGACGAACGCCTCAAATCGAGCGAACTCCTCCTGGATTTGCTCCAGGCACTCTTCAGCGCAAGACAGGTCCTGCACGGTCGCCATGTGTTCGAGCCGGCGGGCGGCTTGCGAGAGCCGTTCGGCCCCGAGGTTGGCGGCCGATCCCTTGATCGCGTGGGCGTACGATTTCACGCCGCCGGCATCTCGTGCCTCTACCGCTTCGTGCAGGGATTCCAGACGGGCCCTGTTGTCCTGGACGCAGGCGGGCATCAGTTCCCTGGCGAGATCCTCGTCGACGATCCGCGAGATGAGTCGGTCCCACGCGATGACCGGCTCCGGGACAGGCTCGTTCGACGTCATCACGTCACGGTCCTCCGACGATGACGATCGCGAGCCGATCGCCGGCCGGGTCGGTTCCTCCTGCGACGGAAGGTGCCGGACCAGGATGCGTACAAGCTCGTCTCGATCGATGGGCTTGGCGAGATAGCCATCGCAGCCGGCCGCCAGACAAGCCTGCCGGTCCTCCTTCATCGCATGAGCGGTCAGGGCGACGATCGGGACTGTCAAGCCGCGACGGCGCAGCTCGCGTGTGGCCTCGTGTCCGTTCTTTTGGGGCATCTGCACGTCCATGAGGATCAGATCGTACGGGTGGCGGGTTGCCTCTTCGACCGCCTCGTCGCCGTCCGTCGCCAGAGTCACCTCTGCTCCGAGTTGTTCGAGGATCAGACGGATCAGGAGCTGATTGGTCGGTGTGTCTTCGGCCACCAGGATGCGGCCGCAGAAGCGCATGTTTCGCACAAGATCGTCCGTGACGGCAGACTCGACCGGCAGCGAGACCGACGATGGCGGATTGTCCAGTGTGCAGAAGCCGGCCGGCATGGTCAGTGAAAACACCGAGCCTTGTCCGGGGCGGCTCTTCACATGGACCGCGCCGCCGAGAAGCTCGACCAGCTTTCTCGTAATCGCCAGTCCCAGCCCCGTGCCTCCGTAGTGGCGCGTGGTTGTTCCGTCCGCCTGCTCGAATGCGTCGAAGATTATCTCCTGTTTGTCTGGGGCAATGCCGATCCCCGTGTCCTCGACGTCGAACCGAAGACACGGATCGGTCCGCTCCCCGTCGAGAAGGACATGGACGTGAACGTGGCCGGTTTCCGTGAACTTGATGGCGTTGCCGACGAGGTTCACCAGGCACTGCCGCAGGCGAGCCGAATCCGTATGCACCAGATCGGGCACGTCTGGACTGCACATCACCTCGAACTGGAGGTCCTTCTTTTCGGCCAGAGGACGCATCATGGCCTCGATGGAGTTCAGCACCACCGTCAATCGGCAGTCGCGCGGCTCGATCTGCATGCGGCCGGCCTCGATCTTGGACAGATCCAGAATATCGTCGATCAGGCGGAGAAGATGGTGGCCGCTGTCGCGAATGAGTTCGACATATTGCTGCAACTCGGCCCCAAGGTCGTGTTCGGCCAGGATGTCGCTGAAACCGATGATGGCGTTCATGGGCGTGCGAATCTCGTGGGTCATATTGGCCAGGAAGCGGCTCTTGGCTGCATTGGCTGCCTCCGCCCGCTTCGCCATCTCGTTGGCCCGCTCCGTGGCCTCCATGAGTTCGCGGCTCATCTGCTCGGCCCGCTCTTTGGCCTGCTTCAGATGTGTCTCGGCCTCCTTGCGTGCGGTAATGTCCAGGTGCGTGCCACACGCCCGTGTGGGATTGCCGTTCTCGTTGCGCTCGATCACGCGTCCCTTGTCCAGCACCCACACCCACCGGCCCGACTTGTGACGCAGGCGATACTCGGCGTCATACGAGGACGTCTGACCCACCAGATGGGCGTTCAAGGCCCCGATCGCCCGTGCCTTGTCGTCGGGATGAAGCAAGTCCTGCCAGACCCCGATATCCGGACGTAGTTCGCCGACGGCATATCCCAGCATCTCCACCCATCGAGCGTTGAAACGGATGCGGCCGGTGACGACGTTCCAGTCCCACGTCGCCAGATCGGCACCGGAGATCGCCAGCTCCAGCCGTTCTTCCCGCTCGCGCAAAGCCCTCTCCGTGATCTTGCGCTGCGTGATATCCCTGGCCACGGCCATTGAGCCCGTGATCCTGCCGCGCGCGTCGGTCAACACACTCAGGGACAGATCGACGTCGATGATCTCGCCGGTCCTGCGGATCATCGTCGTTTCCATATGGGCATGGCCGCCGCTGCGCAGGATGTCGTGAGCGTGGATTCGCTGCCATTCCTCCTGCGGGTACAGAGTCCGCACTTCGCGGCCGAACAGGTCCGACCGATTCATGCCGAGAAGCTCTTCGGCCACCTGATTCCAGGAGACAAGCCGCAGCGCCTCGTCGGCCACGGTGATCGCCACAGCCGAGTTCTCAAAAACCATGCGGTAGCGGTCTTCGACCGAACGCAGCCGCCGCTCGTGCTCTTTGCGCTCGATGGCATAGCGAATCACCCGGGTCAGGATGTCGCCGGTGATGCAGTCCTTGGTCAGGTAGTCCTGGACCCCCTTCTGCACCGCTCGGAGGGCCGTCTGCCTGTCTTCGAGTCCGGTGAGCACGATGATCGGGACTTCATCGATCCAGGTTTCGAGAGTGGAAACGGAATCGAGTCCGCTGCTGTCCGGCAGGCCCAGATCGAGAAGCACGACATCGGGTTTGTCTTCGTCGAGGCGGGCGACGGCCTCCCCCAGTGAGGTGGCCTGTTGTGTTGTGATGTTGCCGAGAGAGCACGTCGCCAGCGCGCGCTCGAGCATCCGTCGATCCACCGGATCGTCTTCGACAACGAGTATCTTGATCATTCTGCTGGAACGAGCGGTCACGTCTGAACCCCTGCCATTTACTACCCCCAAGAGAAGCGCGCGGCGCTCCGACTGCCACGGCAGATATCGGTTCTTCTTCTGCGGCGGCTGCGGCCGATCCTGTCAGGTCCGAGAAGAATTTGCGTCCGACGCCCCTTTGACGACGGCCTCCGCCGAATTCAACGAAGCGTTCCGATAACCGGGACTGGCGGCGACGCTGGGCTGGACGACCCTGGCGCGCGGCGAAATGTTGCGCCCGAGAACCCGGAGATCGCGGCTCGAATCGAGCAGGTCATGGTGAAAGCGCGGACGCGGCCGGCGGTCGAAGCGTTCCGGTTCGGCCGCTGCCGCGACGGATGAGCGGAAATTTCTCTTTTTCTGCTGAAAAAAATGTCCACAGACGGTTTCTTGTCATACGGCGCGGTATAATAGAGGCGGTTGCGACATCTTTGGCATTTCGCGTTGGCATGATCCGGCACCTTAACAGGCCGTCATCGTCCTCTGGATTGGGAGGATAAGGCTTATGTCTGTGGTACTGGTGTTGGTGCTCGTGTGGGTCCTCTCGGCCGTGCTGGGCTACTTCTGCACGGAAGGCGCGGCGATGTGCTGCGCGAAGGGCTCATGGGACCGGTCCACGCGGGAGGTTGCCATCGTGTGCAGTCTTCTGCTGGGGCCCGTCTACCTGCTGATCGCGGCCGAGTTGCTGCTGCTGGCTGCGATGGGCAACGGCATGGCAAAGGAAACGCACCCGCACTACAAGCATTGATCGAGCGCACAGGATGTGGGCTTGGCATTCGCAGGGCTGTCTGAGCCAAGCGGCAGACAGAGGAGGGGGTCCCGAATCTATCTGAGGCTTTGCCTCATCCCCTGATAGTGCTCTGCGCCAATAGAAGACGGGGCCCGTACCGTGTCGGTACGGACCCCGCGATCAAAATGCCGAGTGCGGCCTGCGTGTGCAGGTCGTCTCGATTGTTCGTTACACTTCCTCGAGTTCCGCCTCCAGTTCCGGCTCCAACTCGACCTCGGGCTCGGGTTCCGGCTCGGGCTGCGGTTCGGGAGCGGCTGTGGGGCCTTCGAGACGAACCTTGTCCAAGCCGATCCACGAACTGCCGTCGCTGACATTCTCGAACTCGATGCCGATCGTCTTACCCACGGCCTCCGGGGCCTCGTAGGCGTTCAGTTCCAGGGCATACTCCTGCATATCGCCCGTCAACGCCACATCGGCCGTGGCGGCCGGAACGCGGACGTCGTCCTCAAGGTAATACAGGGTCATCCGCATCGTCGTGGCCGCCCAGGTGATTCGGGCATCGACCTTCAGTGTGAACAGGTCGCCCTGGCCGAGGGTCAGGGGTGTCATCTGCCAGATGGACGGATCGCCGCTCATCAGATAGGCGGTCCACTCGCCATCGGTTGCCGTCCAGCCGGTCTCGACGCCGGAATCGACGACATTGGCGTCGGTGGCCCAGCCGGGCACGGCGTCGAAGCCCTTCTGCTTCTCTGTGCCCGGCAGCTCGAAGCTGGCGTTCACAATCACCGGTACCGGAAGCAGAACCGCATCAATGACGTGGATGACGCCGTTGGACGCGATCACATCGGTTGCCACGAGCATCACCTGCCGCCCGGCCGCGTCGACCAACACGCCGCCGGCCTGCGTCAGCGTGCCGCCGTTGAGCATGTCGATCTGCTCGGCCGCCAGCACATCCGCCGCCAGCAGTGCGCCGGGGGCGATGTGGTACAGCAGCAGGTTCTCATCCGCATCCATCCGCAGCAGCTCGATCGCCGCATTGGTCGGAGCGAAGACCGTATAGTCGTCGCTGCCGGTCAGAAGGGCCAGCAGAGCCGGATTGGTCTGCACGACGCCGATCAGGGCATCGAGCTGTCCGGCCAGATCGCCTTCGCGGTTGGCCGCCACCATCATCTCGACGATGTTGCGAATCTCGAAGGGAAGCAGCATCGCGTCGATAACGTGCATCACGCCGTTCGACGCCACACCGTCCACCGCCACGAGATCGGCCTGGCGCCCGACCGCGTCGGTGAGCACGCCGTTGGCCTGCTGAATGGCCGCGCCCTGGATCGTGCTGACCTGGGCGGCCGCAAGGACATCGTCCGCCGTCAGTTTGCCCGCGGCGACGTGGTACAGCAGGATCTCGTTCAACACGCCGACGTCCACGGACCCGACATTGGCGGCGGTGATTCCCATCGCGGCAAACGCATCGTCAGTCGGCGCGAAGACGGTATAGCCTTCCTCGCTCGAGAGGGCCTCAAGAATGGCCGGATCGGCCTTGCCCAACGCGGCGATCAGCGTATCGAACTGACCGGCGAACGCGCCGCTGCTGTTGACCGCCAGAGCGGAATCCACGAGAGTCGGCACGGACGGCGCATCCCGATACAGGCGGATGTCGTCGATCCAGATCTTGCCCTTGCGTCCCGTCGGCATGGGAACGTCGCCCACGCCCACGGCGATGTGCTTGATGTCCCGTGCGTTGATGCCGAGCGAGTGCACGTCGATGCTCCAGCTCCTCCACCACGGTTTGGACAGGTCATGGCTGCAATTGACGCGTTTGCCGTTGATGGTGGCGTAGAGCTTGTCACCGGGGTAGTTGCCCGGGTCGCCGTGGTAGAACACGACGAGTCTGCGAACCCCGTTGGCCTCCCAGTTGGTCCGGCCGGAGATCGCGCGCCACATCTCGACGTGATAGGGCGACTTGGAGTTGTCATAGGCCAGGAAGGCCGACTGGTTGCCGCTGTTGGCGATCTCCGAATCGAGCACGGGTTTGCCGGTCGAATCGTTGAGCACGCCCGCGCTCTTCTTCCATCCGTCAACCCAGGTGTTGCCAAGGTTGGCGCTGGTGTAGCTCTCGAAGCTGTCGATGACGAAGTACTCCTGCGTCCGGAAGCTCCAGACCGCGCCCTGCAGGGCTCTGGGGGCGTACGCATCGTTGACTTCGTTGACCTTCCAGTAGTAGGTCGTCCCGATGTTCAGACCCAGCGAGCCGATGTTGAAGCTCTCGGTGTCGGCGCCGAGCACGGCGACGAGGGCCGTTCCGTTCTCCACGGCGGCCTTGTTGCTGCTGAGGTACAACTCGTGCGAGACGACGTCCAATCCCGAGCGCCAACGCAAGGTCGCATCGACCGGGACCTCGACGGCCCCCGAAGCCGGCTGCGGGTCTGCCGCCAGAACGGGGACCGCGAAGAAGCGGATTTCGCTCAGGCCGTATCGGGGCCCGCCGCCCCAGTTGCTGTTGGCGATGAGGCGGACATACTTGGCGGCTGTGCCGGCCATGTCCAGCGTTTCAGGGGCGTAGCCGTAGGCGCCTGGAGCCTGGGCGAGTTCCACGTCGCCGAAGACGGTCCAGGTGGCGCCGTCCATCGAGGTCTCGATGGTCACGTCCTTGAGGCCGTAGCCATACGACGCCTCAATGCCCGTGTTCGAGTTCCAGACCCAGGCCATATCGAGACGATAGATCTGGTCGAACGCGTATTCGAGATACACGACCTCGCCCGAAGCGCCCGAGCTGAGCCACATGGTGGTCCCATTGGCCGAGTGCAGGTCGTTCTCATCCAACCCGGACCCGTCGATGGTCCGTTCCGCTGCGAAGGCGCTGCTCTGCGAACTGGAGGCCGTCGCCGTGACATTTGCGATCGGCGTGCTGTACGGCTGGATGGTGAAGCTCCAGACCGGGCCCATCGCCGTGTCGATGTTGGGATCGTCGCTGATCTCGTCGACGCGCCAGTAGTAGGTCTGTCCGTAGGCCAGCGGGCCGGGCACGTAACGTGGCGTATCGAGGGTCACGGCTACGACGGACTCGGGCATGTCGTTGGCGTCGATGTCCGCCGCCGCGACGTCGTCAAAGCTCGTGCCGAGATAGAGGTTGTGCAGCACGGCATACGCGCCGGGCGTCCACTCCAGCACCACCTTTTTGCGCAGCAGGTCGGCGGCGCCGGCGGCCGGGCTCGGTGCCGTGGCTTGCCTGGGCGGGCCGACGTATGTGATGTCGATGAAGCAGATCTTGGCGTTGCTGGCGCCGGCGGCCGGCTTGATGGTGAGGCGGCCGTCGACCACATCGACGGTCACGCGAAACTCGTCGAAGTTGTTCCCGGGAGACTGTCCGTCGACATCGACGACGATCGTGCCCTCCACGTCCAGCGTGTTGGTCTGATCGGTATAACCGGGATCTCCACAGACGATGAACAGATCGTATTCGCCGTCGACCAGGGCAATCTCCCAGGTCGCGTCGCCCTGCTTGGAGAAGTGCACGATGGTGTCATACCGCTGATCGAGTGAGTTGGCGCTGTTGCGATCGCGCGCGTCGGCTGTCACGTTGCGGTCCCAGCCGTAACTGAACCCGTTGTCGCGGTCGCCGAAGAGCAGACCGGTGTCCGGCAGGTAGTCGTTTGGCTCTTCGCTGCCCGCCGGCTGGAAGTTGATATTCACCGATTGCCCATACACCAGGCCGGCGCCCATACTCAGGGCCACCATCATGAATGTGAACCACGTAAGCTTCTTGAACATGACCGTCCTCCTTCAGTTAAACGCAACTTCATCGTGCCGAGACAACATGCCCGCACGCTCTCCCCCCCAATGGTTTTCAGAACCCCTGTTTCTTTCCTCCCGACGCGTCCCTGCCGCGTGCACAAACCGAAGAATCATCCCGTCTCGCCAGAGAGAAGACAGCAGAATCCGCCCGATCACCTCCTTCCTCGTCTGTCGGCGCAACCCAAGCGGATGGACCAAATGGATTGCCTTGGAGCGCAAAAAACGCGCTCCTCCAAAGAGTTGGCGCCGCTCTACCCACTGACTTACCCTTGCACTCTCTCAGGTCCGGCGGTCCGCAGAAGGGGACCACCGCATATAGCATCACCGTCATTTATACCACGTCCGATATTGGGACATCAAGCAAAACCTCCAAAATCCCCCAGATTACCCACTCTGCCCTTTCTCGGCCGCTGTAGTCGCGTGGGGACCGCTGCGTGGGCGGATGCCGCAAGGGGCGGGATGGCGTCGCCGGGCCCGAGCGCCCGGTTCCGTGCTGTGCCGTCCTTGACGCCAAAGAGGCTCGATCTCGACGCCGCTGATGAGGATTCGACCGCGCCATCGCTTTGGCCTGTCCGCCGGGATGTTCGTTCTCGGACCGAGGCTGCCCTGTGGCTTGGTATCGCCTCCAGCGGGTCCCGCTGGGGCCGCTGGGGCGGCCACAATCTGAGACGGATAGGAAATCGCAAAAGGCGATGGCGTGGCAATGCGATGGAAATGGGGAGGCTGGGGAAGGGGTTTTTTGTTGACAGAAGGGCCATTTCGTTTTAGAATCGGATGATTAAGGCCGAATACAACAATGGCTTATTGGCTGTAACCGCCTTCGAAAGGGACGGACCGCCCGACTGTGGAGACCGGCAGGAAAGGGTCTGCTTGACGCTTCTTCCCGTTGTCCGCAGCCGGGCAAGGTCCTATATCTTGGCACAAGGGGTATTGGAGGCATCTCGATGTTGAACGGACGAACCGTCGCCGTGGTTTTCCTTATCGGAATCTGGATCGCAGGCCCGAGTCTTGCACAGCAGCGGACACTCGCCGACGACTGGAACGATTACCTGCATTTCACGAAGATCGGGCGGTTCGACCTGGCGAAGGGATACGCGCAGGCCATTCTCGATGGCAATCCCGACCCCGTGACGCTGCTCGAATTGAGTCAGGCCAATCCGCAAGGGTACGAGTTGGCGATGCGCGTGGTCGATACGTCGCGTGACACGGAACTGGCGTCGCTGGCCAAGCAGCTTCTGGGCGTAATCGAACAGGGGCGTTTCGAACTGCGGTCCGATCCCCAGGTGATCGTTGATGAGATCGCCCGGCTGAGCACGACGATCCGCGGGAAGATGAATGCGATCAGGCGTCTGAAGGACTCGGGTGAATACGCGATCCCGTTCCTGCTCGATGCGATCGCCGACCCGGCCCGGCGCGATGAGCTGGACAACCTCCTCGAAGCGCTTCCTCAGATCGGCCGCAATGCGATCCGTCCCCTCACAGCGGCCCTCCAGATGTCCAACGACGCGGTCAAGGCCGAGGTCATCCGGGCGCTGGGGCAGATCGGCTATCCGCAGTCGCTGCCGTATCTGAAGTATGTTGTGGAAAGAGACGCGTCGGTCGAACTCCGCAATCTGGCGGCCCAGAGCATCCAGAAGATCGATCCGCGGATGAGCAACGCCCCAGCCGCCGCGATGTTCTTCCAGTTGGCCGAGAAGTACTACTACCACGACGAGTCGCTGGCCCCGCAGGAGGGTCCGGCGTTCGCCAACATCTGGTTCTGGGACCCCGATGACGAGCGTCTGGTCCGCGAAGAGGTGGACCGGGCGTACTTCTACGAGCTGATGGCGATGCGCTGCTGCGAATGGTCGCTCAAGGCCGATGAGCAGTTCGGGCTCTCGATCGGGCTCTGGCTGGCGGCGTTCTTCAAGGCCGAGGCGACGGGCCTGCCGATGCCGGAGTACTTCGGCCCCCAGCACGCCTCGGCGCTGACCTACGCCAAGACCGCCGGCCCCGAGTATCTCCAGCAGACCCTGCTTCGCGGTCTCAACGATCGCAATGCGGCCGTTGCTTTGGGTGCCGCCGAGGCCCTGGCGACGAACGCCGGCGAGAATTCGCTGCTCTATACGGTCGGCCCGGCCCAGCCTATGCTCCAGGCCCTGTCCTTCTCCGATCGGGCGGTGCGGTACACAGCCGCCATCGCCATCGCCAACGCCGGACCGCGACAGGCCTTCAACGAGAGCCGCCTGGTCGTGCAGAACCTGGCCGAGGCACTGGCCCTGAGCCCCCAGGCCGTCACCGGCGCCTGGACCGCCGAGCTGGCGGAAGAATACGCGATGCGAGCGGTCGAGGCCCTGCTGAAGGTGGGCGTCAGCCGCAATCCCGTGATCGACCTGTCCCTGGCCCGTTCGGCCCTGATCGCTGCGACCAAGGGCCAGAATCATGACCTCCAGGTCCTCGCGTCCCGGACGCTGGCCTACCTGAGCAGTCCCGACGCCCAGCGAGCGATCGCCGAGGCCGCGCTCAGCGACGAGTACGAGATGGACGTGCGGATCGAGGCCTTTGCCTCGCTGGCCAACTCGGCCAAGCTCCACGGCAGCCTCCTGGCCGACGCGACCGTCAATCAGATCTACGAGCTGGCCGGCTCCGATGAGACCGAGCCCGATCTGCGGGCCGCCGCGGCCGCCGCCTACGGCGCCCTGAACCTGCCCAGCCAGAAGGTCAAGAACCTCATCCTCGACCAGTCCCAAAGCTGAGCCCGTTCGTAGCGTGCCCGGGAGAGCTTGCTGTTTGTAGTGTGCCCGTAAGGGCATACCTCCCGCGAGGTGCGCACCCCGTCCCGGCGAGGACACCGCCGTATCCCGACATCCATCGGTACCAGTCCTTCCGCCGCGAGTGGAATCGCCCGCGTCTTCCCTGTTCATGAGATTCTGTCCGGCGTAGAATGATTCCGACGCTCGGAGGCGTGCGTCAACTCCGAGGCGGAAAAAGGGGGCGGTGTGCGATGCACACCCTACCAGGCTCTGCCCGCTGTAGAATGGGAGTGGTCCTGAAGCCCGCAGGCGTGCGAACTGCGTGCACTTCGAGCAAGAACGTGAGCCGCCGTAAGGTTGGTTCCTAACCCGCGCGTCAAGTTGGCCGAGATACGAATGGCGAGATGCGAGATACGCGGCCTCTGGCCGCAACGCTTCACGCACGAATGGCCGGCGTGGGGCTTGTGAGAATCCGTTCAGGAGCGATGCGTTGGACGAACCAAGGAGACAGGTTGAGGCGAATCTATCGGCCGATCTGGTCAGGCACCTGCAATCGCAGGGCATGACGCTCCGGCAGATCGGCGAGAGCCGTAGGGTGGGCACCGCCCACCATTACCCTCCGAGGTGGAACATGGTGTGCAGTGCACACCCTACCAGGCCGTCACGCACGACTCGGTCCCCGAGTCCCTGGCCCCCCTGTACGAAGAAGCCCGCGAGGTCCTTGCCGCTGGCGCCCAGACCCAGCGCTCCGCCCGAAAGCGCCACCGAAAGACCGCATGATTCGCACGGTGTCCCGACGTGCATCGGGATCAACCCCGCGTCAAGTCCGCCGAGATACGAACGACGAGATACAAGATACGCGGCCTCCGGCCGCAACGCTTCACGTATCACGCTTCACGCATACAATCGCCCGTGTTTCCTGTTGTATTTCTGGTGAGGGTCGCCCTATAATAGAACCATAATGCCGAGGCCCGGAGGAGTACGTGAACTCCGAGGCGGAGAAACGGAGCAATATGACTATGGTAGCGGGTGATGCGGGTGGCGTGCAAGCATCGGTTGGGGCGACATATCAGCTTTCTTCCTTCCCTAAGATAGTATCCGAAGGAGAGTTCAATGCGAAGATCGACTCCTTCAGGGATGTCACGGCTGTACGCTACTACAAGCGAGCCAAGACGCTGATAATCAGAGGCTTCCTGCTGAATGGGCGGGATGCCAAGCCAATTCCAGACACCGTTTCGGAGGAAATCATAGCAGGCAGCGCAAGGAACGAGGCACGAGTTTTCCTCGTGCGTGGTAACAGGGAAGCACAGCTTCTCTGGAAAGGCCCCAAGGCGGAATATGGCGAGAACTACCGGAGAATAAGAGACAGGTTGTGTGGGCCTGTCCGCCGCCAGCCGCGCGGACGTGCTGCAAACCCACGGATTATCGTTCACGATTCAAGTTTGGAAAGGACTCCCTGCCGCAGAGATGGTATGGGAGGTACGCCGTGCTGCGGACAGCAAACTCCACCCGGGCAGAAAGGTCATCTGCAGAATGGTGTAGACGAGGCGTGGAGACACCTGTGCGCGGAACTGGGAAAATGCAGGGACTGCTGGAAGGGCGCTCTGCTTCATCCAAGCGCCAGACCACTCTTCGGCCGGTTCAGGCCCCGACTCGGTGGGGTCCTTTTCGTATTCGAAGCACCAAATCTCGCCGATACCACCGATCCTAAGAAAGGGTATCTCACGTATGATCCGGCAACGGATCAAACCGGGAAGTTCACCCATGAGCTGGTTACGGAGATTCTCGGTCTATCGATCGATGAGTTTCAGGTTACAAACGCTGTTCTCTGCCTGCCGGCGGCGAAACAGAGCGATGGCGGAACAGCGTACCCGGTCTCGAACGCGCAGGTGCGAATGTGCTCAAAGAACATTCACCGCCAAGTGGAGCTGCTTGATCCACGGGTAGTTGTCTCTGTCGGTCGCAGGGCTCTTATCGCTCTTCACAAGGTTGAGAGCCACCCTTACAGGACAATGAAAGAAGCTGTAGCGCGACCGGTCGAATGGGCGGACCGATGGCTGTTTCCACTCTTCCACACCAGCCAGCAAGGAAGGAATGGTCCGTCTGGCCGAAAGCCGGAAGACCAACGGGATGATTGGCGCAAGCTTCGCGCCTTCCTCATGGCGAACGCTGTGATAGGGTCTGTTGCCGAATGAGGGATAATTCCGGTGACGGCTCACGCAATTCGTGATGGCTTTTGGTGGCGTGAGGATTGCTGGGAGGTGGTTGGGTTTGCGGGGGTGGTGAGGGGGAGCAAGGGACGCAAGGGCGGGACGCCCTCGCCACGCGCGGGCAGGATGCCCGCGACACGGGGAGGCACACCGGGGCGGGTTGAGCGGAGAGCAGTTTGGGGGACGGAAGCTCGCTTGCGAGTTCTGCGACAGGCTCGTGCTTGTCATGTTGAGCGAAGCCGAAACATCTGGCCCCAGACCATGCATGCACCTCATTCGCAGCCAGATTCCTCCGCTCCGCCTTGCTCCGGTCGGAATGACAAAGTCGGGTGCTGCGCTTTGCCAGAACTCGCCTGCAACCCCCAATCGCCTGCCTTCGCAGGGTGTGTGTGAAGACATCCTGGCCACCGTGTGGCAGCCTCAAACGCGTCGCGTTTGGGGATGGTGGGTATAGACGCTCCGTGGATACCAGAAGGCTGCCCATGGGAAGAACCATCCCCAAAGCTCCGTTGCACTACGCTTTGAGGCTGCCACGCACGGCGCTCGCCGCGTGAGACGGACCTTGCCCCAAAGCCGCACAGCCCCCTTCGCGAGCGGTGGTCGAAGGTGTTGTTGACGGGTGGGGCGGGGGGGCATAGAATGCCTGGATTGCGTGCGGGTATGGATGCTATGGGCGACTGGGTGAAAGGGTACGGCAATGCGTATCGACCGCGATCAAGTCTCGGGCTGTCTGGACGAGTGTAAGAAGCATTTCACGACGGAACTGCTGCCGTTCTGGCTGAATCGGTGCAAGGACGACCGCTACGGCGGGTTCATCACGCATTTCGACAAGGACGGCAAGGACACGGGCGAGGATGAGAAATCGGCGCTGGCCCAACTGCGGACGGTCTACTCGATGTCGGCGGCGCACCGGGCGGGTTTTGGCGGTGGCCGCTGCGCCGAATGCGCCCGACACGGCGTGGATTTCCTGATCGAGAAGGTCTGGGACAAGCAGTACGGCGGGTTCTACTGGACGACGAACCGCAAGGGCGAGGTGGCCATCGACAAGAAGATCATGTACGGCCTGAGCTTCGGCATGTACGCGATGGCCGAATACACCCTGGCCACCGGCGACCCGCGCGGTCAGGAATACGCCGAGAAGACGTTCGACCTGGTCAAGAAATACGCGGCCGACACGATGTATGGCGGCTACTTCGAGATGTTCGAACGCAACTGGGACCTGTGCGGGCCCGGACCGCAGGGCGGCGACCGCAAGACGCTCGACGTGCACATGCACCTGATGGAGGCGTTCACGACCCTGTACGAGTGCACGGGCAAGAGCATCCACCGCCGGACTTTGCTGGAGGATATCGACCTGCTGTTCACGCGGATCCTGCACCCGAAGTATGCCACGGGGATTCCGCAGTTCACCGTGGACTGGAAGGTGGCCCCGCAGATCAAGTTCGACATCGTCTGGGGCTGGGACCGGTTCGCCGAGGGCGGCGCCAAGCCGAACGCCGAGGACAACACGTCGGCCGGGCATAACGTCGAGTTCGCCTGGCTGCTGGCCCACGCGACCGATGTGCTGGGCGGCCATTGGGACCAGTGCAAGGGCATCATCCGGAAGGCGATGGACCACGGCCGCGACAACGGCATCGATCCCGAGTTCGGCGGCGTCTATACCGAAGGGCCTCATGCGGGCGGCGTCTATGACATGGAGAAGGAGTTCTGGCAGCAGGCCGAGGTGATGATCGGTATGCTCGAAGGCTGCCTGCGATTCGGCCCGGCGGACTACTGGCCGAGCTACCTGAACGTCCACCGCTTCGTGTTCGATAAGATGATTCACCATGAGGTCGGGGAGTGGTGGCCGCTGACGACACGCGAGGGCCAGCCGATCTGGACGCACATGAGCCATTCGTGGAAGGTCAACTACCACACGATCCGCTGCATGATCGAGTGCATCAAACGCCTGGAGAAGTTGCAGGCGAATCTCTGATCGGACGGCGCGATGGAGTACGAAGGCAGATACAAGGTGTTCGATTCGAGCCGGATTGCGACGTATCCGCTCGAAGGCCGCAGCAACAAGGTCACGCTCGGCGACCTCGTCTTTCCGGGCGGGCTCGATGCGCTGAACCTCGACGTGCCCGAACAGACGGCGCG
The DNA here is from genome assembly GCA_001603075.1 of Phycisphaerales bacterium Planc_01. Classification (GTDB taxonomy): domain Bacteria; phylum Planctomycetota; class Phycisphaerae; order Sedimentisphaerales; family Anaerobacaceae; genus Anaerobaca. The sequence goes on along the minus strand of LVBB01000041.1, from coordinate 58,756 downwards.
TGACATCCAGATGGTGGCGGAGGCGATCGTTGCGGCTCGCCGGGCGAAGAAGCCAGTCATCCTCTTCACCGGCGCGCATCTGATCAAGAACGGACTGGGCCCGCTGCTGGCCGACCTCGTCGAGCGGCGTTTCGTCACGCTCGTGGCGGGCAATGCGGCCACGACGATCCACGATTTCGAGCTGGCCCTGATCGGACAGACCAGTGAGAACGTTCCGGCCGCTCTGGGGCAGGGGCAGTTCGGCATGGCCTACGAGTTCGCCTATATCAACTTGGCGCTGAGCGTGGGCAACCAGCAGAAGCTGGGCTATGGCGAGACGCTCGGCCGGATGATCTGCGACGAGGTGTTCCGGAGGCAGGTTCTCGCGCTGGCGGCGACGGAGGGCTCGGCCCGAACGTTTGCCCACCCCGAGACGAGCGTCCTGGCGGCGTGCTACCGTCACGAGGTCCCCTTCACGGTGCACGTGGGGATCGGGACCGACGTAATCGACCAGCATCCGAGCTTCGACGGCCAGGCCAAGGGCGGCTGTTCCGGCCGCGATTTCCTGATCTATACCCACGAGGTGACAAAGCTGACCGAAGGCGGCGTCGTGCTCAACATCGGCAGCGCCGTCACCGGGCCGGAGGTGCTGCTCAAAGCCGCTTCGATGGCCGCCAATATCGGGGCTGTCCCGCGTGACATTCTGACGGCCGATTTCGATCTACGCCGGCACGACCCGGACCAGATGGCCGACGAAAGGGCGCAGGGCTACTACTTCCGGGACCAGAAGAGCGTGGTGACACGGATTCCACAGGCCTTTGGCGGCCGGGGCTTCTACGTGCAGGGCGACCAGCGGGCAACGTTTCCGCTGTTGTATCGGGCGATTCTCCAGGGACTCTGAGAGGACAGAATGGACGAACGGCGCATCCGCGAGATTCTCGATGACATCAAGAAGGTAACTGTCGCCGTCTACGGCGATTTCTGCCTTGACGCCTACTGGATCCTCGATCCGAAAGGGTCGGAGGTTTCGGTCGAGACGGGGCTCCAGGCGCGTGCGGTGGCCCGGCATTACTATTCGCTCGGCGGCGCCTCGAACGTCGTGGCCAATCTGGCGGCGCTGGAGCCGAAGGCCATTCAGGTCATCGGCGCCGTCGGCGGTGATCTGTACGGCCGCGAGCTGAGACGGCAGTTGGATGGGCTGGGCGTCGATACGACAGCGCTGGTGATCCAGAGTGAGAACTACGACACGGTGACGTTCGCCAAGCCGTATGTGGAAGGACGCGAGCAGCCTCGGATGGACTTCGGCTTCTTCAATCGGCGGTCGGCGGCCACCGATGAGGCCCTCCTGGCCGGCATCCGTCACGCCCTTCAGACCGCCGATGCGTTGATCGTCAATCAGCAGGTCCCCGGCAGCATTCCCAACGAGAGCTTCATCGATCGGGCCAATGCCTTGTTTGCCGAGTTTCCGGACAAAGTCGTCCTGCTCGATTCGCGTCACTATGGGCGGCAGTTCAAGGGCATCCATCGCAAGACCAACGATCGCGAGGCCGCCGCGCTCAATGGTGTCGAGGTCAGTCTGGACGACGATCTGCCGCTGGAAGACGTCAAGACCTATGTCCATCGTCTATACGAGCAGTTCGGCAAGCCCGTGTTCCTGACCCGCGGTTCGCGAGGCATCCTCACCGTCGATCGTAACGGTCTGCACGAGGTCCCGGGGATTCAACTGCTCAAGAAGCTCGATCCGGTGGGTGCCGGCGATACCGTGACCAGCGCGTTGGCGTTGTGTCTCGGAGCGGGCGTATCCTGTGCGGAAGCGGCCGAGTTCGCCAATCTGGCGGCCGCGGTGACGGTTCAGAAACTGTTTCAGACGGGCACGGCTTCGGGCGAGGAGATCCTCGCGGTGGGCCAATCGCCGGACTACATCTATCAGCCGGAGCTGGCTGAAGACCCGCGAAAGGCCCGCTATCTCGAAGGAAGCGACATCGAGCTGTGCGAGGAGGCGATTCCGTTCGGCCGGATCAAGCACGCGGTCTTCGACGCCGACGGCACGGTCAGCACGCTTCGCCAAGGCTGGGAGCAAGTGATGGCCCCGGTGATGATCGAGGCGATTCTCGGCGAGCAGTACCGCACCGTGGACACGGCGCGTTACGAGAAGGTGCGTCAACGCGTGCTCGAATACATCGACCAGTCCACCGGGATTCAGACGATCCTCCAGATGGAGGCCCTCGTGGAGATGGTCAGGGAGTTCGGCATCGTTCCGGCCGACAAGGTGCTCGACAAATTCGGCTACAAGGACATCTACAACCGGGCCCTGATGGAGGTGGTGAACGGCCGCATCGCCCGGCTGGAACGCGGGCAGCTCGACGTCAGCGACTTCACGGTCAAGGGGGCCGTCGGTTTTCTCGCGGCGATGCGCAATCGAGGCGTTACACTCTATCTGGCCAGCGGCACTGACAAGGAGGATGTGGTCCGGGAGGCCCACGCACTGGGCTATGCCGAGTTCTTCGATGGCGGCATCTACGGCGCCGTCGGCGATGTCACCAAGTACTCGAAACGCATGGTCATCGACCGGATCATGACCGAGAACCAACTGTCCGGCGCCGAACTGGTCGTTGTCGGCGATGGCCCCGTCGAGATGCGCGAGTGCCGCAAGCGAGGGGGCATCGCCGTCGGAGTGGCCTCGGACGAAGTTCGTCGCTATGGTCTCAATCCGGAGAAACGCACCCGCCTGATCAAGGCCGGCGCGCAGGTCGTTGTGCCCGACTTTTCCCAATGGCACGACCTGCTCCACCTTCTCTTCGGACAGTCTGCGGCCGCACCCGAATAGGGGAGTGCAAGCTCCTCCCATCGTTTCTGTGGCGAAGGGTGTCGGAGACACCGGTCCTGGCGTGATCCTGTTGGTGATGGTTCCGGTCAACCCGAAACACAAACCGATGGGGCCTGTCCCGGCGGGAGATCGGGACAGGCCCCGAGGCATTCACTCGTTCGGACAGACATCTCAGGCTTGGCCTCGATGCCCGTCGCGGGCGGGCTGCTCTATGGAGCCGCCGGTCGGCCGAAGCCGATATCGTCGATGTAGACGACGCCGCTGCCGCCAGCCTTCGGGCTGGTCTTGCTGCCGACCCCGATCACCATCTTCTGGACGCGGCTGAGATTGACGCCGGCCAGATCGGCATACGAGATTCTCCATTCCTGCCACGACGAACGCAGCGTGATCGCCTCATCGGCGTTCACCACCGTCACGCTCTGGCCCGCGCTGTCCTCGATCCGAACGTACATCGGCTCGGCCGAGTCGTTGCCCGTCGGCTGGGTCGCCCCGATTTCCGCCGTTTGCCAGGCGCCCGTCACGCTGCCCGTCATCGACACGTTCGAGAACTCCGCCGCCGTCGTTATCGCGGCCTCGTGACTGGTCACCGCCAGACCGATGTAGACGTTCGCCGCCATCGGAATCTCCACCGGCGCCGTCGGTGTGATATCCACCCACGTGACGCCGTCGGCCGAGATCTGCGCCGTGAAGAGGTTGTTCGTCCGCGTCAGCTTCGCCCAGTACGGCAGCGAGATATCCGCCACGTCTGTATTGGCGCTGTCGGTCCCGGCCACCGGACGACGCTGGAACGATGCCCCGTGGCTCGGTTCCGGCGTCAGGGCCACGAACGCATGCTTCGAGCCGGCCTCCAGCGTCTCGCGAATCATCACGCCCGCTTTGGCCCACTCGTTGCTGCGAATCAGGCTGTCCACACGGACTACGATCGATCCGTTGCCGTTGAGGCTCTTGTACGCATAGCGGAACTGATCGGCCGTGTTCCAGATGTCCGTCCCGATCGCGCTCATGATGATGGCCCCGTCGGAGGTCTCCTTGAACGATGGCGCGCTGCCACGAACGTACAGCACCAGCGTGTCGGCGCCGTTGCCCGACCAGTTCGCGTTGGCGAAGGTCCGCTCGGCCTCGGAGTAGAACGGTGAGGTCCTGTTGTCATACTGCAATGGCATGGACTGCCGACCCCCGTGGACAATGGTCCGCTCGGCGAACGGGGTTTCGAGATAGCCGACGGTCGAGCCGGTGTTGTTCACCCAGCCGTCGAGCCATGTATCGAAGATCGCCGTGCCGGCGTCGATGTTGTCGTCATACGTCTCGAACCCTTCGATCCAGGCATACTCCTGCGTCGAGAAGCTCCACAGGGCGCTGCTCCAGACGGGGTTCGCGTCATCCGGATTGACCGCATCGACCATCCAGTAGTAGGTGCTGCCGAACTCGATGTTGCCCGGTGCGAACGTGGCACCTGCGACCGTACCGGCCAGGGCCAGGTTGTCCGGGTGCGTGGCCAGATACACTTCATGCGAGGCCGCATCGCGACCGGCACGCCAGCTCAGGGCGCTGCCGACGTCCACAGCCGTGGCGCCGTCGGCCGGCTGCGGCTCGCGGGCGTGTGCCGGGATGAACAGGAAGCGGACCTCGCTGAGCCCGTACTGGCTCATGGTGCCCCAGTTGCTGTGGACGTGGAGCCGAACGAACCGGGCGGCCAAGCCCTCGAAGTCGATTGTCGTGTTGGCGGCATAGGTTTCTCTGGCAGTAGCCCGTGCCAATTGGACATCGTCGAAGACAGTCCAGTCCGTCCCGTCCTCAGAGTATTCGACGGTGACGTCCTTGAGCCCGAAACCGAGGATCAGTTCGAACTGAACGTTGTAGTTCCAGACGAGCATCTGGTGGAGCTTGTAGACGCGATCAAACTCGTACTGGATCCACACCGACTCACCGTCCACCGGCCGAGCCAGCCACATTGTGTTGCTGGCGATCGAGTGTTGATCGGCGGCGTTCAGGCCGGAGCCGTTGACCGTGTTCTCCGGGCCGGCCCCCTCGTCGTACGCGACGTTGCTGGTGGCGATGATGTTGGCCAGCGGATAGGCAAACGGCTCGGCGGTGAAGCTCCATACGTCGCCCTTGAAGATCGTGAAGTCGGGTGCCCCATTGACCTCGTCGATACGCCAGTAGTAGGTCTGGCCGAAATCGAGGATGCCGGGCGGGTCGAAGGTCGTGCCCGTCTGGCTCTGGCTGAGCAGCACGCCCCTCGGATTGCTGCGGCTGGCGGCATTGACGTCGTCGAACGACGTGCCGAAATAGACGTCATGCGTGACGGCGGACTCTCCTGCTGCCCAGCTCAGCACGACGTCGCGAGGAACATCGGCGGCTTCGCCTTCCGGCTGTGGCCCGGACGCGGTGTTGATGGATTCGGCGTACTCCGCTACCGCGATGAGGTTCTGGATATTGGCGGGCGCGCCACTGTGGTCTTCGATGCGGACAAATCCGCGGAACGTGTCGCCCGGCAGGTAGTGCTTGACCCAGCCGGCGGCGTTGCCGTTGTTGTCCGTTGCCAGGACGGTCAGATTGTCCGTCACCGTCGGCGATGTCGGCCGCGTCGAGGACCATGGCGTGACCAGTCCCCATCGAATCCCGGCCTCGGTGAACGTCACTTGCTGGTTCTGATCGTTGGGGCCGGTGGAGGCGTTGAAACCCAGCACCTGGACGGCGCCGTTGCTTCCCGGGGAGTTGCTGGTTGTCCCCACGTAATAGAATGGCCAGTCGGAATACCAGACGACCTTGCCGCCGGCGTCGAGATACCGTCGGATGGTGCAGTTCGCGTTGACCGACTCGACCACGGTGTCCGGGACGACGTCTCGACACATCACGACCACGCTGAGTCGCCGGTCGGCGATGCGGTCATCCATCCAGGTCTTCAATTCGGCCGCGTTGACGACTTGATAACCGACGGCCGCCAAGGCATCGCGCACGGGGCCGCCGTCTCCCGCCCAGGCCGTGCCCTGACTGCTGTCCCAATACGCGGCGCGAATGTACGGACTGCCGTGGGACTGGCCCACAGCGACCGCCAGCAGCAACATCACGACAGTGAAACGACTCAGTATCTTGCACATAATTGTCTCCTTCCACAAGCCAAAGAAACGATCGACCTTCCCATGCCAAAGCCTTTACCTCCGGCCGCGGCCCGCAACGCCATTGCCTCGGTCGGCAGACGCTCCCCGTGAGGGAGTACTTCCGGATCCTTTCTTCAGACGTGAATTGCTGTCAGAATGGGTCTCACCTCCTTCCTTCCCTCTTCGCCGCTGCCCGCAAAATCGACCGAACACAACCCAAGGTCGCCGGCATGGTGCTTTCCGTCCCTGGCCCGGTCCGCGTGTTGTGGGACTCGGGGCATCGTTGCGACCGATGAAGACACCAGCTTCCTATCCGGCCCATGGACGCGGCCGTCCTGACCGGAGCTGCCTCGGCTACAACGGGTCCGAAAACCGCCATTCAAGGCCTCATCATTCATATCAAATCTGTGGCAGGAGAGCAACAACAATCCCGTGTAGGCATGGCGCTTCTATCGGCACAAACGACATCTGTCTTCAGGGGGGCGGGCGTGTCGTCCATCGCCTGTCGCAAGCCGGTCCGGGGGCCTGCCGGATCGGCTGGAAACGCCTGGCGGCTCATGCGGGTCGCATCGTGGTCCTCCAAGCGGGTGAGCGGTCCGTCCGCAACACAAGGCATGCCAAACGAAAGGGGCCCGCACCGCAATGGTGCAGGCCCCTTGACATACCCTTGGCCGTGATGATGTGACTGAGGCAGTCACCCGACCGGATGTTACTGGGCAGCGCCGAGCAGTTCGATTTCGGCGATCTGCATGCTGTTGGCCGACGCGGGAGTGCGCACGGCCGGGAACAGGACTTGATAGTGCCTGTATGCCACGGTGTTGGCGAACTCGATCGGCGTGGCGTTCTTGGTGAAGCGAGGCCAGGCGGTCGCGCCGGCGAAGTCCACTACGTCGCCGCTGGCAATCAGCGTATACGGCCCGTCGATCGTGCCGTTCGAACCATACAGCTCAAACTTCACCGGGTCGCGCTCGGGCGCATCATTGGCCGTCGTCAGCGTCAGGCCCGTCACCACCGTCGCACCCGCCAGAGGGGTCACCCGAATGCCGGTCGGCTCGGTCTCGCCCTTGAAGTGCAGGAACTTGGTGTTGACGTTGTCGTCGATGGCCATCGCGGGCGTCTCGGCCGCCGGCCAGTCCGCGTCGTTTGGAACGCCCTGCACGGTATCGCCGGCGCCGGTGATGTCCGGCGAGCTGTAGTCGAGCACCTCAGGATACAGACGGATGTCGTCGATGTACACGACGCCCTTGGCCCCGGCGCCCTCGACGCCGATCGTCAACGAGCGGACGCTGCTGACGTTGCCGGCCTTCGACAGGTCGATGCTCCACAGTTGCCAGGCCGGACGGGCGAGGTTGACGGCGGGACCGTCGTAGGCGATCCTGGTCCCGTTGATCTTGACGTACAACTGGCCCGTGTTGCCTTCGGCGCCGTAGAAGTACAGCGACAGGCTCCGGATGCCATGCTGCGACCAGTTGGCCGTCAATGTGTAATCGGCTTCCGAGGTGGCCACGCCGGTGTTGTCGTAGAACAACGGCATCGACTGGCGGCCGCTGCGAACAATCGTCCTCTCGGCAAACGGGGTCTGCAGATGGCCGACCGTCGAGCCGGTGTTGTTGACCCAGCCGTCGATCCATGTGTCGAAGATGGCCTCACCCGCATCGATGTCGTCGGTATAGCTCTCGAAGTCTTCGACGACCAGATACTCCTGCGTCGCGAAGCTCCAGACGGCGCCTTCCCATGATTCGGTTTCCTGGACGGCATTGACCTGCCAGTAGTACGTTGTGGCAAGGTTCAGCGCGCCGGGGGCATAGCTATTGCCGGCTACGGTCGCGGCCGGCGTGAGCGCTTCGGGATCGGTGCCGAGATACACTTCGTGCGAGACCGCGTCACGCCCGGCCCTCCAGGCCAGTGCGCTTTCGACGCTGACATCGGTCGCGCCATCGGCCGGCTGCGGCTCACGGGTCTGCACGGGAATGTACATGAAGCGGACCTCGCTGAGGCCGTACTGAGCCATCCCGCCCCAGTTGCTGTTGACGCTCAGGCGGACGAATCTGGCGGCTATGCCCTCAAAGTCGATCGTCGTGTTCGCGGCGTACGTCTCTCTGGCTGTGGCCTGAGCCAACTCCACATCGCCCAGCACGGTCCAGTCGGTCCCGTTTTCAGAGTATTCGACGGTGACGTCCTTGAGCCCGAAGCCGAGGATCACCTCGAACTGGACGTTGTAGTTCCAGACGAGCATCTGGTGGAGCTTGTAGATGCCATCGAACTCGTACTGGATCCAGACCGATTCGCCGCCAACCGGCTTGGCCAGCCACATATCGGTGCTGGTGGTCGAGTGCTGGTTGTTGGCGTTCAGGCCGGAGCCGTTGACCGTATTCTGAGGCCCGGCTCCCTCGTCAAAGATGACGTTGCTTGTGGCGACGATGTTGGCCACCGGGTAGGCAAACGGCTCGGCGGTGAAGCTCCAGACGCCGCCCTTGAAGATGGTGAAATCGGGGGCCCCATTGACTTCATCGACGCGCCAGTAGTAGGTCGTGCTGAAATCGAGGATGCCGGGCGGATCGAAGGTCGTGCCCGCCTGACCTTGACTGAGCAGCAGCCCCATGGGATTGCTCCGGCTGGCGGCGTTGACGTCGTCGAGCGACGTGCCGAAATACACGTCGTGCGTGGCGGCGTTCGGAGCGGCCTTCCAGCTTAATACGACATCGCGGGGGACATCCACCGCTCCCACGGCAGGTACTGGGGCCGAACTGGTTTTGGGGGCCGCAGCGGTGGGAAGATACCAGTTGTTGATCCATTCGCTGATCACTTCGCCACGGATATCCGTGAACTGATCGGCCACCTGGAAGAAGACGCCCAGGCGACCGCCCGTAACAGAATTGCGCAGAATCCCAGGATGGACCTGGGTGCCATCACTATTCTGAGCAAGAATCAGTTCGAAGTACCAATTCGTACCATCGAATTGGGCAGGAATCCAGGGGCGATTGGAGGGCGTTTCCGGCAGAGACGGAGTATACAACTGGCCGTCAGCGGTAGGAACGAAGATGGTGGCGAGGCTATCATCCCCCCACATCGCGGCGGCGGGAACGTCCATCATATTCTGCAATCCACCGGCGTCATTGTTGCCGGCCGTTCCCACGTAGAAGATGTAGTCGCCGGTGTTGATGATGGTGTTGCCGCCATCCAGGAACAACTCGGCCAAGGACCCATCCGGCTGCGCATTTCCCGCCGGATAGATGCTATCCGGGAAGTTCCCGCACATAATCAGAAGGTCCGGCACCCCATTGCCTGTGTGGGCCACGACCCAGTCGGCCAGGGCCGCCTGGTCGCCGGACGTGAACACCTGGACAGAGGCCCCGGTCACATTGTCGACGATGTCCTGCATTTCCTGGTCGGCCGCCCCCTGGGCCCACCAGCCTGCTTGTGTGAAGATCGCGATGTCGACAGCCGAAGCCGTCGTGCCGAAGAGCATCGCGATGATGCATGCCAATACCAGCTTTCTCATTGTGTTGCCTCCTTCTTCCAGCCAGAAAAACCAACAAGGAACTCCTGCTCCGGGCACACGCCGAAGTGTCGCACATCCTCGTCACAGCGGGCCAATTCAGGTTCGTTCCTCACACGCTAAACCGTCCAACTACACGCTCGTCACGGCAGGCTCACAAGCCACAGCACTATTGCTGGGCCCGAAACATGTCCGTCCGATCCTATCCATAAGTACCATATGAGGCTACAAGGCACAACCCTCTTTTCCTTGTTGTCCTATGTTTACATCGTCAGGATGTCTATCTGGCTCCAGGGGCATTGTGGGAAAATCGGGTGCCGCCGCATGGAACTGGGGACTCGGCGGTCTCAGAGGTTGCCACCCCCGATCAGAGCCGCTGTGGCGGTGGCAGGTCCGAAAAATCGCCGTCGTTGCTCGACAGGACCTTCTGTTCCCCACGGGCAGGGCAGCCGGGAGACGTGTCAGTCCGCCGTCGATCTTCCGAACAGGATGTCGTCGATGTAGATCAGGCCGGCGCCGCCGGAGGTCGGGTGATCGCGGTCGCCTACGCCGATGGACATGGTCCTGACGCTGCTCATCCTCGCGCCGGTGGCAACGAATTCACTGAGCGGGATCCGCCACACCTGCCATTCAGCCCGCAGGACGGCCAGTGGATCGGGATGGCTTACGACGGCTGCACTTCCGGCGTTGTCCTCAATGGCGACATAGAGCGGGTCGGGCGTATTGCCGACCGGCTGTTCCCGCCCGATGGAGGCCGTCTGCCACTGCCCGGTGACGTCGCCCGTCGTCGCGACCCCCGAGAACTCGGCACCGGTGACTGCGTTGAGGGTGGTGCTGGTGACGGCCAGTCCGATATAAACGTTGGCGGCCATGGAGATCTGGATCGACGAGGCGGCCGGATCGGCGGTGATGGGCACCCAGTTGGCTCCATCTTCGCTGCGTTCGGCGGCAAACGTGTTGCCCGAACGGGTCAGCCTTACCCAGTAGGGTGCGACGAGACCGGGTTCGTTGATGCTCAGGCTGGTGCCGTTCATCGTGGGCCGATACTGCAGGGCCACCCCGTTCTCGGGTGTCAGCACGACCATCGCGTGGGCCGCGCCCGGATCGATCCGCTCGCGAATCATCACGCCGCCCTTGGCCCAGGGCCAGGTGTTCGCGATGCTCTCGACCCTCGCGACGATCGAACCATTGCCGTTCAGATTCTTGTAAGCAAAGCGAAACTGGTCGGCCGTGCCCCAGATATCCGCACCGATAGCGCCCATGAGGATGTGGCCTTCGGCGAGTTCGAGAAAGGCCGGCGGATTGCCACGGAAATGGACGGTCAGCGTGTCGGCCCCGTACACGGTCCAGTCCTGCGGCGTCTCCCACGTTCGCCCGGATTCGGAGTACCAGGGCGAGGCGGTGTTGTCGTAGGCGAACGGCATCGATTGCACGCCGCCATGGACGATCGACCCCTCGGCAAACGGGGTGTCGAGATAACCGACGGTCGAGCCGGTGCCGTTGACCCAGCCGTCGAGCCACGTATCGAAGATGGCCTCGCCTGCTTCGAGATTGTCGGTGTAGCCCTCGAAGTCGTCAATCACCGCATGGGGTTGCGTGGTGAAGCTCCAGATATCGCCCCTCCACAGAGCGGTTGGCTCGGCCTCATTGACCTCATCGACCCTCCAGTAATAGGTGTCGCCAAACTCCAGCGTTTCAGGCGGATAGCGGTTGTCGCTGACGGTGACGACCGACGCGATCCCGTCCGCCACGGCCTGGGGGTCGGTGCCGATATGGACGTGGTGTACAGCCGCGTTCCGTCCGGGTCGCCAGCCCAGAACCGTGGCCATGTCCACGCTGACGGCACCGTCGGCCGGCTCGGGCCGAGTCGCATACGTGGGGACATAGAGGAAGCGGACCTCGCTGAGCCCATATTGGCCCAGTGCGCTCCAGCCGCTGGCGACGGTCAGGCGGACGTACTTGGCGGCTGCGCCGCCGAAATCCACGACTGTGTTGTGGGCGTATCCGGGTTTGGCGATGGCCTGGGCGAACGTCACCTCGCCCAGTACAATCCAGTTGACGCCGTCCGCGGAGTACTCGACGGTGACGTCCTTGACGCCAAAACCGAGGATCAGTTCAAACTCGACGTTGTAATTCCAGACAAGCATCTGGTGCAGTTGATAGAGGCGGTCGAACTCATACTGAATCCAGATGGCCTCATCATCCCCGGCGGGTCGGCCCAACCACATGTCGGAGGGTTCCGAGGAGTGCTCGTCGCCGGCATTGAGCCCCGAGCGGTTGATCGTGTTCTCAGGTTCCTTGCCTTCTTCCGAGATCGCGTTGCTGGTCACGGTGATACCGTCGATCGGATATGCCAGCGGTTCGGTGGTGAAACTCCAGATCGGTCCTCTGACGACCGTGCTGTCGGGCGGTGCGTTCACTTCGTCGACCCGCCAGTAGTAGGTTTGCCCGAGTTCGAGCCGACCCGGATCGTGCGCGGCGTCACTCTGCGCCCGGCTGACCAACACGCCCATGGGATCAGCCCGGGTGGCGCTGTTGACATCGTCGAAGACCGTTCCGAAGTAGACATCGTGCGTCCGGGCAAACGCGCCGGGCGTCCAGGAAAGGCTCGTATCGCGCCAGACGTCGGCGGCGCCGTCACCCGGATCGGGGTTCGTCGGCAGGTCCCGTCGCGGCAGCGGTGGCTCGGCGCCGAAATAGACCCGGTCGAACCACACCTTGGTGTTCAGGTCGTCGCCGACCATCGGCCACCAGGTCCCCTTCAGCATCAGGTAGAGGGTCACGGTTTCGCCCGCCTGGTCGCCAAAAGTCTCCCCGCTGTGGGTGTATTCAATGAGATAGGTTTGGGCGGTGGGAGTCAGATTGACCTTCCGCTCTACCTGGGTGGGCCAGCTTGCATTGTTGAGGTTCGTCTGGAGCAGAACCACCATTTCCCGACTCTGCTGTGCCTTCGCGGTGAAGCCGATAGGATAGGTCTTTCCCGGCTCCAGCAGAAGGCCGCTCTGGGCGATCCCGATGCTGGCGGTTGCCGCGACATCGGTCACGTCGAGCAGTGCCGCATTCGGGCCGGAAAGCCCGGCATTCTGGACGACCGAGACGTCGAAGCCGGTTGTTCCGTAACGAAGCCAGCCGGCCAGACCGTCGTCGAATTCGCTGTTGACGATCTGGTTGTCCTGGCCCGATGCCAGACCGACAGACCCTGCAAGAACGATCGCCATCACCCCAATGAATACCTGCCTGTTCGACATGATCGTCCTCCTTCAAGAAAGAGCCAGAGATCATCCCCGAGAGAAATGTGCGTGTGTTTTCTTCGCCGTATGTTCGGCGGCACCCATTGCGTTCATGCCTCCGACGCCACCATCGATGTGAACTCGTCGGCGCCGGCTGCCGCATCCATGATCCTGCGCCCCGGCGACAAGCTCACGAAACTGCGCTTCCAAACCAGTTCCCTTATATCACATGGCGGGCCCGGTGGCAACAGGAATCCGTGTCCATGTCCGATTGCACCGGCCGGATCGCAGGGCTGCTGGTGCCGCCTCCGGGCGGTCCTCTCATTGGAATTGACGACGCAGAATACGCAATTGCCACAATTGGCGCCGAGCGAGGAGACGATACGATGAAATCGTTGCCCATGGAAGGGCGGTGGGCACCGTTTCGCAGGAACGGATTCTTCTTGTCGTGCAGTCAGGGTGATGAACGAAGGAGGAGGCGGTGCCCGCCATTGTTTTTCCCCGGCATGGGTCGGCGGCATTTCCTGAGATCCTCTTCCCGGTCGTTGTGGTCTGCTCTGCGGCCGGCGAGGCACTGCGGGCAGTGGCTGCCGGATGGGCGAAGCGACCGCACCGGATGAGCAACGAGGGGGCCGGCAGCACACCGACCCCCACTTTCACCACTGGCTCAGTCTGTGGGGTGAGCCATATCCACCGCTTGCCGGAAGGAAGGCCGCCGGCGTGCATTGTTCTATCTTGCGAACATATCCCACGGGAAGACCCACGGCCAACTCCAACTGGTACCGTTGTCTTCCTTGGCCTCGACGGAAGTCTCGTGTGAATCGACGAGCAGTCCTCCAAGATACACCCGCACGTGGATCGCGTATGTGCCGGCAATATTCATCTTCACCGGAGTTTCGTAGTTGAAAGGCGTCTCCACCTGGGCGACGGCGTCCTGAGGCGCGCTCCAGTACAGATCCACGGTGATGTCCCGTCCGGCCAGGCGCGTGATCGACACGGACAGCACATAGCCGGCCGTCGGCCAGGTGCCGGCGACGTGTACGACCGCTGTGTCGGATGTGGTCGGACGGTACGGCGTGACCCACACGTTGTCGATCACGTCCAGCATGGTGATCGGCGCGGGTGCATCAACGACGTCGAACGACAGTTGCTTGCTGCCGGCCAGAAGATTGTTGCACAGCGACTGGATAAACAGGCGGTATGTCCCTTTGGCCAGCACCCCCAGCGATTCCTGGGCGTGTCCGGCGCCGAAGACATAGCTGCCTGCCGTCGGTTCGGTCCAGTAGACGCGGATCATGTACATGTTTCCGATCTGCTGTTTCTCGATCCGGTCGACCTTCAAGGCGTCGGCGACCGTCACGTGCAGCACCACGGGCATCGCGGTGGTGGGGGGGGTCGGCGAGACGTACGCGTCTTCGATGGCCCCTTTTCGCTGTAGAGATGGAAGGGTGATGCTTTGGGCGGTCGTAACGGCCGCCATCGCGAGCAATAGTCCCATGCTGATTCGATACTTGTCCATCGTCCTGCCTCCTTGCAGATAATGGGTTTCGTGGTGTCCCCGCCTCACGTTCGTACGGGCATGCCTCCGGTATCGGCGTTCTCCAACGCTTGCCGATTGGACAAGAGTATACGACGACCCGGCGGCGCGTGTCAATTGTGGAGATTACGTATTGTCGAGTAGCGAGGTTGGGTAAGATGGGGGCGTGGGTTTCGCCGCAGGCGGGCGGCCGAGCAGTTCGACGAGCCGGCCATGAATGTCGGTGTTCTTCGCGGCCAAGGCGTTCAGGCGGAACGTTGTCCCTCGCTTGGCGAACAGATCGAGGGGCGCGCCGCAGAGGTCTGAGACGATCCCGCCGGCTTCCTGTACGATCAGAGCGGCTGCGGCAACGTCCCAGGGTTTGAGACCCGATTCATAGTAGGCCCCGAAACGCCCGGCAGCGACGTAACAAAGATCCGTCGCCGCCGATCCGAATCGCAGAACGTCCGTCGCCACGTTCATCACCTGCTCGAAGATCTCGATATGGGGATGCAGATCCGCGCCCTGGTCGTACGAAAACCCCGTTGCCACGAGACTGGCCTCCAGGGATTTCGATGGGGTCTGCATCCGGAGCGGGGCGCCGTTCAGTCGCGCCCCATGATGCCGGCGCGCGTGAAACATCTCCTCGTCGCACGGCACGTAGACGGCGGCTGCCTGTACCTGGCCGGCGTGGCAGAAGGCGATGGAGACCGCGAAATGCGTCAATCCGTTGGCATAGTTCCGCGTGCCGTCGAGGGGATCGACGATCCAGAGTCGCTCGGCGTCATGGTGCGTCGGACGCGACTCCTCGGCGAGCACGGCATCCGATGGGAACCGCTTTTCGATCTCGTTCAGGACGATCCGTTCGGACTCCTGGTCCTGATGCGTTGCGTAGTCCTTGGCGCCGCTCTTGGTCCTGGCGATATCCACGTGGCTCCGGCTCTCGCGGAGGTAGGCGCCCGCCTGGCGGGCGGCCTCGATGGCGACCTGGAGTTCGTCGGAATAGGAGGTCTTTGTCATGATGCTGCTCCGTGTTGTCTATCCGTCCTTTGCGTCCGGTCTCTCGGCCGGATCAGATGCGGGATGGGGGCATTCTATCAGAGGTCGGGGACGCCCGGTATCTTCTCCCGTCCATGCTGTTGGAGTCAGGCGTTCTGGTGCAGAGACAAATTTGTAGGAGTATCCTGATACGTCTACGTTTTTGTGTTAGGCTGTCTTCCGGGTTTCACGGAAAGCTGGAGCAGTAGGTCTTTTTACTGCAATGGGTTGCGCTTGTTTTCAAGCTTGGGCATGTGCTGGCACGCGGCTTGCAATACAGGGGGGAGCATCATCGAAAGTCCATGGATCGAACCGTGATGGCATTCGCTTTCGTCAAGTGATGGCAACAGTAACCGGAAGTAGGAGTAAGAGACAGATGAGCAAGTCCAAGGCAGCAGCGTGCATGACAGCAGTGATTCTGGGGATCGGTGCGACAGGTCTGGCCGCCGGTGATGTCAGCGTCGGCGTCACGGCGGACTTCATGAGCAAGTACGTCTGGCGCGGCCAGAACCTCGTGGACGGCTGGGTGTTCCAACCGGGCGTCAGCGTCGGGTACAAAGGCCTGACCGGATCGATCTGGGGCAACCTCGACCTGACCGACAAGAACGATCGCTCCGGTGAATTCACGGAGATTGACTACGCGATCGATTACTCGGGTACCGTTCCCGGCGTCGATATCCTCGGCTACTCGGTGGGTGCGATCTACTACGACTTCCCGACCTACGACGTCAGCGGCACGACCGAACTGTACTGGGGATTCAGCCTGGACGTGCCCGCCAGTCCGTCGGTGACGGTCTACCATGATGTGGACGAGGCCGACGGCATCTACGTCTCGCTGGGGGTCGGCCACAGCATCGAGGCGACGGAGAAGATCCCTGTGGGGATCGATCTGGGCGCGACGATCGGCTGGGGCAACAAGAAGTACAACGAGTTCTACTGGGGCACCGATGGGGCGGAGTTGAACGATCTGGTGCTTTCCGTTGGCTTTCCGTTCGAGGTCGCCGGTGTGAGCGTGGCGCCGAGCATCAGCTACATCACGCTGCTCGGCAGCGATGTCAAGGACTCCGATGCCTATGACAAGGACAACAGTATCCTCGTGGTGGGTGTCAGTCTTTCGAAAGAGTTTTAGATCCTGTGTCGCAGAAGGGATATGAGGTGAACGTCATGCGATTGTGTGCAGTGCTTCTACCGTTGTTCGTCCTGGTCCTTCCGATCACCGCCGGGGCGGCGGACGAAACCGCCGCCTCGGCCGTGGAGGTCGCTAGGGACGAACTACAGACCAATATCAACATCGTCTGGACCTGTATCGCCGCGTTCCTGGTGTTCTTCATGCAGGCCGGCTTCGCGATGGTCGAGACGGGTTTCACGCGGGCCAAGAATGCGGTCAACATCCTCATGAAGAATCTGATGGACTTCTCGGTCGGCTCGATCGCGTTCTTCCTGGTGGGATTCGGCCTGATGTTCGGCCAGACCAACGGCCTCTTTGGCACGACGCTGTTTGGGCTTAGCGGCGTCGAGCCGGGCGCCGACTGGAACTGGACCTTCCTGATCTTCCAGACGGTCTTCGCCGCGACGGCCGCGACGATCGTCTCCGGCGCCATGGCCGAGCGGACCAAGTTCACCGGTTACCTGGCGTACAGCTTCTTCATCAGTCTGTTCATCTATCCGATCTTCGGATCGTGGGCCTGGGGCGGCCTGCTCGATGGGGGCGGCTGGCTGGAGAAGCTCGGCTTTCTGGACTTCGCCGGCTCGACGGTGGTCCACTCCGTCGGCGGCTGGCTGGCCCTGGCCGGGGCGGTCGTTCTCGGCCCGCGCATGGGCAAGTACGGTCCCGACGGCAAACCGAAGGCGATCCTGGGCCATAACCTGCCGCTGGCGGCGCTGGGCGTGTTCATCCTGTGGTTCGGCTGGTTCGGCTTCAATCCCGGCAGCACCACCACGGGCGACGGTTCGATCGGCTACATCGCGGTGACCACGAATCTGTCGGCGGCGGCCGGGGCCATCGTCGCGATGGCGACCGCCTGGGTCCTGCTGAAGAAGCCGGATGCCTCGATGGCGCTCAACGGAGCGCTGGCCGGTCTGGTGGCGATCACGGCGCCGTGTGACGGAGTCTCGCCCATCGGGGCCATCCTCATCGGTTCCGTCGGCGGGGTGCTCGTCGTGCTGAGTGTGCTGTTCATGGATCATGTGCTCAAAGTCGATGACCCGGTGGGCGCCGTCAGCGTCCATGGCGTTTGCGGCGCCTGGGGGACCCTTTCGGCGGGTCTGTTCAACCTCGAATCCGGCCTGTTCTATGGTGGCGGCCTTGGGCAGTTGGGCGTGCAGGCGCTGGGCGTCGTCACGGCGTTCGCCTGGGCCTTCGGGCTTGGATTGGGCCTGTTCTACCTGATCAAGGTCACGATCGGTCTGCGGGTCTCGGAAGAAGAGGAACAGAAGGGGCTCGATATCGGTGAGCACGGCATGGAAGCCTACGCCGGTTTCCAGATCTTCACTACGATATAGGCACGCATTCTTATGGAGTTGAACCGATGAAATTGATCATCGCATATATACAGCCGCACAAACTACAGGACGTCAAGAGGTCGCTCTACGCAGCGGAGGTGTTCAAACTCTCGGTGACCAACGCTCTCGGCTGCGGCGCTCAGAAGGGATACCACGAGAGCTACCGTGGGGTCGACTTCGAAGTGAATCTGCTCAAGAAGGTCCGGATCGAGATCGCGGTCAATGAAGACTTCGTCGAAAAGACGGTCGAGGCGATCATCGCGGGGGCGCGAACCGGGACCATCGGAGACGGGAAAATCTTCGTCCTGGACCTTGGCGAGTGCATCCGCATTCGCACCGGCGAGCGTGGCGGTGCGGCCATAGGGTGATTCCGAGAGATACTTCCCTACCTTAGGGCCATCACTTCGTGTGCCCGTCGGGCCAGAAGGCGGGTCCTGCTCCTCGAAAGGGCAGGACCCGTTTTTCTTTCCATGGCTCCGACAAATCAAGGGCGCAATCCCAGGAAGCCGGGCCGCCGACACTATCGGGCGCACGCAACGTCACGATAACCTCTTTCGTGCTCACCGCATGGCCGGAAAACGGGCGTCCGATGGTACTCGGGTTGACCTGACCGGCTCCAGACGGTATATTATAGAGATGGAAAGGGCTCCGATGCACCGGCGCAAAGGGGGCGGGTGCGCGTACAGCCGGATTCCGCAGGGGGCAAATGGGTGCGTCAAGTACGCTCGGGTCGGTGAAAAGCTGTCATGGCTTCGGATTGGAGGATGAGCCAGGGCGAGCGCGGGGAGGTGGTGATTCATGCGGACCATTGCGGTGGTCAATCAGAAGGGCGGGTGCGGCAAGACCACGACGGCGATCAACACCGCCGCCGCCTTTGCGATGCAGGGCAAGCGGGTTCTGCTGGTCGATCTGGATCCTCAGGCCCATGCCACCATCGGTCTCGGCTACGATCCCGATGCCTTCGACCGCACGGTGTACGATCTCCTGACTCGGTCGCAGGAAGGTCTGGACGATGTCGTCGTGCACACACGCACGGACGGCCTGCACCTGGTTCCCTGCAACGTACTGCTGGCCAGCGCGGATCTGGAGCTGGGCGCCATTCCCGGCAAGGAGCTGCTGCTCGGCAGAAGTATGAGGGACGCGCGGCAGAGCTACGACTTCTGCGTGATCGACTGTCCGCCATCGCTCGGCGTTCTGACGCTCAATGCGCTGGTCGCCAGCACGGACATCATCGTCCCGGTCCAGGTGCACTACTACGCACTGGAGGGGCTCAAGCGGCTTCTCGAAACGATCCACGTCATTCGCGATCGCTTCCATCCGGACGCGATGGAGAATATCAGTCTGTTGCTGACGTTCGTTGAAGAGCGGCGGACGTTCAGCCGGCAGATTCAACAGCAGATGCGCGACATCTTCGGCGATCTCGTGTTCGACACGGTCGTGCATCGGGATGTCCGGCTGACGGAATCGCCCAGTGCGGGCGAATCGATCCTGACGTATGCCCCGCGCAGTCGAGGCGCGGTCGATTATCGGGCGCTCGCCTGCGAGATCGTGACCGGCGCGGCCAGGGACCAGGAGCCGTCCGCCGATTCGGGTATGCGGCGCGGCCTCCAGAAACGCTTGGTCAACCTGTTCGACGGCGTCTGGATTCCCAAGTCGACGCGCTCCGGCCGGCCGGGAGTGTTTGAATCGACCTGAGCCGGGCGATCACGCCGATATTTCGGAGCCTGTGTGTCCTATAATCGCCTCTGCGGCGGTGCTCCCTTCGCATCGCACCGATTCTGACCTGCCATCGTCGTTGTCGGGCGGATGGTTCGTCCGAACAAGTCCTCCTGGTTCGGCGTATGGATATTGGTGGTCTTCATACGACGCCGTGATGGATCGTATCCGCATTGCGGCGTCCGATTCCGCTTGAACGGAGTGGGGTCGCGCGGTCACCAGGGGGGCGCGACTTTGGAACGCACCACGGGAGGGGTTGACCCAAGGGATGGTCGAAGCGGAATGTCTCGCCGAGGTTCGGTGAAGTGAGCCGTCGCCGTGGAGGATGCAGGCCGCATCGGCGTTCCTGCATCCTTGACGCGGCAACTCGACCATTTCGTATGGGCCCGCGAGCCCTGCATTCATCTCACTTTTTCAGTTCTGTCTTCCACGCCAAGAGGAAGAAGATCGCGGCGGCCGTGACGCAGAAGACGATGATGAGATTGTAGCTGGTCGGGTCCAGCGAGCCGAATCCGAGGAATTCATACCGCGTCGGCGCCACGCGCCACGGTCGGCGTCCCAGAGTCAGCACGATCGCGACAAAGGCCCACAGGTTGCCGGCGACGAAATATCTCAGCATGTCCGTTTCTCCAACAGCGGTGGGGTTCTCCATTGCCCCGGGATTATCGCGCAGGGCTTGTGCCGTGTCAAACCGGTTGTTCACAGGGCTTGGACGGCCGCGAAAGAGGTGTTATGCTATCGGACACGAGCGTCGATATGTGATCTTGTGATTGGATGGATCTGGCCCATGCGAATCTGCGGCTGTCTTCTGGCTCTTCTGGCGGTTTGTACACTCTCGGCGGGTTCTGTCTCCGCCCGCGACACCTCGATAGCGCGGACCCAATTGGTCGAATGGCACACGCGCCGCGTCCCTGCGGCCGAGACGGTCGAAGGATACGTTCGCGCGCAGAAGTCCGACGGTTCGTGGCCGGACATCGACTATGCCGACACCGATCGTGGCGGCTGGAAGACCTACGGGCATCTGGGACGCACGCTGGAGATGGCCGGGGCGTACCGTGCGGCGGGCCATCCGATGGCGGGCGATCCATCGCTGCGTGGGGCGGTCGTCGCGGCGCTGGAGCACTGGGTTGACAAGGACTATGTCAATTCGAACTGGTGGTACCCTCAGATCGGTGTGCCTGATACACTGGCGCCGATCCTGGTGCTGATGGACGATGCGGTGCCGCCCGAGTTGCGGGACAAGGCCGTTCGTCAGGTCCTGGGCCGCAGCAAGATGGGCATGACGGGCCAGAACAAGGTCTGGCTGGCCGGCATCGCGTTCATGAACGCACTGCTTCTGGATGACTCCGACGTGATGGCCAAGGCCCGGGACCAGATCTTCGAGGAGCTTCACGTCACGACCGAAGAGGGCATCCAGCCGGATTATTCGTTTCACCAGCATGGCCCGCAGTTGCAGTGGGGCAACTACGGGGCCGCCTTCGGCGCCGACATGATCAAGTGGGCCACGATCTTCCGCCGCACGGACTACGCCCTGACGCCGGAGCAGTTGGACCTGCTGGGACGCTATCTTCTGGAGGGCCCTGCGTGGATCCTCTGGAACGGGCGGATGGACATCAGCGGTTGCGGCCGACAGATCTTCCGTGATTGCCAGGCCGGCAAGGGCCGCGCGACCATTCGCCAGTTGGAAATGATGGCCGAAATCGACCCGGCCAGGGCCAGCCTCTATCGAGAAGCTGTTGTCTGCAATCGGCCGGGTGAGGCCAATACCTTCGTCGGGCACAAGCACTTCTGGCGCTCCGACATCACCGTCCACCGCCGGCCGAGTTGGTACGCATCGGTGAAGATGTGCAGTACGCGCGTCATCGGCGCCGAGACGTGCAACAGCGAGAACATGCTCGGGTTGCATCTGGCCGATGGAGTCGCGTACTTCCAGCGAACCGGGTGGGAGTACGAGGACCTGTTTCCCGTCTGGGATTGGCGTCGGCTGCCGGGGACCACATGCCGACAGGACCAAGGGACGCTCGTGCCGACTCCGGCCCAGTGCCGGGGCCGCAGCGATTTCGCCGGCGGGGTCTCAGACGGTCGGCGCGGCATCGCGGCCATGGAGCATCTCCGCGACGGTTTGGCGGCGCGCAAGGCGTGGTTCTTCCTCGACAATATGGTCGTCTGCCTGGGGACTGGAATCACATGCGACGCCTCCGAAAGGGTGCTGACCTCGGTGAACCAGTGCGCCGCGAACGGCCCGGTGACTGTCTCCGTAGATCGTGACACGAAGCGACTGTCGGACGGGCAAAGTGCGGCCGGTTCACTCGAATGGGTCCACCATGACGGGGTAGGCTATGTCTTCCTCGCACCCGGCGGGACCACCGCCGGCATTGCGAGGCAGAGCGGTCGGTGGTACGACGTGCACCACCGGGAATCCACACAACGTCTCGAGCGGGACGTGTTCAATCTCTGGATCGATCACGGCGTCAGACCCAATGGCGCCACGTATGCCTATGCGGTCTATCCCGATATTGCGGTGGAGGCGATGCCGCGCCTCTGCGAGACAGGCCCCGTAACGATCCTGCGGCAGACCGACGACCTGATGGCGATTTCAAGCCGGAACGGAGGTCTGTTGCAGGCGGTGTTCTTCAAGCCGGGGCAAGTGTCCTGGAAAGAGGGCCTGTCCGTCCAAGTCGATACGCCCTGCCTGCTCATGCTCGATTCGGCCACAGCGCCGGGTTGTCTGTACGTATCCGATCCAACGCAGACGCAAGAGGCGATCCGCATCGGGTTGTCGGGCCAACGCACGTCCGATGTCGCCACGGGACATACCGAGCACTTCATTCGGCTACCTCAAGGCGGCTTGGCCGGTCGAATTGTAGAGGTGAGACTATGATCGTTCTGTCAACAGCTTGCGGCGACACCGCGAACGTCAGGCCTTTTCCAACATGGCCCGCCAGCGGTGGATGTGGCCGTCTTCGTCGGCCTGGTCCTTCTCGATGACCCTGCGGGTCTCCTCGTCCCAGTCGATGGTCTCCAGCAACTCAGCGTAGTGGTGAACCGCCTTGGATTCGACCCAGATTCCCGTCTTGAACATCGCCTTCTTGCCCAGCAGGCGCGAGCCGAAACCGAAGGCGAATCCGACCATCCAGAAGGCGGCACGAAAGATGCTGGGACGGAAGCCGAACTCATAGAGCTTGACCTGGAAGTCCTGGTAGTGGCCCATCTCGTTGCACATCGCCGCGACGAGCTGCCGGTTGATCTCGTTACGCTGTTTGGTGAGCTGGAATTTGTAGATGGTCTGGGCCATCAGCTCCAGGGTGTGGAGTGTACGCAGGCCTTTCCGGATGGCGGCGAGCCGTTCGGGTGCGAACCCCTCCCCCCGCATCTTGAAGTCATCGCTGCGCATCTGCGGGCGGATGATGGAGATGTCGTACTTCGTCTTCGTTTCGGCCTGCGATTCGGTCATGGCAGTTGTCCTTTCCTTCGTGTGCGATCAAGGTTCCGGTCCGTTGCCCGGGCGGTATCGTATACGGCGGACCTGTTCGCCGGTTCAAAGCCCGGCCCCGCACGCTATGCCCGCCATCTTACCACGAACGGTCCCGTGTTTCCCGTCCGAAATCCCAGATCACGATGAGACGAAGTCTTCTGTTGCAGGCGGCCGGGCATTGACAAATCCCGTTGTCCGGGGTAGGTTGGCCGCATGTCGAACGATGTCTGGAGGATGGCCGCACCCCTCGGCGGCTCCGGCCTCGGATCGGCAGATCAGACGTGTTCTTCGCCGATGAAGACCGGCGTAACGGATTCGGAACTTCTCAGGGGCCAGGCCGATCGGCGTGGCCAGGAGGCGCGTCATGGCACTTCTGCAAGAACATCTCTCGTCCGTTTCTCTCTGTGTGGCATTGGTTGTGTCGCCGTTCGCCGCTGCTGGGCTCAGTGCGGGCGGGGTGGAGGTCCCCGACCCGAGCATCATGTTGCCGCTGGTTCCGGCCGCGGCGCAGGCGGAGGCCCCGCCATGTATCAAGCCCGGCACGCGGCTGACGTATTTCGGAATGACCGCCAGCATTCCGGGCGAGTACGGTAAGCTCGTCCAAGACGACAACGGCAGATGGATCGACAAGAACACCGGCAAGCGCTACAGCGAAGAGGAGATCGGCGGCAGCGGCACTGCCGCGTTCAACGTGATCCAGGTGGGCCACGTCGGAGGCGGCGTCGCCGAGTTGTCCACCAAGCTCTACACGCTCGATACAGCCACGAAGAAATGTGGGTTCGCTGTGGGTGGCGGGATGGTCGGCCACGCCGGCTGTGCGGCCGACTACTGGATCCACCCTGCGGTGCTCGCCCAGGTGCCCGAGGTGAACCAGCAGGGCATACGTATCTTGCGGATGCCGTACATGGTGGACGGGCGGACGTATCGAGCGATCCGCTTTCAGAGTGAAGACATCTCGGGCTTCCAGGCGCGCGTTTACGACCTGGAGACGGGTCTGCTGATCTTCCATGCATCGCGCACCCAGGGTCCATCGGTCGTTACACCGCCGATTGGGGGCTCCGGGCGGCCCGGCATCGGGCAGGGCAGCACGCAGGTGGTTACCGGATGGATCGTGGAGGTCAAGGACATCGACGTGCCGTGGCGGAATGCGGCGCCGCCGAGGTGGATCGAGCAGTTTCGCCAACTGTCGTATACGGGCGTGCAGACGTCGGTGGTGCCGGCGGCGGGAACGAAACTGGACCGGGTGATGACGGCGACGCTGACCCCGAAGGCGCGGGGGCCGGGGTGGGTGCGATTCACGAACCGCTACCTCTTCGAGTCGCTGCCGGGCATGCCGCCTAACGAGGCAACGCAGGATGGGGCCTGTGGCGCTGCGACGGTCGGCGGCCTGTGGATTGCGCCCGAGGCACTGGCGGGGCTGCGTCCAGGGCAGGTGATCGAGACCAACGAAAAGGTGGGGATCACCATCGTGGTCAGCGACGTGCGAGCGGGCGCCGTGACGGTCAGCGAGACAGGTCCGTTGCACCGGACCGACTGCACCTACGATACGAGGACGGGCATCCTGTCGGCGATGACGCTGATGCAGCAGATCGGGCTGGCAAGGATTACGCACAGCATTCGACTGACGGGCCAACAGTAGCCGATTCTGCAGTTGTCCCTTGCGTTTGACGTCACTTCGTTTAGCATGTCATGCACGACACGCAAACGGTGCATGACTTTGGAGGTAAGATATGATGATGAAGTCGAGAGGGGTACTCCTGTGTGTCCTGATGGTCCTGGCGTCCGTGGTGTCGGCGCAGGAACTGCCGAAGGCGTCGCCCGAGTCGGTCGGTTTATCGCGCGAACGGCTGGATCGGATCACCGCCGTCATGCAGGGGCATGTCGATGACGGCCGTCTGGCCGGCGCCGTGGCGCTGGTGGCCCGAAAGGGCAGGGTTGCCTACCTCCAGAGCGTGGGCATGCAGGATCGCGAGAAGGGCGTCGAGATGAATCCCGGGACGATCTTTCGGATCGCCTCGATGTCCAAGGCGATTACAAGCGTCGCCGCGATGATGCTATATGAGGAGGGGCGATTTCAACTCAAGGACCCCGTCTCGAAATTCATCCCGGAATTCGCGGATGTGAAGGTCCTCGCGTCCGCCGGCGACGGTTCGGCCCGGGACGGTGTGGTTGCGGCGACGCGTCCGATCACAATCCGCCACCTGCTGACGCACACCTCGGGCCTGACGTACCATTGGGATGCCCGCGTCGGCGCGATTTATGCCGAGGCTGGGATCACGCACGGCCTGATTCAGGACGGAGACCTGCTCGCCGAGGATATGGCGAAGCTGGCCCGGCTGCCTCTGGTGCACCAGCCAGGAGAGGCGTTCACGTACAGCCTTTCGACCGACGTGCTCGGCCGGGTGGTCGAGGTCGCCGGCGGTATGCCGTTCGACGAGTTTCTGCGCAAGCGGGTCTTCGAGCCGTTGCGGATGAACGACACCGCCTTCCGCCTGCCCGCCGGCAAGGTGTCGCGCCTGGCGGCTGTCTACGGGCCCGATTCGGACGGCGGGCTGAGGCGATTGCCTGACGAGGCTATCGGCGACGGCGATATGCGCATCTCGGTGAGCTATCCCTACGAGGGCACGCATCGCTACTGTTCCGGCGGCGGGGGCCTGTGCTCGACGGTCCCGGACTACACGCGATTCCTCCAGATGTTGCTCAACGGCGGCGAACTGGACGGCGTGCGTCTGCTGAGCCGCAAGACAGTGGAACTGATGACTGCCGACCACGTGGGCGAACTGAACCGGGATTCCGGATTTGGCCTGGGTTTCGGGATCACGCGGAGTCTGCGGGAAGCCGGTGAATCGACGAGCGTCGGCGCCTACCGCTGGGGTGGTTTCTGGTATACGACCTTCTTCATCGACCCGGCGGAGCAGATGATCGGCGTTTGCATGGCCCAGGTCTATCCGGCCGGCAACGCCACGCTCAACAGCCAGTTTGAGGCCCTGGCCCACCAGGCCATCGTCGACTGAAACCACGGGGCAGGGCCCGGACGTTGCCTTCCACGTGCCTCTTTGTGGCTGCCGGGCAGGATCGAGAGGCGATTGAACCGCCATCCTGGGGGGACCGCCGTCCTCTGATGTGGCCTGCCCTGAATTTTGTGTTGCCCGGTGCAAAGAAAAGCGGTATAAACGCTTGCCTTTGGTATGCTCAGGGCTGCATGGGAGGAGAGGGGCCCCTCGCTTGGCGGGTCTGCCTTCAGCGAGCGAGCAGGACAGGAGTCAAGGGCCGCCTTCACGGGGGTTTGTGAACCGAGTTGTATTGTTCGTCCTTACCGAAAAATGGAGAAGCTATGAAGCGCAGAATGGTCACGATTGACGGAAACACGGCTGCTGCCCACGTTGCCCACGCGACGAATGAGGTGATTGCCATCTATCCGATTACCCCGAGTTCGCCGATGGGCGAGATGTCGGACGACAAGACCGCCAGGAATACCCCGAATATCTGGGGCACCGTGCCCTCCGTGACGGAGATGCAGTCGGAAGGCGGTGCATCCGGGGCGGTGCACGGGGCGCTGGCCGCCGGGGCCTTGACAACGACCTTTACGGCCTCCCAGGGACTGCTGCTGATGATTCCGAACATGTACAAGATCGCCGGTGAGTTGCTGCCGACGGTCTTCCATATCACGGCGCGCTCGCTGGCGTGCCAGGCTCTGTCCATTTTCGGCGATCATTCCGACGTGACCACCTGCCGCGAGACGGGCTTTGCCATGCTGGCTTCGGCCAACGTTCAGGAAGTGATGGATTTCGCGTTGATTGCCCAGCAGGCGACGCTGGCTTCTCGCGTGCCGTTCATGCATTTCTTCGACGGGTTCCGGACGAGCCACGAGATTCAGAAGGTCGAGGAGCTGACCTGCGAGGACATGCGGGCGATGATTGACGACGAACTGGTGACGGCCCACAAGGCCCGGGCCCTTTCGCCCGATCGCCCGTTGCTCGGCGGCACGGCTCAGAACCCCGACGTGTACTTTCAGGGACGCGAGACCGTCAACAAGTTCTATCTGGCGGCGCCCAAGATCGTCCAGGATA
This sequence comes from Phycisphaerales bacterium Planc_01, assembly GCA_001603075.1. GTDB lineage: Bacteria > Planctomycetota > Phycisphaerae > Sedimentisphaerales > Anaerobacaceae > Anaerobaca. Next base: position 31,803 of record LVBB01000041.1, on the reverse strand, counting down.
CGATGGACAAGTTCGCCAAGATCGTCGGCCGCCAGTACAGGCTTTTCGACTACGTCGGTGCGCCCGACGCCGAGAAGGTCATCATCATCATGGGCAGCGGCGCCGACACCGTCGATGAGACCGTAGGGTACCTGACCAGCAAGGGCGAGAAAGTCGGCGTCGTCAAGGTCCGACTGTACCGACCCTTCAGCACGGCGCATTTCATTGCGGTCCTGCCCAAGACGGTCAGGAAGATCGCGGTGCTGGACCGGACCAAGGAACCCGGCGCGCTCGGCGAGCCCTTGTACCTGGACATCCGTACGGCGATCGGCGAGGCCATGTCGGACGGGATTGCCCCATTCGAAAAATACCCGGTGGTGGTCGGCGGCCGCTATGGCCTGGGCTCGAAGGAGTTCACGCCGGCGATGGTCAAGGCCGTTTACGACAATCTCGATGCCGCCAAGCCCAAACGTGGGTTCACCGTCGGCATTGTCGACGATGTGACCGGCACCAGTCTCGACGTGGACCCGTCGTTCGAGGTCCCCGCCGGCGGCTTGTACGCGGCGATGTTCTATGGGCTCGGCTCGGACGGCACGGTCGGCGCCAACCACAACTCGATCAAGATCATCGGAGAGAACACCGACAACTACGCGCAGGGCTATTTCGTCTATGACTCCAAGAAGGCCGGGGCCGTGACGATCTCCCACCTGCGGTTCGGCAAGAAGCTGATTCGCCGGCCCTATCTCATCGACAAGGCCGATTTCGTTGCGTGCCACAACCCCAGCTTCCTCGAAAAGTACGACCTGCTGGCCTCGGCCAAGGATGGCGCGACGTTCCTGCTGACCACCAGCTACGGGCCCGACGAGGTCTGGGATACGCTGCCGAAGGAGATGCAGCAGCAGATGATCGAAAAGAAGATGAAATTCTTCGTCATCGACGCGATCTCGCTGGCCGAAGAACTGGGACTCGGCGCCCGCATCAACGTGATCATGCAGACGGCGTTCTTCAAGATCAGCAACATCATTCCGCTCGACCAGGCGCTGACGGCCATCAAGGACGCTATCTACCACAGCTATGGCAAGAAGGGCGAGAAGATCGTTCAGATGAACAATGCCGCCGTGGACCAGTCGCTGGACCGTGTCTGCGAGGTGAAGGTGCCGAGCAAGGCGACCAGTACGTGGACCCGTCCGCCGGTGGTGCCGGCCGATGCCCCCGAATTTGTCAGGTCCGTGACTGCCGAGATCATGGCCATGCGAGGGGATGCTCTGCCCGTCAGCAAGATGCCGATCGACGGCAAGTACCCCACGGGCACCACGAAATACGAGAAACGCAACATCGCCGTGCACATCCCGGTTTGGGAGCCGGAGCTTTGCCTCCAGTGCGGCATGTGTTCGCTGGTTTGTCCCCACGCGTCCATCCGGGTCAAAGCCTATGACGCCAAGTATGCCGACGGCAAAATGCCGCAGAGCTTCAAGAGCATCGAAGCCAAGGGCAAGGAGTTCGCCGGCATGAAGTTCACCGTCCAGGTGGCCCCGGAAGACTGCACCGGCTGCGGCGCCTGCGTGCAGACCTGCCCCGGACAGGAGCGGGATGCCAATAAGAAACCGACGGGACGCAAGGCGATCAACATGGCCCTGCAGGCGCCGATTCGTGACGCCGAGCGGACCAACTACGACTACTTCCTGTCAATTCCGCTGACGGAACCGGCCCTGTTCAAGCGCAACACCGTCAAGGGCAGCCAGTTGCTCGAACCGTTGTTCGAGTACTCCGGCGCCTGTGCCGGCTGCGGGGAGACGGCTTACGTCAAGCTGCTGACCCAGCTTTTCGGTGACCGGGCGATGGTCGGCAACGCGACCGGTTGTTCGTCCATCTACGGCGGCAACCTGCCGACGACGCCGTACACGACCCGGGCTGACGGCCGGGGTCCGACCTGGAGCAACAGTCTGTTCGAGGACAACGCCGAGTTTGCGATGGGCATGAGATTGACCGTCGATAAGTTCCGCCAGTTGGCGCTCGAACTGCTGGATACGGTGGCCCAGAAAGGCTGCATCGATAAGGCGATGGCCGGCGAGATCCAGGCGGCCGCACGGGCCGACGACCCCGAGCAGGACGCAATCGAACAGCAGCGGGCCCGTGTCGAGAAGCTCAAGGCCCAGGCGGCCAAGAGCGATTGCCCCGAATGCAAGCGGCTGCTCACGGTGGCCGACTACCTGGTCCGCAAGAGCGTCTGGGCGCTGGGCGGGGACGGCTGGGCCTACGATATCGGCTACGGCGGCGTGGACCATGTCCTGGCCAGTGGCGCCAACGTCAACGTTCTCGTGCTGGACACCGAAGTCTATTCGAACACCGGCGGCCAGATGTCCAAGTCGACGCCGAGAGCGGCGGTCGCCAAGTTCGCTGCCGGCGGCAAGCCCGCTCCCAAGAAGGACATGGGGCTGCTGGCTATGACCTACGGCAACATTTACGTCGCCAAGGTGGCCCTCGGCGCCAACCCGGCCCAGACGGTCAGGGCCTTCGTCGAGGCCGAGGCCTATCCGGGGCCGTCGCTGATTCTGGCCTACGCCCACTGTATCGCCCACGGCATCAACATGACGACCGGGACGGAGGAACAGAAGAAGGCCGTCGCGTGCGGGCATTGGCCGCTCTACCGGTTTGACCCGCGTTTGAAGGACGCCGGCAAGAATCCTCTTCAGCTCGACTCGAAGACGCCGACGATGGCTTTCGATGAGTACGCTTACGGCGAGAACCGCTATCGGTCGCTGAAGCAGTCGCAGCCACAGGCAGCGGCCGAGTTGATGAAGCTGGCCAATCGCGATGCGGCTGACCGATATGCGTTGATGGAGCAACTGGCAGGTCTGAAATGTGGGCAGGGCGAGGCAGGGGCCTGATGGGCTCCGCCTTGAACGACTCGCCCGAACGGTGGGGAAGTGCTATGTTCAGAACGGCTCAAGTACGTGCAACACTCATTGGATGGACGGTGTTGATGTTGGCCGGGTGTTCCGGGCCGGTCGCCCGGAAGTCGCAACAGGGGGCTGCCGCCGATGCGCTGGCGGTCGGTCCGGATCGAGAGGCGCTGGCCAGATCGGTCCCGGCGGATTACGTCGTGAGCATCCTCGATGCCTCCGGCGGCGTCGCCGCCTGGGCGCAGAACAAGAGGCTGCGCGCCGTCGGCGTGGTGAAGCTGTATCGGCCCGACGACAGCTTCTATCTGACGCAGCATGAGTTCGAGGTCTATCCCTGGTCGGACGCCGTCCGCGTCTCGGCCAGTGAGCCTCGCGGGAAGTTCGTCTGGCAGATGGTGGCCGGACGCTTCGAGATGGTGGAGGGGACCCCGGCGACGGACGTCTCACCGCTGTACGGAGCGTACGCCGGATACGCCGACGCCTTCCTGCAAATCGTCACCGCTCCGGTGCGTCTGCTGGATTCGGGCAATCAGTTGTATCGCCAGCCGGCCCCCTTCCGGATGGGAGGCCAGTGGTATGAGAGGATCGAGGTCAAGTTTGCCTCTGGAATGCTTGCTGTCGAGGGGGCCGGATCGGACGCTCCTCGCATGTCCCAGCCGTATTGGACGGACGGAGTCTTCTATGTGAATCGCGCCAGCGCACTGATCGATATGATCTGGTTGGCCAACCCGACGAATCAGGAATACCTGACCGTACGCGGATACGACTATTCCGACGTCAAGACGGCCGGGGTCCGCGTTCCCTCCAAAGTGGAGATCTTCCGTGCCGGGCCCGATGGCACCATCCGGGATCGGCTGGCACAGATCGATATCAAGGGACAATAGACAGTCCACGGGTCACGGGCCCGCCGCCAACATCGGCGGGCCCATGCCCGCCTTCTTCCGCATGTTCTCACCGTCTCATGACGGGCCCGAAACGCACATTGCGTGGTGAACCCGCGCGAACTATCATACGTCCGATGCCGTAGGAGTACGGTGTCTTATGACGAGCCTTGGAGATGGTGTGCGCGGCGCACCCTGCGGGGCCTGGCTGCGGGTATGAACGGTGCCGATGGCTACGAGAACAGCAATCTGGCTCATCTTTGTGGGCGTTCTTGTCGTTGCCGTGGCGACGTTTTTCGCGTGGCGGGCGATTGGCCATCGTTTGGGAGAATTCCCCGCGTCCGGTCCGGGGCAGGTCGCCGTTCGTCCGTTCGTCCGGGAAGACGGCACGTCCTGGACGATGTTCGCAGGTGGCCAGGGGCTTCTGGGGCGGGCCGCCACCCAACTGCCCGATTCGCTGTCGGTCCTGTGGAAGTTCAAGACGGGTTCCGAGGTCAAATCGTCGGCGGCCATCGTCGACGGCCGCGTCTTCATCGGATCCTCCGACGCCAATGTGTACGCGCTCGACCTGCACACGGGTCAGAAGCTGTGGTCGTATGCGACGGGCGATGCCGTCGAGTCGTCGCCGCTGTGGATCGACGGCGTTGTCTTCATCGGCTCCTCCGATGGGTTCCTCTATGCATTGGAGGCGGAAACGGGACAGCTCAAGTGGAAGTACGAGACCGCTGGGGACATCCTCAGCGCGCCGAACTGGACCCGCAGTGCGGACGGCCGGGAGACCTGGATTCTCGTTGGCAGCTACGACAATCGGCTCCATTGTGTCCATGCCGAAAGCGGCCAGGCGGTATGGACATACGAAACCGACAACTACGTGAACGGCTCGCCTGCGGTGGCCGATGGCACGGCCGTCTTCGGCGGCTGTGACGCGATGATCCACGCGGTCTCGCTGGCCGACGGAACGAGACGGACGGAGATCGACAGCGGTTCGTACATCGCCGGCTCGGCCGCCTTCCTCGATGGTCAGGTGTATGTGGGCAACTACAAGAACGTCTTCCTGCGGGCCGATGTGGATCGAGGCGAGATCGTATGGACGCACACCGAGAGCAAAGCGCCCATCTTCTCTTCGCCTGCCGTTACGGAGGACAAGGTCATCTTCGGAAGTCGCGACGATCTCGTTTATGCCCTGCGCCGTGACAACGGCCGGCGCCTCTGGGCGTTCAAGACGCTTGGCGAAGTGGACGGCTCGCCGGCGGTCTGCGGCGACAAGGTGATCGTCGGCTCGGGCGACGGCCGCCTCTACATGCTGCGACTGGCCGACGGCAGAGAGATCTGGTCGTACGAGATCGGCCGGCCGATCGTCTCTTCGCCGGCCGTGGCGCAGGGCGTGGTGGTGATCGGCTGTGATGATGGGACCGTCTATGCGTTTGCCGGTCGCTCGCCGGCCGGGGGGACCGCACCATGAGAATCGTTCAGGTCAGTCCCGGTTCCGGGGACAACTTCTACTGTGAGAATTGCCTCCGCGACGCCGCTTTGGCTAGGGCGATGCGAAGGCTCGACCACGACGTGCTCATGGTCCCGTTGTACCTGCCCTTGCAGGCGGACAAGACCGAACCGGTGAGCAATGCGCCGATCTTCTTCGGCGGGGTCAACGTATTCCTTCAGCAGAAGTGCGCCCTGTTCCGCAAGACCCCACGCTGGATCGACAGGCTGTTCGATTCGCGCCGGCTCCTGGAGTGGGCGGCGCGCAAGGCGGGGATGACCAGCGCCCGCGACCTGGGCGAAACGACGATCTCCATGCTCGAAGGAGAGAACGGCCGGCAGGTCAAGGAACTGGATCGGTTCGTGGACTGGCTTGCGGAGACCCAGCAACGGCCCGACGTGGTCTGCCTGTCCAACATCCTGCTCGGGGGCCTGACCCGCCGGATCAAGGACAAGCTCGGTGTCTCCGTTGTCTGCCTGTTGCAGGACGAGGACGGCTTCCTCGACGGTCTGACCGGCCCCTATGCCGAGCGGGCCTGGGAGATCGTCCGCCGGCTCGCGCGTGACATCGACGGTTTCATTGCGGTCAGCACATACTTTGCACGCACGATGCAGGAGCGGCTTGGCATCGAGGACAGGCGGATGCATGTTGTGCACATGGGGATCGACTTGAAGAACTATGTGCCTTCGCCGAGTCGTCCGCCCGTCCCAACGATTGGGTTCTTGTCGCGAATGTGTCCGGAGCGGGGGCTCGAAACGCTCATCGATGCCTTCATGCTTCTCAAGAGCCGCGACCAACTTGGGGCGGCAAGGTTGCGGATCTCGGGCGGGCGCAGTGCCGCCGACGAACCCTTCATACGACGGTTGCAGGATAAACTGGAGAATGCCGGGCTCCTTGGCGACGTCGACTTTCTGGAAGCGTTCGACCGCGATGCAAAGCTGGATTTCCTGCGGGGCCTTTCGGTTCTTTGTGTTCCGGAACGCGGTCCGGTTGCGTACGGCCTGTACGTGCTGGAGGCCCTGGCGATGGGCGTCCCCGTCGTCGAGCCGGCGATCGGTTGCTTTCCCGAGACGGTCGAGATGACTGGGGGGGGCATATTGTATACCCCCGGTTCGGCCGAGACGGTGGCCGAGGCGCTGGCGCCGCTGCTGTTGGACGATGAGGCCGCAAAGAAGCTCGGCACCGAGGGTCGAGACGGCGTGCGTCGCGCGTTTGACATCGAGCAGACCGCACGGAAGATGGTCGAGACGTGCGAACGGATCGCTCAACAAGCCAAGGGAGGGACATGATGGTCGAGCTGGTCGATGTGACGAAGGACTATGGACAGTCGGATCCGACGACGGCCGTCCATGTGCTTGGAGGCATTCGCCTTAAGGTCGATCGAGGCCGCGCCGTGGTCATCATCGGGCCTTCGGGTAGCGGCAAGAGCACGCTGCTCAATATCATCGGGGCCCTGGACCATCCGACCAGCGGCCGAGTGCTCTTTGACGGTCGCGATCTGGCCGGCCTGGCGGACCACGAACTGGCCAGAATCCGCAATCGCGAGATTGGCTTCGTTTTCCAGTTGCACCACCTGCTGCCCCAGTGCACCGTTCTGGAGAACGTGTTGATTCCGACCCTGGCCGGCAAGGACGGCACATCACCCAGGGCCCTGCGACAGCGGGCGGAGTCTCTGCTGGATCGCGTGGGGCTGAAGGACCGCATGACGCACCGTCCCGGCGAATTGTCCGGAGGCCAGCGGCAGCGTGTCGCCGTGGCCCGGGCGCTGATCAACCGACCGAAACTGCTGCTTGCCGATGAGCCGACCGGCTCGCTCGATGAAGCGACATCGGATGACGTTGCCGAGTTGCTGGCACAGCTCAACCGCGATGAAGGGCTGACCCTGATCGCCGTGACGCACTCGCAGAAGCTGGCTTCTCGGATTGGAGAGGTCATGGAGTTGCGCGCGGGTCTGCTGACCGACAGGGGCCGGCCATGAGCTTGTGGCAACTGGCGGTGCGGAGTCTGCGGTTCTACTGGCGCACCAACGCGGCGGTTCTGATGGCCGTTGTGGTTGCCACCGGGGCGCTGACCGGTGCATTGGCGGTCGGCGATTCAGTCCGTCACACGCTGCGTCGCACACAGGAGGCCCGCCTCGGGCGGACCGATTTTGCTGTTGTTCCCCAGGGCCGCTACTTCCGGGCGGCGCTGGCCGATGATCTGGCCGGAAGGCTCGACTCGCCCGTTGCGCCGGTTCTCCAGGTCTTGGGCCTCGTGACGAACGACGATGGCTCGCGCCGGCTCAATCGCGTCGAAGTCCTTGGCGTGGACGACCGGTTCTACGCGATTGGAGCGACGGAGAATCCGCTGGACAGTGACGGAGGCGAAACGATTGTCCTCAGCGAGGCCGTCGCCGAGAGGCTGGACGTTTCGGTCGGTGACGAGGTCCTGCTTCGCATCGAGAAACCCGGCCTGATGCCGCGCGATGTCCCCCTGGCGTCCGATGCGGATCGGACCGCTGCCTTCCGCCTGAAAATCGGGCGGATCGCAGGCGAATCACTTTTCGGCCGCTTCGACCTCCGGGCCAATCAGGTCGCCCCACTGAACGTCTTCGTGCCTTTGACGTGGCTGGGCGAGCGGATCGATCAGCCGGGACGGGCCAATGTCCTTCTGGCGGCCGATCTTGGCGAGTCTTCTGCGGCCGAGCATCTCAACGATGCCGTGCAAGGCTGCTGGAAACTCGCCGACGCGGACATTGAGCTTCGCAAGCGGGAGGGATCGAATTCGCTGGAATTGCGCAGCCGGCGCATCTTCATCGAGAACGAAATCGGCTCTGAGGCTTTGAAGGTTGAAGGCGAGGCGGTCGGGATTCTGACGTATCTCGTCAACGAGATCCGGCTTGGAGAGAAGAGCACGCCGTATTCGATGGTCGCGGCCGTCAGCCCGGGCTCGGGTGTCGGTACGCTGATCCCCGCCGGGATGGGCTCTGACGAGATCGTCATCAACCAGTGGCTCGCCGACGATCTCGACGCAGCCGTAGGCGATTCGGTCGAGTTGACCTACTATCTGGTTGGGCCGATGCGACAACTGTACGAACGCACCATCTCGTTCCGAGTGGCCGCGATCGTTCCGCTGGAAGGTGCCGCGCTCGACCCGCACCTGATGCCCGATTTCCCAGGCCTTGTCGATGTCGACAACTGCCGCGACTGGGAGGCGGGAATCCCGATCGATCTGGACAGGATCAGACCGAAGGATGAGGCCTATTGGGACGACTATCGCGGGACACCCAAGGCGTTCATCACGCTCGACGCCGGTCGTTCGGAGTGGTCCAATCGCTACGGCAACCTCACGGCGGTGCGCTACCCATGGCGCGCCGGTCTCGAAGAGAAGATCGAGGCCGACCTGACGAGCCGGGTCGATCCGGCGACGGTGGGCCTGTTCTTTCAGCCTGTCCGCCAGCGCGCGCTCCGGGCACGGAGAGAAGGGACGGATTTCGGGCAGCTCTTCCTCGGCCTGAGCATGTTCCTGATCGCCGCGGCGGTCATCCTGACGGGGCTGCTGTTCGTCTTCGGGGTCGAGAGCCGCTGCGAACAGGTGGGCCTGTTGCTGGCAGTCGGACTTCCGGCGACGCGGGTCAAACGGTTGCTTGTCGGCGAAGGGGCCCTCGTGGCGCTGGCCGGTGCCGTCCTCGGCGTGGGCGCGGGATTGCTCTATATGCGGCTTTTGCTCTATGGTCTGTCGACCTCGTGGAGCGGCGCCGTGGCCGGGACGAGGATTCACTTCCGCGCCGAACCCGCCACGCTCGTGCTCGGTGGCCTCGGCGGTCTGTTGGCAGCCTTGCTGGCGATCTGGATCACGCTGCGTAGACACGTTTCCCAGTCTCCTCACCGTCTGATGAGCGGGAGCCTCGAAGCGTCCTATTCCCGGCGCGCCTCGTGGTCGCACGGACGATGGGGCCTGATCCTGGCAGCGGCTTCATTTGTTACGGTGGCGATCTTTCTGGCCGTCATGAACGCCGGTGACAGCGGGGCGGTCGCCGGGCTTTTCTTCGGGGCCGGCGTGCTGTTGCTCCTTGGCGGCCTGGGATTGTGCCAGGGCCTTCTTCGAATCGTCGCCAGCGGCTGGAGCCGGCCGATGGTGTCCCTGGGTGGGCTGGGATTTCGCAATACAGCGCGACGCAGTGGTCGGAGTCTGGCGGTGGTCGGGCTGCTGGCCTGCGGCGTCTTCATGGTGATCGCGGTGGGAGCCAACCGGCGCGACCCGATGGCACACTCGCAGGGCCGCAGTTCGGGCACGGGCGGTTTTGCGTTCTATGGCGAAAGCTCCGTTCCTCTACTTCACGATATGAATACGCAGGAGGGGCGCGACGCCCTGGGGCTGGGTCGCGATGACCTCGAAGGCATTGAGTTTGTCCAGTTCCGCGTTCATGAAGGAGACGATGCCAGTTGCCTGAACCTCAATCGCGCCCAGCAGCCACGATTGCTGGGCGTCTCATCCGGCGAATTGAGTCGTCGCAAGGCGTTCACCTTCAATCGGATTCTCGATCGAGGGCAGCAGGAAGAGGGCTGGGACCTGCTGCGGATGGACCTGGAGGCCGGATCTGTGCCGGCGATCGGCGATTACCCGACGGTTTTCTGGGGTCTGGGCAAGAACATCGGCGATGAGCTGGAGTATAGTGACGAAAAAGGGCGGGTGCTGCGCGTGCGCATCGTCGGCATGCTGGAAAGCTCCGTCCTTCAGGGCAGCCTGGTGATTGCTGAGAACGAGTTCCTGGCGAGGTTCCCGTCGGAGTCGGGGTATCGTGCGTTTCTGATTGATGTCCCGGCCGACCGATCGGGCGCGGTCGAGCCGGTGCTGACGTCCGCATTGCGGGATTTCGGCCTGGTTCTCACGCCGGCAGTCGAGCGTCTGGCGGCGTTCAGTGCCGTGGAAGACACGTATCTCTCGATCTTCACGGCCCTGGGGGGCCTGGGGCTGATCCTCGGTTGCGTCGGGCTGGGACTTGTCGTGTTGAGGAACATGCTGGAACGCCGGGGTGAATTGGCTATGCTCCAGGCGGTGGGTTTTGATCGCAGAACCTTGCAGCGTATGATATTCTACGAGCATTGGGGTCTGGTGCTCTCAGGCTTGCTTTGTGGCGTGGTAGCGGCTCTGATGGCCGTTGTTCCGGCGCTGCGATCATCGCCCGGGCAGATTCCCTTCGTCTCATTGGCCCTGACGGTTGGCGGTATCGCCGTCGTCAGCGGTTTATGGGTGTGGATTGCCGGGGCGCTGGCCTTGCGCGGGGCACTGCTCGACGCATTGAGAACGGAGTAGCCGGGTACCTATGACGGATTGTGTATGAGGAAATCCGCTATCGCCGACATCGTGCCGATGGGGTTCGCCGTCGTGGGGGCGGTCTGCCTTGTGTACCTGTGGATCAGCGCCGATGCGTCGCCGCAGTTCGAGCCTCGCGTCCCGATCGAGTCGAACGTGGTCGGGCCGTCGGTTGCCCGGGACGATGTTCTGTCGCGTGCAGAGCTGACGACATACGCCGGGCAGCCGGCCGACCTGCCCGGCGCTTGGCCGCAGTTTCGGGGGCCGGCGCTTGATGCCGTCGGTCGGGTCGGGGTGACGCTGGCTCGCCAATGGCCCGCCGGGGGGCTGCCCATGCTGTGGTCGGTCGATCTGGGCGAAGGATATGCCGGGGCCGCCGTTCGCGACGGCAGGGTCTTCGTAGCCGATTACGACCAGCAGAAGCACGGCGATGCGATTCGGTGTTTCTCCCTGGCGGATGGGCAGGATATCTGGCGATATTTCTATCCGGTCCGGACCAAGCGCAATCACGGCATGAGCCGGACGGTTCCCACCGTCACGGAACACCATGTCGTGACGATGGGCCCCAAGTGTCACGTCACCGCTCTGGATGTCGCGACGGGCGAACTCCGTTGGTTCTTCGATCTTGTTGAGGACTACGGCGCCAAGGTGCCGGCCTGGTACGCCGGGCAATGCCCTCTGGTCGAGGACGGCAAGGTCATCCTCGGCGTCGGAGGCACAGCCCTGATTATGGCGGTGGATATCGAGACTGGGGATGTTCTCTGGGAGACTCCGAACCCGAAGAAGTGGGACATGACACACTCGTCGATCGTGCCGCTGGACCTGGCGGGTGAGCGCATGTACGTCTGGTGCGCCAGCGGCGGCGTCGTAGGCGTCTCGGGGCGGGATGGGGCCGTTCTGTGGGAACTGCCCGACTGGCAGATTCGCATCGCCAACGTTCCCACGCCGGTCCCTGTCGGTGAGGGACGTCTGTTCCTCTCCGGCGGCTACAACGCCGGCGCCATGATGCTGCGACTGACCGAGGCTGGCGGGCGGATCGTGCCACAGATCGAGTTCCGCCTTTCGCCGGACGTCTTCGGATCGCCGCAGCACACGCCGATCTTCCACGAAGGGCATATCTATGGGGTCCGTCCGGACGAGCAGCTTGTTTGTCTGGACCTTGAAGGCAATGTGGTCTGGACCAGCGGCAGCACGAACAAGTTCGGTCTCGGGCCTTACACGATCATCAACAATCTTCTCTATGTCATGGATGACCATGGCCTGCTGACGCTCGTCGAGGCGACACCCACCGGCTATGTACCGCTTGCTCAGGCGAAGGTGCTCGACGGCATCGATTCCTGGGGGCCGATGGCAGTTGCCGCCAATCGGCTGATCGTACGCGATCTGACCAGGATGGTGTGCCTGGACATCGGTGTGCCATAGGGCGGCGTTGAACGGCCGACGCGTCGGTGCTACAATCGCCTCGCTTCAAACGACGGACAGACAACGAGATAGGAACCGCAATGAACCAGCGGCAAGGCAAGATGGATTCCGGCGTTATCATCACCGTGCTGATCTGCACGGCGTTGCTGGTGGCCATCGGCGCCGTTCTGCTGGTCGATGCAACCGGGCGTAGAGGCAGCGGGCTCAGCCGGGCATACGAACTGGATGCGGCGCGCATCGCTCAGTTCGATCCCAATCTGATTCTGTACCGGGAAATCGAGCCGGCTATCGCAACAGGGTTTGCCCGGTCGCGTGCCCTGACGCTGGGGTCGGATGGTCGATTGTATGTCGCCGGCGACGAGGCGATCCGCGTCTTGACGGACAAGGGCGTCGTCGAACGCGTGATCGGGCTGCCGGGGGCGCCTCGGTGCGTGGCCGTCTCGTCCGAGGGTCGGATGTATGTTGGCATGCGAACCCACGTCGAGGTCTTCGATGGGCAGGGTCGGCGTCTGGCGGCCTGGGAGTCGCTGGGTGACACGTCGTATTTGACGAGCATCGCCGTGTCGGGGGACAACGTGTTTGTGGCCGATGCTGGGCGTGCGGTGGTGCTGTACTACGATACCACGGGCAAGCTGATCCGCCGCATCGGCGAGAAGGATCCTGACAGGAATATCCCCGGCTTCATCGTGCCGAGTGCCTACTTCGATCTGGCCGTGGCGCCGGACGGATTGCTCCGCGTCGTCAATCCCGGACGGACGCGGATCGAGGCGTACACCTTCCGGGGGGACCTGGAATTCTCATGGGGCCAGAACAGCATGCGCATCGAAGGCTTCTGCGGCTGCTGCAACCCGGTGAATTTCGCCATGCTGCCCGATGGCCGTTACGTCACGGCCGAGAAGGGCCTGATTCGCGTGAAGATCTACGACGCGGACGGTGTTTTTGAAGGTGTCGTGGCCGGGCCGGACCAGTTGGTCGAAGGCGGGGCCTCTCGCGTGTTTCTCAGCGCCCAGGACGCCGAGGCCAGCGGGTTCGACGTAGCGGTTGGTCCCGACGGTCGCATCTTCGTGCTCGATACGATCGAGAACATCGTGCGCCTGTTCGTGGAAAGAGAGAAAGGATGATTCGGGTGAATTCTGGACCGTCAAACGGAAGCCGACGAGAGTTCGTTGCGAATACTCTGCGATATGGCGTGTTGGGGGCCTTGGCTGCCGCCGGGGCCCTGGCCGTCGCCAAGCGACGCCGTCTGGTGCGAGAGGGTCGGTGCATGAACGACGGATTGTGCCTCGGCTGCGCCGCCTACCGCGGCTGCGACTTGCCTGCGGCACTTCACGCAAGACAATTTTCGGAGCGAAACGATCATGCCGCAACGAAATGAAGATGTCACACGCCGGCGGTTTCTCCGAGACGGCCTGTGGGGCGCGTGCCTGGCGGGAATCGGCGGCGTGGCGGGGTTCGCCGCCCACAAGGGTCAGAAGGTCGATTGGCTCTGGCAGATCGACCCCTACAAGTGCATTGCCTGCGGGAACTGCGCGACACACTGCGTCCTGGAGGAATCGGCCGTTAAGTGTACGCACGTGTATGGGATCTGTGGCTACTGCGAGATTTGCTTCGGCTTCTTCGACCCGGAACCGTTTGCGATCAACGAAGGCGCCGAGAACCAGATGTGCCCAACGGGCGCTATCCGGCGGAAGTTCGTGGAGGAGCCCTATTACGAATACACGATCGACCGGCCCCTGTGCAACGGCTGCGGCAAGTGCGTCAAGGGATGCAACGCCTTCGGAAACGGCTCGCTGTTCCTGCAGGTGCACCACGACCGCTGTGTGAACTGCAACCAGTGTGCGATTGCCGCCGCCTGTCCGGCGCAGGCGTTCCGGCGCGTCCCGGCCGACCAGCCCTACCTGCTCAAGAGTGTGGATCACGCTTGATGATACATCTTCGTCCTATTCTCGTCGTATTGGCCGTGTTGGTCGCCGTGGGCGCGACCGCTCAGGGATTGGAGCGGTTCCCTCCGCCTGAATTCGAGACGGACTACATCCGACCCACCACGACGGCCCCGAATCCGCCGCAGGGCATATGGGAGTATATTGACGCCGGCGTGCTGGCAGTTACGCTGGTCCTGGCGGCGATCCTGGTGTTGCGTGTACGCAGTCGCAGATTGATCTTCACGCTGATGCTCTTCTGTCTGGCGTATTTCGGATTTGTCCGCGACGGCTGCGTCTGCCCGATCGGCGCCATCCAGAATGTCACGTTGACGACCTTCGATCCGGGCTATGCGATTCCTCTGGCTGTGCTGATCTTCTTCGCTCTGCCCCTGGTGTTCACGCTGTTCTTCGGACGGGTCTTCTGCGGCGCCGTCTGCCCGCTCGGGGCGATCCAGGACGCCGTGCTGATCCATCCCGTTCGGGTCCCTCGATGGCTCGAGAGCGGGCTTCGCCTGATTGCCTATATCTACCTCGGCGCCGGCGTGCTGTTCGCGGCGATGGGGGCGATGTTCATCATCTGCCGCTACGACCCCTTCGTCGGTTTCTTCCGTCTGTCGGGCAACTGGGAGATCCTCGTCTTCGGCGGGTGCCTGCTCTTGATCGGCATGTTCGTGGGCCGGCCGTATTGCCGTTTCCTCTGTCCCTACGGCGTCATCCTCCGGCAGCTCTCCCGGCTCAGCCGATGGCGTGTCACGATCACGCCAACCGATTGCATCCAATGCCGTCTGTGTGAGGACGCTTGTCCTTTCGGCGCAATCCGCAAGCCCACGGAGCCTTGGCCGAATAAGGAATACCGGATCGCCAGGCGACGGCTGGCCTTTCTGCTGGTGCTGCTGCCCGTTCTGATCGGCGCCGGCGGCTGGGGGGGATACGAGCTGCGGCAGTGGCTGGCGCTGGTCCATCCGGAGGTGCGACTGGCCCAGCGCGTCTATCTGGAAGAGAACGCGCTGGCCGAAGGCACCACGGACGCCAGCGATGCATTCCGGGCCCTGGGCAGGTCGAGCGACGAGCTTTACGCGGCGGCGACGCACCTTCGCGATCGATTCGGAATCGGAGGCACACTGCTTGGCGCGTTCGTCGGACTTGTGATCGGCGGCAAGCTGCTGTCGCTGACGGTCAAACGCAGACGCACCGACTACGAGCCGGACCCGGCAAGCTGTCTGGCCTGCGGGCGGTGCTACCAATACTGCCCCAAAGAACATGAACGCCTCAAGCGCGGCAGAGAGGGGTTGGTGAGACACTGATGGCGGACCCGTCGCGACAGACCTCTGCAAACGAGCCGTGCATCGCATATCAGACCGCTCGAACGACGGCCAAGGTGGCCGGGGTGTTCGCGATCGCTTTCCTGGTGCTGCTTGTGGGCAACCTCATTGGCACCGGCGTGATCGCGCCGCTGCGCGAAAACCGATTGGCGCAAATGAAGGCTGAGCTTCGCGGGGGCGATCCTTCGGAGGAGCAATTGGCGGCGATTCGCCAGTTGGACCTTCAGATTCGGCGCAATCGCATGTGGCGACTGGACTTTGCGCACAAGAGCGGCTATGCGCTTCTGGCGAGCGTGGTTCTGTTCCTGGTGGCGGGCAAGCTGGCGCGGGTCTTGAACGAGCAGCCGCCCCGGCCGAGAATCGTCTCGGATGTCGGCGCCGAACAGATTCGTGAGGCCCGGGGGGGCCGCTGGACGGTAGCCGCCGGACTGGTGATTCTTGGCTGTGCCGCCGCGCTGCTCATTACCGGCCCTGCGCCCCTGGCGTTCGTCGAGGCCAAGGAAACGGGCCCGTCCTACGCCTCGATGGAGGAGAAGCGCCTTCAGTGGCACCGCTTCCGAGGGCCCGGCGGGGCGGGCGCAAGTGTTTTCACCAACATCCCGACCGAGTGGGACGGCAAGACGGGCGAGGGCATTCTGTGGAAGACGGCGGTACCGCTGCCGGGGAACAACTCACCCATCGTCTGGAACGACCGGATCTTCCTATGCGGCGCGACGGAGCAGAAGCAGGAGGTCTACTGCTACGATGCGAACACCGGCCAGCTGCTCTGGACCGGCGATGTGCCCATCTCTCCGGCAGCAGCACAGGCGAGAATCAATCCGATGGAGGATACCGGTCGCTCGGCCTCGACCATGGCCACCGACGGCAGACGCGTCTACGCGATCTTCGTGACTGGCGATATGGCCGCTTTCGATTTTCACGGCCGCCGACTCTGGCACAAGAGCCTGGGCGTGCCCGAGAGCGCCTATGGCTATGCCTCTTCGCTGGAGACCTATCAGGATCGCATGATCGTTCAGTACGACCAGGGCGACGGCAGTGAGGACATGTCCCGCCTGTACGCGCTCGACGGCGCCTCGGGGCGGATCGCCTGGGAGGTCAAACGAGATGTCCCGAATTCGTGGACCTCGCCGGTTGTCGTGGAGGTCGAGGGCCGACCGCAGTTGGTTACGCTGACAGATCCCTGGGCGCTGGCGAACGATCCGACCGACGGGACCGAGATCTGGCGGGCGAATTGCCTCGGCGGCGATGTCGCCCCTTCGCCGATCTATGCGGGCGGATTGATTCTGGCCATCGAACCTTACAGCCACCTGGTGGCGATTCGGCCCACAGGACGGGGCGATGTCACCGAGACCCACATTGCCTGGACCATGGACGAGGGCGGCCCTGACATCTGCGGTCCCGTCGCCGACGGTGAACATGTGTATCTGCTGGAGAGTCACGGCCTGATCATGTGTTGCCGGCTGGCGGACGGAGAGAAGGTCTATGAACACGATCTTCGCGACAACTTCACCGCCTCGCCCAGCCTGGCGGCGGGCCGGCTCTACTTTCTGGGTATGGACGGTGTGATGACGATTGCCGAGACCGGCCCCGAATACAGGGAGTTGGGCAAGAACGAATTGGGCGAGAAGTGTCACGCCTCGCCGGCCTTTGTGGACGGACGGATTTACATCCGGGGACTGGAGAACTTGTACTGCATCGGAGGGGCCGTTGCCGGCGACCGTGCGGACTGATCGAGTTTCTATGGAAGAACTGGACTTGACATTCGTGGATCGGACCGTCGAGCGCCTCGGCACGGGCGCCGAGAAGGTGCTGGAGATCCTTCAATCGCTTCAGACCCACTATGGGTATCTCCCGACCGAAGCGCTGCAACGGGTTTGCGAGCGGACGGATATCGCACCGGCGGCCATCACGGGCGTCTCGACGTTCTACGATCAGTTTCGGCATCGGCCCGCGGGCAAGCACACCATCCGTGTCTGCATCGGCACGGCCTGTCACGTCAAGGGCGGACAGCAGGTCTATGATGCCTTCAAGCGGTACCTGCACATCTCCGACGACGAAGACACCGACGCCGAGAAGCTCTTCACCGTCGAGAAGGTCGCCTGCATCGGCTGCTGCATGCTCGCTCCGGCCATTCAGATCGACGACATCGTTTACGGGCATCTGAACGATCATCGCGTGCCGATCGTCTTGAAGGACTTTTTGGAACAACAGAAAGCCGCCGGACGCAGAAAGCGCAAAGAGCGAGTCGGTCACGCCGGCGCAGGGCTGGGAGAGCTGCGAATCTGTCTCGATTCGAGCTGTCGGGCCAGCGGCAGCGAGAAGGTCTACGAGAGTCTCCAAAAGGCGGTGCACCAGACGCGGGCGCGGGCTGTGGTCAAGAGCGTCAGTTGTTCGGGCATGTCGTACCTGACGCCGCTGGTCGAGGTGGTCCTGCCCGACGGCACATCGTTTCGCTACGGCAATGTGGAACCCCAGGACGCCAAGGCAATCGTGCTTCGGCACTTCAAGCCGAGGCGAATCGGCGGCCATACAGCCAGCGCCGTTGCGAATCTGCTGGATCGAGTCCTGACCGACGAGAATCGAGAGCCCGTGACGCGATACTCGGTCAATGTGCGCGATCATGCGGTCTCGGAGTACCTCGGCCGCCAGGTCCACATCGCCACCGAGCACTGCGGGTGCATCGCCCCGACCGATCTCGACGAGTATCTGGCCAACGGAGGGTTCCAGGCCCTTCAGAAGAGCCTTACCGAGTTCGATCCGCAGGGCGTGATCGACCAGATGGAGAAAAGCGGTCTGCGAGGTCGTGGCGGCGCCGGCTTCCCCACGCATCACAAGTGGGCTACCGTGCGGGCCCGGGACGCCGAGAAGAAATACGTCGTCTGCAACGGCGACGAGGGCGACCCCGGCGCGTTCATGGACCGCATGTTGATGGAGTCGTATCCCTATCGGGTCCTGGAAGGCATGGCCGTCGCCGCCCGCTGTGTGGGGGCAAAGGAAGGCTATCTCTACATCCGCGCCGAATACCCCCTGGCCATCAAGCGGATCGGCGAGGCGATCGAGAAATGCGTCGAACGCGGCTATCTCGGTAACGGCATCCTGGGCAGCGACTTCTCGCTGCATCTGAAGATCGTCGCCGGGGCCGGGGCGTTCGTCTGCGGCGAGGAGACCGCGTTGATCGCGAGCATCGAGGGCCGTCGCGGGATGCCGAAGCTGCGTCCGCCATACCCGGCGATCAAGGGGCTCTGGTCCAGTCCCACGCTGATCAACAATGTCGAGACCTACGCGGCCGTGCCGTGGATCCTGCGAAACGGTGCCGAGGCCTATGCGTCGATCGGCACGGACGGCAGCAAAGGCACCAAGGTCTTCGCACTGGCGGGCAAGGTGGCCCGCGGCGGTCTGATCGAGGTGCCGATGGGCATCTCGATCCGGCAGGTCGTCGATGAGATCGGCGGCGGCGTTGCGGGCGGACTGAACCTCAAGGCCGTGCAGGTGGGCGGACCTTCCGGCGGCTGCATTCCGGCCGATCTCGATCACCTGCCCGTCGATTACGAGTCGCTGACCGATGCCGGTGCGATGATGGGTTCCGGCGGCCTTGTCGTGCTGGATGAGACGGACTGCATGGTGGACATCGCGCGGTACTTCCTGGAATTCACGCAGAACCAGTCGTGTGGC
This sequence comes from Phycisphaerales bacterium Planc_01, assembly GCA_001603075.1. Lineage (GTDB taxonomy): Bacteria > Planctomycetota > Phycisphaerae > Sedimentisphaerales > Anaerobacaceae > Anaerobaca. The sequence goes on along the minus strand of LVBB01000041.1, from coordinate 12,927 downwards.
AAGTGCACCTTCTGCCGGATCGGCACCCGGCGGATGCTCGACATTCTCGACCGGCTGTGCACCGGACACGGCCGGGCCGGCGATCTGGAAGAACTCGAGCATCTGGCAGAGATGGTCCAGAAGGGCAGTCTGTGTGGGCTCGGCAAGACGGCCCCGAATCCGGTGCTCTCGACTCTGAAGTACTTCCGCGAAGAATACGAGGCCCACATTCAGAAGCGCTGTCCGGCCGGCAAGTGCAAGGCCCTCATCACCTACTCGATTACCGATGACTGCATCGGTTGCACGATCTGCGCCCAGCACTGTCCGACCGATGCGATTGCCATGAAGCCCTACGAGAAACACGAAATCGATCCCGACAAATGCGTTCGGTGCGGCACGTGCAAGAGCGTCTGCCCGGCCGACGCTGTGCGAGTTGATTAGCCATGCCCAAACTGACGATAGACGGTCGTGAAGTCGAGGTGGACGCCGGCGCGACGATTCTCGATGCGGCCGAGAAACTCGGGATCGAGATTCCCACGATGTGTTACCTGCGAGGTCACGACGCGACGACCAGTTGCATGGTCTGCGTGGTGAAGGTGGTCGGTTCGCGCGGTCTCTTGCCTGCGTGCGGCACGTCCGTACGGGATGGGATGCAGGTCGAGACCGCCACGGACGAGGTTCGTGACGCGAGGCGCTCGGCGCTGGAATTGCTGCTCAGCGACCATGTGGGCGACTGTGTCGGACCTTGCGTGATGGGCTGCCCGGCCCGCATGAACATTCCGCAGATGATCCGTCAGGTTGCCGCCGGGCAGTTGGCCGACGCCGTCACAACGGTCAAGCGGGACATCGCGCTGCCCGCGGTGCTGGGGCGCATCTGTCCGGCGCCGTGCGAGAGCGTCTGCCGGCGGACCCAGCACGACGCGGCGGTCTCGATCCGTCTGCTCAAGCGTCACGTCGCCGATGTGGATCTCAGCAGTGACGAGCCCTATACGCCTGCGTGCGCCGCGCCCAAGGGCAAGCGCGTGGCGATCATCGGGGCCGGTCCGGCCGGCCTGGCGGCCGCATACTACCTGCAGCAGGGAGGCTTCGAATGCGTGGTCGTGGACGAACACGAGGAGCCCGGCGGAATGTTGCGCTACGGCGTGCCCGAGGGCGAGTTGCCACACGATATCCTGGCGCGTGAGATTGCACAGATCGAAAAGCTCGGCGTGCGCTTCCGGCTCGGCATCCGCGTCGGCCAGACCATCTCGATGGAAGAGGTCCGCAAGCAGTTCGACGCCGTGTTTGTAGCCGTCGGGGAATTGAAGGAAGGTGATGCCGAGGCCTTGCAGTTCGATTCATCCGACAAGATCAAAGCGGACGCGGCGACATATGCGACCGACATACCGGGCGTGTTCGCCGGAGGGGACGCCGTGCGCAGGCGACGAATGGCCGTGCGGGCGGTGGCCGACGGCAAGGAGGCGGCCCGGTCGATCGCCCAATACCTCGCCGGACAAGAGGTGATCGGTCCCGAGCGGCGGTTCAACAGCCGCATGGGCAAGGTCTCCGGGACGGAGATGGCAGCCTTCCTGGAATCGGCCAGTCTGGAGACGCCGGTCAAGCCGTTTGGCGTCGCCAACGCGTTCAGCATCGATCAAGCACGCGCCGAATCGTTCCGTTGCCTGCACTGCGATTGCCGCAAGCCCGATGCCTGCCTGCTGCGGCAGCATGCCCGGACCTACGGGGCCAGGCAGAGTCGGTACAAGGCCGACCGTCGTCCCTTCGTCCAGCAGACACAGCATCCGGACGTGATCTACGAGCCGGGCAAGTGTATTGACTGTGGCATCTGCATTCAGGTCGCTTCCGAGGCCGGCGAGAAGCTGGGCCTGACGTTCATCGGCCGCGGCTTCGACGTTCGAGTCGCGGTACCGTTTGGAGGAACGCTTGCCGATGGATTGCGTGTGGCAGCCGAACGGTGCGTCGCCGCCTGTCCCACCGGTGCGCTGGCCTTCAAAGACGGAACAGAGCCGCCTGCCTGATCGCGTTCGAACCACTCCACCGGCCCGTGCGGAGCACGGCCTGTACTGTCACTTTCCGGAGGGTATGATCGATATGTCGGCGGCGTCAAGACTGTATTCGCAGGGCTGTCTCGGCCACGCGGCGGCCGAGGTTCCGAGCGGTCGTCATGCCGAACTCGTCTTTCGTCACACCTCCCTCGGCGCCGCTCCAGAGCGTCGCGCCGAAGCGGGAATGCGGCCGGCCGTTGCCGACCACGATCATCTCCTGGCAGAACAGGGAAACCTGGACCGACTGGACCGTTGCCTCCTGCCCGCCGTTGCGGGTGCCGCCGACGGCCAGGACGCCGCCGACCTTGTCGGCCAGGGCCAGGTTGTCCCGATAGAACGCCATCCAGCGGTCGAGGAAGGCCTTGCACAGCGAGCTCATGTTGCCGAAGTAGACCGGCGTGCCGATGATGATGCCTCGGACCTTCGGGTCGGTGAGCTTGGGGATCAGGGCGGGAAAATCGTCCTTCTGGCCCGGTTCGAGCGGGATGCCGGCCGCCAGGTCGCCGTTGATTTTCCGTCCCGCCAGTTCGATCAATTCCGTTTTGATCCGCGGGCTGACCAGAGCAGCCGCTTCGAGACAGACTTTCAGCGACGTGGCGGTTGCCTGACCTTGCCGGGGGCTGCACGAAATTGCGACGATTTCGACGGCGTCGTCACGCGGCGTCTCCGTGCCGCTGGACGCGGAAGCGATGCCGGCGGCCGTGACGCCGGTGGCGATGGAGTTGCGTACGAAGTCCCGACGGGTGATCGCATTCATCCATTGTCTCCTTCTGTGTTCTGTGCACGGATTGTTCGCCAGCCATATACCTGGCGTTGGATGGTATACATAACAAATGAGAATCACACGAACCGAACCATTCTCTGTCGTGTAGTACAACCGTCCTGGTGTATTTTTCGTCCATGTAGGAGGTTCATTATGAGGTCATCGAGTCGCCGTGCACACCAAAATCCGTCGTTCGGAGGTTACTTCGTTCTCTTGGCAGCCATATTCGCTGTCCCCGGCCTGCTCGTTGCGGCCGACTGGCCCAGCTTCAGAGGGCCCAATCATGACGGCATCTCCAACGAGACAGGCTGGCGGGCGTCCCTGCCGGGAGGTGGGGCGGCCGAATGGAAGACGTCCCTGGGCTGGGGATTCGCTTCGATGGCCGTCAGCAACGGATGGGTCTACGCCACCGGCAACGTCGATGACCGGGACATCGTCTACTGTCTCGATGCCGCCACCGGAAAGGAACGGTGGAGGCAATCGTATCCGTGTCCTCGGCTGGCCAAACAGCATGAGGGCGGTCCGGCGGCCACACCTACGGTTGAGGGTGACGCGGTTTACGTCTTCAGCAAGAACGGTGACGTGCTGCGCCTGAACGCCGAGACCGGCAAGGTCGTTTGGCACAAGAACATCCGAACGGAACTCGGCCTGCAGGAGTTGACGTGGTATTTCTCGGGCTCACCGGTGATCGTGGACGATCTGGTGATCCTCAACGCCGGCACCGCCGGTGTGGCGCTGAACAAGGCCGACGGCCGCGTCGTCTGGCAGAACGGTAAAGGCGCCGGCGGCTATGCGACGCCCGTGCCATATACCTATGGGGGCAGGAAGTGCATTGCGCTGTTTGGAGCCAGCGATTTGTTTGGCATCGAGGCCGCCACGGGCAAGATCCTCTGGCGCCACGAGTGGAAGACAAGCTACGATATCAACTCCGCCGACCCGATCATCGCCGGAGATCGCATCTTCATCTCATCGGGCTACAACAAGGGCTGCGCCCTGTTGAAGCTCGGCAACGACAAGGTCACCGAAATCTACAGCAACAGGAACATGCGGAACCAGTGCAACAGCTCCGTTCTGTGGAAGGGCCACGTCTATGGCTTCGACGGCCAGGTCGGCGGCAGCGGCAGCCTGGCGTGTCTCGACCTCGAAACCGGTCAGGTCAAGTGGGCCCAGGGTGGGCTGGGGACCGGCTCGCTCATGTTGGCCGATGGCAAGCTGATCGTCCTCGGCGAAAAGGGCAAGCTTGCCATCGTCGAAGCGACACCCGATGGGTACAAGGAACTGGCCTCGGCCCAGATTCTCGAAGGCAAGTGCTGGACCATGCCGGTGCTGGCCAACGGGCGGGTTTATGCGCGTAACGCGGCCGGTGACCTGGTCTGCGTCAACGTCGGCGGCGCAAACTGATGATCAGAAGGCGATCCGACGTGTCCTGGGGGATTCTCCCATGAGAGCAGCGGTCATTCACGAGAACGGTGAGCTGGATGTGGTGCGCGTCGAGGATGTCCCGGAGCCGAAGCCGGGTCCGGGGGAGGCTGTGCTGAAGGTCACATGCGCTGGCCTGAACCATCTGGACATCTGGGTCCGCAAGGGCCGGCCCGGCGTCGCGCTGAGCGGAGCGCACGTGCTGGGGTCGGATGCCGTGGGTGTCGTGGACGAGCTTGGTGAGGGCGTCGAGAACGTCAAAGTCGGCGATGAAGCCATTGTCAATCCCGGCCTGAGCTGCGGTCGTTGTGAGTTCTGCGCCCGCGGCCAGCAGAGCGAATGTGCATCGTTTGGGATCATGGGCCTGAGCCGTCCGGGGACATTTGCCGAGCGCGTAGCGGTGCCGGCCCGCAATTTGTGGCCCAAACCGACTCATCTGGCCCTCGACGAGGCTGGAACGCTGTCGCTCGCGTCTGTCACGGCGTGGCGCATGCTGATGTCGCGGGCACAGGTCAAGCCGGGCGAGACCGTCCTGATTCACGGGATCGGTGGCGGGGCCGCCCTCTGTGCGCTGCAATTCGCAAAGCTCGTTGGCGCCGAGGTGATCGTGACGTCGTCGTCCGACGACAAGCTCGCAGGCGCCCAGCGGCTCGGCGCCGATCACGCGATCAACTATCGGCGTCAGGATGTCGTTGAGTGCGTCAAGGAAATCACGGGGGGGCGAGGCGCTGACGTGGCTGTTGATAGCGTCGGGGCCGCCACGTGGCCGCTCGATTTCGCCTGTGTCCGGCGGGCCGGACGGATCGTCACCTGCGGCGTCACGACGGGGCCGAAGGCCGAGACGAACCTGCAGGCCCTCTACTGGAATCAACTGACGATCCTCGGCTCGACGATGGGCTCGGACGAGGATTTCCGGCAGATGCTTCGGGCCGTGACCGTCAACCGGCTCCGACCCGTCCTCGATGAGGTCTTTCCCCTGCACGAGGCCCGTCAGGCGATGGCGAGGATGGAGGCAGGCAGGCAATTTGGGAAGATCGCGTTGCGGATCTCGCCGTAGACGACCCATCGCGGAAGGAGTGAACAATCTCCGGGCGGTTGCATATAGACACGGAGAGTCTGCCGTTCGTCTATTGCATAGGAGGTTCGCTATGGCTGCTACCGCTTCAACGATGTTGCCGCTGGGCACGAAGGCGATGGATTTCAGCCTGCCCGACACCGAGGGCAGGATCGTTTCTCTCTCTGATTTCAGCGAGGCCGAGGCGTTGGCCGTGGTGTTCATGTGCAACCACTGCCCGTTCGTCAAGCACGTGATCGACGGCCTCGTCGATCTGGTCAGAGACTACCAGGACAAGGGGGTCGCATTCATTGCGATCAACGCCAACGACGTCGAGACTTATCCCGACGACCGGCCCGAAAGGATGGCCGAGTTTGCCCGGCAGAAGGCATTCACGTTTCCGTATTTGTACGACCAGACGCAGGAGGTCGCCAAGGCCTATCACGCCGCGTGCACGCCGGATTTCTTCGTCTTCGACGGCGACCGCGACCTTGTCTATCGCGGGCAGATGGACGACAGCCGGCCGGGCAACAAGGAACCGGTCACCGGTGCCGACTTGCGGACGGCTCTGGATGCGGTCCTCGAAGGCCGGCCCGCCGCCGACGAGCAGAGACCCAGCATAGGCTGCAACATCAAGTGGCAACCCGGCAACGAGCCCGACTACGCCTGATCGCTGCTGCGGAGTGAAAGTGAGGCGTCCATGAGACCGAAGCCGACAGCAAGAGTGGCGGCTGTGCTGATCGTTGCGGTCGCTTCGTTGGGGTCAGCGGCCGATCCTGATGGGCCTGAGACCTTGGAGGAATACCTCAGGCACGCGGCCCTGAACAACGCGGGCCTCAAAGCGGCGTTCGAGGAGTGGAGAGCGGCTGTGGAGGCGGTGCCGCAAGCCGGAGCCCTGCCCGATCCGATGTTCACGTTTGACTACTTCATCGAGCAGGTCGAAACCCGTCAGCGCGCCGGGATCATGCAGACCTTCCCATGGTTTGGCACGATTCGAGTTCGCACAGATGCAGCCTCCCTGGTCGCCAAGGCAACCTACAGCCGCTATGAGGCGAAGAAGCTCCAGTTGTTCTACGAGGTCACAGAGGCGTTCTACGAGTACGTCTATCTCCACAGCGCCATCGGCATCGCGCGTGAGAACATCGAGTTGATGAGACGTTTCGAGGAAGTGGCCCGCGCCAAGTACACAGCGGCCATTGCCGGCCACCCGGACGTAATCCGGGCGCAGGTCGAGTTGGCAACGCTGCAGGAGGATCTCGTCGCTTTGCAGCAGTTGCGGCGACCGGTGGTCGCTCGGCTCAACGCGGCCCTGAATCGACCCGTCTCCGAGCCGTTGCCCTGGCCCAAGGGCGACGCGCCGGCGGTCGTTCAGGTCGACCGGCCCGATGTTCTGGCCCGCGTGAGGCAGCAGAATCCCCAATTGAAAGGCCTGGATTTCGATGCGGAGGTGGCGCGACGCCAGGTCGAGCTGGCCAAGAAGAGCTTCTACCCCAGCCTGGGCTTGGGGGCCGAATGGATGAAGATGAGCCGGGACATGGGCGGTGGTGACGATGACGTGGCTGTGATGTTCAGCCTGAACCTGCCGATCTGGCGCAAGAGCTATAGGGCCGCTGAACTGCAGGCGCGGGCACAATCGCGACGGACGGTGTATCAGAGGCAGGACTTCGAGAACGATCTGCTGACCCGCACCTTGCGGGTCCTCTATGACCTCGAAGACAGCGGGCGAAAACTGCGGCTGTACGACGAGGTCCTGGTCCCGAAAGCACAGGAGCTCGTGGGGGCCTCCGAGACGGCGTATTCGGCCGGGACGGTCGATTTCCTTAGTCTGATCGACGCCGAGCGGACTCTACTCAAATTCCGGCTCGAATGCGAGCGGGCCCGTGCGAACCGGCAGCAGCGGCTGGCCGAGTTGGAGATGTTGGTCGGTGCCGAGTTGTCTGACTGAGCGGACCTGCAATGTGTGGCGATGGGAAAGCGGAAATGCCGTGAACAAATCTCCCACTATTATGGTATACATTGTTGGTGATTTGGAAAGGGCCAGTGAATGTCTTCGCTGCAACAGACGATCCGGCTGCGCAAGCGGCTGATATGGGTGGCCATCCTGATCGCAGCGGGGTTCTTTGCAGGATATCTGGTCTCGCCGCATATGCGGACGGAGGCGGCTGCGCAGGGTGAGCATGCGGACCACGACCCCGAGAAGTGGTATTGCTCGATGCACCCGCAGATTATTCGGGATCGGCCGGGTCTGTGTCCGATTTGCGAGATGGACCTGATCCCGATGCCCACCAGCCTGGTGGCCGACGCCGCTCCGCGAGAGCTGGCCGTCTCTGAGGCGGCGGCTGCCTTGATGGACATTCAGACGTCTGCCGTGGAGCGAAAGGCTGTGGCAAAGGAAATCCGCATGGTGGGCAGGGTCGATTACGACGAGACCCGCGTCAAGTCGATCGCCGCCTGGTCGCCCGGCCGCATCGACCGGCTCTATGTCGATTTCACCGGCACACGCGTCAGGCAGGGCGATCACCTGGTCGAGCTCTACAGCCCCGAACTGATCAGCGCGCAGGCGGAACTGCTACAGGCAGTCCGAGCGGCCTCCAGGGCTTCGACCGAGACATCGGAGTATCTGAGGGACTCCGCCCGGACGACCCTTGACGCCGCTCGTGAGAAGCTGCGTCTACTGGGTCTGGCGCCCGAGCAGATCAAGAGCATCGAGACCTTGGACGAGCCGGCGACGCTCGTGACGGTCTACTCACCCATCAGCGGCGTAGTGATCGAGAAGACGGCCACCGAAGGTGTGTACGTCGGTACCGGCACTCACATCTACACTGTGGCCGATCTATCCCAGGTCTGGGTCAAGCTCGACGCCTACGAGTCCGACGTGCCCTGGATTCGATATGGTCAGGAGGTCACCTTCACCACGGAGGCTTATCCTGGGGAGGTATTCAAAGGGTCCATCAGCTTCATCGCTCCGACGCTGGATGCAAGAACCAGAACGGTCAAGGTACGCGTCGATGTGCCCAATGCCGACGAGCGGCTTAAGCCCGAGATGTTTGTTCGGGCCACAGTCGAGTCGCGTGTGACCGAGGAGGCTATCGTGACGGCCGAATCGCTGGGCTACGTGGCCGCCGAGGAGGACGAGCATTTGCCGCTGGTGATTCCCGCGTCGGCCCCCCTGATTACAGGCAAGCGAGCCGTCGTGTATGTGAAGAAGCCCGATGCGGAACTTCCGACGTTCGAGGGGCGTCAGATCGTTCTGGGTCCCCGAGCAGGGGACTTCTACATCGTTAAGGAGGGGCTGGCGGAAGGCGAACAGGTCGTGACCAACGGTGGCTTCAAGATCGATTCAGCCCTTCAGATTCAGGCCAAACCGAGCATGATGAATCCGGAGGGCGAAGCGATGCCCGACGCACATCAGCATGGTGAACACGCGCCGGCGCCGGGAACGCCGGCGGCGATTCAGCCGCGGTGCCCGGTGATGGATGCGCCTATCGATCCGTCCGTGTACGTCGAGTACGAGGGCAAGCGGGTCTACTTCTGCTGCCCCGGCTGCGACAAGAAGTTCCTGGCCGATCCGGAACGGTATCTCCACAAGTTGCCGCAGTTCCAGCAACCCCGCGACGAGTCGAGCGCTGATACGGATCACCGCCATCACAATCATTGAGATTCCACGGTCAAATGTGAAAGGAAACTGCCATGAATGACAGCATGAAATCTTCAGCAAGAGCCCTGACGGTCGCGGCCATCGCACTGGCCGCCGTGGTCTTCCTCGCCGGCTGCAGGAAGGATCACGACGACCACGCCGGCCACGACCACGCCTCGATGGATCAACCGGCTGCCGAAGCGGTCGCGATCGCGCAGACAACCTGTCCGGTCATGGAAGGCAATCCCATCAACAAGGACGTCTTCGTCGAGTACGAGGGCGAGAAGGTCTATTTCTGCTGCGCAGGCTGCCCCGAAATGTTCTTGGCCGCACCCGAGAAGTACATCGCCAAGTTACCGCAGTTCAACGAGTAGCCCGTAGGGACACCTCTCCATGGACGAAACGCCGCGGGACATCGAGACCCGTGCGAGCTTGTTGGACAGAGTGATACGCTTCTGTCTGGAGAACAAACTCGTAGTGGCGCTGTTGGTTCTGCTGATCGTCGGCTGGGGCCTGACGACGGCGCCGTTCGACTGGGACCTGGGCGGACTGCCGAGGTCACCGGTCCCGGTCGATGCCATCCCCGATATCGGGGAGAACCAGCAGATCGTCTTCACCGAGTGGATGGGGCGCTCGCCGCAGGACGTGGAAGACCAGGTCACCTACCCGCTGACGGTTTCGCTGCTGGGGTTGCCCGGCGTCAAGACGGTCCGCAGTTACTCGTTCTTCGGCTTCTCGAGCATCTACGTGATCTTCGACGAGGGTGTCGAGTTCTACTGGTCGCGCAGCCGTGTGCTGGAAAAGCTCAACAGCCTTCCTTCGGGAACGCTCCCCGAAGGCGTTCAGCCCATGCTGGGACCCGACGCCACGGCCCTGGGACAGGTCTTCTGGTATACGCTCGAAGGACGCGACCCGAACGGCGACCCGGCCGGCGGCTGGGACCTCGACGAGTTGCGGAGCATCCAGGACTGGTACGTGCGCTATGCCCTGCTCAGCGCCGAAGGCATCAGTGAAGTCGCTTCGATAGGGGGTTTCGTTCGCGAGTATCAGATCGACGTGGACCCGGACGCCATGCGGGCCTATGGCGTCGCACTCGACGACGTAGTGAAGGCGGTCAAGAGTTCGAATATCGACGTCGGCGCCCGAACAATCGAGATCAACAAGGTCGAATACGTCATCCGTGGCCTCGGCTTCATCCGGCAGCTCTCCGATATCGAGCAGACCGCGGTCAAGGTCAACGACAACGTCCCGATCTACGTCAAGGACATTGCGAAGGTGGCGCGGGGGCCGGCCCTGCGGCGCGGCGCCCTGGACAAGGGTGGCGCCGAGGCGGTCGGAGGCGTTGTGGTGGTCCGCTATGGCTACAATCCGCTGGCCGCGATCCAGCACGTCAAGGACAAGATCGACGAGCTGGCGCCGGGCCTGCCGGAAAAGACCCTGGCCGACGGAACGGTCTCGAAGGTCACCATCGTACCGTTCTACGACCGGACGGGCTTGATCTACGAGACGCTTGGCACGCTCAGCACGGCCTTGACCCAGCAGGTGCTCGTTACCGTCATCGTCGTGATTGTGATGGTCCTGCACCTGCGAAGCAGTGTGTTGATCAGCGGACTGCTTCCCCTGGCGATCCTGATGTGTTTCGTTGCGATGCGGCACTTCGGAGTCGATGCGAACATCGTCGCCCTGTCCGGCATCGCCATCGCCATTGGGACGATCGTGGACATGGGCATCGTCCTGTGCGAGAACATCCTGCGCCGTCTCGCCGAAGCGCGCGAAGATGAAGACACGCTCGAAGTCGTCTATCGGGCATCCTCGGAAGTCGGCGGCGCCGTGGCGACCGCGGTGGCGACGACAATCGTCAGCTTTCTTCCGGTCTTCACGATGACCGGGGCTGAGGGAAAGCTCTTCAAGCCGCTGGCCTTCACCAAGACGTTCGCTTTGCTGGCGTCCGTGATCGTGGCGCTGACGATCATCCCGCCGGCGGCCCACTTGCTGTTCACGCGAAGACCGATCGGCGGCAGGTTCAGACGCTATGGTCTCGGCGCGATCCTGCTGGCCTTGGCGGTTGCCGCCGCCATTCTCGCCGCCTGGTGGATCGGCGCCGTTGTCGCCGTCGTTGCGATCTACCATCTGACGCGAGAGCGCCTGCCCGTCAAGGCCCGCAATGCGATGCCGCTGCTGGCCAACGGCTTGGCGGTCGTCCTTGTGGGCGTCGTTCTGACCCAGTACTGGCTGCCCATGGGGCCTGCCGCCGGACTCGTTCGTAATCTCGTCTTTGTGGGCCTGCTGATCGGGGTGCTTCTGTTGCTCTTCCGCATCTTCGAGCACTTCTATCCGGCTGTCCTGACGTGGTGCCTGGAGCATAAGATCGCGTTCCTCGGCTTGCCGCTGCTCCTGTTGTTCCTGGCAGCGATGATCTGGCAGGGGGCGGCCAGGGTGTTCTTCTTCGTACCCGATTCGTTGAGACAGAATCGCCTTTGGACGTCCGCGACGGAGGTCTTTCCCGGATTGGGCCGCGAATTCATGCCTGCGCTGGACGAGGGCTCGTTTCTCTACATGCCGACGACCATGCCTCACGCGTCGATTGGCGAGGCGCTGGATGTGCTCGCCAAGCAGGACATGGCCTTTCAGGCGATCCCGGAGGTCGAGTCGGTGGTGGGCAAGATCGGCCGGGCCGATTCCCCGCTCGATCCGGCCCCGATCTCGATGATCGAAACGGTCATCAACTACAAAACCGAATACATCACCGATGCCGCCGGCCGCCGTCTGCGGTTCCGATACGACCGTGCCGAGGGCGACTACGTGCGTGACGCCGAGGGCAACCTCATTCCCGATCCCAAGGGCCGGCCGTACCGGCAGTGGCGCGACCACATTCACGGCCCCGACGATATCTGGCATGAGATCGTTCAGGCCGGCGAGATTCCGGGCACGACCAGCGCCCCGAAACTCCAGCCGATCGCCGCCAGGCTCGTCATGCTCCAGAGCGGCATGCGCGCCCCGATGGGGGTCAAGGTCAAGGGGCCCGATCTGGCGACGATCGAGGCGGTGGCGCTGGACATCGAGAGGTTCCTCAAGGAGGTCCCCAGCGTCGAGCCGGCGGCCGTCATCGCCGACCGCGTCGTAGGCAAGCCTTATCTCGAAATCGCTATCGACCGCGAGCGGATCGGTCGTTACGGCATCAGCGTTCAGCGGGTCCAGGACGTGATCGAGGTCGCCATCGGGGGCAAGCGCCTTACGACCACGGTCGAGGGCCGCGAGCGCTACGGCGTGCGCGTTCGCTACCTGCGGGAACTGCGGGACGAGATCGACACGATGGAGCGAATCCTGGTGCCGGCCCCGGGCGGGGCGCAGATCCCGCTGGCTCAACTGGCTGAGATTCGCTACGCGCGCGGGCCGATGGCGATCAAGAGCGAGGACACATTCCTGACCGCCTATGTGGTCTTCGACCGCAAGCCCCAGTACGCCGAGGTCGACGTCGTCGAGCAGTGCCGCCGGCACCTCCAGGACAAGATCGACTCAGGCGAGTTCTCCGTCCCGGAAGGGGTCCACTACACCTTCGCTGGGACGTACGAGAACCAGATCCGCGCCACCAGGACGCTGACGGTGGTAGTCCCATTGGCTTTGTTCATCATCTTTCTGATTCTCTACCTGCAGTTCCGCCGTGTCTCGACGACGGGTTTGGTGTTCTCCGGCATCCTCGTCGCCTGGGCGGGCGGGTTCCTGATGATCTGGCTGTATGCCCGGCCGTGGTTCCTGGATTTCAGCGTCTTCGGCACGAACATGCGAGACCTCTTCCAGGTGCATCCGATCAATCTGAGCGTGGCGATCTGGGTTGGATTTCTTGCCCTGTTCGGCATCGCCACCGACGATGGTGTGGTGATGTGTACGTATCTGGAGCAGTCGTTTCGCAACCAGCCGACGGAGACCGTCGGCGAGATTCGCAAGGCGGTCGTGGCGGCCGGGACCCGGCGGGTCCGACCGTGCCTGATGACCACGGCTACGACGATCCTGGCCCTGATCCCCGTCCTGA
>LVBB01000040.1 GCA_001603075.1 Phycisphaerales bacterium Planc_01 | reverse complement strand
CCCGCCCGCGTCGATGACATGCGCCGCGCCCGCCTCCGGGAGGTTCTCGCCGACGGCGGCGATCTTCTCCCCCTCGATGCCGATGGAGAGGGTCTTTCCCTGTGAAAAACGGGTCCGTGCGTTCTTGATCAGAAGACTGAATGCCATGAGTTCATTCTCCTTTCATTTTTCTTTGCCCGAAAGCGCCCTGTCCGGCGCGGGGGCGTCCGTCCACAGCCCGCTCACCGGGCCGCGCGGAGCTTCTCCTGCGCGAGGCGCGCCGCCTGCACTATGGTTTCGTAGCCGGTGCAGCGGCAGAGGTGTTTGTCGAGCTCTTTCATGATCGTTTCGTCGTCGGCGTCCGGGTTTTGAGTGAAGAGCGCGTAGAGGCGCATGACGATCCCCGGCGTGCAGAAGCCGCACTGGATGGCCCCGGCCTCGACGAAGGCCTGCTGTATAGGATGGAGGACGCTGCCCTCGGCGAGGGACTCGATGGTGAGGACGCTGGTCCCTTCGGCTTTCTCCGCGGGGACGGTGCAGCTGGTCACGGCCTTTCCGTCCATCACCACGGTGCACGAGCCGCACTGCCCCGTGCCGCACCCCACCTTGGTCCCCGTCAGCCCGAGCGAGTCGCGCAGCACGGAGGCGAGCATGACGCGTCCCTCTTCAAGATGGACCGTCCGGGGTGTTCCGTTGACTGTGAAGTTGAGGACGCGCATTCTATTTGTCCTCCTTTCGGGTTTTCAGGGCTTCCAGTATTCTCTCCGGGGTGACCGGAAGCGCGGTGAACTCGACGCCGGTCGCGTCGCGCAGCGCGTTGAGGATGGTGGGCGCCACCGCGACGATGGGGTGTTCCGCCATGGGCTTCGCGCTCCACGGCCCCTCTTCGTTGGGCGTCTCCAGCAGCACCACGGTCTGCTTCTCCGGCGCGTCGTGGAGGCGCGGAATTTTGTACGCCGGGAAGGTGACGTTCTTCGCCACGCCTTCGTCGGTGAAGAGGATCTTCTCCATCAGCGCCGCGCCCATTCCCTGGACGACGCCGCCCGTGACCTGGCCCCGCGTTGCGGCGGGGTTAACCGCCTTGCCGACGTCGAACGCCGAAGCGAAGTGGAGTATCTTGACCTCGCCGGTCCGCCTGTCGACGCGGAGCGCGCACCCTTGAGCGCCGAAGGTCCAGCTTCCGGCGGCGTTCCCCATGCCGGTCTCCGGGTCGGGCTCCGTGATCTCCGGGACGCGGTACCATCCGGTCGCGGCAAGCGGTTCGCCGACCGTGAGGCCGTTCGCGGCCATGAAGCCGCGTGCGAGCGCGCCGAGGGAGAGCGTCGCCCCGGTGTTCGGGTGAACGCAGACGCCCTCTTTGTAGGCAATCATTCCGGGGACGCAGTTCCAGACCTTCGCCGCCGTTTCCTTCGCCTTTTCGACGAGCGCGCGGCACGCGTCCTGGATGGCGCGGCCGCCCCGGTAGGTCTGCATGGAGGCCACCGTCTGCCATTCCCACGGGGAGAACTGCGTATCCACATCGAAGTAGATGCGCACCTTCTCGAACGGCAGTTCGAGCGCCTCCGCCGCCATCTGAGCGAAGACCGTATGGACGCCCTGCCCCATCTCGATCCCCGCGAGGTTGACGAACGCGCTTCCATCGGCGTTGACCTGCACGTGGCAGCACGACGCGGCGTTCGCCGCCATCTTGGGCGACTTCATCATCGAGGCGATTCCCTTGCCGTAGATGTACCGCTCGTCGTTGGGCGGGAGCGGCTCCTCCGCGAGGGCTTTCTCGACGACGTCGAGGCAGCCGAAGAGGTCGCCGTTGCTCTTCTTGATCGTCTGTCCGAGGGCGTTCTTCCGCCCCTCGCGGAGAAAGTTCTTCCGCATGATCTCCGCCGGCGTCATGTCGAGCTTTCGCGCGAGCATGTCGATCAGGCGGCTGGACATGAACTGCCCCTCGGGGTGTCCGTACCCTCTGTACGCGCCGACGCTCGGCGAATTGGTGTAGACGCCGTAGACGTCGACGATCGCGTTGGGAAATTCGTAGGGGCCGGTGCAGTTGTGTCCGGCGACGGTGTCCACGGGCCACCCCGTGTCGCCGTACGCGCCGTCCGCGAAGTACATCTCGGCCTTCAGCGCGGTGAACGTGCCGTCGAGCTTCGCGCCGATCCGCATGCGTCCTTTCATGCCTCGTCCGATCAGCGCGCCGGAGATGACCTCGCCGCGCGTGAGCGCCAGCTTGACGGCGTATCCGGGGACGAAGCTCGCCGCATAGGCGACCATCGGCTCGATGCTCACGTCGGACTTGCCGCCGAAGCCGCCGCCGAGGTAGGGGATATGGACGCGCACCTTCGACGCGGAGATGCCGAACATGTCTGCGAGAACGTCCCGGAGGACGAACGGGGCCTGATTTGAAGCCCATATCTCGAGATCGCCGTCCGCGCCGAAGCGGCAGATCGCGCCGTGGGGCTCGAGCGGCGCCTGGCTGGAGAGGGGGAACTCGAACTCGTCCTCGACCGTGACGTCGGCTTTGGCGAATCCCTCCTGTTCGTTCCCCTTGCGGAGTTTGTAGTGGTGGAAGACGTTGCTTCCGGGGATCGGATGGACGGAGTAGTCCACTCTCCGGTACTCTCCGTTCTTCTCGTGGATGAGCGGCGCGCCGGGAGCCGCGGCCTCGACCGGGTCGAGGACGAACGGGAGCTTCTCGTAGTCGACGGCGATCTCCTTGAGCGCAGCGGCCGCCTGGTTCTCCGTCTCCGCGAGGACGACCGCGACGGGCTCGCCCGCGTGGCGGACCTTGTCGACGGCCAGGGGCGGCTGGTCCCAGAGACAGGTGCCGAAGAGCATTCCGCACCTCTGCCCTGTGACCACTTTCTTGACGCCGGGCATCGCCGAAGCCTTCGACGTGTCGATCGAGCGGATTTTGCCGTGAGGGATCCCCGCCCTCAGCACCTTCGCGTGGAGCATCCGCGGCAGAACGATGTCGGCCACGAAGAGGGCCTCCCCCGTCGCCTTCCGGACGGAGTCCACTCTTGGAACGTTCTTTCCCACATGCTGTAACGTCATGCTTTCCCCTCTCTTTCACAAAGAGATGCGATGAAGAACTCTCTCCGCCGGGGCCGCTCCCCAAGATCGCGCAGGGCGTCGCCCCTCGGAACTCGCTTCGCCGTATGCATGCGCGGAGAAGAGACAGCCCTCTTCTCCGCGGAGTTTCTGCTACCCCTTCTCTTCCCTCCGGTACGGCTTCAGCAGCCCCGCCGGAGCAGCCGCGCGCCGCGAGACGCCGACGAGCGCGACGACCGTCATCAGGTAGGGGATGATGAGGAAGAGGTGGAACGGGATGTTGAATCCCAGACCCTGGAGGCGGAGCTGGAGCGCGTCGAGGAAGCCGAAGATCATCGCGCCCGCCATCCCCTTCGCCGGGTCCCAGTTGCCGAAGATCACCATGGCGACGGCGATCCACCCCCTGCCGCCCACCACGTCGATCAGGAACATGTTCTGGTGGGCCAGGGTCAGGAACGCGCCGCCGACGCCCATGAGCGCGCCGCCCGCCGCGAGGCAGAGCGTCCGCGTCAGGTTGACGTCGATGCCCACCGTGTCCGCGGCGAAGGGGTTCTCCCCGACGGTGCGGATGGCGAGACCCCACGAGGTGCGGTAGAGCAGAATCCAGACCAGCGGCACCAGGAGCAGCGCGATATAGACCAGCACGTACTGGTTGAAGAGAGCCGTCCCAAGGATGGGAATGCCCGAGAGGAACGGAATCGCCGTCTGCGTGAAGGGGCGCACCGTGGGCGGGTTCACCGGAGAGCCGACAGCGAGGCGGTAGATGAACATGGCGAGCCCTGTCGAGAAGAGCGTGATTCCAAGCCCCGAGACGTGCTGCGAGAGCCCGAGGTAGACGGCGAGGAAGGCCATGAAGAGGGAGAGCAGCACTCCGACGAGCGCCGCCGCCGCCACGCCGAGCCAGAGCGAACCCGTGGTCAGCGTGGTGAGAAAGCCGGTCATGGCGCCCATCAGCATGATTCCCTCGATGCCCAGGTTGAGCACCCCGGCGCGCTCGCAGAGGATCTCCCCGAGCGTGCCGAAGATGATGGGCGTCGCCATGCGCATCATGGCCGCCAGAAGCCCCGTGACGAATGCGGTGGTCATCACCTGTTCCATCAGTCTCTCACCGCCTTTACGCGGTATTCGGTCAGCAGCAGGGCGATGAGCATCACGATGAGCGCCATCCCCTGGATCACCTCCGCGATGTAGGTCGGGACGCCGGTCAGACGGCTCATCGACTGTGCCCCCACGATGATCACGCTGAAGAAGAACGCGGAGAGCACCGTTCCGACCGGGTGCAGCCTCCCGAGCATCGCGATGACGATGCCGGAGTAGCCGAAGCCGGGGGAGATGTCCATCAGCAGGTGGAAGTGGATCGCGACCACCTCGCCCACGCCCGCGAGCCCCGCGAGCCCTCCGGAGAGGAGCGCGGTTTTCATGACGACGGCGTTCACGTCGATGCCGCCGAAGGCCGCCGCCCTCGGGTTCACCCCGACGGCGCGCGACTGGTAGCCGAAGACCGTCTTGCTGTTGACGAACCAGACGACGAGCACGGCGACGAGGGCGAGGACGATGCCCAGGTGGAAGCGCGAGCGGATCAGCAGCACGGGGAAGCGCGCGATCTCCGCCACGGCGGGGGAGCGGGGCCAGCTCGATCCCGGCATCTGCAGCGGACCGAAGAGCAGGTAGCCCATCAGGTGCCACATGACGTAGTTCAGCAGCAGCGTGGTGACCACGTCGTCCACTCTGTATTTCGTCTTGAGCAGGGCGGGGATCGTCGCCCACGCGCCCCCGGCCAGGAACCCGGCGGCGCAGACGAGCAGCAGGACGACCGCTTTCGGAAGGGGCGGCGCGTAGATGCCCACCCAGGCGGCGGCGATGGCTCCGGCGAGGAGCTGTCCCTCGGCCCCGATGTTCCAGAACTTCGCCCGGAAGGCGAAGGCCACGGCGAGCCCGGTGAAGGTCAGCGGCGCGGCCTTCACGCAGGTCTCCAGGAAGTTGTAGCGCGTCCCCAGCGCTCCCCGGAAGAGGGAGACGTACGAGAGCCACAGGTCGCCTCCCGCGATCAGAATGGGGATCGCCGAGAGCACCAGCGTCGCCAGGACGGCCCCCACCGGCACGAGAAGCTGGATCCATCCGGGCAGAGGCGCCCGCTTCGACACGATCATGCGCACGGTTCGCTCACCCCGCTCATCCAGAGACCGACCTGCTCTCTGCTCGCTTCATCCCGCTCCGCGACGCCCATGATACGCCCTTCGTACATCACGGCGATCCGGTCGGCGAGCAGGAATATTTCGTCAAGGTCCTCCGAGATCAGGAGGATGGCCGCGCCGCTCCCGCGGGCTTCCAGAATCCGCTTGTGGACGTACTCGATGGCCCCGACGTCGAGCCCGCGCGTCGGCTGTGCCGCGACGACGGCGCGCGGCGAGGCCGAAAGTTCGCGGGCGAGGATGATCTTCTGCAGGTTGCCCCCCGAGAGCGTCCGGGCGACGGCGCGCCGTCCGTCGGTCGTGATGCCGAACTCGTCGATCAGTCCGTCCGCGTGCCTGCCGATCGCCGTGTGGTCGAGCATGCCGAGCGAGCGGAAGGAGGCGTGGTTTTCGAGGACGAGGTTCTCCTCCACGGTGAGTTCGAGCAGCAGCCCCGTGGTCATCCGGTCCTCCGGGATGCGGGCCATCTTTCGGTCCACCGCGGCCTTCGGCCTCCCCGGAGGAAGCGGCTCCCCGCCGAGAAGCACGTCTCCGCCGTCGGGAACGCGGAGGCCGAAGAGGGCTTCCGCCAGCTCGCGCTGGCCGTTGCCGGAGACCCCGGCCATCCCGAGGATCTCCCCGGAACGGATCGCGAGGGAGAGTTCTTTCACCGCTTCCAGCCCCTTGTCGTTTTTCAGCGAGAGGGAGCGGATTTCGAGCGCGGGGTCGCCGCGTCGCTGCGAGCCCGCGTGGCGGCGCTCATCGAGTTCGCGCCCCACCATCAGGTTCGCCAGCTCGCGCTCGTTCGTGTCGCGCGTCGCCCGTTCGGCGACCACGCTTCCCTTCGAGAGGACGACCACTCTGTCGGCGATCTCCATGACCTCGTAGAGCTTGTGCGAGATGAAGACGACCGAGCACCCCTCCGCAGCCAGCGCGCGCAGCGTGGCGAAGAGTTCCTTCGTCTCAAGGGGCGCGAGCACGGCCGTCGGTTCGTCGAGGATGAGGATGCGCGCGTTCCGGTAGAGCGCCTTCAGAATCTCCACCTTCTGCTGGCCGCCGATGGGGAGCGTCCACACGGGCGCGTCGGGGTCGACGTGCAGGCCGAAGCGGTTCTGCAGTTCGAGCAGCTTCCGGCGGGCCTTTCCCATGTCGAGGAAGAAGCCGCCGCCGCTCCCGACCACGGTGTTTTCGAGCACGGTCTGCG
>LVBB01000039.1 GCA_001603075.1 Phycisphaerales bacterium Planc_01 | reverse complement strand
GTTGTGATGTTTCATGGCGAATCTCCTTCATTGTACATTTGTACAAGTAGAATATCGTACATTTGTACAATATGTCAACAGGAAAAACAAAAAAAGAGAGGAAATACATCGTCCGAACCTTCCGCCCATCCCTGCGATTGCGGCCGAAGGCACTGCGACAACGTCTGGCGACGGCACCGCCTCGGGGTTCTTGTGTCCGGACGTCATGCGGCACAAAGGATTTGACGCTTCGAACCATCCCGGCCTACAATCGTATGAATTCCTGCCCAGGCGGAAGGTGATATGGATGGTTTGTACGCCGGGGGCGGTACGTTTTCTTGGAAGGTTTTGGGAGGTCGATTATGATCGCACATGCGCTGGATAGGTTTCGCAAACACGCCGTGGTCGGTGCGCCGTTTCTTGTCGTGCTGTTGATCCTGTTGGCTCCGTTGTCGGCATCGGCAGCGGACGAGCAGAGCATCGCGACGCTCAAGCAGATGGGCAAGGCGTTTGCCTCTATCTCCGAGAAGGCCTCGCCCGCCGTGGTCGGGGTTCAGGCCACCAAGACGGTCGGCAGCGGCTACTCGCGCGATCGCTCGTACAGCGATCCGTCGAACCCGTTCGAAGAGGAGTTGTTCCGGTACTTCTTCGGCCCGCGCCGCTCTCCCCGCGGTCGCAGCGAGCCGGAATCGAGGCAGGTTTCGCAAGGGTCCGGGTTCATCATCTCGCCCGATGGGTATATCCTGACGAACAACCATCTGGTTGGAGGGGCGGAGACCGTCACGATTCAACTGGCGGACGGCAGGAAGGTGACGGCCGAGATCGTCGGCGCCGATCCGCAGACGGACGTGGCCGTCGTGAAGATCGATCGAAGCGATCTGCCCTATATCGAGCTGGCCAACTCCGACACGCTGGAGGTGGGCGAGTGGGTGATCGCGATCGGCAATCCGTTCGGACTCAGTCACACGGTCACCGCCGGGATCGTCAGCGCCAAAGGGCGCAGCCGCATCGGTGTGGCCGACTATGAGGACTTCATCCAGACCGACGCGGCCATCAATTTCGGCAACTCCGGCGGGCCGCTTCTGAACCTGGACGGCAAGGCCGTGGGCATCAACACCGCCATCATCGGGCCCGGCGGCAATGTGGGCATCGGCTTGGCCATCCCCAGCAACATGGCGCGGGACATCTACACCCAATTAAAGGAAAGCGGCGAGGTGGTGCGCGGCTTCCTCGGCGTGGGTCTGGCAGATCTCGTGCCCGGCATGGGCGAGTATTTCAAGATCGAAGGAGACAAGGGGGTCGTCATCACCGAAGTGGTGACGGACTCTGCTGCCGAAAAGGCCGGGATCAAGCCTGACGACGTCGTGGTGGAGTTCGAGGGCGAGGCCATCACGAACACCAACGACTTCCGCAACCGCGTCGCCATGCGTAAGCCGGGCAGCAGAGTGGAGATCGTCGTGATGCGTGAAGGCAAGCGGCGGTCGTTGACGGCGGTTCTGGACGCTGTGCCCGAGAGCCGGAGAACGGCAGGTTCCGGCGGCAGCAGGGCCGTTCAGGAAACCCTCGGGATGACGCTCCAGACGCTGACCGAAGAACTCGCCGCCCGCCTGGGCTATGAGGACCTGGCCGGTGTGGTGGCGATGGAGGTTAAGCCCGGCTCGCCGGCCGCCGACGCGGGGATTCAGGCGGGGACCCTCATTATGGAGGTGAATCGCAAACCCGTTCGCAACGTGCGGGAGTTCGAGCAGGCGATCGAGAAGGCCGCCGCCGACGAGAAGGCCATGCTTCGCGTTCGCGACGAGGGCTGGACGCGGCTGTTGATCCTCCGCCTTCCGAAGAAATAGACGAATCCGTCGGGAGCCCCCGGATCGGCCGGGGGCTCCCGGACTTTACGACGGAAAGTCGAGTTTGCGGCCGTCCGGCGTCAGTTGCGCAGTTCGTCTTCGAGCGAGTCAAGGCCCATGATGACGTCGTGCATGTAGACGCGGCGGCCACGAGGGGTGTCGGTGGCCGCGTAGGTATGCCCGCTGCCCGGATCGACGTAGGCATACCACGTATACCGCGACAGCCACTCGTAGTCCTCGTCGTCAACCTGCGCCTTCAACCCATTGTCCAACGGTATCTCTTTCATACTCCGTACCTCCGCTTCCACGACCGGCCTTCCGGCTGCCGCGAACTCCTGTTCCCCAAGATGCGCAGCCGCTTCCCATACACTTCCATGATACCGGCATCGCCACCGATTCCCAACCGATTTCTCCACGTATGCGACTGCCGAGGTATGGGATAGCTCTTGTACACAGCTCTGGGCGAGCGAGGCCGCTCGCCTCAGAGGCAAAGAAAAGAGGCCGTCGCGGGGAGGGCGACGGCCTCTGGGGGGCGCTAACGATCTTGTCTGCGTCGGCGCTACTTGATCGGGGCGCGGAGCAGGGTGATGCTCAGCGGCTTGACGGCTACGGTGCCGGTCAGGTCGGTGGGGTCGGCGCCTTCGATATCCACGTTTCGTGGCTCGCCCGGCTCGTTGTAGGCCATCGGATCGTCGCCGGCGATGATCCAGGTCTGGGCGGCACCGGCCGCAGCGACATTGTCCAGGTTCAGTTTGAGCCGGTACGTGTCCCGCGTCGGGTTCACGATGCCGATTGTCAGCGCCTTTCCGTCGGCGGTCAGGGCGGCCGAGACGTCCAGCGGGGCCGCCTCGTGCTTGACGGCCACCGGGACCGTCCCGAACTGTTTGCGATAGAGCATCAGCGGCAGGCCGGTCGAGTCGAAGTCGGCCGTGGTCTTGGTCGTCTTGATGCAGCCGATCACGTTGACCGTCTGCGCGTAGTTGGCCATGAAGATGATGTCGGTATTGCGGAAGTACTCGTGCAGACCGGCGGCGATGCCCAGCGCGTCCTTCAGAAAATACCGCGTTCCCAGCTCGCCGAAGACGTGCGGCCCGTACCAGTAGTTCCACTCGGTCATCGCGATCCGGATGTCCTTGTCCTTCAGCGAAGGCAGTTCCGCGCGGAAGCGGCGATGTCCTTCGGCCTTCCGTCGGATCTGGTTGGGCACCTGTTGGACGTGCTCGGCGATGTCGTCCCGGCTTTGGGTGTAGAAATGCTCGCTGATCAGCTCCATCTGATCGGCGCAGTGGGTCAACATGCCTCGGCTCCAACTCCGTGGTCCGGCGTCGCCCAGGTCGCCGCTCGCGACCGTCTTGATGCTTGGATCGACGTCACGCATCATCTGCTCGACCCAGTTGTGCTTGAGGACGTAGTGATTCAGCGACATATAGCCGAGTTGCCAGTTGCCCCACATCTCGTTTCCGACGCACCACCATGTGACGCCGAAGGGCTTCGCGTTGCCGTTCCGAGCCCGCCATTTGCCCATCAGTGTGTCGGTCGCACCGTTGGCGTACTCGACCTGGGCAGCGGCCGAATAGGCATCGCCGAAACCCGTGTTGACGGTGACCATCGGCTCGGCATTCACCAGGCGGCAGAAGCGGATGAACTCGTCCATGCCCATGTCGTTGGTCTCGATGCCGGTCCAGGCGGGATTGGTGCGGGTCGGCCGCTTGTCGCGGTCGCCCAGCCCGTCGCGCCAATCGTAGCCGCTGACGAAGTTACCGCCCGGCCAGCGATAGAGCGGCGCATCGAGCTGGCGGAGCAGTTCGAGCGTGTCGGCGCGGAAGCCTTCGACGTTGTCGGCCGGCATCAGCGAGACGCAGCCGATCTTGAGTGTGCCTTCGCCGGTGGCGACGATCTCCAGGCGGGCGTCGTCCGTGTTCTTCCCCGCGGTGAATTTCAGCGGGACCTTGGTGTACTTGCTGCGCACTCGCTTGATCGTGACAGTCTCCTTGTCGGCGTCGGCGTCGCCCCAGATGAGACTGACGGTGACGGGGCCGGCCTTGCCGTCGCCGGCCAGGTAGATATAGCCGGTGTAGCGCTTGCCGGTGACGACGCCAAGCTCTTCCTGATAGATGCCGACGCGCGTGCCGCCGGGCGCCGTAATCTGCGGCGAATGCTCGCCGACGAAGGCATCCTGCTCGACCATCTTCACGGCATCCTTCGGGCCGATTACCTTCCAGGGCGAAGCGGCCAGCACGCGGGCCTGGGCGCGGGTCTGACGCCAGACGTCCCCTTCGGCTGGCACGGGGAAGTGGAACTTGCGGTCTTCGAGCATCTCAGCCCAGATGCCGCCGTAGATGCAGCGGCCCAGGTGCTCGATGAACTGGCCGTAGATGAACGGGCTGATCGGCTCGAGTGTGTTGCCCGCATCGATCGCGACGGTTGCCTCGACGGTCCTGGAGGCCGGCGTGGCGTCTTGTGCGCTGACGGCGGTGGTCAGGCCCAACAGCACGCACAGGCCTGCCCAGAACACAAGGTGGGAGCGGATGTGTGGCGTCATGGCGGTCTCCTTTCAAAACAGTGACATCAATGGGTTCGACCTTCTTGTCGAGACATGAGCATACCGATTCGGCGGGGGCCAGTGCAAGCGTTCTTCGCTCGCAAATCAGATAAAACGCTTCCCACTGCTTGCGCGCACGGGCATAATTGTCGGCGAAGGCGACGCGATCACCGCCGGATTCGCCCGATTGCGTTTCGGGATACGCCCAAATGCGAAAAAGGATGGACAATGGCCTCATCTCAACAGTGGATTTGGAGTGGACGGACCATGAAGAACGGACATGGGAAGGGGACGGCACTGCTGATGGTTGCGCTTGTGTTGCTCGCGGTTGTGGCAGGGTGTCGAAGGGGGGCTCCGGCTCCCGAGTCGGACTACAGCGGCGCGTGGGCCCAGGTGCCGGACATCCTGGCGACGATCGGCGCGCCGACCATTCCGAGCCGGGACTTCGACATCATGGCATTCGACGCCGTGGCCGACGGTGTCACGGACTGCCGTCCGGCGATCATGGCGGCCATCCAGGCGTGCGAGGACGCCGGCGGGGGGCGCGTCGTCGTTCCGGCGGGCACGTATCTCGTCAACGGACCGCTCTATCTCGTCAACGACATGAACCTGCACCTGGCCGAGGGGGCGCACCTGAAGTTCGGCACGAACTTCGACGACTATCTGCCACTGGTCCTGACGCGCTGGAGAGGGACGCAGGTCTACAACTACTGCCCGTTCCTCTACGCCTACCGCCGAACGAACGTGGCGGTGACTGGGACCGGAACGCTGGACGGCCAGGCGAAGGACACGTGGAGCGTGTGGGTCGAGAAGGAGGCCAAGGGCGTCGAGACGGCTCGCCGGCTGAATGCCGAGGGCACGTCCGTCGTGGATCGGTTCCTGGGCGACGGATATTTTCTGCGGCCGAGTATGATCGCGTTTCTGGGCTGTGAGAACGTGCTGGTGGACGGCGTGACGATCGTCGATTCGCCGTTTTGGTGTCTGCACCCGATCTCTTCGAAGAAGGTCACGATCCGCAACGTCCGGATCGATTCGCACAATCCCGACAACGACGGGGTTGTCCTCGACTCTTGCGAGCATGTCCGGGTTCAGTGCGTGACATTCGCCAATCGCGGCGCCGCCGTTGCGGTCAAATCTGGCGACGGCCGTGAGGGCCGCGAACTGGGCTGGCCCAGTCGCAATATCTACATCCATGACTGCGCGTTCGGCGCCGCGACAGCCATTGCGATCGACAAGGAGATCGCCGGAGGCGTCTACAACGTCTTCGCGGAGAATTGCCAGGCTGCGGCAGGGGTTCAACCGACGCTGGCGATCGCAGCCGACCCGGCGGCTGACGGCGAGATCGCGCACGTATGGCATCGGGGTCTGACATTCCTTGAGACGCCGGAGTCGGACACGACGAACCGGCCTCCGGATGTGTATGCCGGACCGGATATCCAACTGGATGAGAAGGGCGGGACGGTGACATTGAAGGGCTCGGCCGGTGGCGACGGCGCACTGACCTATGCGTGGTCGGTGATTCAGGGCGAGGCGGACGCCGTCCGCATCGCGAATCCTGCCGCCCTGACGACCCAGGCGACGTTCTCCCGGCAGGGGATCTACGTCCTCAAGCTGGAGGCGAGCGACGGTGTGGTTTCGGGGCGTCATTTCACGATCGTCAAGGTAGGCGAGCAGCCCGCCGGTATGGAAGGCGTGAGCCGGCCCGTCTTTGGCGTCCAATAGTCTGGTGAGTTGAATGCACAATCTCAGCGGCTTTCTGATCCCGGTGGTGTTCACGTCGGCGCTGCTGTTGTCACGTGTCGCCGCCGCCGGTTTTCTCGATGCCAAGACGGTCTTTCAGACCAACGCCGGATACGATCCACGGATCGCCGTCGCCGCCGATGCGGTGATCGTGCATCGCCACGGCGGGCCGTTTGCGGCCGAACTCGAATCCTGGCAACGGAAAGGGTTCACCATCGGACGCATGTTCTTCGCCGATTCCGACGCGGCCAACGCGTATTGGACGGGACAATGGGACGGCACGCCCTATCCGCAGGACGTCGAACGCAATCAGGCCGGCGAGGTGGTCAAGTGCGCGGGGGTGCGTCCGTACATGCTCCCGACCGACGGATGGATTCGCTATCTGGAGGAGATGACGGATGCGTCGCTGGAGGCCGGCGCCGGCGCGATCCTGCCGGAGGAGCCGCTGGCGCATGTGTTCACAGGCTACGAAGAGAGCTTCCGTGAACTCTGGTCGCAGCGCTATGGCCGGCCCTGGCGACCCCAGCATGAAAGCGACGAGGCGCGCTACCTCACGGCGCAGCTCAAGAACGAGCTGTATTTGAAATTGGAGCAGCGCCTGGCCGAGCGGACGGGGGCCTTTGCCGGGCGGGATGTGGCCTTCGTTCTGCCGATCCATTCGCTCTACAGCAACATCGCCGCTCAGTTGGTCGCGCCGCTGGGCACCTCGACGCATCTGCCAGGCATCGATGGCTACATCGGTCAGATCTGGACCGGGCCGGTCAACTGGGCTTTGGGGCATTACGACTCGCCGCACAAGAGCTTCTTTGCCTCCGCCTATGTCCTCTACGATTACTTCACGCAACTGACCGTGGCCGGCGACAAGAAGCTGTGGCTGCTCGTCGATCCGGTCGAGGACGACCCCGATCACACATGGGGCGAATTCGCCCGGTGGTACAAGCATTGTATCGCTGCCATGCTGCTGATGGATGAGGTGGACTCGTACGAGATCATGCCCTGGCCGGACCGCATCTTCCTGCCGGGCCATTCGACCGGAGGCGGCACGCCCGCGCCCGAGGAGTACCGTGTCACCATCCTGGCCGTGACCCAGGCGCTCCAGGAGATGCCCTTGGGCGGCAGGCGGTTTCTCAATGTCTGGCCCGCCGGCGTGAGTGCCGCCGCCGACGCCGGCATCGGCGTCGCCATTGCCGATACGCTGATGTGGCAAAGGCAGAAACATCCCATGCTCCAGGGCGTGTACTCGCTGTTTCTGCCTCTGCTGGAACGGGGCATTCCCGTTTCGTCGTTCGTCATGGAACGCGCCCATGAGGCGGCGTATATGTCCCGCTTCAATGTGATCGTCCTGTCGTATGAGAGTTTCAAGCCGGCCGATCCCGCCATGCACGCTTGCCTGGTTGAGTGGGTCAGGGAGGGCGGCGTCCTTGTCGTTCTCGGCCGCGACGGCGACGCGCTCGATGCTTGCACCGATTTCTGGTGGCATCGGCGCGACAGCGTTTCGGCGCTGCAGGCGCTGCTGAGCGAACTCGGCGTCGCGGCGTCGCAGGAAGGACTGTGGCCCGTCGGCGACGGTTGGGTGCTTCGAAATCCGATCTCGCCGGTGCAATTCGCTCAGCCGGGCGTTGCGGAGAAGACGTATCTTCCGCTGATCCATCAGGCCGTGAACAAAGCCGGCAAGGGGCCACTCCATGAGTCGGGCTCCTTCTGCATGCAGCGCGGTCCGTTTGTCATCGCCCATGCCGAAACGAAAGGCCTTCGCCTGACGGGCCGGCTCGTGGACGTGTTCGATGCAGAACTCCATGTGAAGGACGGCGTCGAACTGCCACCCGGAACCAGCGGTCTGTATCGCGATGTCGCGCCTTTGATGGATGCGAACGAGCCGGCCGTCTTGCACACGACACATCGCCTGGTCGCATCCGAACGACGGGATGGTGTGCTGCGTCTCACACTGCGCGGGCCGGCCGGGACGCCCGGCGTCGCCCGGGTCTTCGTACCGGACGGCGCCTCGCCTCGCCTCATAGCAACGAACGCCCAAGGTGACACCGTGCGCGTCTCGTGTCGTATGGACAATACGGTACTACTGACATTTCCGAACGATCCCGAGGGCGTGACGATTGAGATCCGGTGAGCGCGAAGAAACGGAGGTGATACGATATGACGACGTCCCGTAGAGAGTTCCTCAAGACGGCCGCTGTCGCGGGCCTCGCCGGGCCTGTCCGTTCACTCCGGGCGGATGATCGCCCGCCGTTCGCGACGAGCGTAAAACGTCTGATGCTCAAGCACACCTGGACGATTGCGCGGAACTCCAGCGACTACAAGGACAACGTGTTCGTGCGGATCGAGCGGGACGGCGTGGTCGGCTGGGGCGAGGCGGCGCCGAATGTCCGCTACGGGGAGAGCGCCGAGAAGACCCTGGCGGTCCTCGAACGGACACGGCCGCTGCTGGAATCGAGTGACTGGTTCGAGTACGTGGACCTGCGCCGGCGATGGGAGACCTTCACGAAGGGCCAGACGTGCGCCGGGGCGGCGCTCGATATGGCGATTCTCGACTGGGTCGGCGGCAAACTGGGCGTGCCGCTCTGGCGGCTGTTCGGCCTCGACGGGAGCAAGGCGCCGATCACGACGTTTTCCATCGGGATCGACACACCGGATGTGGTGAGGCAGAAGGTCCGCGAGGCGGCGGATTTTCCGGTCCTCAAGATCAAGGTCGGTCGCGACAACGATGCCGAGATCCTGGCCGCTGTGCGGGATGTCACGGACTGCCCCTTGCGCGTCGATGCCAACGAGGGCTGGCGCGACAAACACCTGGCGCTCGATCGCATTCAGTGGCTCCAGGAGTCGGGCGTCGAACTGATCGAGCAGCCGATGCCCGCCGCGATGCTCGATGAGACCGCTTGGCTGCGCGACCGCGTGACCATCCCCATCATCGCGGACGAGGCGGTCAAAGGCGCCGCCGACATTCCCAAGCTGGCGCAGGCGTACGACGGGATCAACATCAAACTGATGAAGTCCGGCGGCCTCCAGGAGGCGATGCGCATGATCCACGTCGCCCGCGCCCTCGACATGAGGATCATGCTCGGCTGCATGATCGCCAGCAGCGTCTCCATCACCGCCGCCGCCCACCTGAGCCCGCTGATCGACTACGCCGACCTCGACGGCAACCTCCTGATCGCCGACGATCCCTTCCTCGGCGTCACCGTCGATCGCGGCCGCCTGGTCCTGCCCGACCGCCCCGGCCTCGGCGTCGCCGAACGCACGACGTGACGCGTCGTTTCTTCCTTCCGATGCACCGTCCCAACGTCCTGCGGGCCTAAAGCTGTCCCCCGTCGCGGAACGACTGTAGGCACGTCAGGCTTGGCGAATCGCCTCTTCGGGTTGTCGGTCGTGAGAAATGGCGGGGGCCTGCCCCGATAGCGGAACAGGCCCCGTTGACTGTTGGATGCAGCAGGCAAGTTGCTGCCTGCAACGTTGAGGTTACTGCGCGGCCGGGCGGCCGAAGCCGACGTCGTCCACGAAGACCGTCCCCTTGCCGCCGGCCTTCGGGCTGGTCTTGCTGCCGACGCCGATCACCATCGTCTGGACGCGACCGAGGTTCACGCCCGACAGGTCGGCATACGGAATCGACCATTCCTGCCACGATGGACGAAGCGTGATCGCCGCATCGGCATTCACGATCGTCACGCTCTTGCCCGCGCTGTCCTCGATCCGAACGTACATCGGCTCGGCCGAGTCGTTGCCCGTCGGCTGTGTCGCCCCGATGTCCGCCGTCTGCCAGGCGCCCGTCACGCTGCCCGTCATCGCCACATTCGAGAACTCCGCCGCCGTCGTAATCGCGGTGTCGTGGCTGGTCACCGCCAGACCGATATAGACGTTGGCCGTCATCGGAATTTCCACCGGCGCCGTCGGTGTGATATCCACCCACGTGACGCCGTCGGCCGAGATCTGCGCCGTGAAGAGGTTGTTCGTCCGCGTCAGCTTCGCCCAGTACGGCAGCGAGATATCCGCCACGTCCGTATTGGCGCTGTCGGTCCCGGCCACCGGACGACGCTGGAACGACGCCCCATGCGTCGGTTCCGGGGTCAGGGCCACGAACGCATGCTTCGAGCCGGCCTCCAGCGTCTCGCGGATCATCACGCCCGCCTTCGCCCACTCGTTGCTGCGAATCAGGCTGTCCACCCGGACCGTGATCGAACCGTTGCCGTTGAGGCTCTTGTAGGCGAAGCGGAACTGATCGCCCGTGTTCCAGATGTCCGTGCCGATCGCGCTCATGATGACGCCTCCGTCGGCCGTCTCCTTGAACGACGGTGCGTTGCCGCGAACGTACAGCACCAGCGTATCGGCCCCGTTGCCCGACCAGTTCGCGTTGGTGAACCGCCGCTCGGCCTCCGAGTAGAACGGCGAGGTGCTGTTGTCGTATTGCAGCGGCATCGACTGGCTGCCGCTGTGGACGATGCTCCGCTCGGCGAACGGCGTCTGGATGTAGCCGACCGTCGAGCCGGTGTTGTTCACCCAGCCATCCAGCCACGTGTCGAAGATCGCCGTGCCCGCCTCGATGTCGTCGTTGTACGTCTCAAACCCGTCGATCAGGGCGTATTCCTGCGTCGAGAAGCTCCACAGGGGGCTGCCCCAAACGGGATTGACATCGTCCGGATTGATCGCATCGACCATCCAGTAGTACGTGCTGCCGAACTCCAGAGTGCCCGGCGTCAACGTCACACCGGCCGTCGTGCCGACCAAAGCCATCGCATCCGCCTCGGCGCCGAGATACACCTCGTGAGAGGCCGCATCGCGACCGGCACGCCAGCTCAGCGCGGTCGTTACGTCCACACCCGCCGCCCC
>LVBB01000038.1:1702-3747 GCA_001603075.1 Phycisphaerales bacterium Planc_01 | reverse complement strand
CTGCAGGGGTGGCCGGTGATGACGCTGGTTGAAGGGAACGTGCGGATGAACCGCCTGGAGGATGGCGAATGACCTGCGGAGGGAGCGCGCCCCGGGACTATGAAGCGAAAGTCGCCGGCGGTCGCGCCCTGGGCGACGGCTCCGGCCTGCTCGCGGTGGAGTGCGAGGATATCGCCTCCGCCGCGGAGCCGGGGCAGTTCGTGATGGTGCGCCCCGGAAGTTGCGGCGACCCCTTCCTGGGGCGTCCGCTGGCCGTGGCGGCTACCTCCGGCGGGATCTTCAAGATGCTCTACAGAGTCGTCGGAAGAGGGACGGAGCTGCTCGTCTCGAAGCGCCAGGGGGATTCCCTCGTCGTCCGCGGCCCGATAGGGAGAGGGTTCTTTTCCTCGCGCGGCGACATGCCCCTGCCGAAGAAAGTGCTCCTCGCGGGGGGCTCGGTCGGTGCGGCGCCGCTGCTCTTCGCGGCTCGGCGGCTCGGAATGGCCAAGGTCGCGGGCGTTTCGATGGGCGTCTCAGGAAGAGGGTGGGAGGGGTTCGCCGAATGGCTGAAGGAGTCCTTCCCCGGAGTCGCCCTCTTCTCCGACGACGGAAGCGTCGGGACGAAGGGAACGGCGCTCGACGGTCTCCCCTGCCAACTTCCCGCCGATACGGAAATCTGGGCCTGCGGTCCGCAGGGGATGCTCCGGGCGCTCGCGGCGAAGTACCCCGAGGACCGAGCGAGAATCAGGGTGGCGCTGGAGTCCAGGATGGCGTGCGGCATGGGCGGATGCCTCGGGTGCGTCATTCCGACCGCGCGCGGCAACAGAAGGGTCTGCGTAGACGGCCCGGTCTTCACTGCGGAGGAGGTGCTGTGGAATGAGTTCGCGGACTGAGATGCACGTTTCGATCGGCGGACTGAACCTCGAATCGCCGGTGATCATCGCGTCCGGGGTCTGGCCGTACGAGGCGGAACTCTGGTCTCCCGAGCGCCTGGAAGGCGTCGGCGCGCTCTGCACCAAGGCCGTCAGCCTGAACGGGCGAGCGGGGAACAAGGGCGTCCGCGTATGGGAGACGCCCTGCGGCATGCTGAACAGCATCGGCCTGCAAAACGGCGGGGTGCGTTCCTTCCTCGACGACTATCTTCCGCTCGTCCGGGGAGCGTACCGCCCCTTTCTCGTGAACCTCGTCATGGAGTCCGAGCGCGAGGTGCGGGAGAGCATCGCCGCGCTCGCGGAAATTCCCGGCATCCCCGCCATAGAACTGAACATCTCCTGCCCCAACGTGGACGGCGACGGCATGGCGTGGGGCATCTCGGCCGAAAGCGCCGCGAAGGCGGTGCGCATCGCCCGGAGCGAGTGGAAGGGCGCGCTGTGGGTGAAGCTCACCCCGCAGTCCCCCGATCTCGCCGGAGTGGCGAAGGCCGCCGAGGCGGAGGGCGCGGACGCGCTCGTCTGCGGGAATACGTGGCTCGGCATGGCGATGGACATCAAGAAAAAGCGTCCTGTCTTCCAGCGGGTGGTCGCCGGGCTCTCCGGTCCCGCGGTCTTCCCGCTCGCGCTGCGCACGGTCTGGCAGGTCTGCGGCGCGGTGAAGCTCCCCGTGATCGGGTGCGGCGGCGTGGCCTCGTGGGAGGACGCGACGGCGATGCTCCTCGCGGGCGCGTCCGCGGTGGAGGTCGGCAGCGCTCTCTTCACCGACTTCGACTTGCCGCGGAAGATCGTCGCGGGCCTTTCGACCTACCTTGCGGAACAGAAGATCGATACCGTCTCCGGGCTGACCGGCCTGGGGCGTCATGAATGACAGGAGGATCGCGGAGATGAACAACGGACTGGAACGGCTCGTTCTGGCGCTCGACGTCGAGCGGGTGGAGGAGGGACGCGAACTGCTGGCATCCCTCGAAGGAAAATTGAAGTATGTGAAGATCGGCCATCAGCTCTACGCCCGCGGCGGATTCGCCTTCCTGCGCGAGATCGGCGCGATGGGGTTCTCGATCTTCCTCGACCTCAAGCTGCACGACATTCCCAACACCGTCTTCCAGGCGACGGAGGCGCTCGCCTCGGAGAACC
>LVBB01000038.1:0-1439 GCA_001603075.1 Phycisphaerales bacterium Planc_01 | reverse complement strand
AGTCTGTAATGCTCGAGAAGTTGCAGGAGATGATGAAGGAGAGCGGCGCGCACCTTGAAGGCCACTTTCTGCTGACTTCTGGGAACCACAGCAGCGACTACATGCAGTGCGCGCTGCTGCTGCGCTTTCCGCGCTACGCCGCCTTCGCCGGAGAGGCGCTTGCGGAGAAGGTGCGCCGCTACTCGCCCGACATTATCGCCTCGCCCGCGCTCGGCGGCCTCATCATCGGGCACGAGGTGGCGCGCGCCCTCGACGTTCCCTTCATCTTCTGCGAGCGGCGCGAAGGCGAGATGCTCCTCAGCCGCTTCCCGTTCCCCGAAGGGAAGCGCGTCGTGGTCATCGAGGACGTGGTCACCACCGGCGTCTCCTCCGGCGAGGTGGGGAACGTGCTCGAACGCGGCGGCGCGACGTGGGTCGGTACGGGGGCCGTCATCGACAGGAGCGGCGGGAAATCCACGCTCCCTCACGCTCCCGAGTCGCTCTGGAAGGTGGCGTTTCCGCTGTGGAAGCCCGAAGAGTGCCCTCTCTGCGCGAAGAGCCTCCCGCTGGTGAAGCCGGGAAGCAGGACGAAGGCGTCTTCCTGAGACACAGCTGAAAAATGGGTCGGCCGCTTCCCTCGGGCGCCTGCGGAATGGTACGTCGAGGCGTTCTCCCTACGGATTTCGAAGGATAGGTTGATAAAGAAACAGGCTCTCTCTCCGCGAGGGGGCTTTTTTCTTTTCCGTATTCAGTGCTACAATACAGTGGAGTAAGTAATTTTACGTACCGCAGCCTTCGGGGAGAGTAATCAGGGCGGTTGGCCGTGTTGCGAGTACGTGTTTCAGGAGGAAGATCACGTGAAAAACACAACGCGTCCGCTCCTTTTTTCAGGCCTTCTTTGCCTGGCGCTTCTTCTTGCGTACCTTTTTCTCTTTTCCGGAAAAGAAGGTACGGAGCCTCTCGACGGCGATCCGTTGAGAGAGCGGGGTATGCGCGCGGCGGCGATCGGCGGCGAACTCGTTTCAGTCGCCAAAGAGCAGCTTGGCGCGCTTCAGGAAGAGCACAGGGCGGATGTAGGGGAGCTGCTCGGCGAACTGGAGCGAAAAGTCGCCGCAGTGAAGGAACTCCTTTCAAGAAAGGACGCCGATGAAGAGGAACTTGCCGCCGCGGTGGCGGCGCTCGAAAAGGTGCTCGACGGCGTGCTGGTCGTCCCCGACAACGAAACGGCAAGCCAGGAAAGGAGGACGGACTCATGACATCCGTGAACGAAACGGCAGCGCTTGCACGGCGCGTCAACGAGATGCTCCGGAGGTACATGAAAGTGCAGGAGGATCTTTTCAAACCCTCGTTGCGCAAAATACTGCGTATACCCGGGATCTACAGACCGATCGACTATGCGGAGAATCTTCACGTGCTCGAAGAGTTGCTGAGAGATCTCGCCGACATCAAGGCCGCCATAC
>LVBB01000037.1 GCA_001603075.1 Phycisphaerales bacterium Planc_01 | reverse complement strand
GTCATGACGACCCCGAAGAGAGTTACACTGCGCGGTTGCTTGCGCGGGGCGCGCGACGGGTCGCGCAGAAGGTCGGGGAAGAGGGCGTGGAAACGGCGCTCGCAGTCGCCGCCGGAGATAAAAAAGAAGCGGTCTGCGAAGCCGCGGACCTGCTGTATCACCTTCAGGTCGCGCTGCTGGCGTCAGGATTGAGCCCGAGGGATATCTACGCGGAACTTGAACGGCGTCACGGCGCTCCGGCCCAGGGACAGAGCACGGCGCGTCCGTCCTGACCCTTCAGCGCCCTCGCGACTTCTTCGAAAGACGGCTCTTCCAGCAACATCACGGTGCACCGGTCCCTCGAAATGGTACCGAGGCGATGCGAATCGGAAGAGCGGATGAACACTCTCTCCGGATACCGCGCTTTCCATTCCGTGAATCCGGCGTGCGACACCGCAGGCGAAAGTTCGAGCGCGTGGCACGGAAACTCGTCGGGAATCCTCCCGAGCACCGACTCATAGGAGAACGACGGCCTGTCGATATGAGCCGGGATGACGAGCGCGCCGCGGTCGTACGCTTCGGACGCGATCTCGTCGACGGAATAGCCGACACCCTGGACGAGCAGCACCCGCTGCTCGTCCAGGATTTGGTTTTCGCTGTCGATCACGAACTGGTCTCCGAAGATGTCCGGGTCGTTCGCACGCTCCGGCATCTCCCGCCAGAGCCACTCGCGGTACGCCGCGGCGGTCCGGTCGTCCGGGAAGAGCACCACGACGTGAATATCCTCCGCCGTCTGCACCTCCATCCCGGAAACGACGACAGGGTTTCCGGACGCCGCGCCCCTGATTGCGGGAACGTTCGCTATGTCATTATGGTCGGTTACCGCGCAGAGAGCGATACCGGCGTCCCTGTAGGCCGCGACGATCTCCGGGGCGCCCATCTCCAGCTCGCCGCACGGCGAGAGCACGGTATGCAGGTGCAGGTCCACCCAGAAGTGCGAGAGCATGCTCAGCGCGCAAGCTCCCGGAGCAGCCCCGCGGCGTCGAACGCGGAGAGCGGAGTCACGGCGAGAGTAATTCCCTCGACGGCGCATCGTTCGGAAAGAGCCTGCTCGGGGGCCCTTCCCGAAGCGACGAGAATACAGGGCACATCCTTCAGCACAGCCACCGCGGCGACGTTCAAGTGTACCTGGATCGTGATCCAGAGCCACCCCTCCCTGGCTTCGGCCATGATGAAACTCAGCAGATCGCCGGAAATCGCGCCCGTAAGGTCGCGTTCCATATCTCCCGGGACGAGGACCGTGGCTCCGGTCTTTTCGACGACATCCCGTATCTTCATCGGAGTCCCCTCCTTTTTCTCCCGGGGTGGAGCGTGTGCGGCAGTTTCGAGGAGAGATTCCGTATTTCGCCGCTCAGACTGGTAATTCGTTCACGGAGTTTGAAGATGCAGTCCGTCACTTCCCCCTGCCCCCGGACGATATCCTCCGCGAGCGCCCGGCACGAGGGACGGCCGCACGCTCCGCAGTCGATATGCGGAAGGTCCGCGTAGATGGCGTCCATCTCGCGCAGTTTCGCCATTGCCTCTTTGATATCCTTGGAGAGCGGCAGGCGCTCTTTTGCGGTCACCGGCACGGAAAGGCGCCAGATGTCCTTGTCGTACCACGAGCGAATCTGTTCCATCTCCTCCCCCGAGGGCATCCACTCGGCTTCGATGTTGTCCAGGCGGAGCTGGGAGAGGAAACGGGACTCGTAGGTCCCCGTGCCGCCGATACATCCGAGGTCGCATGCGCGGCACTCGATGAAGTCGACGCCCGAAAGACGGCCGAGCTCGAGTTCGTTCAAAAGATCCTGCGTATTCCGCAGTCCGGAGACGGAAATCGACGTGAA
>LVBB01000036.1 GCA_001603075.1 Phycisphaerales bacterium Planc_01 | reverse complement strand
GCTTTGGGCTCTACAAGTTCGCCACGATGCTCAGGGACAGTCCCAATATGGCCGGCGGTTTGTTGACAAAGAAGGATGATCCCCGCATCTTACCGTTTGGGCGGTTTCTGCGGGCCACGAAGATCAACGAGATCCCTCAGTTGCTGAACGTGCTTCTCGGCGACATGAGTCTGATCGGGCCTCGTCCGCAGGCCAGGCCGCACTTTGAGGTCTTCCCCGAACATGTGAAGAACAAGATCGTCACCGTGTGTCCTGGTTTGTCCGGCGTAGGATCTATCGTCTTCCGGGCCGAGGAGTCCATCCTGGCCGCATCTGGTGCGAATGGGCACGAGTTCTATGCCAATGAAATTGCCCCCTACAAGGGAGAATTGGAGATGTGGTACATTCGACGACAATCGAGCAGACTGGATGTTCTGCTCCTGTTGCT
The DNA here is from genome assembly GCA_001603075.1 of Phycisphaerales bacterium Planc_01. Classification (GTDB taxonomy): domain Bacteria; phylum Planctomycetota; class Phycisphaerae; order Sedimentisphaerales; family Anaerobacaceae; genus Anaerobaca. Next base: position 109,354 of record LVBB01000036.1, on the reverse strand, counting down.
GACCGTCTGGAGTGTCCTCTTTTCCGGAAGCCGGTTGTATGTGAGGCTGCTCGGGGATTTGCCGATGCCCTCCTCTTCGCTGTTGGCCAGATGTCTCGGATTATCACAGGCGGGTGCCGACGATCGTGGTGAAGCCGTCAATACCTCTATGGTTGGGCGGTGGGTCTCGGAAGTTGTCGAATCGAAAAGACGGTCTCTCTCGGAGATCGAACCATGATGGGCTCCGTGCTCTCACACGTCTTGCAGTCGGTGCATCGGAATTATGCTGGGCGGAACAGCAATGGCATCATGGCCACCCCGATTTGAGAGGATGGGGGGCTGTGCCTGTTCCACGAGCGGCCCGAGACGCCTGTGGAGGCATAGAGGGCTTGTGACAGGACAATCCTCACCGCCCTGTCAGGATTGAGATAGACCCCGATGGTGAATGTCACGGACAAAGACCGGGTCGGCATTGCCGCTTTAGAGGAGAGGATGGACAGGCATCCCAAGCGCCGCCGAAGCGCATTTCAAATCGATTTGGAGAAATACTACGTTGTGTTGTGTAAGACGCAGACTCCGTCTGTATCACAGAAGATACGAGTACTTGTGTTCAACATGGGGGTGCATTGTATCGCGGTCTATAGGTTTGGCCAGTTTGCCCAGCGTCTTCAAGCAAGACATCGGATCATCGGCAGAATGGCCCGCGTTATCTACCTCGCAATGAACCATGGCATTGGTTTCATCCACAAGGTCGGGGTGCGGGAGGAGAGTGAGATTGGCCCTGGGTTTCATATCTGTCATGTTGGCAACATTTACCTGGGCCCGCACAAGATAGGGAAGAACTGCACTGTGACTCACAATGTGACGATTGGCGTCGGGTTGGTCGGCGGTGCAGGTCGTCGCGCCACGATTGGGGACAATGTATGGATCGGGACAGGCTCGGTTGTCGTTGGTGACATAACGATCGGAGATGGGGTCACGATCTCAGCCGGGTCGATTGTGACTCGGAATGTTTCGGCGGGCTGCCTCGTGGCGGGGAACCCTGCAAGGGTGATTGCCAGAGATTATGACAACAGCGGCCTGCTCGAGTACAAGATGAACGGTGCGTCTGCGGCGCAGAGTGATCCGCAAGGCAGCACAGTCGGCTCTGAGCCTCAGGACGCAAGGGCGTTCGTGGCCGGCAGTACGGCGGATGGTCGGGAGCCGCAGGGGACTCCGTGATCGCGTATTCGTATTCAGTGACTCAGCATTCAGAAAGGAGTGCTCGTGCGATGATGCTGCCGGTGAAGGCGATGGCGGTACTGCTGCCGATAGTCGTTCTTTCGGTGATTGTGATCGGTGTATTGGTTCTGGGCACTTCGCTGCGCACAGGCCGAAAGGCCGGCGTTGTGCCTGTGCGACACTTGCGTGAGGTACCTGCAGAAGCCTGGACGCGTTTGGGACAGAGAACCATGTTCTTTGGACATCAGTCTGTGGGACGCAATATCATGGACGGAATCCGTGATCTTGTGGCGGAATCCGCGGCGGTGAACGTGCATATTGTCGAGACGAAAGACGCTGGTCAGCTCACGGACGCGGTATTCGCGTGCGCTCCCATAGGGCGAAATTGGGAGCCTGAATCGAAGCTCGCGGAGTTCCGGCGGGTCCTGGAGGATGGGCTGGGGGACAAGGTGGACGTTGCCTTTCTCAAGTTCTGCTATGTCGATGTGCGAAGCGACTCAGATCCTGTGGCGCTTCTCGATGCCTACGTCAGGATGATGGAGGCACTGAACGCCCGCTTTCCCAATGTGACATTCGTCCATCTCACGGTCCCCCTGCGTGCTCCGCCCGATAGCGTGAAAGGCATTCTGAAGGTGAATCTCAAGCGCGTTCTTGGTCGAGCCACAGTTCTTGACGATAACGGTGTGCGGGCCTGCTATAACGATCTCCTGCGTGAGCGTTTTTCGGCAGGCAACCTCCTGTTCGATCTGGCCGGATACGAGAGCACCGGCCCGGACGGGGCGCAGTGGTTCGTGTCATGGAAGGGCCATGAGGTACCCGTTCTTGTGCCGTCGTACACAGATGATGGAGGGCATCTCAATGCACAGGGGCGTCGTCATGTGGCCGAGCAGTTGTTGATTGAACTGGCGAAGCTTGCGGAGGCAGGCCGGTGACGGATGGCGTCGGCCGGCCTCTGGAATGGTCTGGTCGATGGGTGCAGGACGGCGACGGGTCGCAGCGCCCGGAAGAGAAGATGATGGGGGCGGTGGTGGCGAAGCACCATCCGCCCGCGGGAAAGACAGTGATCCGGATCAGGTAGGGGTCCGGCGTACGATCGGAAGGAAGCAAGGAGAGTGGAGTATGGAGATTCTGAACGAGATTCGCGACTACATTGTGGAGAACATCCTCTTCGGGGAGGGGCAGGGTCTGGAGGCCGACACGCCGCTTCACGAAAGCGGGATTCTCGATTCGACGGGGTTTCTCGAGATCATCACGTTTGTGGAGGAGAGGTTCGGCATCGAGATCGCCGACAGCGAGGTGGTCCCGGAGAACCTCGGCACGTTGCGAAGGCTCTCAGACTTCGTGGCGCGGAAGACGGCCGAGAGAGTCACCGCCTGACCGGCCGGCGGCCCCCGTCGGTCCATCGTATTGGCATGAGTCCAACTGGTGTATGTGGGTATTGATCCCATCCGGCATGATGAAAGGAGGAGTACCATGAGCTACAAACAACTCGTTGTGTGCATGGTGGCTGCCTGTATTTTCAACAGTTGTGGTTGGGCCTTGCGCAGTGAGTCAATTTTGATCGACCATGCGTGTACCGATATCACGCAAATACCCGAGTGGGCGATTCTGCGGGTCAAGACGTCGCTGCGCATCGCCTATGGACACACTTCGCATGGCGCGCAGATTACTGAGGGGATGACCGGGCTGGTGGCCTTTGCGAACGGTGGTGGAAGAGGGCTCTCACTGGCGAGGGATATCTTTGCCTGGAACAGCAGCGGCGCCGGCGGCGCGCTGACTCTGCACGACTACGCCATGTCCGGAGACCTTGGCTACTATCCCCAGTGGGTCGACAATACGAGGGCCTACCTCGACAATCCGCAGAACGCACGTATGAATGTCATCATGTGGGCCTGGTGCAGGACGGTCGGTGCCAAGTACGCCACCGGGACATTGATAACGGAGTATCTTGGTCCAATGACCCAGCTTGAGGCGGAGTACCCGCATGTTACATTCGTCTACATGACGGGAACCGTAGACCGTGAAGACAACCCCAACATCAAGGCGGCCAACCAGATCATCAGGGACTACTGCAAAGCGAATAACAAAGTACTGTACGATTTCGCCCATATCGAAAGCCACAATCCGGACGGTGTATATTTCTCCTCGGTCCGTGATAACTGCGACTACTACGCATCGCGGACGGGGCCTCGCTTGGGAAACTGGGCCAAAGAGTGGCAGGACAGTCACGTCGTCGGTGTGGACTGGTACCAGTGTAGTTCCTCGCACAGCGAGCCGCTGAATGCGAATCAGAAGGCGTACGCGGCCTGGTGGCTGTTTGCGAGGCTGGCCGGATGGTCGGGTGCGGCAGGGCAGGCCGGTATCGCCGATCTCGACGGCGACGGACACGTGAATCTCTCCGATCTTGCACTGCTGGGACAGAACTGGCTTGAGGGCCAGCGGTAGATGCCTGTGGACGGATCGGAGCCTATCGGGTCGGCGGTGGCGAGGTCATAGGTATATGTGCGGGATCGTCGGAATCTGCAATCTTGAAACCGCAAGGGACATCGACGTCCAGACGTTGGCGCGGATGACGGGGGCGATCCGTCATCGTGGTCCGGACGAGGCGGGGATCTACGTGGACGACTGGGCCGGTCTGGGGCATGTGCGGCTGAGCATCATCGACCTCGCCGGCGGGGGCCAGCCGATCCATAACGAGGACCAGACGCTCTGGATCGTCTACAACGGGGAGGTTTTCAACTATCCCGAATTGCGAGCGCAACTGGAGCGACAGGGCCATTGCTTCTACACGTCATCGGACACGGAGGTCCTGCTCCATCTGTACGAACAGGAAGGTCCGGCGTGCCTGGAACGACTCAATGGCCAGTTCGCCTTCGCGATCTGGAACAGCCGCCGTCAGGAACTGTTCCTGGCACGCGACCGAGTGGGGATTCGGCCGCTGCACTATACGGTGCATGATGGTCGCCTCATCTTTGCGTCCGAAATCAAGGCCATCTTCACGGTTCCGTGGGTGCCTCGTCGGATCGATCCGGAGGCGCTGGATCAGGTGTTCACATTCTGGACGGTCCTGCCGGGACGCACTGTTTTCCAGGGCATCTGCGAATTGCCGCCAGGCCACTACATGGAGGTTTCCAAGGGCAACGTTACCACACACCGGTATTGGGATGTTCCCGTCTGGCCTCGTTCGGATCAGATCGACCGGCCGGTGGACGAGATTGCCGAGACGGTCGGCGATCTTCTGACCGATGCGGTGCGCCTCCGCCTGCGCGCCGACGTCCCGGTGGGTTGCTACCTGAGTGGCGGACTGGATTCCTCGGGCATCGCCGCACTGACGGCCGGACGATTCAACGCCGATCTGAGCACGTTCGGGATTCGCTTCGATCAGGAAGCCTTCGATGAGGGCTCGCACCAGCAGACGATGGCGAAGTGTCTCGGTACCCATCATCGGGAAGTCCGCGCGTCGGCGGCCGCGATCGGGACTTCATTTGCCGAGATGCTCTGGCATGCCGAGAAGCCGGTCCTGCGCACGGCGCCCGTGCCTCTGCTGATGCTGTCGAAGGCGGTGCGGGACAGCGGCCTGAAGGTTGTCCTCACCGGCGAAGGAGCCGATGAGGTGTTTGGCGGGTACAACATCTTCAAGGAAGCCAAGGTCCGGCGGTTCTGGGCTCGGCAGCCTGATTCCGCCGCGCGGGGTGCTCTGGTCGGGCAACTCTACGGCTATGTCTTCCGCGACCAGCGGGCGAAGTCGTTCCTGACCTCGTTTTTCGGCAATGGCCTGGACCAGGTTCACGATCCGCTTTTCTCGCACATGATTCGCTGGCAGAATACCAGCAGGATCAAGACATTCTTCTCACCTGACCTCAGGGCGGCCGTTGGCCAATGCGATCCATACGCGCCGGTCCGAGCGAGTCTGCCGGAGGGATTCCATCGGCTCGATGCGGTGGCCAAAGCGCAATACCTCGAGATGAAGATCTTCTTGAGCAATTACCTTCTGTCGTCTCAGGGCGACCGGGTGGCCATGGCCCATTCCGTGGAGATTCGTGTGCCGTTCCTGGACTATCGCGTCATCGAGTTTATGTCGAGGGTTCCTTCCCACTGGAAGATCCTCGGCCTCAACGAGAAGCACCTTCTCAAGAAGGTCCTGGCTCCGGTGCTGCCGGAGAGTGTGTGCAACCGCCGCAAACAGCCGTACCGGGCGCCGATCGTCGATTGCCTTCTGGGCGATGGTGTTCGAGAGCTGCTCGGGCGCAGCGCGATCGAATCCGCCGGGCTCTTCGATGCCGCCAAGGTGGCCAGGCTTCTGGGCAAGTTTCAGACGGTGGATCGTGCCAGCGAGGTGGACGGCATGGCGCTGGCGGGCGTTCTGTCCACCCAGATTGTCCATCGTCTGTTTGTCGAACAGTTCCGCGCCGACGCTGTCGCGCCGGTGCGGGCCAACCTGACGTTTGACCGGCGGGGCCGAACGGCCATTCGCCAGATCGATCGTGGCTCCGTGCGACAGATTCCCGTATCGAGTCTGTCGGACGGAGGGAACAGGCCATCGGTATAGTGGATATGATGAGACTTGATGGACAGGAGATACACCGGTGATGGAGTTTGACCCAACCCTGGTTCACGAGTGGCTGTCTCGTTCGGCCCGGCGGTATCCTGACAAGGACGCTATCGTCTGTGGTGGCGATCGTTGGACCTACGGAAGATTGGAAGCCTGTTCGAACCGTTTTGCCTGTGCGCTGCAGAGTCTGGGAGTCGAGCGGCAGGACAGGGTGGTGATCCTGCTGGGCAACTGCCCTGAGACGGTGGTGGGCCTCTATGGAACGCTCAAGGCCGGCGGGGTCTTCGTGATCCTGGACGGCAACACGAAGGCGCGACGTCTGCAGTATGTTCTTGATAACTCGCAGGCCCGCGTTCTGGTTGCCAGGTCTTCCCAGAGGGCCCTTGTCGCAGAAGCCCTGGCCGATTCGTGCCACGGCGTCCACGTGGTATGGCTTGCATCGGACAGCGAGACCGAGATGTCCTGCGACCTGTCCGGGACCCTTTGGAGTTCGATCTTCTCCGACTCGTCCGATGAAGACGGTTTTCTTTCCACGGCCGGGACCGGTCTGCCGCGCACGATCGACATCGACCTGGCGGCCCTGATCTATACATCCGCGACCACAGGGGACCCCAAAGGGGTGATGTCCACGCACCACAACGTGATCTCGGCGGCGCGAAGCATCATTCAGTTCCTTGGGAACAGTCCGGATGATGTCGTGCTCGATGCGCTGCCGTTGTCCTTCGATTATGGCCTGTATCAGGTGATTATGGCGATGATGTTCGGAGGGACAGTGATATTGGAGTCGTCGTTTGTCTATCTCCACAACATCCTGACGCGGATCGCCGAAGAGAAGGTGACGGGCTTTCCCATCGTGCCGACGATGGTGGCCATGCTGTTGAAGATGCGGGACCTTTCCGGCTACGACCTGAGCTGCCTTCGCTACCTGACCAACACGGGTGCGGCATTGCCCGTTCAGCACATTCGCAGCCTTCAGCAGTTGCTACCGCATGTGAAGCTGTTCTCGATGTTCGGTCTGACCGAGTGCAAACGCGTCGGTTATCTGGAGCCCGAGGAGCTTGCGCGCAGGCCCGGGTCCGTCGGCAAAGCCATGCCGAACTGCGAGGTGGCTGTGGTGGACGAACAGGGGGATCCGGTCCCCGCCGGCCAGGTGGGCGAACTGGTGATTCGCGGGTCGAACGTCATGCAGGGCTACTGGCGGGATCCGGTCATGACGGACAAAACCTATCGATCCGGCCCGTATCCGGCCTCGCGATGGCTGTATTCGGGCGACTACTTCCGGATGGACCAGGAGGGGTTCCTCTACTTTCTCGGAAGAAAGGACGACATGATCAAGACGAGGGGCGAGCGCGTCAGTCCGAAGGAGGTGGAGAACACCATCTGTGAATTGGACGGCGTCGCGGAAGCGGCGGTGGTGCCTGTGCCGGACGACATTCTCGGGCAGGCCATCAAGGTGTTCGTCGTCGGCCGAGGCGACGGCCTGAGCGAGAAAGATGTGCTCAGGCACTGCGCGCGCCGGCTCGAGCCCTTCATGGTGCCCAAGTATGTTGAGCTGGTTCCGGCCTTGCCCAGAACGGCCCACGGCAAGGTGAACAAACGAGAACTGCAAACGGTCAAGGGAGAGGAGTCAAGATGCTGATGGAAGACATGGCCTCCTGGAGCGGCCTTCGGCTGGACTGTGAGCGGGAGTCGGAGCGGATTGCGTTGCGACTGCGGCAGTCGGTGCGCGAGACCCTACGACGACGTGGTGTTGTGGTTGCCTTGTCGGGTGGGATCGACAGCAGCGTCGTCGGCGCATTGTGCGTGCGGGCGCTGGGAGCCGAACGGGTGTTCGGGCTTCTGCTGCCCGAGAAGGACTCATCGGCGGAAACGCTGAGGCTGAGTCGGCTGATTGTCGATCATCTGGGTATCGAGGCCGAACACCATGACATCACCGAGATGCTTGAGACGGTCGGGTGCTACCGCTATCGCGATGAGGCGATCCGCAGCGTGATTCCCGAATATGACGGCGGGTACAAGTGCAAGATCGTATTGCCCTCGCTGCTGGCCGGCGAACATCTGCGGGTGTTCTCGGTGGTGGTCGAATCGCCCGATGGACGACGGACGCAGGCCCGGCTGCCGGTTCAGGCATACCTGCAGGTCGTTGCGGCCAGCAATTTCAAACAGCGCATCCGCAAAATGCTCGAGTACTTTCACGCCGATCGGCTCAACTACGCCGTGACGGGCACGCCCAATCGACAGGAGTACGACCAGGGTTTCTTCGTGAAGCTGGGCGACGGCGCCGCCGACATCAAGCCCATCGCCCACCTCTACAAGACGCAGGTCTACCAGATGGGGGAGTTCCTCGGGCTGCCGGAAGAGATCTGCCGGCGCCCGCCGACGACCGATACATACTCGTTGGCGCAGGATCAGGAAGAGTTCTATTTCTCTGTGCCGCATCATGTCTTGGATGTCTGCCTCTATGGCAAAAACCATGGCATGGCCGCCGAAGAGATCGCGCCGATCCTGTCGCTGGAGACCGGGCAGGTGGATCGCGTCTATCGCGACATCGACGCCAAACGCAGCGCCACCCGCTATCAACATATGCCGCCGGTGCTGATCGAGGCGATCGACGAAATTCACGTGTTCGCCCCCTGAGGCGCGGAGGTCTGCTTTCTGCGATCGATCAACCCTTTGTCAGGAGCCGCGACGGGCCATGAAAGTCTGTATGGATCATCCACTGCATCAGGAACTTCTGGCGCGTTTGGAGCGGGAGCTGGAGGTCCTGCCGGACAAGCCCGATGAGACGCCCCGCAATACCCTGGATTGTCTCTGGGCCCTGGTCGCAGGCCATCCGTTGGCGTTGAGCCAGGTGGAGGCGGCTGAACTGGTCGAGCTCGATCGGGCCGGACAGGAACGCCTGCGGCAGCTTGTCGCAAGCCGGCTGGCGAACATGCCCCTGGCCCATTTGACGGGGCGACAGGATTTCATGGGACTGGTCCTTCTGGCCTCACAGGCCGCCCTGGTGCCGCGACGCGAGACGGAACTACTGGGCTGGTCGGTGCTGGCGAAGATCGAATCGACGGGCGCGGCCAGGCCTCTGGTCGTCGATCTGTGCACCGGCTGCGGGAACCTGGCGTTGGCGGTGGCCATCCACGCCCCTCGGGCCAGCGTATGGGGCAGCGACGTGTCGCCACAGGCGGTGGAACTGGCACGCGAGAACGCCCGGTTTGTGGGGCGTCCGGACGTCACGTTTGTAGCCGGAGACCTCGCCGAGCCATTCGATCATCCGGATTTTCTGGGCCGGGTCGATGTGTTGATCTGCAACCCGCCGTACATCTCCAGCGCCAAGGTCGATACCATGTGCGCGGAGATTCGCGAACACGAGCCTCGCCTGGCGTTTGACGGCGGGCCCTTTGGCGTCCAGATACTTCTGCGTCTGCTCAAGGACGCGCCGCGGCTGCTGAAACCGGGGGGCTGGCTGCTCTTCGAGGTCGGTCTTGGGCAGGGCGGGCCCATGCACAAGCGTCTGGCGGGTCTTCCGGCATTCGCCGAAGTCGAGTCCATCCGAGACGTCAAGGGTGACATCCGGGTGCTTGCCGCCCGGCGCAGCGCGATCGCCGGAGTCGATCGTCCCGCATGAGCGGTGTTCGAATTTGCGGTCGCACTCTTTCACTTTCACAGGCAGCGGACGTTGTTCTCGTGTCTGCGTCCGCCTGTTGGGTAGCCGTTGCAGGGACGTACAGGTGACCCTATGATGACTTACTTCGCCGTCTGGTTCGGTTCACTGTTTCTGGCGCTGGTGCTCACGCCCGCGGTTATCTGGCTGGCACGGCGTGTGGGTGCGGTAGACCGTCCGGGCGTGCGCACCGTCCACACCAGGCCGGTTCCTCGCATCGGTGGAATCGCCATTTTCGTCTCGGCGGTCGGTCTGATCGTACCGGTTCTGTTCCTGGACAATCAGATCGGCGATGTTTTCCGGCGGGCATCGCTCCAGATCAGCACCCTGCTGGGTACAGCCGCGTTGGTCTTCTTCGTCGGTCTGGTGGACGACCTGAAGGGATTGCCGGCCAGAGTCAAGCTTGCGGTCGAAGTGACTGCTGCGATGTTGCTGTGCCATGTCGGCGTCCGAATCTCGGCGCTGGAAATCACGGATGGATACCTGCTCCATCTGGGGCAATGGGGCGCGCCGCTGACCGTCCTGTGGATCGTCGGAATCACCAATGCCGTGAACCTCAGCGACGGCCTCGACGGACTGGCGGCCGGCGTGTCGGCCGTGGCCTGCGCCGTCATCGCGATCTTCGCGGTCTACAGCCAGAATCTCGTCATGGCGATCTTCATGCTGGCCCTGCTCGGCGGCCTCAGCGGTTTTCTGTTCTACAATTTCAATCCGGCGAAGATCTTTATGGGCGACTGCGGGAGTCTGTTCGTCGGGTTCACCATCGCCGCGTCCAGCGCGATGTGTCTGACGAAATCGTATGCCCTGGTCGGGTTGGCCCTTCCGGTGCTCGCCCTGGGCATTCCGATCTTCGACACGCTGTTTGCGATTCTGCGGCGGTTCCTCGAACGGCGCTCTCTCTTTGCTCCGGACCGCAGCCACTTCCATCACCGGCTGATCGATCTGGGCCTCAAACAGCGATACGCTGTGTTGGCGATCTACCTTTCGACCTGTGTCGCCGCCGGTCTTGGCCTGTTCATGATGGTCCGCAGAGACGTCGGGGCGCTTGTGCTGTTTGCCTGTATCCTGCTTCTGGTGCTTCTGTTGTTCCGAATTGTCGGGGCGGTGCGACTGAGAGGGACGCTCGCCGCACTCCAGGACAAGTACGCGATGGCATGTCGGCAGCGAAAGGAGCGCCGCACGTTTGAGGACCTGGAGTTGCGGTTCCGACGTGCCCGGGATGCCGGGGAATGGTGGCAGGCCGTGTGTGACGCCGGCAAGGGTCTCAACTTCGCCTGGGTCTCTCTGATGAGCCGGGACAACGAGGGCAATCTGGATACGCGGGTCTGGCGGGGCACTGTGACACCGCTGACGTCGAGTCGGATCGTGACCATGAGCCTGCCCGTCAGGGAAGCGAACAGTCAGATCATGATGGAGTTCGAAGTGGCCATCGCGGTCGATGGATCGCTCGAATCGGCGGGCCGCAGAGGCGCCCTTTTCAGCCGATTGATTGACGCACATGGACCGGCTTTGGATACGTTGGCTGCGTGTGCCGTTGGCCCGGCCGAATAGGAGCAGCGGGGCGGTTCGTAGGCAGGCGGGCGGCGTCGCCGGCCTGTGTGTCACGCGGGGGCATTCCGGCATTCTCACGCGATTCCACCGGATTCCCGCGTACGGTCATACGTAATGGGAGAAAGGGTGTGTGATGAAACTGTATATATTGGTGTGTGTGGTGTCGCTGGCCGGTGTCTGTCATGCGGCGGTCGTTGTGTCCAATGGGACCGGAGGAGGCCGATGGTCGCAGACGCAGACCTGGGCCGGGGCCGCCGTGCCCGGCAATGGCGATAGCGTCATCATTGTGGCCGGCGATGTTGTCACTTTCGATGTGGACATGTCGGCTTGGGACGATGGCATTGCGGGACTGACGTGCGATGGCACGATGAACTGCAGTACGGCGCCTGGTTTGTACTATCTCAAGACCAGTGAGGACATCGGCGGGACCGGCGCAATCCACTGCGGATCGGCGGACGCCGCCTATCCGTCCGAGTGCACGATGGTCTTCGATTTCGATGCAAAGCCAAACAGTTTTGAGTGCAGACCGGGCCTGACTCTGAACCTGTACTGCGCCGAGCCGATGCATCCTGTTGTCACCCTGTCGGAGGCGGCGGTAGCCGGACAGACCGAGTTGGCGATCGACAGAGACGTCAGTGGCGACATCTGGACGCCGGGAAAGACGATCCGGATCGATGGGGTCTCCAGTCGTCTGCCCGACTCTGAGGAGCGCACGATTGGCGCCAATGGAATCGCATCGGGTAGTGTGACTCTGGACGTCGGTCTTGCCGGCGCCAAAGCAAGCGAGGCGATAGTTGTTCTTGTCACGCGGAATATTCGGATCGTCGGATCGACTGACTATGCCGTCCGGTATATGATGGGTGGTGTGCTGGGTTGCGAGATCAGCAGTTGTACATACGGCGTTGGAGCCGCGTCCAGCAGCTTGGTGGCGGGGACGATCGTGGGATGCACCTATGGTGTCGCCAATGCTTCCGGATGTGTGATCGCCGGTGTGATTTCCGGGTGCAGCTACGCCGTCACCAATCCCTGGGGATGCGCCATCTCCGGAACGATTTCCGGATGCAGTTACGGCCTGGCGAATCCTTCCGGAAGCACGCTTTCCGGCATCGTGTCAGGGGGCATCTATGGTGTGAATCAGGGCTCCGGCTGCATGGTGTCCGGCACAATCAAGGGGTGCACCACCGGCATCTATGCCGGTTCACACACGATCCGGAACGCGGTCTTCGCCGGCAACAGCTACGATCTGCGGCGTGTCGTCTCCAGTTCGGCCTACAATGCCGTTTTCGACAGTCCGACGGAGAACTACGAATACGACACCGCCAATGTGCCGGCCTGGGCCTATGTGGCCAGCTACGACCACGATGGGATCGCCGATGCCTTCAAGGCCTGGACACGAGGGGGGACCGTTGTGTCGGATACGGACACGACGCCCCCGGGACATGCCACGAGTTACAGGCACATATGCACCAGCTCGGCGATGCCCTGCTTCAGACAGGAAGCGATCACCATTGGCCCGAATCAGACCCTGGAGGTATCAGGCAAAATCCTGATTCTCACCAGCCACAGTTCATGGGCTCCCCGTCTGGAGCTTATCGACGTGGGAGCCGATCCATTGGCCGATGCCGGTGCGATGGCGTTGGCGTCGGCGGTGATTCCCGAGCCGCGCGGTCGCTACTATTGGCAGGATGTGACCGTACGCTATACGAACACCAACGCGACGGGCAAACAAATCTGGATTCGATGTTCGGCACAGCAGTCCGGCGATGAGGTCTATGAGGTCTGGGAGGCTCGGCTGCAATAGCCGGCGCTTGTGTCCGTGCCTCAGCGGGATTCCCCGCTCGGCGTGGGAACGGTGCAGGGAAACGGTGTATCGCTCCGAAGACATGGAAGGGAGCTGCGACAGACAATAGCGACGAAGTGAATCAACAAGCCAGGCAGCGCGTCTCGCGGGGGCAGGTCGGTCCTTTCACGAAGTTCCGCCGATTGCTGCCCCATGGTCCGCGAGACCGTCGGGAGGGCCCGTTGTGGTCCTCCCTCTTTTTTGCGCCATGCGTTCTACGTGTTGACGATGCGCGTCCGTTCGTTGTCCTTTGACATCGTCCAACAGGCACCGCCGTCTTCTGGGGCATCCGGCGCCAGATCAGATACAAAGACTCCGGCCATCAATTCCGTCAAAGGGACGATCCAGCAGAACGTTCTACTCTGTCACTTTCGGTTATATTTCCGCTCCGACCTCATCGGGATCGTCCTGGGTCGGATCGGTCGGCTCATCGTCGACGGGGTTCTTGGTGATTTCGGCGATCAAGGTGGTGGCGTAGCAGCCGGGGGCCAGCTCGAAGCGTAGTTCGAGGTAGGGGCCCAGATCGTCCGTGCCCGTGGCGAGGGCCGCCTGGCGCGGCTGGAACCGCAACGGGCGTCGGCCACCCCGGGCGCCCAGCTTCTTCATCTGGCGGAACTGGTTTTCGCCCAGTCCTTCGGCTTCGAGGATGGGGTCTTCGATCGCACCGGCCGGGCCTTCCAGATGTGTCGTACGCTGGCCGATCAGGGGGCCGGTCGGACTGATCTCGAAGCGGTCACAGCGAGGCTGTTCGGCCTGGGCGTCCTCGACACGAAAACATGCCCCGTTGTCGTGCTTGTAGGCCATGTCGCCCATCAGCACTTTGTCGATCTCGGGCATGCGGGCGGTGAGCACGCGATTGAAGACAGACGACTGATAGGCCGAGACGAAGAAGCCCTTGAGGTGTTTGTCCATGACCTTGAATGCCCGCTTCTTGTTGCCCCGATTGACCACGAGGGCCTTGAGAATGCGACGACGCTCCATGATCTGCCGCGGCCAGGCGTCGAGGGCCTCCTGGTATCGGCCGTCCGCATAGAGCAGACGGGCCTGGAGCATCAGGTCGCTGTCGAGCCGGGGATCGGGCCGGCCGATGAACAGGTCGATGGCGCGCTCGGCGTCGTTGTCGATCACCGCCTTGCCCACGAGATGGTTGTCGACGCGATTGCCGAATCGCTGCGGCCCGAAGTAGTTCGGCACGCCTTTCTGTGTCAGGACGGCCAGCACCTGCTCGGCCGTGCGGGCAGCCTCGTCCAGGGGCATCGTGAGGTTGCGGAGCTTGATGGCGAAGCGGTTGCCGGCCAGGTGGCCCGGCTTGAGCTTGTTGGTGTGGCGGGTGACCTGGAGAACTCGGATGTCGGCGACGCTGAGCCCGCGTACGCGCTCCGGGTCCGTCCGCTCGATGGAGATCCACTGCCGCGTCACGGCGTGCGTGTCCTTCAGCCCGGCCGAGCCGATGTCGCGCCGCTGGACGTTCAGCGCCCGGGCAAGCCGATCGATGGCCTCTCGCGTGCCGAGGCCTCGCTTTTCAATGACGGCGTAGGTGTGGTCGCCCACGCCCGCTGCAGGATAAAGGGGGAGTTCCTCGACGAGGAAATCTTCGGGTCGTGCCTTGATGACGCCCCCGGTGCCCGGGATCGTCGCGGTCAGAAGGATGGGTGTGTCGTTCATAGCCATGCTGTGTTCTTTCTTCTTTGAAGACGGGGGAGGACCCCACGGGGCACGGGCTTCATTTCCCCGGTCACAAATGATATAAATACCCGCAAACGCATGTGATTTCAAGAGAACGACATGTTGGGATTCAAGAAACGACGACGCACAAGGGTGGCGAGGCAGCCCTTTCCGGCCGAGTGGCTGGCGATTCTCAGAAAGAACGTCCCGATCTACGCGTCTCTGTCCGAGGACGACCAGCAGGAACTGAGACGGCACGTCCTCATCTTCCTTTCGGAGAAGCGGTTCGAGGGCTGTGGGGGGCTGGAGATCACCGACGAGATCCGGGTGACGATCGCGGCCCAGGCGTGCATCCTTCTGTTGCACCGCCAGACGGACTACTATCCGGGTCTGACCAGTATCCTCGTATACCCTCGGCCATACGTGGCCGGGCGGGCCCGCCATGTGGTCGGCGACATGGTCCTCGAAGGCGAGGATACGCGTCTGGGCGAGTCCTGGCATCGCGGGTCGATCGTGCTGGCCTGGAACAGCGTCCGGCGGGGGGCCGCCAATCCGCGAGACGGCCAGAACGTCGTTTTCCACGAATTCGCCCACCAGCTCGACAGCACCTACGGCAAGGGCGACAACACCCCGGTCTTGCGGGACAGGTTCCGCTTCGCCTCCTGGGCCCAGACCCTGGGTGAGGACTTCGCCGAATTCCGGCGCAGCGTCGGACGGGACGATGAGCAGGTGCTCGACGAGTATGGGGCCACCGACGAGGCCGAGTTTTTCGCGGTGGCGACCGAGTGCTTTTTCGAGAAGGCCGAAGAGCTGCAGGACGTCCATCCCGAGCTGTACGAGGCCCTGAAGGACTTCTATCAGCAGGACCCGGCCTCGTGGCCGGGGGCATCGGCCCCCGGCGGCCCGTCGTGAACAAAATGGGCGATGCGCTCGGGAAGACTCTTGCAGTCCGGGCAACTTATGGTATGCTCTGGGGCACTGTGATTCCGACGCCGTAGATCCGCGAGGCATCACAGTCGAGAGCACGAAACTCCTGCGTTTCGGCTGTAAGGTTCACTGGGTCTTGGGTTGGAACAGGACAATGGAAAACCATCGTAAAAGTCACATCAAGAAGAAACGTGTCAGTGGGTTCCGGGCCCGGTCGCGGACCCACCACGGCCGCAAGATTCTCGCCAATCGTCGTCGCGGCGGGGTCAAAGCCGGACGAAGCTGAGCGATCCTTCAGAGCCTCCGGCCCCCGTTTTCCATAGCCGCACCCTCAATCCGTTGTGGCCTGTGTCTTAAGGATGGCCTCGATGTCGCAGGTACGGCTCTGCGCCAGCATCGCCTGCGCCGTCGCCTCGGCCTCGGGAATGGACGTGCCCGCAATCGTCTGCTGGATTCGCAGCAGGTACGCCGGGTCCACACTGAGCGTCCGCACCCCAATGCCCAGGAGGAACGGGACATACTGCTGTTCGTGGGCCATATCACCGCACACTGAGACTTCCCGCCCGCTGCGGTTGCCGGCCCGCACGATCCTGCTCAAGGCCCGCAGAACCGATGGATGGTGCGGCAGGTAGAAGTCGGCCACGCTGTCGTTGGTGCGATCGACCCCCAGCATGAACTGGATGAAGTCGTTGGTACCGATCGAGAAGAACTCCACCAGCGCGGCGAAGTCCTCAATCAGTTCGATCACCGATGGCAGCTCGACCATCATCCCGAGCTTGGGTTTGCCGTTGTGCGCGATGCCCTGTCGCGAGAGCGTGTCGATGGATTCGAGGACGACCTCTCGGGCTCGGCAGAAGTCATCCACCGATGAAATCATCGGGAACATGATCCGCAGGTCCGCGTCCAACCCGGCCCGGAGGATGGCCCGGACCTGCTCGCTGAAGATCGCGCGATTCTGCAGGGAGAACCGGATCGACCGCATGCCCATCGCAGGGTTCTGCTCCTGGATGTCGTGGTAGTACGAGAGGATCTTGTCGCCTCCGGCGTCGAGGGTGCGGAACGTCACCGGCTTGCCGCGCATGGACTCGACGAGCTTGCTGTAAATGACGAACTGCTCGGCTTCGGATGGAAACATCGTCCGTATGATGAACGGGAACTCCGTGCGGTAGAGGCCCACGCCACTGCACTTGAGCTTGGAAGCAAGAACCACGTCGGTCAGCAGATTGATGTTCGCCAGCAGACGGATCGGGACGGCGTCCGAGGTGAGCGTCTCCGGCTGGATGAGTCTGGCCTGTTCTTCCACCGTCAGGCGAACCCGCTGCTGGGAGTGGAATTTCTCGAGCACATGATCGTCCGGGTCGACGAAAACGTTGCCGATTTCCGCGTCGACAAGAATGGGCGTCCCGTCGGGCAGACCGAGAAGGTCGAAGTTGTCCGCGATGACCATGGGCATGGACAGCGAGCGGGCCAGGATGGCGATGTGAGAGGTTACTCCGCCGCCCACGAGGATTACCGCACAGGCTTCTTCGCTGGACAGCTTCAGCAGGTCCGACGGATACAGGTCGCGCGTCAGGATGACATGGCCCCGGTAGATCTGCGTGTCCTCGCCGACGCGAATGAGGTTGTTCACCAGGCGAATCGCCAGATCTTCGATGTCGTTGACCTTCTCTCGCATGTACGCATTGTCGCTGGTGAGGAAGGTCTGAACGAACTGGCTGCTGACCTCGGCCACCGCCACGGGGGGATTGACGCCGCCTTCGATCTGCTGGACGATCTTGTCGATGAAAGCCTTGTCCTTGAGGATCATCAGGTGGGCAGCGAAGATCAGCGACGCGGCGTCGGACAGCTTGCTCTCGACACGCTCCTGAAGCTCTTCGAGCTGTGCTGCCGTGCGGGCAATGGCGTCGTGGAAGTCTTCGATACCATAGTGTCCCTCGAATCGGTGCTGCAGAAGGAGCGACAGGTTCTTCTGCTTGTCGATCACCATTGCCGGCGCGTACGCAAATCCTTCGGAGGCGACCTTTCCCTTGATGAGCTTCAGTTGCCCGGCGGCAGTCGCCTGTGTCGTCGGACGCTGGGACCGGGGCTCGTGCATCCCGAGAAGGAACTGCGCGTTCTCGATGATGTTGGCCAGTTGCGAAGCCACGGTTTCCAGAGCCCTGACGTCGGCTTCGGTAAATGATTCGCCCGTGCCTCGCTGGAGCACAAGGACGCCCATTTTGGAGATGCCCCGCGCGATAGGAAGGGCGAGAAACGCATCGAATCGCTCCTCAAAGATGCCGGGAAAGAACGTATAGTTCGGGTTGCGGCTGGCGTCCTTCTCGCAGACGGTCTTCATCTCTTTCAACGCGAGTCCCGTCAGGCCCTGGCCCAGTCTCAGACGCACCTTGCCCACGGATTCGGGGTTCAGTCCACGGGTCGCGCGCAGGGTCAGGGAGCGTTCCTGGGGGTCGTAGAGGTAGATGGAGCAGACGGCACAGTGCGTGCGCGCCGCCACCATCTCGACGGCCTTGTCCAACAGCGCCTCAATGGTGGTGCTGTCTCGGAAGAGATGATTCAGTTCGTTGACCTCGTACAGCAACTGTTCACTGTCCATGCGGCTACCTCGATTGTCCATTGTCGTCCGGCCGCGTCGGCCGTACGCCGGTGCGCCATCTGCCTACCGGCTGTGCCCTCTCCGGGTTCATCGCCGGATCGGAATCCCCCGCAAGAATCCCGCCTTGCGGGAGGTCGTACTTATAGCGTCTGCGGCGGCACGAATCAAACAGACTTGTACAGCAATTCGGGTGCCATGGTCACAGGGGGAAACGGTTTCGACACAACCCCTTCGCTGACAAATAGATAGGAGATGATTGCGTCTCGGGCGGCTTGTCCGATACCGACAAAAACGTAGCGGATCTGTCTTTCGGCCTTACCGTGGCTGCTTGGGCAGGCGGAAGAGGCGGATCTCGTTGGATTCGTTCGGCCGGGCGACCTCGGCGTAGACCCACAGTTCGCCATCGACCCACATCCAGTGCGAGTATCGCCAAGTGGCGAACCGCTCGCTCGGCGTGGTGCTGACCACGAGAGGGCTGTCCGGCGTCAGGTCCATGATATGCTGCAGGTCGAACGTGAAGCCGACCCCCGTGGCGAGGTTGTAGACGGGGTCGTGCCAGCCGGTCAGATCCATGATCGACTGATAGGGACTGCCGACCGGCCCCCAAGTCTCACCGTCAGTGCTGCGGAAATGATAGATGCGCTCGGTCCGGCGCATGACCCCAATGACGTAGCAGTGGTACATCCCCCCGGCGTGCCAGCCAGAACGTGCCGTTTCTGTCGCGCACGACGGATGGGGCGCCCGCCCACCATTCGGCTGCGTCCTTGTCCGGCTCGACGATCACCTCGTACTCGGTGAGCTTCGTCGGTGTGTCGCCGAACAGGTCTTCGATCTTGGGGATCGACCGGGTGTCGCCGCGAAAGGCAGATGCAAGCAGGAAACCGGCAGAAAGGAATAGATACAGGCCCGATCTCAACATGCAGTCCTCCCTGAATCCAGGAACCATCATCCAAGACAACAGTATGCAGAGATTGAGGGGCCGTCAATGCCGACACGCCAGGAGAGGAGGGACGAAAGCGGCTGATGAGACTCGAACTCACAACATCGACCTTGGGAAGGTCGCGCTCTACCATTGAGCTACAGCCGCAAGACCAGACGGATTTTAGGTTCCGGTCGCAACCGTGTCAAGGAAAAATCCCGCCCGACACGAAGCGAGACTGAAGGGGCTGGACCGGGTCTTACGGTGCGAAACGCAGCGCCGCCGCGGCCCGAATCTTGCCGTGTTTGAGCCGGAGCAGCGTCTGATTGACACACTCGGGGGCGATTTCCTCGACGGTTGGGCGAAGCGGGATCGCAGCCGCCAGCGGCAGGAACTCGCGGGCGTCGTCGCGCGTGACGTTGGCCACGCTCTTGATCTCCTTCTCGTCCCAGAGATGCCGGTCGAAGATCAGCTCGGGTACGGGCGTCACCTTGCGGATGGCGTTGATCACCAGGCGTCCGCCCTTGTTCAGGACGGACAGGGCCTGCCGGACGGTCTGGCCGACCGGGGTGAAGTCGATGGCCCGATCCAGCCGAGCAGGCGGCTCGTCCGCCACCGAGCCGGTCCAAGCGGCCCCGAGCCTTTGAGCCAACGCTTTATGTTCGTCGCCTCGCGTGAAGACGAACACGTCGCTGCGAGGGAACCGATGGCGCAGCAGTTGGATCACGATGTGGGCCGACGCGCCGAATCCGAACAGACCGATGGTCTGGCCGTCGGAGATTTCCGCCAGGCGGATCGCCCGATAGCCGATCACACCGGCGCACAGCAGCGGGGCGGCCTGCACATCGGAGAACGCCGCCGGGATGGGGTGCGCGAAATCCTGCCGGACGACCATGTATTCGGCGTAGCCGCCGTTGGCGTCCTTGCCGGTCCATCGGGCCCGGTCGCAGAGGTTCTCCCGGCCGCTCTGGCAGAACGGGCACGCTTGGCAACTGGAATACAGCCACGTGACCCCGACGCGTGCTCCGATCTCGTGCACGGTCGCGGCCGGGCCTTGCTGGACGACCGTGCCGACGACTTGGTGGCCCGGGACGACCGGCAGCGCAGTCGGCGTGAGTCTGCCCTCGATCTCATCGAGGTCGGTATGGCACAGGCCGCAGACCGCGACCTTCACGAGGACCTCGTCGTCTTTCGGAACCGGTGTCGGTAGATCGGTCTCGATCAGCGGCGCTTCCTCGATGGGGGCAATCCGTGGCAGTACGATGGCCTTCATCAGGTCGTTTCCTGCCGGAGTTGCTCGGCGAAGACATCGAAGCTGTCTCGCCCATACAGGCAGAACACGACCCGTTCAAGGCTGGTCTGCCCCTTGAGATGGTCCAGAGTCGTCGCCAGCATGATCTCGGCGCAGCGTTGGATGGGAAAGCCGAAGATGCCGGTGCTGATCGCGGGAAACGCGATGCTCTTCAGACCGTTCTCGTCGGCCGCTTTCAGCGCGTTGCGGGTGGCGTTGGCGAGCTTCTCGTCCTCGTGGCCCTCTCCCATGCGGGGGCCCACGGCGTGGATCACATGCCTTGCCCTGAGACGCCCGCCCGTGGTGATCGCAGCGCCGCCGACGAAGGTGCCCCCGATACGGTCGCATTCGGCCTGGATGGCCGGGCCACCTTTGCGGGAGATCGCGCCGGCGACGCCGCCGCCCAGGATCAGGCGGGCGTTGGCCGCGTTGACGATGGCGTCGGTGTCCATCTCGGTGATGTCGCCCTCGACAAGTTCCAGCACTCGGCCTTCGACGTTCACCTTCATGGTCCCATTCTCCTTAAGGCGTCGGATGGTGTCTGTCTGAAGATACTGCCCGGCGTGGAGAGGGGCAAGGCGGGCCGGTGAAGAAAAAAATCGCCATCGCTGAAAGTTTTGGGTTGACATCATGGTCAAACAACCATAGTTTGAGATTTGGGTTTGTTTGGAGTGCATGCTATGGAGCCATTGACGGAAAAACAAAGGAAGGTTCTGGAGTTCGTTGCGGCTCGGTTGCAGGAAAATCACCCGCCGAGCCAGCGGGAAATCGCCGGCCATTTCAAGCTGGCTCAGAATGCGGCCTATCAACTCGTGGGCTATCTCAAGAAGAAGGGCTATCTGGTGGATGTGGGCGGCCACAGGGGGCTTCGGCTCTCTCCGGCGTATCGCGACGAGACGACCGACGCCGAAGGGATGCCGATCCTGGGCCGGGTCGCGGCCGGCGAGCCGATCCTGGCCGAGCAGAACATCGAAGGCTATATGACCTTGGATAGGCTCTTCCATCGCCCGAAGGAGACGTTTGCCCTGCGGGTCTCCGGCGACAGCATGATCGACGAGGGCATCATGGATGGCGATTACGTCATCGTCGAGTCCGGCTCGAAAATCGGGAACGGGCAGATCGGCGTCGTGCTGCTCGACGACGAGGCCACCGTCAAACGGGTGTTCCTTCAGAAGAACCGGATCGCCCTGAAGCCGGCCAATCACAAGGCGGGCTACAAAACCCGTTATATCAGGCAATTCGATAAAGACGTTCGCGCGGTCGGCCGGGTGATCGGCTGCATCCGCACGGAGATCCGGTAGGTGCAGCGATGGTGTGTCCGATTTCCATCGGGATTGCGGGCTGGTCCTATGCGGACTGGGAGGGAATTGTGTACACCGATCCCAAGGTGGATCAGTTGGTCTACGTCAGCGGGTTCGTGGACTGTATCGAGATCAACAGCACGTTTTACCGGCCTCCGTTCGCCAAGACGGTTCGCTCCTGGCTGGAGCGGACCTCGCAGAAGCCGGAGTTCTTCTTTACGGCAAAGCTGCACCAAAGTGTCACCCATGAGGGCAAGGTAGATCCGGAGATCGTCAAGCAGTTCCATCGCGGGTTCGAGCCATTCCTGGAGGCGAAGAAGCTGCGGCATCTTCTCGTGCAATTCCGCTACGACTTCGCCGACGGCGAGCCCACCCGGCGGCATCTGGCGGACATCGTCAGCCGGTTCAACGAGGCATTCAGTCTGGTGGTGGAGTTGCGGCATGTGTCGTGGGAGAGCCAGGGAGCACTGGATTTTCTCCAGCGGCTCGGCGTGACGGTGTGCAACCTGGATTATCCCACGTCGAAACAGTCGTTCAATTTGCAGCACTGCACGGTCGGCCGGTCGGGCTATTTTCGCATGCACGGCAGGAACGCCGAGAAGTGGTTCAGCAAGGCCGGACGCGATGAAGTCTACAACTACTACTACAGCGAACGCGAGCTGGCCGGGATCAAGCAGCGGCTCGATGAGCTGGGCAAGGCCTTCGAATCGCTGACCGTAATCGCCAACAACCATTACCGAGGGGCCGAGCTGGCCAATGCCCTCGAACTGAAGGCCCTCGTCAGCGGACAGAAGCAGCCGATTCCTGAGGGGCTTCTCAAGGCGTATCCGAATCTGGCCGGGATCGCCATCGGTCGATAATCATTTCTGTACAGTGTCGTTTGTATGGGCGGGGAAGGTATGCGCATCGCGGCGCTGACATGCCGGAGTTTCTACAGCCTTTTACGGGGGGCGGTGTCGGTCGAGCGATGGGTCGCCCAGGCGGCCGAGTGCGGCTATGGGGCGGTGGCCCTGGCCGATGTCAATTCGCTCGCGGGCGCCGTCGATCTCTGGAAGGCAGCGGAGGGCAGCGGTGTTCGGCCGATCCTCGGCGTCGAGATCCTGACCGAAACACAAAGGGCGATCCTGCTGGCCGAGAATCGCCGCGGGTACGAGAACCTTTGCCGGATCACCACCGCCAGGAACCTCGATCCTCGCTTCGATCTCGTCGAGCAGTTGAATCGCGATTGTAGAGGGGTGATCTGCCTGTGCAATGTGCCGGCGCTGCTGAGCGAATTGAGACACGTTTTTGGCAAGGGGTATCTGTTCGTCGGTTGCCACGATGCGGAAGAGGCGGCGCGTGCGTGTGCCGTCGGCTTGGAGCCGATCGCCTGGCGCCATGCCGACCGGCTCCAGGAGAGCGATATCGAAATTCTCAAGCTTCTGAATCGAATCCGCGTGATGAGTGTAGCCGGGGCCGGCCCGCGCGACCCTTGCGGACTGAACGCGATGATTCCGGCCAGGGAAATGGAGCAGAAATTCACCAAGGTCCCGCGAGCCCTTCTCCATGCCGACGAAATGGTCCCGCGCTGCGATTTCCGGTTGCTGACGGGCAAGCCGATTCTGCCCAAGGTCCGGCTGGCCGCTGGGGAGACCAGCGACAGGGAACTGGCCAGGCTGTGCCATCGAGGACTGGCGAAGAGATACAATCCCGTGAGCGGGGACGTCCTTCGACGGCTGGAATATGAACTGGCGACGGTCAAGCAGAATGGATTCAGTGATTATTTCCTCGTGGTCCACGAGATCGTCCACTTCGCCCGACAGAACGGGATTCCGGTCGAGGTGCGGGGCTCGGCCGCCGGGGCCCTGATCTCCTATGTGCTGGGTTTCACGCGGGTCTGTCCGATCGAAAACCGCCTGTACTTCGAGCGGTTTATGAATCCCGGACGGACGGATTGCCCTGATATCGACATCGATCTGTGCTGGCGCAAGCGGGACGAGGTCATCCGGTTCTGTTACGAGCGCTGGGGTTTCGAGAACGTCGCGATGGTCTGCAACGTCAATCGATACCGTCTTCGCAGCGCGATCCGCGACGCGGGCAGGGCCCTGGGGCTCGAACCGGTTCAGATTAACCAGTTGACCCGGGGCGGAAAAGTCAGGGAGACCTCCGCCGTGTACAGGCTGGCGAAGGGTCTGGTCGGCATCCCTCGTCATCTCGGCGTTCATTGCGGTGGGATCGTCGTGACGCCGTCCCCAGTAAGCCATATCGCTCCGCTCGAACGGGCCCACAAAGGGGTCGTCATCACGCAATACGATAAAGACGCCGCCGAGGCCATCGGCTTGGTGAAGATCGACCTTCTGGGCAATCGGGCCCTGTCCACGGTCCACGGCGCCATCCAGATCATCGGTCGCAATCAAGGTGACAAGGGCGAGTTGAGTTTCGATCCGAATGACGAGAAGACCGCGCGAATGCTCAGCGCCGGCGACAGCCTCGGCGTCTTTCAAAGCGAATCGCCCGGCATGCGGCAGTTGCTTCGCGGCCTGAAGGTCAGGAGCAGGAAGGACCTGGCGATTGCCCTGTCGTTGATTCGCCCTGGACCGGCTTCGGGCGGCATGAAAGCGGCGTTCATTGAGAGGCACGTCCACGGAAAGCCCTTTGCATACCTCCATCCAAAGCTGGAGCGGCTGCTGGGCGAGACCTATGGTGTAATGCTCTATCAGGAGGACGTCATGCGGATTGCAGTCGAGGTCGCCGGCTACACGGTCGCCGACGCGGATCGGTTTCGCTCCGAGGTCTCGAAGAAGGTCTCGCCCGCCCGTTTGCAGGCGCAGTACGTCGATTTCGTTCGGTCGCGAGCCGACAACGCGGGGATCGACCGGCAAAGCGCCGAGGCGATCTGGGACGAGATACTGCGTTTCGCGGCGTATTCCTACTGCAAGGCCCATGCGACTGTCTACGCCAACATCGCGTGGGAGACCGCGTATCTCAAGGCCCATTACCCCCTCCAGTTCTATTGCTCGCTGTTGAACAATCACCACGGGATGTATCCGTTGCGGGTCTATGTCTGGGACGCCAGGAGGCGGGGCATCCCGATCCTGCCGGTGCATGTCAATCACAGCGAGATCGAATGGAGCGTGCAGGGCAGGGCGATTCGAGCGGGGCTGCGGGTCGTCAAGGGGCTGAGCCGTGGTACGGCCAGAGAGATCGTCGGCCAGCGGCGGATTCATGCGTTCGAGCACCTCGATGACCTGAGGCGGCGGTTGCCGTTTCGCCAGCCGGAACTGCGGAATCTGATCCACATCGGCGCCTGCGACGGCCTGGGGCCCACGCGTCCGGCGATGCTCAGCCGATTGCATCTGGCCCCGGCCGATCCCAACCAGCCGATGCTGTTCGATATTCATCAGGAAGGCATGGCGAGCCGCCTGCCCGACTATGACCGGATCGCGAGACTCAAGGCCGAACTGGACGTTACAGGCATATCATTCGGTCTGCATCCGGCGACCTTATTGCCGACCGGGTACGTGCCGGCGGTTCAACTGCACCGCCTCGTCGGAAAGAGAACGACGGTGGCCGGCTTCGTGGCGACGGCGCGACGCGCCAGGACCAGCGACGGGCGGGTGATGGGATTTGTTACTCTGGAGGATTCCACCGGTCTGGCCGAGGTCAGCTTCTTCCCGGACCAGATCAGTCTGTATCGAAGCATTTGTTCTTACGGCGGTCCGGTGTGGGCCCGCGGCCGGGTGACCGAGCATCTGGCCTCGATTGCCCTCGAATGTGCCGCATGTGGCAAAGTGGCATAGCCATGTGTGCAGATCCCTATACGAGGGTGCCGTTGCCGGGCGTCTGCATATGTGGTAGAATCGTCATCGCCGCGGCCGAGCCCCGCAGCGGATGCTCGCCGCCGCCGGCGGTTCTGGCAGGATCTCGTATGAACGTACGTGTCGACAATCCGAACCGATGCTGAAAAGGGGGATTCCTCATGGAACGACGCACATTTCTCAAGACGATCGGAACCGTAGCAGGCAGCTATGCATTGGGGGGTGGGCTGTCCTCCACGGTGCAAGCCGCCGCCCTCGCCGAGGAGCGTCTCGGTGTGCCACAACGGATATTGGGCAGAACGGGTGCGCGGATTTCAGTCGTGGGCTTCCCCGGCTTGGCGCTGGCCAATTACGATCAGGAGCAGGGCACGGCCGGACTGCACAAGGCGTTCGACCAGGGTATCAACTACTTCGACGTCGCTCCCGCCTATGGGCGGGACGGTGATGCCGAGATCAAGATGGGGATCGGCCTGCAGGGGATCGATCGCAGTCGCATCTTCCTGGCCTGCAAGACCAAAATGCGAGACAAAGACGGGGCACGCGCCGAGTTGGAGCGTTCGCTCAAGCGGCTCAAGACGGACTACTTCGATCTGTATCAGATGCATGCCATCTTCACCGAGGACGAGGTCAAACAGGCCCTCGGGCCCGGCGGGGCCATTGAGACGTTCTTGAAGGCCAAAGAGGAAGGCAAAGTCCGGCATTTCGGCTTCTCGGCCCATACCACGGTCGGAGCCGTGGCGGCTTTGAACGGATTCGCGTTTGACTCCGTGATGTTCCCTCTCAGTTTTGTGGACTACATTGAAACGGGATTCGGCAAGACCGTGGTTGACTTGGCCAACGAAAAGGGAGCCGCAGTGATTGCGATCAAGGCGCTGTCGAAAGGGGCGTGGCCGCAAGGGGTCGAGCGAACGCGAAAGTGGTGGTATCGCACGACGGAAACGCAGAAAGAAGTGGACCTGGCGGTACGTTTCTCTCTTTCGCTTCCCGGCGTGGTCTCGGCGATCCCGCCGTCATGGCTTGACCTGCTCGACAAGGCGGTCGACGCCGGACAATCCCTTCGTCCCATCACCGAGGTCGAGACCCTGGAGCTGCGAACGATGGCCAAGGATTGTCAGCCCCTGTTTCGTGAGGAACAGCAACGTGCCGCAGCGGGCCGCGGCGTCTATCCCGACTGCCCACACAACCCGGATCCTGCTGTCAAGATCGCGTAGGCATCTGCACGGGATCGACTTGGCGAATGGGTCGGCTGCGTGAGACGCGGATGTCGTGACATCGCCCAGATGACAGCTCCTCGTCGCACGGCATGGCGACGGTGAGTCAACCGGGGCAGAGCCAGGCGACCCGGCAAAGTGGGTCGGTCGCAAGGGTGTTGCCAAATGTGACAGGTCGGGAAAATCACCCGGCTTTGGAGAGGAATCTGCGCAATGAAATGTGGTTCGGCGCGTCTATACCGATATAATGCCGGTTGGTGTGGCTACAGGCTTCTGCAGGCGATTCGTGACTTGGGAAGGGATCGATTGTGAGGATTGCTCGCATATTCATCATCCTCGTGGTGGTCATTTTGGTCCTGGGCGCCATGGGAGGAGGAGGGTTCGTCTGGCTCAAGAGTCGCGGCAACTCAGCGAACAAGGCGACAACTGTTCGTGTGGAGGAGGCCCGGATCGGTGAACTGATCGAGGTGGTCAGCGCTCCGGGGGAGATCGAACCGAAGACGAAGGTGGAGATCAGCGCCAAGACATCGGCACGAATCGTCGAGTTGCCCTATGAGGAAGGCGACAGGGTCACGAAAGGCGATCCGGAGGCCGACCCGCCCGTTCCTGCATCGGTTCTGGTTCGTCTCGATTCGAAGGAGTTGGAGAGTCGGCTGCTTTCGGCGCAGGCCAGCCGTGCGGCCCAGGCGGCCCAGATTGAAGTGGAAAGGGCGAGGATCGCCAGCCAGCAGGCCAGTCTGATGGCGCAGGAGACGACGCTGGAGAAGGCCCGTCGGGACTACGAACGCCAGTGCGCCCTGCTCCGGACCAACGACGTCAGCCAGGTGACCTGTGAAGACGCGGGCTTCAGGGTCGACGAACTCCAATCCCAGCTCCAGGGCGCCCGACATAATCTGGAGGCGGCCCAACTGAACCTCCGGGTGCTCGAACACAATCTCGAAGTGGCCGACGCCGGGATCGAACAGGCCAAAGAGGCGCTGAGCCACACGACGATCACGTCGCCGATCGACGGTGTCATCACGCGAATCAACGCCAAGGTCGGGGAGATGGTCGTCACGGGAATGATGAACAACCCCGGCACGAAGATCCTGGAGGTGGGCGACCTCTCCGAGATGCTGGTGGTCGCGCAGGTCGATGAGTCGGACGTGGGCAAGCTCCGCGTCGACCAGGCGGCGCAGGTGCACATTCAGGCCTGGCCGGACAAGGTCTTTCCCGGCAAGGTCCGCGCCATTGCCCTGAGCCAGAACGTGGGCACCCAGGGCGCGAAGTACTACGAGACCGAGATCCTCCTGATCGATCCGAGCGAGCAGATCTTTACGGGCATGACGGCCGATGCGGACATCGAAGTGGCCGAGCACAAAGATGTTCTGGTCGTGCCGAGCCAGGCGGTGCTCGGGCGAGAGGTGGACACGCTGCCGATCGACATCCGCGATCGGCTCAGCGATGATGAGAAGAGCAAGACATTCGCCACGGTGGTGTTCTGCTATATCGATGGCAAGGCGGTGATCACGCCGGTCCGGATCGGGGCCAGCAACGCCACGCACACCATCATCGAATCCGGAATCGCGCCCGGCGAGAAGATCGTGGCAGGGCCGTTCAAAGAGCTTGAGAAGCTCGCGCACGACCAGGCGATCAAGGACGAGCGTGAAATCAAAGCCGAAGAGGAAGCCAAGAAGAAGACGGAAGAGACCCCAGCCGGTGACGCCAACCATGTCAACGACGCCAACGCCGCATAACAAGATCGTCATTCGACTCGACAACGTCACGCGCGTGTATAAGGTGGGCGTGGAGCGCATCCGCGCGCTGGACGGGATCGATCTCGAACTGTGCCAGAATGAGTATGTGGCCGTGATGGGACCGTCCGGTTCGGGCAAGAGCACGCTGATGAACCTGTTGGGGTGCCTGGATCGCTGCACGAGCGGGATCTACGAACTGGACGGCTACGATACGACTCGTCTCGGGGCGGGCGGCCTGGCGCATATTCGCAACACACGCATCGGGTTCGTATTCCAGTCGTTCGAGCTGATGGGCCGTTCCAGTGCGTTGAAGAACGTGGAGATGCCTCTGATCTACTCCCGCGACGGCTGGTGGTCTCGGCACAAGCGGGCCCGACAGATGCTCGAACGCGTCGGGCTGGGGGATCGCGTCAAGCACCGGCCGAATCAGTTGTCCGGCGGCGAAAAGCAGCGGGTGGCCATCGCGCGGGCATTGGTCTGCAACCCGAGCATCCTGCTGGCCGACGAACCCACGGGCAATCTCGACAGCAAGACCAGCGAGGATATTCTGGCGCTCTTCGATCAGCTCCATGCCGAAGGGCAGACCATCGTGCTCGTGACACATGAGGAGAGCGTGGCCCGTCACGCCAAACGCGTCATCCGCATGATGGACGGACGCATCTTCACGGACCTGTCGAGCGAAGAGGATCAGGCCCGGCGTGCGGCCATGGCCGAGCATTTCGGGGAGGTGTCGAAATGAAAGCCGTTCTGGGCATTCCGCTGGCCTTCCTGAAACTGTTCTATCAGAGCGTGTATCTGGCCCTCGGTCAGATCTGGGCGAACAAGGCGCGGTCGATCCTGACCACGACCGGCATCGTCATCGGCGTGGCGTCGGTCACCTCGGTGATTGCGGCACTGACGGGTCTGAAGGCCAACGTGCTGAGCAATTTCGAGTCGCTGGGGACCAATAAGATCTTCATCAGCCCGCACTGGCCGAGAGAAGGGCGATTCAAGAATGCCTCATGGCGTTTGATTCGGTTTCGCCCCGAGGTATTCGAAGGACTCCGGGATCGCTGTCCGTCGATCGACGACTACACGCTGATGACCGAAAGGAGCGAGGCGGTCCACTACGGCGTCCACAATATCGACAGCGCCCGCGTCTATGGCATCAATCCCTCCTGGCACCGGATCGAGAACCGCTCCGTCATCATGGGCAGGCCGTTCACGCTGATGGACGAAGAGAACGGCTGGCAGGTGTGTCTGATCACGCCCAAGGTGCGCGACGAACTGAGGATGGACCGCAACTGCATCGGCAAGCGGATCGTGGTGGGACGGCGCAGCTTCACCATCGTCGGCGTGGTCGAGCAGCGGGTCGAGTCGTCGATGTTCGGCGGGATGGGCTCGTCGCAGGAGGTGTTCATCCCCTTTCCGACGGCCTGGAAGCTGTGGGGGCCCTGGACGTGGATGTACGCCATCGCCAGTTGCCGCAAACCCGAACTGTCGGCCGAGGCCCAGGCGGAATTGCGTTTTTTCCTGCGACGGGCGCGTCGTCTGGGTCCGGGCGATCCCGACACGTTCCGCCTGGAGGTCATTGAGGAGTACCTGCGGCAATTCAATACCGTCGCCCAGACCACGACGGCCATCGCCGGTGGCGTCGTGGGCATTTCGCTGCTGGTCGGGGGGATCGGCATCATGAACATCATGCTCGTGTCCGTCTCGGAACGGACGCGTGAGATCGGTCTGCGTAAGGCGGTGGGGGCACGGCCCTCGGCGATTCTGTTCCAGTTCCTGGTGGAGTCTGTGGTGCTGTGTCTGTTCGGTGGACTGATCGGCGCCGGTTTCGGGCAGATGCTGACGGGGCTGATCGCCAAAATTCCCAATGCCAGCCTCGACAAGGCGTACATCCCGCTGTGGGCGCTCGGCCTTTCGTTCGGCTTTGCAGCGGCTACCGGCGTGTTCTTCGGCATGTTCCCGGCCATCAAGGCGGCCCGTCTGGATCCTATTGAGGCGCTCCGGCATGAATAGGCGATGCGATGTCACACTGAGATGGATGGCTCTGTTTCTCGTTGCGGCTGTCACCCTGGCGACGGGTTGCAGCACGGATCTTCTCAACGGCAAGTACGGCGCCGTCGAGATTCCTGAAGAGAAATTTCGCGAGATCGACGCGCTTGAGCTTGCGGAAGCCGGACCGGAAGAAGCCCCGGCGGACCAAGCCCAGGAAAGCCCGCCGGCGGAAGTGAGCCTGAGCATTGAGCAGTGCCGGGCCATGGCTCTGGAGAACAGCCTCGAAATGAAGGCGGTCCTCATCAATCCCACGATCGCCGCCGAGCGACTCAGCGCTGAAGAGGCCAAGTTCGAGAGCACGTTCTTCACCAATGTCGACTTCGCCAAGACGAACACACCCTCGATCTCTTACCTGGATGAGATCTCCGGCTCCAACGTGGAGTTCGTGCGCACCGACATGGGGGTTCAGGTTCCGCTCCGCACCGGCGGGACCATCACGTTCGATGTCGTTGATGCGCGCACGAAGACGGATGCCGAACTGACGCAGTTCAACCCGTATTATGCTTCGGATCTGTCCGCCTCGATCAGTCAGCCGCTGCTGCGCGATGCGGGCAAGTGGGCCAGTACGTATTCGATCCGCATCGCCAGCTACGACCGCCAGATCACCAATGCCCAGACCAAACTCGATGTCATGACGATTCTGGCGACTCTCGATCGCGTGTACTGGCGTCTGTACGCAGCCCGCAAGGAACTGGAGGTTCGCCAACAACAGCACGATCTTGCGCGGGCGCAGCTTGAACGAGCCCGGCGTCTCGTCGATATTGGCGAGCGCGCCCAGGTCGAGGTCATCCGCGCCGAGGCGGGTGTGGCGCGACAGCTCGAAGCGATCATCGTGGCGGAGAACAGCCTTCGCGACCGCGAGCGCGATCTGAAGCGCGTCATGAACAAAGCCGGGCTGGACATGCAGAGCCCGACCGTCCTGACGCCGACGACAACGCCCGATCCGGTGCGCTATGCGATGGACAAGGGGCATCTCGTGCAGACCGCCCTTGAAGGGCGGATGGAACTGCTTCAGTTGGAGCTTCAGCTTCTCCAGGATGCCAGCCACGTCGATTACCTGCGCAACCAGGCGCTGCCGCTGGCCACGCTGGGCTACACGTACAACATCAACGGGCTTGGCGGGACGCGCGACGACTCATTCGATATGCTGTTCGACAACGACTATGGAGACCATCGGGTGGGCCTCCAGGTGAGGGTGCCTCTCGGAAACCAGGCGGCGAAAAGCCGTCTGCGCCAAGCCATCTATCAGCGGCGCGCCAGACTGGCCACGCAGGCCAGCCGGAAGGCCACCATCGAAGCCGAAGTGCTCGGCGTCATCGACCAGGTTGAGGCCAATTGGCAACGCATTCTGGCGGCGCGACAGAACGCGATCCTTCAGGGGCGCCTGTACGAGGCCGAGAAACGTCAATTCGAGCTCGGGGTTCGCACGAGCACGGATGTTCTCGACGCCCAGACCCTCTTCGCCGACGCCCAGAGTGCCGAAATCGCCGCATTGGCCGAATACCAGATCGCATTGGTGGACTTGGCATACGCCACGGGAACCGTCCTCGGCGCCGCCCGCATCCAATGGGAGCCCATCGTTCCGGTGGCGGACGGACTCTGACCGGCCACGTCCGAGAATCCTTGCTAATCCTCCCACGCCTTTCTGTCGATAAGGTCCGTAGGGGAACAGGCGGTCTGTCCGTCTGCCTCGGAATACGGAAACGCCAACGGGAGTGATCCGATGAGATCGAATCGACGAACGTATGTTGCCGTCGCGGTTGTGGTCAGTAGCATAGTCGTTCTTGCGTTGTCGACGTCGGTGGGCCAGAGCCGGAGGAACTACGACGTGGAGACCCGGATTTATGCGACCCCTGAGTACCGTACGGACACGACACGGGCCATCGATGCCTACGAACGCGTCATGGAACGCTACATGGACGCCAGCGACCGCAATTTCGCGGCGATGGCAGCCGATATCGGGGCCGTGGCCGTGAGGTTGGAGGCCATCGATGCCAGACTGGAGAAACTCGACTGGCGGCTCGAACGCATCGAACGCCATCTCGGCATTCTCCCGCCGCTTCCCGCCGCCGATCCCAATGCCGCCCAGCCATCGCCTCCGACGCCTCTGCGATCGCCAGCGCCTCGTTCTTCCGGCCAATAACCACTTCTGTCATCGGCCGCGTTGGGCGTTGTAGATATGGCCGCCGACGGTGAGGTAGTGGCGGAGGACGGCTTGGGCCTCGGCGCGGCAGAGATCCTGGACGACTTCGATTCCCCGGCCTCGGAGGGCGCCGACCCAGTCGGCGGGCTTAGCACCTTCATCGAACCCGACGGCGCAGGCGTCTTCGCCTCGTGCGCCACAGAGGATGCGGCGGACGCCGGACCACGGGATCGCGCCCAGGCACATCGCGCAGGGTTCGGTGCTTGTAACCAGTTCGCAGACCGTGTTGTCTGTGCCGAGATCGTAGGAACCGATGGTCTGCTGGGCCAGGGCGATGGCGACCATCTCGGCATGAGCGATCGAGCAGTTCGACGGCACCACGATGTTGACGCCCGGTGCGATAAGCCGCCCGCTGTCTGCATCGAAGATCGCTGCGCCAAAAGGTCCGCCTGTCTGCCGTTCGATGTTCTGCTCGGCTAACTCAATGACGAATCGCATCTTCGCCTCGACGGTGTCAAATGGGCGCTTCTGTGCGATCGAGAATTGGCATAACCACTCCGGCAGGTGCAGAACCAGTTCGCTTCGCGGACCGTCATGAAGCATGAGATGCCCCCTGGCTGGACGGTGCCGAATCGGAATCCTGCACGTCCAGACGGTCCCATTGACGCGCCTGACTCGGTAGGGCGGGGTACCCCCGCCAGCCTTGTGTCAGACCTTGAACGACTTGGAGAATCAGTGCAGTGTCCGTTCGGACATCCCAATCGCTCCGCACGAGGACGGGAGCGCCGTCGGTCCAAGGCAGAGTCGCCAGTGCCTCCCAGAGCTCGCTGCCGGCCGCGACGACACAGGAAGTGACATCGGGCTCGATGCGTGTGGCAGGCCAGTTCGGAGATACGCTTCGACAGAGCAGGTGAGCCGTCTTTTCCCCATTTGTATCCAGGCAGGCAGCCAGGTCCGCCAGGCCGAGAGAATCGACCCAGACCTTGACGACCTCCAATGTGAAAAGGACCCCAAGATCGGAGGTTCGGGTCTGCGGGTCCTGGAGGTGGCGAACGATGCATTGCGCCCACGCCCTGGGTTCGAGAGCGAGGTCACGAAGCGATTGCCCCATGCGGCGCCGCAGCGTGTTTCGGAAGGCCTGAGCCAACTGCCGATCCCAGTCCGTCGCGATGAAGTCGAACAGCACCTCGCGGCCCTGCGTTGCATCGGGCATGCCATGACGCAGCAATCCTTGTCGTGGATCCAGGGTCAGGCCGTCGATCCACTGAATCATGGCGGTCACTTCACGGATAAGCTCGCTGTCGGCTGCGGCAACGGTGATCCCGCCGGTCAATGGCTCCGGCACCTTCGGGATGCGTTCGATGAGGCGGACTCTGCCGACACGTGGCTTCAATCCCAGTATCGCGGCGATGCC
Source organism: Phycisphaerales bacterium Planc_01 (assembly GCA_001603075.1). GTDB lineage: Bacteria > Planctomycetota > Phycisphaerae > Sedimentisphaerales > Anaerobacaceae > Anaerobaca. The sequence goes on along the minus strand of LVBB01000036.1, from coordinate 75,510 downwards.
GAGGAACAACAGGCCTGTGGCGTGGCAGGTCCATCGCAATGATGCATCGGTCTCGAAGGGGCCCGGTGTCCTCAGACAGAGGATCAGCCACCCCAACGCCAGGCAGAGCAGCCCGAATGCCCGCCACGTCCAGAAAGGGGGGCAGACGTGATCGGGCGCCTCCTGGCGCCGGGGTTGATCCGCCCGGACCTGCACCGGTCCGGTCAGGATGATACTGACGCCGATGACGCCCAACAGCGCGGCGCCCGCAGCCCGGAGGGCCATCGTCGCGGTCCGCAGATCGGGCCACAGCGACCACGCCACGGCAACGATGCCGACGAACGCCAGTGCGATGGCCAGCCCGCGCATCCACGGGCCGGGGCGCTTTCGGTAACGGACGATTGGCACCGCCCTGTCCATCGGATGTCCTTCGGGTACCACGGTCCGGATGTGCTCGGTCCATCCGGTGGGTTGCGTTGCCAGGACGGCGGCCGCCAGAGATAGCAGAACGCCTCCGAGAGCGAAGACACGCTCTTGGAAGAAGAGCGCCGCCGCGAGAGACAGCAATCCAACGATCAGGAACAGAAACCCGAAACGCCAAGCCGCCTTTGCCGCGGGGCGGCTCACAGCCACCTGGGGGCGAGTCTCCACCGTCGGGGTGAAGCGATCCGTCCAGACGACCTCGATGCTTTCCAGCCAGTTTCTCATCGGCTGATACGTCTGCTCGTCACGGCGTCGAAGGGCCTCGGCGGCAAGACCACGGACGCGTTGGCGATCGATCAACTTCTGTCGCGTCAGCAGGCGACGGAGCCTGGGTTCAAGGCACTTAAGGAGGTGGCACAAACTCGCCAGCGGCGCGCGGCTACAGGCGCGGGTGACGGCTTCTCCGATCACGTCACAGACGGCATCGTTGCGGACGGTCATCTCATATGATGCGGCCGTCGATGTCGAATCGTTGTCCGCACGGCTCTGCCAGTGCTCTTCGTAGATGCTCTCGATCCTTTCGATGAGCGTCCGCGCTTCTTCATCGAGATGCTGGCGGCGGTCTTCCGACAGGACCTCCTCGTAGAGGCCGGCAAGGTCTTCGTGGACCAGCCGCTGTGCGGTCCGTGCGATCACCTCGGGTTTGTCCAGACGAATTGCCCGCAGGCCGAACGATCCACAGACATTCAGCACGTTCTCTTGAGGACGGCTGCGTCGCCGCTCGTTCTGACGCAGGGGGCCACGGCAGGTGATGCCGTGCTGAAGCAGAAACTCCGCGCAAAACCGGTCCATTTGCTCGGGTCTCTCAAACCACGTTCCGGCGGCGGTGCGCCCGTCGAGCAGGTAAACCTTCTGGGCCAGCAGATCGTCCTGGAGTCGAGCGGTCAGTCGACTCCAGGCTTCGAACCAGACGTCGTCCAGTTCGGAGTCGGATTGTGCCGTTCGGCCCGTCAAGGCGACGACGGCCATGTCATGAGCCGGATCGGCTTTGCGGAGAAACGGCATGATGTGCAGGGCCCGATCGACGGATTGAGCCTGTGACAGATCGATCAGGACATAGGAACTTGTCCGGACACGGACGGGACGGCTGGGGTCGGCGACGGGCTCCTTGGATTGCAGGATCCGCGTCAGGGAAGCGATGGCCTTTGACAGGGCCTCATCCGACGTGTCGCTCTCTTGTTCGGATATGGGGACGTCGAAGTCGGAAAGCCAGGTCCAGTGACTCATTGTCAGATGCCGGGCCGCCGAATCCACCGACAGCAGGCCGAAGGGACCCTGGACGGGGACGGTCAGGGTCTGGGCCATTCGAGAGAACTCGGATATCGTCCGCTCTGCACGATGGCCGACGGCGACGAACAAGACCGGCGTCGGGCCGATTCCCTTCGTCGGGTTGTCATTCTCTCTCACAGGCGCTCCCCAGTCTTCCCTTGGTCTGTCTGCTCGTTCAGAAGCTCACGATGTCGGCAACAGTCATGTCGTCTCGGAACCTTTGCAGGTCGTCTCGACAGGTGCCGAGCACATCCCTGGCGATACGTCGCTCGCCTTCCGGAAGGGTCCCTGCGGATTCCTCGGCGCATTGCACTACGTGTTCAAGCAGGGCCATCGCCCGGCTCAAACCCTCCTGGATGGCGTCGCAGTCGGTCAGGGCGATGTCCTGAAGGATCAGGTCAATGCGGGAGTTCGTGCCGCCCTGCAACTCGGCAAGGCGAAGGCTTGCCGCCGGGTCGTTGAGGGATCGCAATTGCTGACGCAGCCGTTCGTTCACGGTATCAGCCATATTGCGAAAAGCGCCGACCTTGGCGGCGCCGGCTTCGTAGACCTCTCGCTCCAGCGCATTGCCTTGACGGGGCGACGTACTTCGCCATTCCGCCAGGGCGCTCTGAAAGGCGGTGTACCAGTTCTTGTCGAGCCACAGATCGGACAACTCGAACCCCATCCGCCGCACATATTCATCGGTGGCCGCGACGTACTTACCGTACCGGCTGATGGCCTCCAGACAGAACCCGTAGCTCAATCGCAGGACCTGGAGCCACTCGCCGGTCTGTCGGTTGCACGCCTGCGTGACGCCCGCCTCGCGCAGACTCACCTCGAGGTTGTGGGTCAAGAGCCTTGGGACGCAGGACCCGGGAACTTGCTGCGCGACCGCGACCGACAGCGGCTGGGCGTACTTGCGGGACTTGTCCAGATCGATCTTCGGTTCGGCCAGACGCCAGATCTCGCAAATGCTCCGGTAATACGGGTGGTCGTTGATCGACTGCCCGGCCGGTGGGCTGTTCTTGAACAGGTCCCAACTGTTGCGTTCGATGTCGCGAAGGAACCGTTTCATGCCTTCTGAGAGCCTGGCCAGACTTTCGGCCAGCCGGTCTTCCACGGATCGCACCTCTGCCAGGTCGGTCCGGGGCTCGCGGAGCGACAGGACGCAGGCCGACAGAACGGGCTTGATCAGACTCTGGCGGAAGTCTCTGGCGGCAACGGCATCCAGGGCCTCGTCGGCCTCCAGGGGCAGACACAAAGGGGTCGCAAAGAAGTCCGCCTCGCGCCCTTCCTGCCCGGTGAGATCATCCCCATTGCCACGGGTCTTTTCCCCGACGGATTTCCGCTGCCACGACAGGGCGATCACGGCATCCAGCGATTGCTTTCTGACGCGGAAGACGCGCAGCGTCGTCTTGAGCGACTCGACGAGGTCCTCGTGGAGCAGGGCCTCGGCCACGACCGGCCAACCGGCGTCGATGGTCTTGTCGATCACGGGTACGACGTCGCTCGATGTCCAGGACAGCGGGGGAACGCGACCCTGAAGCGTCTCCAGGGCCCCGCGGGCCTGGTTGAGAATCTCTGCGACCACCGTGTTGGTGTTGGGTGGGGCCGAGGCCTGCCTGCGGCCGAGCATTGCGTCGATCGTCTCGATCCACGCGTCGAGGCAGGCGCCCACCTGATTGAGCGGCCGCAACGGTTCAGCATTGAAGAAGTCCTGTTCGATCATCTCGTCAGCCGCAGCAAGAAGGCCTTCGACCGGCTTGTGTGGTGAAACGAGCTTCTCTGCCTCCTTGCGGGCCAGGGGGATGAGCGACACTTCCAGATGACGGCGAAGGCCCGCCAGCACGCTCGATACGACCTCCGGCGACGTCCCCTTGCCCGGTGAGTCCCAGGGGAAAGAAATTGTCGGCTGGACGAGTTCCGCAGCGGTGGGTGCGAGATGCGCATTTCCCGCGATCACGCGCTGTACCTCGCGGCGGTAGTGCGGCCTTCCATCGTTCTGGCCGGCATTGAGGTTCTCGAGATCTGCGATCACGCGCGACTGGATGTTCTGCTGCCTGTGGCCCGGCACCCCACACCAGAAGCCGTAACTCGAAAAGCACTGGCGGTGATTGTTCACGGGATCGCGCTGGGGAAGGATCTCGGCCAGTTTGTTGTTGGCGTCCGACCGCACCTGCTGGCTCAGGGGTTCGACCGTCAGGGCACGGAGCGCGCGGGCGATAAGGCGAACGAGGTGCTTGCGGTCGCCGCTGCCCATATCGACCTGGCCGTTGAGCAGATAGAGGAAGTTGAACGGGCCGGTGTCGCGCCGGAAGCAGTCTTCGCCGCTGCGGTCGCTGCGGTACCGGACGCGGATATCGGAACGCCGTTCGTCGCTGAGGAACTCGATCTGATCCAGTGTCGCGCAGGCGGTGGCTTCGAGCTTCGGTCGGAGCATGGGGTCGACGCGGAAGGCGTCGGGCAGCAGCAGGTGCCCGACGATCTCGGCCGGTTTCGGGAACGACTCGCGCGACCACCACCGCAGGTTGTAGGCCATGTCGATGAGCATTCCGGCGCCGGTGCCGCCGCAGACGCTGCTGGCAATGTGTACGACCGGGGCGCCGTCGGACGCCAGGACGAACGGGCCGCCGTTCTCGTCGAGAGGCTGCTGCGTGCTCGTGCGAAGGCTGCTGAAACGTGTGGCCACCGCTTCGTGGATGATGCTCTCACGCAGTTCGAAGAACACCAGACGGCCCAGACGGGGAATGCCCTGGCAGCCGTAGTCGGCAAACGTCGCGTCCTCGCGGAACCCGCGCATCCAGTCCAGGTGCGGGTGGAACTGCGGATAGCTGGCGTTGTCCCGCACGACCTCGCCGACGTCGAGATAGTGGAACAGATTGATGAAGTCCGACAGGATCCCTTCGGGCGGACCGCCGTCGTCGGAGGCGTCGGTGTCGAGCTTGAGAAAGCGAATGAAGGGCGGCACCGTGCCCAGCAGCTCTCGAATGTAGTGTTCGACCCACTGGCAGACGAGGACCCCGGTGCCTCCGAGCCCCACGATCAGCGTCGGGCGTACGACGATAGGACTGTCACTCAGTCGCATATGCTGTTTCCTCATGCCTTTTCAGGCGACTCTTGGGTCTCTTGTACGCTTAGACGCCGAAATCGGCGTCGGTCGGTCGCTCCTCAGTCTGTGGCGCGCCGTTTCGGATCTTCACACTGACGCGTATCGATCGGGCCACTCTGGCCATTTCGTAGGCAAGATCCAGGGCGATCGACGCCGATCGTCCCTTCTCCGGGATTGCGGTGATCCCGCTTTGGCTGGACCACGCCCGGCCTTTCCGTGTGAGCGGTCCCGTCCAGATGCAGAAGAGCCCTTTCTGCACATGCGTGACGCCGGAACCGATTCTCGGCGTCAACAAAGCCCAGGCCCAGCGTCGGGGATATACCGCTCGTCTCAGAATCACGCCCATCGTTGTGAGCATGACGGTGAAGAGTCTCAGGCCGTTCCCTTTCGAGCGACTCAGCGCGTGCGCGACATGCAGGTCGATGTCGATTCCCAACGAGGTCTGGCCCAGTTCGATTTCCACAGGACTGTGGAGCGATGCGGGTTCGATAGTGGCCACACCCTCTTCGAGCCGGACGTCCACCCCGAGCCGATCCGGCCGAGGCGCCAACAGTCTCAGCACGAACACGGCCAGCAACGCCAGGACGACGCCGGCGAGCACCCACCAGCACCACGGCACGACCCCGGCCGTCACGATATGGATGACCGTGACGTCGGTCCATTCCGTGATCGGTGAGCCGTCGGTGACATTGGGCGGCTGGAACGTGGCAGAGGCCGCTATGGCGTAGCGCTTTGTCGTGGCTGACCTCGGCCAGCCCCAGAACCCACGGCCGGCCAGCGCCGGAAGGACTCTCACGGCCGCCTCCGCTCCGCCGCCGCTGACTCGAAACGCTCGCGTTGACGCCCCTGCCGACTCGAGTTCCTCCAGAAGCCTCACGGCAAGGTGTGTCGCGGCCACGGTATCATCAGCGCACGGCCACAAGTAGACCGTGGTCTGTCCCCGGGTCCACTGGCCTGTCAGTTCAGGCGCGGCGCGGAATACCGGTCGGGCCCACAGTCCTGTCGATCCGTCGAGTTCGATGCGCCCATCGGCTAATGCCATTTCGGGCCCTGTCTTGTGTCCGCTGAAGGTGACTCGCTCCAGAACAGGCGGCAGGACCCGGACGTTTGGATGTTCCCACTGAACGAGCTCCTGGCCTCGGGAAGACAATCGGAATTGCACGCTCCCGTCGTTGGGGGCTTCCAACGGCGGCAGCATCTCCGGGCCCCGCAGCGAAAGCGGCAAGGATTCGGGGCCATCCGCACCCGCGGCGTGAACGCTTCCTTCACGCCAGGCGGGTCGAGCGGAGGGCAGTCGGAACTGAAAAGCCATCGCCGCAACCTGCGGCGTATCTGCACTGTCCTTGCGGATGGTGACACGATACTCGAAGGGCCACCGACGAACGTGAGGTGTGATCCATGCGGCCGGAGACAGGACCGTGATGATCTCGTGGGGGTGAATCGACAGCACCACGGGCGTCGTGAGATTGGCGACGACCTGGCCGGACTGCCGGTCCCGGCCCACCATCTCCACCGCATATTGGCCGTTGTCGGCGATCTGGACTTCATGTGCCAGAGGAACGCCGGCAGTCAATTCACCTTCGGTGGACATCACGGTGGTCCAGGGAGCCTCGGGCGACGGGCGTCGCAAGACCCGAAGGGCGATCGTCGAGGGCGGTGCGGTGGTCCAGTGGATCGGTCGCACGGTGAGGCGCAGACGCGTGGAAAGCTGCGTCGTCACAGGGGACAGGCCGCCTGCACCGGTCGCCCACGTCTGGGAATCGAATAGAGAATCCTGTTGAGACGACACAAGCCTCTCGACGCTCAGGGCCAGCCGAGGCTCTCGGACTGCGAGATAACCGTTGGCGCGCTGCAGAGAGGACCCGGCCTGTTCTCCTGAGAATTCGGCGGTCATCTCCACGGGGGCCCGCCCGATATGGCGGGGCACGTAGGGGGCGTATCCCTGGAGTTCGCATCGCGTGGCGCGGCCCTCTCGTGTATCGCTGGGGACCAGCGCCGTCCATTCGATCGATTCGGTCAGGTCCTGCACCTCGCCGCCGGGCGAGGTTACCGTCACGCGACATGACGTCTTGACCTGGTCGATCAGCGCAGTGTGCTGCACATTGCCGGCGATGTATCCGCCAAACACGACACGCAGCGGAATCTGGACCGGCTCCCACGGGCGTGAGGCGATGTCCCTGCCTGCCGCATCCCCGACGACCAACTCCTCCAGGAGCAGCCTGCGATCGCGTGCGGTGAACCGGCCGGCACGGATTTTGGCCTCCACAGGTGCCGTCGCGCCGGGGGGTCTGACCGTCACGACCGCATGTACCAGATAGGTCTGTCCCGATCGCAGTCCGGGCAAGGTCGTCTCGACAGATGCCTGTTGGTGGCCCTGGGTGATCGGCAGGTCCACAACCAGAGGCGCATCCGGTTCGGGACGCACGATCTCAAAGCGAATGGCCGAGACCCCTTGATCCTCCTGCCATTCGGCCGCCAGTCGGACCGGTTCTCCGCAGTGGATGGTCTCGGCAAGACCCTGCGCTGGTCCCTCGTCTGCCGCCTGATGCACGGCCCACTTGAACGAGCCGTTCGCCGTCGGATCGACCACGGCATAGGTTTTCACGCCGCCCTGAAGACCTTCGATGGCCCCTTCCAGGCTGATCTCGCATTGGTCGGCGCGGGGCAGCGGGATCTGTGACTCCAGTGCATAGGTTGCCGTCAGCGTCCGTCCGTTCTTGCCCGTCGGCTTGGGCACTTCAACAAGATGCCCGCGCGGTGTCATCGCCTGGGCCGTTCCGCTGGTCAGATCGACCGTTCGGATGCGAACGGCGCTCAGCGTTTCGGGGAACATCGCCAGCACCCGCTCGCGGTCCGCCTCGAATACCGGAAACGCCGAGACCGTCAATAACTGCCGATGAAGCTCGCCGGCCCACAACGCGGTGCGCGGTTCGGTGAACGCCGATTCGATCCGCACGGGCGCCGCGCGATAGACCAGTTCGAAACGGGGCAGTCGAAACGGCAGAAGGCCCGCGGAGGTCTCGACCTCGACCTCGGCCCAGCAGGCGAGCTGCTTTTCGGCCTCAGGCAGTTCGATGTGTTCGGTGACGAGAATGGCCCCCGTGTCTTTCTGGAGGGTCCAGTTCGTCCGCACATGAGGTTCGAGATGGAACGTGCCGGAGACAGGTCTGGCCCCGAATGTCCCTTCCGGCGAGAGGCGGAACGACACCGGCCGGCCGCCATGCACCTCGATGGATAGAGATCTCGATGCGTCGGACCATGAGCCGAGCACCTCACCGGAGGCGTCCAGAACGCTCAGGCCGATGCAGGGCGGATGAACGAGGACCTCGCTGCTCGCGTCGACAAGAACGACGTTCGTGGGGTCCATCCCATGGATCAGTTCCGCTCGGAAATCGTATAGCCCGAATGTCTCGACCGTGAAGGGATCACTCTCGTGGAGCCGCGACGGGATCGTCCACCGACCGTCGTCCAGACGCCAGGGCTCGCTCTGGCCCTGGCGCTGCGCAGTCAAGCGGATGGAGAGCAGGTCGGAAGGGTCATTGCCGCGGCCGATGCCCGCTCCTCGGTGACGGTCGACCACATGAGCGGCCAAGCTCGCCTGCTGATGGACCCACCAGGGCGAGGCGGGACGCGGCTCCAGTCGCAGCACGAAACCGGGTATCCGATACATGCGTGTCCCTGCCCGAGGGGAGAGTCTCCAGTACCCTTCCCAGGCGCGCTCGATCTGGCTGTCCGTGTCCGGCCGACGGAGGATCGTCATCTGCCACTGACCCGATGTCACGCTGCTCAAACGAATCCCGGAGCCGGCCTCCAGCCGTTCATCGACAGCCCACGTTCGTGCCGACACATCCGTCGTCCCGCCGATTGGCACGATGCCCAGCGATGCCGGCACAGGTCCGACGATGGCGGTGGCCCAGTCATATCGACTGATCGGAGATTCTTCGGTCAACGGAGTCCCGAGTCCGAAGATATCCATTAGAATGTCGGGCAGGCCCATCGTCGCCGTGATGTGGTAGGACTTGCCGTCGGTCAAAGATGCGAGTCTGGCCATCATCCCCTCCGCCGCCTGCTCCGTCGAAGACGGCTCTGTCGCAGGCAGTCCAGCACGATGGGACGCTCGATTGACGACGACGGGATAGACACGGATGTCCTGTTGAGCCAGTCGTGTTGCGGCATCGAGCAGGGGGCCGGCGCTGTCCATGGCCCGCGCGGCGTCGCGTGGATCGCCCCGGCTCAGCAGGATGATCTTGCCGGGGCCGTTGCCGTGCTGTCGGCGCGCGGCTTGAATTCTCGCGCTTGCCCAAGCCAACGGACGGTCGATTTCCGTGTAGAAACTGCCTGCGAAATCGGGAGATCGGACCATGTTCTGACAGGCGGCCTCGTTCAGGTAGCTTCCCCCCCAGGCCAGCAGGGGGGCCGTCTCTTCACTGGGCAGCACATAGCGCACTCGATCGGAGAAATGGCATACGCCGACATACACGTCCGAGTGGATGTAGGGCAGAAGCTGCATGCAGACCAGTTGCGCATTGCTCCGCAGCGTATGTCTGCGGCCGCGTGAATCATCGGCCGGGCTGTCTGCGCGTTCCATGCTGCCGGATACATCGACCGCGATTACCACATAGCAGGGCTGGGACGCGGCGGGGATCGGCTCGGCCGCGCCGACTACCGTAACGAGGCAGCCTGTCAGCAGGATGGACAATGCTCTCTTGCTCATAGTCCCTCAAGAACACAGACGGTGCTTCAGGTGCCCGGATGGTCTGTCGTTGCGCGCAGGCCATCCGAGGTCTCCATACCGTCGTGAGGTGAATCAACATCTTCTTCTGAGCCGTTGGCGAGATGCGCTTTGATTCGTGCAATCTGGTTGACGATCTCCTGTTCTCCGATTCGGGGCATCGCCTCACTCGTGAGTTCTGCGACCCATGCATCGATCGCATCGAGGAGCTGTCTCTGAAGGTGCGGCGGGTCTTTCGCACGGAGCCCCGTGAGATAGATGCCCGTCGCCGCCCGACGGACCTGATCGGGGCGGTCGAGTCCCATCCCCACTGCCCAAGTGATATACTCACGGGCTTCCTGGGTCTTTGCCGGCTCGGTATCGAGCAGTTGTTCGGCCGTCGCCAGGCAGCGCATCTTCTCACAAGACTCCAGAAACAGTCGCACTGGGTTGCGCGGATCGGATCGGGTTGCCGTCCCGATCTCTCCCGCAGGCCACTGGCCCAGACACTTCTGAGCGAGTTGCTCCACTTCGCCAGTCAATTCTACTGTTGCACCCGCCAGCACAGGCTCCAGTGTTTGCTGCACGCAATCCCAGAGACGCAGAAACCGTTTGGGGTGGCCACGGAGCCGTTGAAAGGCCTGCTCCAGAAGCGCGCCGGCACGGCTCAACAACTCGCAACGGCGGCTTCGGTCATGGTCCCGCGCATCCGAAGATGGCGAGCGCAGGAGACGACCGGCCGCCGCCTCCAGAGCGGTCTGCAGATCTGACCCCGTCCTCGGGGCCGTATCACAGGAAGCACGGTCTGTCAGGCCGAACAGCGGTGCGATGGTTCCCCACAGATCCGGACGAAGACTCAACGCTTCAGCAAGAGCGGTCTCCATCTTCGCCGAGGAAAGGCTCTCGCCGGGCAGCGCAGTCAGGGCGGTCCGAAGTCGGTGGTGCGCCTGATGCGCATCGAGTTGCTCGTGCAAACGCGGCCAGTCCTCGACCTGGCAACCCGGGTCGTTGAGATGGCACTGTGCCAGGGCTGCGTACGCGGCGTCGGGGACCGGGGCTGTCCAGTCGGCCGGCCAATTCGTATGAAGCTGTCGCAGCGACTCGCGGATTCTCTTGCGGACATCCAGCCGCCTGAGGCGTTCCAGGTGGCGATCCGCTCGAAAGGACAACTCATCGAGAAGACCGCACAACTCCTGCTCGGTTCCCGGAGCCAGACCCGCCTTGTGCTGATCGATCCGGCCTCTCAGCTCTTCCATCTGCCGTTCGGCTGGAGCCAGACTCGTCAGTCGGCAGAACCGCTCCAGCTCAGCCACGAGGCTGGCGCATGCCCTTTGGAGCTGAAGCTGTTCGATTTCCTTCTCGGCGCGCTGGATCCAGAGCAGCTCGGCATCCACCCGAGCCAGCAGGCCGCCGCAGTGGTCCCCATGGTCCAGGGCGGAAAGAACCTTGCGTTGGACGTGCAGACGCGAGCGGGCCAGCGCGAAGTGTCCGGCGACGACAAGACTCTCTATCTCTGCCAGTTCCTCCTGGGCGATGTGTTCGGCCTGTTGGGCGGGACTCTCCCGGCTGGTCAGCGATGAAGGGATCTGGTCGCCCAGGAGAATCGCCGCGGCATCGCTGCAGTGCGCCAGTGGATGTGGCGGCGGATCGTCGTCGTGTTCGCGGTTCCCGACATCGCCGTTCAGGGCAGGTGTCCGGCGATTGCCCCACAACAGCAGGCGACACGAAAGCCGTTCATCGTCCGTGCCATCGACAGCCTGCGCGTCATCCAGGAACCGAGCCTCACGCGCCAGATGAGCGGTCAATCGGTTCAAGGCGCCGTGGGTCGGATCGCCGAGTATGGACCATTCCAGCGACCGGGCCTCGGCTTGATTGGCACGCGAGGCAACCGCCATCGCCGGCGGCTCAACGCCGTGGGTATGCGGCCCCGTTGATTCGGTGCCGAGCCAGCGATTTCTGGTATCCTCGGGCAGTTGCAGGAAGTACTCCGTCAGTTCTGTATCCACGGCCCGCGTCAGGTTGTCGACCTCGAGGGCGACATCGATCGTGTTGAGCAGATTGAAGCAGGCGGCCGGCAGTCCCGCCACAGGCGTTCCCGACGCGGAACCCGGCTCCCCTGGAATGGCCGACCTTGCCAAGTCCTGCAGACCGTCCAGACGACCCAGGCGGATGCGCAGGACCCCCCGATTGTTGTAGGCCAGAAGACGCAGATGGGGTTCGTGGCAACGCATCTGAAGGAACGTATCGTAGTAGCTCACGGCGTTCTCGAAGCGGTCGGTCAGTTCGTTGAGCCAGGCGGCGCCCCAGAACAGACGCGCGCGAATCTCGGGCGGATCACAATGCCAATGACACAGGGACTCGACGCGCGTTCGGAGCGTGTCGATATCCTCGCTCGACTCGGGCCGAGCATACATGGATCGCAGGCGAACCAGCAACTCGTCCGTCAGGGCCTCGAGATAGGGGCCGCGCAGAGCACGCTCCAACGGCTGCTCGGTCGCTGTGTCGGAGGATTTCGACGGATCGTGTCGATCCACCTTGCCGTCGAAGACCATCTGCGCCAGGGAGATCGGCATGACCTTTACTTCATGATTATCGACGCGAACCCTCAGCATGGAACTCTCGTTCACACGAAACTCGAACGCTCGAACTCAACGCTTTCCTCCACCCCATCCGTGGCATGGCGCCAGCATGCCCAAGCAACCCGCTGTCGTCGCTTCCGTCCGCTTGCGTGTCCACGGGAGGGATCACCCGACGGCAAATGCTGGACGGTCGCAGAGCGACTCCAACGCGACGCACCCTGCATTATGCGCGATGAGGGCGTCTTTGTCCAATGCCAATTGCAGGATCTGCGGCCATAGATGAACCAAGGGGGTCGGCCGGCGACATGATGGGACCCGCCCGCGCGGCGGCGGGGTTTGGTGCAGAGGCCGGAGCGGCAATGTGCCAATCGTCGTACGGCCGACCTGTTTGCGTCAGACAGCTCTCAGGCGGCCTCGAACGTGCACTTACGCGTGATTGGCTACCAGCAATATCCCGTCGCAGACCCCTTTGAGCCAGTTGACCTCCTCGGATTCGCCGACCAGGGGCCCGCAGTCATTGAAGAGCACGGATTGCCACAACGCATCGGGAAGTTCGAAGTCCTTCGTCAACGTGGTCACGGTGTTCAAGGCCGAAAAGAGTGCCACGATGACCTTGGTCTGCGCCGGCAGTTTCTCGTATGTGACGCGAATGAAACGCTCAACATTGCTGCCGCTCTGCTTGTCCGAGGGGGCGCTGTCATCTGGTACTGGACCCTTCGCCGCAGCGGACGTCGATCCGTCCATGGATTCCCCTTTCATCTCAACGGAGCGACCGAAACGCATGCCACGATCCTTGGCGATTGCCGCCCCGATGAACTCGGTCCAACGGTGTTCTTCGTGGCTCTCACGGCCAGCTTCGCACTGTGTCCCCGATCTGAGGAGATCCACTCGCGGCTGACCGAGAAGCCTACCCGCAATCCGCTATCGCTGTTTCCTAAGAGCGGATGCTCAGTCTATGTTGGCGCGGAACCTCGTCAATTGTGGAGACTACGTATTTTGACGGGAAACGAATTGCCCGCACCCGGCGATGCGAGGTGCAGCCGAGACGGGAGATGGTGCGGCACAGAAGGATTTGTGGGGCCGGCTCAGCGGCCGATGGGTTCGATAATGTACTTGATGAGATCTCTTCGGCTGATGATGCCAACGAGTCGCCCGTCGGCCAGAATGGGAACACGCCTCAGATGGTTCGCAGTCAGGCACTCGCACACCGCAATGATGTCGTCGTTCTCATCAAAACTCAGGACATCTTCGGTCATGTAGTCTCGAGCGGTTCCCGAGGGAGTTTCCTGTCCGAAGAGGACTCCGATCATATCCTTCTCCGTGACGATCCCCACAAGCTGTCCGTCAGACTCGACGACGGGGACGCCGGTAATGTCGTTTTCGACGAGCAGTTCCAGGACCTTGGTGATAGGGGTGTCCGGATGAACGGATACGACATCCCTTGACATGATGGCCTTTGTCTCATACATATCGATCCCTTTCGGTTGCCGTCAGGACAACACGTGTCATGCTGAGGCATTTTGCGTGAGCCACTGCTCCTGGATCCGTTTGACGATGTCCTTCCTGCTGATGATCCCGACGAGTCGGCCGTCGCGGAGAATGGGAACGCGCCGGAAGTGGTGCGCCGCCAGACCGTCGGCAACAGCCGCGACGTCGTCGTCTTGATCATAGGCGACAACCGGCGTGGTCATGAAGTCGGCCACCCTGCCGGGGTGGTCCTCGATCTCGTAGAGGAGTTTCAGGACGTCCTTCTCCGTCACGACTCCAACCAAGGCCCGGTCGTCGTCGATCACGGGCAGTCCGGTAACATTGTTCTCGACCATGGTTCGTATTGCCCGGTAGATGTCTGTATCCATGGTCACGGCCAATACGTTCGGTTTCATGATGTCCTTTGCCTTGAGCATCAGGGCAATCTCCAACGCATATACAGGTCCCATAACGGACAATCGTCGTGTTCATGGGTCTTATCGGCAACCTTGCGACGCGACATAAGGACTTCCTCGGCCACGGCCCTGGGACGGCATGGGAATACGGCTGGGTGGCAGTCGCGGCCGACTCGGTTTTTGCTTGAATACGGGGGGGGCGATGCGGTAGAATAGGACGATGGATGGGCGGTAGCGGCTGAACGGAGTCGATTCAACCAGTGAGGCAGTTGGCTCGATTCTACAGGCGGGATGCAGATCATAGCGGTTTCCAATCAGAAGGGGGGGTGTGGCAAGACGACCACCTCGATCAATCTGGCGGGAGCCTTTGCGCTGATGGGGTACAAGGTCCTCCTGGTCGATTGCGATCCGCAGGGGCACGCCACACTCGGGTTGGGGTATGAGCCCGGCGAACTGAGCGCGAGCGTCTACGATATCCTGGTTGGGACGGGCGATCCAGTGACGTCCATTGCCAGACCGACCGGCATGGATGGTCTCGACCTGATTCCGGCCAATATGTTGCTGACCGCGGTGGAGACGGAGTTGCAGAACGCGCCCGGTAAGGAGCTGATTCTCGGCGAGCAATTGCGGCCTCTCGCCGATTGGTACGACGTATGCCTGATCGATTGTCCCTCGACGTTGGGCCTGGTTATGCTCAATGCTCTGACCGCCAGTTCGAATGTGATCGTGCCGGTCCAGGCACATTTCTTTGCCCTCGACGGTCTCAAACGACTCCTCGAAACGATCCAGGTCATCCGCACTCGGTTTCACCCGTGCCTAGTCAAGCCGCTGGGGTTCGTGTTGACCTTCGTTGAAGGGCGAACGCTGCTGAGCCAGCGGGTGGAGGAGGGCATGCGGAGTCTCTTTGGCCGGCTCGTTTTCGACACCGTCGTTCACAAGACGATCACCTTGGCGGAGGCGCCCAGTGTGGGTCAGGCCATTCAGACCTATGCGCCGGACAGCAGGGGTGCGGCGGAATACGCCGCCCTTGCCCGCGAGATTCTGGGCCGGCTCGAATGGCCGGACATGATCGACATCACGCCGCAGGAAGCACCCTTATAGGCTCTGTCTCAAGCGGCTCTCGAAGTTCGGGTCTCCTCCCAATTCACTCGTGCCCCATGACGGCGTCTGTCGACGCGGCGTCCACGCTGTATTTCCCCCGGCGGGTCTGAGAAACAGGCGAATAGTGCCGCTGTCTTCCCACAGGATCGGGAATTCGGACGGCATAAGCTCAGTCTTTTTTGCAGATTGAAACACGGGTTTGCCGAAAAGATAAATTGGGGAATGTGCTTCTCAACCTCCAGATGAGGTAATGGCTGGGCAAGTGTTTGCCACTGATGATGTTATGAACGATTCGCAGAGCCGGCTGGCCGACTATATCGCCATGGTGATCGTCTTTCTGATGGGCATCGGTGCGGTGATGGTCTTCTCGGCCGGTGCGAATCTCGGCTACGAGTTCGACCTCAAGCGGTTCTACGAGTTTCCGGCGCTGCGGCAGATCATGTTCTTTCCGCTGGCCGTTGTGGTGCTGCTGGTCGGCTCGTGCATCGACTACCGATGGTTTCGCCTTCGCGAACGGTGGTGGAAATCCCCTTCGCCGTGGCTGGTATTCGTTTCGGTGGTGCTGTTGGGCGTTGTGCTGATCCCGCAGTTGGGAACGCAGATCAATCAGGCGCGGCGATGGCTGCGCCTGACCGTCGGGCCGGTCAGCATCAGCTTTCAGCCGTCGGAACTGGCGAAATGGGCGATGGTGTTCGGACTGGCCGCGGTCTGCGCCAGGTCGGGACCGGGGGTTCGTCGCTACTGGACGTGGTTCGTCCCGCTGTGTCTGGGGATCGGATTGGTTTGCGGGCTCATTGTCGTCGAAGACTTCGGCACAGCGGCCTTTATTGCGATGATCAGTCTTGTGATCCTGGTGATCGCCGGCGTTCGGTGGTGGCACGTCCTGACCCTGGTGCCGTTCGCCGCCGGCGGCCTGATTGCCGGTCTGATCCATTCGCCTCATCGCATCAAGCGATTGCTGGCCTTTCTGCGCCCGGAGGAGTGGCCCGACGTTGTCTATCAGGCCAATCAGTCGCTGATTGCCATTGGCTCAGGCGGTTTCTGGGGCAAGGGGCTGGGCGATGGCATCTCGAAATACGGTCATCTGCCGGAAGATACGACGGATTTCATCTTCGCCATCGTCGGAGAGGAGCTGGGCCTGGTCGGCACGATTGGGGTCATCGGCCTGTTCATCCTGTTTGTCGGCCTCGGCCTTGCCGTTGTCATGCGCTGCCGGGATCGCTTCGGCAGGCTTCTGGCGGCCGGCATCGTCTTGACGATCGGTATTCAAGCGGCGCTGAACATCGGCGTCGTGACGGTCGTTCTGCCGACGAAGGGGATTCCCTTGCCTTTCATCAGTTCGGGCGGCACGAGCATGTTGCTGTCGGCCGCGGCCGTGGGGGTGCTGCTCAACATTGCCTCACAAACCGACGGCGGCGATTCCGTTGTGCGCGGCGACGCTGATGGCGATTCTGATGCCGGACAGGGTTCCACACGGTGTGAGCAGCAGGGAGGCTGTCATTGAGTGATATCGCAATCTTCTTTGCCGGCGGCGGAACGGGCGGACACATCTATCCGGCCCTGGCGGTCGCCGAGCAGATCGTCGATCGCCGGCCCGATGCGCGCATCCACTTTCTATGCAGCACGCGCGCAGTGGACAGGCGGATTCTGGACGGGACGGCTTTTCCCTACACGGTGCTGCCCGCGACGGGGCTGTACTTCGACCCGCGTCGGTTCGTGACCTTCTGGCGGACGTTCTGGCAGAGCTATCGCCAGGCAAGCGCGTTGATCGCCGACAGCCCCAACCCCGTCGTCATCGGGGGCGGCGGATTCGTCGCCGCACCCGTTTGCATGGCGGGGCACAGGCTCGGCGCTCCGGTCGTGCTGGTCAACGTGGATATCTTGCCCGGCCGGGCCAACCGGCTCAGTGCCCGCTGGGCCGACCACATCTTCGCGCAGTTCGAAGGCTGCGAACGCCATTTCGGTTCGCGGCGCGAGCGTGTCACCGTGGTCGGCTGTCCCCTGCGCAGCGGGTTCGCGCGGGCCGATCGGATGCGTGCCATCGAGGCCCTGTCGCTGGATCCAGGCAAGAAGACCCTGTTGATCACGGGTGCGTCCAGCGGCTCTATGCGCATCAATGAGGCGGTTTGCATGCTCCTGCCCAGGCTGGAGGCCTTCGCCTCCGCCTGGCAGATCGTCCACCTGACGGGTCTGGACAACTTCGACGAGGTGGCACGTCGCTACGAGGGCGTCCGCATCGCCCACAAGGTGGTCAGCTATTATGATGCGATGCCCGATCTTCTGGCGGCGGCCGACCTGCTCGTGGGACGCAGCGGCGCTGTCAGCGTGGCCGAATACGCGGTGGCGGGCGTTCCGAGCATTTGTATGCCCTATCCACACCACAAAGACCGGCATCAGTACCGCAATGCAGGCAAGCTCGTCGCGGTGGGGACGGCCGTGATCGTCGATGATGTTGCGGATGCGGGTGATCGCGCCGACTGGCTCTGGGAGGAACTGGAGGCGTTGATGGCCGATGATGTCACGCGAGGCGAGATGGCGGACGCCTGCCGGCTCGTGGCTCGGCCCGCCGCCGCCGCCGACATTGCCGCGCGGCTGTTGGTTCTGGCCGAACGCTCCGGCGGACGATAATGGAAGAGATGGAGGCTTGACGTGGTGCGGCGGCTTGGTACCATGTTGACGTCGTCCATCTATTCAAGCAGTAAGGAGCCCAAGCAATGACTGGACAAGCCGCGATTCGAACCCTCCTCCCCATGCTTCTGATTCTGACCGCCTCGGTTGGATGGGCAGACCCTTTCATGGGGCAATATGCAGGGACCTTTCATGCCGACAGCATGACACAGAGGCCGGCGACCGCGGTTGTCGTGGCCGAGGGGGAGGACCATTACCGCGTCCGTATTGAGGCGGTCAGCAACGAGCCAGGCCGGGCGGGAGAGACCATTGAGGTGTACGCCGGCAGGAGCGGTTTCGAGGCCCTGATTGGCTCACGTTCGGGCGGGTACCACTGGAGCGGCCGGATCAAGGACGGACAGCTTTCCCTGGCCAGTGCGTATGGGACGCGTTTTGAACTGAATAAGGTGGTGCGCAAGAGCCCGAAGGAAGGACTCGAACCGCCCGCCGGAGCGGTCGTGCTGCTGCCCTACAAGCAGGGGACCAAGCCCGATCTCAGTGCGTGGACGAATCAGGAGTGGAAGGCCCTGGACAACGGTACGATGCAGGTCGCCAAGGGCTCGACCACCACGAAGGAGCGGTTTGGTGACATCCAACACCTGCACCTGGAGTTCTGGCTGCCCCTCGAACCGCTCAATCGCGGTCAGGGCCGCTGCAATAGCGGTGTGTTCCTCAACGATCTGTACGAAGTTCAGATCCTCGACTCATTCGGTTTGGTCGAGAGTTCCGGCGATTGTGGCAGTCTGTACGGCGTCAAGCGGCCTGACGTCAATGCCTCGCTGCCGCCGCAGCAGTGGCAGACCTACGACATTGAGTTCCGTGCCGCGCGCCTCAACGGCGATGGAACGGTCAAGGAACATGCCCGCATCACGGCCTATCTCAACGGCGTGAAGATTCACGACAATGTCGCGATTCCGCACCCGACGGCCAACCCCAATGCCGAGCAAAAGCCGACCGGACCGATCCAGTTACAGGACCACGGCCACCCCATCCAGTTCCGCAACATCTGGCTGGTCAAAGGCTGACGCCATCGTGCCTGTGTGGTCGGGCTGCATTCGATCCTGATGTCCTTCGTCACCGGCATGGGGTGATGCAGCGCGGCGCGGGCAGCACGGGTGGAGTGTGTCGTATGGACGAAGGCAGTGCGGGCAGGCAGGTGGAGATCCGGCGGCTGGCGGCCGACTACCTTGGGATGGTGGCGGCACTGGTCCTTCTCATCGCGGTCTTCGGAATCAGTGCCAGAAACTTCTTCACCATTACGACGTTTCGCACCATCGCCAATCAGATCCCGGATACGACGGTGGTGGCGGTGGGGATGACGTTCGTGCTGATCATCGCGGGCATCGATCTGTCCGTCGGTTCGGTGCTGGCGCTGGCCAGCGCCGTGCTGAGCATCGCGCTGGTCAACTGGGGCTTGTCCCTGTTGCCGGCGGTCGGGCTGTGCCTGCTGGTGGGCCTGGCCTGCGGGGCGGCCAACGGCCTGATCGTCATTCGATGGCGCCTGCCCTCGTTCATCGTCACTCTGGGGATGCTCGAAGCGGCGCGTGGGGCGGCCTATCTGATGACCGGCTCGCGCACCATCTACGTCGGCGCGCCGGTCGAGGTGGTCACCGACGCCGCGATCCTTGGCCTGTCGCTGCCGTTCGTGCTGGCGATCCTCATCGTCGCAGGCGGCCAACTGGTCCTCTCGCGGACCGTGTTCGGGCGATACCTGATTGCCATCGGGACGAATGAGGAGGCGGTGCGACTGTCGGGGATCGACCCGCGTCCGTACAAGCTGGCGGTATTCGTTCTGTGCGGCCTGTTGGCGGCCGTCGGCGCCGTCATCCAGACGGCCAGGATGTCGTCGGCCAATCCCAACACGGCCATTGGGTTTGAGTTGCAGGCCATCGCCGCCGTCGTCATCGGGGGCACCAGCCTGATGGGCGGTCGCGGCTCGGTGGTCCGGTCCTTCTTTGGGGTTCTGATCATCGCCGTTCTCGCGACAGGCTTGGCCCAGGTCGGCGCCCAGGAATCCACCAAACGCCTCATCACCGGCTGTGTCATCGTTGCGGCTGTCGTTGGCGATCAGTATCGCTACCGGGCGCATCGCTCACGCAACTCGCGCAAAGGGCAGTAGTTAGCCGTTGTCGTCTCATCAGGGCCTGCCACGTCCCGGCTCGGTGGGCCTGGGAAAAATGTTTCCTTGACATGGTGTGCCACACCGACGATAATACACATAGCCCAATATGAACCCGGATGCGGAGGTATAAACGATGCGTCTGGTACTCAAACAAAAAGACGGCGAAACCAAAGAATACCAATTCGCCCAAGGGCCTATCGAGATCGGCCGAGGCGCCGACAACCACGTCTTTCTTCCCGATCGTACGGTTTCCAAGAAGCACGCCGTACTCGTCTGTGACGGTGATGACCGATGGGAGGTCCAGGATCTTGGCTCGGCGAACAAGACCTACCTTAACGGGGAGGCGATCACCAAGGCGCCGATCAAGACGGGCGACGCGATTCGCATCACCGAGTTCACCTTAGAGGTCAATTTGGACGAGCGTTCACAGGCGGACCACAATGCGCAGTTCGAGGATACGCTGAATCTCGAAGCGGGTCTGGCGACGCCTATGCACGAAACCGTAGTGCGTAAGCCGGACGCCGGCCATGCCCCAGCGATGCGGCTGGCCGCCAAGAGGCTCTCCGACTTCTCCCAGGCCTGCGACGCGATCTGCAAGGCCGTCAATCTCGAAGAGATGCTCGTTACGCTGTTGAACATCACATTGCAGCAGTTCAGTGCGTTTCACACATGGTGCGCCCTGCGGGAGCAGCCCAGCGGACCCATGACGTACCACGCGGGCAAACGCCGCGACGGCAAGCCGGTGGAGTTGGGCGAACTGATGCTGGCCGACAAGATCAACCAGGCCGTCGAGCGGGCCCAGTCGGTGGTCATGCCCCGCGTGGCTGCTGACCTCGAATCGAAGGAGCGGATTCGCTCGGCCCTGATCGCGGCCATCTGCGGGCCCGGCGGCTGCTACGGCGTCATTTACGTCGACAACGCCATGATTCACGATCACTACACGCTCGGCGATCTGGACTACCTGATGCTCATCGCCATGCATACAGCGGCTGTCCTGAAACGCTTCGTCGTCTGAACCCGTCCGTCTCTACGGCCACATAGACAGCGATTTTTGTCTGCCCTTGTGAACCACATCCGGTACAATGGGGTGCCGCGCGTAGCGGCCAAGCAAGATGAATCCACTCGGTGAGGACGGTCCATGGACACGAAAGCCTTCACAACGGCCATGATTTCTGCGGTGATGCTGTCGACGGCGGCGGCTGGATCGGTATCGGTGTATATCGGGACGTATACGGGCGATCGCAGCCGGGGCATTTACCGCACTACGCTCGACCTCGATTCGGGAGCGCTTGCTGAACCGGTGCTGGCTGCCGAGACGAGGAATCCTTCATTCATCGAGATCCACCCCAGCGGCCGCTTTCTCTATGCCGTCAGTGAGGGCGGCGGGGCCGGAAGCGTCAGTGCCTTTGCCGTTGATGCGCAGACGGGCAATCTGAGACTCCTCAACCAGCAACCTTCCGGGGGAGCCGGTCCATGTCATGTGAACCTCGACCGCGCCGGACGCAACGTGCTCGTCGCCAATTATGGCAGCGGCAGCGCCTCGGTGATCCCGATCCGGCCCGATGGCACGCTCGGCGAGCCGACCGGGTTCGTTCAGCACACCGGTTCCGGGCCGAACGCCGGTCGGCAGAAAGGGCCCCATGCCCACTCGGTCAACGTCAGCCCCGATGATCGGTTCGCCTTCGTCGCCGACCTCGGAATTGACAAGATCATGATCTATCGCCTCCGTGTGGAGGCCGGGACCATCATCGCCAGCGATCCTCCGTTTGCGGCACTTGCTCCCGGCGCCGGGCCGCGACATTTTGCGTTCCACCCGAACGGCAACTATGCCTATGTCATCAACGAGTTGAACAGCACGATGACGGCCTTCGCCTACGATGTCGCCTCCGGCGTGCTGGCCGAGATCCAGACCGTCCCGACATTGCCGCGCGGGTTCACGGGCTCCAGCAGTTGCGCCGAGGTCCGCGTGCATCCGGGCGGCCGGTTCCTCTACGGCTCCAATCGTGGCCACGACAGCATCGTCGTCTATCGGATCGACCCGGCCGCGGGAACGCTGACGCTCGTGGAGCACCAGACTGCCGGCATCAAGACCCCGCGCAACTTCAACATCGACCCCAGCGGTGCCTTCTGCCTCGTGGCCAACCAGGACAGCGACAGCGTCATTGTCTTTCGCATCGACCCGCAGACGGGATCGCTCACGCCAACTGAGGGGAGAATCTCCGTCGGCCGGCCCGTTTGTATTCGCTTCCGTTGACCTGTCGGCGCGATATTCCGATTTCGCATTTGACAGGGATTGGCGAGACGATTAGCGTAGGACCGGTAATGTGATGGTGGGCGCGAGATACCGTGATCCCGCGTGTTGCTCGTCACCTTCTTCTGTCAGTTGCCGCGCTTCTTTCCTGCGCGGGTCGGAGGTTTCGCTTATGGAACGTTTGCCGCACTCCAAGGCCAGGTTAATCGTCAACGTGATGGAGCATGGGACCATTGTTGGTACGGACGATCCCGGGACGCTGGAGTTCGACGACTGTGTCAACGCAGTGGAGGGACTTGCCAGTTGGCTGGGTGAGGCGCTGGCTGAGGTCAATGAAGAGGATGGGATGGAGATCACCGCGGCCATTCTGATCGATGCCCTGCACCGCTGGACGTTTGACGAGCACGTGCACGAAGACGATCAGGAGGACGAGGATGACTTGGCCGACGGCGAATCGTCCGAGGAAGACTTCCCGGCGAATTGACGCGGCCGATGCCGGAGGAACACAGGCGTGTGGGGCGTGGGATATGCTGTCTGAAGCCTGGGAGGCTGCCATGAGTTCGGGAAGATGTCCTCTGCATTGTCACCGATGTGGTTCGTTCTCGCGGCGTGATTTCCTCAAGGGCTCGACGGTCGTACTGGCCGGTTCGTCGCTTGTGGCCGGTTGCTCCTCACTGGGCTCGAAGAAGACCGCGCAGGAGCCGATTCGCCAATGTGGTCCGGCTTCGGTGTACGTGCCGACGATCCGTGCGGCGTTCGTGCGTCGCAGGGAGGAATACGGTATGCTTTGGCCCGGTGCCGTCTACGATGGCGACGGGGCTCGCCGGATGTATGCGGCGGAGTTGGCCCGGACGGCCTCGCGACTTGGCGCCAGACTCGAACTGCGGCCCGAGCCGATCTTCAGCCTCGAAGAAGGGCAGGCCTGGGTTGCTCAGGCCGAGGCCGCCGGAGTCGACGGGTTGATGCTGGTCATGCTGGACCGGCAGCAGCATTCCTGGCCCACGGCGCAGAAGGTCGCCGCCAGCAGGGTCCCTTCGGTCATCTTCTCTCCGTTAGGGACGTCGTTCACGACGAACACGATCCACGTGGCCGACACGCCGGGCTGCGTGGTCTACGCGACGAACGACTTTCGCCAGCCGGCCTACGGCATGAAGATGCTCTGTGCCAGGGCAAAGATGGCGCAGACCCGTTGCGTGGTCATCAAGGGCGACAAGCGTTTCGATGCGTCCCTGGCCGATACGGGCATTTCGCTGCGGCACATACCCGCTTCGTCCTTCATCGATGAATACAATCGCACGCCGGATAGTGAAGCAATCCGGGCGATGGCCGACGAGTACATGCGCCGGGCGCGCCGCCGGATCGATGCGACGCGGCAGGACGTGGTCAACGGCCTCAAGAGCTACTATGTGGCCGGACGCATCCTCGAACGAGAGGGGGGCGACGCCATTACGATGGACTGCCTCGGGGCCCTCGGCCCGATCGATGTCAGCCTGCCCTGTATCGCCTGGTCGCGGATGAACGATGACGGGATTCCCGCTGCCTGCGAGGCCGATGTCGGTGCGGTGGCCTCGCTGGTGATGACACATTACCTGTTCGACCGTCCCGGGTTCCAGCAGGACCCCGTGGCCGACACGTCTGACGACACCGTCATCGGTGCCCACTGCTCGTGCCCGACCCGATTGAACGGGTTCACTCAGCGCCCGGAAGCCTTCGATATCAAGCACCATCATGGCAATCGCGACGCCGTCCCGCGAACGCTCTGGCGCAAGGGACAACGCGTCACCAGCATCGATTTGCTGCCCGGCAGCCAGGACAAGCCTTCCACTGTGCTCGTCTCAGTCGGCACCGTGACGGACAACATGGAGGTGCCTCCCAGCGGCGGCTGCGTCGTCTCGGTTAAGGTCAAGTTCGACGGCAGCCATCCGGTTCTCAGTTTTCCCGGTTTCCATCAAGTCTTCTTCTACGGAGACTATGGCCGGGAGGTGAGGGATTTCTGCCGGCTCTGCGGCTTCACCGCACAGATGGCCTGATCGCCCAGATCTCTGCGAGAGGGATCCGACGCGGTGAAGAAGTGCCGTGTGGGCAGGGCAGAGATTGGGCGGTTGCTGAGCCTGGAATGAGGGCAAGGCAAGAACCGAGCAGAGCAAACGACCACCGGCATCTGCTCGGGTTGGCTTCGGGGATGAGAGGCGGGAAGCGCGGTATGGGTCAGCGTCTTGCGGCCCGCTGGGCTTTTCGCATGCGCCGGCGTTCGCGCTCGGAAGGCTTCTCGTAGTACGCGTTACGCTTCATGTCACGAATCAGACCCTCTTTCTCACAGAGCTTCTTGAAGCGCCTGATCATCTGCTGCACCGACTCGCCTGTACGCACCTTGACTTTTAACACTCAATCGACTCCTTCATCAGGGCCACCCGGCCATAGACCCAAATTGGCGGGAGTACGTACTCCCAACTTCGACACAACGCGTGAACCCATTAAGCTAATCGCTCATGCATACATTTTCAAGGGGAAAATGCTGAGACGAACCGCTTTTTCGGCGGATTATGGGCCTGACTTGGGGCTTGGTCGGACGCGTCCGCGGTGCGGAATTCCCCCCTTACGCCTTGACTGGGCTTGAAAAACCGCCCCAGACGTGGTATTCTGCCAATATTCTTGGGAGGTATGCCAATCGTTGGAAAAGTTTCGCCAGACGCTGAAAGTCAGAAAAGAACGTGCCATCCTGGTGGCGGCAAACTTGTTGAGATCGAACGGATCCGATGATCTGGCCGAGCTGACCGCTCTGGCCGAGAGTGCCGGGGCTATCGTTGCCGACCGGTTTCAGCAGCGCATCCGTACGATCAATCCGTCGACCTACATCGGCAAGGGCAAGGCCCTTCAGCTCGCCCAGCGGGTCAAACGCTTCCGGGCCGACGTGATCGTTTTCGACAACGATCTGTCGCCGGCCCAGATCCGCGAGTTGGAGAAGATCACTGAGGCCAAGGTGCTCGACCGCAGCGAGTTGATCCTCGACATCTTTGCGACACGGGCCAAGACCAAGCAGGCGAAGCTTCAGGTCGAACTGGCCCAGTTGGAGTATACGTACCCACGGCTGACGCGGATGTGGTCGCACCTGGATACGGTGGCCGGCGCCGGGGGTGCTACGGCCGCCGGGGCGGTCGGCGGCATCGGCACGCGCGGTCCCGGCGAGCAGCAGTTGGAAATCGACCGACGATTGGTCAGCAAGCGGATCAGCGAGTTAAAGCGGGAACTGGAAGGCATCGACGATCGCCGCCTCCGCGAGATCCAGGGACGCCATGGACTCTTCAAGATCTGCCTCGTCGGGTACACGAATGCGGGCAAGAGCACGCTGCTCAACGCGCTGACCGATGCAGGCGCGTTTGTCGAGGATCGCCTGTTCGCCACACTGGATACGCGTACGCGGAAGTGGTCGCCTGCCAAGGGGGTGGAGGTGCTGCTCAGCGACACGGTGGGGTTTGTCCGCAAGCTGCCGCACCAGCTCGTCGCCTCGTTCAAGGCGACACTGGAGGAGGCGGTCAACGCCGATCTGCTCCTTCACGTGATCGACGTGGCCAACGAGGATGCTCTGGGGCAGATGGAATCGGTCCACGCCGTTCTCGATGAGATCGGCTGCGCAGGCAAGCCCACGCTGCCGGTGCTCAACAAGATCGACGCCATCAAAGACATCAGCGCGCTGGAGATGCTCGAGACTGTTTATCCGAACGCCGTCTCGATTTCCGCACGGGGCGGACGGGGGCTCGATGCGCTGGCCCGCAAGATTATGCAGTTCTACCGCGGCGGAGACATCGTGCTGCGCGTCAGCAGCCGGCCGGCCGACGGCAGGATCCACAGCTTCCTCCGCAAGCACGGACAGATTCTTGCTGAACAGTACGGGGAAGACGCCGTGGTCATCGAAGTCCGCCTGGGGCGAAACCAGTTGCCCGAACTCCAGCGTCTCAAACCCCACGCCGTCGAAACCGTCGGACACTGACGGCACGGCCCTCCGTCCGGGTGTGGTCGGGAAACGGTGGCGGTTTCGGGGCACGCGCCATGGCCACCAAGTCTGGTGTCGGCAGGCGTCCCTCTTGCGATCTCGCCCGGAGCCTCTCTCTTTCTGTCACCCTGAGCGGAACGAAGTGGAGTCGAAGGATCTGGCGGCGAAGAAGGCAGTCGTCGTGCCCATATCTGGACCCGTGGAATGGTTGATCCGTCGCTGCATCCCGAAGACTACCCGAAACACAAGGCACAGCCCATTCGGTGCCAGGTTCCTCCATTCCGCTTCGCTCCAGTCGGAAGGACAAGGGAGGGATGGCGCCCAGTCGGAAGGACAGAGCGGACGGGCCAGAGACAAGTGCCACCGTATTCCGGCCGCACCCCCCAGTCCTTTTCGCGGTCCTCTCCTTGACGGCGTCGTTTGCTGAAGGCATGATTGTCTGCGTGCGAACGACCGATTGGGAAAGGGCCAGGCGATGCGGAATCATACGGGATTGTTCATGCTGGTCATGGTGCTTGGCTTCGTGGCTATGCTGTGGATCATCGCTCACCGGCAGGTTTGCCGTGGCTGGCCTGATATCCGTCAGCCGACGCAGTTGCGTTCCATAGAAGCGGCGCTGGAGCTTTTCTCGAACGAGTCCGAGGGTTTTCCGCCTTCGGATGCGAATGACCCGACCCGTGCGCCCTACTGCGGAGCGATGAAGCTGGCGGAGGCGGTGATGGGCAAAGACCTGATTGGCTTTCATTCCAGGTCAGCCTTTCGGGCCGATGGTCTTGACCCTGACGGCGGAATTGCCCTCTATCCCGACGGGCCTGACAAGGAGAATCTCGGGGCTCGGAAGGGGCCTTATGTTCAGCGTGAGAACGCCAACGCCTTTCGGTTGGTCGATGTCTATGGGAAGGGCAATACGGGGCCGTTCGATGAGGGTCTTCTCATTCTCTGCGACACCTATCCGCGGAAGCGTCCGAGCGGCAAGAAGACCGGGATGCCTATTCTCTACTATCGAGCTCGGCCCAAAGGAACGACCCACGATGTGAACGATCCGGACAACCCGGCCAATATCTACGACTATCGGGACAACCAGGTGCTCGTTGGCCTGGGCGTGCCGGGCGAGCCGAAGGCCGTGCATCCGCTGTCCGATCCCAGGCGGTTCTACCGGAACACCAGGAGCGACAAGAGCCCCGGGCAGAGCCGACCCTACCGGCCGGACTCCTTCATCCTCATCAGCGCCGGGTACGATGGGTTGTATGGCACCGCCGACGACGTCTGCAATTTCGAATGGGCATATCGCGAGTGACACACGGCCCTCCGACCGATACGGAGAATCTCCGTGTTCGCCATTCTGCTGTGACCACGCTGGAATTGACAGGCGGGGGGGGAGGGGTTCTAATGCGTCGCGAATGAACCGGACAACATCCTCGTGAAGGGGGTTTCGCGATGCCACAGGAAGAACTTCGAAATGTCTCAATCATTGGCGACGGCGGCATGGGAACCGTGCTGGCCATGCTGTTGTGCGAGAAGGCCGTGCCGACGCGCATGTGGGGTTATGATGCCGGACAGCTTGCCGAAATCGAATGCAAACGCGAGAACGCGAAGTTCCTGCCGGGCTACAGGCTTCCGACGGCTCTTGTCTTTGAGCCTGAGGACGATCGTGCTATGGCCGGCGCGGACCTGATCGTCTCGGCGGTGCCATGCCAATACATGCGTCGCGTCTGGAGCCGTCTGAAGGTCCATGTTCCTTCCGGCGTGCCGATTGTGTCGGTGGCCAAGGGGATCGAGAACGGCACGCTGCTGCGTCCGACGCAGATTCTCGCCGATGTGCTGGGCGACGAGGTGCCCAGAGCCGTCCTGAGTGGTCCGACCATCGCCGACGAGTTGGCCCGGAGACTGCCTGCGACGGCCTGTGCGGCGGCAGAGGATCCGGGGCTCGCCGTTCGTATCCAGAAGACGTTCACGTGCCCCTGGCTTCGCGTCTATACGAATTCGGACGTGGTCGGGGTCGAGCTGGCCGGCGCAATGAAAAACGTAATCGCCATCGCCGCCGGAATCATCGACGGCGTTGGCGCCGGCGATAACGCCAAGGCGGCGCTTCTGGCGCGCGGACTGGCGGAGATCACCCGACTGGGGCTGGCCATGGGGGCCACCGAGCAGACGTTCGCCGGCCTGACCGGTCTGGGCGATCTGGTAACCACGTGTATCTCGCCGTCGGGACGCAACCGGTCTTTCGGCGAGCGGATCGGACGGGGTCGGACGCCGGCCGAGGCGCAGGGCGCCACCGATTCCGTGGTCGAGGGGATCGCGACCTGTGAATCGGTGGCCGCATTGGCGTCGAGGCACCGTGTGGAGATGCCGATTGCCCGGGCGGTCTACGAGGTGCTCTTCGAGAACAAGCCGGTGCGGTCGGCCATCGACGACCTCATGAGCCGTCGCCTCAGGGCCGAGTGAGACCGATCTTCCGGTTTCTCGGGCCCGGGATCCCAAATCTTTCGGCGACCGATCTGCCGCAAGAGGTCCCCCCGGAAGCATGTCCTTTTCGGAGTTGGCTCGGCCGAGTCATCGAAATTCTCCACATTTCTGCGCCGTCGGTCCAGACACGACCCCTGCGTGTTATCGGAAGTGCCCTGGCGGCAAGATCGCATCACCCCCGCAGGCGGGGCCAATATCCGGGCTCATTTTTTGTCCGACCCACTTCGCTTGATATATTTTAATCGGCGCGACACGGATGGTCGAAACAGTACTGCCGGGAAACCGAGCATTGGGTGATACAGCAGCAACTTTGAGAAAGGGAAAGAGGGGGTCATGCAGAATCAACTCACGCCACAGACCGGCAGTCGTGACAAGAGCAGGCACCATCAACCCGTATTGAGGTAGGCTACGCTGGTATGTTCGGACTCCTGAAAAAACACTCGAATCCCATCGGGGTTGACCTGGGCAACGACTGTCTGAAGCTCGCGCAACTGACGAACGGAACGGAGGAAGCGATGCTGCTCGCCGGTCAGTACGTCAACCGTCCGGCGGAGGTCGTCCCCGGAACGGCTCGGTGGCAGCGGTGGGCGATCGACGTGATGCGCGAGGCGACGGCCAACGGGCATTTCAAGGGCAAAGAAGTCGTCGCGGCGTTGCCGGCCAACGAGGTCTATGTCGATCACATTCGATGGCCCAAGAAGTTCGACGGCAAGATCGAGGACGCCATCTTCGCGAAGATCAAGCAGAAGCTGCCGTTCGAGCCGCTGCAGAAGAACACCCTGATCAAGTACATTCCCACGGAGCAGGACAATGTTATGGTGTTGGCGACGGAGCGGACGGTGATCGATCGGCATCTGGCGATCTACGAGCGAGCCGGCTTGGCCATCAATTCCATCGGGGTCTGGCCCGTGGCGCTGGCCACGTGCTATGCTCATTTCTTCGGCCGGCGTAAGACCGATCTCGATGCCATCGTCATGCTGCTGGATATCCAGCCCGATTGCACGAATATGGTCATCAGCAGGCACAAGAACCCGCTGTACGCCTGTTCGATTCCGATCGGGGCCAAACTG
Source organism: Phycisphaerales bacterium Planc_01 (assembly GCA_001603075.1). Lineage (GTDB taxonomy): Bacteria > Planctomycetota > Phycisphaerae > Sedimentisphaerales > Anaerobacaceae > Anaerobaca. Next base: position 45,847 of record LVBB01000036.1, on the reverse strand, counting down.
CTCAAGGAAGAGCCCATGGTGGGCCGCCTGGTGATGGAACTGACCGCCGGTCGGCGGGAGTTCCTCGCGACGTACAAGAACGCGCAGATCGAACGCCTGATCTTCCTGTCCGGACTCGCGGTGGAGCCGGATATCTATCGCACCGTGGCCAGACAGTTGGAGGTGCAGGCGCAGATGGGAGACTGCATGGCGGCGATCGCTGTAAGCGACCCCGAGCGATTTGGCTTGGACCGCAGAAGCGACAAGGTCAGTTGGGCCCTGTCGTTCGGTCTGAGTCTGTCTTGAGGGAATTTGACAACCTTTGAGTGCTCCGCAGACGGAGGTGGATAGAGACAATGCCGAACATAAACTTCGTACCGGATGATTATGTGCAGAGCAACGAGTCACGCAGGGCCAACCTGATGTGCCTCGTCTTGTTCTCTGTGGTAATGGCTGCCCTCGGTGGCTCGTTTGTCACGATCAAGATCCGGCAGCGGGCGTGCGGCGCCGAGGAATCGCTGGTCAATGCGAGAATGGTCCGGATGCAGGAATCGATCAAGAAGTTCGAGGAACTGCAGACCAAGCGCAAGGAAATGATGAAGACGGCGCTGACGACGGCCGAGCTGATCGAGCCGGTGCCGCGCAGCGTCCTTCTGGCCTCCCTGACGAATACTCTTCCGGCCGGCGTTTCCCTGGTCAAGTTGAACGTCATCCAGAAAGAGCCGTCGAGAACCGCCTCCCGCACCAAGACCACGCGGAGCAAGTATGAGTCGGCCCAGGCCAAGAGTGAGGCAGACTCCGCCGGACGAGTGTCGGGTGAGGAGCGACTGGAGACCCATATGGACATCGAGGGCATGGCGCCCAGCGACATTCAGGTGGCCGACTACATCAAGCGGCTGGGCAACTCCATCCTTCTGGAGAATGTCGCCTTGGTGGAATCGGCGGAGAAGAAGGTCCAGGACACGTCGTTTCGGCATTTCAAGCTCAAGGCCACGCTGGTCGGGGAAGTGCACTTGACCAAGGAAGACGTGGACGAAATCCGTGCCAGGGCCGAACACTCCATATACCAGTTCTAATGCCAATCGAGCTTAACAGATCCGAGGGGGCGATGGACATCACGGCCGCCTCGGGGCAGGAGCAGGAACCATGACCAGTGGCTTCAGAAAAGCGATCTTCTTCGTGTTGTTGGTCGGCGTGGCGGCTGCGGGATACCAGTTCATGATCAAGCCGGCCAACCAGCATCTGGCGGTGGCGCGGCAACGCGTCGACGGCAAGCGGGCCAAGCTCATCGAATTCGAGGAGGCGACCGCGAAGGCCGAGGACCTCAACAAGCAACTCGGGCAGCTCGAAGAGGCCATTCGGTTCTTTGAGAGCAAGCTGCCTCCCAGCAGTGAGATTCACAAGGTGCTCGAGCAGGTCACCGTGATTGCTCAGAAACAGGGGCTTCAACCCAAGACAATCCGGACCCTCGTTCGCAAGGACAACAGCGGGTATGTGGAGCAGCCGCTTACCATGAAACTGGTCGGCAACTTCAACGCCTTCTACTCGTTTCTCCTGGAGATCGAGAAGCTGCCTCGCATCATGAAGCTGCGAGAACTCAATCTGGAGAAGAACAAGGATGGCGAAGGGGAGATTGGTGCAGAGTTTGTCCTGAGCATCTTCTTTCAGAACAAGACCGTGTGACCCGAAAGGGTGTCTCACGAGCGATGCTGGTGAACGCGGTCAAGATCGGACATTGATGGAGTGGAATTATGTTGTCATTTCTGCGTGAACAGGGCCCGGGCGACGTGCCGGGAAACGAGGGAGGCAGCCCCGGGCGGCGCGATGCGAACGCCCCGGAGGGAGGCGAAGCCCAGGAATACCTGACGGTCGCCGCCAACAGCAAGAACCTGCGCAAGAGTACGATTCTGGTGGCGGTTCTGGTGGCGATCGGGCTGGTGGGTCTGGGATACATGATCCGCAAGAGTCAACCCCAGGCCGCCTTCGCTCAGCCGAACAAGGACGAAGAGAACAAGATCCAGGTGGCGATCAGCCGATTGACCGGTGTCAGTTCCGAAATGGTCAGCCGCATGGACGAGATTGTCAACAAGTTCTATGAGTTCTCGGACGTCTTTCAGGTGGGCGTCAGCGAGTTGGTGAAAAACCCGTTTGAGGTCGAGTCCTTCATGGGCGCCATCAAGGAAGAGGTGGTACCCCAGCAGGATGATCGGGCGAAAGCGGCGCTGATCCAGCGCGAGAAGATGAAGAAAGAGGCCGAGAAACTGGCTTTGCTCAGCGTGATGCGATCCGAAGACGGCAACGCCTGCATGATCAACGACCGGATCCTCCGGCAGGGCAGTTCCATCGAGGGGTTTGTAGTGACCCGAATTGCCGGTGATTCCGTGGAGTTGACCTGGAAAGACGGCGCGGCCGGCCTCGGCGCGGGAACCGAAGACTTGACCATACAGCTGAAATTGGCGCAATGATGTTACGTTTTCTATCGAATTCCAGATCGAGCGTTCCGTCGGGACCCAGTGCTCAGCCGGAGCCGCATGGCGCCGTCGCGTCGGTCTATTCGGACGATGAGGAAGTGCGCGGTCTCAGTGATCTCTACTCTCCGGAGCCGACCAGTCAGACGCACGTACGCGATGCGGCCGATATCCTGCTGGACATGGGCCGCATCAGCGACGAGCAATACGGGCGGCTGCGCAGGGAACTGATGAACCGTCCCGGCGTCGACGCCGCGCTGTGGCTTCTCAAAGAAGGATGGGTCGGTGCCGAGGACGTCTTGCACGCCAAGGCCCGACTCGCCGGGCTGGAGTTCCGCCGGATCCGTCCCGAGGAAGTGGAAAAGGCGGCCTTCGAGAAGCTGGACATCGCCTTCATCGAGCGCAGCAGCGTCGTGCCGATAGCGGTCGAGCAGGACGCCCTGCTGGTGGCCACCAGCGAGCCGGCCAACGTCTTCGCGATTGAGGACGTCAAGCGACAGACGGGGATGGACGTTCAAGTCGTGGTATGCAGTCCCGAGGACGTTGCGGCCATCTGTGAGACGTTCAAGGCGCAGGAGAGCACCAACTGCAGCCTCGATGAGATCATCAACGATATGACGGAGGTGGAGGTGGTTCAGGATCAGGAGGATGATTCTGAAGACCTCGAATCCATGGCCGGACAGTCCCCGGTCATCAAATTCGTCAACTACCTCATCAGCAACGCCGTTCGTGAGGGCGCCAGCGACATTCACATCGAGCCGAAGGAGACCAAGGCCAGGATTCGATATCGTATCGACGGCGTCCTCTTCGATGCGATGCAGGCGCCGATGAAGATGCACCCGGCGATTGTCTCGCGTATCAAGATCATGGCGAACCTCGACATTTCCGAGCGGCGCGTCCCGCAGGACGGCAAGGTCTCGGCCATCGTCGGCGGGCGAGCCATCGATCTGCGTGTGTCCACCCTGCCGACGAATCGCGGGGAAAAGACGGTGATTCGCGTCCTCGACAGCCAGTCGATCGTGCGCGGACTCGAATACGTGGGGATGGAGCCGGGTGTGTGTCAGGCGTTTGCCCAGCAGGTGGCGATGCCTCACGGCATCTTGCTCGTCACCGGCCCGACCGGATCAGGCAAGAGCACAACGCTGTACTCGGCGCTCTGCGAGATGGACGGCGATCGGCTGAACATCTCGACGGTCGAAGACCCCGTGGAATACGAGTTGGACTTCGTCAACCAGGTGCAGGTCAATGAACGTGCCGGCCTGACGTTTGCATCGGCGCTGCGCAGTCTGCTCCGCCAGGATCCCGACGTCATCATGATCGGCGAGATTCGCGACAACGAGACGGCCCGGATCGCCGTGCAGGCCGCCTTGACGGGGCACCTGGTGCTTTCCACTCTGCACACGAATGATGCGGCCAGCAGCGTTACGCGACTGGTCAACATCGGGATCGATCCGTACCTGATCGCCGCCTCGCTGAACGCGGCGGTTGCGCAGCGTCTGGTGCGGAAGATCTGCTCCAAATGCAAAGAGATCTACAGCATTCCCGATCGGATGCGTCCCTATGTGGAGCGGGCCGGCGCGAATCCGAACGAACTGGTGCATGGTGCCGGGTGTGAGGCGTGCCGTGGATCGGGTTATGCCGGACGCGTCGGCATCTTCGAGATGCTGATCGTCGATGACGGGTTCCGCGACATCATCAATCAGGATTCCTCCGTGGCGAACATGCGCCGGGCATTTCACAAGAGCGGCCAGCCCTCCCTCTTCGAGGACGGGATGCAGAAGGTCAAGAAGGGCCTGACCACCGTCGAGGAAGTGCTGCGCGTGACCGAAGTGTACGGACAGAACGCCGAAGAGGTATTCGTCGAGAATCTGGACTAATCGATTCAAGCCAACCGACAGGACACGATTATGATGGACATCAAGAGCATTCTCGCCCTGGCCATTGAGAATCGGGCCAGTGACGTTCACATCAATGTAGGAATGCCTCCGGTACTGCGGCGCGACACCGAGCTGATCGACATGGATGCGCCGCCGGTCACCGACCAGGACGCCAGAGGCATGGTGCTGGCCATGGTTGGCCCGGAGAAGATGAAGAAATTCGACGAGCATCGGGATCTGGATTTCTCGACCGAGATCGCCGGGGGCCATCGCTTCCGTGTAAACGCCCACTACCAGCGCGACACCGTGGCCATCAGCTTCCGCGTGATCCCCAACCAGGTGCACAACATCGACGATCTGCATCTGCCTCCGATCGTCAAGGAACTGACGGATCTGCCCAGAGGGCTCGTGCTGGTCACCGGCCATACCGGGTCGGGCAAGAGCACCTCGCTGGCCGCCATGGTCGGCCTGATCAACTCGCGGTACAGCAAGCGCATCATCACGCTGGAGGACCCCGTCGAGTATCTGATCGAAAACGACCGATGCATGATCGAACAGCGCGAGATCGGGTCCGATTGTCCCAACTTCGCGTCCGGACTGCGGCACGCTCTGCGTCAGGACCCGGACATCATCATGGTCGGCGAAATGCGGGACCTCGAAACCACCAGTTTCACCATTACCGCCGCCGAGACGGGGCACCTGGTCTTCAGCACGCTGCATACGATCAATGCGCCGCAGAGCATCGAGCGTATCATTGACATCTACCCGGCCGGCCAGCAGAACCAGATTCGAACCATGCTGGCCAACACGTTGCAGGCGGTCATCTCGCAGACGTTGTTCCGCCGGATCGATGAGCCGGGCATGGTGCCGTGCACGGAGATCCTGCTGTGCACGTCGGCCACGCGAAACTGTATCCGTGAAAACCGGATTTATGAGATTCCGAACATCATCGAAACCTCGCGCCGGCTGGGCATGCAGACCATGGACAACGGCATCGCCGAAATGTACTTCAAGGGGTTCATCGACAGGGACGAGGCCATCGTTCGTTCGAGCAATCCCGGGAAAATGGAGAAGATGCTGGTCAGTGCGGGCAAGATGGACGATTCGCCTCAATTGGTCAAGGCCGGGGCAGACAGATAGACGGGGGATACGATGGCGCTACAGGCCGTTCAAGAATACGAAGGACGCGCGACTGCGTCCGAGGAACGCCACACGCAGGCTCCGGCTCCGGCCGGGAGCCGACGCAGTTCCAGTCGGGAGGCGAGTCCCACCGGCTCCGAGTCACTGGTCAATCGAATGAAGGGATTCCGAGTCGAGTTCGGACCAAGCCGCAAGGACATTCTGCATTTCACCAGCCAGTTGGCTGTGATGGTCCGTGCGGGCATCAGTCTGCAGGACGCCCTGGAAGGAATCGGCGAACAATCGGACAATCTTAAGTTCCAGGGCATTCTTCGCGATCTGAAGATGCGCATCGAGGAAGGCAATAGCTTCTCTCAGGCCCTGGCCGAGCACCCTCAGGTGTTCACGAATCTGTATGTGAACATGGTGGCGGCGGCAGAGGCGTCCGGCTCGCTGAGCGACATGCTCCAGAAGCTCGCCGAATACCTCGATCAGGAGGCCGAAACCCGCTCGCAGGTCAAAAGTGCGATGGTGTATCCTGTGATCATCGCCGTGATGGCGATCGGCGTCACGACCTTTCTGCTGTGCTTCGTTCTTCCTCGCTTCACCGCCATCTTCTCGGGCAAAGAGCATCTTCTGCCGCTGCCGACGATTCTGCTGATGACCGCCAGTCACTTTCTTCGCACCTGGTGGTATGCGATCCTTCCTTCCATCGGTGCAGCGTTCTGGGCCCTTCACTATTTTGTCAGCACCACGACCGGACGGCTCTGGTGGGACAAGACCAAGCTGGTGCTGCCGTTGATCAAGACGCTCTGTCGCAGTCTGTACATCACGCGGAGTCTTCACACGATGGGCGTGCTGACCCGAGCGGGCGTACCGATCCTCAACACCCTGTCCATCACCGCCCATATCTCCGGCAATGTCCTTTTCAAGGACATGTGGCTGGGGGTGTACGAGGAGGTGCGGCAGGGCAAGAAGATCGCCGTGAGCCTGACGCGTTATAAGCTCATGCCCAGCAGCGTCGTGCAGATGATTCGAAGTGGAGAGGACTCCGGCAACATGGCGGAAGTCCTTCGAGACATATCGAGCTTCTATGCCCGTGAGCTGAAGGCCGTGATCAAGGCGGTGACCTCGATGATCGAGCCGATCATGATCTGTGTCATGGGTGTTCTCGTGGGGTTCATCGCGATGAGCATCATCCTGCCGATCTTCAAGATGTCGAACCTCGTCACGGGGAAATAGGCTCGCCGGGCACGCAAGGGGGGTGAGGTATGAATGGTCCGAGATGTCGCAAGGGGTTTTCTCTCGTAGAGATCCTGATCTCGATCATCCTGGTGGGGCTGTCCATCACGGCCTTGGTCATCGCCAGCAACTCGTTCACACAGGCCAACGCCGCCGGCGCCGACATCTCCACCGCTGAGTTTCTCGTCGAGCAGATTCGTGAGCGAACGGCCATGATGTCCTTCGCGGATATCGCCGCGCTCGGCGATCAGGAATACCCGACGCCGATTGACGCCCATGGGAATCTACTCACGGCCCTGGCGACCTTCAGCCAGCAGGTTGTCGTGGCGTATGTGAATCGAACCGATTTCAGCACAATTGAGGTGTCGCCGACGGACTTCCTCCGTGTGACCGTCACCGTCGCGATGAACGGCAGGCCGATCAGTTCGGCCAGTTGGATTCGCGCGAGATATTGACCGAGGGCCTGTCGCGTCCGAATGCCGCTCTGCGTCCCGGGGGGGATGGAATGATGAAACGCAAGCACTGCCTGCAGAACTGCGTTGCGGGCTTCACTGTCGTCGAATGCCTGATCAGTCTGGCGATCTGCGCCATGCTCATGACGGCGGTCGCCGTGGCCTTCAACGCCTCGCTTGTCAACTTCCGCGAGAACGAGGAGATGTTCCAGTCCATCAACAGCGCCCGCCAGGCGCTGACCCGAATGACCACCCAGCTTCGCACGGCCTCCGGTGTTTCGACGGCGGAACCCGTCAATCAGTGCCTATTCCGGACGGCGGCAGACGAACTCCTAACCTACGAGTACCGCAGTGCCGACAACAAACTCTATCTTATCACCAATGCGGACCTCAATGAGTATCTGCTCTGCGACAACGTTACCAACGCTACGTTCACGAAGACACCCAGCACGACTCCGGGCGACGCCAAGAGCGTGCTGATCTCACTGACGGTGCGGTGCGGCGCCAGTGAGCGGACGCTGTCGGCGGCGGCCGTCGTACGACGAGCCCTTTGATCCGGGTTTGCAGACGGCGGTCAGGGAGTCCATCCGGCGGAAGTCGGGACGGCGTACTCAGGGACGAGATCTTTGATTGCCTCCACGATGATTTCCCTGTCCTGACAGGGACACCGAGCGAGCTCCACCAAGCGATCTATGCCGGTCCGCAAGCGGTCGCGGTCCATCGGAATGTTCCGCCAGATGCTGATCTTGGGGTGCCGCGTACGCTGCATGTCCTCGCCTTCGATGCGCAGCTCCTCGAAAAGCTTTTCGCCCGGCCGCAGGCCCGTGAATACGATTTCGATGTCGAGCCCCGGCCGAAACCCGCTGAGCGTGATCAGTTCCTTGGCCAGATCGACGATCTTGACCGGCTCACCCATATCGAGGACGAAGATTTCCCCTCCTTTGCCCATGGTGGCCGCCTGGAGCACGAGTTGGCTGGCCTCGGGGATCGTCATGAAGTACCGTTTCATCTCCGGGTGTGTGACGGTTACGGGCCCGCCTTCGGCGATCTGCCTGCGGAAAATCGGCACGACGGAGCCTTCCGAGCCAAGCACATTGCCGAAACGGACGGTGACGAAGTGCGTTTTGCTGGTACGGCTGAGATCCTGGACATACATCTCGGCGATCCGCTTCGAGGAGCCCATCACGCTGGTCGGGTTGACCGCCTTGTCCGTGCTGATCATCACGAAGTGCGTCGCCCCGTACTTGTCCGAGGCGTCGGCGACGATCCGGGTGCCGGCGACGTTGTTCTTGATCGCTTCCCCTGCGTTGAGTTCCATCAGAGGCACGTGCTTGTGGGCGGCGGCATGAATCACCACGGCGGGGCGGTGCCGATCGAAGATCTCCTCCACCCGGTGGCGATCGGTGATGTTGCACAGGATTGGCTCGACGGCCACATCGGCAAACCGCTTGCGCAGGTCTCGCTCCACATAGAACAGCGGGTTTTCTGCCTGGTCGACCAGCAGAAGCCGGCGGGGCGCAAATTGGCAGATCTGGCGGCACATTTCCGCGCCGATGGAGCCTCCGGCGCCGGTGACGAGAATGGTCTTGCCCCGGGCGAACGACTCGATCGAATCGAGGTCGAGATGAACCACCTGGCGGCCGAGAAGGTCGTTGATGTCCACGTCACGAATCTGGCTGACGCGGAGTTTGCCGGAGGCGATATCGGTGAGCGACGGTACCGTGCGAAACCGCACCTTGGCGCCCTCACAGAGCTGGATCACGCGGCGCAACTGCTGGTGGGTCGCCGAAGGCATGGCGATTGCGATCTCTTCAATATTCCGCTCCCGGCAGATCCCCGGCAATTCGTCGACAGTGCCGAGCACAGCGACGCCGTGAATGCTCGTTCCCTGCTTGGCCGGGTCGTCGTCTATGAAGCCGATGACGTCATATCGGACGATGCGCATCCGAAGGATCTCGCGCAGCAGGGCCTCTCCGGCGTTTCCTGCGCCGACGATCAGGAACCGCTTGAGGAATCGCCCTTCGGTCGTTCGGAATTCCTCATGATAAAGCCGGATCAGCATGCGCAGGCCGGCCGGCAGAAGAATGGTCCCGAACAGGTCGGCCATGAAGACGCCCTGGCTGACGGCGGCAATCCCCGGCGGCAGGGCCTTGCGGACCGCCGGGACCTGGAGCATGACAGCGAACCAGACGGCGACGATGATCAGCGTGCTGACCAGGGCGGCCCGCAGGATACCCAGAAGGTCCGAGATACTGACATAACGCCACCAGCCACGGTACTGCCTGAACAGGCCGAATACAGGCAGCTTCACGGTGAGAAAGAACAGCAGGAAGAACGGGTACTGTTCCACGACCCAGTCCCGGCGGAATTGCATGTTGCCGGCCACCAGGAAGGCGAAGACCAGAGATATGGCGAAGGCGCCGATATGGGCCAGGATGATCAAGGGCTTGCGAAGGATCAGGAGCAGACTTGGGGCCTGGACCGGTGGGGCGGACGAGGTCTCATCCCGGCCTTGTGTGTGTATGCCTTTCCATGGTCCGGACATATCTTTGCAGCACCGTTGTGACGCTCTTCGGAACCGGTGGGTCCTCCTGCGGCAGTCATGGACAGGCCGCAGGCGACGATGTCTTTATCATCGGCATGACAGGGGGCATGGTTGAGTTGTGCCAGGGATCTCCGGCCGTCGGCTGCAAATACGGCGGTCATCCCGACGGGCCGTCGTTATTCGGACGTATCCTGGCCGCCGGGCGAGTTCTCTTTGTCCATGGGCGCCGGTTCGGAGATCCTGAGGAGGGCTTCGGGTGCCGCCGTTGTGTCGTTCGATCGGGGGTGTATTTCGTCCAGGGCGGTCTTGTCGACCCGGTTGCGCATCAGGGCATAAATGATGGTATTGGCCGAGAAATAGAAGCTGACGACAAAGGAGACCATCAGGCCGACTACGACCAGAACCCATACGTAGATCAGAAACGCCGCCACCGATGTAGACCAGTTGGTCGGCTGGGCGGCCGTCAGGCCGAGAAGGTCGGTCAGGTCGGGCTGGGGCCAGATGGCCATCAGCTTCGTGTTGCTGTCGAGAAAGCCAATCCGAAGGAACAGATGGGTGGTACAGAGCAACAGGAAGGAGAAGAAGCGAACGAACACATAGCAGACCGCCCCATAGAGGACCGCGACAACGGTGTAGAAGCCCATCCGCCACGGCTTGGCGTAAACATAGCTGAACGCCCGGCTGATGGCATCGAAGCAGTCCGAGTCCTCATATGCGATTGTCGGGAACATCAGGCCGAATCCCGCCAGCGCACCGATGACGATGATTGTGATCAGAGCTGCTGCCAGGAGGGCCAGCGGCAGAAACAGGGCTACGGACAATTCGCCGACAATCGGGATGTTGCCGACGAGTCCCAGGAGGACGATGAACAATCCGATCACGGCGATGATGGCGACAGGTGTCACCGGGGCCGTGAGGAAACTGTAGAACTTGCCGGCACTGAATCGCACGGCTTCCACGAGTCCCGGTTTCTCCCCTTGCGCGAATTGCAGTGCGGCAATGCGGCAGATGGCTCCCCCGGCCAGTGCCATTACAGCCAATACCACAGCGAACAGGATCGTGCTGTATACCGTGTGATAGGTGAAGGCCCACAGGAGGGCGGCCAGACAGGCGGCGATGTCCGTCAGGATCCCAAGACTGTCGCGACGGGGTATGCCGAGCACTGCCGAGTGGAACCGCTTGGCGCCGAATCGCCACAGGGTAGCGAAGACGCCCGTCCGCCCGCCGGTCTCCTCGAACAGACGGATGTGTTCATCCACCTGGGGGGAGCCGGAGACATAAGCGTCCAGCTCCGTCATCCCGCTGGGGGCGACGACGACGGTCTTGTGCAGGTCCATCACCCGGCCGGTCAGGCAGATGGCCGCCAGTGCCAGGAAGCCCAGGAGCAGCTTTGTCGGTTGAATGGCCATGCGGAATGTCTGAAAGATCCGTGGGAACAGAAAGCTCCCGAGAGGCAGCACCGGCTCTTTGTCCTCATGCATCTTGCTTCCTTTCAAAGCAGCGCCGTCACGTGATAGGGCTTGGTGCTCTGCAGGCATGATACCCGGTGATTCCCACAGCGTCCACACGATTCTGCCGGGAGACGGAATCGTCAGAGGGGTGTCTCGCCGCCGGCCAGCGCATCTTCCGATTCCTCATCGGGGCGGACGGTGATCCGGTAGTCGGCGTCCAGCCAGGCGTTGAGGTCGATCAGTCGGCACCGCTCTGAGCAGAACGGGAAGAACTTCGGCCGATCGGATGTACCCGGAGCACCGATGTGCACCAGCCGCCTGCACGTGGGGCATGTGATTCGGGTGGTTGCTTTGAGTTGCTCTGGCTTGATTTCCTGTGGCTCCATACGCGGTCACTTCAGAACACGCTGGGTCAACCACCATCCGGAAGACCTGGCAAGGTCGGCTCCCGCCGGAAGGGTGGTTTCCTGACACGCTCGCCGACTTGCCCGCACGGGGTCAGACGCCTTCGATGCGGCCTTCCTCCACCATCCTGGCATACTCCACGCAGTAACGGGCCCAAGGCTGAGCCTCCAGACGCGCCTTCGGAATCGGCTCACCCGTCCCCTCGCAGATGCCGTACGTCCCTTCCGCAATCCTATTCAAGGCATCGTCGATCTCGTGCAGGATCTTTCGCTCGCTGTCCATCAGACCCAGCGCGAACTCCTGCTCATAGTTGTCTGTGCCGAGGTCTGCCATATGGATCGGCATGCTGGACAGGTCGCCGCTGGCGTCGAGCCGGGACTTCTTGAGAGTCTCCCCTTCGATCTCGAAAACGTTTTGGAAGATTTCTCGCCTCTTCTCGAGGAGCCGTTCCTTGAAGTAATCGAGATCCGCGGCGCTGAGAGGTCTCGGGTCCTTGCGCCTCCGCGTGGGTTTCTTCTTCGCCGTTTTCTTGCGTTCTTCGGCCACGTCTGCATCTACCTTTCATCGAGGGCAAAGGCATCATATCTATAGAAATAGTTATTCTACCACATATGCCGGATAAGGCAAAGCCTCATCTGCTGGAAGGTTGACAGTTTTCCCGGCTATCGACATAGACCAATACCCGCCAACAGAGGACAGATTGTCGAGTGCAGTGCAAATCGTTTATAGGAAAGATGTTACGTATTCTCTATTGGCTTGGACCGATCCCGGTGGTCAGGGCGAGAGCCCCCCAGGCCCGCATCTTTCGCCATCTTCCCCAGGGGCAGGAACACGTTTTCGGTGCCGACGCGGGCCGAGAAGACCTGGATTGCGAAAACCCTTTCGATCTCGTCCCGCCTGAAGACCTGTTGCGTTGAGCCCACCGTATAACGTTCCTGTGCCTCGGCAGGACGACTGCGTTGGCCGGTAGCGGGGGGCTCGGGTGCCGGCTGGAGCAGCAGGGCCTGGTCGCAGTACTGGGCCGCCAGATTGATGTCATGCGTGATGGCGACGACCGTTCGGTGCTTATTCCGCTGGACCGATCTGAGCAGGTCGTAGATTCCCACCTGGTGATGCAGGTCGAGGAAACTCGTGGGTTCATCGAGCAGGAGGATCGGCGTATCCTGCGCGAGGGCCCTGGCGATGAACACCCGCTGGCGCTCGCCGCCGCTGAGACCGGCCAATGGACGTGATGCGAACCGAGCCGTATCCGTCATCTCCAGGGCGTCGGCCACTATCCGCCGATCCGCCTGACGCTCAAAGCCCCACGGGCTGAAATGAGGGATCCTTGCCATCAGGACGGTCTCTATGACGGAGAAACCGAAGGTGGGGACGTGTTCCTGTCGAACCATCGCCACTTTGCAGGCGAGCTCGCGCCGGGCGTACGAGTCGACGTCGCAGCCATCGATTGCGATCGTGCCCGCCTGTGGCCTGATCAGGCCCGCGAGCAGGCTGATCAGGGTGCTCTTTCCGGCCCCGTTCGGCCCGACCACGGATAGAAACGTTCCCGCTTCCACCGTCAGACTGACGTCCATGAGCACGGGCCGTTCCGGCCGATAGGCGAACGTCACATGGTCCAGTTGTATGCAGTTCCTCATGCCAGCCAGCACACCTTCCTGTTGTATCGCATCAGCAGCATCAGGAAGAACGGGCCTCCGATCATCGCCGTGATGACGCCGACCGGCAACTGTGCCGGCGCGATGACGCGGCGGGCTATCGTGTCAGCGATGACCAGGAACATTGCCCCCAGGATACTGCTCAGAGGCAGCAGTTGACGGTGGTCGGGCCCGACGACAAGCCGCACGGCGTGTGGCACGATCAGCCCCACGAACCCGATCAGGCCGCTGAGACTGACCGCCACTGCCGTGATCAGGGACGACACCGCCAGGGCGAGGAACTGGACGCGTTCGACATGGATGCCCATGCTCTGGGCGTCGGTCTGACCAAAGCTGATCGCATTGAGCGGGGCGCTGACGAAGAACAGCGACACGAGTCCCGCCGCGACGCACCCGCCGCTGGCCCAGAGGACGAACGCATCTTCCTCGGCCATATTGCCCATCAACCAGAAGACTGTCGCGTATACGTCCTGGCTCTTGGCAATTGAAGTCAGGAACATGATCGCGGCCGAGAAGCAGGCATTCACAACGACGCCGGCCAGGAGCAGACCAGTGACGTGGAACCGGCCCGTGATTCGGCCGACCGTCCAGACCAGCCAAACGGTGCCCAGCGCACCGACGAAGGCAAAGATGGCGATGGGAGAGCGCCCCCAAACGGTCCAGCCGATGCCGCTGATGACCGCCAGCATGGCACCAAGCCCGGCGCCGCTGGAAACCCCGAGGATGTAGGGGTCGGCCAGCGGATTTCGCAGGATGGCCTGGAATACGACGCCGGCTCCGGCCAGGGCCGCCCCCACGATCGCCGCCAGGAGAATTCGAGGCACGCGAACCCGCAGCAGTATCTCGTGGTCGAGGTTGGGCGATGCCGGCTGGTCGGGGCCGATCAGGGCGGCCTTCAGACTGATCGGCTCGGTGCCCACGAGCGAGCAGGCCACCATGACCAGCAGGAGCAGGGCGACAGCCGCCAGTGTCCTGGTCAGCAGCGTTCTCGGAGACAGAGGGGACTGCACGGCTTCACACTCCCGAATCGTCGGGCCACAGGCATCCGGCGATCAGCTCGATTCCCCGGCACAGCCTCGGGCTCAGGCGCGAGACGGTGTCGGCTTCGATGACGTATATCCTTCCGGCGGCAACCGCCGGGACACTGGGCAGACGGCCCCAATAGGTCAAGGCCTGGAGACGCTGCTCCGCGAGGTTTCCCCCCATCATGGCAGGCTCAATGATGATCTCGACGTCCGCCCCGATCACCTGCTCGGCCCCAATGGGCGGGTACTTGTGCAGGGTCGGCCCGATGGCATTCTGACCACCTGCCAACTCGATCAAATCGTTGATGAATGTGTTCCGTCCGGCGACGCGGAGCGGCTCTCTCTGGACCACCCACAAGACACGCGGCCTGTCTCTGCCGGCGCGAACGTGTCCCCACTGCTCGATATCCTGCCGAATTCGCAAAACGAGCGACTGGGCCTCGGACTGCCGCCCGGCGGCTCGTCCGATGGTCTCGATGGCGCCGAACAGATCATCGACCGTCCAGATGCTCACGCTCAGGCACCTGTATCCCATTCGTCGCAGCCGAGTGGCCAGCGCTCTGTGCTGCGGGATCTCGAGAGTCAGGACGAGATCGGGTCGCTGGGCGATGACTGCTTCGGCGTTCGGGAGCCAGAAGCTGCCCACATTGGGTTTGGCCGTAGCTGGCGGAGGGTAATCGCTGTCGCTCGTGACGGCTGCCACGCTCTCGCCAAGATCGATCGCATAGAGGATTTCCGTGAGGTTCGGAGCCATGGAGACGACTCGCATCGGACGTGATGTGGCCGGCGCATGCGCAACGGCATCGACCTGCTGCGGCCGGAGGAGCACATAGCCCAGGAGGTTCCAGGCCGCGAATCCTGCCAGTAGCAAGCACCACTTGCGCATCAGGTCCTCTTGAATTGCTTTTCCAGCTCGCCGATCGAGAAGGTGATCGTCGTCGGGCGACCATGTGGGCACCGGCTGATCGATTCGTATTGCCGCCGGTCGGCCAACAGTTGCTGAATCTCGCTGTCCGTGAGCCGTTGGCCCGCCTTGATGGCCGCCTTGCAGGCCGTCATGTTGAGCACTTCATCGAGCATGTCCTCCGGGTTCAATGTCGTCCTCTTGGTCGTCAGCAGGTCCACGAGGTCCTGCACGAAGCTCACGGCAGAGACCTTGGCCAGCAGCGTGGGGAACGCCTGGACCGCATACGTTCGTGGCCCAAAGGGCGCCAGTTCGATGCCGAGCCGGCTGAAGACGTCGGTGCTGCCCTCGATGGCATCGGCTTGAGCGTCGGTCACATCGAAGGTCTCGGGCAGCAGGAGCCGCTGCGATTCGA
The DNA here is from genome assembly GCA_001603075.1 of Phycisphaerales bacterium Planc_01. Classification (GTDB taxonomy): domain Bacteria; phylum Planctomycetota; class Phycisphaerae; order Sedimentisphaerales; family Anaerobacaceae; genus Anaerobaca. The sequence goes on along the minus strand of LVBB01000036.1, from coordinate 30,310 downwards.
GGGGGCCGCTGCCGGCCCGCTGTCGGAGCTTCTCGTACAACATCGCTTCGTGCAGTGCGTGCTGATCGATGATGACGAAGCCTTCGTCCGTCTGTTCGACGATATAACTGTCGTGAATCTGGAGATACCGCGGTCCGTCAAGACTCAGCAGGGGCGGCGCCGCCTGGAGCGATATCGATGGCTCTCGTGGGCTCGCCGCATCACGGTGCGAGATCCGATCCGGCGGCAAGTCGAATTGTTGTTGCCGATTGACGGGGCGGTGCTGCTTGAAGAAGTCCGCCATGGCATCGGCGATTTCCTGCCGTCGGGCCCGCTGTATCTGGCGGCTGTCCGCCAAAGAGTCCTCCGGGCCGGAGGGTAGGCGGGCAGCCACGTGCAGGTCCGTGCCGAGCAGTTTCTCTCGCATCGTGCTGAGAATCTGTGAATGAACCAGGTTGGAGTTGTAGAACCGGACCTCTGTCTTGGTCGGGTGCACGTTGACGTCGTACTCGTCGTACGGCATCTCGATGAACAGAAAGACGACCGGGAACCGATTCGGTTCGAGCAGGCCCCGGTAGGCCTCCTTGATTGCATGCGAGATGAACTTGTCGCGTATGAACCGACCGTTGAGGAACGTGTACTGGAACTGGTTGTTCGTCCGAGACGCACTCGGATGGCCGAGCAGGGTGCGGATGCGAATGCCTTTCTCCTCGGCCCGGGTCTCGATCAGGTCATCGGCCTCCAGCATGGGGAAGAGCAGGGCGATTCTCTGACACAGCGCGAGGTGGCTGGACAGGCGATACACCTCCTTGCCGTTGTGGATGAGCGTCAGATCGAGCCGGCCGTTGGGAAGGGCGATCCGCGTGAACTGCTCGCTGATGTGCCCCATCTCGGTACTGGCCGTCCGCAGGAACTTGCGACGGGCGGGGGTCTTGTAGAAGATATCGCGGACCTGGATCGTAGTCCCGACATCGCCGCTGCACGGGCTGACAGGCTGGACATCGCCGCAGTCGATTTCGATGCAGTGGGCCTGCTCGGATTGAGGCGTGCGGCTGACGGCCCGCACGTGGGCGATCGATGCGATGCTGGCCAGTGCCTCCCCGCGGAATCCGAGGGTGGAGATGCTTCCCAGATCGGCGGTGTGCCTGATCTTGCTCGTCGCGTGCGACTGAAAGGCGGCGACCAGATCACCGGCATCCATCCCATCGCCGTTGTCGCTGATGGAGATGAGCTTGCGACCGCCGTCTTCGATGGTGACGGCGATTCGTGTCGCCCCGGCGTCAATGCTGTTCTCGAGGAGTTCCTTGACCACGCTGGCCGGGCGTTCAATCACTTCGCCGGCCGCGATCATGTTTATCATGTTCTGGTCAAGGCGAACGATTCGACCCATGGTTCCCACCGGCTTCCATTGTCGCCGTACAGAGACGTCGTCCCCGGCGGCCCTGAGCTATGCCCCCTGGAGCAGGCTGCGGCCGGTCATCTCGGGTGGCTGCGGCAGCCCCATGATCTCCAGCATCGTCGGTCCGATGTCGGCCAGCGTTCCGCCTGCCCGCAACTTCCGGCCCTGGTAGCGGTCGTCGAAGACGATCAGCGGTACGTCGCCGATGGTGTGAGCCGTGTGCGGGCTGTCCGGGCTGCCGTCGATCATCTTCTCGAAATTGCCGTGATCGGCCGTGATGACGGCGGCGCCGCCCATGCTCTTGACCTTGTCGAGGATCTTCCCCACGCATTCATCGACCGTTTCGGCCGCCTGAATCGCGGCAGCAAGATCGCCGGTATGACCGACCATGTCCGGATTGGCGAAGTTGACGACCATCACGTCATACTTGTCGGAGTCGAGTCTTTCGAGCACGACGTTGGCGACCTCGCGGGCGCTCATTTCCGGCTTGAGATCGTATGTGCGTACCTTCGGCGAGGGGACGATCTGGCGGTCTTCGCCCTTAAAGGGTTTCTCCGTGTAGTCGTTGAAGAAGAACGTTACGTGGGCGTACTTCTCCGTCTCGGCGCAGCGGAACTGTTTGAGGCCCAGTTCGCTCCAATAGGCCGCGAGGATGTTCTTCATCTTGGGAGGTTTGGGAAACGCCACGGCCACCGGGATGCTGGCGTCGTATTCGGTCATGCAAACGAAGCAGATGTCCGGCAGCGTCGTTCGAACGAATTCCTTGAAGTGCGGGTCCACGAATGCGCGGGTCAACTCACGGGGCCGGTCGCCTCGGAAGTTGAAGAAAATGACGCCGTCGCCGTCGTCGATTGTCGCCAGCGGCTCAAGGTCCTTGTTGACGATGCACGTTGGTTCGATGAATTCGTCGGTCGTGTCCTTCGCATAGCTGCTCTTGACGGCGTCCTGCGCGCTGGAGGCCTTGAGCCCCTTGCCGCTCCGCAGGCACTCATAGGCTTTCTGGACGCGGTCCCATCGGCTGTCGCGGTCCATGGCATAGAACCGCCCCATAACGGTGGCAATCTTGCCGACGCCGATCTCGGCCGCCTTTCTCTCGATCTGCTGAATATAGCCCAAACCGCTGTCGGGTGGTGAGTCGCGACCGTCGGTGAAGGCGTGGATGAACACGTCCGTCAGGCCGCTTCGCTTGGCCAGTTCGAGCAGGCCGTAGAGGTGTCCGAGCAGAGAATGGACGCCGATATCGCTGCACAGACCCATCAGGTGCACTTTGCCCTTGCGTTCCTTGACGAACCTGACCAGCCGGAGGAATTCCTCGTTCTGGAAGAAGGATCCGTCGCGTATGGCGTGGGTCAGACGAACGGATTCCTGAGGCACCGTCCGTCCGGCGCCGATGTTCTGGTGGCCCACCTCGCTGTTGCCCATCGTCCCATCGGGCAGTCCGACGTACTCGCCATAGGTGTGGATCAGACAGTGGGGGTAGTCGGCCATCAGCATGTCGTCTGTCGGCGTGTGGGCCTGCCGAGCGGCGTTGTAGTCGTCTTCGCCGGCTTCCGGGTTGCACCCCCAGCCATCGCGTATAATGAGGACACAGGGTCGTTTGGCAATCGCGGCCTTTTCTTTCGCCATGTGATGCATACCTTTCAATCCATAACAACAGAGACGAGGCACAGCCTCGTCCCAGTGTGCACCGAAACCAAAGCAGCCCCATACGATACGGGCCGCTCCCCCCGGTGTCAAACATTTCCGTTTCCCGGTACGGCCGTGGTTCCAGGGGACTTGGGGCCTTTGACAGAGGGTGTGGCAATGGTATAATCCGATTCTCGGCGGGAAACGCGATCGTCAGGATGACGGGTTGCGGGCCTCGCAGGATTGGGAAAGGCTGCCGGCGCGTGTTTGAGGGAAACGACAGGGGGATCTTGGCTCGGTCTGGTATGGCGGTGCTGGGGATATGCCTGGTTCTTGGCTGTTCCGAACGGCCGCCGGCGGTGGACCTGTATCTCGACGCGGTCATGCTTCGTGAGTTGGGCCAGGAAGAATCGGCGGTTCGACAACTCAAGGCCGTTGTGGCACAGGACCCCGATTTCGCACTGGCCTATTCGGAGTTGGGCAAGGCCTATCTGGCGTTGAACGAGTTCGAGCCCGCTGCCGAGGCCTTCAGGAAGGCGACTGCCCTTGACTCGTGGTCGTTTCAGGACCACATGGACCTGGCGACGGCCTGTCAGGCGCTGGGCCGGTTCCGCGAGGCGGCCCAAGCCTTTGCACGGGCGGGGGAGCTGGACACGGGGAATCTGGCCGCACAGTTGGGGGCCGCTCAGTGCTATCTGAACGCTGGTCGGGCCGTGCAGGCGCTCGGTCACTGCGAGGCGGCGCAGAAAATCGATCCCGAATCCGAAGAGGTCCTTCGTCTGCTTGCCAGGGTCTATGAGGAACAGAAGGACTACCACCAGGCCGCTCAAGTGTACCAGGAGTTGCTCGAAATCAACCCCGGGCGCCCGGAGGTGGCCCTGGCACTGGCGCTGGCTCACATGAAGGGCGGGCAGTATGAGCAGGCCAGAGACGTGCTGCTCGGCGTTATTGAGATCCAGCCTGACCGGCCACGGGCGTTTCGCGATCTGGGGTACTGCCTCCTGAAACTTGGCGAGGCCGACCGGGCGATCGGGATGTACGAGAGGGCGATTGCGATTGACGGCGGCGATTGGGAAGCCTATCGAGGACTGGGCGTTGCCTGTATGGTCAAGGCGCAGCGCAGCGGCGAGGAGACATGGCAGGCGGCGGCGCTGCGGCATTGGCGGCGTTCGCTGGCGATCAATCCCGATCAGCCCAGGCGAGACTGGCTGGAGAAGCTGATCAAGGAGCATGCTCTGATGACAGACCCTTTGCGAGGACTGAATGACTGAACCGACGACAACCCAACAGCAGACAGGGGAGGCATCTCCCCGTCGCGGGCTCCTGGAATTCTGCAGAGAGGGATTGCCCGACAGGTTCGCGCATCTGGTCTTCTGGCCTGTGGCGGCGGTGGGGCTGCTGCTGGATCTCTGGACGAAGCAGGCCGTGTTTGCGGCATTGCGCGACGAGCCCGATCAGAGCCGGACGATCATCCGTGGCATCCTGACGTTCCGGCTGGCGCTCAACGACGGCGCTGCTTTCGGCATTGCCTCCGGGCGGCAAGCCTTCCTGGTGGGCGTATCCACCGTGGCGTTATTGATCATTCTGGGCGTCTTCCTGTTTGGATCGGCGCGGCAGCGGATCGTCCAGATCGCTTTGGGTTTGTTTGCAGCGGGGGTGTGCGGAAATCTGTACGACCGGGCGTTCAACGACGGAAGGGTCCGTGATTTCATCGATGTGGTCTATTGGCCCGGCCGGCATTGGCATACATTCAACGTGGCCGACGCGATGCTGTGCATTGCCGTCGGACTGCTGGTGATTGCGACGCTGTTCACTGACTCGTCTTGTCGAAAACGTGATCGGCTACAAAGATCGGCGCCTTGATCGCCGCACACAGGGCGATTGCGTCGGAAGGACGCGAGTCGATTGTGACCGTACGGCCGTTCAGCCGCAGGTAGATCTTGGCGTAGAAGGTGTGATCGCGCAAATCGTCGATCACGATGCGATCGATGGTTGCTCCCAGACCGTCGATAACGCTTGCCAGAAGGTCGTGCGTCATCGGACGCGGGGGGGTAATCCCTTTGAGCCGGCGGTCGATCGCAAAGATCTCCACAATCCCGATCACGATGGGGAAGGCCCGCTCGCCGTGCCGCTCCTTCAAGACGATGATCTGCTGGTCGGACGTCTCATTGATGATGATTCGTGACAGTTCAACTTCCACGTCCATCTTGGGTCTCCCTTCGTCGGGTCAGCCGCCCAGTTCCGCCAGGTGCGTTTCCACCGCCTGCAACTGCTCCTGAAGCTGCGTGAGCCTCTCTCTGGCCTGGGCGACGACCTCCGGCTTGGCCCGGCTCACGAAATTCTCGTTGGCCAGCTTGCCTTCAACGGCCTTCTTGGCCTGCTGAATCTCCTGCTTTTGCTTTTCGAGACGAGCCCGTTCGGCGGCCGGGTCGATCACGTCGTGCACGAAGACCTGCGTTTGTTCTACTATGGTGGTGGCGGCGTTGTTCGGCTTGGCCGCCCCCTCGGCCGCCCGGAAACAATTCAGGTTGGCCAGTTGGCAGATCAAATCGCCATTGGCGTTGAGGACTTCGGCGGTGGCCTGCGGCGCGGCTGCCGAAGCCGCCAATCCTTCGCTCGATTTGTTGTACTTGTTCCGAATGTCGCGGACCGCGCGGATCGTCTCCTGCACGAGGCGGATCTGCTCCTCCACGTCGGCGTTGACGAGTCCGTCGAGCCCCTTGGGCCACTGGGCGACCGTCAGGGCCTCGGAGCCGTCGCCGGCGGCGACGCTCCCGAGTCGTCTGGCGGGGGCCAGTTCGTTGAGCTTCCGATAGATGCCCTCCGTGATGAACGGCACGAACGGATGCAGCAGTCGCAGGGTGCGATCGAGGACGAACGCCAGAACGTTCTGGGCGATGGGCCGGCGGGCCTCGTCGCGCATGCTGAACTTGACCCACTCGAGATACCAGTCGCAGAAATCGTTCCAGAAGAAGCGATAGAGCTGCGCCAGCGGCTCGCTGAACTTGAAGGCCTCCAGTGCGGCGGTGACCTCCGCTTCCGTGGCGGCCAGGCGAGATAGGATCCATCGGCTGATGATGTCCAGGTCGTCGGTATCGAACTGGGTCGGCTCGAACCCGTCGAGGTTCATCATCGCGAAACGCGAGGCGTTCCAAAGCTTGTTGCAGAAGTTACGGCCGATGTCGAACTTGGGTGAGGTGTTGACCTGGCGACCGTCGGGCAGCGTCATCGGCGCCACCGGCATGCGGATGTCCTGCGTGTCGGTGGTCATGCTGGCCAGGGTGAACCGCATCGCGTCGGCGCCGTGGCTGTCGATGGCGATCAGCGGATCGATCCCGTTGCCCAGGCTCTTGGACATCTTGCGCCCTTCGCCGTCCTGGATCATCGCGTGGATGTACACGTCGCGGAAGGGGATGTCCCCGGCGCAGTACTGGCCCATCATCACCATCCGCGAGACCCACAGCGTGATGATCTCCCTCGCGGTGCACAGGACGTCGCCCGGATAGAAGGTCTTCATCTCCGCCGTCTCATCGGGCCAGCCCAGCGTACTGAACGGCCACAACGCCGAGCTGAACCACGTGTCCAACACATCGTCGTCACGACTCCAGCCCTCGACTTCAAGCCTTGTTTCGAGATCCTCATGGCCTGGCGCGACGCAGACAAACGTGACAGGCCCCTCGTCGGATTGCCCTGCAACCGAGAAGATGCTGTCGACAGGACCATCGGGCAGGGCGGCATCGGAGCCGGGCTCCGACCAAACTGGGATGCGGTGGCCCCACCAGAGTTGGCGGCTGATCGGCCAGTCGCGGAGGTTCTCCAGCCATGCCTGGTACGTCCTGGCGTACCGTTCGGGAATGAATCGCAGCCGGCCGTCGAGCAGGGGCTTCAGTGCCAGGCCCGCCAGCGAGTTCACCGGGACATCGGTGCCTTCGATCAGGCCGTCGCCGAATTTGGCGGCCAGATGCTCGATCGGTTTCTTGACCGCGATGTACCACTGGTCGGAGAGATACGGCTCGATAGGCACGTGACTGCGGTAGCTGTGGCCCACCTCATGGGTGTATTCGCGAACCTCTTCGAGCAGGTCTTCCTGGCGGAACCACTCGACGATCGCCTCGCGGGCCTCGAAACGGTCCATGCCGAGCAGCTCTCGCGCCTCAGGCTCCGTCGCATCGGTCCAGCCGTACTTGTCGCTGATCGATCCGTCCGGGGCCATGATGTTGATGACCGGCAGCCCGTGCCGCTGGCCGATGGCCCAGTCGTCGGGGTCGTGGGCGGGCGTAACCTTCAGGAAGCCCGTCGAGAAACGGGCCTTCTCGTCCTCGCTTTCGGGGTTGGGCAGGACCACGTGCTCGTCGGCGATGATCGGAATGATCCGCCCGGCGATAGGCAGCCGGATCTGTTTGCCGACGAGGTATTTCGTCCGCGGGTCGGCGGGATTCATCGCGACGGCGGTATCGCCGAGCATCGTCTCCGGCCGCGTCGTCGCGACCGTGACGTGCTCTATGCGTTTGGTGTCAATCTCGACCGGCTCGACGAGCGGATAGCGCAGATACCAGAAATGGCCGCGAACGGTTTCATGCTCGACTTCGTCGTCGGCCAGGACCGTCTGGGTAGCGGGGTCCCAGTTGACCAGTCGCTTGCCGCGATAGATCAGCCCGTCTCGGAACAGGTTGAAGAAATTCGCCCGCACGGCCTTGGCACAGACCTCGTCCATCGTGAATCGCGTGCGCGCCCAGTCGCAGGAGCAGCCCATCGCCCTGAGCTGGCCGATGATGGTTGCCTCGTACTCATCCTTCCAGGCCTGGACCCTGGCGACGAATTCCTCTCGCGGGAAGTCGGTGCGCCGCTTGCCCTCTTCGGCGAGGATGCGCTTCTCGACCACCGTCTGCGTGGCTATGCCGGCGTGATCGGTGCCGGGCATCCACAGCGTCTTGCGCTGCTGCATCCGGCGGAAGCGGATCAGGACGTCTTGCAGCGTGTTGTTCAGGGCGTGGCCCAGGTGCAGCGCGGCCGTGACGTTGGGCGGCGGGATCACGATCGTGTACGTTGCCCCGTCGATGGTGCCGGAGGGATCCGGGTGAAAATATGGCTTCGAACCCCAGAGGGCGTTGACCTGCTTCTCGACGGTTTGCGGATCGTAGACTTTGTCCAACTGCTCTGCCATGACGCTCCCGACTCCAAGGTGCGAACAAAAAAATCCGGCAGGCCCACGCCTGCCGGATCTCATGTTACCTTTTACAGGCCCCGGCGTAAAGGGTCCGACGCCCTGTCCTCCGGTGACGGCCTCGATGCCTGTGCTAATCCAGATTCATGGTCATCAGGAACTCGGCGTTGCTCCGCGTCTTGGAGAGTCGGTTCTTGAGCAACTCGACCGCCTCGACCGGGTTCAGGTCGCTTAGCACCCTTCGCAGGCGATACACGAGTTCCAACTCCTTCGGATCGAGCAGCAACTCCTCCCGTCGCGTCCCGCTGCGGCTGATGTCGATAGCCGGATAGACCCGTCGGTCCACGAGACGCCGGTCCAGGTGCAGCTCCATATTGCCGGTGGCCTTGAATTCCTCGAAGATCACCTCGTCCATCTTGGAGCCGGTGTCGATCAGGGCGGTCGCGAAGATGCTCAGCGAGCCGCCTTCCTCGACGTTGCGGGCGGCGCCGAAGAACTTCTTGGGCATCTGCATGGCGCCGGCGTCCACACCGCCGGTCAGGATGCGTCCGGAGTGCGGGGTCTCATTGTTGTACGCGCGGGCCAGACGCGTGATCGAATCGAGCAGAATAACCACGTCCTGGCCATATTCGACCAGACGCTTGGCCTTCTCGATCACGATCTCGGCCACTTGGCAGTGCCGCGACGCCGGTTCGTCAAAGGTCGAACTGATGACCTCGACGTCCGGGGCGGTCTTTCGGGCCATCTCGGTGACTTCTTCCGGACGCTCGTCGATCAGCAGGACGATGAGCTTGGCTTCCGGATGGTTCTGCGTGATGGCGTTGGCCATCTTCTGGAGCAGAATCGTTTTGCCGGTGCGCGGCGGGGCGACGATCAGACCGCGCTGGCCCTTGCCCACCGGAGTGACGATGTCGATGATCCGCATGCTCAGCTCGTCCGTGCCGGTCTCGAGGATCAGACGGTCCTCGGGGTGCAGCGGCGTCAGGTCGCTGAAGACGATCTTGTCGGCGAGCAGATCGGGATTCTCGAAATTGATCGCTTCGACGCGCAGCAGGGCAAAATACTTCTCTGAGTCCTTTGGAGGTCGTATTTGTCCTGAAACGACGTTGCCGGTTCGCAATCCGAATCGGCGAATCTGCGACGGGGAAACGTAAATGTCGTCAGAGGACGACAGGTAGTTGTAGCTGGGATTGCGCAAGAAGCCGTAACCGTCCGGCAGGACCTCGAGGACACCCTCGCCGTACATCAGGCCGGTCTGGCGGATGCGTTCCTTGAGGATGCGGAAAATCAGGTCCTGTTTCTTCAGGGCGCTGTACTCGGTGATTCCCTCGTTCTTGGCGATCTCATGCAGATCCGCCACTGTGAGCTTCTGGAGATCCGTCAGGTAGAGGTTGCCCTTCTTGATCCGCTCGTACTTGGCGTGCGTCGATTCCTCGTCGAGCGACTCGGCCCCGTCGATGACCTCGATGGTTTCGGCTGTCGCCGTCGAAGCGGAAGCCGCCTGGGTCTCTTCGGCCTGTTCGATGGCCACGTCCGGATGGGGCGCCGGCTTCTTCTTTGATTTCCTTTTCTTGGTCATTTTGGCCTTGGCCATGACTGCTCCTTTTGCACACGCGAGTTCTTGCGGTGACCCGTACCCCGGGTAGTGCAGGTGGAAACCTGTCCCTAACGATGCGGGCAACACCCCTCTTGTCAATGTGGACGACCTTCTCTGTCGTGGTTCTACGGGATGGGAGCCAGGAAACGGGCGATCTCGTGCCTGCCGCTCAAGGGGACAACACCAACACACCTTGAACGAACCACGCTCACTCTTCTTAAGTCATCTCAGAGAAGATAAATTCGACTTGCCTGACTAGTGCCGAGAAGTCAGAGTTGTTGTCTATAGTATTATCGGCAAGGGCCGCTTTGGTGTCCAGAGAAATCTGAAAATTTTCACGAATTTCGACGGTTCGTTCGTCCATGGATCGGCCTCGTCGGGCCCGCTCCATTCGGGCGGCACGGTCGCACCGGACGAACACGATCCGGTCACACCGGTCGGCCCAGCCGACCTCGACGAGCAGGGGCATGTCGAGCACCACCGCCTTGACGGCCGGGTCTCGCTGATGCCTTGCGATCAACGCTTCCGCCCGTCCAAGGACGAATGGATGGACGATCCGGTTCAAGACGGCGAGTTCTGCCGCGTCGGCGAAAACGATCTCCGCCAGGGCCCGGCGGTCGATCTGCCCGGCGTCGCCGAGAACCCGGGGGCCGAACCGTGCGACAATCGCTTCGCGAATTGTCTGCGTATCGAGCGCCTCGCGGGCGAGAGCGTCTGCGTCGACGACAGCCGCGCCCAGCCGGCCGAACGCCGCGGCCACCGCGCTCTTGCCGGAAGCGATGCCCCCAATGATTCCGATTACCGGTTTGTCCTTCGTGTGCTCCACCTCGGTCCTGCAAATATGCGTCTCGTCGTCACAACAGCCTGTCGCGAGTCCCTGTCCGGCCTGCGCGGGAACGCTTCAAGGGCGCTTCGCTTTGCTTTGCATCGCACGGATCTGATCGTCCGGGACGTTCGTGCCAAGCCGCTTGGCCGTGTTCACGTGATCCCATGCGAGGTCATACTGTTGAAGCATGTAGAGACTACAGGCCAACCCGTAGTGTGCGTCGCCGAAGTTGGGATCGAGGGTGACGGCCTGGCGATACGCCTGGGCCGCTTGGACATAATCGTTCTTGTTGGAATAGGCGGCTCCCAGGTTGTGGTGGATCGACGCATCCTTGGGGCGGACGGCGATGGCCCGGCGGTAGTAACCGATGGCCGCCTCGTAGTCACCCTGCCCGAAGTGCGTGTTGCCGAGATTCACCAGCGCCATCAACATGTCCGGCTGGACCTTCAACGCCGATTCGTATGCCGCGACGACCTCTTCGATCTGGTGGGTCCTCTGATACGCCAGGGCGAGTCCGCAGTAGGCCTCCGCATAATCGGGCTTGATGGCTAAGGCCCGGCGAAACGACGCGATCGATTTCTCCATGTCGTCCATGCGACCGTACAAGTCCCCCAGCTGCGCGTGGATCGTCGGGTTCTCCGGATCCAAAGCGACGGCCTGCCGACAGTAGGGCAACGCCGAAGTGAAATCCTGTCGATCGACGTATGCGTTCGTCAGGTCGACCAGTGCCCCCAACATGTTCGGATTCAGTGACAGGGCGTCTTTGTAGGCTCGTATCTCGTTCGCTCTCTGGCCGAGTTGGCGGTAGCACTGCGCCAATCTGTAGTGATTCTCCGCCGAGTTTCTGTCAAGGCCGACGGCCGTTTGGTATTCCAGAAGGGCATCACGGTAGTTGCCCGCGCGATAATACAGATCCCCGAGTTGGCTGCGGACGTCGCCGTTGCGCGGCGCGATGCGCACGGCCTGCTTGAGCTCGTGTGCTGCTTCGAGATGTCGCTCGATACGGGTGTAGACCAGGGCCAGCCCGCGGTGGGCGTCGACCAGGTTTGGATCGAGCGCGAGTGCCTGGCGGTAGGACGAAACCGCATAGTCCAGACGGTCGAACTCGACGTATCCGTTGGCGAGATTGTGGTAGGCCTTGGCGTCGTTGGGGTTGAGGTCAAGGGCCGCCTGATACTGACGCAGCGCGTCTTCGGTTCGACCCATCTGCAGGTAGACGTTGCCGAGATTGGCGCGGGATTCCGACAATGTGGGGTTGATCGCCACGGCACGTTCGAGGGCGAGCATGGCAGTGCCGGTGTCCCCGATATCGTTATAGACCGTGCCCAGGTTGTTGAAGAAACACCCGAGTGTCTGCTGCTTGGTCAAATTCCTCATGTAGATGGTCGGGACCCGATTGTTAGGGACCTTGAACTTCTCGATGTAGTGCTGGTCGGGGGGCGTAGCCCCGCCACTGGTCGTCTCGATGTTGAACCGGGTCCGGCCGTCATCGAACCGGATGAAGAAGTGTCCCGGAACGACCACGCCGTAGACTTTCAGCCCCAGACGCTCGGCCACGGACAGATAGAGCACCGACAGGCTCAGGCAGTACCCTTGCCGTCGGTCCATGACCGAGTGTAGAAAGAGATCGTTGGGATCGTCGGCGTGGGGGATGGCTTTGAAGCCAAGCTCATTGAACAGGTAGTCGTTGATGACCGGAATAGCGCGGTGGTTAACCGCAAGACGCTGCTGTCGAAGCCGGTTGCGGATCTCATAGGCCATGGCGTCGAGCTGCTCGATGTACCGGCGGCCGTGCACGAAGTCGCTCCAGTACTCCGACGCGATCAACGCGGCCGTCGCCAGATCCATCTCTTCGTCCTGAAGACGCAGGACCTCGTCGAGCGACCGCACGTAGAGCCCCGCCTTGCCGGCATTGGCCAGACGGGAGCTTTGTGCGAAGGCGCCCGCCTGGAGCGCCGTCAGCAGAACAGCCGCGCTCAGAATGATATTCTTCATTGGCCCTTCTCGGTTGCGTCCACGGAAAAGGCAACACCCCATCGCGCGCGAGGCCGCAGTCGCCGATCTGCCTTCGGCTCTCGCTAAGTGCAGGTTCCTACGTTTCTTATCGGCCGCAGGTTCTCCCGTCTTGCGTGTTTCGTCGTCCTTGGAGACATCGCTTTGCCGGCCAATTGTGCTTGTATAATTGTACCGCCTCGCGTACGCTGCTCCAAACGAAATTGAACTGTCAGGAGGACAATATGGCTTTGCTGCGTCAGACAAATGTACAGCGGGGGTGTTCTCGGACCCAACCGTCTCGTCCATCAGGCTGGGGTGTTCTGGTTCTGGCCCTGTCGATTCCGGCGGTATTGTTGCCCGGCTGCCGGTGCCCCTGTTCGAGTTCAGAGCCAGCGGACAGATCCTCTACCGAGGCAAATGCCGTCTCGCAGGCTGTCCCTGACGAGGGGGTCGCCCCGACCGCGGAGGTGCAACAGGCGCCAAAAGGGATCGTGGATCTCGGGCCGGGCGAGCAGATACGGCTCTTCGACGGGCACAGTCTCGGCCAGTGGAAGGTGACGGATTTCGGTGGGCAGGGCGACGTCTACGTCAAGGACGGAGCCATCTACCTGGAGATGGGAAGCTACGCCACCGGGATCACCTGGACCGGTCCGGTCATTCGCATGAACTACGAGATCACCCTCGAAGCGATGCGCGTCGAGGGGAACGACTTCTTCTGTGCGCTGACGTTTCCCGTGGCCGACAAGCCCTGTACGCTGGTGCTCGGCGGGTGGGGGGGCACGCTCTGCGGCCTGTCCACCATCGACTACTACGATGCCTCGGAAAACCCCACGACGACGTTCTATTCATTCAAGAAGCAGACCTGGTACCACGTGCGTCTGCGTGTCGCTCCCAATCGCATCACCGCATGGCTCGACGGGGAGCAGCTTGTGGACCTCGACACCACCGACCGGAGGATCGACATCCGGGCCGAGATGGATCTGTGTCAGCCGCTTGGCATCGCGACCTGGGTGACGACCGGCGCGATCCGAAGCATTCACTTGACGAAGTTGCCCGATTCGATTCTTTAGCGGCAGCGATGCAGGGCCTTGGCGCATCAGCCGAGGCCCAGCTTCTCCTGGCAGGTTCGCGCACAGATTCCATCGATCCTTACGTGCTTGATCGGGTTGGTCTGTCCGGTGAGGATGTGGATGGCGTTCTTTCGGACGCCGAGTCGCCGGGCGAGGAAGGCAACCAAGCATTCATTGGCCTTGCCCTTCTCCGGAGGTGCCGCGACCTTGATCTTGACCATATGATCGAGGACACCGGCCAGCGCCGTCTTGCTGCTGCCGGGTACGATCTTGGCGACCAGCACCACACCCTGCTCGTCTTGGTGGATTTCCGGTTGGGGCATAGGAATCAGCGGTGTTGCGGCAGCCTTCGCGCCTTTGAGCCGGAGGCCCCGAAAGGCTACTCGACATTCTCCCGCAGGTTCGTGCCGATGGCCAACTGCACGTACTTCTCGATCTGCTCGGCCAACTCGCCCAGCACGGGCAGTTGGAAATCCTCATAGAAGCCCGGAACGAATTCGCCGTTGAGGGCCTTCTTGAAGATGCGCACGCGGATCACCGAAGGCTGGGTCGAGCCCCGGCTGAAGTCGCTGTCCTTGTGCTCGGTCAACTCGACACGCCAGTCCTCACTGATGAGCACCAGGCACTTGCCGGTGAACACAGCGGTCGGAAAGTAATCACACAGCAATCGAAGCGTTTCCATGATCGGCTCTATGGTTCTTCGGTGCTCCTATAAGTCCTATAGGAGCCATCATCTCTTCGGCAGCCCGAACGACGAGATATCCCCGTACAAAACCCGGGAATGCTTCTGCCAAGCCTGCATCGACCGCGTCAGGTTGTCGCGGGCATCGCCGCCGATGCCATACCCTTGCAGCCCGATCGGGCCAGTATAACCGGTGTCGACCAGTGTTTTCAAGAAGGCAGTCATGTCAAATGTGCCCTTATCGAGCGTCTGGATCAGCGTGTTCCAGTCTCGCCCGTCGGAATCGGCCCCGTTGATCGAAACGGCGAAGAGCCGTGGCATCGCCTGTGTGAGGAGCATCTTGGCACTCGTGTTCGGACTGACCCGGAGCCAATGGCACAGGTTGAACGTAACGCCGACGTTCGGCCGGTCCACCTTGTCAGCCACCCGGATGGCATCTTCGATCCGTTCGAGCCAGAAGGCGTGGTGGGGATAGAGCGCGATGCGCACGTTGTGCCGGGTCGCCAGGTCAGCCAATTCGCGGAGGATCGCGACCGCACGTTCGTCGCCCGCTGCAGAGGATGGCTTGTGCTCCCGGCTCTGCATGAACAGCCAGACAATCGTATTGCGGCCCGAAAGCGTTTCGATGGCGTTTCTCAGTGCCGAGCCATAGGGCTCTTGTCCCGAATCGATATTGACGCCCGCGTAGACGGTGAACAGCCGCAGGTTGCGTTGGTCCAGCTCATCCAGCAGGTCCGATAGAGACGGATACCGGTCGAGCCCCACGCTGATGCCGGCGTAGCCGAGTTCCCTGAGCGTCTCCGCCTGGGCGCGGGCCGTCGGATGCTGCTCATCGACAACGGCGTTGTCGAAGGCGAAGAACGGATTGGCCCCGGCCGGGGCCAGCCGGATGTTGCGGTATGCAACCGGACCGTGGTCCCCCTGGAGCATCAGAGGGCCGAGCGGCTTCTCATCGTCGAAGACCCCGGCCCGCGTGGGCCCGGTCACCTCGACGTCCTCATGGACGACGACGCCGTTGTGGACGATCTTCTCGAAGCGGGCGTTGGCGACCTTGCGCCCGACGGCGTCGAATCGCGGCGCGCGAAACACCACGTCGAAGCTCTGCCACTGCCCCGGCGCCCGCGAGGCATTGACACGAGGGGAGCGTCCCTCGAAGCCCTTGGGTGTACGGCTTTCGTCCCACCGTTCGTAGATTCCGCCGCATTCGATACCGGGATAAGGCGATTCCTTCTGCCAGCTATCGAAGATCTGTACCTCGTAGCGGCCCATGAAATAGACCCCCGAATTCGAGTCCTTCGCCACCATGAACTCGATGTGGGCGCTGACATCGCCGAAGTGTTGCTTGCTGAGCAGATGCCCCGTTCGACCGGTCGGGCCGTTCAGGATCGCTCCAACGCCCGGCTCACCCGTCAGTCGCGTCGGATCGTCCGCGCTCAGATGCGCGTCCGCGATGCTCTCCCATTGTCCGGTGTCACCATCCCAGGGGGAAAGGTCCTGCCCGGTCAGTTCGAGCGCGTGACAGTCGCTACAGGTGACCGCCGGCACGTTGCCTGCGATCAGTGCCGGAAGCAGGACAGCGATGAGCGTATGGATCTTCATGGCGAGTTCCTCGTCCGGGCGCCCGGTCAGAGAAGATTCCATGGACTGCGAGCGGCGCGGCGGAGCATCCGATTGGCCTCGTCGTCGCTGACGAAGCGTTCTTCCTGCGGGTTCCAGCGGAGCTTACGGCCCAGACGCATCGCGATATTTCCGATGTGGGCGATGGTGAAGCACCGCTGTCCGATCTCTGGCGGGAAATAGCACGCCTGACGCGATTTGACGCAGTCCAGGAAATTGCGGTGTTCGCCCTGCGGGCATGTGTACAGGTGAATCTCGTCGGGGCCGATGACGGAATTCAGAATGGCCGGCCGACTGGCTTCGAGCTTGCCACGCCAGCCGCGATTGCCGATCCAGCCGTCGGTGCCTTCGAACCGCAGGCTGGGTTCTCCCGAGTCGACGAGGAGCTTGACGCCGTCGGCATAGGTGTACTCCAGATGGTATTCGTGGGCGGTGTCGTACAGGCCGCCCTGGCAGAACACGCCTCGGCCCTCGACCTCGACCGGCCCGGTGTGCTCGGTGTCGTTGCCCCATTGAGCGCCGTCGAGCAGGTGGGCGCCCCAGTCGGTGAGCATGCCGCCGGAGTAATCGAAGATCCAGCGGAAATTCCAGTGGCAGCGGTCCTTGGTGTACGGGGCCCAGGGGGCCGGCCCGAGCCACATATCGTAAGCGAAGCCCTCGGGCACGGACATCGGCTCGGGGTTGCCCGGCGTATCGGGTCCGACCGGCAGCTCCACCTTGATCGTATGGACCTTGCCGATCCGTCCGTTGCGAACCAACTCGCACATGCGGTGGTAGACGTCCACGGCCCGATCCTCGGTGGACCACTGAAAGACCCGGTCGTAGCGCTCCACTACTTCGACCAGCCTGCGGCCCTCTTCGATCGTCAAAGTCGGCTTCTCGCACTGAACATCCTTGCCTGCCTTCGCGGCGGCGATGGAGATCGGAACGTGCCAGTGGTCCGGCGTCGAGATCATCACCGCGTCGATGTCCGGACGGGCCACGATCTCCCGCCAGTCCTGCGTCGTCAGGCAGTCGGTGTTGTCATACCCGGCGTTGACCAGGTCGCGGGCCTTGTGCAGGTTGACCGGATCGACGTCGCAGACCGCCACCGCCTGCGCATCGGGCTGGGCCAGAAAACTCTTGAGGTTCATGTTGATGCCGTGATCGCCCGTCCCGATGAAGCCCACTGTGATGCGTTCACTGGCGGCGACAGCGCCGGCCTTGCCCAGCGCCGAAGAGGGAACGAAATAAGGTATCGTCGCGCTGCTCACGGCGAAGGCTGTGTGCTTCAGGAACGCTCGCCGCCCAATCCTGCAATTCATCGAGATCCTCCCAGACCTGTTTGTAGTGACGCCGTCAGGCGTTCTCTTGATATGCCCTTACGGGCAGACTACGAATGCATCAGAATGACAGCAACATCTGCCAGATGTACATGTTGCCCAAGGCATCGACGTCTTCCCAGACCTTCTGCACCAGGGCCTTGTCGCCCGTGATTTCGGGCAGGTCCTTGGCACGCTGCTCCCAGGGGAAGCACACGCCCGGCTTGACGCGCGGCGCCGGCCGGCCGGCCATACCCGTGACCTTCTTGCGCGATTCGACCGACGAAGGCAGATCGCACGGAGGTGTCGCGACCGGCGTCTTGTATGTGCCGGAGGCGTAAACCCCATGCTCGCGGCAGACCTGGGTCATCGTCTTCATGTTCTCGACGCTCGTGTCGTTCTGCATGATCGCGCCGGCGTCGAGGATATAGCCGCCGTCCTTGGCGACCTCCTTGATCACGCGCAGGACGAACTGCCGCACTTCCTCCGGCGTGCCCCAGCTCAGCAGCATATTGGGGACCCCGCCGCTGATCGCGAACCTGTCGTGCAGCTTGCGATGGACCTCGAAGATGTCGTCCTGGTCGCAGTGGAAGACGATGCTGCGCTCGGGCAGGCTGCGGAAGGTGTCGAAGTGGTGCCGCCACTTGCCCTCGGCGTAGAAGAGCGTCTGGTGCCCATTCTTCCAGAACTCCTCGATGCAGGGTTTGAGCGTGGGCCAATAGTGCGAGTCGAACTGCTGGGGCGTGACGAACGGCACGCAGCCCCGGTGCATCCAGAAACCGATGGGCACCTGCTTGTTCGGGTCGGCGGTGGTCAGGCCCACGTGCACCATGTGCGGCATGATCGCCTCGGCGGCCTTGAGCACCTTCTCCGGCTGCTTGTGCATGTCCATCGTCAGGCCGACGTAGCCGCGAAGCTTGTCGGCGATGATGTCGAACGGCGACTTGAAGATGCCCGCGATGGCCGACGCCGTGCCGCATTCGCTGCGAAGCCGCCCGACCTGAGGTCCGAACGCGTAGAAGTACTGCATCATGGCCATTGCGCTCTTGGTCAGCGCGATGTTGTTGCGATAGGTCGAGGCCTCGCCGATCTTGCTGACCTCCGTCGAGACACGCGGCAGCCATGTGTTGTAGAGAAACGCCGTCGGGTCGTCGATCAGCTCATCGTATTCGTCCTCCCGCATGAACGCCTGATCCTCGGGCGGCTCGATGTAGTTGAAACCCGTATTGGCGGGGATGCCGATCCCCGGGATGCCGTAGTAACGAAGGCCGGCCGCCTGGGCAAGGCCCGTCCAGACGTACACCATATTCGCCACGACCGCGTCCCAGTCGAAGTCCTTGGCGCACTGGACGGCGGCCTCGAAGGCCTTGGTGTAATCGTGGGCCACATCCTGGCAGGTCATGCCGGCGTATTTCGCCACGAACTCGGCCACGAACGGCCGGATCGGAATCATGTCCGGCTTCTCGTTCCGCATCGCCGTCACATACCGATTCAGTCGCTGCTGGTAGAGCTGCTCCATATCCCTGGCCATGTGCTATCTCCCCAATAATGAGCGTTTCGATACGTCACACGACGGTGTCGTCCGGCCGCCTCTGCCGCATGCTGCCCTGTTCGTTGTCGTTCTGATCTGCCAGCCTGCCATGCCCAGAGCATAGCCGAAACCGCACGTCGGATCAACCCGAATCCAGGCCTGAGAACCGGCCCAGCGTGGCCGCCTGACGCCGAAACAGAACACTGAGAAACCGCTTGCGTCCTTTGCTGGTTGGACTATGATCTTCCGACGCAATGCAAGGACACCGTGCTCTCTGGGAAGGACCATCGAGCCCATGCGATCTTCGATACCTCTGACGCTGACCACCCCCCGTTTGGATGTGGTTGCCGCAACACTTGACCATATTCACGCCGAACTCGAAGGCCCTCAACGTCTGACGGCCCTGTTGGGCGTAGACATCGAGGCGGGCTGGCCGCCGGGCGAGTATGACCGGGGCGCCCAGGAGTTCTTCCGCGACTGCCTGCGCAAAGGTGGGTCGGATGTCGTTGGCTGGTACACTTGGTACGCCATCCGACGGAGCGGTCCGCAGCGAGCGATGCTGGTGGGCGCCGCCGGTTTTCTCGGCCCCCCCAGCGAGGAAGGGGATGCCGTGATCGGTTTCTCCATCATGCCGGCGTGGCGAGGCCAGGGCTATGCAACCGAACTCGTCGGGGCTCTGCTGAGATGGGCGTTCGACGATCCCCGCGTCCGCCGGATTCTCGCCGACACCACGCCGCAAAACGCGCCATCCTGTCGCGTCCTCGAAAAGTCCGGCTTCTACCTCGTCGGCCGCGTCGAAGAATCGCAAACCATGTGCTTCGAACTCCCGCGTCCTCCGTCTGTCACCGCAGGTTCCGCTCTCGGACTTCGAGGATTTCGGGCTCGTGGCCGGGACGATCGAGTTTGAGTTGGACGGCGTCGGTGGTGCGGAGATCGTCGGACTCCAACGTCGTCGTGTCGTCAGTGGGCAGCAGGGCGGTGAGCCGGCCGGTGGCCGAACTGGCGGTGAAGAGGTAGCCACCGGGGATGGCCTGGAAGCCGGAGGTGCCCATGTACCCTTGGGCTGTCCTGTACGGGCGGTAGACGGTGATGAACTCCATGTCCTTTCGCTTCTGCGTGGTCCTGGCGGTCAGGTGCCACTCGCGAAGCGTGATCCTCGGACGCGGGTTGGGATCGTATTCGTTCGTCTGTTCGAAGGTCAGCGGGCTGCGGCAGTGCATGCTGATCGCACAGCCGACGTCGCCGTGCTTGACGGTGACCATGTTTCCGCCGCCGATGTCGAATTCGTTGACGGCGTGGAGCCAGTACTCAAACGTCGAGGGCTCGCTCGTTCTCAAACGGTCGTAGACGACGATCAGGTCCGGCTTGACGAACAGGATCGCGCGTTTGAACAGCTCCACCCCTGCTTCGGGCTCGTAGGCGTCGCCGGCGTCACCGACGACGACGTCGATGGTCGGCGTTGTCTCGAACGCGGTGATGCGCCCCTGGGCGGTGGCGGTGTGCTTTCGCTGGCCCCGGCCGTTGATGGTGATGCAGTTGGTCGAGCGCGTGGTCCACATCCAGTTCTGATGGTGGTCGCTGCCGTAGATGTCACGGTAGCCCGAGCGGATCAGCAGCCGCTGTCCGTAGGCCCACAGCAGAAACGAGTTGTTCGACTCGTAGCCGTGCGACTGCGTGCCGAAAGGGCTGGACTTGAAGACGACTTGCACATCGTTGTTTGCCTCGGTGATGTCGGTGTTGAGATAGGCCTGTCCCGTGCCCGCGAACAGGCGGGATGCGGGCAAGTCGTCCGGCTTCTTCGCCTCGACCCTGGGCAACTGGCCGCGAATGAAGCCGATGTAGCCTCCTGCGGAGTCGCGCCCGCCGACCTGTTCGACATACCATTGCCAGTGGGGGTTCTGGGCCTGCGCAGCCAGGACGGTCATCAGTTGACGGTTCTGTGCGGCCGTGCGTCGGGCCGTCAGATCCCCGAAGCCGCCGCCGACTTTTCCCGGCGGCATCAGATACATCGGATAATAACCCGCATTCGCAAAGAAGGGCTTCTGATAGGCGTTGATGCCCATCGCCTCACGCATCACATCGGCCCACCACGTGAAGCGGTCGATGTAGCTGGCCCAGTACGACGAGCCTTCGTGCCAGCCGCCGTCGTCGTCGCTCCATACGGGATAGACGTTGAAGAACACATTCGTCGCGAACCAGACCCAGTCGTCGGCGCCCTCGACCTCGCCCAGGAAGGCGATACCCACCTCGCCGAGAAAGTGCCAGGCGCGATTCGAGTGACTGGCATAGGGCCGCCACAGGTGCCGCGGGTGCAGGTGGTTGTACATCTCGTCGCCGCGAACCTTCATCACATCGCGACAAATCTGCTTCTCACCTTCGCTGAGCAGATCGTTGACGAAGCTGTAGGTCCGCGAGAAGTAGTAGTTGTACGGCATGCCCGCCTCGTCGTTGTAGCGGTAGCCTGTACTGCCCTTCGGGTCCCACTTGGCGCATTCGAGCAGGATGCGCTTTGCCTCCAGGCCGTACTTCTCCGGACCGCCCAGGAGGCGCGTGAAGGCCAGTGTTGCCGCACTGTCGAGCGCCTTGATCGTGTAGACGCGATTCCCCCACCACATCTCGCGCCATTCCTCGCTCTTTCGTTCCATCCCGGGCGGGTATGTCGGCGGCTCGGCGGTGGGCGGCGGATCGGCCAGGATGCGGTTGCACTGCCGGATGAGGCCGTCGTAGTCGACCTTCATTTTGCCCTTGGCCAGCGCGCGGAGCCTGAGCAGATTCTCCGGGCGCACGAACAGACGCGGGTGGGTCGTGGGAATGCGAGCCATGAGTTCGTTTCTGGCCGGCAACGGCATCTTCACCGCCTCGGCCGGAATCGTGAACGAACGGGATTGACTCCAGTTCGTGTAGCGGCCGAACTTGTCCCGGCCACGATAGCGCCATGTGTATTGCCCCGCTCCAAAGACGCGCGGCGGACAATGGACGCTGAACTCGATGTTGCTCGTGCGATAGACGCTCTCTTGAGATACTCCATCGCGGGCGCACTCGATTTCCCATGTCAGGCCGTCGGCCGGACGCCAACTGAAGCTCGGCGGATCGGTCGGCGAGAGGTGGCCTTCGACAGGGCGGTAGCCCCATTCCCCCGGCTGGGCAGGGCTCTCGTCCAGTGTGAGTGCTTCAGCGCAGGCGAGACCACAGAGGAGAACCACAGACAGCGGGATCCGCCGCAGTGCCCAAACCACGGTGTCATCTCTTCTTATCGAGTTCATGTTGCAGCATGGCCTCATAGAGGATCAGTTGCATGTCGAGGATTTGCTCGTGCGTCACTTCGCAGTTCCCCTTGATGCCGTGTGGACATTCAAACGTGAACGAGGTCGCGCCGCTGCTGTGGTAGAGTGCGCTGGTCAGATTGAAGGCGCTGGGCATCTCCTGGTCCTCGGCGCGTACCTGGGGCGGGCTGTTGTGCGGCAGGTTGTGCTGATCCAGCATCGCGTAATAGCGCTCCGCCAGCGTGCGAACGTCCTGCTGGACGGCCTTGGGCAGGTAAGCCGGTCGCAGCAACGCCGGGGACGGCTCGTGGCTGTGCAGCGAGACCGCCAGATCGGGCCCTTCTTCGCGGGCGATTTTCAGGATGGCGGGCGCCTCGGGCCCCATCGGTGCGAAGAATTCGTCGTGCATCGGGTTGATCCCGGCATCGTTGAAGTAGCAGCCCAGGAAGCCGACGTTGTCGCCCACGAGCGGGTGCTGTCGCTTGACGTGGGGCCAGCCGCAGAGCGCATCGTCGCTCCAGGTGCCCTGGCCCCAGAAACGCAGGTCGTTCTGCTCCATGCCCTGAAGCGAGCGGGGCTCGAACCTCGCCGTCCCGTCGGGGTTGCCCGCCGGAACGATCAGCAGACGGCACTGCGAACCGAGTGCTCGCAGGTGACTTTGGTCTCTGCCCCGTAGGTCCTTGCCCGTTTCCATGATCTCGATGAGGTTCACCAGACCGGTCAATGCCTCGACCTCGTGACCGTGCACCGGACCGACGAAGAAGACTACGGGTTTTTTCCGCGCCCCCTTGTCCATATAGGCGCTCGGCAGGCGGCCTCCGATGGCAGAGTTGAAATTCGCCTTGCCCTCGACTTGTTCCTTCTCGCCATAGCTGATCAAATGGATCGCTCGCCCGCCCGGTGAGATCGCAGCAACGCGGGCCGTGCCTCGGGCGAGTGTCTCGAAGCGCGCTGCAAGGCCCTTGACGTCGCCGACCCAGAAGTCGGGCAACTGACGCTGCGGGATTCGCGCCTTGGCCTGGGCGTAAGTCATGCGGTCGGCCTCTGCTGCGGCTCGGACCGATCCCTGGAACGGTTGTGTGACGAGAACGACGAGGACGACAATGCCCAGCGTTCGCGAGAGGGGCTGGCTCATGTTCACCTCCGGAATATCGAAAGACTCGGGCACGGTTCAGACAATCAGCTTCTTGACCCACCAACTCAGGTAGTCCTCATCGAGGATGTCGGGTGACAGACCCCGGTTGGTCATCTGCCGTTGGTAGTAGTCCGCCATGTCCTTCTGCCAATAGGCGACCACCTCCTGGGGCTCGGGTTCTTCTCCCTGGTCTTTGGTGGCCTTGATCCATTCGTCGAGCTTGCGGCGATGCTCCTTCAGGGCCTTTGTGCAGGCGGGATCATCGACGAGGTTACGCGTTTCAAACGGGTCCTTTTCGAGGTCGTAGAACTCTTCTTTGGGTCGCGTCGGGGTCATGAGGCGTGCCTGTTCTGGTGTCAGTTGTCCGCGGTTACGAAGCACCTGCAGCAGCGTCACAACGGGGTATTGTAGCTTCTTGTAGGCGTTGAACTGTGTGTACGGCCGATCAGGGTAGTAGTTGCGGATATACTTGTAATGCCTCGAACGGATACAACGGATGCGATCGACGGTGCCGTCACACCGGTCACGGGCGGCGAAGATGTACTTGCGCGTCCTCTTGTTGCGGCCGAGAAACGCGTGGCCCTGAAGGTGCTTCGGCGGCGTGATACCGACCAGAGACAGGAAGGTCGGCGCGAAATCGATGCTGCTGACGAGGTCGTCAACGACGGTGCCGGGCACGATGTGGCGGGGCCAGCGGACCATCATGGGAATGTGAATGCCGCCGTCGTAGAGCCATTGCTTGTCCCACACGTGCGGGCGGCCGTGATCGCCGAAGTACATGACGATGGTATTGTCGGCCAGACCTTCCTTCTCCAGCCAGGCCAGCGCGACGCCGACCTCGGTATCGAGGTTCTGGATGGATTCGAGGTAGTCGGCCCAGTCGCGCCGGGCGACCGGATGGTCGGGATAGCAGGGCGGCAGTTGCACGGCCGTCGGGTCGATCGGGTTCTTCTCGTCCCGCTTGAAATCCCGGTGAGTCAGGCTGAGGTTGATCTGGGCGAAGAAGGGCTGGCCCGGCTTGCGCTGCGACCAATCCGTGCCGTCGAAGGGGTCGTCCTTGGGTGTGAAGTTCCAGTCGGTCTTGCCGGCCCTTTTGTAGTTCAAGCCCGCGCAGTTGCTGATGAAGTAGCCCGCCTGGCGGAAGTACTCGGTGAACACGCGCACGGGCGCCTGCAGCGTGTATCCATCGTCGCGATGGCTGCGATGGTTGTGAGCCCCGATACTGGTCTGGTACATGCCCGTCATGAAGGCGGAGCGGGCGGCCGAGCAGACCGGTGCGGTGACGAACGCATTGGTGAAGCGGGCGCCCTCGCGGGCCAGCTTATCGAGGTTCGGCGTGCGAACCAGCGGATGGCCGTAGCAGCCAAGGTCCGGCGAGGTATCCTCGGAGAGGATCCAGAGGATGTTCGGCCGTGGCGTCCCGGTCGCCTTCGTCCTGTTTGATGGGGCGGCGCTGCGGCCGCCCAGGAAGGTGGCGGCGACACCGCTGCCGACGGTCTTGAGAAAGTCGCGTCGTTTCATCTTCGAGTGTCCCTTCTCTCTTGTGAAACGCTGTCAGATCTCTGTTTGTCTCAGGCCGGCTCGTGGAGCGAGCCTGTCAGTTCATCGAGCCGGGCGATCTTCTTTCGCAGACAGTACTCCCGAAGCCCCGCGACGACCTGCGTCGCGCAATCCGGTTCAACGAAACTGGCCGTTCCGATGGCGACGGCCGTTGCGCCGGCGATCAGGAACTCCACGGCGTCTGCGGCCGAACGAATGCCGCCGAGCCCCAGCAGTGGAATCCCCGCCTCTCGCGCCACTTCGCGGTAGACCTTGTTGACGAGGTAGACCGCCACCGGCTTGATCGCAGGACCGGACAGTCCCCCGGTCCGGTTGGCCAGCACCGGCCGCCGCGTCTCGATATCAATGACCATCGCCGTGAACGTGTTGATGAGGCTCAGGGCGTCGGCGCCGCCGGCCACCGCTGCCCGTGCGGTAACGCTGATGTCGGTTACCGCCGGGGCGAGTTTGACGATCAACACCTTCGAGCCGCATGCCTTCTTGACGGCCCGGGTGATCTCCTCGACCTGGGCCGGGTCGGTCCCGAAGCTGATGCCGCCTTTCTTGACGTTTGGGCAACTGATGTTCAACTCGAAACCGGCGATGGCCTTTTCCTCGGCAAGTCGTTCGACGACCGCAACGTATTCCTCGATCGTTGTGCCGGCAACGTTGACGAAAACGGCCGACTTCATCCGTGCGATTACCGGCAGCTTCTCGGCGACGAATCGCTCCAGGCCCACATTGGCCAGACCGATGGCGTTGAGCATCCCGGCGTCGGTCTCGACAATCCGGGGCGTCGGGTTGCCCTTGCGCGGCTTGAGCGTGATGCTCTTGGTGATGAAGCCACCCAGCGCATCGACGTCCAGGAAGTCGGCCAGTTCGTCGGCGTATCCGCACGTGCCCGATGCGGTGAACACCGGATTCGCCAGCTTCAGCCCGGCGAACTTCACCGACATATCGAATCGCTCAGCCATTCTTGCTCGTAATCCAGGAAAATGTCAGGCGTCATCGGCGCCAAAAACGACTTCTCTTGCGTCAAAGACGGGGCCGTCCTGGCAACAGAGTTTGTAGATGGTTTCGTCCGAACCGACAACACGGCACTCGATCGCGCAGCTCTGGCACAGTCCGATCCCGCAGGCCATTCGGCGTTCCATACTGACCTGGCAGTCGATCTCCTTTGCGTTTGCGATCTGTGCGACAGCCGCCAGCATGCGTTCCGGACCGCACGCATAGACGATGACCTCTTCTCGCGGACGGTCTGGGTTCTCTCGCAGCCACTGCGAGAGGCATTCTGTGACGGGCCCTTGATGGCCGGCCGACCCATCGTCGGTAGCCACCATCGATGGGACGCCGAGCGTCGCGAATGTCGGAACCGACAGGCTCATACCCTTGTCGAACCTGGCGGGGCGTTCCTCCAGGGGCAAAGCGTTCACGGTCCGCGAGCCGATGAAGGCGACCGTCTCGATGTCCGGGTGCTCGATGCTCAGTGACTTTGCCAGGCAGCGGATCGGGGGAAGGCCCATGCCGCCGACGACCAGCAGGGCGGTCTGTTTGCCTTCGGGCACGGCGAAACCGTTGCCCAACGGCCCGATGAGATGGGCGGTATCGCCTTCGCGAAGCGTGGTCATCCGCAGGCTCGCCGGACCGACGATGCAGTAGAGCAGGTCGGCTGTGGTCGTATCGGCATCGGCCGTGACATCGGAGAAGCTGAACGGCCGGCGAAGCAGGACGTTGCGTCGCGCACCGTCCAGCAGGGCGGTCGGGATGCTGCCTGTCGAGGGGATCGCCAGGTCAGAGACGTCGAACTGGATGAACTGGCCCGGCGTGAACCCGGCGAACGCCCTGGCCGCTTCGCCATCGAACCGAAGGCGTAGCTTCCAGAAACACTCGCCCGCTTGAACGTTCGACAGAACGGTGCCCGTGTGCGAGCCTTTCTTCCGTGATGCGTGTTTTCGCGTCATGCCAGTGGCTTTCCGGTGTATAAGAGTTCACCGTCGAAGACCTTGACGCCGTCGACGACCTTGCACGTGTGCACGGCAAACTTGTCGGCGAAATCGGGCCGGCTGCGCGGATAGGCGGTCTGGACCGCCTCGCGCACCGCCTCGACGCTCTCGGCGCGCACCAGCGCGCCGGAGGCGCCTTTGTCGCCGCCGCCCAACATCCGCTCGCCCAGCACGCCGGGAACCGTGCGGACGATGTCACACATGGTCTCCAGCTCCGGGCCCGAGATCTTGTAGTCATCCCGCAGGCCGATGCCGTCCTGGCGGAAGATCGCGCCGACGGTTTCGATATCGCCCGCCTGCCACGCCTCCAGCATCTGGTAGAACCGCTGCTGGGCGCAGAAAATGTACGTCAGCCGATCGCACAGATCGGGATACTGCCCCCGAAACCGATCGACGATCTTGCGGTACATCGCCTCGTCGAACACATCCGCCAGACAGTCCATTTCATAGCCCGCCTCCTGGCAGATCCCGACGAACTCCTCACATTCGCGCCGGCGCACCGCATAGGTCGCCTTCTCCAGGCCGGGCCGGTCGGTCCCGGTATCCAGAATCGCAATGCGGAAATCGGAGACACCTTCGCCCAGCGGGATATACTTGATCGAGCGATCGGATGGATTGTAGTACGTGCCCATGCCTTCCCGGGCGAAGTAGACCATGATCTGGTCGAGCTGGCCGCAGGGCGAGCCGATGTAAACGTTCTCGACTGCCTGGGCCATGTCGATGATCTTCATGTCCGCCACTTCGTCCTTGTCATAGTGATTGACCTCCAGCAGCGTCAGGATCAGGTTGATCGTCAGCGAGGCCGAGCGGGACATGCCGCCGCCGGGGATGTTGCCATAGAGCACGGCGTCGAAGCCGTGGGGGAACTTGAACCCTTCGCGGGTCAGGACGTAATCGACGCCGTAAGGAAACCGGCCCCACGTATGCGCGATCTCGGCTGACTTCGGCGCTGGCACCTTGCCACTCTCGAAGCTGATGATCCCGTCGTCTGGAAAATTGCCACTGAACAGGCGGATGCGATTGGTGCCGTTGGGCTTGTAGGCCAGCCAGATGAAGCGGTCAGTGCCCACGCCGAACAGTTCAGTACCGTTGTAGTCACCGTGCTCGACGCCCAGGCAGAACCGCGATGACGTCCGCCGAACTCTGCCGCCGGCGACGTCCAGGTTGTGTTCCTTCGCCCACTGGCGGATCTTCTCCATCGCGGCCTGGCCTTCTTTCGTCGGTTTCATCTTCTTCCGCTGTCTCCCACTGGGGAACGGTTCTCTGCTCATCCGGCAAACGACGGGTCGAATATAGCCGGGCCCCCGACAAACATCAAGGCCCTATCTCCGTCGAGGCAATGGGGCTGCCTGCGGCGCATAAGACAGGGGGCCTGCATCACATCGACACAGGCCCCCGAGACTATGGAGAACCGGGGGGACGAACACATCCCCGGCCGGACTTGACGGTCTAATAGGGTGTCTCCAGGATGAAGTCGTCGAACGCCGCATAGCCCGGATCGCCCGAGTACGTCGCCTGGAACAGACCCACCTGCACCGCCACGCCGTCGAAGTCATCTCGCCTCAGCGGGGAGACCGCCATATCCGTCCACGAGACGCCGTCCGGACTCGTGCGGAAATGGAACACGTTGCTGATGCGTTCGATCTGGAGATACCGGTCGGCCGCGAAGGCCTTGCCGTTGTGACCGTTCTCCGTGCGCACGTCGTCGTTGGCGCTGCGAACGAAATTGCCGCAGTTCCAGATGGGGAAGTAGTCCAGCGAGACCCAGTCTTCGCCTGGCCCGGCCTCATCGGGCAGGGCCCTGGCCATCAGGCCGCAAGTGTTATGATAGACCGGGGCATCGGCCGTTCCGGCATACTCGGCGACCTTCACCGTCGCAATGAAGTTGCCCTCGACCACCTTGTACAGGAACGGGCCGATGGGTGACCAGGGCTCGTGGAAGAAGGCCCCCGTCGATTGGATGAACAACTGCCCCGGACGGTCGATCGACGCATTCAGCGCATCGACCGTTTCGTTGTCGCCCAGACCCAGGAAACCGTCCCAGAAGGTTCCTTCGACGCCGTCGCTTACGAAGTCGCGCGCAACATCGAAACTCTCGATCTGGGTGGCCATGGGCGCCGCGCCAAGGGGATGGCCGACTCCGATGTCATCGATGAAGATCAGGCCCTCGCCGCCGGCCGTCTGACCGTCGGGATCGCCGACCCCGATGACCATCTTCGCGACGCGATTGAGGGCGACGCCGGCCGCACTCAGTTCGCTGAACGCGATGCGCCATTGTTGCCAGGCGTCGATCAGTGTCGCCTGCGGATCGGGATGTCTGACGACGGCGGTCCGCCCGTTGCTGTCATGGATCGCTACGTACAGGCCATCCGGGGCATTGCCGGCCTGGCCTTCTTCGAGCGACGGGCTGCGGAAGAACAGCCGCAGGGTGTCTGCTCCGTTCCGCGTCCAGTCCTGGGGGGTGCTCCACACGCGTTCGGCTTCGGACCGCCATGGGGCCGTGGCGTTGTTGTACTGCAGGGGCATCGACTGGCGTCCGCCGTGGACGATGGTCCTCTCGGCGAAGGGGGAGCTCAGGTAGCCGACCGTCGAACCGGTTTCGTTGACCCACCCATCCAGCCACGTGTCGAAGATGGCCTGGCCGGCGTCGATATCGTCCGTATAGCTCTCGAAATCTTCGACGACGAAGAACTCCCGTGTGGAGAAACTCCAGAGGTCGCCTTCCCACACGCTTGGACTGGCGGCCTCGTTGACCTCGTTGACCTTCCAGTAGTACGTCGTGCCAAGATTCAGTTCGCCGGGGACATAACGGTTCCCGGTGACAGAGCCGGCAGGGGTCGTGCCGTTGATGACGGCGGTCTTGTTGGCGTCGAAGTAGATCTCGTGGATCGCCGCTTCGCGACCGGCGCGCCAACCGAGCGTGGCGTCCGGATTTATGCCCACCGCATTGTCGGCGGGCTGGGGAGCCCGCGCCTTGACGGGCTTGTAGAGGAAGCGGACCTCACTCAATCCATACTGTCCCTTCGTGCTGTAACCGCTGTTGATCGTCAGGCGGACGAACTGGGCAATCGCCCCGCCCATGTCCACGGTCGTATTGTGCGCATAATCGGCTTTGGCTGTCGCCTGGTTGAACTGCACGTCGGCGAGGGTCGTCCAGTCGGCCCCGTTGGTCGAGTATTCCACCGTGACGTCCTTAACTCCCAGACCGAGCAGCTTCTCGAACATCACATTGTAGTTCCAGACCCGCATCTCGTAGAGCTTGTAGCTTCTGTCGAATTCGAACTGGATCCACACAGGTTCCTCGCCGGCTTCGCCAAGCCACATATGCGTTGGTTCCGTCGAGTGGCGACCGTTGCCGTCGAGCCCCGAGCCGTTGACGGTGTTTTCGGGGCCGGTCCCCGCGTCCGAAACGGTATTGCTGGTTGCGACGACATTGGTGATGGGGTACGCGTATGGTTCGACGGTGAAGCTCCACAGATCGCCCGCATGGATGGCGCCGCCATCGGCCTCGACGACATCGACCCGCCAATAGTAGGTCTGCCCATAGTCGAGTGGCTCGGCGGGATGATATGCCGTCTCGCTC
>LVBB01000035.1 GCA_001603075.1 Phycisphaerales bacterium Planc_01 | reverse complement strand
GGTCGCATCGCTCAGGCCGGTCAGGGCCACGCCGTTGGTCAAGGTCACGACCGAGACGCTGGCCGAGTAGCTGGCCACAAGGGTCAGACCCGAATAGGCGGTATAGCCCCGCAGCATGATGAACCACGTTCCGGCCGCCGGATTGGCCACGGTGACCGTCTCGTTGTTGCCGACCTTGTAGGGCCGGTAGTCGTACGTCGTGGTCGTCGGCTCCGTGTCCTTGCGCACGTAGAGATCGCAGTCGCCGGTGCCCCCGGAAATGCTGATCACCAGATCATCCTGCCCCGAGGGTACGACGATCGCGTAGAACTGCTCGCTGCCGGCCGCCCCGGAAATCCCTGTGACCGGAACGCCATTGCTCAGACTCACCGGCGCCCCGCAGGCCACAGAAGCCACCAGGCAAAGGCCCGCCACCAAGGCCACGACGCTTCTCAAACGCGATTCTCTCAAGCCGTCCATTTTGACTCCTCTCTCTATATCAATGCCTGTATCACCTGCACCGATCCTGGTCCGGTCCAAGACATTGGACGGATCGTTCACTAACGCACAGTGCCGCAACCACCTCGATTCGTAACGGTTTTTCTCTGTCTCTGCGCGCCTTTGGCGTCCCGTCGGCGACGGAAACACGGCCGCACCAAGACCATGGGCGGTCTAAAGTGCCTCATGCACGAGCTTTACAGATACGGTGGGACACATCATGTGGCCAAACCGCCCGACGGACAAAATGGAACCGTCGTCGCCTCCATGCCAACGCGCCCGGCAGGACTCGAACCTGCGACCTACGGATTAGAAATCCGTTGCTCTATCCAACTGAGCTACGGGCGCTAATGTCTTATATAGCCTCAGTTTGACGATATCGAGGGGCTTTGTCAATCGCATTCCTTCTCGGGAGACACCGTGCCAGTAAGCAGAAGCAGGGCGTCGCCGGCAAACGCGGGTCGGAATTCCCGGTCGCCCGTTCGCACTTGGAGCGTCTCGACGCCGACCTGTCTGCCGTTGCTGAGATCGAACCACTCGCAGGTGTACGTGCCGCGAGGCAGACGAACAGTGAACGAATCACCCTGCCCTTGCGCCCGGAAGACCAGGTACGTTCTGCCCTCGTCGGCAAGACAATAACCTGTCGAGGCAACGTCTTTGACCGGTACGGCACGGGCCATGTCCATTCGCCGGGCAAACTGCCGGGTGTACCCCATGCTTCTTCGAATCGGGTCCCATCGGGAATCCGAAACGGGTCCGAGGACCTCGCCGTCATACGGGTCCATGAAGATCGGATGGTGGCCTCTCAGGAAGCTCTTCCAGACCCACCCCTGATTGCCGCCGATGCCCCAGAGGTGGTCCGTGTCGTTGATGACGACCTTTCGTCCGTCGGCCACCGGCGGGTCGTCGCGGTAGCCGCCGTCGGGGTTGGGCGAGACCCAGTCGGCGGGACTGTCGAACAACGTCTCGTTCCTGCCGCCCTTGTACTGAAATGTCATGCCCACCGGATGCCGCAGGGGTCCGCCAGAGGCGGATTGCGCTTCGCAAGCCTTGATGAATCGAATCATGTGGTACTGCCAGGCGGTCGAAGGCGGATGGTTCTCGTTCGAGATCTCGTACAGCACGTTATCGAAGCCGTTGACCGTCTCGATCACCTTGCGGACGTACGCTTCCTGGATCGCGGTGACCGCCTCGTTGCCCAGTTCGTGGACTTCGACGCCGCTACCGTCGCCGTTCGTATCGCCGTCAACGCCGTTGATGTTGTTCTTCGGGTGGAACGGATGGCCTTCCCAGGCGCCGGAGGCGAACTGAAGGCCCCACCCTTCGAAGAGCATGACCGAGACGTAGATCCCGCGATTGCGGGCCGCGGCAACGCGAGATTTCAGACGCCCGAAGTACTCCGAATCGAACTTCGTCAGATCGAACCTGGGCTTGCCGTCGAGGGCGTTGCCGGGCCCGGTCCTTGCATAGGGCAGCGGGCCGACGGTGTGCCGCTTGCTCTGCTGATTGGCGGTCGTGTCCCACGCGACCAATTCCCACGTCCAGAGGCGGATGAAGTTGTGGCCGAGCCCGGCCATCCAGTCGACGTACTTCTCGAAGTCGAACGCCGGCGGCGGATCGGTCGTGCCCATATCGACGAGGTTCGCCCAGGTGTGCGAGCCGGTCAGCAGGACGACTTCGCCGGTTGCGGCATTCTGGAAATAGCGAGGATTCGCCCGACAGACCACCAGCGGCCCCATCCCCTCCTCCACAGCGTCACAGCGATCCGCTGCACAAGACCCCAGGACCAGCAAGACGATTGCGGCCAGTTCGACATGCCACTCGACGTGCTTCATGGCAGGACCTTTCCCTATCAGCAGGACAAAACACCATCCAGACACACACTTTGCCCACAGAACGCCTGCACCCGATGCCGCTCAAGAGACCGCTGTGGCAGAATCGACGCCGTACCTTCTGCGAAGCGCCTCAAGCTCGGCCCTGAGCAGCCTCACGATGGGCCCATAGGCAGGTTCGCCGTAAACGCTGCGCATCTCCTGTGGGTCTTCGACCAGGTCGTACAACTCCCACTGTCCGACGTCATAGAAGTGCACGAGCTTATACCGCTCCGTCCGTACGCCCTCGTGGCGAGGCACGTTGTGTTCGCCTTTCTCATAGTAGTGGTAGTAGAGGCTGCGGCGCCAATCGGACGGGACCGTGCCATCCATCAGCGGGCGCAGGCTTGCGCCCTGCATCTCCCCTGGCGGCTCGAGTCCGGCGGCGGCGAGGAACGTCGGCGCGAAGTCGATGTTCTGTGCCAGCGCCCCGACCCGCATGCCGGGCCGAGCGACCCCGGGCCACCTCACGATGAAGGGCATCCGGAAGGACTCCTCGTAGATCCACCGTTTGTCATACCAGCCGTGCTCGCCCAGATAGAAGCCTTGGTCCGAACTGTATACGACGATCGTGTTGTCCGACAGCCCGGCTTCATCCAGGTAATCCAGCAGGCGCCCGACGTTGTCGTCGACGGAGGCAATGCAGCGGAGATAGTCCTTGATATAGCGCTGGTACTTCCAGCGAACCAGGTCTCTGCCTTCTGGCCGGTTGTTGAGGAAGGCCTCGTTTCCAGGCCCATAGGCGGCATCCCAGCGGACCCGCTGCTCGTCCGTCATACGCCGGTATTCGGGATTCTCATAGGCCCGCCCCAGCACGTCCGGCTCCTTGAGGCCGGTGACCTTCAGATCGTAGTCGTACATCAGGTGCCCGGCGATGGTCATCTCGTTCTGCTTGAGCAGCGGACTGCGACCGGCGTAGTCGTCGAAGAGGGTCGGCGGCTCGGGAATCGTGACATCGTCGTACAGCGTCAGGTGATCCGGGCCCGGTGCCCACGTGCGATGGGGTGCCTTGTGCTGGCACATCAACAGGAACGGCTTGCTGGCGTCCCGCCCAGTCTTGAGCCAGTCGAGGGCCAGGTCCGTCGTGATGTCCGTCACATATCCCTGATAGCGCCTTGTGCCCGTGGTCGTCAGGAAGTCGGGGTTGTAGTACGAGCCCTGGCCGGGAAGGATCTCCCAGTGGTCGAAACCCGTCGGGTCCGATCTAAGGTGCCACTTGCCGATGAGCGCTGTCTCGTAGCCGGCCTGACGCAGCAGTTTCGGAAACGTCGGTTGCGATCCGTCGAAGGTATCGGCGTTGGTCATCTGGCCGTTGGCGTGACTGTGCTTGCCCGTCAGCACGGCGGCCCGGCTCGGCGCACAGATCGAGTTGCAGCAGAAGCACCGGTCGAAGATCGCCCCCTCGCGCGCCAGGCGGTCGATGTGCGGGGTTTCGTTGATGATCGAGCCGTAGGCCCCGATCGCCTGGACCGCGTGGTCGTCGGTAAATATGAAGACAATGTTGGGGCGGGCCTGGCCGTGCGACCTCTGTGCATCCTGCGATCGGGCCGATTCTGGGAGAACAAACGGCATGGCAACCAAGCCGGCCAGTTTGAGAAAATCGCGGCGTGTGTGCAAAGGCTTCGACATGTCAGGCCCTTTCGAGATTGGAGGTCCCGATGCTCGTCAAGATCGTCCGATCGCGCCATCACCCTGATGCCGGCGTGTCATGCCGTCAGGATAGTCCCTTCTGACAGAAAGAACAACAGCCTTTCTTCCGATGAGCCTCGCCGTATCGCCGTTCCTCACTGACGCGCTTCAGCGAACGAATTTCTCGAGGGTCTTCTCCTCGAGTCGCGTCACCTCGCACGTCTGCATCTGGACCTCGCCGTGCGAATCGTACTCGCCTTCGGACGGCGTATAGATCAGCCGGCAGATGAACACGCCGACTTCGCGCGTCTTGCACTTCAGAGTGGGAGGCCAGAAGAGATCCTCCTTGTGAACCAGTTCCTTTCCAATCGCCTCGGTAGCGCGTCCCGACAAGCCGAACAGCGCCAGCGTGATCGACTTGCGGCGATGGTCGTTCACCGCGATCACAACGCCGGCATCTTGTTCCTCACGAACCCACGGGCAGACCACCCAGTTGCCCCGATCATTGAGGTAGTGCAGGCCGGGCGTGCCGCTGTCCTTCTGCTGGAATGGGTTGCGGGGGCCCCCAAAGCAGCTCGGCGTGTTCTGGTCGCTCTGTCGATACACGCTGAAAAACGGCACGGAGGGCGGACCGGCCGACGGCGTGAAGGGCTTGCAGCCGAACAGATCGGCCACGAAGAACTCCAGCAGGT
Organism: Phycisphaerales bacterium Planc_01; assembly: GCA_001603075.1. Lineage (GTDB taxonomy): Bacteria > Planctomycetota > Phycisphaerae > Sedimentisphaerales > Anaerobacaceae > Anaerobaca. The sequence continues at coordinate 8,917 of LVBB01000035.1, read as the reverse complement.
AGTTGACGCGCTGGCTTCCGATGATGATCGCCGTGCCGGGCTCGGGATTCTGCTGGGTCTGCCGGAACACCTCGCGGGTCCGGTTCATGTCTTCATTGAGGAGTCGGGCGTCAACGATGTGATCGGCCGGCGAATAGCGGAACGGCAGGTACCGGAAGTTCAGGCGGGGCGCGCGGGTCCCGCCTTCTGTGCCCGCCGAGAGTTGCTGGACCAACTCAGACGCCACTGTCGAATCGCGACGTGAGATCCATCGCCAGGTGACCTCGCCGGCGCTGATGGGCTGATACTCACCCAGGTAGATGGTTACCTCGCCCCCCTGGCGCGCGATGGCGTTCCAGAGCGGCGCCCGGCCGGCCCCGAACAACCCACCAGGCAGTTCATCGGGGGGAATCCCCTTCTCCGCCAGCCAACTGCACAACCGGCTCAAGAGCACGAAACTCACGCTGGTGGCGCGATCGTTGTAGAGCCGGGCAATCGTATGTCGATTGACCCCCGCCCAGTTCGCCAGATCGCCGATTACGCCGTGATAGTCCTGGCCGTAGCGGCCCAACAACTCCTTGAGACGAAATTCCACCTTCATACGCGACCCCCTGCAAACTTGGCCTTCAAGATAGCCAACGCGAGACTGATTGGCGTTTATCTATGCCATACCAGAAGTACGACAGCGGCACTACATGGCCACCATAGTGACCTTTTCTGGCCGATATGTACAATCGCGGCGTCCGACGTCAAAACGCTGATTTGGCAAGGAATATTGACTTGAAACGCCCTTTTCGCATATCGTCTTGTTCGCGTTCTCAACCCTTTGTCCTATGGATGTGTCGGTTTATGATAGCATATATCATGAGAGATAAAAGGGCAAATTGTGTGGACGGGATATCTGCGCTCGCCCGGACAGGCCTTCGCGCCGACCGCCGACCGACAAGCCCCTCCCCCTCCATTGCGCCATCGCTCGCCAGAGCCTGTCACAGGAGCCAGCCATGCAGTGTTCGGATCGCGAACATGCTCTATCCCGTCTCGCAAATGCCCCCTACCGTTCCCGCACAACCGATATCGCCACTGAGCTGATCCTGCAGGCCCCATCCGAGGGCGCCCTCATCGAGGGCCTCTTCTCTTCCCAGACCGCACCTGGGGTCTTGGAGGCCTTCAGCGCCCTGCAGAGCGAATCGGACACCATCTTCAAGGCCGTCCAGAGCGCTATCCGCCGAGACCCGTGCAGGAGTTGGGCCCTGCTCGAAAGCCTGCACCGCCTGCCCTGGTACGGTGGCATCCGGGCCTTCCTGAGCCTGCCGGACCCGCCTCAGTCGTCCCCATGCGCCTATGCTTTCTTCATCCTCGCCCGCAACAAGATCTTCATTCCGCCACACATCACGGGCGATCCATTCGACCGCTGTTTCCATGCCATGTGGCGGTTGGTCTCGGCGGCGAAGACCGGCAACTGGCGGGACCCCGACGACGGGATCGTCACGGTCATCGAGATGATTGAAACCCACCTGAATTGTCCCTGCCCCGATGAGTTCATCGTCTACTTCGCCGCACTCGTACTGGGGCGAATTGGCCCCATGGAGACAACGACCCGGCACCTCAGGAGCCATGCATGGGCAGACAGCCATCCGGCCGTCCGACGCGTGGCGGCCCTGACTCTGCGCCATTTGCGCACTGTCGTTCCGTCCGGACTGTCGTGGCACGATGCATCTCAGATGGATGGGCCTGATCGTGAGCCGGAGCCCTGCGGCATGCTGGCGCGAATGGTCGCTGTTTCGGCAAGCGCGGGAATCCTCCTGGTCAGTATGGTCCTTGGCCTCTTCGGGCAGACGCCCAGCCCCCGGCAGAGACTTTGCCGGCGAACCTGAATGGCGCAGACGAGGCGGATCGTCAGTACCGTCGCTGGAACCGGTCGAAGAGGACATCGAGTTCGGCTGGCGGTGGAGACTGTTCGATGAAGATTGCCAGGCCTTCGGGCCGCAGCGATTCCGCCAGCGCAAGCACTTCTTCAGCCGGACAGAAGATCAACAGCGATCTTCCCTTGCTCTGGATTCGCCTGAGCATGTCCAGCCACGCCAGTGCCGAAGGACTGCCCGCACCCGGCGTAAACTGGATCGCCTGGATCTCGGGCACCTCCAGCAGTGTCTCGATATGTCTGGCGGCGTCGGGGCCGTCGAGATGGAAGACGGCGCGACCGGCCGCAGCCCCCTCGCGCACGATCTCGGGCAGGAACAGCTCGCGAAAATGCGCCGGCCCGATCAGGGCATTGAAATCACAGGCGGGCACGCCGTACGGACGATTCGACCACAGACCCAACCAGTGGATCAGCCCCGCCCCGTGTTCCAGCGAGAGGGCATACAGACTCGCGAAGGCCCTTTCCCAGCTTGCATAGATCGCGTCGGTCGCGGCCTTGACCGTATCGGGGCGGGTCACCGCGTCCAGGCACAGTTGCGCCGAACCGCGTAGATTCAGCAGCACGTCGGCGGCCGCCCCCAGATCGGGTGTGCAGACGAGGTACCGCCCCGCCGCATCCTGTGCCACGCGACCCATCAGTTCGTGCAGCAGACGCCAGTCCGGATGATCGTCGGGAATCGTCCAGTCCGGCGCGTTCGACCAGTTATCGTCGATGAACGCGTGCGTCCAGCTCGTATCCGAGCGGACCTCCCGCCGGCCACCCAGAAGGCCGCCCAGCAGGACAGGGCCGAAGTCCACACGGATACGGGGCAGCATCTCGCCAACACGATGCATCTGCTGGATGTCGAGAATCTTCTCGTGAAACCAGGCGTCGGGCTCATGCATCAATTCCAGCCGGCGCGTGATGGGCCTGTCGGGCCGGGTGTCGGCCTCCGCCATCAACACGGGCCGATCAACCACCGCCTGATGCCACCACGCCTCGAACCGCTGCGCGATCCGGGGGAAGTCATCGCAGAATTCCAGCGGCAGCTGAGCGATGGCCGTCAGTTTGTCGGTCCACAAGGAGACCTGCTCGATCGCCATGCCCATCAGCCTTTCAGCAGCACCTGCATTACGATCACACACAGCACGCAGATGGCGAATGTCACGAGGAAACCAAGCCACGATTGGCACGAGGGCTTGACCACGAACAGCCCGCCGGCGGTGAGCCATCGCTGCGACGGCGGGACCGCCTCATCGAGCGGCAAAGCGAGCCTGGCCTCCTGTCCGATCGGCACGTAGATCTTCGCCAGAAACCGTTCGAGCGCCTCACGGTTCGGCGGACGGGTCAGAAGGCTGCCAACGACACCCGCGACGAGGCCGACCAGAATCGGCGCCGCGATGGTCACATGCCGGGGCAGACCGCCGATGTAGCGGGTGATCACGAATACGATGACCGCCGAGATCGTGCTGCAGAACATGCCCGTGGTGTTCATGCGTCGCCAGAGGATGCCCATCGCGGTCGAGACGCCCACCAGACTGAGAATGTTGAAGTAGTCGAGAATGGCGCCGACGACGCTCTGTCGCATGAAGACTGCCACGACCAGCGAGACCAGCACGACGGCGATGCCGGCGATTCGCGTGACATGCACCATGTGCTTCTCGTCGGCGCCGGGGCGGATGTACACACGATAGATGTTCTCGGAAAACAGTCCGGCCACCGTGATCTGAAACGCGTCGCCCGACGACATCGCAGTCGCCAGGACGCACGCAAGCATGACCCCCTGCAGGGCGGGCGAGAGCAGCATGCGGATCGAATCGCCAAAGGCCGCGTCGGGATGGATGGCCGAGCCGGTTTCGAGCAGGTACGCCAGCCAGGCCAGGCCCAGCAGGCACCACCCGATGGTGCAGATGCGCTTGAGCATGTTGCCATAGGTGAAGCCGACTCGCCCTTCCCACTCGGTTCGGCCGGCGCCACAAACCGGGATCAGGTGCGGAAACGCCAGCGCGCTCAGCGGCGCGTTGACGCACAGCAGAATCACCGTCCACAGATCGAACACGCCGGGATCGAACAGGCTCAGCAGATTGCCCCGGTCCGTCGCCGCCAGTGTCTGGCGCATGCCCGCCAGGCCGCCGACCTCCTTAAGATTCAGCGCCATCGGGATCGCGATCACCGACAGCGCGATGATCATCAAACCCTGGACCATGTCCGTGCGAATCGCCGCGACGATGCCCCCCCAGTAGCTGTAGATGAGGAAGACCGCTGTCGTCACCAGCAGAATCCCGAAAAACCACGCTTCGCTCTGCCTCGCACTCAGAGTCGCAGGCGGGGTGGCAGCCTCAAGGCCGGAGGGCTTGGGGATGGTTCCTGAGGAGTGGCCATCCCCAAGCTCCGCTTGAGGCTGCCACCCGTTGGCGTCCGCCGCCTCCACCGTCGCCTTGCCCATCAGCCCCTGCGCCGTTCGCGCGGTGGCCAGCAGGACGCTTGCCAGGCAGACGATCATTCCCGCGGTGGCGACGAGAATGTACAGGGCGCTGGCGGATTTGCCGAACCGCTCCTGGAAGAAATCGGCCAGCGTCAGGCATCGCATCCGTCGAACGACGGGCGCGATCAGCCAGTAGAACGGCGTGCCGAACATCCACATCCACGAGACCCAGATGCCCGAGGCCCCGCCCGAGACGGTCTTGCTGACGACGCCGGCGACGTCGCCCGGATTGGTGCCGGCCCCGAAGGCGTGCATCACCATCATCCAGACGCCGAATCGCCGGTTGCCCAGCAGATAGCCCTCCTGGTCGTGAATGCCCCGCCGGCTCCACCAGCCCATCAGCAGCATGCCGGCGAAGTACACCACCAGGACCATCCACACGGCTACGTGCAATCCGAGAAACGCCATCGCAGCTCCAGTCAACGCCCGGCTTCTTGTCGTCACCTCCACCGGGCCACTATCCTATCGAGTTCGGAACAGCCCCGTCAACCGCCGAGATCACGAGTGTGAGCCGGCTGAAATCCGAAGCACAAAATGCGAAATCCGAGACAAATCCAAATGACCGAAACTCGAATGTCTCAAACCTCCCGGCCAGACAGCCTGCACATATGCTGTGATCCGCTCCTGACTACCGCACTGTCACCCCGAGCGGAACGAAGTGCCGCCGAGGGGTCTGGCCAGGGACCATACGCGCTGCTCGTTCACAGCCAGATCCCTTCGGCAAGCTCAGGGCAGGCTCTTCGACCGCCCCATTCGACTTCGCTCAGAGCCTGCCCTGAACGCAGTTGAAGGGGCTGAAGGCTGCGCTCCACTCAGGAGGACGAGTTGGCGAGAGAGGGCAATCCACGTTCCTCCTCAGTTCTTCGCACGGGCATCCAGCTTCGTGAAGAAGTCGCGGAAGATCGGGTCGCGGTGCACGAAATTCACCGCGCGGATCAGGTGGCGGGAGTTGTCGAAGCTGAAGGTGTAGTTGTCGGTCACGATCGGGCTGTGCACCAGATCGGACGGCAGCCACCGGTCGTTGACAACCCACGCGACGGCGGTCATGTCCCACAGGACCTTCGACCAGGCGAAATGGTCCTTGTGATAGTCCTTGAAGATATCCAGCAGGTAGTCGCCAATCGCACCGCGTCCGCCGACATACCGCTCCATCTCCGGGACCGTCGTGGTGAAATGCGTCACGATGGGCGTACAGGGCAGTTGCACGAGCGGCACCCCACAGTCGAAGACGACCCGCGACGCCTTCAGGTCCTGCATGTAGTTGAACTCTCGCTGATGAGGCCAGTGGTGTCCGTTGCCGCCCAGCCACACGACGACGATGTTGCGAACGATCGACGGCTCGATGAGGATCGCGTTGCTGACGTTGGTGATCGCGCCGACCGGGACCACATAGAGCGGGTCATCCGGACTGCTCTTCTTCGCCCGCTCGATCAGGTCGGCCACGGCGGGACTTCGTTCCGGCTTCTTCAGGTCGGTCAGGTAACGTGTGCTGCCCTTGAACGCAAAGCCCTCGGACGAGCGGTCCAGCTTGCTCAGGATGCGAAGGATCTCTTCGTAGCTCTTCTCCATGCCGTCGCCAGGGCCGGTGGAGCGGTTGTTGTGAAACGGCGCCGCGTATACCGCCTGCACGTCCAGCTCGGGCGAGATCAGCGCGTAGACCACCGCGAACTGGTCGTCGATCTCATTGTAGGTGTCCGTGTCGAGGACCATGCGGACCGGCCGCTTCGTCGGATGCCGGAGCATCTCGATCCGTCGGCCCTCCGAAATCGCCGGGTATTCCTGGGCGAACGCCGCGATGGCACCCATCCACAGACTCAGAACCAGACCCGTGCCAATCCACCTCATCTTTCGTTCTCCTTTCACAAACGCGAACGGGGGCGCTACAGGTTCCTCCACGATACCGGGAACTGATCGACTTCGAGAAGTTCGATCCGATCGATCAGCCAATCTCCGTTCGGCTGCTTGCCGAGATGCAGACGGACCTTGGCCAGTGCGACCGCCTTGTACTGCCGGGCGATACGACTCTCCGGCTCAAACCGAAGGAACAGGTTCAGCATCACCGTCGCCTGGCGACCCGACAGCTCCACCTCGGCGCCGCGCGACTTGATCATCTGCACGGTCGGCCCGTCGAGTTCCTGCCGGCAGCGTGCCATCAGTTGCGCCTTCGTCTGATGGCGCGAGTCGCTGTAGTCCGGCGCAATCCGTCCGGCCACCGCCGCACAGTCTTCATTCTCGACCGCCTTCAACAGGGCGGCGGTCGTCCCATGCACCTTCTCCAGGTCTGTGGCCACGAAAAAATCGAGCCCGACCCCCAGTCCCGCCACAGCAAGCGGGATAAGCCACTGCCACCACCGCCGCTTCTCCGGGCAGACGCTGCGATAGGTCAACAGGCCGAACAGCACCAGGACCGCCGCACCAAGCAACGTCCATGGTTGCTCAAAGAAGTCGAACATTCTCCTGCCCCTCCTGATATCCCACGCCGAATTCCCATACCCGAAGGCACACAGCAAGCACGTCTGATTCGGGCATTATAGGCGATGCGGACACAGGTGCAACAAACGAGTCGCCGCTCGGCAACGAAAACGAAACCGGCCTCAGGAGGTGATCCTGAGGCCGGCGGATTCTCTGTGAAATATCGGCTGTCGCCGTGGTCGATCAGGGGATCGACTTGGCGGGGAAACCTTCAATCATGTATTCGAGATCTTCCACCTCGTCGCCCGGAGGTGTCATATCGAACTGGAACCCGGGCTCACCGTGCAACGCCTTCTCAAGCCACTCGATCAGGCTCTGGTCCTTCCACTGACGCATTTCGGCATGGCCGTCGGCGAAGCCGAGCGTGGTCCTCTTGTTGTGCCACATCGCCATAGGGTCCACCCATCGCCGCGAACGAGGGTTCATCTGCCAGGAACCGATGTTGGTGCCTCGAGTGTCCATCTCCTCGACAAAGACATACTTGGTGGAGGGCCTTTTCAGGTCGCCATAGAGCCTGGCCTTGGTATACTCACCCCAGTCTTCCCCGTTGGCGCCGCCGGCAACGGAGAAGGTCAAGAAGGCGGCGTTGAGACCCGACTGCCTCCTGTCCGCCGGGCAATGGTAGACATCGACGGTCTTGGTGTAAGGGAACAACTTGCCCCTTCGGATGGCGTCATGCTGCTCCTCGATCGGCGCCTGCTGAGGACTCGGTCGGTCCACCCAGTTGTTGGGATTCGTGTTGCCAGGGACCAGCTTGTCGCTGTTGTCGTCCTTGTACATATACCAGGCCAGGGCCAGCGTCTTGACATTGCTGATGCAGTGAACGCGGCGGGCCTGGTCCCGCGCCAACCGCAGCGACGGCATCAGAATGGCCATCAGTACGGCGATGATGGCGATCACCACCAGCAGTTCAATCAGTGTGAAGGCTTTTGTTCTCATATAGAGTCTCCATCGGTACATACGTCGGTTCCTCGTCAGGTCCCTGGACGTTCGGTCACCAGTCTACATACCCTCTTAGATGCGGCTTCCCTATCCCCTGTTCCCTGCGGCCCGGCAATTATCTCATAGACAGATAGACCGACCACGCACGACGAAGCGCTCATTGAACTGTCTGATGACCGCCCCTTGCCTGAATGATCAACCTGGACAGACAGAAGTTCACGAGGCACCCGACCGTCGCCGGCATTTGATATCACACGTGTGATATAACGTTAGAATTATCAAAGATTTCTACTTTTGTCAAGCGAATTTCACAGGGACCGAGAAAAACGCGACCGGCAGTCCGATTCGGACGATTTTCGCGGTCTGTCTGGGTTACGGGCCCCAAGACGTACCAAGCCGTCGCAGGGCCCACCTGCAAGGCCCCTTCAATCCCCATTCCCCGGGCCCGGCGGCGCTGCGCGCCAATTGGCCGGATCGTTGCCATAGGCGGTCGGGTCGATCCGGTGCAGCGACAGGCCCTGCCCGTCGGCCTCCACCGGCCAGGGATCCACCCCGGCGGGGAAGTCCTCAGGACGCGAGCCATCGCCATAGGCCACCCGGTCAACCGTACGCCAGGTCACCGACCCGTCGTCGGCAAGACCGCCCGGCCGGCAGAGCCGGATCAACTCGCCGTCGTCGGACAGCACGCCCGCACCCCAGGTAACGCTGAGCATATCGGGCGAATAGCCGTAAGCCACGGCGAAACTGATGAGGTCCTTCAGGATCACAAGGCGCTGCCCGGGGCCAAGCGTTATCGGCTGATCGACCGACAGCATACACTCGATCTGTGGATTGTCCGGACCGTCGGCAAGCCGCCAGGCGAGGCCCGATTCCTCGTCGTACAGAGTCACAGGCCTGTCGGAAATATTGAGCAACTCGACGTATTCGGCCTCGGGCAGAACCGTCGGGTGATACATGATCTCGCTGATGACCACCGGGCCGACCTGCGGCGCGGCGTTGGCGGCGCCCGGCGTCGGAACCACCAGCGGCACGAAATCATAGCCCCCCGTGCTCTTGACGTGCCGGCCCAGAGAAACACCTGCCTGCGAGGCCCCGAACCGCTCCTGAACGCTGTAGCCCGTCAGATCGCCCCCCGCGCC
>LVBB01000034.1 GCA_001603075.1 Phycisphaerales bacterium Planc_01 | reverse complement strand
GGTGGACGCGGCGCGCCCGGTGGCATCTTGCCCCGCCGCAGGTGCAGCATTGGGCCGAAACACTGGCTCATCAGGCTCATCTCACAGAGACACACCGCCTGCTCGCTCGCCTTGGCGCCCAGCAGTTCGCGGACGAGGGCCAGCGTGCACTGACGCTCCGACTCGATGGTGCGTTGCATCGCGCCCATCAGGAGCCCCGTGGGGTTCGCCATCTCCTTGTGAACGATATCGATCTCGTGGTTGTCGGGATCCGTGATTCGGTGCATGAACGCCAGAATCCGGCCATACAGCCTTTCCTCCGGCGGGGCATCAAGCGGCACGTCGCCGTCCGGCGGATGGGCCCGCATCGATTCGTCGTGCGAATGCTGCCATGCCTCGACGTACAGGTTCTCCTTGCTGCCGAAGTGGTAGTTCACCGACGCCGTATTGGTGCCGGCGCGCTCGCAGATCTCCGCGTGCGTCGCCTCCCAGTACCCCTTCGCGGCGAACACCTCGCCGGCCGCCGCCAACAGCCGCTCCCGCGTCTCCTGCGCGTCCTTTCTCAGTTTCTTCTTCATCGTCCGGTCCTTACTGAGTCACAATCCTATCGCATAGTTTAACTGCACAGTTGAATTAGTCAATAGAAAAACCCTGTCCTTCGTGCAAATTCTTCTCACCCGCCGTTCGGCAGGGTGCACTCGGCTCCAACGGCTCGGCGAAAGGGGCTTGCAGATGGGAGCGGGGTGTCTTAGCATGCGTGGGATACGGTACCGGAAATCGATCTGCGATAAGGAAGAGCCATGGCCGACGACAGACTGCGCATCCACGACAGTCCGACGTTTTCGAATCCCCGGCTGGTTGTCGGGTTCTCCGGGTGGATGGACGGGGGCGACGTCTCGACGGGGACGATCCGCATCCTGGCCCAAAAGCTGGGGGCCCGGCGGTTCGCGGAGATCCCGCCGGAAGGGTTCTATATCTACAGCTTCCCGGGGGCAATGGAGCTGACCGCGCTGTTCCGGCCGCATTGCCGGATTCAGGGCGGGCTCGTGTGTGCGTTCGATCTGCCCGAGAACGCGTTCTTCGGCGCGCCCGACAGCGACGTGATCCTCTTTCTCGGCAAGGAGCCGAACCTAGCCTGGCGCGACTATGCGGACTGCCTCTTCGAGCTCTGTGACAGGTTCGGCGTCAAGACGGTCTATTTCGTTGGCAGCGTCTCGGGGCTGGTGCCGCACACGCGCGATCCACATCTGTTCTGCTCCGTGAGCAGCGAGTCCCTGAAGCCGGTGCTCGCGGCGTACGGCATCCGGTTCAGCGACTACGAGGGGCCCGCCGGCATCGTCACGTATCTGACGACCCTGGCGCAGCAGCGCGATGTCCAGATGGTCAGCCTCGTGGCGACGGTGCCCGCGTATGTGCAGGGGGGCAACCCGAAGTGCATCGATGCGATGGTGCGGCGGGTGGCGGGCCTGCTGGGCCTGGAGCTGCGCCTCGACGACCTGCGGACGGCCGCCGATGACTTCGAACGCCGGCTCACCGAGGTGGTCAACGAGCAGCCCGAGCTGGCCGAAACCGTCACCAAGCTCGAACAGGACTACGACAACGAAATCTTCGACAGCCAGATGACCGACCTGAAACAGTGGCTCCACCAGAAGGGCGTCCGCCTGGACTGAGCCGCGCCACGACGGCCGGCAGCAGCAAGTTCGAGATCGCTGTCGCCGGCGAGAAGCTCTCCGCCCAGGCGCCGAACACCGGCGACTATCGCAAGTTCGAGACGGTGGCTCTCGGCCGGGTCCGCGTCGCCAACGCGGGCGACTGCAAGCTGACCATCAAGCCTGTCCGCGGCCAGTGGAGCCCCATCAACCTCTGCTCGATCGTCCTGAAGCCCGCGAAGTGGACACGTGGAGCGTCGTGCGTGAAGCGTGAAACGTTACTGCACCATGCCCCTGCCCCACGCGGGGGCACGTTCGTTTGTAGTGACGCCGTCAGGCGTTAGCAGGCGGGGTGGCAGCCCTCCCCCGCTTCCCACTCCAAACTCAAAACTCGACACTTGAAACTGATTTCCCCTTCCCTTTCCCCCCGAATTCCGTCATAATAGACCCGATTGAGACGAACGCGGCCCCAACAAGCGTAGGGTGGGCACCGCCCACCAATTCCATTGTGCGGCGAGGCGGATAGATATGGATGTGTCGATGGGGTCAGGGCAGCAGTCGGCGGCGTTGTCAAAGGCGATGGTGTGCAGTGCACACCCTACGAGACTCTTGCTTTCGGGCGCCCTTTTGAGTTCTGATGGAGTCGTGCCGGCCGATCAACCAGACGTATCGTACAGAAACGCTCCATCCGCGACAGGACGCGTGCGTGGGTATCCGTGGATCCAATGCGGGGGTAACCATAAATGAAAGGGCAGACCCGTGGTGCCATGTCCCGTTTGTTCGACCGAGTGCCAGGAAGGGCAGGCGTGCCCCAAGTGTGGTTGGAAGCAAAACAGTCACCGCCCGGCGATGCCGCCCCATGAGTCGCCGGCCCTCTCCGGCGATGAAATGCAGTGCGTCCACTGCGGCAAGTCGTGCTCCGGCCAGGTGGTCTCCCACCAGAGCTACATGAACACCCCCACATCGGCCACACCCGCCCGACTCGGACACCTGTGCTCACAGTGCGGCGCCGTCTCGTGCGAGGCGTGCAAGAAGAAGGGAATCGGCTGGTCCACCTGGAGCGGTTACGAGAAGGCCGCCTGCCAGAGTTGCTCGGCGGGCGTCGACGCCCTCCGGGTGATCGTGGCCGGGTCGGGCAATCTGTGTCGGGCCTACGGCGGCGAAACACGCCCGAGACTGGCTTCCGATCCGCCGCGGGGATCGTTCTCGGTGGCCGGCGGATGGGAGAACTTCAGCAATATCCTTTGGGGCCTGGTCGCCCTCGGCGGGGTGGCCGCCATGTACTTCCTGGTGATCCTGCCGTCACAGGGCACGACCGTCGAGTTTGATTTCAAGTACCCCGGCCTCGCGCTCGGTCTGGTCGCCTTTGCCGGCTGGGAGATCGTCCGCGGCGGCATGAAACTCAACAAGGCCTGGCATCGCTCCGTGACGCTGGACGCCGACCGCATCGCCCAGAATGACGTGACCATCGCCTGGTCTGACATTCGCAGCCTCAAGCTCTTTCGCAAGGGAGACAAGCTCAAGCCGATCGCCGTTCTCACCGGCCCCCAGGACCAGACGATCGAGGTCGTGTGGATGACTCGAAACCTGGACTACGTCCTGAACGCCGTTGCCAGCCATCTGCCGCCGGACTGCCGGGTCGAGGTTGTCTGATTTCGCCGCCCCCACCGGCTCGTCCGCCTCAAACCAGTTGTCGAAACGCACCGGATCGAAGCACCGGCATGCCTCCGCATGCGCCGCCTCGGGCCCTTGCTGGTCCGCCCTTCATTTCGTACGGTTTAGAGGCGTGGGGTGTGCACCGCACACCGATTCAACCGAACGCAGCGAAGCGCAGCCTTGGGGATGGCTTCCCGCATAGCATGCATCCTGGCATCATTGCCGCAACCAAGTCTACCGTCCCTTGCCCGCTTCACGCTCCACGCTTCACGCACTTTCCCCTTCCCTTTCCCCCGAATTCCGCGATAATGAAGCCGAATGAGACGAACGCGGCTCCAACAAGTGTAGGGTGTGCACCGCACACCGATTCGATCCCGAGGGAGGGCCGAGAGATGCGAATGCAGCGGTTCGCAGGGAGCCGGTGCACGATCGTGGCATTGTCGAGGGGAAGGTGTGCGGTGCACACCCTACGGGATCTGCAATCGACCGTTTCTGTCCAAGCAGCGGACGTGCGAGTGGCTGGTGCAGGCCATCGACGCAGCGCGACGGCGGCATGCGTTCGATCTGTGGGCGTATGTCTTCATGCCGGACCACGTGCATCTGGTCATCTACCCGAGACGCGAGGATTACTCGATCTCGCGCATTTTGCTGTCCATCAGACAACCTGTCGCGCGCAAGGCGATTGGCTATCTGAAGGTCCATCACCCCGAGGGATTGCGCGCGATGGCGACAGGCCAGCGGGCACGGCCGTATCATTTCTGGCAGAAGGGCGGCGGGTACGACCGGAACATCACGCAGGTGGACACGCTGATCTCGACGGTGCGATACATCCACAACAATCCGGTGCGCCGGGGTCTGGTCGCGACGCCTGACGAATGGCGGTACTCCAGTGCGGCGGATTGGGAAGGGACAGGCAGCGGTCCGTTGACGATCGATTGGGACCGGCTTCCATAGGCGGCACGTTCTGGAGGAAGACCATCCCCAAGCCCTGCGGACTTTGCCACCCATCGAAAGGATTGGGCGCGAGTTACATGGGCAGGTTGACGCGGAGTCTGGCGGTGGTGATGCCGGTGGCGGTGGTCAGGCTCAGGTGGCCTTCGTTCATGCTGATGTGGGGAAAGGCGACGCCTTGGGGGTCGCCGAAGCGACGGGCCAGGCCGGGGGACTTGCCCAGTTCGATCGTGAGGCCTTCGAAGGTCTGGTTCATCATCATGGCCGCCAGCGAGACGAGTTCGTTGGCCTGGGCCGACTGGCCCGGCGGCCCGCTGAAGCGGCGGGCGTCGGCGGCGAACTGTTCGATCAGCCAGCGGACGGTGGCGAGTTGGCGGGCCTCGTCGGTGGCGTAGGGCGTCGTCTGAATCTCGGGGGCCAGGACGAGTTCGGCGTCGAAGATCAGCCCCTTTCGCGGCGGGATCAGTTTCTGGCCCCGCTCGGTGGGGGCGGCGGTGGCCCGCTCGTCGATGCAGAAGAAGTACTTGCGGCGGGCGGTCATCTGGTGCTCGTCGAAGGCGACCAGCGTGACCCAGGTCCGCCGGGCGTCGGCGCTCTGGCCGCAGACGGCGACCGCCGTATCGCTCTGGCTGACGAGCTGCCTGCCGGTCGCCTCGGGGTCGAGCCGGTGGTCGGGGGCGTCGAACGAGCCCAGCACGTCGAGCGTGGAGCTGGCCTTGAGCTGGATGTGGCGGTACGGGCCGACCAGGCGGCTGTAGGCGAGCGGGTCGCTGCGGACGTACCACTGAGCCGCACAGCCGCAGAGCGCAAGAAAGGAGCCGGCCAGAGCCACAAGACCGAACGACGCGAGCCCGTTCGTCGCTGGCTCCTGCCTCATCGTCCGTCTCATGGCTCTCATACCGGCTCCCTGATTGTCTCAATCCCGATGCACGTGGGATCAATCATCAATCATCAATCATCCATTATCAATAATCAATCCCTACACCTCTTTCGCTTTGACCCACTTCATCATCTTCCGCAGCTTGCGGCCGACGGTCTCCACCTGGCTGCCGTGGTCCTTCTCGTACAGGGCGTTGAAATTCTTCAGCCCGCCCTGGTATTCGCTCACCCATTCTTTCGCGAAGGCGCCGCTGGTGATCTCGCCGAGGATCTTCTTCATCTCGGCGCGGGTCTCGTCGGTGACAATCCGCGGCCCGCGACTCAGGTCGCCGTATTCGGCGGTATTCGAGATGCTATATCGCATATAGCTCAGCCCGCCCTGATAAATCAGGTCCACAATAAGTTTGACCTCGTGGACACACTCAAAGTAGGCGATCTCGGGCTGGTAGCCGGCGGCGACGAGGGTCTCGAAGCCCGCCTTGATCAGGGCGGAAAGGCCGCCGCAGAGCACCACCTGCTCGCCGAACAGGTCGGTTTCGGTCTCTTCCTTGTAGGTCGTCTCGAGGATGCCCGCGCGGGCGCCGCCGATCCCGTTGGCCCAGGCCAGCGCGATCGCCTTGGCGTCGCCGGTGGCGTCCTGCTCGACCGCGACCAGACACGGCACGCCGCCGCCCTTCTCGTACTCGCTGCGGACCAGGTGCCCCGGCCCCTTCGGCGCGATCATGACGACGTTGACGTCCTTCGGCGGCACGATGTACTTGAAGTGGATGTTGAACCCGTGGCAGAACCCGAGCGTCTGGCCGGCCTTGAGGTTCGGCGCGATCTGGCTGCCATAGACCTTCGCCTGCACCTCGTCCGGCAGCGTCACGATGATCAGGGCGGCCCCGTTCATCGCGGTCTTGATATCGCCCGGCGTAAAACCGTGCTCGACCGCCAGCTTGAAGTTGTCCGTCCCCTCCAGCTCGGCGATCGCCACCTCGACGCCGCTGTCGCGAAGGTTCTGGCTGTGGGCGTGGCCCTGACTCCCATAACCGATGACCGCCACTTTCTTGCCCGCCAGCGGCCCGATCGGGGCTTGATCCTCATAGTAAATTGTTGCTGCCATTGGATTTATCTCCTTTCTATGTCAAATAACCATCGAATGCATCATTCGGGATTCCACGGGCTCAAACCCCGCATTATACGCATCCGCACCCCAGGAGTAAACTCCCGCTTGCCCCCCGACGCCAGGATTTTGCCCACGGCCGCTTGTGCTGACGCCGTCAGGCGTTCTCGGGGCGAGTCCGCCGCCCGTTTCGGCCGGACTTGCGGGCCAAACCTCCCGCCGGGGCCATCGCAAACGCCCCTCTTCCCGAGCCACAGCCAACCTCCGCCGGCCGTCTTCGGGGCCAGCCCTTTCGATCATCATTGGCGCGTTGGTGCAATCGGTCCGGGGGATAGACGGTGG
>LVBB01000033.1 GCA_001603075.1 Phycisphaerales bacterium Planc_01 | reverse complement strand
AGGATCAGCTGTCTCGGTTCGAGGGAGACCTCCCGGACGCTCTCGGCGAGCACCCGGTTCTCACGAAGTCGGCGCAGCCGCGTTCGCGGCGGAAATGTACAGGTCATGGTGTTTTCTCCTTGTCGACAGTTTGGATGAGTTTTTCACATGCATTGCTCAGGGGTACGAGTTTGTTCTGCACGACATCCCAGACGAGCGGGAGGCTTACCGAGAAATACGCGTGCGACAGAACGTTGCGCAGGGCGACAACCTTTCTCCATTCGATTCCCGGAGCGCGGGCACGAAGTTCCTCGGGGAGATGCCCGGCCGCCTCGCCGATTATCTCAAGATTTCTGATGACGGCATCCACTGTTCTCTCGTCCTGTTCGAAATCGTCGAAGTCCAGATCGCGGGTATATTTCAGCACTTTCTTGATCGCTTCCGCGATGTCGTCCAGGTAGAGTCCGTAGTCTCTAGGCATAGAGGGCCTCGCACTCGATGGCCGATTGTATCCTGGGTTTGACTGTATCGGCCATCACCAGGTCGACAGAGCGCTCAAGGATATCCTCCAGGTAGAATTTCAGATCCATGTAGTTGTCGAACGTCGGCTCGGAAAACTCCACAAGGATGTCTACGTCGCTGTCGGCATGGTCATCCCCTCTGGCGAAGGAGCCGAAAAGGGCGATCTTCGTCACGCTGAAGCGGGATGCAAGCGCTTCCTTTTTTTCGACGAGAATCCGCAGAATACTGTCGCCGGACGATACATCCATTTCGTTCCCCTCCTTTCGCCCTGTTCTGCACGTTGCATGTCGTTATCGCTGCCTCTTTTCCACATTCTTTCAGTAAAATATTGTACGGCTTTCCGTATCGTTATTCAATGAGAGATCGCCCCGATTATTCTTTACGCAACGACTCCAGCGCGGCGACGAGGCCGTCGAAGTCCGCGCTTCGCATCACGAGCGGCGCTCGCCCGAAGAGGCGTTCCACCGCTCTTCCGCACGTCTCCCCCCACGCGACGAGCGCGGTCTCCGGGCGGGGTGGCGGCGCGCTTGCGCTCCACGCCGCGGCGAGGGCGGCGCTGCCGAAGACGAGAGCGTCGAGCCCGCATTCGTCCCAGAGCGCTTCATAGGACTCCCAGCCCGGCGGGAGCGAAGGGAGCATCCTGTAGGCGGCAATGTTCTCCGGAAACGCGCCGACCGACCGGACTGCTTCCTCGGGAAGAGGGGATCCGGCCTCGTTCCGGAAAAAGACAACGCGCTCACCCGGACGGACGCGTGCTGCGAGTAGCGCCGCGAGCGCCTCCGATGTCGAGGGCGAGGCGACGGCGTCGGCGCGGATGCCGAAGGAAGCAAGCGCTGCGGCCGTTCCCTCGCCGATGACGGCGATGCGGCCCGATATGCGCCTCGGATCGATCCGGCGCAGCAGGATCGCCGCACCTCGGGGGCTGGTGAGGACGAGCCAGTCCGCTTCCGCAATCGAGGAATCCTCTCCGCTCCTGAAAAGTTCCTCCAGCGAAAGCAACGGAAGGCTGTACGCGTCCGCGCCCAGCGATTCGAGCGCGCGCGCCGTGGTCCAGCTCCCGGGCGAGGGGCGTACGAGGCCGACCTGGAGTCCGCGCAGAGGCCCCCGTTCCGGCGAGAGGCGAATCCCCGCGGTCTCTCCGAGTGCGACGATGCTCGGACTGGGGATGTCCGGCGAGTCCGCGGAGGAAAAGGAGACGAGCCGGGCCCGACCCCAGCCGCCCCAGGCGACTGCGGCGCACGGTTCGTCGGGGGCCATTCCCCCCTCCAGCAGCAAGGGACGGAGCTTCGTCCACGACGACGCTCCCATGTAGATCGCCTTGGTTCCGCGAAGCGCCCCGATCGCTCTCCATGCGTCGGCGTCCGGTTCCTTGCCGTCCGCGCTGTGCCCGGAAACAAGAGTGACCGAGTCGGCCGCGCCCCTGTGCGTAGGCGGGATGCCCGCGCTTCCCAGTCCGCCGAGAGCGGCCGTGATGCCGGGCGTGAAGGTCCAGGGAACTCCGGCGTCTTCGAGCGCGATCGCTTCCTCTCCGCCCCGCCCGAAGACGAAGGGGTCGCCGCCCTTGAGTCGGACGACGCTCTTCCCCGTTCGCCCCAGATCGACGAGGAGCGCGCAGATCTCGCTCTGTTTCGGCGACGGCCTCCCCTTGCGCTTGCCGACCGGGTGGAAGACGCACGAAGGGGGGGCGAGCTGAAGGAGGTCGGGGTGGATCAGACTGTCGTACACGATATGCTCCGCGCTTTCGAGCAGATCTTTTCCCTTCAGCGTCAGCCAGAGCGGCCCGCCGCACCCCGCGCCGACGAGATGGACCGTCATCGGAGATCGCCTCCGGCGAGAGCCGCGGTACGGACGGAAGGAGCACCGGCGCGTTGAGAGCGTTCTTCCTTCCGGGGAGGAGGCGGAACGGCGCACGCCTTCAACAGCCGGGCCGCTCGCGGTTCGTTCCGGAAGAGTCCGCCGAGAGAACACCCGGCGTCCAGCGCCTCTTCGTCCGTTCCGACCGTCGTTTCGAAGGTCAGTGTTACCGAGTTCACGCCGTCGCACTCAAGGATCTCCGCGTGCAGCACCATCGTCTCCCCGTGAAGCTCCGCGAGCGCGGCGAAGGGGACGTGGCAGCCGACGCCGAGCGTTCGGAGCAGCGAGCGTTCGGCGATCGAACAGAGGTGCGTCCTCCTGTCGGTGATGCGTTCGCCCATTGGGAAGAGCGCGCCGTTCAGGGGCGCTTCGAGGGCGATGATTCCCTGGCAGGGCGCGGGAAGAAACGGAAGCGTCGTCGTGTTCGGCGTTTTGATATCAAGGCGGTCGAGCCCGGCGCGCGCGAGGACGACTGCGTCGTAGAGTCCGTCGTGCAGCTTCTGGAGGCGGGTGGCGACGTTTCCGCGAAGCTCCCTCACGGAGAGGTCGGGGCGGCGGCGCAGCAGCTGGGCGCGGCGGCGGGGGCTTGAAGTGCCCACGACCGCGCCGCGGGGAAGGCTCTCCAGGTTCTGTTCCTCACGGCAGAGCAAGAGATCCTCTACGGAGTCGCGGGGGCAAACGGCGGCGATCTCCAATCCTTCGCGGCAGCATGAGGGGAGATCCTTCAGGCTGTGGACCGCTCCGTCGCCCATGCCGCGCAGCAGCGCCTCCTCGATGCAGCTTGAGAATGCGCCCGAGCCGCCGAAGGAACAGAGCGGGCTGACCGTGTCCCGATCCCCCTTGGTGGAGACGCGCTCGATGTGGACGTCGAGCCCGAGCGAACGAAGAGAGGCTGCGACCCGTTCGGTCTGAACGAGGGCGAGGGTGCTTCCGCGTGTGAGCAGTTTCATGAACGGTCTCCTTCCAGAGAGTGCCGCAGTCGGCGCTTCAGCGCGGCGGAGCCGGCCGGAGAGCGTCCGCCGCTGGCGACGCCGACTGTGTACCAGTGGTTTTCGGCGGGAGAGGGTATATCTTCCGGAAGCGCCGCGACGGAAGATGCAACGCGGAACTGCGCGGCCAGCGACCAGGTCCCGAGCTCACCGGCGCCGCAGCAGTTCATGAGGCAGCGCGTCCC
>LVBB01000032.1:5801-6174 GCA_001603075.1 Phycisphaerales bacterium Planc_01 | reverse complement strand
CTGGTAGGTCATGATTCGGCTGTCCAGCTCCTGCTGCGTGGCGTACCCCTCTTTGCGCAGTCGTTCGTACCGCTCCTTTTCCTTCGTCGCGTTCTCCAGCTGCGCCCCGGCCTGCTCCGCCTCCGCCTTCGCCGCGTTCACCTGCGCCTGAAGCGCGCTCACCTGCGCGTCCTGATCCCGGTGATCCAGGACGGCGACGACGTCCCCTTTTTTAATACCGTCTCCTTGCGATACGCGCATCTCGCTCAACCTGCCGGAGACCTTCGAGAGAAGGACGACGTTCTCTCTGGCTTCGAGAGTGGCCGAGGCCGAAAAACCTTGCCTGATCAATGAACGCCGTTCCGCGGATACGAGCGTCACCCTTATTGCGGAG
>LVBB01000032.1:0-5738 GCA_001603075.1 Phycisphaerales bacterium Planc_01 | reverse complement strand
CGCAAGCGTTCCTTCGGCCATGCGCAGGGCGACGAATGCGAGATTGTGTTCTTTCAGCGCGCCGGAGAGCTTCCGCTGCGCTTCCGTGAGAACGGTCTTCGCCTGGAGTACGTCGAGTTGAGAATTAACCCCCTCGCGGTAGCCCACCTCCGCAAGACGAAGGCTTTCCCTGGCGAGTTCCACGTTCTTCTTCGCGGCTTCCGCCGTTTCCAGGGTGCTGACGAGCGTCATCCACGCTGCGAGAACTTCCTCCCCGATGGCGTCTCTCTTTTTCTCCGTCGACTGGCGGGCCTGCTCCTGCGACGCTTTCTCGCTCCGCACGCGTCCCTTCGCATACCCTCCGTCGTAGACGGGAACGGCGACCGAGAGCGTGGCCGTCCATTCGTTCGAGTTGTTCGCCGCGAGGCTCGACGACGTGTCGTTGAACTGATAGGAAGCCGACAACTTCACCGTGGGCTTCATCCCTCCCGCCGCGACGACGACGGCCTCTTTCCGGGCCTCCTCTTCCGAAACGAGNNAGCGTCAGCAAAGAAACCTTCGCCTTGGCGAGTTCATTCCGCGCGGAGATCAGATCCGCCCGCGCATTGACGCGTTGCTGATCCGCCCGCGCGAGCTCCAGCCTTGTGGAAAGGCCCAGTTCCACCCGTTTTTGAAAGTCCGTCCAGGAGGTCGTATAGTAGGCGAGCGCCTCGTCCGCCGTCCGCAGATCGGCCTCCTTCTGAAGAAAACCGTACCAGGATTCGCAGACGGCCTTCGCTACGTTCTCCTGCGCGTATTCAAGTTCCTGTTCGGCTTTTCGGGAACCGACGAGCGCCTGACGTTCCCCGGCGCGGAGCGTTCCTCCCGCGTACAGCGTCTGCGAAAGCGTGATCGCCGCGCCGTTCGCTCT
The DNA here is from genome assembly GCA_001603075.1 of Phycisphaerales bacterium Planc_01. GTDB lineage: Bacteria > Planctomycetota > Phycisphaerae > Sedimentisphaerales > Anaerobacaceae > Anaerobaca. The sequence continues at coordinate 4,849 of LVBB01000032.1, read as the reverse complement.
TTCGGGAGCGCCGCCGGTATCCTCTCTGCGGGTGGACGAAGCGTCGATCGCAAGCGAAGGATACAGCCCCGACCGGGCGGAGATCAGGACGCCTTCGGCTTTCTCCCGCTCCGTCCGCGCCGAGAGGACGTCGAGGTTCCGTTCGAGAGCGATACGTACGGCCCGATCGAGAGTGAGCCTTTCCGCACCCTCGACGGAAAGAGCGGCCGCGGCGAGCGGAAGAAACGTCATAACGCAAAGTATCGTTTTTTTACCGAAGTTCATAAGTTACCTCCCGGTGCTTTCGGTGTTTTCACGCGCGAACGCGGACGAGCGCCGCATGCGTCCTCTGCGCGCCCATCGGAGGAGCGCGACCGTTTTCTCCTTGAAGTCGTCGAGAATCAGATAGACGACCGGAACGATGAAGAGGGTCAGCAGCGTGGATGTCGCAAGCCCGCCGATTATGGCGATCGCCATGGGCTGTCGCAATTCCGCCCCCTCGCTGACGCCCAGGGCCACGGGAACGGCCCCGACGATGGTCGAGACCGCCGTCATCAGGATCGCGCGCAGTCGGAGCGGTCCGGCGTTGATCACGGCTTCCCTCTTATCCATTCCTTGTTCCCGCTCCTGGTTGATGAAGTCGATCAGAATGATGCCGTTGTTCACCACGATGCCCACCAGCAGGATGATACCGATCAACGACATCATATCCAGATTCTTCCCCGCGAGAAAAAGCAGCCCGAAAGCCCCCGGCGTAAGCAGCGGAAGGCAGAACATGATGGTGAACGGATGCATGAACGACTCGAACTGAATGGCCATCACCATGTAGACGAGCAGCACCACCGTCGCCAGCGCCGTGAAGAAGCGTTCGAAATCCTTCTGCATCTCCTTCGACTGCCCCGACGGAGCGAGAACGGCGCTCCCGTCCTCGGGAAGGTGTTTCGCGGCGGCCGCCTCGATGATCGCAAGTCCCTCGCCGGTGGATATTCCCGAAACGTTCGCGCCGATCTGCACCGAAGGTCGTCGGTTCAACCGTTTCACCACGTTGGGGGCGAACTCCTTCTTCACTTCCACAAGACCCGCGAGAGAAACGCTCTCCCCCTTGCCGTTGAACACGGAGATTTTCTCGATGTCCTCCGCGTGCATTCTCGACGAGGCCTCGGCCATAAGGCGGATGTTGTACCGAAAACCGCCGTCCTTGAAGACCCCGACCTTCAGACCTCCGAAATAGGCCCCTATCTCCTCCGAGATGGAGCGTATGTCCAGATCAAGATCGTCCGCCCGCGCACGATTGAGGCGAATATTCAATTGCGGCTTCTCAAGACGCACGTCGGTATCCAGGTCCGCGAGACGAGCTTCTCCCGCAAGCTCCCTCAGGATGTCTCCCGCTATCGCGCTCAACCGCCCGAAATCCTTCCCCGAGAGGTTCATCGTGATGTCGGGGCCGTCCGACATCGAGAGTTTCAACTTCGCATCGGAAAAAGCTGAGAAGTCGCGGCGAAGCTCGCTCTTGATTTCCTCGATATCCGCTCTTTCTTTTTTGGGAACAAGAACAACATACAGGCTTCCCTGATTCGTCTCCGAACTGCTTCCGCTCGCGAGGGCGCCGTAGGTGAAGGCGACGTCGTTCCGCTCCCGGACCATTCCGTCAAGCCGTACGAGAAAGCGTTCGCTCTCCTCCAGAGCCGTCCCGTCGGGAAGTTCGAAGGAGACGGTAAATCGCCCCTCGTCCTCCGAGGGGTAGAAAGCCCTCCCCAGATTCGCGGCGAAGAAAATTCCAAGAACGAAAAATCCGAGCGCCGCCGCCATGGTAACCCAACGAAATCGGACCGCGAGGGTCAGCAGCTTCCTATAGGCGCCCTCCAGCGATTCCAGAAAAGCGCGTATGCCGCGCGCGACAAGATTTTGCGACTCCTCCGCGCGCATGATCCGGGAGCTGACGAACGGCGTCAGCGTGAGGGAGAGCAGCACGGAAATCGCGATCGTGCACACTACGGTGATGCCGAACGAAAAGAAGAACTTCCCGATGATTCCTCCCATGAACGTGATGGGAACGAAGACCGCCACTGTGGTCATCCCGCCCGCGATAACGGAGAACGCCACTTCGCCCGTTCCCGTTTCCGCAGCTTCCGCAGGATGCGCGATCATTCTCATCCTGCGGTGGATGTTCTCCAGCACGACCGTCGTCGCGTCCACCACCATGCCGACGGAGAGAGAAATTCCCATCATGCTCAGGGCGTTGATCGTCACGCCGAACGCCTTCAGGAAGAGGAAGCTGCCCAAAAGACAGATCGGAATAGCGATCACCGTGACGAACGTCGCCCGGAACGTCTGGAGAAAGAAGAGCATCAACAAGGCGCACAGGCCGACGGCGAGCAGAACGTCGCTTCCGACCCCCTTCATCGAACGCCGGATATAATCGGCCGTGCTCAAGAGCAATTTGATCTCGACTCCGTCAGGCGCGCTCTTCCGCATCTCTTCGATCCGCCTCAGGGCTTCGTCGGCCACAGCCACCTCGTTCGCCCCCCGCCGGCGCGAGACGACGAGAAGAATCGTCTCTTTCCCGTTGTACATCGCCGCGTTCGCACGGTCCTCCAACCCGTCCTCCACCCGAGCGACGTCGCCGAGCCGCACCGTCGCGCCATCCTTCACCAGCACCGGCAGAGTTTGCAACTCCTCCGCGGAAGCGTACTCGGCGTTCAACCGAAGCTGAAACTCGTTCCGCTCCGTCTTCACGCTTCCCGAGGGTAGGTCGACATGCCGTTTTTGAATCGCCGAGGAGACGTCGTTGACGCTCAGCGACCGTGCCTTGAGCTTCGCGGGATCGAGCCAGATTCGTATCTCTCTTTTCCTCAGACCCGGCGTAGAGACACTGCCTACGCCATCCACCGACTGCAGGCTCGGCTTGAGTATCTTGTCGGCGTACCAGGCCTTCTCGCCGTACGAAATGTCTCCCGCAACGGCCACGGTAACGATGGGCTCGTCCGACATGGAGAACTTCTCGACGACGGGGGTTTCCGCCTCCTTGGGAAGCTCGCCCGCCGCGAGATTGACCTTGTCCCTGACGTCCGCGGCCGCCGCGTCCACGTCCTTGTCCAGTTCGAACTCCACGAGCGTCATGCTGAGCCCCTGGTAGCTGCTCGACGAGATGCTTTTCACGCCGGAGATGCCGCTCAGTTTCTCTTCGATGACGTCCGCCACGTCGTTGTCCATGATCGCGGGGCTGGCGCCGCTCATCGCGGTACTCACCATGACCACGGGGAAAGCGATATCGGGCATATTCTCCATTCCCATGGTTGACAGCGACGAAACCCCGAAGAACACGAGCGCCGCGGTGCAGATGAGCGCGGTGACGGGGCGCCTTAGTGAGATGGACGTTATTTTCATTCGAAATCCGCTTCCTTTCGTTCGAAGGCTCGTCCGAAGATCGAGCGCATCGGACCGCCTGTATCGGAGTGTTGAGCGATCGCATTTCGCATGACGCTCCCTCTTGCAAATGAATGTGCATCGGGTAGGATATGGTATAGGGTTACCCCATAGTCAAGGAGGAGAATATAATGGAGAAGAACGTTCCTCTTCTTTCGACCGGAGAATTCGCGAAGCTCTGCGGCGTAACGAAAGAGACGCTCTTTCACTACGACGAGATCGGTCTGCTTCGTCCGGAGGTACGAAAGGAGAACGGCTACCGGTACTATACGCCGGCGCAGTCGTTCGTGTGCGACATCATCGTCTTCCTGAAGAAGTGCGGATCGTCGCTCTCCGAGATCAAAGAGCACTTCGTTTCGATGGATCCGGAGAAATTCGTCGCGACGCTCAAGATGAAACAAGAACGCTTCGGGGAAGAGCTGGCGCGCCTTGCGCAGAGGCAACGACTGCTCCAGAATGTGATCGAACGCGTGGAAAGCGCTCCCTCGCTCGAGACGAACAAACCCTCCATAGAGTATGTCGAAGAGCAGTATCTGCTCGCTGTTCCGCTGGATTACAGCCGCGGCGGCGAGGAGATCGCCTGGGCGGAAGCGTCTCAAAGGCTGATGGAAAACTTGAAAACCTTTTCTTCGATGCAGCTTTCATTCGACGTGGGAGCGATCGTCACAAGAGAAAACCTTGCGAGGAAAGAGATGGAAGAAGCGGATTATTGCTACAGCGAACTATCGGCGCCCGTAGCGAGCGAGTATTCGTTCCTCAAACCCGCCTCGCACTACGCGACCATGATCCACAAAGGGCCGTACGAAGACCTGCCCCGCTCGGGAGAGAGGCTCGTCGACTTTATAAAGCAGTCCGGACGCAGAATCACCGGCAATGCTTATGTTATCGATTTATTTACATATTTCATGACGGAAAAGGAAGAGGACGTTGTAATGCGGATTGCGATTCAGATCGACTGAGCGTGTGTTCCCATGTTTTTTAGTCCACGCCCACGCCGTACGGCGCCGGTCTTCGGTCTCCTCGAACGCTTCCTCGCCGGATGCCGAGCGTGAACGAACGGAAAAGCACCATGCTCTTCGCGGTTGTCCATCGACAACCGCGCCCGATACGCTCTTTCTCCCGCGGGCGCGGTCGAACGCCTGCGAGAAGAACTGGGAGGGAAGCGCCGACACCGCACGTCGGCTCCTGGACTCCGTGCGGCGCGACATCGCCCCCCTCCCGCAGCAAAACACCCAATCAGTCGCCGACGACGATCTTCTCTCCGCCTTTCAGGTTCTTTCCTCCGACGACGACGCGCTCCCCTTCTTCGAGCCCGGAGAGAATCTGCACGGCGTCGGGCAGGGTCAGCCCCGTCTCGACGGCTCGCTCCTCCGCCGTTCCGTTCTTTTCCACGAAAACCTTGCCGTTTTCACGCAGCGCGTGCGAAGGGATCGTCAACGCGTCG
>LVBB01000031.1 GCA_001603075.1 Phycisphaerales bacterium Planc_01 | reverse complement strand
TTCGAGTTTTTACCCGGGAGAAGGCAAAGCTTCGCTCGGAGATCGAAGGCGCTCTGGAGGCTCTTCGCGAGCGTTCTCGAAAAGGGCTCGCGGATGAGCGCGGGGTTTTGGAGCGTCTGCTTCTTTCGGGGGAGTCCGGGCGATCGCCCGAGGCCGTCCTCTTCGCTATCGCGGGAAGAGCAACTCTTGACGATGCCGTCGAGAGCCTGGCCCGAAAGTTCGTCCCGTTTTTTTCCGAGGAGGGGGAAGAGCGCGCCGAAGCGGTCCGGGAGGATCTTTCATTGCTTCGCGTCTCGCTCAGGGATGTCCGGATGGAGACATTCGACGATGAGCGTCTGCAACGTATCGACTCCATGACGGAGGCCATGGACATCTTGCAAGGGGCTCTTGACGGCTTTGTGCGCGCCGCCGTCGGCGGGAGAGATCGCGAACGGCGTGCGGCCGCTTCGGGAGAGTCGCTCGTCGATCTTATCGGCGGAATCCGCGAGACCATGCTCCAGGATGCGCTCGGGCTCTCAGGAAGCTTGACGAAACGCTCGTACGAGGCTTCGAGGACGCTTGTGCTCGCTCTTCAGATTGTTTCGGTCTGCGCGATTCTTATCGCTCTCGGACTGGTGCGGAAGAAATAAGAGCGCTCCTCCGGCGAAGCGGAAGTACTCATTCGTCCTGAGGCGCAAGGAACGTTTCTGCATATGCGGAGGGCGCCGCGATATCCCTTTGCGGAAATTGACGGACTGGTTTCACTGTGCTCCAGCGAACAACGCCGAAGACTCTCGGCGTTTTTTTGATATCCCTCTTTATGCTATAGTAACGGACAGTCATCCTGTCGGTGTTTTCGGCAGAAGGAGACCCTGTTGTTATTCCAATTTAGAAGAGGTGAGGGTTTTGCTGAAAAATATGAAGATCGGCGTAAAGCTCGCTGGGGGTTTTTTTCTTCTTCTGGTCATCTTCGCAGCCGCCGGATGGTTTGCGTGGAGAAACATGAACGAGGTCATCAAAGAGACGGGAACGCTCGAGGAGCGCTATCTTCCCGGCATTCATCTTTCCAACGAAGTGGAGAATCTCGGGCAGGCGGTCATGCTGAACGTCCGTACGTATGTCCTCGGAGAGAGCTTCGCCGATCTCGACGCCGCGAAGAAAAATTTCGAGGAGCTTCTTGCCGTGCTCGCGCGGGGAAAGGAACACGCTTCGAAGCACCCCGGGCTGGAACAGCTCGCCGAGGGAATGAACAAGGCGGAGGGACAGGTAGCGCTCTATCAGCGGCTTCTTCTGGAGTCGCAGGGGCTCATGGCCAATATCGCAACGCAGCGCAGGCATGCGGCCGAAGCGGCGGCATCCATGGGGACCATCGCCTACGATCTCCTTTTCGACGAGAAGGACGAGTTGGAGAAGGAGATCGAGGAGGGCGCCAGTCCCGGAACATTGCAGTATCGGCAGGAGAATATTCTGCTCCTCGACGACCTTGTCGAGGCGGTGCACAAAGCGGAGAGCTATACGCTCCGCTCTGTCGCCGAACGCCGGATCGAGCTGCTGAACCGTGTAGAGGATGAATTGAAGCGGGTGGAATCGTTGCTGAAGAAGGTGCAGTCGACCGCGTTCCAGCAGCGGCAGATCGATCAACTAAAAAAAGCTCTTGAGGATGCGGTCTCCTACAAGGGGGCGATCTCGTCCTTCCGGGAAGCCTGGAAGAATCTCGACGAGATGGGGAAAACCAGGACGACCGCAGGCGAAGGGGTGTTGGCCGCCGCGGCGGGGGTGATGAACTTCAGCCTGGAGCGCACGCTGCAGGTCGCCGGGGTCGTTACCGGACAGGCGCGCGATGTATCGAGGATGCTGATCGCGTCGGTGCTTTTCGCGCTCTTTGCGGGCATTGTCGTCGCGTTCCTTATCACGCGCATGATCACTCGTCCTATTCACAAGGCCGTCGCGCTTGCGGAGAGAGCGGGAGCCGGGGACCTTACCATCGAGCGGAAGGACTTCGGCCATGAGGGGAAGGACGAAATAGGCATACTTGCCGACGCCCTTGCCACGATGGTGAAGAACCAGGCGGACTCGGTCCGCGAGGTGGTCGCCGCCGCCCATGAAATTACGGATGGGGCGGGCGCTCTGGCCGCTCTTTCTCAGGAGACGAACGCCGCCGTGGAGGAGGTGCGCAGCTCGCTGGAACAGGTCGCCACCATTTCCGAAAGCAACTCGGCCGCGCTGGAGGAGTCGAACGCCGGAGTCGAGGAGGTCGCCGCCGGCGCCCAGGCCGCAGCGAAGGCCTCCTCGGAGGGAGTTGCCGCGGCGGAACATACGGCGGCGGTCGCAAAAGAGGCCGTGGAGAGAGTGGCGGACGTCATCGACGATGTGCACTCGGTCGGCGGGCAGTCGCAGAAGAGCATGGAGAAAATTCGCGCACTTGCCGCCTCCGTGGAAAACATCTCTCGTTTTGTCACCGTGATCAGCTCCATAGCGGACCAGACGAATCTTCTCGCGCTGAACGCCGCGATCGAGGCGGCCAGAGCGGGAGAGGCCGGGCGCGGGTTCGCCGTCGTCGCCGATGAAGTGCGGAAGCTTGCGGAGGAGTCGAACAGGGCCGCGCGCGAAGTCGCCGCGATCATTTCCGGGCTTGACGAGAGCGCGCGCGAATCCATCGTCGCGACGGAAGAATCGGAGCGGATCATGTCGCGGACGGCCGTGAAGGCCGACGACGTCCGGCAGCGTCTCGCAGGCGTTCTCAGCGAGATCGGCAATATCTCGGGAGTGATCTCGCACATCGCCTCCGTGGCGCAGAATCAAGCCGCGTCGAGCGAGGAGATGGCGAGCGCGATCGACCAGGTCTCGCACTCGACAATCGACGTCGTGCAACGCGTGGAAGCGATTCAAAGCGCCTCCGGCGAAATGGCGGGCGCATCCGAAGGAGTCGCCCGCGAAGCGTCCGAAATGGCGGAGCGCGCCGAGAGGATGCAGCGACTTCTCGCCCGCTTCATTCTCTCCAAGGGCGAGAAGGGGCTTGCTCCGATCGACTAGAACCGGGACAATCGTGTGAAAAAAAGGAGCCCTTGCGATGAGGGGCTCCTTTTTCATGCGCTCCGGCCGGTACTTCGGCGTCTCCATCACTCCAGGGCGGAATCCATCCGTTCCGCGAAAAAATTCGACACAGGAGAGACCTTGCTCAGATCCACCAGTGTGTCGATCGTAAACTTGAGGTGCTTCTTCGACGCCTCCCTGGCTGTTTGCACATCTTGTTCCTTTATTGCGGAGACCAGCAGACGATGCTGCTCGAG
>LVBB01000030.1 GCA_001603075.1 Phycisphaerales bacterium Planc_01 | reverse complement strand
AGGCCGCATCGCGACCGGCACGCCAGCTCAGCGCGGTCGTTACGTCCACACCCGCCGCCCCGTCGGCCGGCTGCGGCTCGCGGGCCTGCGCCGGAATGTACAGGAAGCGCACTTCGCTCAGGCCGTACTGGCCCATCGTCCCGTAGGCGCTGTTGATGGTCAGTCGCACGAACTTCACCGGAACCCCATCGAACGGCACGGTCGTGTTCGCCTCGTACGTCCCCTTGGCTGTCGCCCGGGCGAACGTGACGTCGCCCAGAACGGTCCACTCTTCACCGTCCACGGAGTACTCGACCGTCACGTCCTTGAGCCCGAAGCCCAGAAGCAACTCGAACTGGACGTTGTAGTTCCAGACCCGCATCTCGTGCAGCTTGTAGACGCGGTCGAACTCGTACTGGAGGTAGAACGGCCCTTCGTCCGGGGCATAGGCCAGCCACATATGCCCCGCCTCCGTCGAATGCTGATCGCCCGGGTTGAGACCTGACCCGTCCACTGTCTTCTCAGGCGTGGATACCTCGTCGGAAAGCCCGTTGCTGGTCGCGATGACGTTCTCGACCGGGTACGCAAATGGTTCCGCCGTAAAACTCCACACCTGGCCCTTGAAGATCGTATTGTCCGGCGCCGCATTCACTTCGTCGATCCGCCAGTAGTATGTCGTATTGAATTCGAGCAACCCGTCCGGATCGTACGTCGTGGCGGTCTGGCCCTGGCTGAGCAGCACACCCATCGGATTGGCCCGGCTGGCGTTGTTGACGTCGTCGAACGCCGTCCCGAAGTACACATCGTGCGCCGCGGCGAACTCGCCGGCCGTCCAATTCAGCACCACGTCACGCGGGACATCGGTCGCCTCATCGGCCGGACGGGGGTTCTGCGCCAGCGTCTGGTCGGCCAGACCTTTCATGATGACGCTGATCTCCGCCTCGGACAAGGCACGGCTGTAGATCTGAATGTCATCGAGAATACCGTGCAGTAGCCGGCCCGTATTTTGTGAGTTCGTGCCAATCCAAAGCTCATAAGTGCTGCTGTTGATTTGGCCCGTACCCGGACTGACCACGTCCAGCACACCGTCAATGTAAATCCGTCCCTCTGTGCCGTCGTACGTGGAGGCATAGTGGTGCCATTCGCCGCCGGTGATGATGACAGTTCCATTGAAGTAACCGTTGCCCCCGCCGACCGTGGTCCCCGAAATGCCCATGTGGGTGGCATTGCCGTTGCCGTCACCCCGGCTGGCGCGATAGGAGTCATCGCCCTTGGAGAAGAAGGCTTCCCATTCTGTCTGGAACGCCTCGACCTTGAACCAGAGAGCCATCGTAATGGCGTCCCGGATCTGGAGGGTCGGGCCGTTGCCACAGTTCAGATAGTCGTTGCCGCTAAACTCCAACGCGCTGCCCAACACGCCGGGCACCCATCGCGGATCGCCGTTGAAGACACCATCATTGCCGTTGCCGGTAGCATCATAGGCAATGGTGCCTTCCCCCTCATCGAAGGGCCACCACGCCGCCAGACTCGGGTCCAGGGCAGCCGAAGCCACCCAGGCTTGCCCCAACACCCCCACGCAGAAGACTAATAGAAATGATCGCCTCAACATACCATGTCCTCCTTCAGATATAGAGTGAATCCTATGACCCTTTCTCGGCCACACACCGAGAGCACTCTCTCTCCACTGCGTGCCGGGGTATGGTTGCCCTGCACGCGAACACCGGCCAAGCCGGCTCATCGTCTTGCCTCAGACGGAATGCAGTTGCACGATCCTCCTCTTCACCTCCTCCCTGGAGAAACGAGCGTTGGAGCGAGACGGAAACAGCGCGAGATGACGGCGCACGCAGTGAGTGCACTTCGGTGTGAAACCACATTCCCGGCCATGTCCGCTCCTTGGCAATCCCAAGACTTCGCGTTTCTAAGGCCCAATGTGAATGCCTACCGCAGAACCCTTCACTTCCATTTATAGCATATCCGAGGGGCGGAATTCAACAACAATCCAGCCGGGATCGACGGCTGCCCCATGGCGAGGACAAGCCCCGCGGACGCTTCCGCGTGCGACGGATGTCCTGCCATGCACCTACGGAAAGGCCGGGCGGCCAAAGCCGATGTCGTCGATGTAGACGATACCCGTTCCTCCCGATATCGGATTGCTTCGGTTGCCGACGCCGACGGCCATCATCTCGATGCTGTCGAGGCGGACACCGGCCGAACTGAAGGTGGCCAGCGGGATGCGCCACTGCTGCCAGAGAGGCGTAATCGTGACGTTGGCGTTCTCGTGGGTCGCCATCGCGGCCCGTCCGCTGCTGTCTTCGAGCACCACATAGAGTGTATCCGGCGTGTTCCCCGTCGGCTGCGCGGCGCCGATGCCCTGTTCGCTCCATGCGCCGCTGACGTTGCCCGTAGTGGCGACGTGGGAGAATCCTGCGAGCGTGGCCGCGTTGGCGTTGTGGCTCGTCACGGCCAGCCCGATGTGGACATCGCCGGTCATGGCGATCTGCACGGGCGCGGCAGGTGTGATATCTACCCAGGTGTTTCCGTCTTCCGACCGTTGTGCGGTAAACGTGTTGCCCGTCCGCGTCAGCTTCACCCAGTACGGTGCGGCCAGACCGCCGGCATCGGTGTTCGCACTGGCGGCACCGGTCTCCAGGCGGCGCTGGAACGAGATGCCATTCGACGGCGTCACGACCACCATCGCATGCGTTGAGCCCGCGTCGAGGGTCTCGCGGATCATCACGCCGGCCTTGGCCCAGCCGTCGCTCTCGGCTACACTGTCCACGCGAGCAACGATCGAACCGTCTCCGCTGAGCCGCTTATAGACGTAACGGAACTGATCGCTGGTGCCCCAGATGTCACTGCCGATCGCGCCGATGAGCATGTTCCCGTCGGCGCCTTCGAGGACGCCCGGTGCGCTGCCCCGCACATAGAGCACGAGGGTATCGGCGCCGTAAACCGTCCAGTCCTGTGGCGAATCGAAGGCCCGTTGGGCTTCGGAGTACCACGGCGATGCGGTATTGTCATACGTCAGCGGCATCGATTGGGCGCTGGCGTAGATGATCGTCTGCTCGGCAAACGGAGCCTCCAGATAGCCCACCATCGAGCCGGTGCCGTTCTCCCAGCCGTCGATCCATGTCTGGAAGATGGCCCGGCCGGCGTCGATATCGTCGGTGTAGTCGGCGAAGTCTTCGACGACGATGTACTCCTTCGTGGCGAAGCTCCAGAGGTCGCCTTCCCAGACGGCGGGTATGTCGGCCTCGTTGACCTCGTCGATCCTCCAATAGTAGGTTGTGCCCAGGTTCAGTGCACCGAGATCGTATCGGGTCTGGACGACCGAATCGATCTGCGCCGTCCCGTTTGCGACGGCCTCCTGATCGCTCGCGAAGTAGACGTGGTGAGACGTTGCGGTGCGGCCTGCCCGCCAGCCGAGCACGACGTCCGGATTCAGGCCCGTTCGGCCGGAGGCCGGTTCCGGGTCTCGCGCGACGGCGGGGATATGGAGGAAGCGGACTTCACTCAAGCCGTACTGGCCTATCGCGCTCCATCCGCTGCGAACGGTCAGCCGGATATGTCGAGCCGCCGCCTGGGCCATGTCGATCCTGGTGCCGGGCTTGTACATGGTTGTGCCCGGGGCCTGTGCCAGTTCGAAGTCACCCAGTGTCGTCCAATCGACACCATCGGCCGAATAGTCGATGGTCACCTCTCTGAGCCCGAAGCCGAGCATCGGCTCGAACATCACATTGTAATTCCATATCCACATTTCGTGGAGCTTGTAGAGTCGATCGAACGCGTAGTGGATCACGATCAGCTCGCCGTCGGCCGGAACGCCGAGCCACATGTCCGGGCCGTTGGTCGAGTGTTCGTTCTCGGCGTTCAGGCCGGAGCCGTTGATGGTGTTCTCGATCCCAGCGCCCGCCTGGGTGATCGCATTGGTTGTCGCCGTAACGCCCTCAATGGGATAGGCGTAAGGCTCGGTGGTGAAGCTCCAGACCTCGCCTGGGAAGATCTCACCGCCGGGCGGGGCGTTGACCTCGTCAACACGCCAGTAGTAGGTCCAGCCGAATTCGAGCGGGCTGGGGTCGTATGCGTTGGCGTCCTGACCCCGGCTCATGAACACGCCCATCGGATTGGCCCGGTCCGCGGCGGCGACACCGTCGAACGACGTGCCGAAGTATACGTCGTGAGCAACGGCCGTTTCGCCCGGCCGCCAGTTCAGGACGACGTCTCGTCGCACGTCCACCGCGCCGTTGGCCGGCTGGGGGGCCGACGCTGCCGGATCGGAGAACCCGTTCATGGCCGCGGTGACACTCTCGACGGATAGAGGCCGATCGAAAATCATCACTTCGTCAAGCACGCCGTTGAAAGTGCCGAGTCCGTCGGCGGTGTTCACCACGCCGATCCCGACGTTCAGATTGCTGAAGTCGCCGCCGGGCAGGCTCCACGAACCACTCAGCCGTTCCTCGCCGTTGAGGTATACGGCCCCGGTTCCCGCCGCAGCGTCATGGGAGCAGGCATAGTGCGTCCACTCGTCCTGAACCAGATGCGGGCTCGTCAGGAACAGATTGCCCTGAGGGCTCGTATTGGACTTGAACCGCAGTTGGGCGGCATCCGTCGACAGTTCCGTCCACCAATACATGGTGCCTTGACGCTGGCTGATCAAGCCTTGGTACAGGCCGTTTGACCCGGCCCACTTGACCCAGACGGCCAGACCCAGACCGGCCGGACCGTTGGTCTGCCAGGCGCCGAGATTCACGAAGGGCGCGCCGTTGCCGCCGATGAACTGCAAGGCGTTGCCGTCCTTGCCGGGAACCCAGGCGAGCGGGCCGGTAAGGGTCCCATGGTGAGCGCCGGTCTCATCGGTGGCGGTCAGGCCCGATGTCGCATCCAGTTTGTAGTAGGCGACCAGCCCCTCGGGGATGGCGGCCTGCATTGTGCAGGTCATCGCCAGCGTGCAGAAACCGACCATCATCAATCGTTGTCGATGCACTTTGGATCGTTTCATTCCTGATCTCCTTACCACACTTTTTGTCGGTGACAATCACGACAGCTTGGCGGCCATGTTACTCGGCGGCAGGGCGGCCGTAGCCGATGTCGTCGATGTAGACGATGCCCGTGCCGCCGGCGGTCGGGCTGGTCCGGCTGCCGACGCCGATGACCATCGTATCGACGCGACTCAGATTCACACCGGCAAAGTCGCTCAGGGGGATCTGCCACTGATTCCAGCCGGCCAGGAACACCGCTCCATCGCCGGCCGGATGCTTCACGGTAGCGGCCTTGCCCGTCGTGTCTTCCAGTCTCACATAGAGCGGCGCGGCCGCATTGCCCTCCGGCTGCTCCGGACCGATCGTTTGAACCGTCCACGGCCCCGTCGCGTTGCCCGTGGTGCCCACGCCGGAGAACTCGGCGCTGCTCAGGATGCCCGCCTGATGGCTCGTCAAGGCCAGGCCAATATACACGTTCATCCCCATCGCGATCGTCTGCGGGTTCCAAGCCATCGCGGTCCAGTTCTCGCCGTCGGTGGAATAATAGCCGTTGAAGGTGCTGCCGAGACGCTCGATCTTGACCCAATGCGGGGTGCGTGTGGCGACCTGCTCGGCTGTGGCAACCGAACTGTCGCTGACGGCCTCCGCGCTCGCGGCCAGACGGGCCTGGAAGCGACATCCATAATCGGGCGTGGAATAGACGGCGGCGAACTTCGAACCGGGCTCGAGCGTCTCGCGGATCATCACGCCGGCCTTCGCCCATTCGTTCGTGCGCGCCACGCTCTCGACGAGGGCGACGATCGAGCCGTCGCCGCTGAGCGGTTTGCAGGCGAAACGGAACTCATCGGCGGTGTTCCAGATGTCCGTGCCGGCTGCGCCCATGACGATCTTGCCGTTCGCCTGTTCCAGGAAGGCGGCGGGCACGCCCTGGAAGTACAGCACCATCGTGTCGGCGCCGTAGACCGTCCAGTTCTGCGGCGAGTCGAACACCCGTTCGGCCTCCGAGTAGAACGGCGTGGCGGTATTGTCGTACTGCAACGGCATGGACTGCCGGCCGCCGTGGACGATGCTCCGCTCGGCGAACGGGGTTTCAAGGTAGCCGACGGTCGAGCCGGTGCTGTTGACCCAGCCGTCGAGCCACGTGTCGAAGATGGCCTGGCCGGCGTCGATGTCGTCGGTGTAGGTCTCGAAGCCATCGATCAAGGCATATTCCTGTGTCGAGAAGCTCCAGACCTCACCGGCCCAGGCCGCAATCTCCTCGGCCTGATTGACCTCGACGACCTGCCAGTAGTAGGTGCCTCCGAATTCCAGGTTCGCGGTCGAATAGCCGGGCTGATCGACCGTGTCCAGCGGAGCGAGGGCCGCCGGGTCCGTGCCGAGATAGAGTTCATGGACAACGGCTTCGCGGCCCGGGCGCCAAATCAGCGTCACGTCCGGGGCCACGCCGGCGGCGCCGTCGGCCGGTTCGGGTCGGTCGGCCTGGGCGGGGATGAACGTAAAACGCACCTCGCTGAGGCCGAACTGGCCGATCGTGCCCCATCCGCTGTTGACGGTCAGCCGAACGTATCGGGCCGCGACGCCGCCGAGATCGACTGTCGTATTGGCGGCGTACGTCCCCGTTGCGGTGGCCCTGGCGAGCTCGACATCGCCCACCGTTGCCCAGATCTCACCGTTCTGGGAATACTCCACGCTGACGTTTCTGAGCCCGAATCCGAGAAGCAGCTCGAACTGGCTGTTGTAGTTCCACACGAGCATTTCGTGGACCTTGTAGAGCTTTCCAAGATCGTACTGGATCCAGAGGGGCTCCTCGTCCGGGGCTTTGGCCAGCCACATGGCGGCCGCCTCGACCGAGTGCTGGTCGGCGGCATTCAGGCCCGAGCCGTCCACCGTCCGCTGCGCTGTGGAAAGCCCATCGGAGATGCCGTTGCTGGTGGCCACGACGTTGGGAACCGGGTAGGCGAGCGGCTCGACCGTGAAGCTCCAGACATCGCCTTCGAGCACCGCAAAGTCCGGGGCGCCGTTGACTTCATCGACACGCCAGTAATACGTCCGACCGAACTCCAGGGCCCCGACGTCCACACTCGTGACGTTGCGCGTCAGGTTCTCGGCGATCCGGGCCGACGACGCGGCCGCATTGACGTCCTCACGGGACAGACCGAAGTACACATTCTGCGTGACCGCATACTCGCCCGGCGACCAGGCCAGGTCCGTGGTGCGAAGCACGTCCTCGGCGCCGTCGGCCGGTGCCGGGTTCCAGGCGATGCCTCCCTTGAGCATTTTGGCCTTGCTCTGGACCATGAGCTGATTGATGTCCGCCTCGCTCAGGGCGATGTTCCAGATGCCGATCTCGTCCAGGACGCCGTCCCACGGGAATCCTCTCGCCGCGTCCAGTTCGCCGACCCAGATGGGCGCGCCGCCGCCATTCGACCCGAGGGCCACACTGGCGGTGTGGTCGCCCGTGTTTTCCAGGACGCCGTTGATGTAGAGCTTCGTCTTCTGGCCGGCGCCGGCCTGGGCATCGAACACATAGGCGATGTGGTACCAGTTGTTGTCTTGCAGCGCCGTCGTGGACCGGATCGCTCCGGCTGCGTTCACGCGGGCTTCCACAAGCTGACCGGTCCAGATGAACAGGTTGTACGCATCGGCGTTCTGGTTCGCGATCCTCTTCGAGACGATGGACATCCCCTCGTGACTGGCGATATTGCGGGGCAGCGCCCATGCTTCGATGGTGAGGGTCGACATCCCCTCCAGCTTGGGGGCGTGGAGGACCTCGATGCGGTTGGCGGGGTTCCCGTTGAATTCCAGGCCCTTGGTCCCGAGTTGGCCCTGGGCGGACGTAAGCGCGCCGTGGACCACGACGGACGTGGGATTGGCCGAGGCGTCGAGCGGGTTCCTCGCGTCCTCAAAGGGCAGGTACAGCACCAGACCTGTCGGGTCCGGGCCTGCGGCCATCAGGACTGTATGGAACAGCAGCAATACCGCGCATCCCCGGCATACGGCGGCGGGTTTGGCGATCCGGGACCATCTGGGCGTGTCCATCGTCGTCCTCCTTCAAGTGGAAATGGATCTGTCGGCTGCTGGAACGGTTGTTCAGGTCCTCTCTCCCATCGGAAGACCGGCAACAGACGCTCCAGCTACTTTCTTTTTATCGAATCTGCAAGTTGTCTGCAATACCATTTGCGCCGGGCGATCGGTTTCTCTCGGCGTCGTGACTTGGGCAAGCAGCAGGGGCCTGTCCGATGGTTGTCGGAACAGGCCCCTTGAGTGCGCTGCGGATTGCGGCAGGTGGGTCTTGCCGCGATTCGTCTGCTTCATGCTACTCGGTAGCCACAGGACGGCCGTAACCGATGTCGTCGATGTAGACCACGCCGGTGCCTCCAGGCGTCGGAGTGTTGCGGTCGCCGACGCCGATGTACATCTTTGTGACCCGGGTCAGATTGACGCCGGCCAGATCGCTGAACGGAATCTGCCACTGGTTCCAGCCCGTCTTCGTTGTCGCTGCCGGGTTGGGGTTCTTCACGACCTGGATCTTCCCGGTGGCGTCCTCGATCACCACATACAGCGACTCCGGCGAGTTGCCTACGGGCTGGGCGACGCCGATGGCGGCGGTTTGCCACGAGCCGCTGACGCTGCCGGTGGTGGAGACGTTGGAGAATTCTGCGCTCGTCGGCATGGCGGTGTCGTGGCTGGTCAGGGCCAGGCCGATGTAGACGTTGCCGCCCATCTGGATCTCCAGCGCCGGGCTGACGGTGATATCGACCCAGGTCGCGCCGTCGGCCGAATGCTGCGCGGTGAACGTATTGCCCGTCCGGGTGAGCTTGACCCAGTAGGGGGCGGCCAGGCCCGCAACGTCCGTGTTGGCGCTGGCCTGTCCGGCGACGGGACGGCGCTGGAGGCTGATGCCGTTGTCCGGCGTCACGCACACGAAGGCGTGCTTCGAGCCCTGCTCCAGTGTCTCGCGAATCATCACGCCGGCTTTAGCCCATTCGTTGCTGCGTTCCAGACTGTCGACGCGGGCGACGATCGAACCGTTGCCGCTGAGGCTCCTGTAGGCAAAACGGAACTGGTCCGCGCTGTCCCAGATGTCGTTGCCGATGGCGCTCATGATGATGTTGCCCTGAGCGTCCTCCAGGAAGGCGGGTGCGTTGCCTCGCACGTAGAGGGCCAGCATGGTCGCGCCGTGCGTTGTCCAGTTCCGGGCGGTTTCGAACTCCCGGACCGCCTCGGAATACCAGGGCGATTGGCTGTTGTCGTACTGCAGCGGCATGGACTGCCGTCCGCTGCGGACGATGGTCTTCTCGGCGAACGGCGCGTTCAGATAGCCGACGGTCGAGCCGGTGTTGTTGACCCATCCATCGAGCCATGTGTCGAAGATGGCCTCGCCGGCATCGACGTTGTCGGTATACGTTTCGAACCCGTCGATCAGGGCGAATTCCTGCGTCGAGAGACTCCAAAGACTGCTTTCCCACGCGGGGACGGCCTCGGCTTCATTGACCTCGACGACCTTCCAGTAGTAGGTGCTTGCGAACTCCAGATCGGCCGGTGCGAAACTGGGCTGGCTCACCGTGCCGACCAGAGCGAGCGACTCCTCATCGCTGCCGAGATAGACCTCATGTCGGACCGCTTCTCTTCCTGTTTGCCATCCAAACACCGTATCGGGGGCCACCTCCGTTGCGCCGTCGGCCGGTCGGGGGTTCTGCGCATAGGTGGGGATGTGCAGGAAGCGAACCTCGCTCAGGCCGTATTGCCCCGTCGTGCCGTGGCCGCTGTTGACGGTCAGGCGGACGTACCTGACGGCCACCCCGCCGAAATCGATCGTCGTATTGGCGGTATACGTGGTCTTGGCCGTTCCCTTGGCGAACTGGAAGTCGCCCAGCACCGTCCAGTCGACGCCGTCAGCAGAATACTCGACAGTGACGTCCTTGAGCCCGAAGCCGAGAATCAGCTCGAACAGCACGTTGTAGTTCCAGACCTCCATTTGATGCAGCTTGTAGATTCTCGGGAACTCATAGTGCAGCCAGGTCGGTTCGCCGTCGGCGGCGTCGGCGAGCCACATGTCCGCTGCGGCGATCGAGTGTTGGCCCTGCGCATTGAGTCCGGAGCCATCCACGGTTCTCTCGGGTCCGGCTCCTTCCTCGCTCAGGGCGTTGCTGGTGGCGATGATGCCCTGAATGGGATAAGCGAAGGATTCCGCCGTGAAGGTCCAGACCTCGCCCTTGTGAACGGAATTGTCCGGCGGGGCGTTGACCTCATCGATCCGCCAGTAGTACGTCTGGTCGAACTCCAGACGCCCGGGCGGATCGTATGTCGCGGCGCTCTGGCCCTGACTGACCAGCACGCCCAGCGGGTTGGCCCGATCGGCATTGCTGACGTCGTCGAACACCGTCCCGAAGTACACGTCGTGCGTGTGGGCGAATTCGCCGGGCGACCATTCGAGGACCGCCTCGCGGGATACGTCCGTCGCGCCGTCGGGCGGGTTGGGCGCCGAGGCCTTCTCGCTGCTTCCCTTGACCAGAATGGCGGTGCCCCAGGAGGCGGGAATCTGCCAGTCGGCATTGCTGCGGGCGAATGTGGAGACCTGGGCTTCCCGTGAATCGCCGCCGTTGTCGTCGTCGTTGATGAACACATCGATCCCGATGAGGTCGCCCATCGCAGGCGCCGAGCCCTGGAGCGACATCCACGGGAACTTCATTTCAATGCGCCAGCCGGTGTCGGTGTTCACCTGGGCGTGTTCCACTCCGTCGAGGCTGGTGTTGGTGCCCTGGATGTCTGCGGCGGTCCAGCCGAAGGTGTACTGACGGCTGGTGCCGGACAGCGGCGAGCCCGGATTCTTGGTGTTGCCGCCATCGAAGTAGAACTCGACGCTGTCGTCCAGATACGCACTGCCCGAATCGTTGACGAGAGTGTCGTCGTTGACATCCACGATCACATAGAGATACTCCCCGTCCCACATGGCACGCCAACTGCCCGAGCAGTCTTCCGGCGAGCTGACGGTGCCGTCGATCGTTGTGCTGATGTACTGCACCGAGGCGATCGACCAGATCGGATCGACCTCGCCATCGATGACCGGGGGCTTGTTCACGGACGGGATTTCCATGTCCCAGCCCTGGGCCGCCGCCAAACCGGCCAGCCCCAGGATCAGGACGAACGAACAGATGATTCTTCCGCACATACTGGGTCCTCCTTTCAATCAGCCTGTTGAATCGCGTTGCGCTGCATTCACTCGTGACCGACTTACTTGTGTCCCCAAAGGGCGAGACACGGGCAGGGCACCTCCTTTCCGAAATGACGATCGCCGCGACGGTCGAGAAAGACGTGGGAACCGGATGCGGGCATACGCTCAGCACTTCCCCCCTTGCGCCATGTGTACGCCAGGACACATTGCATAAGGGCCTCCGAGTTCGACTTGCCGGCGGGCGGCTCGCTTCACGCCTCTGCGGCTACATCGTGAACCCACACATCCGTAACTCGTTTATACCAGATTCGGCCGCCTCAGGCAATCCGATTCACCGGCCAATCCGCGATCTGTCCTGTGGATTCCGCCCTTGGGAGCAGGGCATTGCCCCTGGCCGGCCGCGTCCGGCGCCCGGCTGTCCTATCGACGGCGATCCGAGGGCTGCAACGAGGAGCGCACGACCAGGGCCACCCAGTCCTTGTCGCTGTCGATGGCGGACTGACCGATGGTAACGATGCCCGGGCCGGCGGTCATCGCCAGCGTTCCGATCTGAAGGGGGCCGCCTTTTCGGGGGTCGAACCACCGGATGCGGAAAGGCTCCGTAGCCGTGCCGAGGTCCAGATCGGTCGTCCCGCCCGAGGGCAGATAGATGGCATATACCGAGCCCGGCTCGGCGAGGCAGTAGTGGTTCTCGCCCGAGGTCAATTCGTCGTGGCGGTTCATTCGAGTGAAAGGCAGGTCCCGGATGAACTGCACCGCGTAGCGCGTCTGGTCCCACATGTGGTCCCGGCTGCGCCAACTCTCACAGTTCAGATCGTTGTGGGCGAAGCGGTAGCCGAAATACCACTCGACGCCCGCGCCCCCGGCCAGGAGGTTGGGCCAAAGGTGTTTCGTGCGCACCTCGTCGTGCGCGTAGTCGTCGTTGTCGGGCTTGACGCCTGTGTGGGCCGGACCGATCTCGTCGAGGCAGACAAACCATTGCCGTCCGGCCGCCTTCGACGCTTCGAGCCACTTGACGGTCTGGTGGTGCGTGTCGTTGGTCTGGAGCGAAACACCCTCGAAGTCCGGAAAGCTCAGCAGCGGCGTGTAAACCTCGTCGTACCCGCCCGGATACGTGTGGCAGACGATGGGGTGATCGTAGGGGTCGATGTCCCGGATGTACTTGCAGAACGCCTTGTGCTGGGCGTCGGTGTTCGTGTTCTCCTCGCCGAGGTTCCAGACCAGGGCCAGGTGATGGCCGAACCTCGCGATCAGCTCGCGGTAGTAGAGCTTGCGCTGCCGGCCGAGTTCGCCCCCGTCGAGCACCTGGTCGTTCTCCGTCTCCTGCGTAACGACGTGGAGCATCAGGCCGAGCTCATCCATGTGCGAAAAGACGATGTCCCACTGGTCGAGCTTGCTGCAATCGAAACGGTACTTCTCCCGGGGCTCGGTCCACATCCAGACGTCCTGGCCGTCTCCGCCGTCGATGTTGTAGGTCAAAAAGTAGACGCTGTTCATGCCTTTCGAGGCGAGGTAGTTCAACGCGCCGATGATGGCCTTGCCCTTGCCGTCCTTCCAGGTCGGATCGCCCTCGCGCCAGTCCTGGAGGTGGGGCTCGTAGCGGTGGATGAACTTCGGGCCGGCCGCCTCGCCTTCTCGTCTGAGCTCCTCGGTGTCGTACGTGCCGTCGAAGTCGGCGTAGGCCAGGAAGTTCTCGGGACTGCCGGCTCCGGCCTTGAGGAACGACTCGCCGGTCTGGGCGAATTGCAGGTAGCGCTGGCCGGTGTACCGCAGCATGCCCTTGGCCCGCAGATCGGGCGCCAGCTTGTCGGTCGGACCCACGAGGAATGTTCCGGTCGCTCCATCGAAGGCGGCGGGGGCCCCCGCATTGGGGTCGGTTATGATGGCGATGTCCGGGCCGGTTCGAAAGGATGCCGTGTACGTCCAAAGCCCCATCTCGTCGGGTACGAAGTGGACCCGCCAGCGACGGCCGCTGTCGGCGCTGCTGTGTGCGGCGTGGCCGTCCGCGGCGTAGTAGCCCGGCACGAGGGTGTGCTTGTCGCCTCGGGAGAAGGTGACGTTCAGACGGCAATCGAGGAAGGGATTAGGATCGCCGCTTTCGCTCGTCTCGGGCCCCTCGAAGGTCACCGTGACGGTGTGCCACTGCTTGAGCTGGCCACTCAGAATGACCTCTCGCTCCTGAGGGCGAGTCGTGCAGCCGCTCGCCAGGGCCAGGCAGATGAGCAAGACGCCCCAAAGGCGCTTCGTACCCTGCGATTTGTATCTGGTGGACGCCGCGAATCCCCGATCCGCGCTGCCCCATCCGAAATCCTGATGCAACGCCATCCCAGAGCTCCTTACCGGACAAGTGGCTTCTGTCGTTCCAGCATGGTATAAGTCCCGCCAGCCGCCCGCAACACAATTCCACACGCCCTGTGGCCGCCGGGGCGGGTGCAGCAGACGCGGGCGAATCGCCCGTTTTTCCGTTGCCTTTCCAGGGAGACTCGGTCATAGTGACGCCGGTGCGGGAACGGTTTGGAGCTTGCGGAACGATCGACGTGCGGCCGATGGGTTCATCGCGGATTGAAGGGATCTTGCCATGAAGAAGGACAATCGCATCTCCAGACGGGACACGCTGGCCGGCATGGGAGCGCTGGGCGCTACGACCATCCTCGGATCGAAGACGGTGGGGGCAAAGGCTCCGGCTCTTGCCGGACGCATCCATCCGGCGATCGCTGAGAAGGTGTCGGGAACGCCTCTGATCGACACCCACGAGCATCTGCCCGAGGAAAAGGACCGTCTGGCAGCGGCCTCGCGCCCGCGCGACGAAGGGGACGACTGGAGCCTGCTGCTGAGTCACTATCTGGACTCCGACCTGGCCGTCGCGGGCATGTCGGGCGATGCGTACGATCGGTTCTTCTCGCCGACGACCGACGCGGCCGAGAAATGGCGTCTGCTCGAGCCGTACTGGCCGGCCGTCAAGAACACAGGCTACGGGCAGGCGGTGCGGATCGCGATGCGACGGCTCTATGACGTGGACGACTTGTCGGCTGCGACCGTAGAGAAGGTGCAGGCCGCCTACGAGCAGACCCGCCGGCCGGGCTTCTATCGGCGCATTCTCTGCGAGATGAGCAAGATCGAGTCGTGCCAGGTCAACTTCCTCGGCGCGCCGTTCGGCGAGTCGGACATGCCCACGCTGCTGATGCAGGATCTCAGCATTCTCGGCATGTACGCGGGCCCGAACCTCGATGCGTTCGGCAAACCGACCGGGATCGAGGTCGCCTCGCTGGCCGACTGGCATCGCGTGATCGACTGGTGGTTCGCCAAGTACGGCAAGTACGCCGTCGCGGTCAAATCGCAGGACGCCTACCACCGTGACATCAACTACGAGCGGGTGCCCGCCGAGAAGGTCGAAGCGATTTTCAAGAAGCGGCTGGCCGACGAGTCGCTCTCCCCTCAGGAGAAGAAGGCGATGGAGGACCACCTGTTCTGGTACGCGGTCGGCAAGGCGACGGAGCACAAGCTGCCGGTCAAGCTGCACACAGGCTATTACGCCGGCCACAACTACATGCCGCAGGGCCGGCTGCTCCACAATCCCGGCTCCGCCAGCGACCTGTGCCGCGCTGCGCCCGATACGCCGTTCGTCTTCATGCACATCTGCTATCCGTACTATGAAGAGCTGATCTCGGTGGCCAAGCACTATGCCAACGCGCACGTCGATATGTGCTGGTCGTGGATCATCAATCCCGTCTCGGCCAAGGAGTTCCTCAAGAAGTTTCTCGTGACCGCCCCGGCGAACAAGGTCCTGACCTTCGGAGGCGACTACATCCCCGTCGAGCCCGTCCTCGGCCACGCGGCGATCGCCCGACAGGGCATCGCCCTGGCGCTGACCGAACTGGTCGAAGAAGGCTGGGTCTCCGTGCCCGATGCCCTGGAGCTGGCCGACCTCATCATGCACAACAATGCCCGCCGTATCTTCCACCTCCCCGAAAAGACCAAGGCCCTCCAGAACGCCCCCTGGACGTGAACTTGTGCTTGACTCGCGGCTGAGGCCAGGCTATCATCATACAAAAGGAGGTGGTCGCCTGTGACGATGAAAGAACTCATTGAGGCGGTGGTTTCGTTGCCCGTGGACGAGCGAGCCATCGTGGCAGATGCGGTTCTCCGCAGCCTGGATGCCCCGGAGTCGGAGATCGACCGCAAGTGGGCGCAGGTGGCGCAGCGTCGCCTTGCGGAGGTGCAAGCGGGACAGGCCCAGCCGATTCCGGGAGAGCAGGTCTTCGCCAAAGTCTGGAAGCGATTTAAGACATGAACTACCAGTTTCATCCGGAGGCCGAAGAGGAATTCCTCGGGGCCATCGACTGGTACGAGGATCACGAGAGGAACCTGGGCTTCGACTTTGTGCGCGAGGTCTATGCCACGATTGGACGGGCTGCCCAGTGCCCCGATGCCTGGCCGGTCCTCGAAGGAAGCGTGCGAAGGTGCCAGACGAGGCGATTTCCCTACGGCGTTCTCTATTCGCAGGAACCGGACGGCATCCTTGTTCTCGCGGTGATGCATCTCCGGCGTGATCCAGGCTACTGGAAGCATCGTCTCGGATAGGCCCATTGCCCGATCTTCATTGTTCGCGCAGTCCATTGCATTGACCAGTGGGGCCTGCTATCATGGGAATGGCGAGTGAAGGACGATCGGAGGTCGGGATGGGACGAAGATGACAGTTTTCTTATGTTGTTCTGGTGAGCGGATGAGACGCAGCCGATCATCCGGGTTTGTTTCCAGAGACTGGGAGTTCTTCATCGGGCCCGAGCTCGCGATTCCGGCCATGCTGATGCTGATGTTGTGGGCTGTCGTGAGGTGACTGGATTCTCAGGAGAGCGCTATGGCTACGTTGATATCCGCACTGACGATCGCTACGCCGTTCCTGGTACTGTTCAACTGCATCATGCTGTATTCGCTGAGCCGCAAGGCGAGGGCGTTCGAGAGAGCTCTGGCTCGATACGAGAGCCGGGATCGGCTCAAGCTCGAAAGGGATACCCTGGAGGTGATGACGCTGCTGCGGAACGGGAAGATCGACGAGGCCAGAGCCATAGCGAACCGCATCGTCAATGCGTGAGATAGGATGGGCCTGGCGATGGGCAGTGCTCACCTTGTTCTTTCTGAAACTCGAAACGAGAGGTCAAGACATGACAAAACCGGTTGATGATCTGGAAGCAGTACGTTTGGTTGTCCAGGCACTTGAGCCCTTTGATTCAGAAGACAGGGATCGCATCATACGTTGGGCATGCGAGAAGCTCGCCATGAAGAGTCCTCCGTCCAGCTTGGCGCCAACAAGACAGGAAACGCAGGCCGCGCGAATTCCAGATGGCACGACACCGCCCTCGCCAGGGGCGTCTGGTTCTGCTGATTCCGTAGACATAAGGACATTCATCCAAGAAAAAGCGCCCAAGAGTGACAATCATCTGGCAGCAGTTGTTGCGTACTACTACCATTTTGAAGTACCAGCCGAGGAACGGCGAGATTTCATATGCAAAGAGGATCTCGTCGATGCATGTAGAAAGGCAGAACGGAAACGCCCGGCGCGACCGGCCCAGGTTCTCGTTAATAGTTACCATGCTGGCCTGCTCGACAAAACAGAACGCGGACAGTATAGACTCAATTCTGTGGGAGAGAACCTTGTGGCTATGGTGCTTCCGGGAAGCGACGAGTCTGTGCCTCGGTCTCGCCCTGCTCGAAGAACTGACCGAGCGAAAACGGCACCAAATAAGAAGCCTTCTAAGAAGGCGGTCCGTGCCAAGAAGAATCAGAAATAGAGGTCGTCTTGGATGAAATCGGCGATTGATGTTATCGATGAGTCTTTGTCGTCTGTCAGCCGACTCCGTCAGACTTTGGCCAAGGGTAGGGCTAAGCAGGTTTCGGGGCATGAGGAACAGTCCAATGTTAAGGCTACTTGCCTTTCTTGGTTCAATGCTCACAGGTCGACATTGGCATCTCTACATGAACACGTTGTCTTTCAGGCCATTGACCGTTCGTTTCAAGACCTTCTCGAGTTCTCTGGACGCGCGACCTCGCGCAGCAAGTACAAGAGTGAACTGAAGCACCTAAAGAGTAACCTAGTACGTTTGCGGTCACATGTCGCCATTGCCCCTTCTCGTGAAAGCGAGACTGAGCGTGAATGTCGCCCGCCAGAGTTCGCCAAGCTTATTGCCGACAAAGGGATGCAGAGCATTCTGTTGAGACGCTGGGATGAGACCGAGAAGTGTATGAATGCCGGAGCATATCTCGCAGCAACCGTCTTGATGGGGTCTCTATT
This sequence comes from Phycisphaerales bacterium Planc_01, assembly GCA_001603075.1. GTDB lineage: Bacteria > Planctomycetota > Phycisphaerae > Sedimentisphaerales > Anaerobacaceae > Anaerobaca. The sequence goes on along the minus strand of LVBB01000030.1, from coordinate 34,878 downwards.
GGAGGCGTTGCTCTTGGCTCGAATAAATGCCCTCAACGACAAGTCAACAGTGTTCCAGTCAAAGTGTGCGCCAACGAACCCAAAGACGGGAAAGGCAAAGCCACTGCAAGAGTGGACCCTCAATTCCTATATAGATGTGGCGCATGATCTGAAATGGATACGACGCGCCGGTCGTGATGTAGGCGTGGTTCTTCGGGATTACCGCAACTTCATACACCCCGAGAAGGAATTCACTCATGGTGTGACCGTTGATGAATCCGACGCGAGGATTTTTTGGGCGATATTTGCCCAGCTTTCGGAGCAGATTGTAAGCGCATAGAGAATATGCCAACGGGATTGCGGGTACAGTGTAAGGATCATCAAGGTACCTGGTTTCTTTGCGCGCACCGAGCATCCGTTGTACAGGGGCTTTGGGTTGGGTCGATCGACAGCAGGCGGACAGCTCGAGATCACTCTAGCACAGGTGGAAGCAGGATTGGACGGACTGTCCAGGGAGGGACGTATGGACGCGCGGATTACGCAGGATGATGTGATTCACCTCCTTGTGACGGATCGGTTTTTCGGCGCGAACAAGAAGAGCGTCGAGCCGTCGAACACGAGCATTCACGGGGGCACGCTCGACGGGATCATCGACATCTTCTGGCGCAACAGCCTGTAATATCCACAGTCCAAGAGAGCGACGCGGTGATCGCTCAGCGGATTCTGTAGCTGATGGACATGCCGTCGTTCTTGTCCATCGAGGCGCGGATGATGACGGTGTCGTAGTCGGGGCTGGTCTGGATGTAGTCGAGGAAGTCCTTCATGGCGCGGGCCGAGGCGATGACGTTGTCGCCGACGACGACGGCGCCTTTGGCGAGCTTGGGCTCGAGGATCTTAAGGTACTTCAGATAGTCGCTCTTGACGGCGTCGAGGAAGACGAAGTCGATCGGGCCTTCGATCTCGTGCAACGTCTTGAGGGCGTCGCCTTCGATGCAGGTGACGGTGTCCTGCAGGCCCATTTTTGTGACGCTCTCGCGCGTTTCTCGCACCATTCGCGGATCGATCTCCAGGGTGTAGAGGTGGCCGCCGGTCCGCTCGAAGGCGATCCCCATGTTGATGGCGCCGAAACCGCTGGCGGCGCCGACCTCGACACCCCGCTTGGCGCCGGAGGCCTCAACGAGGATGCGGAGCATCATCGCGTCGCCGGGTGCGGTGTTCAAGCCCGTCCGGCGGAAGTTGTCGATGAACTGCTTGCGAAACTCGTCGCTGGGCTTGTCTTGGTCTGCGGCACAAACCACCAGGGCGGCGAACGAAAGAACGGCAACGATCAGAATACCAACGACCCAACGGCGACTTGTCATACAGCACTCCCGAATCAGTCTGCGATTTGCCACTTCACACTTCACACTTCAAACTTCTTCACACTCGGCCCTATGCCGTCTACGTCAGAACGGCCAGAGCCGCGTTGATCGTCTTGACGGCCTCGTCGATCTCCTCGGTGCTCTTGAATCCGATGACGACGGCGTCGGTCAGGCCCGACTGCATGGCGAATCGGATCGCCGTCCGCCGGTCGGCGGCCTCGGTGAAGTCGCCGTCCCCGATCAGCTTCATCCCGATGACGCCGTGGCCATTCTCCCGCATGATCCTGATCTGCTCGATCACCGGCAGCACGTGCGAGGCGTTGCTGGTGGCGTTCCACGTCAGGGCCGGCGTGTCCAGGTGCGCGCCCTGCGGGTTCAGCCGCACCAGGTTGACATCGACCCAGTCCAGCCGGGCTGAGAGCGCGAGCGCCGGCAGGCTGTGGCATGAGACGCCGTGAACGCCGATGATCTTCTTGTCCTTGGCCTCTTCCAGTGCATCCATGACGCGCCTTCGCTCGTTGTCCCAGTCCGGCGTGACGGTGCAGTGCGTCAGCACGCTGTCGATATAGTCGGTCCCCAGCTCCTGGCGGAAGCGGTCGAGCACTTCCAGCGGCTTCTCGGGGTTGCCCCCCATCTTGGTCTGGATGAAGAACTTCTCGCGCGGCAGGCCCTGGATGGCCTGGCGAATCCACTCATGGGTCTGGTACGACTGGGCGGTGTCGAGGTAGGTCAGGCCCTGATCGTAGGCGTATCGGATCAGACGGTTGAACCCGTCGTGGCCGAGGGCTCGCTGGACGTTGCCGCTGTTGCTGCCGCAGCCTACACCGAGCCGGCTGAGCTTCAGGCCGGTCCGGCCCAGGGCGACCTGGTCGGCGGCCGTCTTTCGGGCGGCCCCGGCCGCGCCGGCGGTCAGAGGCGATATCGCGATGCCCCCGGCGATCGCGGCGGTCGTGGCGATGAATTGGCGTCGGGAAATCTCCGGGCTATACATGGGTGTGTCCTCTCAATGGCAAGATGACGGGCTCCTCGATGGCTTCGATTGCTGCTGTCCCGCCGATATCGGTCCTGCGGGACACCAAACGTGTCGGCCCTATGATCTCAAATCGGGCCTCGAACTGCAACGGCTAACGGATCGTTCCCAGAGAATACTGACGACAAGGGGAAAGGTTCATCTCAGCAGACCGGATCGTGATAGGGGGGGCTTTCGGCCAGGGTCGCCATATCTCCGGCCGGGACCGGGGGTTTTCCACGAGACCCGAGCAGGGGCGGCAGTTGCACGACCATCAGGCCCGCCATCATCAGGGCGCAGCCGGCCAGGCCGCGAAGACCCATGCGTTCGTGGAGGATCAGCCAGCCGGCCGCGGCGGCGAAGACCGTCTCAAGGCTCATGATGATCGCCGCGTGCGCCGGCGGCGAGGTCCGCTGGCAGATCACCTGGAGCGTGAAGGCCACCCCCGCCGAGAGAATCCCGCCGTAGAGGATGGGGATGGTCGCGGCGCGGATTGCGTCAACGGCGATCGGCTCGCCGAGCAGGGCGACCAGAAAGCTCAATGCCGAGCAGACCAGAAACTGCGCGCAGGCCAGACGCAGCGGGTCGCCCCGTTTGGCCAGATAGCCGATCACCTGCACGTGGATCGCCCAGAACAGGGCGCTGCTGAGCACCAGCAGATCGCCCCGCGCAATGGTGAACGATTCGCTGACGCTGAGCAGATACAGGCCCGCCACGGTCAGGCCGACGCCAAGCCACAACCACGGGCCGCAGCGGTGGCCCAGGAACAGGCCCATCAGCGGAACGAGGACGACGTAGAGGCTGGTGATGAACCCGGCTTTGCCGGCGGTGGTGTATTGCAGGCCCATCTGCTGGAGCGAGGCCCCCGCGAACAAGGCCGCACCGGCCAGGATGCCGCCCCAGAGCAGAAGACGCGGGCTGCCCGTCCGCGTGCCCGGCAGGCGAAGACCGGGCCAGAGGATCAGAGGCGCCAGCGTGGCGGCGCCGAGCAGGAAGCGCAGGGCGTTGTAGCTCATCGGACCGAGATGGTCCATGCCCTTGCGCTGCGCGACGAAGGTGGTGCCCCAGAAGAAGGCGGCCACCAGCAGCAGCGAGTCACTCTTGAGCGTCTTGGTTTGCATAGGGTTGCTGCACCCGGGCAGATGCGCCGAGACTACTCCCAGATCGGCACGCCCAACTCTTTGAACTGGGCGGCGGCGTTCAGGAAATGCGCGGTGATCCAGAAGACGGTCCACTGTTCGACGTAGTTGCCGCGTACGCCGGTGATGTCGCCGGCCTCCAACTGCTTGCGGAAGTCCCCGTGCTGGGCGTAGTTCGTGTGGTGGGGCTGCTCGCCCTGGCTGCCGAAGGGATCGATGAGCTGGCCGCAACTGCGGACCATCAGCAGGGCGGTCTTCTGGAGTTCGTCGCGGTCGAGGTGCCGGCCGAGGCGGTAGATGTCCGGGGCGATGAGCACGCCGAAGACGTCGATGTGCTGGTTCTGGACCGATACGGCGGTCCAGCCGCGAGTCTTGAAGTTGTGGTCGCGGAGCCTTCCGGCCGGCAGGTCGATGTCCCAGACCACGACATAGGTCAACGCCACGTCGCCGGCGTGGGCCGCCCAGTTCAGGTACTTGGATTCGCCCGTCAGCTCGTACAGGGCGAGGAAACCCTGCAACGCCGCGAAGGCGCCTTCCTTGTCCTCGCAACTGGCGTCCAGCGTGCCGCCCCAATAGGGCTCGCGCATGTGCACGTGCCGCGAGGCGTACACCTGGCCGGCCTTCACGGCGGCGTCGCGGTACGTCTCGACATCGAAGAGCCGGTACGCCTGGCACAGTGGCGCGATGAAGAACGCTTCGTTGGTGGACACAGGACGCCATGCATCGGACAGGATGCGCTGGGCATGGAAATCGCAGGCCCGCCGGAGGAACGCCTCCCATCGAGTGACATCGAGGCCGTTGTTCCTGCCCTGGCGAATCGCGTTGGCCACGTTCAGCATGGCCTGGCCCTGTGAGAGCAGTTCGGGGTTTCCGCCGCGAATCCATTGTCGCTCGTCGGCGTTGTACCACGTGCAGAATCCCTGATCGTGGAATTCCGTCGTCGCGACGAAGTCGAGCGACTTCTGCACCATCCGCATCGCGTTGGGGTCGTTCAGTTCGTCTGCCAGCGTCTGAAACGCGTAACCGCACGCCGCCGCCTGGCCGCACCAGCCCAGCACGAAGAAGTTGCGGTCGGAGTACTTCCGGAAGCCGGCCGCCGTGTCCGTTTCAAGCCACCGCGTCTTGGCGAAGCCGTATTTCGACCGAATGATTTCCGGAAATGTCGGCATTCCTTCGAGGCTGTAAGGAGTGAAGAGTTCCAGCGAGGCGCGCGTGGGATGCTGGAACCCTGCGCCCTCCGAATCGACGTCGTAGACCTGGAGGTAGAAAGTCTTCTCGATGATCGCTCCGGCGGGGACGTCGAGGTAGGCGTGGTCGTATGGAAGGAATCCGTTCTGCGTCGCCTTGACGACGCTCTTGCGGCCGTTGGACGCGCAGGGCCCGGAGAGCAGCGCCAGCTCGGTGCCGTTGTCCCGCGCGGTCAGGCCCAACGACCACCACTGGTCCGGCCGATGGCCGAAGGGCGCAGGCGACGGCAGGCTGTGCAGAGCGGCGCCCGTACGTCCCGACGAATCGGGCCATTCGATGCTGGCGTAGGGCATCGGGAAGCGGTGCTCTTCGAAGAAGGCGATCTCGCCCGGCCGGCCCTCATACACGGGGACGCGGCCGCTCCGGGCGCCGGAAGGGTTGCCATGATAGAGAATGCCCGGCAGCAGCACCCCCGCGCCCTTGCCGGGGCACTGGAAGCGGACCGACAAAGTCGTGCGCTTCGCGGTGTCTTCTCCCTGCCAGGTAAAACGCCGCACACATTGGACGAGGTCGCCTTCCAATCGATACGCATCGCGGAGCAGCCAGATGCCCGACTTCGTGCTCAGCTTGCCCGTCAGGATCGTCCAGTCTCCCACAGACTGCATCTGCGTCGGCCCGGCGTGGACCCAGTCGACGGGCCAGCCGTCCTTCCAGTCGGTTGCGATCGACCAGAGACCCTCTGTCGGCGAGGTCAGGATTGTGCGGCCGTCCAGAACGACGCTTACGCCGTATCCGGAGTCGCTGCGCTCGAACCGCAACTGAGGAGCAGTGCCCCAGACGACGCTTGAGGTCAGAAAGCTCAGACAGATTGCCGTGATGAGTCGGCAGGTGTGCATACGGCAGTTCATTGGGGTCTCCTGAGAGGTCGTCGGCCGGCGTTCTCGACTATCGCCAGACGATGGGCAGCACGATGTGCGAGGGGTGCTCGGCGTTGATATAGATCGTGTTCGTCGCCGCCTCGGCCTTGTCGTCGGCGCCCGACGGCCGGCCTGTGTTGGGGTTGGGCTCGAAGCGAGGTGCGTTGCTGGACGATAGGGCGACGCGGAGGCGATGGCCGGGACCGACGACCAGGCTGGTGGCCCACAGATCGATCTCGAACTCGTAGATCTTGTCGCGCTCCAGCGGCTCGCTCGTCTCCATTGAGTTGCGATGGCGGGCGCGGATGATCCCATCGAGCACGAGCATACTCCGGCCGTCCGGATAGACGTCGCAGAGCTTTGCGGTGAAATCGGTGTCCGGGGCGGTCGACGACGCCCAGAGCTTGACCGTGACGGGTCCGGTGATCTCGATGTACCTGTCGAATACGGGCGAATCGAACAGCAGGACATCGGGCCGGCCCTCGACGGGACGCTGGTCCATGGGGCCTTTGGAGATCGTCAGGTTGGCCCCGCCGATCGTGGGGACGGGGTCCCTGGGGTCATACTTGTATGAGAGCGAGCCGAAGAGGTCCTGCGGCGGGCCGAGCCGCAGCCGCTTGTCCGTGTGGAAATAGATCTTCCTCATGCCCGCAGGGATGGGCCAGTCGTCGGCAGTCCGCCATTGATTGCCCGGTGTGTTTGGGTCGCCTGGGTCGCCCATGACGTAGTACTGAACGACGGGGATTTCTTCGATGCCTCGGCCGTCGTTCTTCATCCAGAGATCGAACCAGTTCCACATGTCGGCCGCCTGGGGATGGCCGGCGTGGGGAAAGGCCAGTTCCTCGTTGCGTCCGTGGCCGTAAGGTTCCATCACGAGCCGGCATTTGCCCCGGGCGCCCTGGTCGCCCTGCTTGTGGACTGTGACAAAACTGTTGAGCGTCCCGACAGCGAAGATGTCGTACCAGCCGCCGACGTACATCGTTGGGACATTGACCCGGTCGGCAACACGCTCGCAATCGAACGCGCGCCAGAAGTCGTCGTAGTCCGGATGCGCCCGGAACAATTCGAGGTTCTTCGGCGTGAACTTGCTCAGAGTCAGCCAGGTTTCCAGCAGTGCCTTGCGGAACGCGCCGCCTTGATAGGCGGCCTGATGATACATACTGGAGAACGCGACGCTGACATAGCAGCAGACCAGGTGCGGCGGCCGGCTGGGGGCCATCATGTTCAGGGCGATACCGGGGGCGCTCATGCCGAAGCCGCCGACCTTGCCGTTGGACCATTCCTGTCGGGCGATCCACTCGACGGTGTCGTAGCCGTCCTGGTGCTCGCCCCAGCCGCCGGCCAGGAAGACGGGATAGTCGTCGCCTTCGGAGTCGAACCGCCCGCGAAAGTCCTGGGCCACGAGGACATATCCACGTTCGTTGGCCTGCCGGGCGAAGCCTTGGGCGCCTTTGCGGCTGTACGGCGTGCAGATCAGAGCGGTCGGCCACGGCCCGTCGCCGTCGGGCACGTAAACGTCCGTGGCGAGGCGGACGCCGTCGCGCATCGGGACCATGACCGTCTGCGGCGATTGCCCCTGCGCGATGGACGCTACGGCTGCGATCGCCAGGCCGGCTGCGATGGCCGCTGCGATCCGGCATGGCGAGCCCTTCATTCGAGACCTCCAATCTTCTGCTGCATTCCTGCTCGAAGCCTTCACGGGGGAGGGGGAACGCAGCCACTCTGCGCCGCGTCACCACAACCTCCGATCCACCCGTCGGTGGGGACCATTCTACGTGCCGGCCCTGTGCCGTGCAATGCCGCCTTCGTCCCGAAATCCCGATATTCTCGGGCCTCGGCAATCTGCTCGTCTCGCGGGTACGGCTTTTTGTTGTCACCGGCCGGGCCAGGGGCTATGGTATGGCATGAGAAATCGAGCGGCAGGACCGCCGTGTTCTGCAGGGCTTTCTTGAGAGGGCGGCACATGACTACGGGCGTATCCATCATTCTGATGGCAGCGATGCTGGCGCAGGCGAACGTCGTTGGGCTGCCGCAGGCCCACGCGCACAACGACTACCTCCACGACCGACCGTTGCTCGACGCGCTGTCGCACGGCTTCACGAGCGTCGAGGCCGACATCTTTCTCGTCGGCGAAGAGCTTTGCGTCGCGCACGACGCGCACGAGATTCGCCCGGAGCGGACGCTCCAACGGCTCTACCTCGACCCTCTGCGAGAACGCGCCAAGGCCAATGAAGGACGCATCTACCGGGACCACGCGCGGTTCCTGTTGCTGATCGACATCAAGTCGGCCGCCGAGCCGACCTATCGGAGGCTGCACGAAGTGCTCGCCGAATACCGCGATCTCGTCACGTCCTTCGGGCCCGACGGACGCAGAGACCGAGCGGTGCGCGTCCTCATCTCGGGCAATCGGCCTTTCGAGTTGATGCGTTCGCAGCCGGTCCGGTACGCCGGCTACGACGGCCGGCTGGGCGACCTGTACTCCGATGCGCCGGCCGAGATGGTCCCGATGATCAGCGATCACTGGGGCCGCAACTTCACCTGGCAGGGTGATGGGCCGATGCCCGACCCGGAGCGGCAAAAGCTCAGGGACATCGTCGAGGCCGCCCATGCAAAGGGCCGGCTGGTGCGATTCTGGGCCACGCCCGACGCACGGTCTGATGCGCGGGAGGCCCTGTGGAAACAACTGCTCGCGGCCGGCGTCGATCTGATCAACACCGACGACCTGGAGGGATTGCAGGCCTTTCTGCTCGCACATGGACGCTGACGGTTTCATCCAGATCGAAGAGCTGACCAAGGTCTATTCGTCCGGGCCGGTCGAGGTCGTCGCCTTGCGCGACGCCACCGTCTCGATCGGCCGGGGGCGGTTCGTCGGCGTCACGGGGACCTCCGGCTCGGGCAAGTCCACCCTGATGAACCTGCTCGGCGGACTCGACACGCCGTCCTCGGGCCGCATCCGCGTCGATGGCCGATGGATTTCCGAACTGAGCAAGACCGATTTGGCTTTGTTTCGCCGGCACACGATCGGGATGATCTTCCAGTCGTTCAACCTCATCCCGTCATATTCGGCTCTGGAGAACGTGGCGTTTCCGCTGCTGTTTGCGGACGTGCCCAGGAAGGAGCGAGTTCGTCGGGCGGCCGAGTTGCTCTGCGCCGTGGGACTGGAAGGGCGAAGCGACCACCGTCCATCGGAGCTGTCCGGCGGCGAGCAGCAGCGCGTCGCCGTGGCGCGGGCCCTGGTCAACCGGCCGACCATCCTGCTGGCCGATGAGCCGACCGGCAACCTCGACAGCCGGACGTCCCGGCAGATCGTGCAGATGCTCTACGATCTCAGAGCCGAGCAGGGGCTGACCATCGTGATGATCTCGCACGAAGAGGCCTTGCTGCGCGAGTTTGCCGACGAACTGGTCCGCCTCCAGGACGGGACGGTCCTCTCGCAAGAGACGCTGAGGGGCCGCCCATGAGAGCGAGCGATTACATCGAGCATGCCTGGACGAACCTGTGGAAGAAGAAGCTGCGCACGGCCCTGACGACCGGCGGCGTCGTGATCGGTATCGGCTCCCTGATCTGCATGTTCGCGTTCGGGCAGGGCATTCAGCGAAACATCAAGGACCGGTTCACCGAGCTGGAGCTGTTCAACTACATCAACGTCTCGCCCAGAAGCGGCGGTGGTGCGCGTTCGGCCCGTCTTCGCCGCCATGCGCAGTCCCAGCCGGCCGGCGATCCGAACGAGCCGATCGCGGTGCTCGACGACGACTTGCTCGAAGAACTGATGCGGATCGAGGGCATCGAGGCGGCCTATCCGGAGATGCGGTTTCCCGCTCAGATTCGCCTGGGGACCCGAGAGCAGTTCACGCTCGTCCAGGTTGTCACGTCGAAGGCGTGCGGGTCTGCGATGGTCCAGTTGCGTGCGGGCAGGGCGTATGCGAGCGACGACGCGAACGAGGTGATGGTCAGCGACTCGCTGCTGCGTCGGCTGGATATCAGGACGGCGGAGGGCGCCGTCGGCCGCGAGATCGAAATCCGGACCGTCGTGCTGGACTTCAGTCTCCAGAGCCTGGCGCGGATGGCCTTCGGACGGGGCGACCAGAGGCTGCCCGTATCGAATCGGGTTTATTCCTTCACAATCGCCGGGGTCCTCGAACGGATGGGGTTCGGCGGTCCGCTGCCGATCCGCAGCGACGTGTTCGTTCCGCCCGGGGCCGCCGCCGGGATGCGCAAGCTGGTCCTGACCGGCGTGTCGGACCTCTTCCAGTCGCCGGAAGAAACGGCCGGCTATTCGGCCGTGACCGTCAAGGTCGCCTCGACCCGCCAGGTGATGTCCGTCAAGGCCAGCCTCGAAGAACGCGGCCTGCGCACCTTCGCGCTGATGGATCAACTGGACGAGATGCAGAAGGGCTTCATCATCATGGACATGTTCCTGCTGGCGATCGGGATGATCGGCATCGCCGTCGCCTCGCTGGGCATCGTCAATACGATGGTGATGTCGATCCTCGAACGCTATCGCGAGATCGGCGTCATGAAGGCGGTTGGAGCCACCGATGGTGACGTGCAGAAGATCTTCCTCTTCGAATCGGGCATGATCGGTCTGCTCGGCGGCGTCTTCGGCCTGGCCCTGGCGTGGGCGGTCAGCTTCGTCATCAACCAGGTCGTCAACGGCTTTGCCGCGCGCGAGGGCGTGCCCTTTATCCAGTATTTCAGTTTCCCCTGGTGGCTCTGCCTGGGCGGCATCGGCTTTTCGATTCTCGTCAGCCTGCTGGCGGGCATCTATCCCACGCGGCGCGCCGCCCGCGTCGATCCGGTGGTCGCCCTGAGACACGATTGATGCTCCGGACGGGGGCGTTGCTCAAACGATCTGCCTGGCCTCGGTGTGGGTGCTTTCCACCCGATGGGTCCGCTCCTCCAGACCGCGTTCCAGGTCCGCTGGATCGTAGAGGAACGTCTGAACCCGTGATCGCACGCCGTGGAGGGTCGCGCCGGTGTTGTGGAACCGCAACCCCTGTTGAATGAAGTTCGAATGCGGCTTGTGCGTGTGGCCGTAGTAGACATCCTGTACCTCGGCGAAGCGAGGACCCAACTCGGCCTTGAGATACGTGATCACATCGGCGACGGGTCGATGAGTGGGCACCAGTTCGTGCACCAGGCGGGGCACGCGCAGGCATGCAAACACATAGTACGCGGTGTGGATCCATGCCTTGTGGGGCGGGCCATGCCACTTCGCTCGATAGGCCGCCAGCGTCTGGGGCGTCGGCGAGTTGTGCACGTCGCCGTGGAGGAACACCTTCTCACCGACCTTCAGGTAGAACGGGTCCCACGTGAGGTTGACATACCGGGCCGACAGCTCTTCGAGCAGACCCGCATAGGTCGGAAGGCTGTCGTGGTTGCCCATGATGAACACGAATTGGCAATGCGGGTGCCGGCCGACGAGGTCGCCGATCCAGTTCTCGACGAACCAGAGCGACTGGCCGATGTCGGGATAGATGGACCACTGAAAGTCGAAGATGTCGCCGTTGAGGACGAACAGGCCGGCCTCCGAGGCCGCCTGATGCAGGCCGGGCATCCTCCGTCCGGCTGAACTGCGGTTGGTCAGCAGGTGCAAGTCCGATACGGTATGGCCTATCGTTGTCTGCATTTCCCCGTTGGTACGTCGCCACGCCCGCAGGGTTCAGGACAGAAATCCCATATCCCTTGGGCAAAAACATCTATTATAGCGAATCCAGGCGAGGCCCTCAATCACGATTTGGCCCGAACGCAAGTTGCGGGTGCACTTCACGCTTGTAGGTGGATCCTGGGGGCTCTGCAATCGACTTTGTCATTCCGACCGGAGCGCAGCGTAGTGGAGGAATCTGGCTGCGAATGGGACAAGAGCCTTATCCTCGGCCAGATTTCTCCGTGCGGGCTTCGCCCCATTCGACTTCGCTCAGAGCGAAGTCGAACGGGGCAAGCTCTTAGTCGAAGAGACAAGATTCCTTCCTGGACTTGGCAGGAACCTACCTACAAGCACGCAGTGCACACGGCGAGTCAGGGGCGGATTCCCAACTGCACGCCGGGCACGGTCCCTCGCGGATAGCAGCCCATTGCGATCGCCGGGCTGTCGGCGGGGACCCGCAGGTCCAGGCCGAAGGGGTTTGCGAAGAAGAGCATGGCGATCCGGCTGCCTTGGCCCAGCCCCAGCTTCGCCTGCACCTCCTCGATGGTCCGGTACCTCTCGTGCCGTTTCCAGGTGACGCCCCAGTGGAACAGGCCCTGACCGGCGGCGGGGCAATAGAGGTTGTTCTCGAACGTCAGGTTCAGGTCCGCCAGCGAGCGGTCGCCGGCCTGCTCGCTCTGCGTGGCCTTGGGCCAGTGCCGTTCGTCGCCGATGTCGAACCAGCCCCAGACCTGGGCGTCACGATTGAACGCCAGCACGTTGTGGCGAACGATCTGGTCGTGGTTCCAGACGGGCTCCGAACTGCCGTCAATCTTGGGTGTCGAACGCTGCTGCTCGCGGAAGCTGAAGCCCTCCTTGTTGCCGATCAGCAGGTTGCGCTCGATCGTGCAGCCGGGCGAGCTGGACAGACTGATGCCGGCGGCGGCGCCCCACGCGCCGGGTGAGTCGGCCAAGCCGTTGCCGACGATGACGTTGTCGTGGGCGTGCAGGCCGTAGGAGATTTCGTAGAAGATACCCGCGTCTTCGTTGTCGGCGATCAGGCAATGGCGGACGACGCAGTCCTCGTTGCCGATGTCGAACCAGATGCCGTTGCCGCGATTGGCGACGAACGTGCTGTCTTCGAGGATGACCCCGCGTGCCAGGCAGATCTTGTTGCCGCCCGCTTCCCAGCCCCGGTCGAATCCTTTGGTGTTGTTGTTTCGCACGGTGCAGCCGATCATCCGCAAACCATGCGACCGGCTGGCGCCGAAGCCGAGCTGGCCGTTATGTTGGAACGTGCCGTTGCGGACGGTGATGTTCTCGCCGGTAAACTGAGCGCCGCTGGCGTTGGTGTGCTCGAAGACGCAGTCCTTCACGATGATGTGGTTGCCCGCGAACTCGACGGCGCCCTGCTGGGCGCGGTTGGCGGCGTAACGGAAGCGAAGGCCCTGCACGATGATGTGACTGCCCTTGACGCTCAGGATGCGGTCGCGCGCGGACGCCTCGACGGCGACCTTGTTGCCTGCAATGTCACGATCGTCGTAGCCGCAAACGAACAGGCGCTGTGCGTCGAGATCGATGTAGAAGGTCCCGCGCGTGAGCTTGTCGCGTTCGAGGACCTGCCGCAGGGCATAGCCGCCGACGAAGACCTGCTCGCACCGGCCGATGAGGCGATGGAACTCGTCGCCCGGATGGGTGTGGTGCTCGTTCCACGCGACGAACTTGTGCGGCCAGGGCGTGCTGCACACGTCTCCGTCGGGCGAGTCATCCTTCGTCCAGTCCGTGATGCGGTCGGCCCCCGTAAGAATCACGGTCTGCCCCTCGGCCGCACGGATCGTGATGGGCTGGTCGTGCGAGCCGCTCCTGTCAATTCGGACGCTCTCGCGGTAGATGCCTGCGTGAACGACGACGGTGTCGCCCGGCTGGGCCCGCGAGGCCGCCTCCGCAATGGTCCGCACCTGCTCGTCTGAGGCGATTGCCGAAATCTCCTTCGGCGCGACGGTCCAGAACCTGGCCGAGGCCGGTGAGCCGGCGGCCGCGACGATCAGCAGCACAGACCCCCACAGGACACAGTTCAAACGATCGAGCGGTTTGCGGCATCCGGTCATCGGGTTCTCTTATTGAGGTTCGCGGGTCAGTCGGATCGTCTGCCCGGCGGCAAGCTCGAAGACCAGATCCGTTCCCACGGTGCGGACACGGCTCTTGTCCAGCCCTTTGACATTGTAGGTTGCCTCGCCGAAGGGGTTCTCCAGCCGGCATGTGCCGCCCGCCTCGGCGCGGATTTCAACGAACGTGACACGACCGGCCCGGCGTTCGGCCGAGACCACGAACGCGCCTTCGGCGCGGAGCTTGTCGAACGAGACATCCCGCCACGTGTCGGGGATGGCGCCGAAGACGCGGATCGTCCCGCTGTAGCTCTGCAGGAGCATCTCCTGCAAGCCGGCCGCCGCGGCGAAGTTGCCTTCGAGCGTGAACGGTCGGTAGCGGAAGTTCGAGTAGCCCTTGTCCGTCTGGTCGCCGTTGCAGTGGAAGCTGTTGCGCAGACAGAACGCCGTCGAGAAGATCTCCAACGCCCGTTCGGCCTTCTCGCCGTCGCAGGCCCGGGCGGCCAGGCTGGCCAGCCAACTGAAACTGTAGCCGGTCCACCAGGACGAGCCGTGCTTCTCGAGATCGGCCAGCGACGCCGCGATGATCGCGCGGTCGCGCGGCCCGTTCTCCCAGCGGATCAGGCCGAGCGGGTGGATCGCCATCAGGTGCGAGAAGTGCCGGTGCGAGCCGGGCAGGGGGTAGTCCTTGGCGACGAGCAGCTTGCGATCGTTCGGGTCCAACGCCAGATCGGGCATCTCCGCCAGGACGGCGCGCCAGCGCCGGGCCTCCTGCGGGCGGTCCAGTTCATCGGCCAGTTCGGCTGTCGTTTCGAGGTTCCAGCGGATCAGCGCCAGGTCGTAGTTCGTGATCGTAGCGAACCACGCGTCGAGGCGGTTGTCGTTGATCTCCGGCGACGAACTGAGCGGCAGGGTCCGTTTGCCGTCCGGGCCCTTCTCCGTGACCGCCTCCAGGAAGATCGAGACGTCCCGCAGCCAGGGATAGGCGCGGTCGCGCAGGAAGTCGCGGTCCATGCTGTACCGCCAGTGGAGATAGAAGTGGTGGGCGAGCCACGCGGCGGTTGTCGCCGAGTGCGTGTACTGGTGCCAGCCGCCGATCTGTTCCTGGTTCAGGTCGGCGGTCATCGGCACGTTCAGGCCGGGCAGATCGAAGAAGCGTTTCGTCCAGGCCTCGGCCGTCGGCTTGGTGTCCCAGAGCCACTTGACGAACCCGGCGGCGCCGTCGAGCCGGTTGCCGCTGTAGGCGGGCCAGTACGAAAGCTCGGTGTTCAGGTCGTGGTGGTAGTCGCCTTTCCACGGCGGGATCTTGCGATCGTCAGCGGTCCAGGGGCCTTGCAGCGTGATCGGCGGCGTGTCGGCCCGGGCGGCGGCACCGAATTTGTACGTCTCCAGGTACCACTGGCGTTCGATGATCGGGTTCGGCACGCGAACCGATGCACCGTCCCAGTAGGTCTGCCACCACGCGGTGTGCGGCGCGAGCGTCTTCTCGAAGCCCTGGTCGATGGCCCGGACGCAGGTCCGCCGGGCCCGGGCGAGCGGGTCCGACGACTCGTTCGAGGTGGCGACCGACCAGACGCCCAGCCAGCCTCCGTCGCTCTGCCGCCACATCAGCACGACGGCGAAACGGAACCCGCCCCAGCCTTCCTGGGCGTAGCCGGTCCAGCCGTCGCCCTCGTGGATTTCGGGGGCCTTGTAGCGCAGGGTGGCCAGGTCGCCGGCGCTGATCTTGCCGGCCCCGGCCTCTTCGGTGATCTCGCCCGAGAACGGCGGCGCCAGCAATGTCACTTTCTCCGGCGTCGCGCCGCTCAGGCGAATCATGCCGAACGGCTCGGTGGCGTGAACGAAGACCTCGGCCGTCCGACCGTCGGCAAAGCGCACGAGCGTGACGGCTTTCGCCAGGTCCAGCGATGCGCTCTCGAACGTCGCGTCGAGTGACAGCTCGATTCGTCCGGCGGGAATCTTCGTCGGGCCCGGATGGCCGTATGGATCGTCGTAGAGCCTGTGCAGATCGCCGAGGCGACCTTCGCGGACCCACTGTCGCATCGTCGCGTAGGAGTACTCCTCGGTGTGGAACTCCGGGACCGGCCGCAGATCCCACAGGTCGGTCCGATCCAGCGAGATCCGCAGCGGCGCCCCGTCGCCCCAGACCAGCGCGCCGAGCAGGCCGTTGCCCAAGGGCATCGCCTCGTCCCAGGTGGTGGCCGGGCTGTCGTAGTGCAGTCCGTGCTCCGTCTTCGGAGTTCCGAAGACAGGCGACGTCAACACGGTCAGACAAAGGGTCAGGAACCGTACGGGCGAGGCATGCCTCGCCCCTACCCTTTCGGTGCGTTCGGATCGGTGTGCGGGGCACACCCTACCGGTCTTGTTCATTCGATGTCCTCACTTTCTCGCCCGAAGCCCGGACGTTTTGCCCGTCATTGTAGCGACATGTCTGGCGTCCGCAAAGGGGGTGTCGGAGTTTGCGATGGACGGCGTTTTCGCAGGTCGATAGAATCGGTTCATTCGTTTGGAACCGATTTCAGTGCGATTCTTGGGAGGTTGTTTTCATGGCTCGAAATCTCGTTTGTCTGGTGTTCGTTTCTCTCCTGCTCGGCGGGTGTGTTTACGTCAAGGAATGCGAGCGCATTCGCGAAGACGATCGCGATCCGGCGCCTCGGTCGGTGATCACGCCGGCGCCGACCCGCGTCTTGCGGCACGTCGTGCTGTTCAAGTTCAAGGACGATAGCAGTTCCGCCGACATCCGTCGGATCGAGAACGCCTTCCTCGCGTTGCCCAGCCGGATCGATGCGATCTACAGCCTCGAATGGGGCACCGACGTCAGCGTCGAGAACCTCCACAAGGGGTTCACACACTGCTTCATCGTGACGTTCCGCAGCGAGGCGGATCGGGCTGCGTACATCCCTCACCCGGCCCACAAGGAGTTCGGCGAGCTGCTCGGACCCCACCTTGACGACGTGCTGGTAGTGGACTACTGGACGAAATGAGAATCATCGCCGGCACAAAGCGGGGGATGCACCTGCAGTGTCCCAGGACACAGGACACCCGTCCGATCACCGACCGGGTCAAGGAGTCGCTGTTCAACATCCTGCACAACTACGGCCTGCTCGCCGATCAGCGCGTCGCCGACCTGTTCAGCGGCGTCGGGTCGCTCGGTCTGGAGGCCTTGAGCCGCGACGCGGCGTTCGTGACATTCGTCGAGCAGGACCCGAAGATCGCCGCTTATCTGGAAAAGAACATCGCGCGTGCCGGCTTCGTGACGCAGTCCCGCGTGGTTCGCGCCAACGCCTTTCGCTGCGGCGCGCCGCTGGACGCGGCCGGTCTCAAGTACGATCTGGTTTTCCTCGATCCGCCTTACGCGCTGAGCCGCGAGGCCGGCGAAGGCTCGCTGCTGGCGAAGTTGTTCGACATGCTGGCCGGCCAGGTTGCCGACAAGGGCGTCGTCGTCGTGCGGACCGAAGAGGGTGTGACGCTGCCCGACGCCTACGGAGCGTTCCGCGCGATCGACCGACGGCACTGGGGGAGCATGTCGATTGTCCTGTATCAGGTGCACGGCGATGACAAATAAGCGGGCGGCCATCTGGATCGTCGAGCGCCTGCGCGAGAAGGGCTTCTGCGCCTTGCTGGCCGGCGGTTGCGTGCGTGACATGCTGCTGGGCCGTCGGCCGAAGGACTACGACGTCGCCACCGACGCCCGCCCGGAGGACGTGATGGCCCTGTTTGACCGCACGCTGAAAGTCGGCGCGCAATTCGGCGTGGTCATCGTCCTGGCCCGGCGCGCCCAGGTGGAGGTGGCGACGTTCCGCAGTGAGGCGGGCTACCAGGACGGCCGTCATCCCGACCGGGTGGCGTTCACCGACGCCGCCAGCGACGCGGCCCGCCGGGATTTCACGATCAACGGCATGTTCTACGATCCGCTCGAAGAGAAGGTCATCGACTACGTCGGCGGCCAGGCCGACCTTCAGCGGCGGATCGTGCGGACCATCGGCAAAGCCGACGAACGGTTCGGCGAAGATTACCTACGGATGCTCCGCGCGATTCGGTTCTCGACGCAGCTCGATTTCGCGATCGAACCGGAGACGTTTGCCGCCATCGGACGCAACGCCCGGCACATTACTCGCATCAGCGGCGAGCGAATCGCCACGGAGCTGGAGGCGATGCTGGTTCACCCCAATCGCGGCGCCGGGGCCTCCATGCTGCTGGCGAGCGGATTGGCCGAGCGGATCTTTCCGGGAGTGCATAGCGACAGCGGGGGCCCCACCCTTCGGCGGCTGCGCAGACGGGTGGACTTCCCGTTGGCGCTGGCGGCGTTCTTCTGGGGCTGTCCGGCCGAGGCGGCGCTTCGGATGTGCCGCATCCTCAAGCTCAGCCGCAATCAGACCCGGCACCTGCGATTTCTTCTGACGCACCGGGGCCGCCTGCTGGATTGCGAGATGGCCCTGTCGTCTCTCAAGAAGCTGCTGGCCCAGCCTTACTACCGGGACCTCTACGAACTGGAGCGGGCGACGCAGAAGGCCGCCGGCAACGAAGCGGCGCTGGCGGCCCTGGCGAAGCTGCACCGGCGGGTGCAGTCGCTTCGCGGCGTCGACGTCCACCCCACGCCTCTTCTCGACGGCCACGACCTGATCCGCCTCGGCGCCCGGCCGGGTCCGCAGGTGGGACAACTGGCCGAGGAACTTTACATCGCGCAACTCGAAGACCGCCTCCACACCAGGGGCCAGGCCGAACTATGGGCGAAGGATTGGCTGGCGCAGCATGATTTGCCCGGCCAATGAGACCGCCGGAGTCGGCCGCTCAGTCGGGCAGGAGGATATCGGTCGGCGGGGTGCCGCCGGCGGGGCGGGTGAACGACTCGCCGTAGGCGGTGAAGCCGGAGACGAAGCCGCCGTGCGAGAGGAAGAACCAGCCGTCTTCGAGGCCCATGAACCGGTCGAGCCGGTCAGCCTTGCCCGTCGGATCGTGGCTGAACCGCGCGGTTGTCAGCTCGATCCACCGGCCCTCGGACGTGCGAATCCACTGGTTGCCGTAGCGGGCCTTGCGCAGCAGGTGGCCGTTGGCGCCGCCGAAGTTCTCGCTGAAGCTGTAGAGCCCGCGCATGTAGCCGCCTTCCTTCGGCGCCCGCCAACTGGAGATCAGCATCCACCGCTTGTTGTCCGGATGGAACCAGTAGCCTGAATAGACCGTGTGCGTCTCGTCGGTCGGCTCGGCGGTGACGAGGAACCGCTGGGTCTCGCCCGTCTTCCACATGTACTTCAGGTGGCTGTGTCCGCCGGTGCCCTCGTTGCCGAAGTCGCCCGCGTAGACGCCCTCGCCCTTGCCCATCAGCTTGACGCGGTTCTCGTCGGCGACCTTGTCGCGATCGATGGCCTCGTCGCCGCTGTCCCAGACGCTGAAGATGATCCGCCGCTCGGTGGGGCTGTTGACCTGCATGCCAAAGTACCCGCGATGCCAGCCGCACGCCATGTAGTACGTCCAGATCGGCTCTTCCAGCCCGACCATCTCGCAGTAGAACGCCGCCACCTTCACGTCCTTCTCAACGGGATAGACCAGGTGCACCGAGGCGGCGTTGCGACGAGCGTTGAGATTGAAGTGCGCCTCGCGCGTCGCCGGCCCGTCAAGGACCAGCGCCTCGATGTCACCGGCCGGCTCGCCCGGCGCGTTCAATGATTCGAGTGTGAAGGACTGATAGCCCGCCTCGGCGATCTCGAACGAGCCGAATGCCGCGGTGACAAGCTCCTCTCCGCCGCCCGTCACCGTCGCCTCGCGCGCCCGGCCCGCGACGGTCAGACGCAGCTTCGACGTCGCGCCCTGCTCCAGGCGAAGCGCCACGGCACAATGGAGCGTGCCCGGCGTCTGGATCTGCCCGAACCACAGGACCTTCACCGCCGGATCGGTCCATCGCGTGACGCCGGAACGCTCCGAAACGCGCGCCCCGCGCACGTCCGGTTCGAGATAGGCCGTATACGCCGGCACCCGCAACGCGCCGACGGCCGGCCCGGCCAGCACCGTCAGCATAATCACGAGCAGAGAACTCTGATTACTCATGGTACACCCCACATAAGTGCGCGTCAGTCACTGTTCGCCCTCATTCTACCGCCGGCCCATCCATCCTTCAACCCGCCAACAGTGTGGCCTGCCACCCGTAGGGGCGATGCATGCATCGCCCTTGCCCGGTGATGCGGATTGTCTTGACGCGATGCGGCGGGTGCGGTATCAGGGGCATGAACCCGATGCGTCGAATCGACACTGTGAAAGGGACAAGGCCATGGTGCGCATGCTGGCTGTTGCGATTGTGGTGCTGCCGCTGCTTCTCGGCGGGGGGGCGCCGTCCGCCGAGGCGAACCGGCCGGCGATCGAGGACTGTCCCTTCGAATTCGATCCGAGTCTCGTCGTCGGGCAGTTCCTCGGCTGGGTGCGCATCGAGGTCGGCCAGACGCTCGACCACACGCGGACGTGGTCCGACCCGGACGGCGATCCGGCCCGCGCCGAGTTGCTCGACGGACCCGATGGGATGCGCCTCTACAGCAAGCCCAAGCTCAACTCCTACACGCTGCTCTGGACGCCGAGGCGGCCCCAGATCGTCGCCGCGGTCGTGCGCGTCACCGACGAGCCGCGTACCGGCGAGCCGCTCAGCAGCACCGGGACGATCCTGATCCAGGTGGTCGCGCCGGCCCGACGCGCCGCACCGGGCGCCTGCGGCGGCCGACCGCAGTAGTCGTTGCGATGCGCCGTGCGGAACGGTCGCCTCATTGGGGCGGCGGCGGTTGCAGGCCGAACGCCTCGCTCAGTTCGTCGATGATCTGCCGGCTCATCGCGACGTGGCCGCCGATGGGCTGGGCGTCGAGCACCGCCTCGGCCGAACACTCCAGCACTTCGAGCTTGTCGAACGCCGCCAGCACGCTGTCGCCGACGACCATCACGCCGTTGTTGGCCAGCACCGCCGCCGGGCTCTGCAACGTCAGCGTCCGCGCCAGCCGGGCGAAGTCGTTGTACACCGTCTCGAACGGCAGCAGACCCACCTCGCGCACGAAGACGTAGCTTTCGGGGATCGTATACGTGTCGATCGTCTGGCGGCAGACGCTGAAGGCCATCGCATTGAGCGGGCAGGCGTTGGCGATTGCCATCACGTCGGGGTGGGCGTCGTAGATCGCCTTGTGCGACAGAACGGCCCGGCTGGGGTGCTTGCCGAACTCCTTCTTGCCCTTGCGGATCATCACGATCTCCTCGGGCAGCACGGCGTGGCGGTCGAGCGGGTATGGCGTGATCAGAAACTTCTCCGCGTCGATCCGCGCCGAGAACGTCCCCGTCGTCATCGTCAGCAGCCGCTGGCGATAGCCCCGCTCGACGAACCGGCAGATCTGGTTGCGCAGCTCCTTCTCGCGGATGGTCATCATGCTCGAATCGTACTCGAACGCATCGAGCCGCACGTCGCTCTTGCCCTGAAGCTGCAACTGCTGGTCGGTCAGGTACGTTGGCTCGCCGAGCGCGTGGGCCTTGATCAGCACCTTGCAGCACATCTCGAGCGTCTCGAACTTGCCGAAGGCCTTCTGGAGGTTCTGCCCGCCGCAGCAGACGCCGTGATTTTCGAGGATGACGCTGTCGAAGCCCTCGGCGTATTTCTGCGCGATCTTGCGTCCGAGGTCTTCGCTTCCCGGCACGCCGTACGGCGCGAACGCCACCGTCCCGTTCGACCGCCACGCCTGGTGGAACAGCCGCGTGTCGGGCACCTTGTGCGCGATGCTGAACGCCACCAGCGCCATCGGGTGCGCGTGGACGATGGCCTTGAGGTCCGGCCGAATCGCGTAGATCGCCTTGTGGAACGGGTACTCCGAACTCGGCCGGTGCAGCCCCTCGACCCGCCCGTCCGCACGCACGCACACGATGTCGTTGGCGGTCAGCGTCCCCTTGTCCACGCCCGTCGGCGTGATCCAGATGTCGCCGTTCTCGTCGAGAATCGACAGGTTGCCGCCCGAGGTCGTCGTCATCTTGTACCGGTAGATCCGCTGCATCGTCAGCACCAGCTCGTCACGCGGATGGAGGTATTCATACTTCATCATCGGTCCTTTGCATTGCGTTTTCGAAATCTGCCCGTTCTCTATACCGCCGAACGCCCCGCGCCGCAATGCCCTGCATCGCCCGTTTGTAGTGTGCTCGCGAGGGCATATCCGCAGCTCGTGCGTCCCCGCCATACATGATGGGGGCGTGCGACAAAGAGGGGTGCACTTCACGTTTGCAGGTAGATCTTCACGGGGGTGCTACAATCGACTTTGTCATTCCGACCGGAGCGCAGCGCAGTGGAGGAATCTGGCTGCGAATGGGACATTGCCGTATCCTCGACCAGATTTCTCCGTGCGGGCTTCGCCCTTGGTCGAAATGACAAGACCTCCTCCTGGACCTGGCAGGAACCTACCTACACGCGCGTACTGCACCCGACAAAGAATCGCGTCGGCTTTTCGCTTGACAAGCCCGCCGCCGGGGCGATAATAGCAGATAGGTGGTGGGCGCCCCTGAGAGGGGGGGGCGGTATGGGCACCAGAGTTCTTTGGTGCCGGAAGGACGGCGGAAGCCATGAGCGCGAGAAAGCGACGCGGAATCGAGCGGGCATTCACACTGGTCGAGTTGTTGGTGGTCATCGCGGTGATCGCGCTGCTGCTGGGGCTGGCGATCCCGGCGTTCCAGGGGGCGCGGAACCAGGCCCGGACCGTGCTGTGTCAGTCCAACCTGCGCCAGTGGGCCATGACGCTGGCCGCCTACACCCAGGCCCATGATGGCTGCCTTCCCGCCGATATGGGCGGCAACCTGGGTCTGTGGATGTTACGCGGGACGTTGGTCGGCGACAGCGACCCCAACGGAAACCATGCGGCGTTCCACGGCTTCCACACAAGGCGGATCGCCCTGTGCCCCATGGCCACCCAGCCTGCGTTCAACGGCACCTTCCGGGCCTCGTTTTCGTCGGACAAGGGTGCGTGGCAGCTCACCGGGGAGGTCGGATCGTCCACCGACGCCTGGCAGATTCTCACGCCGGAGCCGCCGTTTGTGGGCAGTTACGGGTACAACCACAGCCTGTTCTGCGGGTTTCGCGTCGATCCCTTCCCCTTGCTGCCGTTCACGCGAACGCCCACCTTCAACACACTGTCGGTGCGAGACCATGCGAGCATCCCTGTCATGTTGGATGCGACCATGCCGATGTCCACCAGAAGCATATCCGTTTCCATGTTCGGCCCGCAGGCCAATACAGGTAACGGCCAGGGTCTGGGCCTGAACGCGTTCCTCATAGATCGGCACGGCAAGCAGACCAACGGCATCTTCCTCGACTGGTCCGTCCGCAAAGTGGGCCTCAAGGAACTCTGGACGCTTCGCTGGGCATCCGACTTCGACCGGGCCGGTCCCTGGACCAGAGCCGGCGGCGTCCAACCCGAAGACTGGCCCGAATGGATGCGCAAGTTCAAGGACTACTGAGATGAACGCGCCACCGATTGTCGTTCCGACCGGAGGACTGCCGCAGAGCTTGCCCTGAGCGAAGTCGAACGGGCGGCCCGCAGCGGAGGAATCCGGCTGCGAACCCAGCGCACGTGCCGGCTATGGCCAGACCCCTCGACTCCGCTCTGCTCCGCTCGGGGTGACAAGAGAGGGGAGCGCTCCGCTCCGCATGACAACAAAGGTCCCAGGCGTAGGAGGGCTTGAGCCCATGCGGAAGGGAAGGAGTGTGAAGTGTGAAGTGTGAAGCTCTGGTCTCCCGCCTGCGGTCTCCCGCCTGCTGCGCCGGGACGCACCGCTCGCACGAGCGACGAGGCGGTTGCGGCCGGTCCGGCGGGACGGTACGATGGGGGCGTTGGGACCCTGGCGTTTCGAACCCGTGATGAAAGGCAGGATGATGATGCGACGGACGATTCTGGCGGTGGTGACGGCGGCAGTGCTGGCGCAGGCGGCGGTGGGCCAGCCGTATCTGTTCAGTTACTTCAAGGGCAACGGCGAGGACGGACTGCACCTGGCGTACAGTCACGACGGCCTCGCCTGGACCGCGCTGAACGACGACCGCTCGTTCCTGACGCCGCAGGTCGGCACGAAGCTCATGCGCGATCCGTGCATCTGCCAGGGCCCCGACGGGACGTTCCACATGGTCTGGACCAGCGGCTGGTGGGACAAGGGCATCGGCCTGGCCCACTCCAGAGACCTGATCCACTGGTCCGAGCAGAAGTGGATCGAGGTGATGGCCCACGAGTCCGAGGCCGTCAACTGCTGGGCCCCGGAGATCTACTACGATGCGCCGACGGGCGCGTATCTGATCTTCTGGGCGACGACGATCCCCGGCCGCTTCCCCGACACCGAGCGCGTCGACGGCGACCGCGGCGACGGCAAGGTGCTGAACCATCGCATCTACTACGTCACGACGCGCGACTTCGTGACATTCAGCGACGCGAAGCTGTTCTACGACGACGGATTCAACGCGATCGACGCGACGATCGTCCAGGACGGCGACCGGTACGTCATGTTCATCAAGGACGAGACGAAGGCGCCTGTCGCGAAGAAGAACATTCGCATCGCCACCGCCGCGAGAGCGGAAGGGCCCTACGGTCCTTCGTCGCCGCCGTTCTCGCCCGACTGGGTCGAAGGCCCCACCGCGTTGAAGATCGGCGACTGCTGGTACGTCTATTACGACGCCTACACGCGAGGCCGCATGGAGGGCGCCCGCTCCAAGGACCTCGTCCAGTGGGAGCCCATCACCGAGATGCTCTCGTTCCCCAGAGGGCTGCGTCACGGCACCGCGTTTGCCGTCTCAAACGAGATTCTCGCGGCGCTGAAAGAAAAATAGCGCACGGGCCATCGGCGTAAGGGACGAATCCGCAAGGCCTTAAGCGGTCCGCCGCATCGCGGCCGCCGATACGAGGAAAATCCTGCTGGCATTTCGCGTACAGCACTCCTATAGTAACCCCAATTCGGTTGGTAGGATCGATCCTCCATATGAGCGCCGAGGCTGTCGCGCGTGTTGCCGCGAGCGGGCCGGAGCGTATCGGTAGCGAGAACAGGACGATGGATACCACATACCCGCAAGATGTCGGACGGCGACCCCAGCAGGCCGCTCGTGCGCGCCTGTGTCCGAGGTGCGGCGAGGCCATGATCGAGGCCGACCGCGTCGTGGAAGGGGGGTATCTCTACATCTGGTATGAATGCGGCGAGAGCGGTTGCGACGAGCGATGGCTGGCCCGGATGCCGGTCTGCGATCTCTGAGCCGCCGCCGCAATCGACGATATCGGCGTGGTTGGTTCGGCGTGTAAGAGCCGGCGTCCGCCACAGGCGGACACGGCCGTCACGAACGCACGGAAACGGGCGCGGTGGTCAGGCCTCGGCGTGACAGAACAACACCGGCGTCCCGGCAGGGAGGTGGAACGGGGCTTGTCGGCAGGGGAGTTTCGCAGGCCCTGTGCGTTCCTGAGGAGTGGTGGTGTACACGCCAGCCTTCCTGCGGTGACGGAGCATCGTAGGAAGGCCCGCGCCGGTTGTCGACGCTATTCGCCCACGATCTGACAGATCACCGTGCGCGTCCGCGCCCGGGTGTCGAAGTCGACCAGGATAATCTGCTGCCAGGTCCCCAGCGTCAGCCGGCCCGCGACGAACGGCACGCTCAGCGATGGACCCAGAAGCGACGCGCGAACGTGCGAGTGCCCGTTGTCGTCGTGCCAGGTCTGCTCGTGCACGTAGCGCCCGTCGGCCGGCGCGATCTTCTCGAACGCCGCTTCGATGTCGTGCTCGGCCAGTCCCGGCTCGAACTCCGTCGTCGTAATCCCGCCCGTCGAGCCCACGTGGAACACCGTCACGACCCCGTCGTGAACGCCCGACCCGCCCACCGCCCGCGCCACCTCAGCGGTGATGTCGATCACGTGGTTGTTCCCACGCGTGGCAACCTGAATCTCCTCGGTTCTCACGGCCACAGCACACCCTTTCACAGATCCTGTTCCTGCCGTGACAGACTACACCACACCCCCGCCCTGTGCAAGCGGCCGACGCAACGATCCGGCGAATGGCCTGGTCGGACCCCGTTCGTATGCAGAACACGGGATCTGTCCCTCGGGAAACCAAAGACGACTTGCCGGCTGGGTATCCGAGGGTACTGGGCTGTTCTGGCGTCGTCTGTTCTCAGGCCTGCCGTCCCCTGATGATTGTCGAAAGGGCTTCTCTGAAAGGCATTGCCAAGCGTTCCGCTTATGGGTTCCCTTTATTCTCGTCAGCTCGAACGATTCAAAATCAGTCTTCTCTCCGTCGCTCACCGACACACGAACGGTCAGATCCCCGGCCCGCTAAACTGACCCAAGACGCTTGCCGTCACCCCTTACGGAGAGCCGCCGGGGAAGAGGGAAGCTCCTTGTACATTGGGTTTTCCGTCAACAACTGGTACGCAATCCGGCACATCCGTCGGGCCACAATCGTGATCGCCGTGTTCGCCTGCTTGCCGCGGCTGCGGTGGTGGCGGTACAGACCTCCGAAGTAGGCCGAGCAGCCCGAGGATGTCGTAGAGCCAACTCCAGTTCACCGTAAATTCATACACCACGGCCACCGGCTCGCCCGGGCGGGCTGGCTAAGAAGGTACGAGATAGGAGCGGCCCGCCGGCGTTGGCCCTGTCGGCGGGCAGGTCCAAAGGCGGTGTTCCGCTCACATTCCGTGTCTTCTTGCCTGCGCCAGCGAGCGGCGAGTGAAACGGCCCCCGGCCGCATTTTTTCCTTGCCCGGCCTCCATCCCTCGCCGATAATCTCCCCAGCGAGCCCCGGCCGCAGAAGCGCCTCGGCGTGCAGCGAGGACGCGAGACGTCTTATAGGGGACGGACCCCGCGTCTTATAGGGGACGGACCCCGGTTTCTTCAGGCGGGCAAGGATGAATTTCGGGGAAAGAAGGGTGTCAACCCTTACAATAGAAGTTGGCGGTTGCGGGGGTGCGTATACGAGGGACAGGCGCCCGGGACTTCGAGGGGGCCGACCCTGAGTGTCCGCATCCATCCGGGCAGCCGTCCTGGGGGTAGGAGTCAAGATATGAATCGACGCGAAGCGTTGAAGGTGGGTTGTGGGGCCGCATTGGCGGCGGCAGGGTTGGGCTGGAGCGGTGCGGGCCACGAGTCGGCCGGCGGTGGTGTGGTGTCGCTCCAGATGTCCGAGTCGATGCGGAGGCTGGACAAGGCCGTGCGGCTGCTGTTCGACGAGTACATGCGCGATCCCTCTATTTGCCTGGGCCCGGACGAGACCTACTACCTCACCGGCACGACGGCGGGGCAGAACTGCATCCGGCTCTGGAAGTCGAAGGATCTGGCCGCGTGGGAGAGGCTGGATTTCGAGTGGCGCTATGGTGACAGCCCCTGGCACCGGAAGTACCAGGCGGCGGGCCGTCCGCTGTGGGCGCCGGAGGTGCACTACAAGAAGGGCACGTTCTGGCTGACGTACAGCATGCCGACTTACACGGACGACTTCAAGGACTCCGGTTCCGGCCTGCTCCGGAGCGTGACTGGCCGGCCCGAGGGGCCGTATGTCGATGTCTCGCCGGAAGAGCGGCTGGGCGACGAAATCGACGCGTCGCTATTCGAGGACGACGATGGCACGGTCTACTTCGTCTGGCATTGCGGAAAGATTCGCCGGATGAAGCCTGACCTGAGTGGGCCCGCCGAGCCAGGACGCAAGCTCAGAATCGCTGTGCCGGACCCCGATCCGACGCATCATTCAGACCTGTGCGCGAAGATCCACGGCCCGAACTCGTTTGACCACATCGGCTATGAAGGGGTGTTCCTCTTGAAGATCGCCGACACGTACGTGCTGACGGCCTCCGACCATTGGGACGGCAAGTACACCTGCTGGGCCGCGACATCGAAGAACATCTACGGCCCATACAGCGCCCGCTATCCGGCGATTCCGTACGGGGGGCACAACATGTTCTTCCAGGACACGGCGGGCAAATGGTGGTCCACGATCTTCAATGGCCCGGTGTTCGAGAAGCCCGGGATTCTGCCGGTGACGATCGAGGCGAGCGGCCGGATCGCTCTGCGAGAAGAGGTGTGAAGTGGAATCGGCGTGCGGGGCACGCCCTGCGGGAGTTTGGCATGGGCTCAAGCCCATCGGACACTGCGTCTGCGCATCCCGTGCGACACAGGCCGGAGGCTTTAGGCTGGAGGCGCAGAAGCGCCGCGTCCACACCTCTACCCTTCCGCGAGATTCGGGATGGCTTCCGACGGCGACTTCCTGGGGACAGACCGGTGTTACCGAGAAGGGCCTCGACGCGGCTGGGACCTGGGGACGCGGATCGGGTCAGGGTGTTGGTGCGTGGGCGGCGGGGGATTGGCAGCGGTCCATTCGGGCGGCGAAGTCGCGCAGGAAGTCTTCGCGCCAGCGGCTCACCGTCTTGGCGCCGAAGTGGGGGCCTTCGGCGAAGCGGGGCATGGGGTTGTCCGTCCACCAGTTCGGCAGCTTCGGGGATGGTCGCCGGGAGACATCCGGGGGCGGATCGACAGCGGTGATTCCGCCGGTCAATCCGTCGAGGGCGGGCACATTGCTGCGGATCGCGAAATCGAACGTCTTGGCGCCCTTCGGGCAGAAGCGGAAACGGATCGTTCCGTCGCCGGGGACATGGCCGGCGAGCGACTGGTTCTCGACAACGAGCCGGGCTTGCGGCTCCTCGGGCGCGCCGTCGCCGACGGGCAGGGCGAGCTCGAGAATGCCGAACACCTCCGTGCGATCATCGGGGGTGGTGAGCCGGTCGAAGCGGACATAGGGGCGTTCCCACGCCCGCACGAACTGCCCGCCCCAGCCGGGTTGCGACGGGTCGTCGGGCGTCCCGTGCAGCAGGTAGCCCACCGAGGGCGTGTCGCCCATCTTGATCGTGCCGCCGAGTTGCGTTGCGAAGAACTCGCCGAGCGCGCCGTGGCCGGCGATATGCGCGGTCACGAAGGCCTTGTTGCCCCATTGGCCTTCCTGGTTGCCGCCGACGAACCAGCCGCGATAGGTGGCGTTGGCCTCGATGATCCACAGGTTGCGATGGCGGGTGACGACGTACTGATAGGCATGAGGACCCCACTTCTTGTTGGGTCCGCCGATCCAGTAGACGCGCAGCTTCGGGAGGATGTCGGGTGCATCGTGCAGGGCTTGCGCGAGGTCTTCGATGCCGCCCCAGACCAGGAGGTAGAGCGGGCGTGGGTCGTCCCGCCGCGCGCACTGCACGATCCAGTCCGACCCCTCGGTCGTCTGTCCGACGCCGGCATAAGGCGCGACCTCGGTCTCGCCCTGTTTGGCGATCGAGCGCAGCGCGTCAGCCGACGGGTAGCGATCGGAGTGCGTGCCGAGGTTCGCGCAATCGCGCTCGTAGCAGTCGATGACCTGAAGAATGTGCTCTTTGCGTCCCGGCCCGCACGGCGACGAGACGATCCCCTCGATGTCGAGGACGTCCGCGTAGACGAGAAGGTGAACCAGGGACTGAAAGTCGTCCGGATCGGTTCCCCCGACATCCGTTGACACGACTACGCGGTAGCGCATGCCGCGGAGCGCGCCGCTATGCGCATCGCGTTCGCTCGTCTTCTGCTCGGCCGCCAGTGCGCCGCCGGACAGCAGGCCGACAAGCATCAGAATAGCGGGCATGGTTGTCTTGCGAGTGGTCACGTCTGTCGCTCCAGTTTCCATATGTCCCGCCAGCCGGGACGCTCCATCTGGTCTGGCAACCGATGCTCCTGTACATCGCAGAGTGGATCATAACGAATCGGTATATTGACTGCAACACGGCAAACGCCGCGTGCGTCCCGTTGCACTCGGTGTGCCACCTGCGATTCGCAGGCGGCGAAGGCAAGGGGCACATCGGCGTGCGGGCTGACACCGGATCTATGGCGAATCGCCCGCGCCGGACATCCGGGCCGGCGCGGGCGGTTGCACGTGTTCGCATTCTCACTGTGGCTATTGGGCGGGCTTTTCCGCGAAGCCGCGTTTGCGGCGCAGTTCGTTGTCCTGCTTGACCAACTCGGCGAATCGCTCCTCGGTGACCCATTCGACGTGCGAATCGACGAAAAGGACGTTGCGGCCGCCTTCGTGGTTGCCGGCGCGGTCGTGGACCATGATGATCATGGGCTCGACCCAGACGCCCCCGGTGTCGACGCCTCGGTAGACGTAGGACTCGTAGTCGGGCCGGTGCCGCATGGCGGGGCAGAGCAGGCCCGAGCGGGGGTATTCGGCCCTCTCGACCAGGGTCTCCAGAGTGGGCGGCCATTTGTCGTCGTAGTCATTCGCGTAGATCAGCATGGCCTTGCCCATGCCGCTGAGGGTCGTCCCGCATTGCAGGCGTAGGATCGACTGGTGCATCGCGAACAGACCGGGCGTCAGGAAGTCGGCCGCCAGCCGCTGGAACTGCGTTCTGTCGAGGCTCATGCGGGCGGTGTTGCTGACGACCTGTGGCGTCAGCATCGCCACGGCGGTGTCGAGCTTCGGATAGGCCCGCTTGAGCGCCGGGATTTCGCTGAGCTGCGTCAGGGCGGCGGCGACCACGTCCCTGATGGCTGCGGCCGAGGCGGCGTCGGCGGACTCTATGTGCATCTGCAGCGTCCCGGCCGGCGGCGGATCGAGGCTGATCGTCGCCCATTGCAGACCCTGGACCAGTGCTCCGTCTCTCAGGTTGAATGCCCGACCCAGCATCGTCGGCAGCATTGCTTCGAGGACACGCCGCGAATCGGCGCTCGGGATCAGATAGATCTCAACAGGCGCTTTCACGCCCTTGGCCGCCGCCTGGCCCAACTCCGTCCGGCGCAGCGCGGGTTGCGCCTTCCTGCGTTCCATAGCCCATGGAGGCGCGGCGATCAGGAGCCCGTCCTTCCGGGCGTAGGCCAGTGACCCGGCCCCGAGGCCGTCCATCCAGCTCTTCATGGCGGACTCGTTCAGTCTTGCTGTGGCGGGCACGGCCAGCAGCAGATCGCTCAGGTTGCACACGACGTAGAGATGCTCTCCGCCGGCGGCAGAGAATTGCATGAGACGTTGTTTCCATGTCTGGCCGAGTCGTTGAACGATGCCCTTGACCTGCTCGGTCTGCGAGGCGTCCATTGCGGCTGAAGCGGTGTCGATGGCCATCTTGGCGATCGCGTCCACGTCGATCCGGCCTGCGTCGATTCGCACAACGGCCACGGTGTCTTCGGCGAGGCACGGCGCCAGCAGGCGAGCGAGATCTTCGGTCTGTCCCATCGTGGTCGATGCTGTCAGGCCGAGTGCGACCACCGTCAGGATTGCACAGATTTTGTTTCGAAGCATGGTGTTCCTCCCGTATTCAGATTTCGGAGAAGGGGCGGCTCGGGCCGCAACGGCTACCGGAGCGTGATCTCGTATCGCAAGCCATCCTTGGGCCCACCGTCCGGTGGAATAGCACTTTCGAGGATGGCCTTGCCGCCGGCCAGTTCGTAGTGGAAGGCGCCGCCATTCAGCGGATCGGTCGGAAGCGGCACGGCGGTGATCTCGGCCAGCGACCTGGGCAGCTTGCCGTCGTGGTCGGCCGCGTACATCCGAATCGCCTCGATGCAGCGTAGCATCGCGATGTCCCGTGCCAGGCGGGCGTCGAGAAAGCAGATACGCTGGGTCGCCGGCAGGAAGATCAGGAACGGATTGGCCATGGCGGCGCCGTCCTGCTGATAGAGCTGTGACATCTCCTGGTCGGCCTGTTTCAGGCCATTGCGTGCCTGCGTGTAAGGTACGTAGGTCCACTTGAATATGCTATCGGACACGGCTCGGAACTGCTGATGCTGGTCCAAAAGGATGACATGGAGGGGTGGCCAGGCTTCGACCGTCTCGGCCGGGTGCCCTTGTTCGATCAGTCGGGCCTTGGCGCGAGGATACAGCTTCATGGCACCTGCGATCATCATGGTCTTGCTCAGCCACCAGCCGGGCTCCTTCTGGTCTGCGCCAAGCAGCGCGGCAGCCCGCTGCCAGAGATCGAGGACCTGCTCGTTGGACAGCACCTTGTCTTCGAGCTTCAGCAACTCGGGCAGCTTCGCATAGAGGCCGGCTGACTCCATCTGGATCGAGGTGCGTATGTTGATCAGCGGGTCGGGCAGGGCGATGAGAGCCCAGTACAGATTCGGCGCATTGGCAGTCTGAACCCATCCTTCGATCTCGCGGGCCATGCCGGCGGCGATGGCGACCCCGACGAGATGTTGGATGATCGAGGGGCCGCCGCCGAGGTCCCGGGCCATGCTGACTCCGCTGCGCAACGTGGTCAGAGCCTGATCCAGAGCTCCGTCGCGGATCTCCAATCGCGCTTTGAGGCAGAGAAGCCGGGACAACGTGCGATACTCTCCGAGTTGGGGCATCATATACGCGAAGCCCTCCTCGCGAATCGGATACTCCCACGTGCATCGTTCGCACTTGGCCGCCGTCTCCAGGTTCCGAAAGGTCAAACCGAATCTGGAAATGGCAGTCCGGACGTCCTCGACCGGCAACGTCTCCGGCGGGCTGTTGTACCAGTGGTTCAGCGTGTCCCGATCGGTCGCCCCATCGCCCTGATTGGCCTCCAGCATCAGCCCGACAGCGGTCTGATAGAGCAGGGCGGCATTGCCGGACCGCTGCTCCATGTAAGGTGTTTCGAGGAGGTACTGCAAGGCGAATCGCGGCTCGGGTGCGGGGTCCACCTGCAACTGGATCGTGCGGATCGTCGGGGTCCTCGGCGGATCGGCCGCAGGGGCCTGCTCGCCGCACAGAGCGATCGCTATCGCTGCGACGGCCAGAAGACGACATACATTTCGCGTCATGATCGTTCTCCATCATTTCGATTTGTGTGTTCCGACTGGTTGCTGCTGCCACCATGCCGGCTGCGGTCAGGTTGAGGACAGCAACTCGTCAATGTTCTCTCGAGTCAGGGGTGGAGCAGGATTGTCTCGGATTCCGTCCGAGGTCGGGATTGCCTCGACACCCCGGTCCACGACCGCGCGCCGCATGCGGATGTACTGCCGGAATGCCTGGGCCTGCTCCAGATCGAACGGCTCCATGTGGGCGGCCGACTGAGCGACGGGGTCAATGCTGATGTGTTGCCGGGCGACCGCTTCAGTAGAGTGCTCCGGCTCCGTCGGTGCGGGACGCAAGGCGATAGAGACGAGCAGCGCGATGGCCAGAACGGCCGCGCTGCCTTGCCAGAGCCGGCTGCGACGGCGGGCCGAGGCGCGTCCCGCGTCGAAGAGCACCCTGTCCCGGCTGATCGCTCCAGGGGCAATTCGCAGGCCTCCCAGCGCCGCTTCCAACTCTCTGTCCATCGGCGTCAATCCGTCGGTGTTCTGCATGATTGCTCCATCCTTTCTCTGATAGCGGCCAAGGCCGCCTTGTACCGGCTGTGGACCGTGGTCAGCGGACTGCCAACGATCTCGCCGATCTGCCTGAGCGAGAGCTGGCCCCAGATTCGCAAGAGGACCACTTCACGCTGCTCGGCCGGCAGGGTCAGCAGGACCTCCTGCGCCGTGCGGGCGTCGATC
Source organism: Phycisphaerales bacterium Planc_01 (assembly GCA_001603075.1). Lineage (GTDB taxonomy): Bacteria > Planctomycetota > Phycisphaerae > Sedimentisphaerales > Anaerobacaceae > Anaerobaca. Next base: position 2,100 of record LVBB01000030.1, on the reverse strand, counting down.
AGGTCGTCCGGGCGGCTCTCGAACCAGGGCGGCTGCCCGGCGGACAGTCCCGCATGCCGTCGGCTTCGCGAGGCCCGGCGGCGAAGGCGGGTGATCGCGCCGTTGCGGACCGTGCGAAACAGCCACGCCGGCACGTCCTCGGGCGCCGCCTTCTGCATCATCAGCCGCACGAACGCCCCCTGCACCACGTCCTGGGCCGATTCCTTCGGCAGCCAGTTCCGCGCGTACAGCACGAGCCTGTCGCAATGCGCGTCGTACCACGAAGATAGCTGCCCGGCGTCCATCGTTTCGATCATGTCGTTCATCATAGAGTTTCCGCAAAATGGAGGTTAGGCCTGTATCGCTCAAGGAAATCGTCTTCTTGACTTCCTTGAGCGATTGCCATAACACTCGCCTATTACGAGGCTTGCCATTGGGGGAGGAGGAATCAACATCCCGATTCTTCCTGCCGCAAGTAGGCCTAACCTCCATTTTGCAGAAGTCGAAATCACATCCACCCTTATGACGCGCCGCAAGCCCGGAGTTACGAAGAAGAACCAGAATTTTCCCCCACCGCCGTGTAGAAGCGTCGATCAGTGTCAAGTGCCGCAGGGGGGCTTGAGCCCATGCGGAACTCTCGTAGGGTGTGCACCGCACACCATCCCCCCTCAAGCCTATGCGAAACCTCCGACTTGCGTCGCGCGTCGTGCGTCGCGCGTCGTCAGAGTCGTAGGGTGTGCACCGCACACCATCCCCCCACCGCCTCAGGATTCGCGACCGTCAATGCCCGCATGACACGAATGTGTCCGGATCACAGGTCATCAGAAATAGGTGGCTGTCCCTCCGCCTTTCCTCCGCCTTTCGAGACTGCACGCCACGGAAAACGTTGTCGTCCCGTGCAATGGGGATCTACTCGGGACGTACGCCGTTTTCAAGTGTCTGCCGCCGTGCTCGAGGCTTCGAGACGCAGATCGAATAGACCAGAGAACCGACGATCGTCGGCGGCCCGAACAACGGGTACCAGAGGATCAACGGCCCGGTGATGCACAGGAAAGGAATTGCCATCGCAAGCAGTATCCAGCCTGCGAACGCTCCGCCGGATGCGAGAAGGACCACCAGATGCACGGTGATCGGTGCCGCCCACCATGATCGGGCGGCGACAGCCCGAGCGAGAGCCGGCGCAACAACGACGGCGTTCAGAATCCCCACGGGAATTGCACAGACCGAGGTCACCGCAAACCAGATGCCGATACCCATCGGATTGTCGACCGGGCCCTGGCTCAGGCGGATCGCAACTAATCCGAAGTACCAGACGACAACAGCCACGGAGGTCGTGACCGCACAGAAGACCGCCGGCCGACGCGATGGTGCGGCGATCGTGCACGGGGATTTCGCGGACACCGTACCCGACTCCACAGGTATCGAGAGGAACAGTCGCCCTTCTGTGTCTCTGTCTCGTCGCATCGTTGGGCGCATTGTCGGCGAAGGATGGGGGCAGGGCAAGGGAAAAATGCGGCCGGGGGCCGGGGCCGCTCGGCGGCCGGTAGAAGCGTAGATGCGTTGATGCGTTGATGCGGGAGACCGGAGGGCGCGTCGCTGGTCGCTCGTCGCTCGAATCCCACGTTACGGCGGGCGGGAGACCGGAGGGCACAACGCGCGCCGATCTACGCTTCACACTTCACACTTGCGACTTGACACTCGGCCCCGTTCCGCATGGGCTGAAGCCCATCCTACGGCTCCGTTGCGGGCCGAACGGCTCGCGCTCGACGACCAGGAGATCGACGTCCGAATCGGCGCCGGCCTGCCCGCGGGCCCACGAGCCGAACAGCACGATCCGCTCCGGCTCGATCTGCCGGGCGATCTCTCGCGCCATCTGCCCAATCACTTCATCGCACACCTTGACCATGGCGCCATCATACCCCCGCCCCGCCCGCCAGACAACCGCGAAAGCGCACGCCCGGTCCCGGCAATAAACCTCGCGAAAAAGACCCGCGACGAAGCCGTAGGGTGTGCATCGCACACCATCCCACCGCCGGCAAAGAAACCGGTGTGCCGTGCATACCCTACGCATCTACGCTCCCACGCTTCTACGGCGGGACGGCCGGCCGGAGGCTGGAGGGG
>LVBB01000029.1 GCA_001603075.1 Phycisphaerales bacterium Planc_01 | reverse complement strand
CCGCAGGACTGGACGGTCGGCGGCGCCGACAGTCTGAGGCTGTATTTCCGGGGAAGCGCTGCGAACGCGGCGCAGACGCTATATGTGGCACTCGAGGACAACGCCGGCCGCGTCGCGACGGTCAGCCATGCGGACCCGGAGTCCGTCCGGGCGGTCGAGTGGCAGTTGTGGCCGATCCCATTGAGTCAGTTCGCCGGTGTCGACCTGAGCCGGGTCCGAACGATGTATATCGGGCTCGGCCATCGGACCGCTCCGACCGCCGGAGGCTCAGGCCTGATCTACATTGACGACATCGGCTTCGGCAGACGCCCAACCGACCCATAGCGGTGCGCGATGACAATGATGGGACCATGCGATCCCTGAGCGAGGGCGCGTCCGCATTAGCGTTCGGTGTCGGCCATCCATTCGTCGGCGCCGATGTCGGGCCGCTCGTCGCGGTGCTGACGGTCGATGTCTTCCGTGACCGGCGCGGTCAGGACGACGCCCTGGTCGACGACCTCGGCGACCGCATGTCTCAGATGGAGATCGCCGCCGGCCGGATCGGCAAATGCGCCCGACATGTCGCGCAGCAGGTTGCCGCCGAATGCAATCTCGCTGTCCGATTCGTTGCTCATCCCCGGCCCACTGAGCAGATTGTTGGCCACGAGCAATCCGTCGTTGGCGAAGACCGTGCGAAGCAGGCGACTCATCCGGCTATCTGGATCGTGGATCGTGTTGTGCAGAATCCGGCAGTCCTTTGTGTGGACTGCAACGATACCGGCCTCGGGGGCCCGCGTGATGAAGTTGTTCTGCGCGACGCACCGGACGCAGTGGACCTCCACGCCGTCGGCGCGGTGGGCGTTGCCGAGTTGCAGACCCACGTCGCAGTCGAGGATGATGTTCCGCTCGACGACACAGTCCTGGGTGTCGAACCACAGAAAGACGGCGCCGCGTCCCTCGAAGGTTCGGCCCTGAATCCCGACGAACACGTTGTCGCGAATCACCCAGTCCTTCGCGTACATCACATCGATCCCGGCGATGTAGTTGCCATCGGCGATGTCGTGCGGATCGTCGGTCAGCCGCTTGGGCCGATCGTTGTAGAACAGGCAGTATTGCACGCGACAGCTCTTCGGACGGATCGCCTCGCGGTTCTCCTGCGGGACTTTGACGCCCTTGACACCGCGCTGCCAGATGTTGTGGACGATGCAGTTGTGGATCGTCAGTCGTTGCACGCCGGAATCGGAGTTGATCTTGAACCCGTTGTACCGGATGTTCTGAATCGTCAGATCGGCGACGGTCACATCCGCACAGTCTCGAAAGCCGAGGAGTTCGCCGTGCATGCTGCGGACGCCGTCGAGGACAACCCGCTCGCGCCGGCCCGAGGCCCCACGCAAGGTCACGCCATCGGCGCGAATCTCGATGTAGCGCGGCAGCAGATAGTGGCCCTCGGCGACCAGAATCGTCTGTCCCGGCTCGGCGCCTTCAACGGCCCGGATAAGCTCCTCGACGGTTGAGACCTCGACCTGGTTGCCGGTCGCTGGCGGAAGCGGCGGGGCCTTGGGGAACCACGTGCGTGCGGGCGGGCTCAAGGCCGGCACATCGGTGGAGCCATTGGCCGCTGCTGATGCACCGTCGAGCAGCAGCACGGCTAACAAACCCAGACAGCCGACCATCGCGGCCTCTGATAGCGAGCGAGATATGCCCCGTAATCCAGCCAAATCGTATCATCCTTAAACGCAAGACCGCCGTCAGTGTAGCCCATGTCCCCGTCCGGATCAACCCATTCGTCACGATGTGGACGCACGAAAGCGGTCGCCGGCCGCCTGTGTCCGGCGCCGCACGGGGGCAGGCCGCGACGGTAGGTGTGGCTGCAAGGGGAGTCGCACCGGCGGAAACGACAAGACCCCGTGGGGCCAGCCCACGAGGTCTTGCTCGAAATGAAAGCGTCCGTTTGCAGCTTTGAGAGCCGCCGGTCAGCGGCGCCGCATCACGTAGAAAACGTTGCCGCAGAATGCGGGGTACTGTCGGTGGACGTCGATCTCCTTCTGAAGCGACTCGATCAGGGCCAGTTTCTCCGCGTCCGCGGCGTACTGCTTTCGCAGAGGGGCAAGACGCTGTTCGAGCGGATGATAGTAGGGCTCCCACCAGGCCGATTCCGGCTGGACGAAGTGCTCGATGACCTCGTATCCACAGCCCTCGATCGTGGCCAGATTCGCCGCAATGCTCGTCATGGCAGGATATTCCTCGGCCCAGAACCGCCGGCAGTCTGCCGGCGGATCGGATCGCAGCCAGGCCAGTTCGCTGACCGCCAGCCCGCCGCCGGGAGGCAGCAGGGCGCCGCAGGCGGCGAGGCCCTCGCGAAAGCCCATGATGAACAGCGCGCCCTCCGACCAGACGACGTCGAACGGACCGTCGTCCTTCGTCAGGCTGTGCATGTCTCGCAGCGCGACCTGGATCTTCGCGGACACGCCGGCGGCCGCCGCGCGACGCTGCAACTCGTCCAGAAAGGGCGGATGGTTGTCCATCGCCAGAATCGAGCCGTCCACGTGCTGCGCCAGACAGATCGTCTGGGCGCCGTTTCCGCAACCGATGTCCAGAATCCGCATCGGGCGGCCGACGCCGCCGTTGCCGCCTCGTGACATGGCGGCCAGCAGCGTATGCAGGGCCCTCGTGGTGGAAGCCTCGTCGCCGGGACCGAGGCGAGGCAGTGACGCGTCGAATATCTCGAAGAAGAACTCCGGTGGCCTTTCTATGGTCATGATTCGTTTCTCCTGTGCTCTTTTCGCGAACTCTGCATCCGTGGATGCACGCCCGCGCAGTCTATTTGCCTGGGGGATTGCCGGGGAGGGCGAGAAGCCATACTCCAACCGCCGCACGTGGTGACGATAGGAACCACATGCCTGCGATCCTGCTCAGTGGAGCCCTGACTTCTCTTACAGAACAATAACCATAGATTTGTATTGTAGACCGCTCGATCCATCGTGTCAAGGCCGATACGCGACACAATCGCCTGTTTGGAGGCAACGGGGGGGGGGCGTCTCCTCGCGGATTTCGACGATGGCCGGTCGAAGAGCTTCTACTGCCGGTCGGCGGCCCTGCTCGACCTCGCGGCCCTCGAAAGCGCCCTCGACGCCGCCGCCCGCAAGATCGAGACCGGCCGCATCCCGCCCGACGACGCCAAGACCCGAGCCAGAATCCTCCTCGCCCTCCTCGACGCCGCCGAGTAGGCGAGTAGAAGCGTAGAAGCGTAAACGCGTAGAAGCGTAGAAGCGTAGATGCGGACGACAACGCAGACGCAGCCAGACGCCGCCCCCCAAACCCATCTACGCTCCCACGCTCCCACGTCGCCCCGAGCGACCAGCGACCAGCGACGCGGCCTCCGGCCGCACTTTTTTCTTGCCCCCGCACCCCCATTCCGCCACAATACACGAAATGCGAACCAGCCGGACGTGCGGCCCGGCGTGCGCCGAGGATTACGAGAATCAAGGCCATCTATATCCCCCAGGGTGCCCAGTTCAAAATACGTAGTCACCACAATTGACATCTCTGTATCCCGTGTTATAGGGTCATTCCTACAAGTTGTAGCCCCGCCTTCTCGGGACAGCCGCACCAAGCTCGGGTGCAGCCAGCACGAAGGGATTCATGATGTTCACGCTGGCTCATCAGGGATGGATGGGGGAATGGCAACAAGGGCGCAACGGTCACAGCTGCACCCGCGATGTGCGGGTCATACCATGGCGATTTCACGCCCCCAGGGGGCCACCGAACCCGCACCTGGAATACGCCATTTCGGCCCAATGGCAGCCCCCGTGAGCCTGACCAAGACCAGGAACAGAGCGCGCCAAGGTCCCGAATGAAGGCACATATCCGGCCGGGATCTATCCAAAACGGGTGAACCAGCCATTCTGTTTGACCACAGGAACTGGTTCACCCTGGTGCCAGCGGAGGATGCATTGCTGCGCCCCCCGCCTTGCCTGTTTCATTGTACCAACGCTTGTGGGCTGTGCCAATGGCCATCGCCGTCGGCTGCAGGAACCTGCTCGTGTGGCATTTGTGGGTGGCGTCTCAGATGACAATCGAGTGTTTTCAGAACATACGAACCCATCACCACAGGGAGGTGGATCATGTATCTGAGAGGATCTCTCATGAGGGTCTGTGTTGTCATTCTCGCGATGACTTCCGTGGGATTGGCAGCGGATCTGGTCGTATTTGAATGCAATTTCGAAAGTGGAATCTGTCCCGTGGAGATATCCGGCGCCGGTGGGGTGGTCAGTTCCCAGGGGTACAGCAGTTATGGCTGCGGCAACTTCCTTCTGCACAACGATACGGGCGGTGGCACGGAACCCAGCGATCCGCCGGAAGACCCTGGCATACCCACGGTGTTGATCCTCACCGATCTACCGCCCCATGCGTCCATTGCCATTTACTTCGACTTGGCCGTGATCGATAGCTGGGACGGTTCGGAAGAATACTGGGGTGATGACTTCTTCAACGTAGCTGTGGACGGTCAGGCGGTGTTCCGTGAGACGATTTCGAACTTTGTGCACTACCCGCAAACCTTCGTGCCTGCCCCGGCGGTCGTGAGGGGGGAAGCTCTGTTCGACGTAAGCGACACCGAGTATGATATCGATTCCCTGTACCCCATCGTGGAGTATGTTTCCCACAGCGATTCCACCCTTATCATTTCCTTCTGGGCTGATGGCGACGGTTGGCAAGGAGGTGCCGACGAATCCTGGGGGATCGACAATATCAAGATCATCGTATCCAGTCCATCCGACTTTGTGACAGGAGGCGGCTGGATCGCGCAACCAGCCCCCGCCTTGCCGACCTTCCGCGGCAACTACTATAACCTCGCGGACGCCCCGGGGATCGACTGGGCGGACGCCTTCATCTGGGCCGAAGGGTTGAGCCAGGGTGTCATGGGCGAGGCCTGGGGCCATCTGGTGACCATCACCAGCCAGGACGAGCAGGACTTCCTTTATGAAACCTTCGGCAGCGGCCTGGACGAAAAGTGGTACGGCGGGTTCCAGGACCCAGACCAGGTGGATCCCGCAACCGGCTGGCAGTGGGTTACCGGAGAACCTTGGGACTACACGAACTGGGCCGCAGGAGAGCCCAATGACGGCGAGGATCCCGAGGAAGATGAGGAGGAGCAGTATCTCATGGGGTGGAACGAGGGAACGGCCTGGAATGATGGGAACGGTCCCACCGATCTGGGAGGCTTCGTTGTGGAGTTCGAGGGCGCCGACTTGCTGACCGGGAAGGCGAATTTTGCGTTCAACGCCAAGTACAAAAAAGGCGATAGCATCCCGACCGGCCAAGCGGAGTTCCAGTTCCACGCGGGCGATGTCAACTTTCACAGCACCGGTTACGACTGGTTGTATACCGGGACAAGCCAGGCCCGGCTGAAGGGAACCGGTACGGTCAACGGTGCCGACGGGTACCAGTTCACGATCTGGGCCACCGACGGCGACCCGGACACCTTCCGCATCAAGATTTGGGAAGACGATGGCTTCGGGGGTGAGATCGTCCTTTATGACACCAAATCTGAGCAACCCCTTGGCGGCGGTTCGATCGTGATCCACGGCAAATAGCCGACATCTTCATCGACAGATTGTAGTTGTCCTGGGCTGCGAGGTCCTGCCCCGCAGCCCTTTGGACCAGACGCCAATATGGTGCGACGTGCACCCGAGTCCGTTTGGCACCTCAAGGCTGGGTCGAACGACAAAGGAGGTGGTTCCCATGGGCGCCAATGGCATTGCCCCCTGCTGAGATACGCACAAGGATGCTAGACAAACGGAACTCATCCATGGAGGTACTTCAACATGAGACGCACAGGATCACAATTCGGAGTGGACATATTCATGCTGACTCTTCTCGTGGGACTGATGCCGGTCATTGCGGTGGCCTCCTCCCACCTTCCCCTGGGCGATGGAATAGACCACACCTATCGTAGCATTCCGTTTGAGATCTACGGGGTCGTGATGGAGACGAGGTATACGCCGGGCGATACGACCGTAACGGAGCCGATCATCCTCTCGTCCTGGCAGGATCTCTCATCGTACGGGTCGGCCAAGAGACTTCACGTCATTCAGCACTGCGCCTGGGCGGACAACGTGCCGACCGGGGTCGTCGTCGGTCACATGACGGTCCTCTATGAGGATGGATCGACGTCGACCTGTGACTTGATCGTGGGCAAGAACACCGCCGAGTGGTCTTATGACAACCCGGCTTTGCAGCCGTATCTCCAGCACCATAAGGTGTTGCCTGCGTATTCCTCCCCTGTCGACGACAACGGCGACGGTGTTCCCGAGTATTACGGCCACCTGTTCTATGAGTCGATGAAGCTGGACAACAAACCGCTGGTCGGTCTGGAGCTGACCCTGGACGAGGCCTCCTATACCAACGAGGAATGGTCCTACGGCTATGCACCCTGGGATTGGTTCGGCATCTCCATCCTGGCAATCACTGTCGAGTATCCCGGGGCTCCGGCGAAAGATCCTAAGGAAGCTCTAGTGGGGCACTGGAAGTTGGATGAGAAGAAGGGCGCAACCGCGAGCGACAGCTCCGGCTACGACCGCGATGGCGTCCTCTGGGGCGATCCCCTCTGGCTGCCGAAGGGCGGCGTTCTGCATGGTGCTCTATGGCTGGACGGCGAGGATGATTATGTATCGCTGCCGATCGGCTCGCTGATCAGCGGATTGACTGACTGTACGATCATGACCTGGGTGAACTGGTCCGGCATGTACTCCTGGCAGCGGATCTTCGACTTCGGCAGCGGCACCGAAGTCAACATGTTCCTGACGCCGACGTCCGGCGAGGGATCGGGCAGCACCAATCCGTACGAACTGCGATTCGCCATCACCGTCGGCGGCGGGGGAGCCGAGGAGCGGATCGGCACGTTCGCGCTGTTGGCCGGCTGGCATCACGTCGCCGTGACGGTCGATGCCGACGACGGGGTCGGCACTCTGTACCTGGGAGGCATGCCTGTCGCGGTGAATGACGCCATGACGCTGACGCCCAGCGATCTGGGCGCAACCAGCCAGAACTGGCTGGGTCGATCCCAATACCCGTGGGACAGCTATTTCGAAGGCTGTCTGGATGATTTCCGGATCTATGACCAAGTCCTGTCCGAGGGCGAGATCCAGGCTGTCATGTCTGGTGACTGACGGGCGACTCAATGACCGCGGGAGACAAATAGGGATGAAGGAGGACAGCCATCTGTTACGGGCAACACCACCATGGCCAAACAGGTGGCTGTCCACGAGGTTCTCACCGCAAAGAAGGAGAACGGACCATGATTACGGCACAAACTACAAACAGGTCAAGCACTCTATTGGCGTTGGTTGTTGTGATGATCGCCGGCGCAGTTGCCTTTGCGGGCCCCTACACGGTGACCAACACGGATGACAGCGGCGCGGGTTCTCTGCGGTGGGCCATCGAATCGGCCAATGCACATACTGGTGCAGACCGAATTGAGTTCAATATCGACGGCGATGGTCCGCACACTATCTATCCATCTGTCGACTTGCCCGACATCACCGACTCCGTGATCATTGATGGATACACGCAGTCGGGCGCTTCCCCGGCAACCGCTTCCACCGCTGCGGATCTGAGGATCGTATTGGACGGGAGCGAATTGACTGACGCGACGGGCCTTGTCATCCGGTATGACGATACCCACGACTGTGTCATTCGAGGCCTGAGAATTCAGACCTTCAGACCAGGCAACGGCATCGAACTGGGAGGTAACCACAATTCTGTAGAAGGGAACCACATCTTTGGCTGTACGGGAGCGGGGGTATTCATTGTCGGACAACACAACACCATCGGCGGTGTGACGTCGGCTCAGAGAAACGTTATCAATGGAGGAAACATCGGAATAGGGGTCTTTCCCAACTGCACGCACAACCTTATACAAGGCAACTACGTGGGAACGGATGCAGAGGGTGAATCGGATGACGGGTTTGACGGCGGAGAGGGCGTTGGCATTGGTGGGAGTTATAACACTGTGGTTGGCAATCTGATATCAGGCTATGAGAAAGGCGTAGCCATCCTGTGGTGGCAAGGGGAAGGTAATCCCATCCCGGAGCACAACGTGGTTGAAGGTAATCAGATCGGCACAGATGTCTACGGAAGTTCATGGATCCCGAACGGCCTGGGAATCTGGCTCAGCAATGCCCTCGACACCATGGTCCGAGGGAATCTGATTGCGGGGAATAACGTGCACGGAGTGCAGGTCGACAACAGCGAAGGTGTTCTGGCAACCGGCAACACCATCACCCAGAACTCAATCTACGCCAACGGGTGGCTGGGCATCAATCTGTATAACGAGGACGATGTAACGGAGAACGATCCAGGTGACGCGGACATCGGCCCGAACAACCTGATGAACTTTCCAGTGCTTGTGTCCGCCATGGCCACGCCGGGACAGCTCATCGTGAAGGGTATGATTGACACGCCGGACCCGAAAGCGGTGACGCTGGAGTTCTTCGCCAATTCAGTGCCTGACGACACGGGGTATGGCGAGGGAGAGACCTTCCTGGGGACGGATAGACCGAATGCCAAGGGAGAATTCACGGCGACGCTGCCGCCGGTTGTTCCAGGCATGTGGATCAGCGCCACAGCCACAGATGCCGACGGCAACACGTCTGAGTTCGCGCTCTGCATCGAGGCGAAGGCCCCGGGAAAAGAGTGAAATGTGGGGGACACCATCCTCAATTCGACGACGAAACAAGTGGAATGTCATGTGCCACAGCGACATGAAAGACAACGGAAGAATGCTATAGGCAGGCACCTGTTTGGAGATGTAGTGGCTCCACGTACTATGTGGTTGCTCCCTACGTGCCTGCATCATGGATCCACTGTTGGATGCTCGCAGCGGAAGGATCGTGCGAGAACAAGCCCCTGTTCACCAATCGCTGGAACTCCGCATAGGGATCATTCTTGTCACCATCTTTGCGAAGGTGCTTCTCGTCATTCAGGTAGAGGTACAGAATGATCGGCGGCGTATTGGAAAAGCAGAAGAACAGACGATACCGCTGCAACCCTTGTTTGTAGCGTCGGTATTTGCGGAGTGTTCCTGTCAGCCGATAGTCTTTTCTGTCGGGGTCTTGGGGAATGATGGTTTGATCGGCATGTCGAACGCGAGCCGCGAGCTTGACGACTTCATGCTGGGAGTACTCCGCCTCGGTCAGGCGGGCTCTCAGCTCCTTTACTTGTTCTTTGAGAGCCTGAATTCGCCGATAGTAGAGCGCATGGTATTTGAGCAGATACCTATGCTTCGTCAACGTCTACCCCTTCGAGCAAATCCGCCCACTCATCGTCCCAGACGTCGCGGGCGTCGCGCAGCTTCTCAGGGTGCTTCATAGCATCCATGGCAATGGCTTCTACAAACCGGTGGAAAAGAGGGTCCGCCTCCATAGCGTCCAACTCGGTCTTGGGCTTGATAAGGAAGCCCTGTGGCGTTTCTTCGATTACGACGCTCATCTCCTTGAGTTCCTTGGCGAAACGCATGGGCAAGTCGATTGCCCAACTTCCACCATGCTTGAACAGTTTCTTTTCAACCAAGGCCATAACGCAGCCTCCAGATGTGCATCATCGTCATTTGCTCAGAAACACTTGATATCCAACAGAAAGTATACATAGATATATACACTTTGTCAAGGGCCATGTCTTGGACGAAACCCGAAATTAACACAAGTATTTTACATAAAGGCAGTTATGTACACAGATTCGGCGCAGCCACCAACGTGGCCATCCTCGATATTTCGGAGTATCTGTGAATCCTGGTCCTGGGCCGTTGTCAGAGCGCAATGGTTTGACCGGGGATGGCGATGGGGTAGCGGCCCTGGGCGTCGGGGACGACAGGCGGGGGGGGAGTCCAGCGTCGCGTTGTCGAGGCCGGGGGCGAGTTCGAGGTTCGACGACATTGCCTGGTCCCAGGTGATCATCTGGCCGGACTCGGCGGCCATACGGCCCGGCGGACGGTCCTGCCCGCAGCCGGCCGGCATTTGTGTGAGGCGGGCCGATGTGGTAGAATTCAACCATGCAGACGGTTTACATCGAAACGTCGATACCATCGTTCTATCATGAGACGCGGGCGGAACCCGAGTTCGTCGCGATGCGCAACTGGACCCGCCTGTGGTGGGAGCAAAGCAGGGGGGGCGTTTGATTGCTGTACTTCTGAGGCCGTGTTCTATGAACTGGAGTCGGGAGAGCATCCCAACAAGGAGGACAAGGTTGCGCTGATCGAGGATCGTGCACTGCTGGAGATCACCGATGACGTCAGGGAGATCGTCGAGGTCTACATTGCCCACTATCTGATGCCCAGGGATGAATTGGGCGATGCCCTGCATCTGGCGGTGGCCTCGTATCACAAGATGGACTATCTGCTGACGTGGAACTGCAATCACCTTGCCAACGCCAACAAGCGGCGGCATATTCGAAGTATCAACGAGCGGCTGAGAATGCACACGCCCGAGATTCTCACGCCGTTGGAGTTGATGGGGTCTTGACATGAAAGACAACGAGACCATTGCCCAGATCAGGCGGATCCGGCGGGAGATTTCGCAGAAGGTGGATTTCGATCCGAAGCGGCTGGTCGAGTTCTACAAGGAACGCCAGAAGGCGCGAGTCGAGAAGGGCCCGGCCAAGCCGGACCGGTGACCGGTTCGTAGTGACGCCCTGAGGCGTTAGCTGCTCAGTGCGGAGTATGCCCTTACGGGCACACTACGAGCAGGGCAGGCTGCCACCCACCCTCACACCCATATCTCGCCGGAGTGGGTGCCCTCATTGAGGCGCTTGCAGATGTCTTCGGCCTGATTGCGATCTCGACACGGGATAATCACCTCGTTCTTGCCCGTCCGGTCATTCCTCACCATGTAGTTGCCCGCACTGGCCTTGGCGATCGTGAACCGGCCGGGGTCGGCAGGCAGTCTGATCTTCGCCATTGTCTACAGTCCCTCCGCGCCAGCCTGCTTAATCGAAGTCGCGCATGCGGCAAGCCAGACGCCGTGCGAGACAGCATTCTCTACAGAACCTGCGTTTGGCCGGGGATGGCGACGGGGTAGCGGCCCTGTGCGTCGGGGACGACAGGCGGGGGGGAGTCCAGCGTCGCGTTGTCGAGGCCGGGGGCGAGTTCGAGGTTCGACGACATTGCCTGGTCCCAGGTGATCATCTGGCCGGACTCGGCGGCCATACGGCCGAGGATGCCCACCATCGCGGCGTTGCACGACCGCTGCGTCTCGTTGTACCGCTTGTTCGTGCGAATCGCGTCGAACAGCAGGTCGTGCTCGACCTGGTACTGGTCGCTGCGCCCGCCGACGTATTGCCAGATCACATCTTCGGGTCGCTGACGGTGGCCCTTGAAGATGCGGGGCTGGCTGACGCCCTCGCCGAGGACGGCCGAGCCGGTGGCGCCGTGGATGATGTCGCCGAAGAAGCCCCAGCAGTTGTCCATGTGCCGGCCCTGGGCGAACAGGCGCGTGCCGTCGGGGAAGTGGTACTCGACCGCATAGTGGTCGAAGAGCTGGTCGGGCGCGGTTCGCACCTGGCGGCCGCCCTGGCCCTGGGCCGAGACGGGCCAGGCGTCCTTGCACCAGCAGCAGACATCGAGGTTGTGGATTAGCCAGTCAAGCAGGAAGCTGCCGTTGAGCCAGGTGAAGTTCGAGTAGTTGCGGATCTGGTGGGCCATCTCGGTCATGCCGGGCGACTTGGGCGTGAAGCCGACCGGGGCGTGCTCGCGATAGGCCCAGCAGGTGATCAGATCGCCGATGAGGCCTTTGTGGAGCTGCTCAACCGCTTCTTCGAGCGGCTTGTAGTGCCGGCTCATCAGGCCGCCGGCGATCTTGAGGTTCTTCTTCTCGGCCTCCTGGCCCGCCTGGAGCACGCGGCGGATGCCCGGCGCGTCGACCGCGAACGATTTCTCCATGAACACGTGGCAGCCTTTGGCCACGGCGTATTCAACGTGGAGCGGGCGAAAGGCCGGCGGGGTCGCCAGCAGCACCACGCCGCCGGGGGCGACGGCGTCGATGGCCTTCTTGTAGCCGTCGAGCCCGCCGAACTGCCGACCGGCGGGGACATCGACCTTCTCGCCGAACTGCGTCGTGAGGTTCTTGTGGCTGTTCTTCAGGTGGCTGTCGAAGACGTCGGCCATTGCGACCAGCTTGGTCGGGCCTTGGGTGGACAGGGCGTTGACCGCCGCCCCGGTGCCGCGCCCGCCGCAGCCGACCAGTGCGACCCGGATCGTGTTCTGCTCGCCCGCCCAGGCCCGCGCGCCGATGGCGCCGGCTAACGCCGCACCGGCCAGGGCCCCGGAGGTCTGCTTGAGGAAGTCACGACGGCTGGTGGACGGCTCGCTCTGCACGCTCATACAACGCCCCTTTCCTGGATCGTTCGTTCGACAGTCACACGCCACAGGCCCGACGGCCCGACCTTGCCATTATGCCCGCTGCACGCTTCGTGTGCAACCGGCAATCCCGATCCGCACCGGTCCAAGCCACACGCCGGTGCGCGGCGGCATATCGCTCGTTGTCCCCAAAGAACGACAGGGCAGGGCAGAAGCTCGCACCAGCGAAACAGCCGGGGCGTTGCGGCGGGCTACTTCTGGGTGTAGTCGATGAGGCGGGCGATCTCGCTGCGGAGGTCTTTGCGGTCGACGATCATATCGACGAAGCCGTGCTCGAGGAGGAACTCGGCGGTCTGGAAGCCTTCGGGCAGCTCGACCTTGATCGTTTCGGCGATGGTGCGCGGGCCGGCGAAGGCGACCAGGGCCTTGGGCTCGGCGATGATCACGTCGCCGAGCATGGCGAAGCTGGCGGTGACGCCCCCGGTGGTGGGGTCGGCGAGCACGGAGATGAACAGGCCCTTGCGCTCGTTGAGCCGGGCCAGGGCGGCCGAGGTCTTGGCCATCTGACCGAGCGAGACAACGCCCTCGTGCATGCGGGCGCCGCCGGAGCAACTGACCACGATCAGCGGCAGGGAGTCTTCGATGGCTTTGTCCACCGCCACGCAGAACTTCTCGCCGACGACGGCACCCATCGAGCCCATGAGGAAGTTCGGCTCCATGACGCCGAGGACGACGCCCCGGCCTTTGATGAAGGCCTTGCCGATCTGTATCGCTTCCCTGGCGCCGGACTTCTCCTCGTCGGCCTGGATGCGGCCCTTGTAGGTCGTGCCTCGAAACTGGAAGTCGAGCGGATCGGTGGAGGTCATCTCTTCGAGGATCGGCTGGAAGGTGTCCTCGTCGACCAGGTAGCGGATGCGGGCGGTCGCTCCGATGCGGAAGTGGTAGTTGCAGGACGGGCAGACGTCGAGATTCTTCTGCACGGCGCTCTTATAGAGCATGTGCTCGCAACCGGGGCATCGGACCCAGAGCCCCTCGGGCATTTCCTTGCGGGGCTTCAGGGAGAAGCCGTTCCAGGTCGCTTTCGGTTTTTTCGTCATCGTCGTCGTGCCGTCGTGTCCCATTCTCGATATCACTCTGGCCCTGCGGCCTGCGAAATCCCACTCAGTCGGCCGGCACGGGCGCCACAACTATACCAGAAAACCGGCCCGGAAGCCACGAGAAGTTACTGGCAGGCCTTTCGAATTGCGTCGATGGCGGCCTGGCGGTCGGGCCGGCCGAAGATGGCGTTGCCGGCCACCAATGTGTCGGCCCCGTAGGAAACGACGATCGGGGTCGTCTCGGGGTCGATGCCGCCGTCGACCTCGATCCGTATGCCTGGGCCCACGATCTTCCGCACCTCGGCGATCTTGCGGGCGGCGTCGGGCATGAACTTCTGGCCGCCGAAACCTGGGTGCACGGTCATCACCAGGACCATGTCGCACAGCGGCGCGACCTTCTCGACCGTCTTGACAGGGGTTTCCGGATTCAGCGTGACGCCGGCGGTGCAACCCAGGTCACGGATTCTGGAGACCATCCCCGCAGGATCGTCGACGACTTCGATGTGGAACGTGATGTTGTCGACGCCGGCCTTTGCGAAGGCTTCGACGTACCTGCCCGGCTCGCTGATCATCAGATGGCTGTCGAAGACCAGGTCGCTGTGCCTGCGGAGCGAGGCGATTACCGGCGGCCCGATCGTCAGGTTGGGAACGAAATGGCCGTCCATCACGTCGAGATGGACGATCCTGGCGCCGGCGGCGGCCACCTCGGCGATTTCGCCGGCGAGCTTGCCGAAATCCGCGCTCAGGATCGACGGCGCAATCTCAATTGTCCCGGCGGGCGGTAGTCGCATGTCGCTATTGCCTTTGGCACCGATGGATGGAACAGGCAGGTGGCAGCCTCAGGTCCGCAGGACTTGGGGATGGTTACGAACAAGCCATCCCCACGCTACGTTTGAGGCCGCCACCGGCGATTGTCTTCCGAGGAACCGCTACTTCTCGTCGAGGATCTCGAGGCAGACGAACTTCTTGCCTTCGAGGAATTCGAGCGAGGCGCCGCCGCCGGTGGAGATGTGGCTGATCCGATCCTCCAGGCCGAGCTTGGTCACGGCGCTGGCGCTGTCACCGCCGCCGATGATGCTCTTGGCGCCCTTGTCCGTTGCCTCGGCGACGGCCAGAGCGACTGCTTTGGTCCCCGCATCGAACGGCTCGGTCTCGAAGACGCCCATCGGGCCGTTCCAGACGACGGTCTTGGCGGCCTTGACCTTCTGGGCGAAGAGCGTCCGGCTCTTGGGTCCGATGTCCAGTCCGAGCCAGCCGGCTTCGACGTCCTCGCCGACGACCTTGGTGGCCGCGCCCGCCTTGATCTCCCGGGCCACCACCGAATCGACCGGCAGCACGACCTCGCACCCGGCCTCCTTGGCCTGATCGAGCAATTGCGTTGCCTTGTCGAGGAAGTCGTCCTCACACAGGCTGTTGCCCACCTGCTTACCCTGGGCTTTGAAGAAGGTATAGGCCATGGCGCCGCCGATGACGATGGTGTCAACCTTGTGGGTGAGGTTCTCAATGACGCCGATCTTGTCGGAGACCTTGGCGCCGCCAAGGATGGCAACAAAGGGGCGCTCGGGGTTTTTCAGCGTGTCGCCGAGGAACCTCAGTTCCTTCTCGATCAGGAAGCCGATCACGCGGGGCTTGCCCTCCATCACGGCCGGGACCGTGTACATCGAGGCGTTGTCACGGTGGGCGGTGCCGAAGGCGTCGTCCACGTAGATGTCGGCCATGGACGCCAGCTCTTTGGCGAAGTTGTCCTTGGCCTGGCGCAGTTGGGCGTCTTCTTTGGCGGCCTTGTCCTTGATGGTCTCTTCCTTGTGGAAGCGGAGGTTCTCCAGCAGCATGCAGTCGCCGCTCTTGAGGGCGGCCGCCTTGGCCTTCGGGTCCGGCCCAACGCAATCGGCGGCGAAAACCACTTGCTTGCCGAGCAATTCGGAAAGCCTTTTGGCTACGGGCTTTAGCGAGAACTTGTCCTCCGGGACGCCCTTCGGGCGGCCCAGGTGGCTCATCAGAATCAATGCGCCGCCGTTGTCGAGAACGTGCTTGATTGTCGGCAGGGCCTTGACGATGCGGTCGTCGCTGGTGATGTTGCAGTTCTCGTCCAACGGCACGTTGAAATCGCACCGCATCAGGACCTTCTTGCCCTTCACGTCGATGTCAGCTACTGTTTTCTTTGCCATAGTTCAGCCCAAAAAAGTCAGTTTCATGCGGTCTTGTCGCTCGATCGAGGTCACCCCGTCGCGGTATCGTCCCGGGACAGGCCGAAGTGAAACACTATGTACCCCCGCCGGCCCTGTCAAGTCTCTTTCCGTGCCGGTGCCGGAGGATCGGCGCCAGTCCGGCGTATCCCATCGCCTCGTCGCGATGGGATATCATTGCTCCTGCGCCGTTCGGTTGATGAGATACTTTGCCACCACCTTGTTCAACTGGCCGTTCGACGGCTCGCCGGGCGAACACTGCCGAAGGATCTCCAGATCGGACGTCCAGACCACATCGCCCGGGGCCAGCAGAAAGATGCTCTCGGGCTCGTACGTGTTGTACACGCAATCGTCCTTGTAGTAGTAGTGCCTCTGGCAGACCTCGGTGGGGTAAGCACGCATCAACGGGGGAATGTCGTGGGGCAGGAACCAGAGCTTGATCTCCCGCTCGGCGTCCTCGTGGGTGGCCGAGGCATGGATCAGGTTGTCCATGCGGTCGTCGATCTTGTTGCCCTTGGCATCGAGGATGGGCACGACGGTACCGAGGGCTCGGAGGCAGCCGGGTCTCTCTTCGCGGGCCTTGTGCGGGTTGGTCGGCCCGGCCATCTCCCGGACGGTCTTGAGCACGTTGGGGCCGAGATAGACGATGGCGATCACGCGCCGCTTCCAGTGGTCCACAGGGTAGTGGACGACGCCCATGATGTAGTCCAGCAGTGCGGGGTAGAACGCCTTGCCACGATGCTCGGCATAGTGTTCCTCGGCCAGGAGCCGGTGAACGTTGACGATCTTGGAGGCGGCGAACCGCGACCCCGTGTGGAACTCCGATAGCTGAGAGAGGAGAAAGCCGGTGACGGAGTTCTTCAGGGCGTCCGGCTTGATGAGCACCAGGGTCTGTTCCAGTTGCTTGTTGTCCATAGAGACGGTTCCTTGCGATTCCTATCGGCCCAACCGCACTGACAGGACCTGTTCCGGCCCGGTGGAAGCAATTGAGCCAAGAAAAAAAGCGTCTGCGCCCCGGGTGCAGGGCGCAGACGCCTGATGTGGATTACATCTTGGCGATCTTTTCCATGATATCGACGGTGCGGGTCGAGTAACCCCACTCGTTGTCGTACCAACTGACGACCTTCACGGTCTTGCCCTGGACCATCGTGCACAGCGAATCGAAGATGCTCGAATGCGTATCGCCGATGATGTCGCTGCTGACGATCGGCTCGTCGCAGTAGGCGAGAATGCCCTTCATCGAACCTTCGGCAGCGGCCTTGACTGCGGCGTTGACCTCGTCCTTGGTGGCTTCCTTCTTCAGATCGGCCACAAGGTCCACGCAGCTTCCGGTGATGACCGGAACGCGGAGGGCGTAGCCGTCGAGCTTGCCGTTCAACGCCGGGATGACCTTGCCGACCGCCTTGGCGGCGCCGGTCGTCGTCGGAATGATATTCTGGGCGGCCGCGCGGGCGCGACGCAGGTCGCTGTGGATCTGGTCGCAGACGTTCTGATCGTTGGTGTAACCGTGCACGGTGACCATCAGACCCTTTTCAATGCCGAAGGCGTCGTTGAGGGCCTTGGCCAGCGGGGCCAGACAGTTGGTCGTGCAACTGGCGTTCGAGATGCACTGGGTCTGAGGCGTGATGTCCTTGTCGTTGACGCCCAGCACCACGGTGGCGTCGATGGCGTCTTTGGCCGGGACGGTCAGGACGACGTTCTTGGCGCCGGCCTTCAGGTGGTCGCCGTAGCCGCCCTTAGGCGATTCCTTGCTGCGGAAGATGCCCGTGGACTCCACGACGATCGAGACCCCCATGTCCTTCCACGGCAGTTCGGCCGGGTTGCGCACGCCGAGGACCTTGACGGTCTTGCCGTTGATGACCATGTCGTCGCCCTTGACCTCGACGGTCCCGTTCCATCGGCCCATCACGGTATCGTACTTGAACAGGTGGGCCAGGCTCTTGGTGTCGGCCAGGTCATTGATTGCGACCAGTTCCAGTTCGCCCTTGCGCTGCATGATGATGCGTGCGACCGCTCTGCCGATTCGGCCGAAACCGTTGATTGCCACCTTTGTTGCCATTAGCGTTCTCCTTATTTCATTCTTCTGCAAAGACGGGTTTCTCTGCGACTCTGTACTCCCCCCCATGGGGCCTGCACATACGGAGCGACCACTTTATGGGGGCCGCTACGGCCTGTCAAGACATTTTGCCCCAGGTTTTGGACGGACGCCGGCAGGGCGGCTAAGCCGGCAGGATCGGCTCAGACGAGCCTGGTGCGGAGACCAGCCCTTCCGGCCGCCGCCCGTCCACTGGATGGCGTCGACCCAGGCCGAGCCGGCCGTCGAGCCGGAGTACTTGATGTACTTCCACTTGAGCGTGTGCGTGCCCGACGGCACCGCGAAATTGCCCGTCCACGGCCACGTGTGCCCGACACAGCCCCATCCTGCATCACCCGCCTGTGCACGACACTCGTCATCTGTCTATCCTGGACCTAGTTCCAGCGGAGGGCGTGGAGTTCTTCTTCGGCGCGGATGAACTTCACGGTGCCGTCGTTGAGCAGGACGCAGCCGCCTTTGGGGTCGTGGTTGTCGAACGTGAACAACTCCGGCCCGCCATGCTGGTTCCACCCCCCCTTCGTCTCGAACAGCAGCACCATATCGCCCGCCGAATCCGCCCCACAATTCGGATTCATCGCGTAATACGACCTGGCCTCTCTCTTCCCCGGACATTTGAACGCCTCTTCAGCGGCTCTGCGCAGCATCACAGCGTCTGCAAAGATATCCACAACGGCATCAGTCCAGCCATCCGGCGGTGGATAGAGCCTGCCCTGAGCTTGCCGAAGGGGCGCTGCTGGGAAGCAATCCGAGCGCCGTGACGGCCCAGGGGCAGGGGCGACGTTGTCCATAGGGCACGTCGCCTTACCCTCTACCCTGTCTCTGGCGCAAAGCGATAAATCCCAGGGGTCTGGGGACCGAGTCCCCAGGAGACGCAAATGCAAAACGGGCTACCGATGAACTCGTGACTGTCACAACCTACCATGTTGCACTTCGCATGTTAATGCGCCGTTGCACTTCGTATGTTAATGCGCCTATACACCCATCATGACCGGGACAGTGACAACCAGACACAAGAGCGAGATCGCTATAAGCAACATTACGCTGGCGAGACCGTTGGCGATGGAGATCCTCTTCCTCATCATCAGAAGCAGCGTTCTGGTGGAAAGAACAAGGGTCCCCAGTGTGGGGCCGAATGCCTGGAACAGCACATTCCAGGCAACGCCGCCCACCCGCCAATTCACATC
>LVBB01000028.1 GCA_001603075.1 Phycisphaerales bacterium Planc_01 | reverse complement strand
GCGGCTCTTCGCGCGAACACGCGCCCATCGCTATCAAGGGCGCGGGGTGCAGTTGCGTCATCGCGGCCTCGTACGCGCGCATCTTCTTCCGCAACGCCATCAACGTCGGCCTGCCGATCTTCGAGTGCCCGGAGGCCGCGGCCTCCATCGAGACCGGGGACGAGATCGAAGTCGACCCCGGCGCGGGGACCATCGTGAACAAGACAAAGGGGAAGACCTTCACCGTCGCTCCGTTCTCCCCTTTCCTGCAGGATCTCATCCAGCAGGGCGGCCTCATCCCCTACGTCCGCAAGGAACTTGACCGGAGGAAAGGCGCATGAGCGGCAAGAAGTACACCATAGCGCGCATCCCCGGCGACGGCATCGGTCCGGAGGTCATCGGCGAAACGTCGAAGATCCTGGAAGCCGCCGGTTCGAAGCACGGCTTCTCCATCGCGTGGGCCGACTACCCGTTCGGCGCGGACCACTATCTGAAGACGAACGAGATCCTCCCCGCGTCGGCGGTGGACGAGATGGCCCCGATGGACGCGCTGCTGCTGGGAGCGGTCGGCGATCCGCGAGTGAAGCCGGGAATTCTCGAGCGCGGCATTCTGCTGCACCTTCGCTTCCACTTCGACCAGTACGTGAACCTCCGTCCGGCGAAGAGTTACCCTCGGGTCCCTTTGCCCATTCAGCCGAAAAACGGGCCGACCCTGAACACTCTCGTCGTGCGGGAGAACACGGAGGACTTCTACATGGGCATCGGCGGCAGGAGCGAAAAAAGCAAGGCCGTGGTCGATCTTGCGACGACGCGAAGACTCTACTCCATGAGCGGCACGCTTGAAGGCGCGTTCTCGGGCGGCGTGGAGGGCGCCTTCCAGCTCGGCGTGGCCTCGGAACCGGGCGTCCGCCGCGTCGTGGCCTACGCGGCGCGCGCCGCGAAGGCACGCGGCGAAGAGAAGATCACGCTGGCCTCGAAGTCGAACGCCCTTCCGCAGATCTACGGCTTCTGGGAGGACGTCGCGAAGGACGAGGCGGCGAAGCAGGGCCTCGGACTCTCCATCGTGAACGTGGACGCCATGTGCTACCATTTGGTGCGCACGCCCGACCTCTACGGCGTCGTCGTCGCGCCGAACATGTTCGGCGACATCGTCAGCGACCTCCTCGCGGGGCTCGCCGGCGGACTCGGCGTCGCGGCCGGAGCGGACATAGGGGACAATCTTTCGATGTTCGAGCCGATCCACGGCTCAGCCCCCGACATCGCGGGAACGGGGAAGGCGAACCCCATTGCGGCCATCCTCACCGGGGCGCTCATGCTGGAGCACATCGGCGAGCGCGACGCCGCGCAGGGCGTCGAGAACGCGCTGACGGAGTTCCTGGCGCACGCCGAAACGCGCGACCTCCCCGTGGAGTTCGGCGGCGAGGCGACGACCTCCGATGTGGGCGAGGCCATCGCGAAACGGGTGTAAACTATCGAAAAGCGCCGCTCCCGTCGACACGGAGCGGCGCTTTTTTGTCGATGCTCTCCTCGTAAGAACCAGTGTGCGGCGGAAGAGCGAAGAGGAGCGGACCAACGCAGGCTCCGCATCCGATAAAGAGGGCGCGACGATTTCGTACAGGCAGAGGAGGCGGCAGTGCTCCTTGGCGTGCGGTATCCTTGTACGTTTTTCCTGCGCATACGCGTTTCTTCAGGGCGGGAACGATCTTCCCGCCGTACTGCCTGTCCCGGTTCAGGAGCGTGTCCCTGCTCCTACCTACCCCTTGACCCCCTTCACGATGTTCCGGCAGAGCTCGGCGAAGAGCAGCGCGTCGGTATTGTAGGCGATGTAGACGAACCCCTGCTCGATGCGCATCTTCGCCTCCTCGACGGAGGAGACGAAGATGCCCGCCGGTTTTCCGGCCCGCGAGGCCGCCGCAAGCGCCTTCGCCACGGCCTCGACCATCGTCGGGTGGTAGATCTGCCCCGGAATGCCGAACGACTGCGAAAGGTCGTACGGCCCGACGAAGACCACGTCGACGCCCTCCACGGAGGCGATTTCGTCGAGACACTCCAAGCCCTGCTTGTTCTCGCAGTGCAGGATCACCATCGTCTCGCGGTTGGCCTCCTCGAAGTACTGCGCCACCCCCTCGACGAATCCGTACCGGGACGAACGGGTGAGGCATGCGCCCCGCTCCCCTTTCGGGAAGTACTTCGCGAAACGGACTACGTCCTCCGCCGTCTTCCGCGAATTCACCTGCGGGGCCTGAATTCCTGCGGCGCCCACGTCGAGGATGCGGAGAATCGTGGTGGCCTCCGGATTCGTCACCCGAACAACCGGCGTGATCCCCCGGAGCTCGGCGGCGCGGATCATGTGCTGGATGGATTCGGCGTCGCAGGGGCCGTGCTCGGTGTCGATGATGCAGAAGTCGAACCCGGCGAGCCCCGCGATCTCGACCAGATCGGGGCAGTTCAGCGTGATGAAC
>LVBB01000027.1 GCA_001603075.1 Phycisphaerales bacterium Planc_01 | reverse complement strand
CGTCTCCCGTACCCGCCGCAAGCGGCACCATCGAGATCACCGCCGTCGAAATGGCCATGAAGAGCGTCCTGAGTCGTATCGCGCACGCCTTTTCTATCGCGACGGCTCCCGGTTCGCCCTCTTCAACACGGCGAACCTCGGCGTAGTCGATCACGACGATGGCGTTGTTCACCACCAGGCCGACGAGCATGATCAGTCCGATGAGCGCGAAGAGCGATATGGAGACTCCGGACATCAACATCGACGGGATGACGCCGAGCGCCGCCAACGGAACCGAGAGCGTGATCACGAATGCGAAGAACCACGACTCCAGTATCGCCGCGACGATGATGAAGGTGAGCACGATGGCGATCAACAGGGCCTGGCCGAGTTCGGCGAAGTTCTCCGCCATGAACTCCGCGTCGCCGCCGAACTGGATCTCGTACCCCGGAGGCAGCTCGATCCCCTCGATTGCGCGCCTGGCGTTTTCCGTCGCTTCGCCCACGGTGATATACCGCGAATCGGCTTCCACGGTCACCGCCTTCCGGCGGTCCTTCCTGACAATCTCCGTGGGACCGTCCCGCCACTGCACTTCCGAGAACTCTTTCAGCGGCACGAGCCCGTACTCCGTCATGATGGGCAGCTCCGGCACCTTGAAGATATCCTTCGCGTGCTCCGGATTGATGCGGGCCTTGATATCGTACTCGAAGCCGTCCTGGCGGAACTTGCCCGCGTCCATACCGACGAGATAGCCATAAACCACCTGCGAGAGCGTCGTCATGTTGATGCCGAACTGCGAGAGCCGCCAGCGCACCGGGAGGATTTGCAGCTCCGGCTTCCCCATCTCCACGTCGATCCCCGCGTCGACGATGCCCGGAACGTGCTTTATCCTGTCGCGAAGCGTCTCCGCGATACGATACAACGTCTCCAGTTCTTCTCCCCTGACGATGATCTGAATGGGCTTTCCTCCGCCCATTCCCTTGCGGAATCCGCTGACTGTCGCATCCACTCCGGGCATCGCGTTTACGAAGAGGCGCAACTGGTCGGCCATATCCATAGTGGACGGACGTTCGACATTGTTGTGGAAATACGCCTCGATCGTCGCCTTGTGCGTCCCCTGGTTCCGGCCGGACGCGCCGACTGTCGAAACGATGTACTCCAGCGCCGGAAGCGTGTCTCTGATCCGGTCCTCTATCTCCTTCGCGCGCGCCTGCGTCACCCAAACCGGAGTATTGCTCGGCAGCGTGATGTCGATGGTCATCGCGCCGTCGTCCGTGCGGGGCATGAATTCGGCGCCGATGAAACCGCCCGCCTTGAACACGCCGAATGTGAGCCCGGCGAAGACAAGGATCGTCAGGAACGGATGCCGGATGGCCCTCCGGAGGAAGAAGAGAAAGAGCGTCTCGAAGCCCGAGTAGATCCAGTCCCACCAACCGCAGAGGAAACGCCCCAGGCGCGGGACTCCCGCGTCGGCCTTGAAGCGAGCAGCCATCGAGGGGGTGAGCGTCAGCGAGACCCACAGGGAAAAGAGCGTCGCGTAGACGATCGTCATCGCGTACTGCACAAGGAACTGCCCCGCGATACCGGTCATAATGGCGACAGGAAGGAAGACGCCGAGGTTCGTCGCCGTCCCGGCAAGCACCGAGAGCGATATTTCCACGGTTCCTTTTTCCGCCGCCTCCTCGGGGGAGTACCCCATGTCGCGGTAGCGGAAGATGTTTTCGATGATGAGGATGGCGTTGTTCACCAGGACGCCCATGGATATGGCGAGCCCCAGGGAGCTCATGATGTTCATCGAATACCCGTGCATCACCATCGGGGTGAAGGTCGCGAAGAGCGCGACGGGCATCGCGATGGCGACGATGAAGGTCGCGGAGAATCGTTTCAGGAAGAGATAGAGCACCACCGACGTCAGCAGGATACCGAAACCCATGTCCCGCAGGACGTTCTTCACCGACGCCTCCACGAAGATCGAGTCGTCGTACGGTATCTCCGCCGTGAAATCGGGCATGGTCTTCATCAGCTTGTCAAGCTCCTTCTTCAGGAGCTGGCCCGCCTTCACCACGTCGGAGTTGGGGCGGGGGCTGATACGCAACTGCACCACGGACTGCCCGTTCACACGGGCGATCGAGCGTACGTCCTCCTCGCTGTCCTCGACACGGCCGAGGTCGCGGAGCCGGACGGGGTTCCCCGCAGGCGTGGGAATCATGATGTTCTCCAGCTCGTCCACCTTGTTGAACTCGCCGACGAGGCGAAGCCATGTTTCGTCCTTCGTCTGCGTGATGTAGCCCGAGGGGTTCGTGACGTTGTTCGACGCCACGACCGCCGCAAGCGTCTGGATGCTCACGCCGTACTCGCTGAGCGAGACGGGGTCGAGAAGGATGCGGATTTGCCGGTTCCGGCCTCCGGTGACGTCGGTCTGTCCAACGCCGTCCACTCGCGAGAGGATGGGAACGACCGTGTCTTCGATGATCTTCCGCGCCTCCTTCTCCGGGAGGGAGCTTGTGAAGGAGACGATCATGAAGGGGGACGCGTTGATATCCACCTTGGTGAAGATCGGTTCCTCGACCGCGTCCGGCAGCTTGTTCCGGGCGGCTTTCACCTTGTTGGAGATGTCCACCAGGGCCTGGTCGACGTCCACCTGAACTTCCATCTCAAGGACGACGAACGACATGCCCTCGGCGGAGTAGCTCGTGATCTTGTCCAACCCTTCAAGGTCCGCGATGGCATCCTCGATAGGCTTGGAGACGAGCTGCTCTATCTCATTCGGACTCGCTCCCTTGTAGACGGTCCGAACCACCACGATAGGGATGTCCACCTTGGGCAGCAGCGCGACCGCCAGCTTGTTGTAGCTGCTCACCCCCAGCAACATGAGAACGAGCACCATCGCCCAGGTGAACACCGGACGCTTTATGCAGAAACGTACAAGGCCGCCCATGACTACTTTTCAGCCGTCTTTTCCGCAAT
>LVBB01000026.1 GCA_001603075.1 Phycisphaerales bacterium Planc_01 | reverse complement strand
CACTCCGTCCGATTTCGCATTCCCTCACGACGCCGTGGCGGCGGAGGCGACGCCGAATACGGAAATGGCGCTGATCGCCGACCTCGACGTGGAACTGCTCAAGGAGCTGCGCCTGCAGGGGAGCGTACGGAACCTCCACAGCCGCCGGACGGACCTCTACTGGATCGACTGGTTGCGGGAGGGGAGGAGCGAGGAGTAGGGGAGGCGCCGAACTTCCACGCACACAGGAAGAGCGCCGTCGCACGGTTCGGCGAACCTGCGGCGGCGCTCTTCCTGTGTGCTCGCATCGTCGCCTGAAAGCCGACGGCGCGGATGATCAGCGCTGTTCCGAGAGGCTCCCCAGGTGCGTCGCGAGGAAGCGCTCCATCGCACGGTAGAAGTCGAAGCGGTTCTCCTCGTTGCGGAAGCCGTGCCCCTCGTTCTCCTTCACCATGTACTCGACCTCGATCCCCCTGCTGCGGAGCGCCTCGACGATCTGGTCCGACTCGGCCTTCTTCACCCTCGGGTCGTTCGCTCCCTGAGCGACGAAGAGCGGCGCCGTGATTCTGTCCGCATGGAAGACGGGCGAGGCCGCTTTCAGCAGCTCCTTGTCCTTTTCCGGATGGCCGATCTTCTCGTAGAGCATCTGCCGGCCCAGTTCCCAGTAGGGAGGGATGGTTTCCAGCAGCGTGAAGATGTTCGATACGCCGACATAATCGACGCCGCACGCGTACAGGTCGGGAGTGAAGGCAAGACCGGCGAGCACGGCGTACCCGCCGTAGGAAGCTCCGTAGATGCCGACCCGCTTCGGATCCGCGATGCCCTGTTCAACCAGCCAGAGCACGCCGTCGGTGACGTCGTCCTGCATCGACCTGCCCCACTCTTTGAACCCCGCTTCCCAGAACGCTCTTCCGTAGCCGGTGGAACCGCGGAAGTTCATCTGAAGCACTGCGAGCCCCCTGCTCGTCAGAAACTGCACCTGCGGGTCGAACCCCCATCCGTCGCGCACCCACGGGCCTCCGTGCGGGTGGATCAGCACGGGGAGGTTCTTCGGCTCCTTCCCCGGAGGCAGCGTCAGGTAACCGTGGATGGTCAGCCCGTCTCTGGAAACGTAGGACACCGGCGTCATCGGCGCCATGCGCTCCTTCGGCAGCCATGGGGCCAGCTCCGCCAGTTTCCGGAAGTCCTTCGTCTCTCTGTCGAAAAAGAAATAGGTCCCGCGGGTCCGGTCGCTTCCCGCGTACACCAGCACCTTCGTCTCGTCGCGGCTCATCGAGGCGACGACGACCTCGTCGCCGGGCAGCCGCTCTTCGAGTTCCTTCTGGAGAGCGGCCCGTTCCTCGTCGAAAAAGTGGTAGCGGAAGCGGTCCGTCGTGAATCCGGTTCCGGTGATCACTTTACGTTTCCGGGAGCGGAAGAGCGAACTCACGTCGACGTCGGGGTGTTCGAAGAGCAGCTCCTCGTGCTCGACGGTCCGCGGATTGAAGACGAAGATCGCCGACTTGTCCCGTTCGAGGTTCGACGCGACGTAGAGCTTCGTGTTGTCGAACGTGAAGAAGAGCGGCGATACGCTCTCGCGGAAGTCCGTGGTCAGGATGTTCCGGAAGGGCTCGTCCTCTTTGTCGCGATAGAGAAGCGACGTGTTCACTCCGTCGGAGCGCACCGCGACCCGCAGCTTTCCGTCGTGGTCCGTCATCCAGCCCGCGATATCCCCCGGGTTCTCCTCCAGCGGCGTCAGCTCTCCCGTCTCCAGGTTCAGCCGGTAGACGTCGAAGAGGCGCTGGTCCCTGCGGTTCATCCCGATCAGGATGAAGTCGTCCTGTTCCTCCAGACTGTCGATGATCGTGACGCGGGTGTTTTCGAACGGCGTCAGCTCGCGTGATTCCGCGCCGTCGGTCGAGACGGTGTAGAGCCGGTAGTTCTCGTCGCCGCCTCTGTCCTGAAGGTAGACGATCCTCTCGTTCCCCGACCAGAAGTAGGCCGGAATGTCGCGTTCCGTGGCTGAGGTCACGCGGACGGCTTCCTCGGCGCCGATTTTCTGGATGAAGATGTTCATACGGCGTTCCCACGGTTTCATGAAGGAAATGTACTCCCCGTTCGGAGAGAGTTGGAAGCCGCTCTGTTCGGGATTCCGGAAGAAATCCTCCATAGGGATGAGGGGATCGTCCGCCCTCGCCGGGCGGGGGAGCAGCAGCGTCAACAGTGCGAGCAGCGCGAGGGATGAGAAGAGCTTCATGATCATTCCCCCATGACCTTGACGACCACGCGCTTGCGCCGGCGGCCGTCGAACTCGGCGTAGAAACAGCGCTCCCACGGGCCGAGGTCGAGCTTGCCCTCCGTCACCGGAAGAATCGCCTGATGGTGGACCAGGATGCGCTTCAGATGGGCGTCGCCGTTGTCTTCCCCCGTCCTGTGATGAAGATAGGACGGATCTTCGGGGGCTGTCCTTTCCAGCCAGCTCATGATATCCTCGTGAAGGCCGGATTCATTGTCGTTGACGATGATTCCGGCGGTGATGTGCATGGCGGAGACGAGCATCATCCCTTCACTGACGCCGCTCCGTTCCAGAATGTCCTGGAGCGACGGAGTGATATGTACAAGATCCTTGCGTTTTTTTGTCTCGAACCAGAGGTATTCCGTATGGCTTTTCATACTGATCTCTCCTTCGCGATGGTGGCGGTACGGGGAATATGGTAGCATACTCTTTTATCGGCGACCCGTTTTGTGCTCTATCTTGAAAAGGAAGAAATGCGCCGCTGACCGAAGAGACGGCCGAAGCGGAGGATTGGGAGGAGATGACGAAATGACCGCAGATGGCGACGAAAAACTCTACGACGGCGCCGCCGCAACGTGGCGTCAAGACGCGGGTATGCTGAGGGCCGTGCTCGACGTCATCCCCGATATTATCGCCGTACAGAGTCCGCAGCTGGAAATTCTCTTTTACAACAAGGCGGGGCTCGATTTCCTGCAGACGTCTTCCGAGGAAACGATCGGCCGGAACTGTTACGCGCTCCTTGGGAGAAAAACACCCTGCGAGGACTGTCTCTCGCTCAAGGCTGTCGGTACGGGAAACGCGCAGGAGGGAGAAAAATACATACCGGAGTTGGATGTATGGTTCGAGGTGCGCGCTATTCCGGTAAAGGATGACGCCGGAAACGTCCGGTGCGTTGTGGAACAGCTTCGCGACTGCACCGCGAGAAAACGGAACGAGGAGCGCCTCGCGCGCGTTCTCGAAGAGCTTGAAGCGAAGAACATCGAACTGGCGGAGGCCGGCGCCGCGGCCCGCATGCTCTTGCTCCGGGCCGAGGAGTCCAGCCGTGCGAAGAGCGCATTCCTGGCGAACATGAGTCACGAAATACGCACGCCCATGAACGGAATCCTCGGCATGGTCGAACTTCTGCTGGACACGGGGCTCTCCATGGAGCAGAGGGATTTCGGAGAAACCATCGGCAGCAGCGCCGACCATCTGATGGAGCTGCTCGACGACCTGCTGGACTTCTCGAAGATCGAGGCGGAGCGGATGACGCTGGAAAGCGCGCCGTTCAATATCCAGGAGCTCGTCGAGGATATGGCCGTCCAGACAGCGGTGAAGGGCAGAGAGAAGAGCCTTGAAGTCTACGCCGTTGTCGAACCCGACGTTCCGACGTTCTTCCGCGGAGATGCTTCCCGCCTTCGGCAGGTGCTCGGAAATCTGCTTTCGAACGCGGTGAAGTTCACCGATACAGGCGAAATATCCCTTGCCGTCTCCCTTGTCGAAGGCGGTCTCCTCAGGACGCTTCTTCGTTTCGAGGTGGAGGATACCGGTCTCGGCGTCCCCGAGGAGAAGAAGTCGATCCTGTTCAAACCGTTCTCCCAGGTTGACGCCTCCATCACCAGACGCTTCGGCGGAACGGGGCTCGGCCTCGCCATTTCGAAGGGGCTTGTTGAACTTATGGGAGGGAGCGTCGGCATGAAGGATGCTTCCTCCGGGGGCGCTCTTTTTTGGTTTGAAATCCCCCTCGACAGGATCGACCACGGCGACCTCGAGGATCTCCCGGTCGATCCGAATCTCATGAATACCCCCGTCCTGCTTGCCGGAGGGACGCCGAGATGGCGGCGCTCGGTGGCGGCGCACCTGCAGCGCTGGCTCTGTTCCGCGACGTCGGCGGAACTTGAAAAGGTCGAAGAAGAGCTCGCCGGGGCTTTGGATGCCGGACGCCCGTTCTCCGTCGTGCTTGTCGACGGGAGCACGCTCGCGGAGGGGAGTCCGTTCTCACCCCGCGCACTTCCGGAGAGGCTCCGCGTCTCCTCTTCGTTCTACCTGCTCGACTACCCCTCCAGACGATGGGGGCGGGCAGCCCTCATCACCGCTGGGTACGTCGATTTTCTGCCGAAACCTGTCAAGAGAAGCGCCTTGAAGAACCTTCTTCTCTCCGGCGCCGGCGGGGTATCCGCCGAGCATACGGCGGCGGCCGTCTGGAAGGCTAAAGTCCTTCTTGTCGAGGACGGCGAAGTCAATCGAAAGGTCGCCTCCGTCATGCTGCGGCGGCTTGGATGTTCGGTCGCGGCGGCGCATGACGGATTCGAAGCGCTCGACCTTCTGCGCCGCGAGACATTCGACCTGGTCTTCATGGATGTCCGGATGCCCGTTCTCGACGGCATCGACGCAGTGAAACGGATACGGAGCGGGTACGGGGAAATCGGACGTCCGGACATTCCGGTGATTGCGATGACCGCACGCGCACTGCCAGGCGACGGGGAGGAGTGCTTCGCGGCGGGGATGAACGACTGCATCGCCAAGCCGGTGAAGATGAATGTGTTGGAAGAAATGCTCAAGAAGTGGTTGCCCGGAGGTGAAGCACAGTGAACAGCGGAGAACGCCGGATTCGCATCCGGGAGCAGCTCGCGATCGCCGGAGGGCCGGTCAAGGGGGCGATGCTCGCTTCGCTCTTTTCCGTGAGCCGCCAGATCGTCGTGCAGGATATCGCCGTTCTGCGGGCGGAGGGGGCGAGCATCGTCGCCACTCCTCAGGGGTACCTTCTCCTGCCGGGGAGAGTGTCCGGAATGCTGACGAAAACAGTGGTGACCAGGCACAACGACAGCGCGTCGATGGAGGATGAGCTTCGTATCATGGTCGACCGGGGAGCGAGGGTGCTCAACGTCATCGTCGAACACCCTCTCTACGGAGAGATC
>LVBB01000025.1 GCA_001603075.1 Phycisphaerales bacterium Planc_01 | reverse complement strand
GACCGGCGACGGTCTCGGCCATCGGCTCCTTCATGATCCCCGCGATGAAAGAGCGCAACTACGACGCGGGGTTCGCCTCGGCGCTCACCGCCGCGGCGGGAACCATCGGCGTCATCATCCCGCCGAGCATTCCGTTCGTCCTCTACAGCATCGTCTCGGGAACCTCCGTGGGCGATCTCTTCCTCGCGGGCGTCGTTCCGGGCGTGATCATCGGCGTGCTGCTCATGCTCAACTGCTACGTCATCGCACGGAAGAAGGGGTACCTGGGCGACGGCAAAGTCCACACGCTCGCCGACGCGGGGAAGGCCTTCCGCGAGGCCGTCTGGGCGCTGCTCGTGCCGGTCATCATCCTCGGCGGCATCTACGGCGGCGTCTTCACCCCGACCGAGGCCGCCGTCGTCGCCGTGGTCTATTCGGTCTTCATCGGCATCTTCATCTACAAGGAACTGACCTTCGCGACGCTCTACGAGGCGCTGAAGGACGCGGTGCTCGTCAACGGGGCGACCTCCTTCATGGTGGGGTTCTCCATGGCGTTCGCCGCCTACCTCGCCATGGCGCAGATCCCGGCGAAGCTGGGAACATGGCTCGCCGGAGTCTCCACGGACACCATCGTCATCATGCTGCTGCTGAACTTCATCCTCCTCGTGATCGGCTGCTTCGTGGACAACATCGCCGCCGTCATCATCCTGACGCCCATTCTCCTGCCGGTGGTCACGCGCCTCGGCATCGACCCCGTCCAGTTCGGCGTCATCATCACCGTGAACCTCGCGATCGGCTTCGTCACGCCGCCCTACGGAATCAACCTCTTCGTGGCGTCGGCGGTCTCGGGGGAGAGCATCGAAAAGATCTCCAAAAACATCATGCCGTTCGTCCTCTCGATGGGATTCGCCCTGCTGCTGATCACCTTCGTGCCGTCGCTGAGCCTCGGGCTTGTGCGGCTGCTGCGGTAGAAAGGAGAGAACGCCATGTGGCCCGAGCGGATTCCCTACGTGCTCGAAACGGGCGCGGGGCCCGAGTTCCCCCGCATGTTCCGCGCGGAGCAGCTCTTTTCACGGAAGCGGCTCGACGACGTGCCCGCCGCGGCGACCGCCTCGATGGAGGCGCTGGCGCTTTCCGATCTCTCCGGAAAGCGGATCGCCGTTGCGGCGGGCAGCCGGGGGATAGCCGACATCGTCCCCGCGCTGCGCTCCGTCGTCGCCTTCCTGAAGAACCGAGGCGCCGAACCGTTCATCGTCCCCGCGATGGGGAGCCACGGCGGCGCGACCGCCGAGGGGCAGCTGCATATCCTGGAGGGTTTGGGCGTCGCGGAGTCGTCCGTCGGCGCGCCCGTCCGCTCGTCCATGGAAGCGACGCTCCTCGGCAGGACGGAAGACGGGATCGACGTCTGGTGCGACAAAAACGCCTTCGAGTCGGACGGGATAGTTCTCTGCAACCGGGTGAAGGCGCACACGGACTTCAAGATGTCCGTGGAGAGCGGACTGTGCAAGATGATGGCCGTGGGTTTGGGCAAGCACAAGGGGGCGACCGCCATCCACGGGCGGGGAGTCGCCGGGCTGGGGCCGAGCATCCTCTCCGCGGCGACGCTCTTCCTGGAGCGCGCGCCCGTCCTCTTCGGCCTCGCCATCGTCGAGAACGCCTACGAGGAGACGATGATCGTCGAGGCGATCCCGCCCGAACACTGTATCCAACGTGAGGAGGAGCTGCTCCGCGAGGCGAAGGGCGCGATGGGGCGGCTCATTCCGAAGGATATCGATATTCTTGTGGTGGAGCGGATCGGCAAGGAGATCAGCGGGGCGGGGATGGACCCGAACATCTCGGGGCGTCCGATGAAGGGGGCGCTCGGCTTCGAGGAGATCGCCTCCCCCGAGGTCGTCGTCGTGCTCGGACTGACGGAGCACTCCGCCGGCAACGCGATCGGCATCGGCCTCGCCGACATCGCGACGCTGCGCGCCGTCCGGGGACTGGACTTCGCAAGCACCTACACGAACGGCGTCACCGCCGGGGACATCCGCGGCTGCGCCATCCCGCTGCTCGCGAACAACGAGCGGGACGCCATCGCCATCGCCATCTCGGGCTGCGCTCCCAAGACCGCGAAAGAGTGCCGGATCGTGCAGATACGAAACACGCTCGAACTCTCCTCCATCGTCGTCTCCGAGGCCTATTTCGACGAACTGTCGAAGGACGCGAACATCCGCGTGCTCTCCTCGCCCGAGCCGATGCGCTTCTCCGGGGAGGGGGACCTCGAACGGGTCGGGGCGCTCTAGAAGCAGTTCGAGCATATAAAAAAACCGCCTCCGAAGAGGCGGTTTTTTGGTATCCGAACGTACGTTACTCGTCCATCCCCGGGCGGGCGACCTCGGAGATCATGCCTTTCTGATTCATGCGGTGGTAGGCGAGGAAGAAGAGGGTCATCACCGCGTACCCGATGACGAACTGGTTCTGCATGCCGCCGCCGAGGAAACGGATCGCGGGGGCGTGCATGAA
The DNA here is from genome assembly GCA_001603075.1 of Phycisphaerales bacterium Planc_01. GTDB lineage: Bacteria > Planctomycetota > Phycisphaerae > Sedimentisphaerales > Anaerobacaceae > Anaerobaca. Next base: position 22 of record LVBB01000025.1, on the reverse strand, counting down.
GCCGAAGAGCGCGAGGATCGTC
>LVBB01000024.1 GCA_001603075.1 Phycisphaerales bacterium Planc_01 | reverse complement strand
GCGCATGGCCGGGGGCGAGGGCGACGCATGCGTCGCCCGTACCGGGGGCCGATCAGTGGCGATGGCGCAGGTGGGCGTTGAGGGCGTGGCGGTCGAAGGCTTCGGGGTCGAGGTCGCCGGCCCATTCGAGCAACTCGGCGAAGCGTGGGTCGTCGGGATGTTCTCTGGCTTCGAGGAGGCTGGCGTAGCCCCAGGGCCCGCCGCAATCTTCGGGCGGGCAGGCCCGCTTGCCGGTCAGGCAGACGGGATAGGCGACGTTCGGGTCGGCGGCGACGATCTTCTCGACCGTCAGCGTGTGCCGCCAGTCGTCGCCGAAATCGTAGGTGTAGCGAAGCCTGGCCTTTTCCCGCTGGACGACGTCGCGGAGTTGCACAGCCTCTTCGTCATAGGCCGCCGGCAGATCGAGTTCGTCGTAGGCCGCAGGCATGTACCGACTGCCGGCGACTTGAAACTCGTGAAGATGGCAGTCTTCCCAGCCCATAACGGTCTGAATCACGTCGTGCAGCTCGGCCAGCGTCATCTCGCCGGGCACCTGGACGCGCCGCCAGATGGGCGGGCGAATGCCGTCGAGCGCGATCTTGATCTGGTAGATCATACGTTCACTCACCGCGTGCCTTTGACTTCCTTCTTGATTCGCTGGATGTGGCCTCGGCCGAGGGCTTTTACTTCGCAGCCGAGCTCGAAGTAGCGTCGGATCTTCTCGTCGGAGAGGATGCCGAAGCAGTCGATCACCGCCAGCGGCTCGCCCGCCCAGGCGACCACGTCGTCGGGGTCGAGCGTCAGGTAAGGCTCATGGGGTACTGCCAGGATCAGCGCCTCGGCCCCGACGACAGCTTTGGATACGTCCTTCTGGACGACCGTGTTCGTCAGGTGCTCCTGATTGCGGAAGAAGCGGGCCCACGAGTGGCCCGGGGCGGGGTAGGTGTCCTGCGATTCGAGCTCGTACCAGTGGTCGACGTAGGGATCGTGGACGCGGATCTCGGCGCCCATCTCGGCGAGCTTGCGGGCGACCATCTCGCTGCCGCTGTAGCGGGTGTCGCCGACGTCCTGTCGGTAGCTGGCGCCGCAGATGAGGATCTCGGCGCCGGCGATGTAGCGGCCCATGTTCCGCAGGGCGTCGCGGGTCAGTTGCGCCACGTGCAGGCCGCGTGTGTCGTTGATGTCGATGGCTGTGGGGGTCAGCTTGAAGATCTCGTCGCCGTCCTCGAAGCCGAGGATGTGCTTGTAGGCCCAGTAGCCCAGGCCGCCGTCCTTGGGCAGGCAGTAGCCGCCGATGCCGGGGCCGGGGAAGATCATGTTGTTGTGCGTGGGGCGCATGCGGATGGCGTTGATGACCTTGATGAGGTCCACGCCGTTGCGCTCGGCGAACAGGCTCCACTCGTTCAGGAACGCCAGGGTCGTGGCGCGGTAGGAGTTCTCGACGATTTTGGTGGTCTCCGATTCGATGGGCCGGTCCATGACGGTCAGCGGGAACTGCTCGGTGTTGAGGACCTCGCGGAGGAACTTCTCGACGCGGCTTCGGGCCTCGGCGTTGCAGCCGGAGCAGACGCGCCAGAAGTCGCGGATCGACGAGACATAGTGCCGTCCCGGCATGACGCGCTCGAAGCTGTGCGCCAGCAGAGGCTCGGCGTGAATGCCCCGCGTGGCGAACGCCTTCTTCAGGATCGGCCAGGCGACAAACTCGGTCGTGCCCGGCGCGACGGTCGTCTCGATGAGCACAAGACACTCGGGGCCGATCTTCTCGCCGATGGTCCGCATGGTCGCTTCGAGGGCGCTCATCTCGGCCTGTCCGTTGCGCATGTTGCCGAGGCTGTGCTTGGTGTAGTCGCACTGGACGTCGACGACGACGCAGTCGGCCAGCTTGAGGCAGTCGGGATTGTAGGTCGCCACGAGGGTCTTTTTGTCGAGCACGCAGCGGGCGATCATCGGGTCGACCTCGGGGTCCTCGGCCTTGACGGGGGACTGGCCGCGATTGAGCAGGGGGATCTTCCAGTAGCTTCGCGGGCTGGGCCGCTGGCAGCCGATGACGAACTTGTTCGGTCGGCCCGTTTGTTTGTCCACCGTGTCGGCGATGATGGCGGCCATGACCGCGCCGACGAAGCCGACGCCCATGACGACGACGACCTCCTTGCCCTGGGCCCGGGCGGCGTCGGCCAGGGCCTCGATCCGCCGCAGTTCGTCGGCGTACTGGTCGGGCCTGGGCAGTTCGAACGTCTCACCGGTCGGGCTTGCGGAATGCTGGCTCATGCTCGTCTTCCCTCTCAATGTCGCTGCGGCTTCGGGGCCAGGTCGTCCGTGCGTCTCGAACAGCGCGTGCCGACCGTACGCCGGACAAGTCTAACCGAGAAGCGACGCACGGCAAACCCTTTTTCGGCGGCCCCGGTGCGGTCGTGCAGGGGGCATCTGGTTTTGCATCGGAGGGGTGGAAATGCTATAATGCGGTGGTAGTAGCCGTTACGCGATCCGGCCGGAGGGCCGGGCGATTGTGAAGGCGGAGTTGGAGGTTCGGTCATGCCAACGGTAGGACGGTGCGCTGCGGGGATCGTGCTGCTGGTCTCGGTCTGTGCGCTGCGGGCTTTGCCGGCGGGCTTGGAGTATCCGTCGGCGCTGCGTGACGCCTACGACGCGGACGAGAACTGCTGGTTCGGCATGGCGGCCACGGGCGAGTATCCCGTTCCGGTCCGGCCGGAGAAGTGGCTCGTCGGGCCGCCGCCCTCGCACCTCTCGGGCGTGACCATGCCGACCGACCACTGGATCGACCTGGTGTTCGGCGGAACGATTGTGCGCGCCGACGGCAACGACGTCGAGGTGGTCGAGCTGGGCCAGGCGGGCGAGGAGGCGCTGGTGTTCCTCACGGACGGGGCCGATCGGGAGTATGTCATCGGCCTGGCGAAGGCCAAGCTCTACCAGTCGCAGAACGTCAGCTACATCGGGCTGCCCCTTCCGGATGTGGCCACTCCGTTTGCCCCTCGGGGGCTGCGTATTGTGGCCCTGGATCGCGGGGGCGGGGCGCCGGGCTTCGACGTGGCGTATGTGCGGGCCCGTGTTTCGCGGGCGTGCGGCGCCAGGGCGGACCATCCGGACCCTGTCGACGGGGCCGATGGCGTCCGGCCTGGGGCGTCGATATCCTGGACGCCTGCGTGCGATGCGGTCGAGCAGAGCGTGTATTTGAGCCCTGTGCGGTCGCTCGTCGAGTCGGGCGACCCGGCCGTTCGCCTTGCCGTTGTGGCCGGTGACGTCAACTGCTATGAGCCCAACGCCCTGGAGTTGAACACGACGTACTACTGGCGTGTGGACGCCGAGGGTCTCGACGCGGGCGAGGTCTGGTCGTTCACCACCAGCGAGCACCTGATGCTCGACGATTTCAACGACTACGGTGTCGCCGGCGGCTTTCTCTACGAGACCTGGAATTCGCTGGGGATGGCCCGGGTCGGCGAGGATACGTCGTATGCCCGGCACAGTTGTCCGCAGTCGATGCGGTACACCTATTACTACGACAGCATCCGTTTCTCGGAGACGTTCCGACGTTTCGGGCCGGCGCAGGACTGGACGCAGGCCGGGGCGCGGGCCCTGGTCTTCTGGCTGTATGGCCTGCCCGGCAACGACGTCAAGGGCCAGATGTACGCCTCCATCGCCGATGCGGACGTCGAGCAGCGGGTCGTCTACGACGGCGCGATGACGATTCTGACGCGTCCGGAGTGGACGGCATGGCGGATTCCGCTGGCCGACTTCAACGCCGTCGATCTGACCGCGGTCGAACGCGTCGGTCTGGGGTTCGTCTGGCCATCGGCCGTGTCGGGCCAGTTCGGCGAAGGGACGATCTACGTGGACGATCTGAGTCTGTCTGCGGCGATGTGCACCGATGCATGCCGGCCGACGGGCGATCTGACGGGCGATTGCCGAGTCGATCATCGGGACCTCCAACAGATGGCGGCCGACTGGCTCCGGACGCGGGGCTGTCGGGTCGATGTGGTTGCGCCGGGCGATCCGGTGCTGTGGTACCGGTTCGACGGCAACGCCAGCGACAGTGTCGGCAGGGCCCACGGGCAGATCCAGGGCCGTCCGACGTTCGAGGCGGGCGTCCACGGTCGGGCCATTCGCTTCGCCAACCAGGGTGACGCGGTGACGGTCACGAACGCTCCGACCGTTTTCGGGCGGACCCGCGAGGCGATCACGATCGCTTTCTGGCTGCGCGGCGACGATTCGGCCCACCGAAACGACACGATCTGCTGCTCGAACTACAGTTACGGGCGGTCGAATCCGTCGATTGCGATCCATCTGGGCTGCTGGCGGGACCCCGGTCAATACCGATGGGATTGCGGCACGCCCTGGTCGTTCGCCAATCGCGTAGCGGGCCGGCACTCGTCCAAGAGCGAATGGGCGGGCCGCTGGAACCACTGGGCGTTCACCAAGGACATCCGCGTCGGGCCGGAGGGCGGCAAGGGCCGGATGCAGATCTACCTCAACGGCGTCCTTTACGACAGCCGGATGGGCACCGATTCGCCCATCGAGGGCATCGAGTCCTTCACGATCGGCACGGGCTGGTATGGGCACTACGACGGCCTGATCGACGATTTCCGAATCTACGACTACGCCTTGCCCGAGGCCGAGATCGCCTATCTGGCCAGCGACGGGACGGGCATGCTGCCGTGGAACCTCGGCCTGGCAGGCGACCTCGACGGCAGCGGGACGGTCGATTTCGACGACTTCGCCCTCCTGGCCGAGCAGTGGCTCGACAATCCGCTCTGGCCCTGATCTCTATTGCGCCGCCTTGGGGCGAAGGTCCTTCGACGTCGCCAGGGCGATGACGCGGCCCTGGTCGCCGACGGCGCAGTAGAAGTGGTAGACGATGCCGTCGTGCTGGAGAAGCCAGGGCTTGTGGGCGTAGGTCTCGTCGTAGGGCTCCGACGGAGCGACGAGGTCGGGGCCGTCCCACCGGGTCCAGTGCACCAGATCGTAGGAGCAGGCGAACGTGTCGAAGGCCTTGGGACGCCAGAAGGCCCCGAAGTAGAACATCACCCAGACGTCGCCCATCCGCACCACCTGCGGATCGCCCGAGATGCCGGTCTGGTTGTCGATCACCGGATCGGTCCCGTAGCGGCGCCATCGCCGCATGTCGTTCGAGACGGCCATGCCGATCCGCTCGGGGCTGCCCTTGGCCTTGCCGTTGTAGAACATCACGAACGGATAGCCGAGCGTGCGATCCTTGTCGTGGACAATGTTGCTCTTGTATTGGGTCAGGCTCTCCCACGGCCGCACGTCGGGTTGATCGCGCGAGAGCACGGGCGCAGCGAGTCGCTGCCAGGGGACCGGGGCGGTCGGGTCGTCCGTCCAGGCGATGCCGATCGCCAGCGGATCGGTCTCGTAGCCTTTCAGGGCGCCGCCGATATAGCTCATCCAGTACTTGCCGTCGTAGGTTTCCAGTTCGTACGATCCGCCCCACGTCGTGTCCTGCAGCGCGACGTAGCCGGCCGCCTGCACCGCGTCCCAGCCCTCGTGGCGGAAGGGCAGGATCGTGCCGAGCGGCCGCCAGGCCAGCAGGTCGTCGCTGTCGGCGATGGCCGTCTCGTAGCCGTCGCCGTCGAAGAGGATGTAGACCATGTACCATTTCGAGCCGTGACGAAAGACGCTGGGACAGTCGAGCTTTCTGCCGTCCTGGCCTTTGAGGATGACGCCGTACTTGAACGGTGTCTTCGCCTGCTCATAGACGCGCTGCATCACCTTCGGCTCGACCGCTCGTTGGCTCGACTTGGCCGCGATCACCTCTCGGCTCTGACGCTCGCAGATGATGTTGGTCAGATCGAAGCCGAGGCCCTGGGATTTCTCATTCTTGCCCGTGATCTTGAACATCAGGTTGTTCGGCCCCTGCTCCAGAGCCAGCGTGCCGATGTACTGGTCCTTGGCGGGGTGTCGTCCGTCGCTGAACAGGTCCAGCTCCGGCCCCACCGGGGCCTCGTCGAGGAACAACTGCACCTTGCCCTGCTCGGGTCCCTTGACGACGTCGAGACTGATGCGATACGTGCCGGCCGCCGGCAGCTCGCACGTGAACGAGATCGAGTGTGGTCCGAATATGGCGGTCTCTCTGGCCCGCATCGACAGGAAGCGCACTTCGCGTCCCTCGTGCTGGATGCCGTCCTTGGTCAGCGTCGCGTTGCGCAGCGAGAACGAATAGATCGGAACGTTCCACCAGGTGGCGAAGATGATTCGTTCCGGGTCGAGGACCGCTCGTTGATCGGCCGGCGGCAGGGCGAAATCGCACGTGGGCCTGTCCTGCGAGTAGAGATAGGTCAGGCCGCAGTAGTCGTTGAGCAGGTCGTTGTTCGTCGGGGCGTGCTCGATGGTCTGCACGATGCTCTGGCGATAGGCGTAGGCGTCGCCGAGCATGATCCGATAGCCGCCGGTGCGCCCGAGGTGCTTCTTATAGCCCAGGCAGCCGCTCAGTACGAACGAACGCTGCGTCTCCCAGCGGCCCGGGACATCGTACCAGCCGCCGTTGTAGAAGTCTTCCGAGCCGGTGCCGTGAATGACCAGCTCGCCGTCGATGGTCGTCTGGTCGTCGCCTTCGAAGTAGTAGGTGCCGCCCGTCTCGAAGGCCTGCGACTGCTGGACGCAGCCGACGAGGTGGCCGCGTCCGGCGGTCTCGATGAAGGTGAAGGGCTCGCCGAGCGTCGTCGGATTCTCGCGTCGCCACAGGGCGTAGAACTTGCCTTCATCCTGCCGGCGGGCGATGGGCACGAACAGGACCTCGGCCTCCACGGAGACGGTTCGATCCAACCCCGGCTCGGCGTACAGTTCGATTCGCGCCGAGCGGTCGAACGGCATAGGGAAATAGCAGTAACTGACGCCGTCGGCGGTGCCTGCCAGCAGCGACTTCATGGCCGGCTCGCCCCAGGCGTATCCGAAGAAGTCGCCGGCCGGGCTGACGATGGCGGGTGTGGGGTCGCCGTCCCAGTAGGCCCGCAGGACGACGTCGCGCTTCTTGCCCGCCAGTGCCTCGGCAGGGCCGATGCGTAGTCCCACGATCCGACCGGGTCGATCCAGGTTCGCCAGCGCCGCCGCCTGTCCGGCTTTCAGCGTCACCTTCGACGCGATCGTCTCGACCGCGCCGCCTTCGGGAACGACGGACGCGCTGACGTCTTTGCCTGTCGAGGCGAAGAGGGCCTTGGCCTTTTCGGTGTGCTCGCGCTGTGCGGCCGTCGCTTGGGCGCTGAACGTCTCGATCCCCATCTTCTCAGGATATGTGGCGTAGTTGATCTGATAGAACTGCATGTGCTCGGCCCGGAGGAAGACCTTGCAGCTCCTGGCGTAGGGCAGGGGGACGTAGCTGTAGAACCCGCCGGCCCCGTAGCCGACCAGCGGCCGCTCGAAGGCCGGATGCGTGCCCATGAACAGCTCGCGGAATTTCACCCGGATGCGGGGCTCGGTCTCGCCGTCGAAGTAGAACTCCATCACGTCGTCCGTCGGCGTCGGGGTCCAGATGCGATAGATGACGCCCGGCCCTTCGAGGTCGGCCAGGACCAGGCCGCCGGGTTCCTTTCGCACGAACGAATACTGCCCGCCGAAGCCGTCGTTGTTGCCGCCGGAGCGGTCGTAGCTCGATACGGACGCCACCTTGACCGAGTCGCGAAAGGTGGCGAGCCGGTCGAGGCGATACAGTTCCTCCATCCCCGGCGTCAGGCCGGCATCGGCGGCCGGGATGTTCAGCACGACGAGCGTGATAAGACCGATCCAGGCGAAGAAGTGGTGCTGCTTCACGTGTTGTCCTTTCATTCGAATCGCCACTGGGAAAGGCCCGTCACGTTCTGAAAGCGGCCGGGCTCGTCGAGCTTCTGGTACAGTTGTTGGCTCCATGCGTACGTCGGAGGCATCGGGCCGATGATGGCGACGTGCGTCGGGAACAGCAGACCGGCCACCTGCGGCACGTCGGTGACGCGCAGGCAGTTGAGCATCTCGATGGCTTCGCCCCGTCCGTCTTCGCGACTGGGGGCGTTCTGCGTAGCCGGGGGCTCGCGCAGCACGACCGCCGCGACATGGCCGTCGAGCAGGGCGGCATACAGGGCGACCACGCCCATCTCGCCCCGGGCGGCGATGCCGATCTTGTCGTGTCCGGCCGCCTTCAACTGGCGCAGGGCCTGGAGGCAGCGGAGGACGTCGTAGACGCGCATCGAGGCCACGGTCCGGCCGGTCCACGCGGCGGCGCGGCGCACGTGCCATTGCAGATCGGGGGGCCAGCCGGTCTCCCCGATGCCGCGCGTCTCGAAGTAGGCGAGGTTCCAGCGGTCATCCAGCCCGGAGGTGAAGCCCTCGGAAGCCCAGCGGTCCTCGTCGGGACTGCGCAGCACGAGCATGAGGGGGCCGGCCTGGTCCGGCGCCTGCCGCCGGCGGACGTCCACATGCAGTCGGTAGTCTTCTTCCGAGACGAAGCTGTAGGTGTGCCGGCCATGGCGGGCGCCGTCGTCGGCGCGGAACTCCCATCGAATATCCAGGGGAACCGGGTCGCTCGCAAAGGCGCCGAACGTCCGCTCCCGGAGGAAGCCGAGCACCTTCTCGCGATGCGTCTGCAACTGGACTCGCGTCGCGATCTTCGGCGGCTCGGCGGCCTTGACGAAGGTCTCCTGGATCGTCGTGGTGCGGTCGTCGGCGGGAGGGCCGTCCACATAGACCTGCAGTTCCTCGGCCGACAGCATGACGTCGTCGGAGCGGTCGATGTCGCCAATCCGGTCAGGGGGAATGTCCTTGTCCATCAGGTGTTTGACGAAGAATGAGAAGATCTTCGTTCGGCTGATTTCGTGGTAGGAGTGCCCGCCGGGCGTCTCGACGAGGTGGATGTCGTCGGCTTTGCCGTAGAGGTCGTAGATGTGGCGGATGCCGAAGTAGACCTCGCGGACCGCCTCGATGGAATTGAGTCCGTCCCGGTTGGCCGAGGCGATCATCAGCGGACGCGGGGCGATCAGGGCGCCGATATCGTGGAAGTCCTGTCGGTACGTGTTGATCGGCATCATGCAGTCGCAGTGCCCGTCGATCGTCCGCTGGTGGACGTGCGAATTGACGGTGCTCGTCCCGCAGACGGGGGCGACCACCTTGACTCTGGGATCGGCGGCGGCGATATACCAGCTCTGGGTGCCGCCGCCCGAGATGCCGGTGACGCCCAGCCTGTCCTTGTCGACCTCGGGCCGGGCGCAGAGCAGGTCGAGCCCGCGCATGGCGTTCCAGAGCTCGACGCCGCCGGGACAGTAGCCTCGGCTGTACCAGTGGAACCAGCCCCGCGCGTAGCAGCCCCAATGGTCGCCCAGCACCTCGCCCCACTGGATCGTCTCGATGATCAGGCAGACGAAACCCAGTTGGGCGAACTTACGCGGGTGCGGCTGATACGAGACCTTCTGCGTGCGGGAGTGGCCGCAGACGTAGAGCACTGCCGGCGCCGAGCCGCGGATTTCGTCGGGGATGTAGAGATTGGCCGGCACGTACAGTCCGGGCAGCGATTCGTAGTAGAGTCTCTCGATGCGGTAGCCGGGCCGGCGGATCGTCCCGACGATCTTGACGTTCAGAGGCGGTCGCGGCCCGTCCACCGGGACATCGACCAGGCCCATCATCTCCAGGAACTGCGCGTAGCGATGGGGCCGGGCCTTCTCCCAGTCGGCCCGCGTGTCGAAGCCTGCCAGCGTCCCGTGCGAGAGCTCCTGGGCGACCCGCATCAGATGATTGCGGATGTTGTTGGACTGGTCCAGGTCCGCCCGCGTCTGGATCATCGGCGGTCGGCCCGCATCGGCCGCCAAGCCGGTGCCACAGAGGATCAAAAGGGCGAGAAAGGCGAGATGACTGCCGATGAGGGATTTGGGTGCGATTCTCTTGATGGTCATAGCACATCTCCGCAATCGAGCACTTGTTCCGTCGGACACCGCCGCCAGGCACGCCGTCCTCGCGGGCATGGTCGGTCCTGTCGTTGCCTGATACGCGATCACGCCGTGGAATCCACGACGCCGGCCATGGTAGCACATCACCGCTCGTACAGCAACGCGGGCGCGATCTCTGTCGTGTCGAGGCAGAAATAGTTGAACTGTCTGTGTGTCTTTGCTCGTAGGTACGAGCAGGGCCGGCCTGAAGAGAGGCCTATGGCCCCCTGGGACGCGGTAGTGAAAGTCCTTGCCGGTCGGAGTCCATAGGTCGCCAAGGGCCGGTACATACGACGCCAAAGAGAACTATTCAGATTCTTCTGGAGGACAAGGCAATGGAAGCCAGAAAGACCATTCTCGTTGTCGGGGCGACCGGCGCTCAAGGCGGCGGTGTGGCCCGGCACTTGCTGAACCGGGGCCAATTCGCGGTGCGGTGTCTCACGAGACATCCCGAATCGGATAAGGCGAAGGCCTTGCGCCGGGCCGGTGCGCAGATCGTTGAAGGCGATCTGGAAGAGACCGACAGCATCCGGGCGGCTTTGAAAGGCTGCTACGGCTGCTTCGGTGTGACCAGTTTCTGGGAGCATTTCGAGCGGGAATACGGCCACGGCAAGAATCTCCTCGAAGCGGTCAAGCGGTCCGAGGTGGAACATTTCGTGTTCAGCACGCTGCCCTACTGCAAGAAGATCAGCGGCGGGGCGCTGGAAGTGCCGCACTTCGACATGAAGGCGCAGCTCGAAGAGCACACCCGCAAGCTCGGCCTGAAGGCGACGTTTGTCCACGTGGCGTTCTACTTCGAGAACTACCTGACGTTCTTCCCGCCGCAGAAACAGGAAGACGGCAGCTTCGCATTCGGATTTCCTCAGGGGGACACGCCGCTGGCCGCGGTCGCGGTCGAGGACGTCGGAAGCATCGTATCGATCCTGTTCGATAGGCCGCAGGAGTATCTCGGCAAGGTGGTCGGCATCGTCGGCGACGACCTGACGGGCGACGGATACGCCGAGACGATGACGCGCATCCTCGGAACGAAGGTGGTTTATCGCCATGTGCCCCGCGAGGACTTCGCCGCATTGGGCTTCCCCGGCGCCGACGATCTGGCCAATATGTTCGAGTTCAACCGCCTGTACATCCCCAACCGAAGAGCGGATATGGAAGCGTGCCGGGCCCTGAATCCACAGATGCAGACGTTCGAGACCTGGCTGCGATCGAACCAAAGCGCATTCGTGAAGCTTTTCGATCGCGAGCACGCGCATGCGCGCTGACCGGACCGGCGGCCCAATGCGGTCGGCGGAGTCTATTCGACGTGGATGACGTTGCGGGTTCGGTCGGCTTCGAGTCCGGCCTCTTTGATGATGTCATACAGGTCGCGACAGCCGTGCACCTTGACGAAGTCGAAGTGAGGATCGGACTCGTCCTTCGTCGTCAGACGGACCGTGCCAATGCCGAGAAGGCACTCCCACAGTGCCCGCCGCAGCTTCAGGTCGATCACGCGAAACATGTCGATGTTGTCCACCTGGCGGTCGAAGATGCCGCGCGACCACTCGATGCGGTCCGGCGTGACCTCGTAGTGGATGCTCTTCAGGACGAGCATCTTCCAGACCAACGCCAGCAGGGCCGCCGCGATCAGCGCCATTGCGCCCAGATCGATCCATGCCTCCACCTGGACCAGCCGCTGGGCGCCGATGTCCAGCTTCGGAAGGTAGGCGTCTACATACACCGCGACCTGGGTGACGCGGTACTTGATGACCGCCCAGCACACGGCGGCGAAGATGCCCGTCTTGATGGCGGCGCCCGTCAGTGCGAACACGCTCGGCCGGCCGCACCAGAGAACGTCGTCCTCGACCGGATCATCCACGGAACCGGCGTCCGATTCTTCCTCCTCCGGATCGGGGTGGAAGTCGGACGGGCCGTACTTGGTCCGGGTCGCGGCGCGGTCGCCGTGCAGAAACTCGCCGCAGAAGCGGCACTTGATCGCCTCGTAGCGGATCTCCTCGGCGCAGAAGGGACAGGACTTCATCCGACGCTGGAGCCGCTGAGCCACATGCGTCGATTCGGCTGATTTTGGCATCGCAGGAGCACCCCAAAACCGTTTCGTTCCATCGAAACCCATTGCACATCGCCGCCGGCGGTCCCGGGCGGCCCACTGCTCTTATCGGCCATTCTCGGTCGATTGGGCCACTGTGGGGCCGGCGGGCGGTGCATTTTCTGGTTATCGGGCGTCGATGTCGCTATGGGGCCGGGGGGACTCTGGCGAGCAGCTCCTCCTCCGGCATGGTGCAACGCAGGGGATTGCCGAGGTACTTCTCGATGTCGGGGATGATGAACGACTCATCCTCGCAGGCGAACGAGATGGCCGTGCCCGCCACGCCGGCCCGGCCCGTGCGCCCGATGCGGTGCACGTAGTCTTCCGCCTCGTACGGAAACTCGTAGTTGACCACCAGGCCGATGTCCTTGACGTGCAGCCCGCGGCCGGCCACGTCGGTGGCCACCACGACCTGAATCTCGCCACGGCGGAAATCCTCCAGGATGCGCAGCCGTTTGTTCTGAGGCACGGCGCCGCTGAGCAGCTCGCAGGCGACTCCGTGCTTCTTCAACTTGTTCACCAGAGTCTGGCTGTGGTCGCGCCGATTGCAGAAGATCAGGGTCCGATCGTCGCGGCGCTTCTTGAGGATGTTGTAGAGCAGTCTGAATTTGTCCCTCGTCGTGGTGATGTAGACGATCTGCTGTACCGTCTCGACCGCCACGTGCTCGGGTTCGATCTCACAGATGACCGGATCGGGCATCCATTGTGATGCCAGGCGCAGGACGTCCTCGGTCAGCGTTGCGCTGAAGAGCATCGTGCGGCGATGGTTCTTCGGCGGGGTCTCGCGGATGATCCGCTTGACCTCCGGGATGAAGCCCATGTCCAGCATCCGGTCGGCCTCGTCGATGACGAGCACCTCGACGTCCTTCAGGTGGATGCTGCCTCGCTTGACGAAGTCGAGCAGCCGTCCCGGCGTCGCCACGATCAGATCGACCGGACGACTGTCGAGGCGGCGTTGCTGCTTCTTGACCTCGAGCCCTCCGTAGATCGCCAGGCAGTTGAACGGGCAGTATTTGCCGAGGTCTTCGGCGTCCTTGACGATCTGGATCGCCAGCTCCCGCGTCGGGGCCAGGACGAGGGCACGCGGCGAACCGGCGGGCCGTTCGCCCTGGATCGGGTCCTGGAGGAACTTGCTGAAGATCGTGATCAGAAACGCCGCGGTCTTCCCCGTCCCCGTCTGGGCCCGTCCGGAGATGTTCTGCCCGGCGTGCGCGTGGATCAGGACCTTCGACTGGATCGGCGTGCAGTACTGGAACCCCAGGTCGGCGATCGCGTGCATGATCGGACCGGGAAGCCCGAGATCGTGAAATCGCACTTCGCCTGGCTTCTCGGGCACCTGGAACTGCTCGATGCTCCAGGACGACTCGGTCTTCTGCTTGCGTCGCCTTCGCGGTCGCTTCTTCGTGGGCCTCTCGCCTGTCGATGGCGACGTCGCCTCTTCGGCGGTATGCAGGTCGGCGGGCTCGGGCGCGCCTTCGGTCGATTCGACGGGGCCCTGCAAGTCCGTGGACCCCGTTCTCTTGCGTCTTCGTCTTGTCATGGCCAGCATTGAACTACAGAATCGCTCGAAAAGCGAGAGGAAAACACGGGACGGAACATTCGTCGGATGCCGGGACACAGACAGCGCGCCTGCCTCTCGTCCGACATCGACGCAAATCGTTCTATGGTACAAACTACACCTTCGCCTTTCTGCGTCGTCGGCGTCGGGCCGAAACGCTCGTGGCGCGGGGGGCCGAGGGGCGAGTCGAAACAGACGCCCTGGTCGCACGACGCGGCGAGGGGATGTTCTTCGACGCGATAGCCGGGGCAGCCGGGGCAGGCGCCGTGCAGACGAAGCTCGGGCAATCCTCGCTGGGGATGCTTCGTCCGATGAACTTCTCGATCTGCTGGAGGTACTTCCTCTCGTCCTGCGAGACGAATGTGATGGCGTCCCCCGTGGCCGCGGCGCGTCCGGTTCGACCGATTCGATGGACGTAGTCCTCGGCGAAGGCCGGGACGTCGAAATTGATGACATGCGAGATGCCGGAGACGTCGATGCCCCGGGCGGCGATGTCCGTGGCCACCATGACCTGGTACTTGCCGCTTTTGAATCCGTCGAGGGCCTGTTGCCGCTGGTTCTGACTGCGTCCGGAGTGAATCGCCACCGAGACGATGCCCGACCGTTCCAGTCGGCGCTTGATCTTGTCGGCACCGTGCTTGGTGCGCGAGAAGACCAGCACGCTGAACATCGAACTGTTCTTGAGCATGTGCAGCAGAAGGTCGATCTTCTGCGATTTCTCGACGGGATAGACGCATTGCGTGATGGCTTCGACGGGGTTCTGCGGGCGGCCGATCTGGATCATCTTCGGCGACTTCTGCATGCCGGCCGAGAGGCTCTTGATCTCCGGGCTGATGGTGGCCGAGAACAGCATCGTCTGACGCTCGGTGGGCAGGGCGGCGACGATCTTTCGGACGTCCCTGATGAAGCCCATATCCAGCATGCGGTCGGCCTCGTCCAGAACGAGCACCTCGATGGACTTGAAGCTGATCGAGCCTCGCTGCATGTGGTCGAGCAGTCGTCCCGGCGTGGCGACGACGATATCGATGCCGTGACGCAGGGTGCTCAGTTGCTTCTCGATGCTGACGCCGCCGTAGATGGCCAGCGTTCGCAGAGAGAGAAACCGGCCGTAGCCGAGGATCGATTGCTCGATCTGGACAGCCAGCTCGCGCGTGGGTGTCAGAATCAGCGACCGGATTCCTTTCTTGCGGGCGGCCTTCTCATGGCCGAGCCGGTTTAGGATCGGCAGGACGAACGCGGCCGTCTTGCCGGTCCCGGTCTGGGCGCAGCCGATGATGTCCCGGCCGTCGACGGCGATCGGGATCGCCTGCGATTGAATTTCCGTCGGTGCGGTGTAGCCGGTCGCAAGAATCCCTTGCACCAGCGGGTCGGTAAGACCAAACGTCTTAAATGGCATGAAACAATCCTAATAGAGTGGCGGGCGCGCAAACGCCCGACCGTGTGACAAAAAACGTCCGTCAGAGAGAGCCGGAAAGACCGGCCCCCAGCGGGACTACGGGTGTGGAGTAAGGTGCTGATGCGGAAGGCGACCAGCGTGAGACTCCACCGAGAACCACAACAGACGGTCGTGGCCCGGCGAGGACTATTTCCGGGCCGTCTGCTGGTTCTTCTCACGACGCTGGTTGATGATTTCCTCGGCGAGTCGGGTTGGAACCTGAGCGTAGCGACACATCTCCATCGAGAAGGTGGCCATGCCTCTGCTCAGGCCTCGCACGACGGTCGCATAGCCGAACATGTTGGCCAGCGGTACTTCGGCGCGGATCACGGTATAGGTGCTTCGCAGGGCGGTTTCCATGATGATCCCGCGCCGACTGTTCAGATCGCCCACGATCGGGCCCTGGAACTCGGTCGGCGTCTCGACCTCGACCGTCATGATCGGTTCCTGCAGACAGGGCTTGGATTTTCGGAAGGCCTCGATGAAGGCATCGCGGCCCGCGATCCGGAACGCCATTTCGCTGGAGTCGACCGCGTGGAACGACCCGTCGTCGAGGCACATCTTGCACCCGACGATCTCGTATCCGGCCAGCGGTCCTTTCTTCATGGCGGCCTGGAAGCCCTTGTTCACGGCGGGAATGTACTCGCCGGGAATGCGTCCCGAGGTGATGTTGTCTTCGAACTCGTACGTCGCGTCAGCGTCCGGGCCCAGCGGGATCAGACGGCCGACCACGTGGGCGAACTGGCCCGATCCGCCGGTCTGCTTCTTGTGGCGATAGTTGAACTCGGCCTCGACGGTGGGCGCCTCGCGGTAGCTGACGTTCGGGGCGCCGACGGTCACGTTGGCCTTGAATTCCCGCCGCATCCGCTCGACGTAGACGTCCAGGTGAAGCTCGCCCATCCCGGCGATGACTGTCTCGGCCGTTTCGGGGTCCGTCGAGACGCGGAACGTCGGATCCTCTTTCATGAACCGGCTCAGCGCCTTGGCCATACGTTCCTGATCGGCCGAACTGGCCGGGGTGATGGACAGGCTGATGACCGGATCGGCCACGAAGATGCTCTCCAGCGAGTAATTGACTCCCTCGCCGCAGATGGTGTCGCCGCTGGCGCAATCGACGGCCAACAGGGCGATGATGTCGCCCGGCCCGGCGTCGGTGATGTCCTGGCGGTCGTTGGCATGCATCCGCACGATCCGTCCGACGCGCAGCGTGCGGCTGGTTCGAGCGTTGCGGTACTGCTGGCCCTTGGCCAGCCGGCCCTGATAGACGCGGACGTAGCTCAACTGGCCGAACGATTCGTCGGCGATCTTGAACACCATCGCCACCAGCGGGGCGTCCGGATCGCTGGGCAACGGCGTCTCCGTGCCTTCGTTGTCGTGGTCGCGGGCGAAATACGAGCGATCCAGCGGGCTGGGCAGGTAGTCGCAGACCGCGTCGAGCAAGGGTTGAACCCCCTTGTTCTTGAAGGCCGAGCCCATCATCATCGGCACGATGTCGCGGTTGATCGTGGCCTCGCGGATGACACGACGGATCAGACTCTCGCCGACCGGCTGGTTCTCCAGCAGCATTTCGAGAAGACAGTCGTTGTACATGCTCAGGGCTTCGAGCATGTCGTGACGGGCCTTTTCCGCCGCCGGGGCATCCGTCGGCGGGATCGGGCCCCGGACGACCTTCTCTCCGTCCTTGCCCTCGAAGGTGATCGCCTCCATCTGGATCAGGTCGATGACGCCCTTGAAGTCGTCGCCGCTGCCCATGTTCAACTGGATCGGAACGACGTTCAGTCCGAGCTTGCTGGTCAGGTCCTGCCGGACGCGATCCGGGTCGGCGCCGGTGCGGTCCATCTTGTTGACGAAGGCGATTCGCGGCACGCGATAGCGTTTCATCTGCTGATCGACCGTGATCGACTGGCTCTGAACGCCCCCGACGGCGCAGAGGATCATGATCGCGCCGTCCAGCACGCGAAGCGACCGCTCCACCTCCACCGTGAAATCGACGTGTCCGGGTGTGTCGATCAGATTGATGCTCTTGTCCTGCCAGGTGACCTGGGTGGCTGCCGAGGTGATGGTGATGCCCCGCTCACGTTCGAGTTCCATGAAGTCCATGGTCGCGCCGCCACCCTGGCCGGTGTGGACCTCCTGCATGCGGTGGATACGCCCCGCGTAGAACAGGATCCGCTCGCTCAGCGTGGTCTTGCCCGAGTCGATATGAGCCGAAATACCGATATTCCGAATCTTGCTGATCTTTTCCATATGTTCCCAGAAACCATCTTTTTAACACCCCGACGACCTAACGACCTTCGTCGTCAACGGGGGCGTTGCTCTTGACCTGTCGTTGGTGATTCTTCGCTCTTGCCACCTGTTCATGGGTTGCATTGACCGGCAGGCACCAATCCTCCCCTCCAGAAAGGGAGCGAAGAATCAATTACTATATCGGACAAATTACGTGGGGGCAAGAGAAATGTGCCGTCTTTTGCGCAAAAATAACAATCGCGGGGCTGCGGATGTCTTGGAGGGCAGGTAGCGGCCGACGAGCGGGTCGTTCGATGGGACGCCTCCGGTCCGGCGCAGAGCCGGAGGCGTCCACCAAGGCGAAGGGAGTATTATCGACTCAGTTGTGGTTTGCGGCTTCGATGGCCGCCCTTGGCGGGCTTGTCGTCTTTCGACGCCGAGTGCGACTCCGCCAGGGGTTGCGGGTCCGCCACCCGGCGATAGCCCAGGGCCTTGATCAGATCGAGGACCTCCGTCCAGGTCGGAAACGGTCGCGCGTTGGCTCGCTTGTACTCATCGACAGCCATCACGAACTCGAACTGCTCATCCGACATCTGTCCTTCTTCGGCCGCCTTGCGGTCTTCGCTGCGTCGCCGCCCGGGGCCTCGTCGCCGATCCAGTCCAAGACGACGGTCCACCACGTTCTGGCGTCGCTCCACGAACTCGGCGGTGTCCACGTCGGCCTCGTTCCGCCGCGGGTCTTCGGTGCCGTCACAACGGCCTTGCCTGCAGCAGGGTCTGTCCGGGTGTCTTTCATCTGCCTTTGCCATAGGGGGTCGGCTTTCGTTCTTGTACGACGGCTCGCCAGGTCCTGTCCTTGGGGCCGAGCCATCGAGGGTTGCATCAGGGCGCGCGGTTCCGGGCGAATCAATAGTCGTCGTCGAGCATGTCGGCGTCGAAATCGACCTCGTCCTCTTCCTCCAGAGCGTAGTCGTAGAAGTCGTCGTAGGCGTCCTGCGACTCGATGACGACGTGGGCCTCGTCGAGGAAGTCCTCGGGGACCATGATCGCCACGCCCTTGTGCTCCCCGGTGGGGTCAAGCTGCTCCTGGATCGTCGCAGGAATATCGTTGAGCTTCAGGAGAGTCTGGTATTCCTTCGCCTGATCGACGTCGCTCAGAAGCGTGACCACCACAAGGTCCTTGAGCCTTGTCTGTCCGTTGTTGTTCTTGTCCATCGGTCTTCTCATTTTGGTGCTCCATAACAGAACCGCGTGCTTCTCATCATCGAGGACTCCGGCGTCGCGGGCCAGGGGGCCGAAACCGACGACGTTGAACCCTCGTTCCTGGTCCGCTCTTGCCCGGATCGCCGGCGGCGGCCACAAGGCTCACCCGCCCGCCCCAAGCTCATTTGAGCCTATCGGCCTTGCGGAGGCACAAATTTAGGGTTTGGTGTCTTTTTTTTGTTGCAATGCGCAGGGGGTTGGGCAATAAGATCATCGGACGCCATGCGGCGCTGGGGGATATGGTGCCGGGAAACGTCAGTTTCAATCTCTACTTTCTCTATCAGGGAGGACTATTGCGATGGCAAAAAAGAAGAGGGAATCTTTGGTGGTGGCAAGCAAAGTCAAAGCCCACGTCAAGGATCAGAAGATGATGACCTCGTCTGAGGCCCTTGAAGCCATCAGTGATCGCGTCTACGATCTGCTTGATGCGGCGATTGCCCGCGCCAAAGCGAACCGTCGCAGTACCGTCAAGGCGCAGGACCTTTAGTCCGGCAGGGCCGATACGGCCTATCCACGCGTCAGGCGTTGTGGTCAAGCTGTCCAGAACAAGCCGTTTCGGGATACAGACTCGGGACGGCTTTTGCTCTTTTCTGCAGGTCGTCCGTCTGCAGACCGCGCCGGTGGGAACCGCTGCCGTGGGGATGACCCGGCTGCGACGGCAACAGCCTATAAAACGTGGGGCGGCAGGGCCTGGAATCCGGTTTTTTTGAAGAATTGCTGTACTTTCGACCGATCGTTGGCCGATGAATACGATGGATACTCCTGTGACAAGCCGAAAATTTTTTGCGCCCACGAGTAAAGCGTGTGGACGTTCTGGACGATGCTTTAAGGTAAATAGGAGTACGGACGGAGTATTCCGGTCAAGCCGTGTTCGTCAGGATCGTGTTCGGTGGCAAGGGTCAGGGAATGACCCTGTCCCGCAGGCCCTGGGAAGAAGTGAGGATTTATGGGACTGAATGATGAGGGGGGGCGCATTCGGGTGTTCATGCTGGGTTGGGAGTTTCCGCCCTTCATCAGCGGCGGGCTTGGCACGGCCTGCTACGGTCTGACGCGGGCGATGGACCAGCTCGGCGTGAAAGTCACCTTTGTGCTCCCCAAGATGGTCGAGAGCGAATACGTAACCCACGTCAAGCTCCTGTCGCCGCGTTCCCGTCGGGGCGGCGCTTCGTCGGGCACGGCGGAAGACGAACTGACGAACGTAATCTTCAAAACGATCGCCTCGCCTTTGCAGGCCTATGCGAACCCGGAGAGCTACGACGAACGCGTGGAGGAGAGCCTGCGTGTGCGCCGCGAGATGATCGAGCAAGGCAAGGCGGAGGGCGATTTCCACGGCAGCGACTATAGCGGCGACATGTACAGTGAGATCCGCCGGTACGCCACGATGGCCGTTCGGCTGGCCCGGGACGAGCAGTTCGACGTGGTCCACGCCCACGACTGGATGACCTATCCGGCCGGCGTGGCCGTCGCCGCTGTGACGGGCAAACCCCTGGTGGTTCACGTGCACTCGACCGAGTTCGACCGCAGCGGAGAGCACGTCAATCAGGTCGTTTACGACATCGAACGGGAGGGGATGGAACGGGCCGACAAGGTCATTACGGTCAGCCACTTCACACGGAGCCTCGTGATCAGCCGGTACGGCATCGCCCCGGAGAAGGTCGAGGTTGTCTACAACGGCGTCGAACGCAACGGGAGCTGGTCCGTGGGTTCGACGAGCATCAAGCGAGACGAGAAGCTGGTCCTGTTTCTGGGCCGGATCACCATGCAGAAGGGCCCGGAGTACTTCCTGCACGCCGCCAAGAAGGTGCTCGAAGCCATGGACAACGTCAAGTTCGTCATGGCCGGGTCGGGCGATCTGATGTACCGCTCCATCGAACTGGCGGCGCAACTGGGGATCGGGCAGAAAGTCTTGTTCACCGGCTTCCTTCGCGGCGACGACGTGCGTAAAATCTACCAGATGGCGGATCTGTACGTCATGCCGTCGGTCTCGGAGCCGTTCGGCATCGCACCGCTGGAGGCTTTGGACAACGATGTGCCCGTGATCATCAGCAAGCAGAGCGGTGTTTCCGAGGTTCTGCACCATGCCCTGAAGGTGGACTTCTGGGATGTCAACGAGATGGCCAACAAGATCGTGGCGGTGCTGCGGTACCCGCCGCTGCGCATGACGCTTCGCAACCATGGCAATTTCGAGGTGCGTAAGCTACGATGGAAAGACGCCGCCCGGCAGTGTGCCAGCATCTACGAGCAACTGCTCGTGGCGGTCTGACGAAAGGGAGTTCGCCCAGGGAAGGGCGGCCACAGAGAAAAGGATTGGGTCGGTATGCCTTCGGTTTGTTTCTACTTCCAGGTTCACCAGCCGATGCGGCTGCGTCATTACACGGTGTTCGACAACGATCAGCGATACTTCGATGATCACAAGAACGCCGCGATCTGCCGCAAGGTTGCCAACAAATGTTATCTTCCGGCCAACCGACTGCTTCTGAAGCTTATCGACAAGCACCAGGGACGCTTCAAAATCTCCTATAGCCTCACGGGCATTCTGCTGGAGCAACTCCAGATGTACAGCCCGGAGGTCCTCAGCACCTTTCACGCGCTGGCGCAAACCGGGTGCGTCGAATTTCTGGCGGAGACCTACTACCACAGTCTGAGTTTCCTCTACTCGCGGCAGGAGTTCGTCGAGCAGGTCCGAAAACACGCCGACACGATCGAAGACCTCTTCGGGCAACGGCCCAAGGTCTTCCGCAACACCGAACTGATCTACAACAACGAACTGGCCCTTCTGATCGAGGCGATGGGGTGCTTCGACGCCGTCATCACCGAGGGCGCCGATCACATCCTCGGCTACCGCAGTCCGAACTTCCTCTACCGCCCGACAGGGTGCAAGCACCTCAAGCTGCTGCTGAAGAACTACTCGCTCAGCGACGACATTGCGTTTCGCTTCTCCAATCGCCATTGGGTCGAATGGCCGCTGACGGCCTCGAAGTTCAGCCAGTGGGTCAACGCCGTCAACGGCAACGGCCATGTGGTCAATCTGTTCATGGACTACGAAACCCTGGGCGAGCACCAGTGGGAAGACACAGGCATCTTCGACTTCATGCGGCATCTTCCCGAGGAGATCCTCCGGCATCCGGACAACGACTTCAAGACCCCCAGCGAGGTGGTCGCCGCCTACGATGCGGTTGGCGAGGTGGATGTACGGCACATGATCAGTTGGGCCGACACGGAGCGCGACCTCTCGGCCTGGCTGGGCAACCCGATGCAATCCAACGCCATCCACGAGCTGTATCGCCTGGAACGGAAGATCAAGCGGGCCAACGACGAGCAGATCCTTTCCGACTGGCGCCGGCTCCAGGTGTCGGATCATTTCTATTACATGTGCACGAAGTACTTCGCGGACGGCGACGTCCACAAGTACTTCAATCCCTACGATTCGCCGTACGATTCGTACATCAATTTCATGAACGTGCTGGATCATCTTCAGCGGCGTTGCGCCGCTCCGACGATTCAGGCCGTGCGGCATCCATCGTCCGGCCCGGCAGCCGTGGCGACGCCCGTCGCCACGGTAACGAACTGACGGCGTCCGGCGGACGCGTGCGCGAAGACCTCCGTTGTTTCAGAGATCGGGATTGTCCATTCACGGGAGAGCGGCTGTGTTGACACGACAGAAGACCGGCGCCGAGGAAGTCGTCCGGGTCGCCATCGACGGCGAGATCGGGAACCTGCTGGACTGCGAATGGCTCCTGACCAACGAGCGGGGCAGCTACGCCGCGGGGACCATCCTCGGCTGCAACACGAGCAGCTACCACGGTCTGCTGATCGGTTCGCTCGCGCCGCCCGTCAATCGGGTCATGGCCCTGTCCAACTGCCAGGAGATCGTTGTCTGTGGTTCGCAGGCGTTTCATCTGTCCACATTCGAGTTCTCCGGCGATCCGGTCCTGGCGCCGTGTCCCTATCTGCGCCAATTCCGCCGCGACACCGGCGCGCACTTCATCTACGAATTCGAATCGATCGAGCTGCACAAGGCGGTCTACCTCGCCGACGACAGCGACACGGTCGTGGTCGAATATACCTTCGACGGCCTCATGGACCCGGTCGAGTTCATCGTGCGTCCGTTCGTCGGCCTCAGAGATTTCCACCATACACAGAACAGTGACGCGGCGGTGCGATGCGATCGCCTGGAGTCGGGCGTGGTGGTGCGCCATGATACACCGGGCGGCTGTGCCCTGCGGATGGGCTGTTCGGGAATGGATTTCGACGGCGACCCGCAGTGGTGGTTCGACTTCACGTACCGCACCAACCGACGGCGAGGCCAGGAGGCGGGCGAGGACCTCTGGACGCCCGGCTTCTTCCGGGGCGTCGTCGAAGAGGATGGACGTCTCGTGTTCTGGGCCCGTCTCGATGAACGCTATCGGCCGGAGTCGGTGATGGTGGATGTCGAGACGATCAAAAACCGCCTCGCCGACCGCCAGAGACAGATTCTCTCCGGGGCGGCGGCCGACGCGACGGATCGCAGACTCGTCCTGGCGGCCGATCAATTCATCGTCAAACGGCGATACGGCGACGTGGAAGGCACGAGCATCGTGGCCGGGTACCCCTGGTTTGCCGACTGGGGTCGCGACACGTTCATCGCGCTGCCCGGCCTGCTGCTGGCGACGGGGCGATGCGACGAAGCGCGGTCGGTGTTGTGCACGTTTGCCGCAGCGGCGGACGACGGGCTCATCCCGAACCGGTTCGACGATCGCAGCGGGCCGGCCCACTTCAACAGCGTCGATGCCTCGCTGTGGTTCATCCACGCCGCGTTTGAATACCTCGGAGCCACCGAGGACAAGGAGACCTTCAATCGGGAATTGCTGCCGGTGATCCGCTGGATCGTCGATTCCTATCAGAACGGCACGCGGTTCGGCATCCACGTCGATGCCGATGGCCTCGTCCGCGCCGGCGACAGCAACACGCAGTTGACCTGGATGGACGCCAAGTATGACGGCGTCGCGTTCACGCCCCGCTGGGGCAAGCCCGTCGAGGTCAACGCACTGTGGCACAACGCCCTATGCCACCTGCACGAGTTCTGTTTGCGCATGGACCTGGTGTCGGATGCGAAACGGTATGCCAAGATGGCCCAGCAGGCCGGCGACAGTTTTGGCGAGTTGTTCTGGAACGAGTCGTTGGGCTATCTGAACGATACGGTCATGGCGGACGGGCAGGTCGATGCGAGTCTTCGGCCCAACCAGATCTTCGCGATCTCGCTTCCGTACGGTCCGCCGTTGAGCGGGGCCCGGCAGAAGGCGATCCTCGCCGCGGTCGAGTCCGAGCTTCTGACGCCGTATGGGCTTCGCACGCTGAGCCGCCGCGACGCCTGCTATCAGGGCCGGTATGAGGGGCCTCAGCGCAGGCGAGATGCGGCGTATCACCAGGGAACGGTCTGGCCCTATCTGATGGGGCCCTTCGTCGAGGCCTATTTGAAGGTCAACGACTTCAAGCCGGCCAGCGTTCGCCGAGCGACGGAGATGATCGAGCCGCTGCTGAGCCACGTGACGGCCGACGGCTGTCTCGGCAGTATCGCGGAGATCTTCGATGGCGATGAGCCCCAGGAGCCCAAGGGCTGTTGGGCCCAGGCCTGGAGCGTCGGCGAGCTGCTGCGAATCCACCGCCTCCTGAAGCACGCACGGACCTGACGCGTCACAGCGTCCAGGGGCTGCGCGTGGGCCGGCAGAGCATGCGATTGGCGCCGTCGTCCCCAACGAACGATTCGGCCTGGGGGTCCCAGTGTAGCTTGCGCCCGAGGCGGATCGCGATGTCGTCGAGGTGGCAGATCGTGTCCGACCGGACCGCGGCCTCGATGGGACTGACCGTTTTGCCCCGCGTTCGCACGCATTCGAGGAAATCCCGCTTGTGATCGTTGCTCGCAGGCAGCCGAACCGCGTTGGAGTCGAACGTCTCCTGCAAGAGCGTTTTGGGTCTGGCGTCGATCCCACCCCGCGAGACGATGACCCAGCCGTCGGAGCCGATGAAGAGGATGCCACAGCCGGGGATCTGCAGCGACGCCGCAGCCTCGCCGAATTGGGGGAACTCCGCGGCGGTGTGGCGCGAATCCATGTGAATCATCCGGACGCCGTTGGCGTAGAGATGCTCGACCCGCCAGGTCATCGGCGTGTCGCAGAGCCCGTCGGCGGGGATCACGCCGGCGCCTTCGATCTCCAGCGGGCCGGTGTCGTCGGTGCCGTTGCCCCATTGGGCGATGTCGATGTGATGGATGCCCCAGGCGCCGCTGAGACAGCCCAGCCCGTAGTCGTGGATGTGCATCCAGTAGCCGGCACTGCCTTCGGCGCGCGATGCGGCGCGCTCGAACGAATACGGCGCCCACGGCGCCGGGCCGAGCCACATGTCGTAATCGAACTGCCGTGGGTCGGGCGCGGGCTGGGTCGGCTGATTGGGCAATGACAGGCCCGGCACGGAGCCGACGACGATGGTCTGCAATTTGCCGATGCGGCCGTTACGGACCAACTCGCATCCGAATCGGAAGTCGCGCCCCGAGCGCTGCTGCGTGCCGAACTGAAAGACCACGCCGTAGTCGTTCACTGCCTGACGCAGGGCCTTCGCGGCTGCGACGTGGACGTCGGCCGGTTTCTCCAGGTACATGTCTTTGCCGTTTCGGGCGGCCTCGATGCCGATCAGGGCATGCCAATGGTCCGGCGTCGCGATGCAGACCGCGTCGATGTCCGCCCGAGCGAGCAACTCGCGGAAATCGTGGTATGTCGTGGCGTCCCGGCTTGCGTACTTCTCGTCGATCTGCTGCCCGGCCCGCTGGCGAAAGGCCTCGCGAAGGTCGCACGCCGCCACAACGCGTACCTCTTCCCGGCCCAGAAAGGCCCGCAGATGGCCGCCGCCCATGCTGCCGACGCCGATGCAGCCCATGACGATCTTCTCGCTCGGCGGCGTCGCGCCGTCGGCACCCAGCGCGCGGCCCGGCACGAAATACGGCAATCCCCACGCGGCCCCGAAGGCGGCTCCGGTCTTGAGGAACTGGCGGCGAGTGGTGGTCTTGTCCATAGATGGCCTCGGTCCTGTCTCTCGGTGTCGTCTTCTCTGGCGATCCACATCGGGATCGGCCCGGACACCCGGATTATAGCGGCATCGGTTCCTTGCCACCAGCCTCAACCCCTCCGGCGATACGCTGTTAGGAATTGCTGGCAGGGCGTCTTGCTGGCGGGTATCATGACGAGATGTCAAGACATCGCAGTGTTGGGGGCGAGGGTAGCGCCGCCGGACAGGTGGAAACAAACGAAGAAGGCTTGGCGGCGAAGTGCCGTCGATAGATATGAGCGAATCGACTCGGTCAATTTGGGTCCTCCCGGGGCAGTCGGAATCTGCCCAGGAGATCGTGATCCGGCGTGCGTTGCGGATTCTACCGGGCACGCGCGAGGTCTCGGACGCCTCCTGGCGCGATCGGGACGTGGTACTGAAGATCTTCTGTCATCGGTGGAAGGCATACTACCATTACCGGCGTGAACTGAGGGGCCTGCGCCGGTTGGCCGAACTGGGGGTCCGCGCGCCGGTACTGCTGCTGTCAGGACGTACGAGGCAGGGCCACTGGGCCATCGTAACCGAGAAGATCCGGGAGGCGTCCACGGGCCTGGAACTCTGGCAACAGGCGAAGAACCTCGGGGAAAAAGTCGAGTTATTGTGTCACCTTGCCAGGGAACTGGCGCGGCACCACAGGAAGGGCGTTGTGCAGTCGGATCTGCACATCGGCAATTTCATGCTTCGCGGCCAGATGGTCTTCTCGCTCGATGTGGCCCAGATGTCTTTCCGGGGCAGGGCTCTCCGACGGCGTGCGAGCATTGAGGATCTGGCGAGTTTCCTTTCGTGTCTGAGCGAGGACAAGGCTTCCGGCATTGCCCCGGTGGCGGCCGCCTACGCGGAAGAAAGGCAGTGGCTATGGAGTCCGCAAGACAACGAGGCGTTGAAGAAACGCGTCTATGTGATCCGCCGAGAGGTCATCCGCAAGCTTGTCCGGCGTTCGCTGCGGACTACCAGCCGGACTCTTCGATTTCGGGAGGGCCGGTTCCGAGGCGTTTTCGAAAGACCATTTCTGGCGGAGTCATCACCCGCACAGTTCTGTGAAGCGATCGATGCGCTCTTGCGCCACGGCGAAGTCCTCAAGAATGGCAAGACCTGTTTTGTCAGCCGGATCGTCTGGAACGGACAGGATGTGGTGGTCAAGCGCTACAACCACAAAGGCTTCTGGCACTCGCTCCGCCACACCCTCAAGGGCTCACGTGCCCGACGAAGCTGGCTCAACGCCCAGTTGCTCGGTCTTCTGGGCATTCCCACCGCCCAGCCACTCGCTTATATTGATGAATGCCGAGGCTTCATGTTGTGGCAGTCCTATTTCGTTACGGCGTTCATTCAGGCGCGCTCTCTGAGCCACCTGATGGGCGACGCGCGGGTGGTTCGCAGCACCAAGGAAATGCGGAGCCGGCAGGTCTTGCAGTTGCTCGAGCGTCTGGCCGACCATCGTATCACACATGGGGACACGAAACACTCGAATTTCCTGCTGGACGCCGACGGAGCAGTCCTGACGGACCTCGACGGCATGCGTGTCCATCGGGTGTACTGGACCCTCCGCCGTCGCTTCAATCGGGAATTGATGCGGTTCGCACGGGATTGCGATTGGCTGGAGGACCACGTGAAGGCACGGCAGAGATGAACGGTTGTGATTCGTTCCTTCCTGGGGTCGCGATTCCCAGGACGATAGTTGGACTGTTCCATGGCAAGCATGATGTTGGCCTTCCCGCAAGAAGAGGCACGGTCCGTACGAGGGCCCGAACAGCCGGACGCCAGTCTGGCCGGCAGTGGCGGATCTCGAACGATGATCCCAATTGCGGGGCCAAAGGAGAGGATTCATGTTGAAACGCATGCGTCGCAGCTTCAAACGGAACCTGTCATTCTTGAAACGACGATTCATCGAACCGGTGCCGCCGAAAAATGCCGGTGACAGACTCCTGCTGCATATTGGCTGCGGTCCGATCAAGAGCCCGGAGTTCATCAATATCGACGCCGTGCCGTATGCTCATGTTCATATCGTTACCGACGACATCGGACAGCTATCGGCTTTTGCTGATGGAACAGTCGATCTTGTCTATATGTGTCACGTGCTCGAACACATCAGGCGGCCGATGCTGGAACGCATCTTGAGCGAGATGTTCCGCATCATCAAGGCAGGCGGCGTGCTGCGCCTGTCGGTGCCTGATTTCGACCGCCTGCTCGACGTCTATGCGAGAGCAGGCCGGGATCCCGAGGCTATTTGTATGCTACTGATGGGCGGTCAGGATTCCGAATACAACATCCACTATTCCATTTTCAATCGACGCTCGTTGGAAGCGATTCTGCGCAAAGCTGGCTTTCGCGACATTCGAACCTGGGACCCGTGGAATTGCGAACATCACGACTTCAAGGACATGGCCTGTAAAGCGGTGCAGATCGGCGCTGACCGTATCGAGATCAGTCTGAATCTCGATGCGGTCAAGTAGGCCGATCGACAACATGCTGCTCCCGGGCGACACCGCGGTCTCACATTGCTGTACTTTGCCGAGACCCTGCGGCGGTCTGGAGGATCAGGTCGCACAGCTTTTCTCCAATGATGGAGCGGTCAAATTCGCGCGCGTATTCGCGACCGCACGCGCCCATGTCATGTCGCTGCTGTGGGGCTTCGATAAGCTCACTGATCTTCTCCGTCCATTGGCGGGGAGTTTCCGCCAGATAGCCGGTGATGCCATCCTTGACGTGATCGACGTTGGTGCCGACCGGTGAGGCAATCACCGGAAGCCCGGAAGCGGAGTATTCGAGGACTTTGAACGTACACTTGCCGCGCGTGAACGGGTTGTCGGGCAAGGGAGCCAACCCGATATCCGCTTCGGCCAAGGCCCGGTAGCGAGTCTCGGGGGTCCAGCGGATCTTCTCGATTTCGACGCCTTCCATGTCCAGGAACTCCTCGCACACAAGACGCAAAACGAGGTTGGAATACTGTCCCGCCAATTCCCGCATGATGGGGCGAAGCTGGTCGAGATAGCTGAGGGTGACCGGGCTGCCCACCCAGACGAGGCGGACCTTGCCGTCGCGGCACCGCGAGGGGGTGCTCCCGTATCGCTCAGTATTCAGGCCAAGCGGCAGAATTTGGATGTGGTCATGGTATGCAGTCGCCTGCTGGGCCAGATAGGAGCTGCCCACGAGAATCGTGTCTGCACGCTGCACGCTGCGCCGAAACCGACGCACGTGCGTTCGCGTGGGGTTTCCGTCCTGATTGAACATGATGGCGTCATCGTAGCTAAAGATGACCTTCGCTCGGCGCGGCGAAAAGAACACCGCCTCGAACAACGTGAGGCATTTCTTGTGCAACAGGACGACATCATATCGGTCCATCTTCGCGTATTGACGGGCCCGCTTGATGGGACATTGGCTCGGTACCTCGACCGTCGGGACGATTCCACGCACGGCCATGGTATCGAAGTAGCTGCCGATCCGTTCGCGAAAGCCGCTGCCTTCCGGATTGCTGCTGATGATAAGCAGATTCATGCCTTCCTTTCCGTCATATGCTGGCGTGTGACTACCAGCCTCCCCCTGGTTTTCGTGCGAGGGACATCTGATGTCATGGGCGGCATCCTTCACTGTCTGGGCGGTGTTGTCCGTCGAACCATCATCGACAACAACGCCCTCGTGGTCGTCATGGGTTCGCGCGAATTCGCTGGTGAGCGTTTCTCACGCGTATCGCTCTCTGTTGCAGGTCGGAACACAGATCGACACTTTCGGTGCGAGACACATCCTCTGGCCTATTCGGTCAAGCCGCTCTCAGATTCGCATGGGACTCGCCAGAAGCCAGACCCACATAGGCTCCGCGTCGATCACTCTGCGAGAGTTAGAAGGCTCACCAGTTGCCACGGTCCGTTCGCAGGGGACTGCCCGTTCCACAGCACTTCCATGACATGCGACCGGGCATCTCAACCTGCATCATATGTAGATTGTATCAGTGCCTCTGCCGCCAAGTCAATCCTTCGCCAGAGAAGAGGGGCCGTTCGGACGATGAGCCGCCGTAGAGTTCCTGTGGACCCTCAGCGCAGACAGCCGAAGTGTTTCCTATAGAGCGACGCAGCGGTGTGCTCAACCTGTTTCCAGAAGCGGCCACGGTCCCATAGCATTGCCCGCAATCGCTTCTGTTCATAGGCGGCGATGAATCGCAGGCAATCGGTTCGCGTCAGGCCGATGTCCATGGCGGAGAAGTACAGGCCGGCCAGGTCTTTGACGATCCATCGCGTGGGGACACGGCGTCGAATTCGGGCCCGATGCAGATCGATCACATATAGGTGAAAGCGCTCGGGATCGACCCGGTCGCGTCCGGCGGATACGTCCAGGTGAAAATGGCAGATATAGCAGTCGCGATGGTTCATGCCATGGCGGTGCATCTGGCGGACCATCGAGGCGACCCGCTCGATCAGGGCGACGCGAAGCGGAAGGGGGGGCGGCCGGCGGGGCCAGTCCCGGCAGAAGTCCTCCAGGCTCTCGGTCCCCGTCAGTTCCTCGGTAATGAGGAACGAGTGTCGAGACGCGGGATTGGCGCCTTTGGTTCCGTAGGCGGCGGGCGTCATTGTCTCGACCCCGATCTGACGGAGGAGTCTGAGGGCCCGCCATTCGTTTTCGGCGCCCAGCACCGGCCGTTTGAACTGGAGCAACTCCTTGGCGATTTCCACCCAGCCAATGCCGCGATGCATCTTGAGAAAATACGCATCCCCGTCGACCACGAAGCGGAGGGTCTTACGCGACTTCATCTGGCGAAAGACCTTGCCGGCCAGCCGGTCGGCTTCCTGGAAGGGGTCTTTGTCCTGCCACAGATAGCGAAATGTCTCAGATAGGAACAGCTCTCTCATAGATCCCCACACCGCAGGACGCACCGGCTTGCTTCCGCCCGCCCGCCGTGGGCCATTCACGTGCCCGCCACATGGACAAAACGTGAGTCTATCGTCCATCTCGCACAGACGCAAGCTCCTCAATGGTCTTCACGGCGGCGTCGACCATGCCATGCAGATCTTCGGTTTGGGCGAATGCGATGCCGCGACGGCCCAACTCCTGCAACCGATCGTTTTCAAGTGCCTCCCGGAGCTGGCGGTTGAAGAGGTGTTGATCGAAGGGCTCCGGGATCACCCAGCCGGCGTGGGCGCGCTCGATGTAATGGGCGTAGCCGCAAACGGCGGTGGCGATGGCCGGCAGGCCGCAGGCCAGGGCCTCGACCAGGACGGTGCCCGTATTCTCGTGGCGGGCCGGGTGGATCAGCAGATCGGCCCCGATGAGAATGCGAGGGACATCATCCCTGGCCCCGAGGAACGTCACGTGCCCGGCAATGCCGAGCCGTCGCAACAGTCGCAGATAGCGTCTGTTATCATCATCTCCTACGACATAGAGATGCGTCCGGGTCCTCAGGCTGTCCGGCAGGCTCGCCAAGGCCCGCAACGAACGATCCAATCCCTTGGTGCGGAAGCCCGACCCCACCTGGACGAGCAGGCGGTCGTTATCCTGCAACCTGGTTTCCTCTCGAAAGGCTCGACGGACCTGGGGTGCATCGGGCCCGGCGACGCGGTCCTTCGCCACATTGGGAGGAAGGAAATGGATCCGCTGCTCGGGTGTTCCGTAGTGCCGGACGTAGAGCGCCTGTTGGATTGCCGAAAGCATCAGGATCTGCGTGTGTGACTCGCTGCCGAATACGGCCTCTTCAAACGCCTGATACTGACGATAGCGGGGCAGCCATCGGTAGAAGGGACTTCGCTCCTCGACTGCCCGGGCCTTCAGGCAGCCGTCGGCGGCGAAGTAAACGTCGAGGCCGGGCATTTTGTTGAAGCCGACGATGCAGGCGACGGATTGTCGGTCCAGTTGCTCGGTCAGCCACTGGTGGAATCGTCGCATTCGGCCGTGGTTCGTCAGGCCGGCGGGGCGATGCCGATGCAGTTCGAAGCCGGGTGGCACGTCGCCTTCCCAGGCCGTCGCGTACACCGCGATCCTGTAGCCGCGCTGCTGACAGGCCAGGGCGATGCGCAGCATGTCCCGCTGCAACCCCCCGTATGGGAAGTATCTGTAGAGGCAAAAAGCCAGGGTGGCGTCTTCTTTGCGGTCCATGCAGTGGGCATACCCCGAAGCTAAGCGTCCTGGAGGAAGTAGTCTGAGATCACGCCCATGAAACGGTTGTACTTGACGGCGTAGTGCGACAGGCCCCGGGCGCAGTGCTGTTGGGAATACTCCTTGTCGCGGTCGAGCAGCGAGCCGCGGACGCGGTCCCATTGGTTCTCGTCCATATCGAGGATCTCCTCGACCTTGTCTCGATAGAAGTCGGCGACGGGCAGGTCGGAATACGCATTGACGAACCAGGGCATGATGCGCCCGATCTTCTTGAGCAGCAAGTTGTGCTCCGGATCGAATTCGAGGCACGATTCGTCGGTGAAATTTTTGAGGCGCTCCATCTTCTCGGGGTTGATATAGCCGCCGTCGAGACTGATCTGGTGGCTCTTCGTCCCGGGGAAGGGGAAGAAGAACGTCCAGCGGAAGCGTCCGGGGCGGGCGCGGCCGAGCAGCCGGACCGTGTCGAGCACGTCCTCGCGCCCTTCGTGGGGAAAGCCGATGATGATGAAGACCGAACTGTGCATCCCGTGCCGCTGTACGGCGGCCATCGCCTCGACGATCTGGTCGTTGCTCATGTGCCGGTTCAGGATGGTGCGGCGGACGGTTTCGCTGCCGGATTCGACGCCAAACTTGACGATCTTGCAGCCGGCCCCGGCCAAAGCGGCGGCGCACTCGTCGTCGAAGAAGCCGACGTGGGCGTTGACCACGAATGGGATGTCGCTGATCTTGCGATAGGCCCGGCAGAACGCCTCGACGTAGGCCTTGTCGAAGGTGAACAGATCGTCGTCGAAGATGAACATGCGGATGTGGCGGTAGTTCTTCAGCAGGTACTCGATTTCCTCGATCATCTGCTCGACGCTGAACCGGCGGATGTAGTTGAGGCCCTTGAAACTGCACTGAAGGTCCCGTTTGTACGTTTCGACCATCACGTGGTTGAAGCAGTACGTGCAGGAGAAAGGGCAGCCCCGCGAGGCCATCAGACCGACCCACCCGTGCTTGGCGTCGATCATCCGCTGGAAGTCCATGCTCTCGTAGTCCTTCAGCGGCAGCCGGGTCAGCTCGGGCAGCGGGCCGACGGGGTTGATTTGGAGCCGGCCGTCTCGGACGAACGCGAGATTGGGGACGGATTCGACGGACTGGCCTCGGTCGAGCCGCTCGACGAACTCCAGGAAGGCATCCTCGCATTCGCCCCGGAACGCGTAGTCGAACAGGCTGGTATCGAGCACCTCTTCGACACACATCAGCGTATGGACGCCGCCGATGACGAAGGGGATCGAGAACCTTCCTCTTGCCCATCCGGCCAGTGTGCGGGTGTAGGCCCACTGGTTGGTCACCACCGAAAAGGCCAGGACATCCGGTCTTTCGCGGGCGATTCGCTGGACAAACTGCGTCTCGGTTGGCAGGGGTTCGATCTCCTCGCAAAGCTGCCAGAAGGCGACGGTATGTCCGGCACGCTTCAGGATCGCGGTCATGTGCGCGACGCCGTAGTTGAAGCCCAACTGCGAGTCGGCCGAGGGATAGATGAACAGTACTTTCATTGCCGTGGAGGTCCTGGCGCCCCCCTCTATTCCGATTCCGTCACGGGCTCTTGAGCCGACCGGCGATTGCGCCTTTGCTTTCGGACCTCATGGATCCTCTGTTGTGGGCTTTCGAGTGCCCGGCCCGCCCGTTCCTGTGTGATTCGCATGATAATCTCGTCGATATCGACGTGCAGCGGGTCGGTCAGTGTGTTGACGTGGACGATCCGGCACTCGGTGTTGCCACAGGCGCTCCAGCGGCGGACGAAGTTCATGTTGTTGCTGCCGGCGAAGACCGTCAACGTCGGCGTCTTGACGGCCGCGGCCACATGCTGGCAGGCCGAATCGTACCCGATGTATTCGTCGCTGTGGGCGATCAGCGCGGCGACCTCGGAGATCGCGCACTCGACGACGAGAACACCGTGGGGGATCGACGG
This sequence comes from Phycisphaerales bacterium Planc_01, assembly GCA_001603075.1. Classification (GTDB taxonomy): domain Bacteria; phylum Planctomycetota; class Phycisphaerae; order Sedimentisphaerales; family Anaerobacaceae; genus Anaerobaca. Next base: position 122,221 of record LVBB01000024.1, on the reverse strand, counting down.
GAAGTTGGGGGCAGAAAAATGCGTCTCAATGCAAGGCAGGCCGCAATGCCGAGCGTCCGCCATGATCTGCCAGGCCCGCTCGGTCTCATCGGGACCGAACCCGCGATCAAGAAGGACCACCGTGTCGGGCACCGCCGCCAAGGCGCGCACGAGCCGTTTCTCGAATTCCAGGCTGACCCGCTTGCGAGGGTTCTGTCCGACCCCGAAGTTGACGGCAATCACCCGCTTGGCGCCGCCGGCGCGCAGCAGATCGATTCGCATGCGTGCCGCGTCGAGGGTTGCCGGGGCGCTCCAGACCGTCGGATGACAGAACTCCGAGTCGCCGAAGACGGCATCCATCCAGTCGTTGGTCAACTCGGCCATACAGCGGCCCCGCGTCGAGGCGTCGTGGTTGCGGGTGTTGAAGAACAGGTAGTTCTCGCCGTGCAACAGGGGGAGCACGCCGAGCTGGGAGATGCGCGAGTCCGGATCGATCACGAGCATTGACCGCTCGCCGTCTTCGGGCATTTCATCCCGAAGGATCTCCATCGCCGCATGCCATCCGGCGAACCGTTCGAACAGCCCTCCGCGGCGAGCGTAGCTGGTGGCGCGCAGGCGGATGCGGGGATTGCCCTCGAACAGCCCGGCGAGCTTGCTGTTGCCGATCACGACGATGTCCGTCTGTGGAAAGAGCCTCTGCAAACGCTGGATCATCACGCTGAGGATGGCAACGTCGGCGCCGATCGTGACGCGCGAAAGCAGCACGATGCGTGACGGCGCCCTGTCAACACCATAGCGGTAAGGCCGGGTGTGAACGGACAGCGCCCGTTCGTACAACTGCTCCGGCGACATGATGCCGAAGCCGGTCAGCGTCTCATCGAGATTCCGTCCGGCCGGGACCGTTCGACAGAACGAGATGATCTGGCACATCACGCGGGCGTAGAGTTCGACGGGCAGCTCCTCGAAGTCGTCGCAGAGTTTCTCCACGACGATGCCGAACAGGGCGGCGGCGGCGATGTTGTCCAGGTCCGGCTTCGAATGGAACGTCCCCATCTCGCAGAGCAGGTCGATATAGGCCGGCTCGTACAGGCTTTTTTGGAAGTACCGGTCGATGAACGAGAAGGCGATCTGACGCGACAGGTGGACGAGCGCCTCGACGTCGACCTTGCCGTCTCGCAGCTTGAGCCATCTCTGCTGATAGACCTCAGGTTCCATACTGTGCACACACACTCAACAGGGTCTCGGCCGCCGAGAAGACCTCGTCCGGCCGGATTTCTCTCATGCACTCGTGCTGCCTCGGACAGACCTTCAGATGGCAGGGCGAGCACGCCAATTCCTTGCGTACGACGATGGTGCGGTCCGTGTTTGCCTCGGTGTATCGGGGATCGGTCGGTCCCATGATGACCACGACGGGCACGTCGAACGCCACCGCGTAGTGGCGCGGCCCCGTGTCGTTGGTAATCATCAGATTGCAGCGTTCGACCACCGGTTTGAGCAGTTCGAGGTCGATCTTCTCGGACCGCAGGTCGATGGCCCCGGCCCGGGTGCGATCCAGGATGGCCTGGACGATGGCCTCTTCGCCCGGCCCGGACAGGAGCACGACCTTGGCTGCCAGGTTCCGCTCACATCGCTCGGCCAATTCCGCGAAATACTCCGGCGGCCAGCACTTGGACGAGCCGAAGCTGGCGCCGGGGTTGAGGCCGACGACGAAGTCGGTTTCGCCGACACCGTGCTTGGCCAGAATCGCTTGCGCCTGTCGGGCGACCGAATCGCTGTAAAACAGTCGCGGTCTGGCGTCGGCAGGGACCTCCAGGCCGAGCCAGCGGCAGATTTCCAGGTAGTAGTCGATCATCGGGACCGGGACGATCCGACCGCCGTCGCGTCGGACCGTCGGACCGCCGGCCAGCAGGGCCGTCCGCCATTCCCGGCGGTAGCCATAGAGCGTCCGGACGCCGGCCAGCCGAAGCGTCAACGCCGACCGCACGGAGTTGCTCAGCAGGATCGCCGCGTCGGGACGGGCCTGGCGCAATTGGCTTCGCATCTTCCTGAAGCCCGCCCAGGACTTGTCGTTGCCGTCGATGAATCCGTCGAACCACGGGCTGTCGCGGAGGATTTTCTGGGCGGGGCCCTTGAGTACGCCGAGGATGCGAGCGTGCGGCAGGTTCCGGCGGAGACACTCGAAGACGGGCGTGGCCATGACGATGTCGCCGACCCAGTTGGGGCAGCGTACCGCCAGTGTCTTGACTTGGGCGAGGTTGGGGTTCATCTCACTGTCGGCCCTGCATGATATAGAACGTCAGGGCCATCAACTGCAGGACGGTCCCGAAGCCCAAGGACAGGAAGATGGGGGTCACTTGCCGGTCCGGGCTCATGAGGAACCAGAGCGCCATCAACAGGCAGAACAGTACGAAGACCTGCACGATCCCGGCCAGCAGCCGCATGATCGAGAACTCGCCGAACATCTCGGCCTTCTGCATCCGCTTGAGTTGTTCGAGGATCTCGACGAGCAGCACGGAGGTTTCTCTGTCCGGCTGCGGGTGCTCGTCCAGTGCGTCGGGCTCCTCGGTTTGCGGTGGCTCGATTCGCAGTTGTTCGGCCTCGAGAGGCGTCACCTTGTAATCGTGTTCGCTGGCCGTGTCGGCCTCGGCCGCGACCGTTTCGAACGGTTCTTCGCGGGACGAGCGATGGAAGTCCTTAATCATATTGGCAGCCTCTCTAAGATTGACCGCAATGTAGTCCGGCCGGCCGTCGTCCGCTGTGTCGCGATCGACCGATCCCGCACGCAGGAGAATCGTTCGGCAGCCCGCCCGACACCCGGCTTCGACGTCGCGTCCGCTGTCGCCGACGATCCACGACTGTTTCAGATCGAGGTCCATTTCCTCGGCGGCCGCCAGCAGCATGCCCGGCTCGGGCTTTCGCCAATCGCTGTCGCGCCGGTAGTTCGGGATCACGCCGTCCGGATGATACGGGCAGTAGTAGATCCCGTCGAGCGACGCCCCCTTGAGGGCGAGCAACTCGCGCAGACGCTGGTGGATGCGTTCGAGCATCTCTTCCGAGACGATCCCCCGGGCCACGGCTGACTGGTTTGTGACGACGACCGTCTTGTAGCCGAGCAGGGCGACCTCCTTGAGTACCTCGGCCGCACCGTCCAGCAGCTTGACCTGGTCGGGGTGGCTCAGGTACCCCGGGTCCTCGATGAGGGTCCCGTCACGATCGAAAAACACCGCCGCACTTGCCATAGCATCCTGCACGAGAAGAGACTACCCCGCGAAACTCCGTTCCACGAGGTCGCATACAATGTGATAGGCCAATTGGTGAATCTCCTGGCTTCGCGCCGTGGCCCGAGCATCCGCGCAGAGGCACAGGTCGGCCATGCTCTCCAGCGGGCTGTTGCCTCTGCCCGTGAAGGCAATGATTCGCGCGCCCTTGCATCGGGCCGCCTCCACGGCCTTCAAGACGTTCGCCGAGGTTCCGCTGGTCGAGAACGCCCAGAGGACGTCGCCTTTCCGTACGAGGGCTTCGACCTGTCGGGCGAAGACGCTCTCGTAGTTGTAGTCGTTGGCAATGCAGGTCAGTACGGAGGTGTCGGTCGACAGCGCTACGGCCGGCAGGGCCCGGCGTTCGGTCCGGAACCGGCCGACGAACTCGCCGGCGACGTGCTGGGCGTCGGCCGCCGAGCCTCCGTTGCCGCACAGGTAGAGTGTACCGCCTTCGGTCAGGGATTGCGCGATCATTTCGGCGATCCGGCCGACGATCGCGGCCCCATCGCGCTCGAACTGCACGACCAGGGCCTTGTGGTCGTTGATGGTCTCTCGAACGATCTGCTCTTGTCCGTCGGTCATCGCGCGTTCGCCTGCAAGGCCCGGATCCTCTCGATCGTGTCGGTGGAACTCTTGTCTTTGACCAGCGGCGCCATCGCCACCTTCCCGCCGTAGGACTCGACGAACTCCCAGCCGACGACTCCTTCCTTGCCGTAGTCGCCTCCCTTGACGAGCACGTCCGGACGCACCTTCTTGACGAGGTCCAGAACGCTCGGATCGTCGAAAAGGGTGATGAAATCCACGGATTCCAGCCCGCTCAGCACAGCGGCGCGGTCCCGTTCGTTGTTGACCGGGCGATCCGGGCCCTTGAGGGCCCGCACGGAACGATCGCTGTTGAGGCCCACCACCACGATATCGCCCTGGGCCCGGCAGAACTCCAGGTACTCGATGTGCCCGCGATGGAGTACGTCGAAGCAGCCGTTTGTGAATACGATGCTCTGATGGCGATCGCGACGCCACGACAGCTCCTCCAACAACGCGTCCAACGAACGGACTTTGTCGTTTCGCGTGCCGTACAGTCGCGCGATCTCCCGCTCCATCTCGGCCCGGGTGACGCTGGCGGCTCCGAACTTCTCGACCTCGATGCCGCCGGCGATGTTGGCCAAATGCACCGCCGTAAGGTAGTCGCTGTCGGCGGCCAGACCGACCGCCAGTGTGGCCAGCACGACGTCGCCGGCGCCGGTGACGTCGTAGACGGTGCGCGGCTTGACGGGCACCAGTTGGCTCAAGTCGCCTGTCGCCAGATAGGCGCCCTCCTTGTCGAGCGTCACGACCACCGCTTCGAGACGCAGGTCGGCGAGCAGGTGTTCGGCGGCCGGGGCGGCATCGGAAGCGGTGCGGATCGCCAATCCGCACGCCGTCGAGGCCTCGTGGCGGTTCGGGGTGATCAGGGTGGCGCCGCTGTACTTGGCATAGTCGCCTCCGGGCGTCGGATCGACGAGTACCTTCCTGCCTGCTTCGACGGCCAGGACGATCATCTGCTGGCACAGCAGGTTCGTCAGCACACCCTTGTTGTAATCCTGGAGGCAGACGATCTCGACGTCGGACAGACGCCGGCGATACTGGCGGACCATCTCCTCGCCGACTTCAATCGGAACGGGATCGGCCGTCTCCCGGTCGATACGCATCAGTTGCTGTTTGTGGCGATGCTGGGCCAGGCCGATCAGCCGCTGCTTGGTCACGGTGGGGCGGTCCGCCATCTCGTACAGACCCGCCACATCGGCGCCGAGATCGGCCAGCATCTCTTTGAGTCGGCGGCCCTCGGCGTCCTTGCCCACCAGCCCGATGCAGACGGGCGCAGCGCCCAGGGCGGCCAGGTCGGTGGCCACGGAGGCGGCGCCGCCGCAGCGGTATTCCGTCTCAGTCACCTTCAGCACGGGCACCGGCGCCTCGGGGCTGATGCGCACGGCGTCGCCGTAGACGTAGACGTCGAGCATGAAGTCGCCTGCGACGAGAACCTTCGGCGCTCCGAGACTGCCAATCGTTTTCAGTAGCCGTTCGTACATATCAGAAAACCGAGCACTTTCGGTTGAAACGCGATTCGTCATGAAGGGGGTATTGTACCGGCCAGGGCTCGTTCGATCAAGGCCCTTAGCGCGTTGCCGCCGTCCGTAAATTGAAGCGATATCGCCAGATAGGCCGCTGGCATGGTCTCGCCGGTCCGGCTCAAGGCGGCGATCTTGGTCCAGTCCTTCTGGGTCGTCAGCAGCAGATCGGCCCCCTGCGAGCGGGCGGCCAGGTACAGATCGGCCAGATTTCGGTCCGTATAGGTGTAATGGTCGTTGTATGCCTGCGAGCCGACCAAAACGCACCCACAGGCCTGAACAGTCGCGAAAAAGGCCGCCGGATTGCCCAGGCCGCAGAAGGCAAAGACCTTCTTGCCCTTGAGTTCCTGCAGCGGGATATCCACGCCGTCGCTGCGTCGAGCGCCGACCGGGGCGTGGACGGCCCGGACGACGAGCAGGTCGGACCGAATCCGGCGAATCTGCGTCTCGATCCGGCCGAGCGTTTCTTCACAGACCTGGTCGCAGCGGGTCAACACCACGGCGTGGGCCCGCCGGAGGCTGCCGACGGGCTCTCGCAGGAACCCGGCGGGCAGAAGACGCCCGTATCCGAACGGTGTTGTGGCGTCGATGGTCACAATGTCGAGGTCTCGCATCAGTCGGCGATGCTGGAATCCATCGTCCATCAGAAGGACCTGGGCATCGTGGCTGCGAACCGCCTCGGCGGCGCCCGCCACGCGGTCCGGGTTGACGATTACGGGAACACCCGGACAGGCCTGGGCCAGCTCCGCCGGCTCGTCCGTAGGGTGGGCATTGCCCGCCTTCGTGTCATGGTGTGCGGTGCACACCCTGCGAGCCTTGTACCCGCGTGTCAGCATTGCCGGATGAAGCCCTTCCTCAGCCGTCAGATGGGCCAGCCAGGCCACCAGAGGTGTCTTGCCCGTTCCGCCGGTCGTCAGATTCCCCACGCAGATGACCGGGACGGCCGCACGGTGGCTCCTGAGAACGCGACGGTCGTACAGGCCGTTGCGGACGAGCACAGCGGCGCGGTAGCCGAGCGAGGCCACAGCCAGCAGGAATCTCGCGAGGCGCGCCCGCGCGTCCCTGCGCCGGCCCGAGACGATCGCTCTGAACTGATCCTGATCGAACGGCATGGCCAGCAGTCTTACCCGAGACCTCCGCCGGGGTCAAGTGTTGCCCGTGCGATCGACCCCGGTCCCCACGGCGTTTCGCGGATTGGGCAGGAGCGTCCGGCGTGGGTTTTGCGTTCTCGGCCGTTGCTCGGTACAATGCATCAGGATGGCTCTGTCAATCGATGCGATGGAATCGGCACAACGCCGGATATGACGGACAAGACGACGATCCTCGACTGCTATACCGACGAACCGGCCGGTCTGGGTGTCCCTCCGTTCGTGGGGGTCTGGCCGCGGTACGTGGCGGGTCTGCACGAGCGGCAGCCGATGTACCTGGCCATCGACGATCTGAGATGGCTTCGCTACCGCGAATGTGTGCCGCAGGCTGTGATCGATCCGCCGGTCGGCAGGACGCACATCGAGGCGATGAACCACACGCGCAGTCCCGACGAGATCCGTCGCGTTCTTCAGGAGGCGGATCCGCTCGTGGTGATCGCGGGCGTCCAGACCCCCGGCAAGTACCTCAGCGCCCGGCCCGGCACGCTGCGGGAGGTCAACAAGCTGCTGGCGTCGCTGTCGCTTCGTAAGGTGCTCACCGGTCCGGTTCTGACGGGTGGAACCCAGGTGCGAGGCGGGTTGCGGCCTCAACTGCCGCAGGCCGGCGACTATGAGGAATTGCGGCCGTTTGTGTTCGATTCCTACGAGCAGTTGCAGCCTCACGCGCTTCGCGGGGCCGGGCTGATCGCGCAGATGCCCAACATGGCCAACCGGATCGTCGAGATCGAGACCGGCCGTGGCTGCCCGCGAGAGATCGGCTGCTCTTTCTGCACCGAACCGCTCAAACACGCCGTGCAGTGGCGCAATGCAGACCACATCGTCGAGGAGGTCCGCACGTTGATGGGGCTGGGGGCCAGGGCCTTTCGGCTCGGCAAGCAGTCCTGCATCTACAGCTATGAGTCGGGCGACCCGCAGAAGATCGAGACGCTGCTGTCCCGCCTGGCGGCCCTGAAGCCGGCGGTACTGCATCTGGACAACGCCAATCCGGCCATGGTCGATGCACACAGGACCGAGCTGTTCGTCAAGTACCTGACGCCGGGAAGCACTGCGGCGATGGGCGTGGAATCCTTCGATCCGAAGGTCGCCGGCGCCAACAACCTCAATTGCACCTTCGAGATGGCCTTTGAGGCCATCCGCACCGTCAACCGAATCGGAGGGTTCCGGGGTGAAAACGGCTGCCATGCCCTGTTGCCCGGGGTCAACATCCTGCTCGGTCTGGCCGGCGAAACGCCCGATACGCTGGAGTGCAACTTCGCGGCACTGAAATGCCTCCTGGATGAAGGTCTGCTCGTCCGGCGGATCAACATCCGCCAGGTCGTGCCCTTTCCGGGGACGGCCTTATACGAGCAGGCCGGGCAGAAGTACCTGCGGATGAATCGGCGGCATTATCCCGCCTGGATCGAGAGGGTGCGTCGCGAGATCGACATGCCGATGCTGGAGAGGCTGTTTCCGGTCGGGACTGTGCTGAGCGACCTGTGCAGCGAGGTCCACAACGGCGGCACCACCTTCCTGCGACAGATCGGAAGCTATCCGATCCTGGTGGCTGTTCCGGAACGGTTGGCGTTGGGAGAGCGTTTTGACGTGCGGGTCACCGGGGTGCTGCCGCGCAGCCTGACCGCCGAACGGATCCGCTGACCGGGCGCGGACCGCTGTATTCTCACAGGGTCACCACTGAAACGCTCCGGTTCGACCGGCCTGGACCGCTCCGACATGCAGGTGTTGCTTGTTGGTTACGGCCAGACGCCTGCCCGATGCAGTTGCAGCGTCAATTCACGAATGCGGTCCTCGGCCTTTGTGGCCTTCTCCGCCGCCTCGTCGCGTTCCTTCTGGATCTCTTGCAGCGAGAGGAACTCCTTGAGCTTGGCCGTTTCCATGTGTGTCGTCAGGAGTCTGTTGTCCAGCTCGCGCAACCTCGCATTGGCGTCGGCGATCTGGGCGAGCAGCGCATCTCGTTCCTGGGTCAGCGCCGCCAACTCCGAGCGTGTCTGCTCGAGGAGTTGTCCGGTCTCCACGGCCTGAGTCCGAAGCGCCGCGTGGTCCTGGCGGACCGTGGTCAAGGTCGTGGCCAGTTGCGAGATACGCCGCGTTTTGTCCGCGTTGACCACCGCCAGTTCGTCTCGTGTCATCCCGGGATTGAGGCGGGGGCCGACCATCGTCGCGATGAGCAAAACAACAACACCCGACGCCGTGGCCCACCCCTCAAATAGCGACAGCTTCTGTTCTGTTATCATATGCCTGATCCCAACCATCCGACTAAATCACCCTCCGATGTCTTCCTATCGGCCATTTCCTGTCTCGACTCCCGGATTGGGACGCCAAAAATGCCGCTCCATCGCTGTAGAACCAGCCTCGGGGCATACTTTGTTCGGTCCGAAAACACTCAGATCGCCCGTTTTGGGCCGATGTGGGCCGTTTCTGGGCGCTCCAGGGCATCCGGGCCGTTGGCCTCGCGCGTTCCACGAGCCCGCCTTTGGGGAACTTCCATGTCTTCCTATATATCCTATAATACCATAAACAGCTCCGGGCGGCAAGTCCCCTGTGAGGGCTGTCTTTGGTGAAAAATGGGATTCTCTCTCACGCCCAGCGCTTCTGCGCGATAATGCCGGTGATGATGAGGACCAGGCCGATGACTGTAGATGGGAGGATGCTCTCGCCCAACACCAGGGCGATGACCAGCAGCGAGAGGAAGGGGACCAGATAGATCAGATTGACGACGTGCGCGGTGGTTGGGGCGGTCTTGAGGGCCTTGAGCCAGGCGAGGAAGGTGATCCCCATCTCGAAGAGGCCGACGTAGACGCCTCCGGCCAGGCCCTGCCACGGAGGGATCTCGCTCCGGCCGGCGAGCAGCAGGGCGATGAGGATGTACCCTGTGGCGAAGGCGAAGTTCACGAAGAGCCGCACCGCCGCGTCGCAGCGGTCTTTGGCGTTGTAGATCCAGAACAGGGCCCAGACAATGGTCGTGCTCAGGGCCAGCAGGACGCCGGTGCCGCTGCTGAAACGAAAGCGGAGGATGTCGGCCGGTCCGGTGGCGCGCGTGGCGATGACCACGACGCCGATGAAGCTGATGAGGATGGCCAGGATGCTCGACAGGCGGATGCGCTGGCCGAGCAGGGGGATCGACAGCAGCACCAGCGTCAGCGGCCAGACGAAGTTGATCGGCTGGGCCTCCTGGGCGGGCAGCAGGGAATAGGCCTTGAACAGCACGACGTAATACAAGAACGGATTCAGGAATCCCAGTCCCGCCGACCCCAGATAGTCCTTCCCGGTGAACGCCCGAAGCAGGTCGAGTCTTCTTGTCGCGAGCAGATAGACGCCGAAGGCAACGGTCGATGTGGTCGAGGCGACGAACAGCAGCGGCAGAACGCCCATGTGACGCAGAGAGAGTTTGAACGCCGACGCCGATGTCGCCCAGAACAGCACCGCCACCATCGCATACAGATAGGCGGCAGCGGGGGATCGTCTCTCGTTGCTCATGGCCCGAGCAGTCCGACAAGCCGGTCTTTGGCCTGCCATGTACAGTCGATCATCTCGCGGCCGAAGGGCGGTTCCTCGTCCTTCCAGATCCATCGCAGCAGGCGGTCGAGTCCGCCTCGGTCGAGCCTTTGCCAACCCAGTCCGTGGAACTCATTGGGGACGCCGTACTGAGCTGCATTGTCCAGAAGCATGGCGACGCCCGCCAGTGCGCCCGTGGCCATGTTCTCCGGTCGAATCTGATATTCGAACGCCAGAGACATGGTCCCGAAGATGCGGTCGGTGGCGCCGAGTTTGCGAAGGATATCGCGGGCGGCGCGGCTCGTGGTGTCGGCCAGAAACGGATTGGTGATGCGCCCGAGCAGATCGTCGGCATATCGCTGATAGCCGGACTCGGTGAACAGCTCGTCGCCGAGCGACGCATACCTGACGATCAGGGCGCCGCCGGATTCTTCGATGAAGGCCTGACGAGCCGTCTGCATGATGGCCTCATCGCGAGCCAGGTCCGTCATCGCGCCGCAGCCCTTCAGTGCACCCAGGAAGCCCAGCAGGGCATGGATGGCGTTGTGGCCGTAGAGCTTGGCCTCTTCGAAGGGCAGCAGATCGTCTTTCTCGATGAACACGTCGATGCCGGGATGGAAACCCGCAACCGTGGTCCGGCTGACGAGAATGTGGTTGAACTCCTCCACGAGAAACGCCCGGTCGATCCCCGGTGCAATGGGCGTCAGGTTCAGCGCCGCGATCTCGGCCGGATCGGTCACGACACGGCTCATTTTGCCGATCACCGTGTTGAGGAATTGCACCCATCGCGGCAACGGGCCGCTCAGACGCTCCGCGACGGCGTCCCGCAGGATCTCGGCGGCGTGGTTGTTGTTCTCGGCCGCATAGACGATGGCGGGTTCTTCTCCTCTATGGGCCAGGCCGTCCTCGATCATCGCGGCGACACTGTTGGTGCCACCCGAGGTGAAGAAATTCACCGACGGCAGGCAGGTGCAGATCTCTGTTGCCTGAGCCAGCGCGCTGCGAAGGGCTTCGTTGTCTTTCGTATCTGTTGGGTCGAACAGTTCGACGCTGTCAATCCGCTGCGTTTCGATCCGGTCGGCCCGCGCGATGTTGACGTGGTACGTTCCACGGTTGGCCCGAACGGCGTGGACCAGGGCTCGGTCGATCTCGGCGACGACGATCCGCGCGAAACGCCCGCTCTGAAAGGCCTCCTTGGCGAACAGGCCGCTCTGGATCGGCCCGAATCCGAAACCTACGAGAACGTGCTCAGTCATCTCACTGCCCGGCTGTCTTGAGGAAGGCGTTGATGTCGGCATCCTTCGTGAGCACGCGGATCTCCAGATCGTAGGTCCGGCTCCTGCCGGGGGCCAGATGGATCAGCTTCTTCTGCTTGCGGGCCGCACTCTGACCGATTGGGAAATTGGTGCCCGGCTCCAAGCCGGTGACGTATTCGCCCGGGCCCCAGTGCTGCCAGTTGGCCATGCAGGGGAACTGCGTCTTCTTATAGCGCGTCGCCACCGCCAGGCCGAGCTTCTGGTTGTACAGGCCGATCGTGCAGTGCCCGCTCTTATCGGCGGCGACGTCGATGAACCCGCATGCCTCGCCGCCGCCGCGATGGGCTTCCAGCGGCTTGCGGCATGTGTGGAAGTCGTTCTTGTCGTTGAAGATCGCGTTGTCCATGTCCATGCCGCGCGACCGCCACGCGCCTTTCCAGACGATCTGCGTGCCCTCGTCGACCAAGGGCCAGCCATAGTTGCAGTGGTACAGCAGCATGTGCGGCGTCGGCGTGTTGCCCATGTTTGTCACCACGTCGTGGATGCGGATCGCGGGCTGGCCCAGCGTGCTGGAGATGGTCCGCCGCAGTTGCAGGGTCGGGCCGAACACGCGGTACTCCTTCACGACGGCGGTGATGCTCATGTCGAGCTTGCCGGTTCGCAGGTCAGGCTGGACGATGGATTCGATCTCGGCCGGGGTGTTGCTGATCCGCCCGTGCAGACCGCGCCGGCCCGATTCATCGTCCTCCGGCCCACCGACGTGACTGAGGCCACAGGTCGTCAGAAGGCCGCCGCCGAACGGCCAGAGCCATTCGATGCCTTCGTTGGCGTCCGGGCGCGGGGCGGTGACTCCGGCATGGCTGAGCCAGGCCAGGCTGTGCTCGTTGTGGAACGCGTCCACGATATCCAGCGCCCGGTCGATGACCACCTTGTATCGCAGTCCGGCCCCCGTGTTGACCCACGCGATTCGCGTGCCCTTGCCCAGCCCGTTGTCCAGAACACTGGTCTCTATCCCACCGACCTGCGCGGGATTTCCCACCCTGTCCTGCCAGTCGAACGACGTCTTCGTCTTTGCCATCTCAATTCACTCCCAATCAATTCATCGCCTATGTCGCCATGAGACGCACGAGGCGGTTCTCCGTCACGAGCGTGTCGCAAGTTCTGTCGCAAGTCTGTCGCAAGTTCACAGCTTCGCCTTCGCCCCAAGTGATACGAAAGACGATTCGTCGCCCCCTTCGTGGCCATGAGTACGCCCTATGTTAGCGCCTGTTGCAGGGCTTCGAAGCTGTCGAAATTCATGTCGGTTTGCAGGACATGCAGCATCGTATCGTACGGCTTGATGTTGGCGTAGCGGTCGTCGAGCGGGGCCTTGATGAACAGCGACGCGAACAGATTTCCTGCCTGAACGGCCTGGGCGAAGTCGGCGTTGCCGGCACGAAACGCGTCGAGGTTCTTCGCAAGATAGGCGATCAGCCCGGCTCGGAAGGAATCGCCGGCGCCGACGAGATCGATGACCTCGCCGCTGAGGAATCGCGACGTGATCTTGGTCGGTCCGGCGGTTCGGCCGTCGGGGCGGCGGTGCACTTCATAGGCGCCGTTGCTGACGGTGACGCCGAAGAGCCGCGTTCGCCCCTCATTGTGCCAGTATCTCTTCGTGAGGAACCCGAGGAAATGCGTGCTATTGTGGCTCTCGTCAAACTGGGTCCATCCGCGCGGCTCGCCCAGTGTGTTCTCGATCAGCTTCGCCTCATCCGAGGAGGTGAAGAACACGTCCAGCTCCGGCAAAAGCGGTTCGAGCAGGCGATATTCGGCGACGGGTTTGCCCTCGGCAATCAGGCGATGCGGGTCGCCCGTCAGCGTATGGCTGTCGGCGATGGTCAGCGCGCCCCGGCCTCGACACCAGCGGATGAACTCGGCCAGGTCACGGCCTTCGTTGGCGTCGCCCCGGTCCGACAGCCCCGAGTACATGTAATAGACCACGCGGGGTTCGAGCCGTTCAACGGCCTTCTGGAAGATCGCAAAGTCGAAGTCGTTGTTGGCGTTGGGGAAATAGGCGATGCCGCCCCGGTCGTCGCCCTTAGGATTGTGGATGAACGTCGTTCCGGTCGGCAGCGTGGGATGAGTGTAGGTCGCCGACATATCGACGCCGTTGGCGACGAGGGTGTCGTGGAAGAATCGGCCTTGGGCGTCGAGCCCGTCGTAGTGGCCTTTGCCGAGGTTGACGCCGACGGCGACCTTCAGGCCGGTCCGAGCGATCAGCGGAGCGGTGTTGCCCGGTCCGCCCGCGGTGGCGCTGCCTTCGTCGATCCACTGCTTGATCTGCTCCTGGGAGTAGCCGGGCATGTCCTCGGTCTGGCACTTGGCCAGGCCACCTTTGCCCACGAGCCGGTCGGCGAATTCGAAATCGGCCCGGCGCAGGTCCGCGACCGCCGTGTTGAGAATCAGCACATCTACCGCCATTGATGGTGTCTCCTTCTGCCGTCTGGCCTCAGTGCATTTCCGCCTCGCACGTACCGATGGCGGGCCGGTAGAAGTTGAATTGCACGTTCGCGTGGTCGGCCAGCAACGACATGGGCACGGCGCTGTCGGGGAGTTTCCTGGCGATCATCAGCGTAGTCAGCCGCATCCCGAACGGATTGTCGTGCGTGCCCGCCTGCCAGATCGAGACCTTCTCCGCCTTCCACGTCTCGACGGGACCGACGGTGATCGCCTGGGTCGGCACGCTGGTGACGACCCCGCCGCCGCTGGTTCGTGCGTTCTGCATCACGGTGACCGGATGCAGGTCCACGATGCGCGTCGTCAGTTGCCGGTACTCCTGCGGCGTCGGCGGGCGGTCCTTGTACGGGCCTTGCCTGCGAACGGGATCGTTGAACGCCCAGTGCTTGATATCGCCCTGGCCGCCCTGCATGACGGCGCAGCGCACGCCGTCCCAACTTCGAATATAGGCCGAGGTGTCGGCCTTAGGGAAGTGCAGGTTGGTCTCAGGCATCTTCAGTTCGGGCCGGATCCGGTTGAAGCAGAGTTCCTTGTCCGCCTTGGCAAACGACAGCGGGTGCGTCTGCGGCACCTCGGCGCCGTTCATATACCACTCATCCATGCCCCAGAAGTGGGCATCGCGGAGTTTCAGCCCAAGCTCGTTGACCAGTCTTGCCACAAGCGGCAACTGCTCGGTCGGCCCGATCGGCCCACAAACGCCGACCGGATTGTCAGCCGTCGCCTGCTTCCAGGCGGTGACGTATTCGAGGGCCTCGGCCAGGTAGAAATCCTCGAGTGTCTCGTAGAAGACGACCCGAAATCCTTCCCGGCTCAGGCCCGCCATGTCTTTGGCGGTGAGCCGGGCCGCGTCGTTGAGGATCGCGTCGTCGAGCGTCGTGTAGTCCCACCAGTCCGGGGCCAGGAGGCTTTGTTTTCTGCCCATGATCGTTCCCCTATTTCGTGTGAACCAGATCGCCCAGTTCGGCCTTGAGGAGGTTGTCCTGCGGGTAGGCGTGCCCCAGGTGCTGGCGGAACCCCTCGGCGAACTCGACGCCGATGTCGGCGCCGCGCTTGTGGCCGAGCTTCTTCATCTGCTCGGTGTACTCGTCGATGCCGTGATGGGCCAGCAGCCAGTTGCGCTGGCTCTCGTGGCAGACGAGCATCTTCGTCTTGATGTCCATGACGCCGGTGGTGTCCACGATGGTGCCCGGCGGGATCTCGGTGCCGAACTTGTCCTTGCCTTCGACCGGATCGGCATAGTAGAGATGGGGGATCGGCTCGAACGGCTCGGCGCCGGGCGTGTCGATGTTGACGATGCCGCAGCAGAAGCACGCGGACTGCGTCAGCTTGCTGGACATCTCGTGATCGACCATGTAGTCCGATGGGCTCAGCGTGAAGACGATTTTCGGCCGGACCTTGCGTATCAGAGCGATTGCTTTGACCAGGGTCGGCCGATCGTACATGATGAAGGCGTCGTCGCACTCCAGGCAGTGATACTCGCCGTCGAGGAGGCTGATCGCCTTGGCCGCCTCGCTCTTGCGAATCCGGCTGATCTCTTCACGGCTGTACTCGATCGTACCGCAATCGCCCGGTGTGAACGTTGCGATGTGGACCTGCCAGCCCCGCTCGCGGAGCAAAGCCAGGGTCCCGGCGCACATGAACTCGGCGTCGTCCGGATGGGCGCCGAGACTCAAGACAACTTTGTGGTCACTCATGGTTCCTCTCGTTCAGGGTTCGGCCGGCTCACTTGCCGAGCAGGTGGTTCATAATGAGCAGGTCCAGCTCTTCGTAGTCGCGCTCGGCGATCAGGCTCTCGACCCGGCCTTCATCGAGGCTTCGGGCCAGCTCGACCAGCCGCAGGAAGATCGTCCGGCTGTTGCTGAGGTGTTTCGTCGCGACCTTCTGCTTCTGCGTCCGCACGGCCTTGACATCGAGGCCGACGAACTCGCCTTTCTTGCCGTAGTCGTACTTGTCGAGGATGCGAACCTGGTTGAAGGCCCGGCGCAGGTTGACCGAGCCGAAGCTCTTGTCCTCGTCGAACTTCAGGCCGTTCTGGTCGTTCAGGTGTACCGTGTAGAGCTTGTCATAGGCCAGGGCAAAGCCCATTTCGTCCGACGGATCGAGGCCGGCCAGGATCGCGTGCGCGGTTTCGATGTTCACGCCGACGCGGCCGGCGTCTCTGGTCAGGTAGCCCAGCGCCATGGCGTGTCCCGTTGTCGGGATATAGGCATGGTCCATCGGCTCGTTGGGTTTGGGCTCGATGGCGATCTTGATGTCCTTGTTGTAGGCGAGCATGTCGTCGATCGCCTTGACGAGGCGGTCCACGGCGATCTTGCTGTCCTTGGCCTCACGCATGTACGTGCCTTCCCGCGCCAGCCAGAGGACGATCAGATCGGTCTTCAGGGCCGCGGCGATGTCGATGGCCCGGCGGCTGCGGTCCCGTGCATACTTGCGGCACTCGGGGTCGTTGGAGGTGTAGCCGCCGTCGATCGTGCGCGGGTCTTCCCACAGACGCGGCGCGACGAATTCGGCCACCAGGCCCTCGTCGGCGAGCATCTTCCGCACGTCCTTGGCCTTCTTGACGATCTCGTTGGGGCTGAGCTCGTTCATCTCAGGCACGGCGTCGTCGTCGTGGAACTGCACGCCTTCGAAGCCGAGCTTCTTGAAGAGTTTGAGCTTCTTGGCGAACTTGACGGTGCTTCGAACCGTCGGGCCGAACGGATCGCCGCCTTCATGGATGTTCCACGGCCCGAATGAAAACCGATATTCTCCTGCCATCTCTTGCCTCCTTTACGGTTCCAGCGGTTGTCTGTTTCTTCCGTCTGTATCTTCGATGCGATGGGCGTCTCACATGCGGCGCCCGGGCTTCTCGTTGAGAATGGCCATTGCGTGACGGGCGTAGTGGCCGCGCATGTCACGAGCATACTGCCTCAGGATGCGCTCGCCAAGGCCGTCGTCGTCGCCGCAGCGGTAGAGCGCGCGGGCCAGGATCAGTTCCCGCAACGAAACCTCGCGGGTGGAGGTATCGACGGGACTGGCCGGGATGTTCGCCGCGACGGTACGGATGTCCGTGAAGGCGTGTCCGGTCATGCCGTCTCTGCGGAGCAGATCCGCCAGTGCCTTGGCGCCCGACGAGTCGCGCTGGGCCTCCATCGCCATTGCCACGGCGCGGTGATGCGACAGCGCATGGTCGGGGCCGAGCTGGGCGATCTTCTCGATGATGGGATCGAGCGCCTCCCTGCGTCCCGTCCGGCCGAGGGCCACGATCAGGCTGTCCACCGGACTCATGCTCATCCCATACTGGCCCATGCCGGTGTATCTCCAGCCCTCGTCCCAGGCCCGCTGTCTGACGGCCTGGGCCAGCGTCGCGGCGCCGTCGCCGTCGCCCATGATGCCGAGGATGTGGGCGTAGGTGAGTTTGTTCTGGTCGGAGGTCGCATTGTCGTACGCCTGCCGCAGCAGCGGAAGGGCCGCCTCGGGCTGGGCGTAGACGATCTCAACACTGTCAAAGTTGTTCGTCAGGCTCGCGACGGCTCGCTCGATCTGTTCCCCGGGCAGCGGCAGCGAGTCCTCGTGGCCGAGGACGTCGGCAGACAGAATGCCCTTGTCGACGAGATGCTGCTGGAGCGCCCGGATGTCGATGTCTCGCAGCTTGCCGTTCCCCTGGATCGCCATGACGGCGGCGACGCCGGCGGCATACCCTTGGTTCTGGATGTCCGGCTGCATACGGATCACGGGCATCACATCGCGATGGGCGCTGACGCCCAGTCCAGTCACGAGGATGCCTTCGAGGCCCTTGGGCAGCAGGCAGCGGTAGGGGACATAGCAGGGCACCGCGTCGTGGTTCGGTGGTTTGAGCAGGAACATCGGGTGGATCGTGAAGCCGTGCGAGTCGAAGTTGCTGTTGGCGCGGACGATCGTGTCGGGGAAGGTCCGGCCAAGGTAGGCGTCCGACGGGCAGAGAAAGAAGTCGCCGACGATCTGTCTTCGTTCGCGGCTGTCGACGATCTGTGCGAGGTCATAGGCGTTGTCGAACTTCTTGCGGGCGGTGAGGAACGACCGCCATGCGTCGATCGCGTCGAGGTCGTCGATGAACGTATAGTCGGTATTGGTGTATCGGGCGCCCGGCTCCCAGGGGGGCAGGCCCGTTCCCTGGATTGCGATGTGCTCGGCGGTGGTGTAGATGCAGTCGGCGCCGGCCGCAGCGGCGATGCTGGCGCTGCCGGTCGCGTCGATCACCACCTTCGCCATGACCACGCCCCGGCCCTGCGGCGTGGCGACCACCACGCCCTTGACCTGGTGGCCCTCGAGCAATGCGCCGCAGCCGAACGCGCCGTACCAGATGTCGGCGCCGGCCTTTCGCAGCTCGCGGCGATACCATTCGATCTTCAGTTGGCTGTCCCAGTCGCCTCCCCGTCCGCTGATTCCCTCGGCCGGGCCGCCCAGGTCGGCCAGTCCCTCATCGATCTCTTTGGTGAAGCCATCGCGGTAGCCGTAGTAATATCGGCCGATCAGGCCCATCGTCCCGATGCCGCCCAGGCCGTGGAGGTACTCGACAACCAGCGTTCGAGCCCCCTGGCGTGCGGCGGAAATCCCTGCCGGAGCACCGCCGGTGCCGCCCCCGACGACGACCACGTCATAACGGCCCAGGATCGGGATCGCACGCTCGGCAGCCTCCACCGTGCCGCCATGCTGCAAGTCGGGCCGCATCCAGGCGGTGTCCTCCCGGACATCTCCGCGAGCCGACGGCGCCATTGCCTGGCCGGCTACGGTGGCCGTCTGGCTCGGTGGCAGGGCAAGGGCCTCGACGGCCGCCAGTTGGCCGATCCGCTCGCCCACGGCGATCAGTTCGAGCGGACGCACGAGCTTCTCGGCGACCGATCGGGCCATGTCCGCGCAACCTCCCAGCACGAAGAGCCGTTCGACTCGCGCGGGCCGGAACATGTTCAGATCGGCTCTGTCGGCGCCGGGCCACGTGCAGCACTCGCGCGCCTTGCCCTTCATGCGGTCGGGAGGCACCTGAAACAGCGTCTCGGAGCAATCCACCTGTCCGGCGCTCCAGGTCTTGTCCCGCGCGATCTGCTCGGCGTTGGCAAAAGAGGCGAATGAGCCGTCCTCCATTGGAATCTTCAGAGTGTACTCGACGGCCTCGTAGGTTCGTCCGTCAGCGGTATGGACCGGCGTGGGCAGTCGGCGGGCCTCCATGTACTCGTCCTGCCGCATCGCGCCGCCGACTACCGTGCGCTGGAAGGTGTGCCAGCCCATTGCATAGAGATCGAATTCGGCGCCGGCCATCCGCGCGACCAGGGCCCTGTCCGTCGCGTCGATGACGACTCTGGCCTTCACCGCCTGGCGACCCGAGCGGTTGCTCATCAAGATTCCCGCCACGTTGCCGTTCTCATCTCGCAGCACGTCGGTGGCATAGCAGCCATAGAGGAATTTGACGCCCGCGTCAAGCAGGGTGTCGTCGAGGACGCGTTTGACCTGCATGGGAGTCGGCGGGACCCGGTCAGGTGAGGACCGCTTCGATCCGGCGGGCTTCTCGATCACGATCTCTCCCAGCAGGATTCGGTCGACCGCCGGGGACTTCCTGATGCTGAGCCGGACGTAACGGGCGGTACTGTCCAGCCAGGCGGACAGCTCGATGGGCGACTCTTCGAACGAGCCTTGGCCAAGCCTGCCGTTCTTGATGGTGGCCACGCGGCTCCAGGTCGTCCGATCCTGGCTGACGTGAATCGTGACGGCATCGACCTCGAAGTCGCCGTTGCGCTGGTAGGCCATGATGCGCACCCGCCGCAGACGCTGGGCGTCACCCAGATCGGCGGTGATGGTGGCGTTGCCGTCGTATTGAACGCTCTGCGTTGCGGCGCTGTGCCACTTGCCGTCGGTCAGAATCGACGGCGGGTCGGTGTCTCTGTGACGAGGCGACGAGGGGATGTCCGCTTCATAGGTGAAGGCGAGAGCATTCTCCATCTGCCGGGCCGCACGCGGCTCGGCGAAAAGGGCCCGGGCCAGGTCCGAGCGAGGCTCCTCGCCAGGCTCCAGCCAGAGGCGGTATGTTGCGCAGAGGTCTTCTCCGAGGTAAGGTCTGGGGGCGGCCAGGAAGACACGGGCCCCGGTCCGGGCGGCCGCTGCGGCAGCCGCAACGCCGCCCGAGCTGCCGCCGACCACGAGGACATCGACGTCATAGGCCACGGGGATGCCTCTGTCCGATTCCATGACGGCACCGAGGCGGTCATCGAAAGCGGATGTCTCACTGCGATTGCCGCCCGAATGCGAGGCCGGTTGAGAGCAGCTTGCCGACAGCAGCAGAAGGCCCAGAAGCAGCGAAAGTGCGGTCCGTTGCAGGTGCCATGTCATCGTCGTATCCCCAAATCAATGCGGTTGGCGTAGTTGGCAAGCCATTATGCCCAGGTCAGGCTCGTTTTCAACTGGAATCCGACGGGGCCGGGCCCTTCCACTGCATCAGACTGGGACAGAAAAGGCGAAAAAGATGTAACAAACAGGGCCTGGCGGCGTCAAGGATGAGGGGGAAGGGTCCCGGGCGGCGGTCCGAGAGGAGTTTACGGTCTGTCCAAAGGACGGTTTCATCCCGTGACGGGGTGTTCGTCGAGAGGCTGTTTGGGCACATGGGCTTGCCGCGGGAGTGGATTTGGTGTAAGATGGTGGCAAGAATGTGTGGAGGTGACAGCCTGCCTACTGTCAGCCCTTTCAGAGCCGTGCGATGTGTTGAGCGAGGGAAAGGTCAGATCATGAGATACCTGCCTATTGCGACTTCCGTGTTGATGATCCTGGTAAGCGGTGCAGCAGGTGCGGCGATCCGCCACGTTCCCGGCGACTATCCCATCATCCAGGACGCGATCGACGCCAGCGACGACGGCGACACTGTGATCGTCGCGCCCGGTCTTTACTACCAGACGATTGACTTCAACGGCAAGAACATCGTCGTCACCAGCGCCGACCCGAACGATCCGCGGATCGTCGGGTATACGATTCTGCACGCCCAGGGGAAGGGCAGCGTCGTGACCTTCCAGAAGGGCGAGACGTCCCGGGCGGTCCTGACGGGGTTCACCATCACCGGCGGGGTCGGTACGTTGATGTACTCCTACGTCGGTTCCAGCTATTCCTACAGTTACTCCTACGGGGGTGGCATCCTGTGCATGGGGTCCTCGCCGACCATCACACGAAACGTCATTACCAACAATGTCGCCCCCTACCTGGAGGAACAAGAGGAGGTGAATGTCGGAGGGGCTCGCTACTACACGTACCGATACGAGTGGTCCGACGGGGGCGGGATCTACTGCTCCGGCTCGGCGACCATCACGCACAACGTGATCTACAACAATGGCGCCGAGACCGGTGGCGGCATCTACGCCGGCGGCTACGTTGCGGTCGCCGACAACCTCATCTACAACAACTCCGCCGTCAATGGCGGCGGCATCTACATCTATGCCGGTTCGCTCCTGAACAACACGATCGTGGGCAACGACTGCGACAAGGAGCCCGAATACGGCATGGGCGGTAACGTCTATGCGTCGTTCGGATATGACTACACGCGTCTGACCGTGGCGAACAATATCATTTGCAGCGCCAAGTCGGGCGGCGGGTTGTACTGGACCAATGCGGGCGGCGACGTGATTCGCTACAACAACGTCTGGGGTAACACCCCGGCCGATTACGTCATGCAGGACCCGCGCACATCCGAGAGGGTCTACGGAGGCCAGGCCGAGTGGACCGGGCGCCATGGCAACATCTCCGCCGACCCGGTCTTTGTCAGTTCCTGGAGCGCGCGATATCGTCTCGACCCCGGCTCTCCGTGCATCAGCGCCGGGGACCCGGATTTCGTTCCGCGTCCGGACGAGACGGACATCGACGGCGACCCGCGCGTGTACGCGATGCGGGTCGATATCGGGGCCGATGAGTACGTCGGTTACGTCAAGCCGCTCGCCCACGCCGGCGCCGATCGCCACATCCTGGCCCCCGAACCGGTGGTGCTGGACGGGACGGGCAGCTACTTCTCTGATTCGCAAGGGCCCACATCGTTCACGTGGACGCAGACGGAGGGCGCTGACGTGATGCTCGACGACGCTTCGGCGGCCCAACCGGCCTTCACGCCGCCGGCCGAAGGATGGTATACATTCTCACTGGTCGTCGCCGACGGTCAGTACACCAGCGCCCCTGATACGGTGCTGGTCGTGGTGGGCAACGAGCGTCCGGTGGCGAACGCCGGTCCGGACAAGCTGTGGGCAACGCCGGGCGGGATTCGCCTCGACGGCTCCCGGTCGCAGGATGCGGACCCGCCGGACAAGCTGACCTATGCCTGGACCCAACTCGAAGGCCCACCGGTCGAACTGTTTCTGGTGGATTCGTCCACGCCCTACTTTCTGTGTCAGGAGGCCGGCGTCTACCGCTTCGAGCTGGTCGTCAACGACGGCTTCGTCGATAGTGAGCCGGATGTCGTCAAGATTGAGGCGGCGCCCTTCACCATAAATGCCGAGCCGTTCACACTCGCACAGGATTCGGGCGGATACTTCTTCTATCCCTCCGTATCGGCAACCCATGTGGCCTATGTGGGCAGCCAGGACTACAATCCCTCCCAATGGGAGATTATCTGTGCGGATACGCAGACGGGCATCTTCCGCACGTTCAAGGCCGGGACAGTGAACACCAAGCCGAAGATCGACGGCAGCCTCGTCGTCTGGATCAGCGGCACCGGGTCCTACTACAATCCCATCTGCACGAGCGTGTATCTCGCGGACATGGCCACGGGCGACAGCATGCCTCTCCGACGGGGCACGCAGAACGAGTCCTACGGCTATCCCGCGGTCTCCGGCAGCAAGGTCGTCTGGCTGCGGCATCGCGACGTGGAGACGTCGAATCAGACGCGCTACGCCGAGGCGGTATACGACATCTGCGGCGCCGACGTCACGGACCGCGCCAACCCGGTGTACTTCACCATCGCCGAAGAGGTCGGCCGAGGCATGCCGTACCCTTACGACAACTACACCGAAGCGCATGAGGGATTCGTCGATATCTGCGGCGATATCGTCGTATGGGAGGCCGACGGCGACATCTACGGCGCCGACATCTCCGATCTGAGCGACATCAAGATCTTCCCGATCTGCACGGCGCCCGAGCGGCAGTACGATCCCTCGGTTTCCGGGAACCTGGTCGTCTGGACCGACGAGCGCAACGACATCGGCGACATCTACGGCGCCGACATCTCGGACCCCCGGAACGTGCGCGAATTCGAGGTCGCGGTCGGTGGAGGCTGGCAGTTGCAGGCGGAGATCGACGGCTCGACGATCGTGTACCTGGAGGGGGACAATTGGAGCGGCAACGTCCGGACCTGTAGCATGACGCGGGAGTACGGCATCGTGCAATTCAACCTCCCGAGCTATCCGTGGGGCGGTGGCCCGGATGTCAGTGGTTCGACCCTTTCGTGGGCTCGCAACTATCAGATCGAAGGGGTGCGTCTGGACTTCGGCTACGCCCTGCAGGACGGGCCGATCGAGAACGCCACATCGGGCGGCCGCCACGACTACATCCAACATGCGATCGCCGCAGCCGACGACGGCGACGTGATCGTCATCGAGCCGGGGCTGTACAATGAGAAGCTTCGCTTTGCCGGCAAGAGCGTGACGGTGACGTCGGTTGCTCCGGAGGATCCAGCCGTTCGGGCGGCGACCGTCCTGGCCGGTCCTGGTCCGGTTGTGACGTTCGCCGACGGCGAGACTGCCGAGAGTGTGTTCACAGGATTCACCGTCGCCGGTGGCAGCTACGGACTGTTCTGCAACGGGTCGAAGCCGACGATCCGTTACTGCGACGTGCTCGGCAACACCTCCGCGGGCATCAAGGTCTGGGGTGGTGGCGAGCCGCTCGTCAGCCGCTGTAACATCCTGGCCAATCACGTCGGCGTCGAGATGTGGGCCGATGTCTCCGGCCGGCGGATCCAGCGCAATTACGGCACGTTCGTGAACTGCGTCATCGCCGGCAATCGCACCGGCGGTGTCTACAGCGGCTACCCGGTCATCGAGAATTGCACGATTGCCGATAACCTTGGGTATGGTGTCTCCTGCGTGACCCCGGTTCTGGCGAACTCGATCGTCTACTTCAACGGCAACGGCGCAAATCTGGAGGCCCGGCAGGGGGCGACGGTCAGCTACTGCAACATCCAGGGCGGCTGGCCGGGCGAGGGCAATCTCGACGCCGATCCCTTGTTCGTCGCACGCGGTCAGTGGCTCGACGACGGGCTCTGGGGCCCCGGCGACTACCACCTCAAGAGCCAGGGCTGGTCCTGGGATGTGTGGCAGGGCCTCTGGTCGTGGGACGATCAGACCAGCCCTTGCATCGACGCCGGAGACCCGAGCTGGCCGCTGGGCGACGAGCCGCTGTGTGAGGTGGGCGATCCGCTTGCCGAGCGGGCGGCCGGCAACACGCGGATCAACATGGGCGCCTACGGCGGCACCGAGCAGGCTTCCCTGGCCCCTCGTGGTACGCCGTAGTCGGCCGGATTGGAGGCATTTCTTGACATCAGCCGTTTCCCGCATAGAATGGGCGGCGATGGCTGACGGGCGTGTACCAAGAAGACGCAAGAAGAAGTCCCACCCGGTTCTGGATTGGCTGCTGTATGTGGCCGTTCGGGTGCTGGTGATCTTCCTGTACCTGTTCGGTGTCGAAACGAATCTGAGGTTTGCCTGCTTCCTCGGGCGGCTTCTCTGGAAGCACTACCATCGGGGTCGGCAACGCGCGCTGGAGAACCTCCGTGCCAGCTTCCCGGACAAGTCCGAGGCATG
Source organism: Phycisphaerales bacterium Planc_01 (assembly GCA_001603075.1). GTDB lineage: Bacteria > Planctomycetota > Phycisphaerae > Sedimentisphaerales > Anaerobacaceae > Anaerobaca. The sequence goes on along the minus strand of LVBB01000024.1, from coordinate 97,710 downwards.
GATCTGGCAAACGGGGCGGCGGAGTTTCGAGCAGATCGTCATGCTGACGATCGACGTGTTGTTCACGCCCCGGCTGGTGAAGAAGTACAACTGGCGGGAGTACTCGCGGTACAAGAACGCCGAACACGCCAAATGGCTCATGCAGGAGCGCAAGGGCCTGCTCATGGTCACGGGGCACTACAGCAATTTCGAGATCACCGGCTATCTGATGGGCCTGTTCGGTTTCGACCTGTACAGCATTGCCCGGCCGCTCGACAACAAGTACCTCAACCGATTCCTCTACGGCGTTCGCGAACGTCGCGGCCAGAAGATCATCGACAAGAAAGGCGCCGCCGAACTGATGCCGCAGATTGTGGCCCAGGGCAGCACGCTCGGGTTCATTGCTGACCAGGATGCCGGCAAGAAGGGCGTCTTCGTCGATTTCTTCGGGCGCAAGGCGAGCACCTATAAGAGTATCGGCCTGGTGGCCCTGACCTACAATCTGCCGATCGTGGTCGGCTACAGCCGTCGCGTCGAGAACCGGTTCTTCTTTGAGATCGGGGTCCAGCGGATCATCTTCCCCCACGAATGGGCCGACAAGGAGGATCCGCTCAAGTGGGTTACGAGCGAGTACACCAAGGCGATCGAGGCGTTCGTGCGCGAGGATCCGACGCAGTACTGGTGGCTGCACCGCCGCTGGAAGACACGGCCGAAGGAAGAACGTCTTGAGCAGGCCGAGGCCGCCGTGGCGCCGGGCAGCGACCAGTGCGACGTTCGGGTGGTGGCGCTGGAAACGCACACGGCGGCGCGTTCGGCGTCCGGCGCCGCATATTAGCCGCCGCACCGCCTGGCGCATTCAATCGTTCGTCGATCCTGGGGTTGGGATTGTCGCGTGCCAGTTGCCCGGATCGTCCCCGTATCGCGATGGAAACATGCGGTTCAGAGACAAGCCGGCGCCGTCTGCCTCCGGCGGCCATCGATCCACGCCGTCGGGGGAGTTCTCCGGATGCGTCCCGTCGCTGTAGTGAATGGAATCCACCTCGACCCAGTATCGCGTGCCGGCGTTGTCCACATCCCCTGGTTTGAGGAGGCGAATTCTCTCGCCGCTGTTGGACAGTCGGCCCGAACCCCATGAGAACATTTGTACGTGTGCCGGGACCCCATACGTGCGGCGGACCAGCGACACATTTCTGACCAGCAGGATGTGTTCGCCCGCATCGAGCGTCACCGGGGGCTCGCGGGGAAACACCAAAGCGATCCCGCCGTCGTCCGTGAAACGCCAGGGCTCCATGGACCGGAAGTCGAACAGGGTTACGGGGCCGGGGGAAGTATTCAGGAGTTCGACGTACTCGGCATCGGCGTCGCCGGCGGGATGGTACATGATCTCATTGATCACCACGGGGCCGATCAGCGGACCGGTGTTGGCCCGACCCGGCGTCGGCTCGCTCATCAGAACGAATGCGAATGTCCCCGTGCTCGTTGGGTGCCGGCCAAATGTGACCCACGTCTCCGAGGCGCCGAACCGTTCGACCACGAGACAATCGGGAAACTGCGCATCGGCGCCGGAATAGAGGCAGAGCGATTCGCCGTTCTCGCTCAGTGCGAAGGGGCTCTGTGTCCCGGGGCAGTAGGGGTTTCCGAATTGCGTATCCTCGTGAAATAGGATGAATCCGTTCGGTTCGACCACCGTGCCGTCCTCGATGCGGTACTTGTAGAGGTCTTGCTCGTTGTCGCTGAGAAACCACCCGCCGATGTCAACGGGTACGTCGCTGACGTTGTGCAGCTCGATCCAGTCGGGCGAGATGTCGTGAGAGTGGGCCAGCAGCTCATTGATCACGATGGGGCATCCCGTCCGGCGCCAGTGGTTGGCCAGCGTCGCCAGGTCGACGGCGTCGGCCGTGGCGCGGTGGTTCGGGTCGTCGGGGTTGTTCGGCTCATCGAGCCAGTGGGCCGCGAGAAGACCGAGGTCGAGCCAGTCCACCCGGCAGTCCCCGTTCCAGTCGCCGGGGGGGCACTGGGCCGCGGCGAACCCGCCGAGGCAGCACGCCAGGACAATGACTGTCAGACCGGTTGTTTCTGTCAGCTTTCTGATTCTGTTCATCCCTCTGTCCGCATCCTGTTGACAGGTGTGTGGGGCTGTCGGTTTTCTTCCGGCGGGACCTCCGCCATGCCTGTGTCGCTGAAACCCGGCGAACCGCCCGGACTGTGGCTGGGTCGCCAGAGTTCCTTGCTGCCATAGTCGTTCGGATCGGCGGTCACGGGGTCCTTGACGGTGAGCGAGAATCCCGCGCCGTCGGTGCTGTCATACCAGCCGTCTCGATACCGGAAGCTGTGGATGACCTTCCCGGCCGCGTCGCGAAGCTCGATCCGTTCCCCGGCATTGTCCAGGCTGCCATTGTACTGTCCGGCAACGGGCAGGCCCCGACCATACCTGCCTTCAAATGCGGCGACGTCCTTGACGACGAGAACCTGGTGGCCCGGAGCCAGTTCGACACTCGGAAAGGCAAAATCGATCCCTCTGGTGAACCGGACCAGCTTGAGATTGACGGCTTCATCGCCGATATTGACCAGTTCGATGTATTCGGTGTTGGGGTCGTCGGGATGGCCCGTATCGGCCGGATGGTACATGATCTCGCTGATCCGCAGGCTCTCGGCGATCGGGCCGACGGCAAACAACGCTTCGTTCAGTGCGCTCCATTCGCCTGCGTCGAACGCTCTGACCTTGACGTGCGTGCTTTCCGTCAGCGGGAACGAGCCCGTGTAGGGCGACGCATCCGGCGAGACCGTGCCGGCGCCGGTGGTTGTGACATGACGCGGATCCGAGCCGTCCAGCGTGTAGTAGAACGTCGCGGCGGTCCCCGACATCTGGAGGACAAAGCCGCTCGCAACGTATCCGCCGTGCTGATTGAATGTGGGCGGATCGATGCCGGGATACCAGCCGACCGATTTGAACTGACCGAGGACGACTTGCGTTCGGCTCGGCAGATAGTTGTTGACGATGCGGTCGATCTCGTTCTGCCAGTCCTGCTTCGTGAAGGGACGGGACCGCTTGGCGTCGCCCCAGCGGGCCGATTCGGCGATGATGGCCATCTCGATCTGTTCGGCGCGGTGCTGAATTCGAGCCGTCGCCGCCTGCGGCGTCAGCAGGCCGCCATGGAAGAAATGGCGGTACACGTGGTCGGCGAACCGCATCCGGTAGTTCGCGTTGGCTCTGGCGAGCTGCTCGTGGAGCCAGTGGGGATTGAAGTATCGCCATTGGGCCCCGGCCGTGGTGAACGGGGTGACCATGTTCGTTTCGCTGCTGCCGGCGCCCAGGGTGTGTTCGCTGTCGTGCTGGAACCACTTCCACCCGTCGGGGTTCTCCCGATTGAGAATGGCATAGGTGTTGTTCGGGATGTTGCCGAAGCGCGAGCCGGGACCGTCCCGGTCGCCTGTGTAATAATCGATGAGCATGAAGTCGATCAGGTTGTCCACATCGAGCAGACGCTCGTAGTCGGGGTTCGGCGTCCCGTCGGGGTTGAGCCCCTGGATGCGGCAGTATCGCGCGTGGTCGCCCGGACCCGCGATCGCCGCGTCGTACAGGCGCCGATAGGCCTCCATGTTGCCGTCGGTGGCCAGCATAGCCCGGCCGATGCTCGTGTCGGCCTTGACGACGTCGTAGTCGTCCTCGTCGCCACCGAGGTAGGACTGGGCGTACGATGCTTCGGAGCGTTCCTGCGTTTGATAAAGGCCCCAGTACTGGCCGTTGATGTACAGGTGGTAGTACCGGCTTCGCGTGTACGGATGCCCCATCTCGCCTTGAAGGTCGCGGGAGAAGACCTCGCGGACCATCGTGTTCTGACCGTCGCCCTGGAAGCTCCATGAGTAGTTCTGGCTGGTCCGCAGGTCCACGTTCTCGAATCGGTCCGTCCCTTCGTCGGCGAAGAGCGGATACTCCAGCGTCCCGGCGTATTCGGGCCGGAATAACAGGCGAAATGCGTGCTTGGGGTTGCTTCCGCTGCGGCTGAATCCACCCCGGATACGGAGACCTGCATCGATCTGGAAGCCTTCCGTCCCGTCCGGATGCAGCAGTTCGACCGACACGGGCCTTTCCCACGCACGGCCTGCGCTTCCGGCATGCACGTAGATGCCGGTGGCCGAATCGAACAGGTTAGCCAGGTCGGTCACGAGAGAGATCGAGGGAATCGCCCGCAGTGCATCGTCCACCAAGTCGGTGTATTTCGGGTCGTTGACGACCTCGGGGTCCATGCCATAGTCGATGGACTGCCCGCTAACACTTCCGGCCGGTGGCCAGCCCGGACCGAGATCTACAACGCTGCCCGACTGTCTGACGACATCGGACAGGAACAGATAGGTCCGCGTCGCCGTCGGAGACGGTCGCCACCCAGGCTTGATAGCCTTGACCCGCAGACACGTGGTCTTGGTGATCGGAAGGGGCCCGGAATAGGCGCGGCCGCTGGGGAACCGGCCTCCGAGGGTGTAGGGCTCGCTGCCGTCGGTCGTGTAGTACAGGGTGGCTCCTTCGGTCTGCGTGCTCAGCGAGACGAGAATCTCGCCTTCGTAGAAGCCGGCTTCGACGCTGATTTCCGGCTTGGCCAGCAGCCCCTCATAGATCGCCTGGTTCTCGGCGCCGGGCGTCGGAGAGGCAAAGGGTTGCCATGAATCGGCCCCGTCGGGCCATCGGCCGAACGAGACGTCCGCTTCCTGCGCATCGAAGGCAATGCGGTCGATCAGCGTTGTGCCGTCACGGTCGAAGAGGGCGATCTCTTCGCCGGCGGCGCTGAGCGAGAAGCCGGCGTGCAGGCCCTCGTCGTCGACGTCGCCGTCCGCCCAGATCAGGAGGTGGCCGCGAGCGGGAACCGTGGTGAGTTGGGAGGCCTCGGAAGGGACGTGCCACTTCTGCGGTGTCGAGAGGTCGTCGGTCAGGTACATCCCGCCGATATCGATCGGCTCGTCGCCGGCATTGTAGATCTCGATCCAGTCGTCGTGTTCGCCCTGGGGGTCCTGGTTGGTTCTTGTGTTGGAGGCGAGCAGTTCGTTGATACACAGGGGTATGCCCTGGGTCCTCCAGCCGGCGGCAAGGAGCCGGAAGTCAGCCAGATCGACGGTGTCGTCGCCGTTCAGGTCGGCGGGACTCTCCGGCGGGGTCAGCCACTGCTCGCTGAAGACCTGAAGGTCTGCCGTATCCACCCGGCAATCCCCGTCGAGGTCGCCGGGCGGACAGACGGCCCAGACCAGGCCTGATTGCAGAAGAGCCAATACCACGTACACCACGAGCACTCTCCGCTGCACCTGCATATGTGCCTTCTCTCGCTGAAATCGATTGCGTGTTGTCGGTAGTATTATCGGCCCCCATTCTGTTGGAGAACATTATCTCAGTTTTCCTATTTTATCAGAAGCAGCCGGTTCCGTCAATGGTTACAGGGGGCTTGCCCCAAGGCGGTGCCCGGCCATACCGCGATGCTTGACGGGCTGAGGACCTGCCGCATATGCTGAGGCCATGACAATGCCCTGCGAATGTGTGCAGAGAGTTGGAGACGGTTGTCCGCCGAGTGTCCGCTGCCATGGGGCTGCAACCGGGAAGCGGCGTTTCGTCGCCCATTCGAGCAGGTGTCCGGGATGAGGCGTCTGCGGATTCTCCTGGTCAACCCGCCGATCTACGACTTCGCGGCCTACGATTTCTGGCTGCGGCCCTATGGCCTGCTTGGCGTGGCCGGGCAACTGCGTGGCAAGGCCGATTTCGCGCTCTTCGACTATCTCGATCGGCCGTCCTCTTCCCTGAACGAATCGGACCGCTGGGGTCGAGGTCGATTCCGTTCCGAACGCATAGATAAGTCCGCTTGTCTCGATGCCATCCCAAGATACTTCCATCGGTTTGGCGCGCCGCGAGACAGCTTCCGGGCATTCCTCGCCGGGCAGGACGCTTTCGACGGCGTGCTGATCCAAACGATGATGAGCTACTGGTATCCGGGCGTTCAGGAAGTCATCGAGGACGTCCGCCAGGCCTTTCCCGCCGCGAAGATCGTATTGGGCGGCAACTACGTCACGATCTGCGCCGAGCATGCCCGGGGCCTGGATGCCGATCTTTGTATCGTGGGGACGGACCTCGGTCCCCTGTGGCGTTGTCTTGCGATCGAGCCCGACGCCGAGCAGATGGGGCTGTGGGAGATGTACGAACGCCTGGCCGTGGGCGCCCTGAAGCTCAGCGACGGCTGCCCGTTCCACTGCACCTATTGCTCGGTTCCGAGCGTCTATGGGCGATTCGCACCCCGGTCCGTGGAGCGGTCGCTGGCGGAGCTGGAGCTGCTGGTCTCGCTCGGAGTTCGGGACGTGGCGTTCTACGACGATGCGTTGCTGTTCGAGGCGGAGATGGTCCTGTCGCCTTTTCTGGAAGAGGTCATCCGCCGTGGTATTCGCGTGAATCTCCATACGCCCAACGCCCTGAACGCGCGCTTCATCCGGGCGGAACTGGCAAAGTTGATGGTCCGCGCCGGGTTCAAGACGTTCTACCTGGGCTTCGAGAGCCGCTCGCCGCAGTGGCAGCGGGGCACAGGGGGCAAGGTGCACTGCGACGATCTGGTCGAGGCGGTTCGGCATCTCATCGCGGCCGGCGCCGATCCGGGTGAGATCACCGCCTATCAGATCGTGGGCCATCCGAACAGCGACCTCCAGGAGTTGGAGGTCTCCATGCACTTCGTCCACAGCCTGGGCATTCGCGGGATGCTCGCGGATTTTTCGCCGATCCCCGGTACGCCGGACGGCGACGCCTGCCGACGCTGGGTCGATATGGACGAACCCCTGATGCACAACAAGACCGCCTTCCCCATCCTCCGTCTCGGTTTCGACGAGGTGAACCGCCTCAAGGACCTCCAGAGGCAGTTGAATCGAACCCTCTGACCCAGCGCACAGGTATGCGCCTTCGCAGCGGCGTTTGATTTGCGGGCTTTCGGGCTGTATAGTGGGCGGATGAACGATGCGCGAACGGTATACATCAAGAGCTTCGGCTGCCAGATGAACAAGCTGGACACCGCTCTGGTGTCCTCGGCGCTGAAAGAGGCCGGTTTCGTCCTGACCGACAGCGTCAAGGACGCCGACGTGGTGGTGATCAACACCTGCTCGGTCCGCGAGCACGCCGAAGCTCGGGTGCTGTCGCATCTGGGGCATCTCAAGCACCTCAAGAAGCACCGGCCGGGCATGGTCGTCGCCGTCATCGGCTGCATGGCGCAGCGGCTGGGCAGTGCGTTGCTCGAACACGATGCGGTGAATGTCGTCTGCGGCCCTGGCCAGGTCCCTCAACTCGTGGGTCTCGTTGAAGACGCTTTGTCACAGAACGCCAAGCGTCTGGCGGTTGCCGAGGCGATTCGCGACCGGGCGGATGCATCATCCGATGCGTTGGAGAAGTTCGAGTCGTCGTACGGTCACGAGAGCGACGCAGAAGGCGGGCCGCCCGGCCAGGCCTTCGTGCGGGTCATGCGTGGTTGCGACAACTTCTGCACCTACTGCATCGTTCCATATGTGCGTGGCCCCGAACAGTGCCGTCCGCCGGAGCGGATTCTCAGTCAGGTCAGGAAGCTGGCGGCCGAAGGCGTCCGGCAGGTGACGCTGTTGGGCCAGACGGTGAACGCGTATCGGTATTGCGACGGCGGGAAGACCTCTTCGCTGGCCGATTTGCTCGGTATGATCGCCGACGTGGAGGGGATCGAGTGGATTCGCTTCGTGACGAGCTACCCATCAGAGGAGTTCTACGACGACATCCTGCACGCGATGGCGTCGTTGCCCAAGGTATGCCACTACCTGCACATGCCGGCCCAGAGCGGCTCGGACCGCATCCTGCGTGCCATGAATCGCCACTACACGGCCGAGCGATACCTGGAGCTGCTCGCTCGCGCCAGGCGGATCGTGCCGGATATCGCGATCGCGGGGGACTTCATCGTTGGCTTTCCCGGCGAGACGGAGGACGACTTTCGGGCGACCGTGGACCTCGTGCGGCAGGCACGATACCGAAATTGCTTCGTCTTCAAGTACTCACCTCGCTCCGGCACGACGGCCGACAAGCGGCATCAGGACAGTGTGCCCGACGAAGTCAAGCAGCGGCGCAACGTCGAATTACTGGCGGTCCAGGAGGCGATCAGCGATCAGTTGAGCGGCGAGTTTCTGGGACGCACGGTGACGGTTCTCGTCGAAGGCCTCAGCAAGAAGGCCCGCGTCAATCCGCTGGACTCTCAGGACCATCCCCAACTGGTGGGCCGGACCGCGACGGATTCCATCGTCGTCTTCAACGGCAGTCCGTCTCTGGCGGGGCGATTCGCTGACATTCGCATCACGGCAACGTCACCGCTGACGCTCTTCGGCGATCTGGTCGATGGATAGCGATCCGTTGCGTTCGGCTCGTTGGCGCAGGTACTCGTCGCGTCGCTGCTCTTGCCTTTGTCTGAGGGCCTCTACGTCCTGCACCGACATGGGCTGAGTCTGCAATTCGATCTCGGGCACGGGCCCGGCCTGGGCCAGAGCGTCCTGGACCAGTTGCGTGTACTCGGCGTGCATGGCGAGCAAGTCGTCCATCGGCGCCGTCAGAGAGGCCGAGAAGTCGAAGGACGGCAGTTCCGGGGTGGGCTGAGCCAGCAGGAACAGGGCGGCCGCATAGGAGCGAAAGCGAAGGCCCCACGACTTTGGGACGTAATCGCGCGTGACCAGGCCTCCGAAGACGCTCATGTCGGTCGCCTCGGGCGTGTCGGCGAAGGGCCAGGACAGCCAGCCCTGGGCCAGCCGTCTCGATGCCTCGATCTCCGCACCGATCCACCGGCCCTGTTCGTCCTCGGTCAGGTACGGCCGACCTTGCGGGGCGCCTCCGCCGTACCAGCCGTATTCGGCGAGCACGACAGGCTTGCCGACGTGACAGTAGGCCAGCATGGTCTGGAGGTAGGCGAGATTGCGGTCCCAATTGGTCTTGGAGCCAAACGGCCGGCCCATGACCGGATAGAAATGAATCGATATGAAGTCGAGCCACTGGGCCTGCCGACGGGGGTTGAACGCCGAGTAGAGGTGCGGCTCGCCCGGCCGAACCATCGGAAAAGACCACTGGATGTAGCCGACGGTGATCGGATGTGTCGGGTCCACTTCGCGCAGCACGCGAACCTGGCGCTGTACCCACTGGTCGGCCAGATGCTCGCGGAACAACTGCCAGTCGTGAAGACGCGGGTTGCCCATCTCCGCGACGTCCCTGGCTGGTTGGATGCTTCCGAGCGCTTCGTCGGCCGCCAGTTCCCCGCCCCACGCGGCCTTCAAGGCGTCCTGGCTGGCGTACTTGGATTGCAGCCAGGCATTCCACATCGGTTCCCACGATTCGATGTGCCAGGGCATCTCGGGCTCGTTGAGCAGATCCCACGCCAGGACGGCCGGTTCGCCCCGGTATCGCCGGCCCAGGACCGTCCAGAATGTGTCGAGCGCCCGCAACGCCTCCGGCCCGGCGAAGCGGTCGGGCTTCCAATAGGGCGGCTGGCCTTCCCAGTGATCCGGCCCCGTGAGGATCAGTCGCACGCCTGTCTTGCGGGCGATCCGGACCAGCCGGTCGAGCTTCTTCAGCGACTCCTCGTCGATTGTATCGGCGTCGGGCTGAAAAGTTGCAGCCGCCAGAAAGACCCGCGCGCAGTTGACGCCGAGTTCGCGCATCACCTGGAACTGCAAGGCGACTCGGTCCGGGTCGAATTCCTTCCAGACCTGCGGAGGCCACCCCGTGTTCGGGTCGTAGTAATTGGTGCCGAAGGGCACGAAGGGCAGGTTGGTTCCGCTGTCTGCGAAGCCCTGTCCGTCGGGGGTTGTGACAATCAGTGCCATCTTCGGGCCGGACGAGCATCCCGTCAAAGCGATCAGCAGGAGGATGAACCCGCTGCGTGCCAGAGTTCGAAGCGTTGTCCCGCACGGGCCTCGCGATGCGTCTGCCATCTTCGTTTTCTCCAGTGCCTGCGGATCTGCGACGGTTGTCCGACGCCTAATAGGCGCTCCACATGTACAGGACCTGAGGCGTGCTCAGCTCATAGAGCGTGGCGCGGTCGAGCTTGAAGGAATTGCGGCTCTCGACGCTCAGCATGTCCATAAACGAGAAGGGCTTGCGGTATTCGACCACCTGGGCGTCCTGGATTCCCGCCAGCGACAGGACAGCGTCCACCGCGTCGTCCAGATAGCCGATCTCGTCGATGAGTTTCTCATCGAGCGCCTTGGACGCGACATAGATGCTGCCGTCGGCGAGGTTCCGCACCTGATCGGGCGGCAGGATCGAGGCCCGTCCGGCCTGGACGATCTCGATGAACCGCTCGTACGCCGGGTTCAGCAGACGTTCCTGGATATAGTCCAATTCCTCCTGCTTCGGCTCGCGGAAGCTGCTGGGCCAGTCCTTCTTCGCCCCTTTGGCCAGATAGACCGGCTGGATTCCAAGCTTGTTCTCCAGCAATTCCTGGAACACGAAATAGCTCATCACCACGCCGATCGAGCCGGTGATCGCCGTAGGTTCGGCGATGATCCGGTCGCAGGCCACCGAGGCATAATACCCCCCGGAAGCGGCCATGCCCTGCATGAAGGCGACCGCCGACTGGCCGGTCTCCTGGCGGTAAGCGAGGATCTCCTGATAAATCCGATCGCTGCCCGAGATCGTTCCGCCGGGCGAGTTGACGCCGACGATGATGGCGCGCACGTTGCGGTCCTTGCGTGCCGTCTGAAGCTGCCGGTAGACGTAATCGGCCTGATTGTCGTCGATGACGCCGTCGATGTGGACGAGCACGATCTTGTCGGTGCGCGGGCCTTCGCGGACCACGGCTTCCTCATAGAATCGAGTCCGGCCCGTGGCAACGAACGCGACCAGGCCGATCAAGAGCAGAAACAGCGCGACGTTGCCCACAAACGACAAGCTGAACAAGATTCCCCAGAAGGCCCGCCAGATACCCGACCGCTTTTTCGGCTTGGGATAAGGTTCGTACGGTCGTGGCGGCGGTGGCGGGGGGCCGAAAGGCGGTTTGGACCCTCCCTGTCCGGGCAGAAACGACGACTCCAGATAATCACTGTCTTGATCGAAACCCATCGGCAACTCCTTGAAAAAGTTACCGCCAGTATAATGGCCTCCGTCGCCACCGTCAATTTGCGTTGAGGCAACGGAATGATGGAATCGTGAAGCGATCCAAATCGTTCACCGGGCATTCTCCGATTCGAGCATTTCGACCGTTGCAGGAGCGCGTTCGGTATGCTGTAATGGGAATCGGTTGGCGGATGGATGCATCTCATCGTCGTCCACCAACAACATCGCGGGGCTGGCCTGGCAGCGGTTGAGTTGAGGGCAGGTCGGCCTCGCGTCCTTCTATCCGGCAGTTCACCTTGTGACAGCCTCAGTCGTCGTTCAGACGATACGGATACATGGAATCGCCGACTTGACGCGCCTTGGCGACGATCTCGGGGTACGGCGTGTCGCAGACGTCGATGAAGCCGATCTGGTAGTTCTCGCCGTCGCCTCGGCCGGTCGTGGCCTGGTCCTTGTACTGGAACCAGTGCGTGCCCACGATATGCGGGTTTCGCAGGGCGCCACGGACGTAGTTGGCGTACTTCTCGGCCCGGTCCTGCTGGTCGTTCGTCGCGCGCAGGCCGGTATGGAACATGCCGCGATCGAGCGCCCCGAAGTGGAACTCGCCGATGATCAGGGGCATGTCGATCTCGTCCGGCAGCTTCAGGTCCTCGACGCTGTACGTGTAGCGATTGTAGCTGACGACGTCACAGAAGTCCGCGGCCGCGCGCGAGGCGATGTCGTTGACCCACGCGAAGCGACAGCCCAGATAAAGGTGGTGGGGGGCGACCTTCCTCAACTCATCGCGAATCGTCTCGAAATACGTCCGGGCCGTCTTGTCGTAGAATGCATGGAGGTCGGCCAGGGCCTTCTGCCTGTCCGGAGCGGTCTGGCTTTGGAGGAATGCCTCCCATGACGCGTGATCGGTTCCCCACGCCTCGTTAAGCCTGGAGATCGTTTCATACTTGGCCTTGAGATCTTCGACGAAGACCTTCTTGGCCGGCTGGTCGGCCGGCGACGCGAGCGCCGCGAAGGCCAGCGAGGTGTCGTTGCCCCACGACAGCTCGTTGTGAACGAAATAGCCGATGCACCACGGGTCGTTGGCCGTTCGATCCCTCTCGCGGGCCAGCCTCTTTCGAAGCTGCTCGCGGAAGCGGGGGTCGAAGACGTCGTAGAACTTGCCCCAGTAGCCTTCCGAGCCTTCGAGGTGCTTGGATTCGAAGTGAATCGTTGCTGTGTAGGGTGTCTTTCGCATCAGATAGATGCTCTCGTCCGACCAGTTCGCGATTGTGTTGATGCCCCAGCTCCTGAAGCGTTGGTGCGTCCGCTCGGCGAAGAGCCGTTCGAAGTCCTTTCCGTACTTCCGCAGCAGATTGGCCCGGCTGAAATCATAGGTGCGGTAGGGCGCGTGATCCTTGTAGTAGCCGTGCGGGGCCCAACTGCCCGATCCATAGAAACGGGCAAACGAAGAGCCCTCCGGCGGAAGGTTCTGGAAATACGTCTCTCGGTTGGTGATTGGGGTGGCGTTGCCCGTGCCGACGCAGTCGATGCCGTGTGACCAGAACAGCCTGCCCGCCGGATCGACGAGCCACCATTTGCCCTGGTGCTTCTGCACGCGGAAGAACCCGGTCGCCTCCAGTTGCGGGCCGCGTTCCCAGCCACCATACACGTTGCGGTCTTGTGGCCCCGGATGGGTCTCGATGTCTTGCTCCTCCGCCTGCGCGCGGGCGATCAGGTCTTCGATTGAATGCGTCTTGCCGGGCCAGTCCTTGTGAATGTACTGGCCGAATGTGTCGATGAACGGCAGAAACGTCGAGGCATCGAGCATCTCGATGCAGCCACTCGCGCAGATGTGACCGATCTCGAAGGTGTGATTGTGCTTGGGCTGATTGACGAAGATGACCAGTTGTGTGACGTTGGATGGATCGAGTTTGCCCGCATGGGTGGGCGCCGACCGCATGCCCACAAGCTCCAAGGGGGCGTCGAGCCGCCACGGGACGGGAAAGACACGGACGGTCAGCGTTTCTGATGCTCCCGGAGCGACGGTGACGTTGTCGGTGGCGCAGTGGTTCGTGCCGTCGGCGCCGGGGTTGTCCACGCGGCAGTTCACCGTGACGGACCGGTCGCCTCGATTGGCCACCTCGAATTCGATGGTTTCGTAGCCGGACAGATCCCATCTTCCATCAGGGGCCTTGAGTGTGACGCCGGGCCAGGGGGCCTCATGGCCGGTTTCGATCCGCAGCCTGTCCGGCGCGGCCAGGCTCACGCGGGCATCGCTTGTGGCCACCGTGCTCGTCTGGAACGACGCGCCGAAGTCAAAAAGGGTCAGGGGCTGCCGGTCATCGGTTGCCGAAGACGGCAAAGCCATCGGAAACAGGGGCAGTGAGGCTATCAGGGCGATAATGATTCGATGCTTCTTCATGGCATGTTCCTGTCAGTCGATCCGTGTGAATGGTGAACGACGGCGGGGGACTCATGGCGTAGCACTCTCGAGAAGATACCACATGGTTCCGTATTCCGGCGACAGGTTCAGAATCCGCTTGTCGCCTTCATACACGATGGGCACCTGCTGTTTGGGCGAGCCGTCCGGGGCCAGGGCCTGGCAGGTCCATTTGCCCTCCGGCAGGACGAGCGACCCGCGAACGGCCTCGATCTGCACCGGCGCCGCGCCCCAATTTCGCCCGACCGTCCGCCGGTCCGCCGAGAAGCCCATTTCGACATTCTCGCACCGCCCGCAGGCGGTCACGAGAATCCGATCCCGTTTGCCCAGGGGGACCCACTCCTCGCCGCCCAGTCCGGTCATCGTCAAGGCGGCGAATGGGGGCTGGGCGATCCTGATCTTCCCGTCGGTTGCGTCCTGGAACCGGCTCGCATGCCCCGTGTAGACCGATGCTCCCCAGCTTTCCAGTGCGTACATGCCCTTTCCATTCTCGACGGTCCATGCGATCTGTGTTCGCGGACCGACGATATCTCGATGTCCGTCACGGCCGGCCAGCGCTGTGACGCGCTGCACTTTGAGGAGGGCATCCCGGGCGAAGCCGGCGGCCCCCGGCATATTGGCGTTGTGTTTCAGATGCAGCGTCGCCAATCCGGCGGCCACATCGTCTTCCTTTGTCAGCGACGAGTATACGAAGCCTTTCACGGGAGCGACGCACCGGTCGCGGAAGATGGCAGTTCCCGCCCGCATGAAGCCCCACTTGGCGGGGTTCGTGTCCATGTCGAAGAAGCCGCTCATCGTCCGGCGGGCCCAGTCGTCCGTGGCATGTGAGTAGGTGAACAGCCAGATGCCATCCCAATCCTGTGCGGCGGCGAACGACGCGATCATCGGCACGCACTCGGCCTGAGCGTCGAGCGGGGCAGGGTGATTGTACTCGCTTACGGTGAAGGGTTTGTCCAGCAGTCGCTCGGCGGCGATGCGAAACAGCGTCGCCTGCTCGGGATGATCGGTCATGGGTCGTTGCTGGATCAGCCAGTTGTTTCCGTCCCATGCCCGGCCTGGGAATGTGGGGTGCTGCCAATAGGCGTGGCTGTCGATGAAGTCCATGTCGCTCTGGGCGTACAGACCCAGCGGACCGAAAACAATCGTCCCGGTGACCAATGCGGCGCAGCCGAGGTCGTTCTTGATGAAGGATCGCATGTCGTCGAAGTAGGCCTTCTCGATCTCGGCCAGGAAGATCATGCGGTCCAGGATGCGGGCCGTACTCTCACGGTCCCGGAACAGTGTGACGGTGTTGGCTCTGGGCGATTCGCCTTCGGCCAGGCCCACCTGTCCGCCCGGCCTCAGTTCGACGCGGGTCAGGTGGAACGGCGTCGGGTCGCCGCTGAAGGACAAGCTGATCCTTGCGTTATCATCGTCCGCCGTGGCGACGAAGCCGAACTCGAATGTCCGCCATTCGGTGCTCAAGTCCACACTTCTGGAGAGCCCCAGGTTGGCCCAGGGCGAGTGCGCCTGGCTGACCACGCATCCGATCTGGCGTTCTGCCTGTGCGGCGGCCTCAAAGGAGAGGGTGTAATAGCGCCCTTCGGTCACTTTGAGCCCGCCCTGGGTCAGTTGCAGGTGCCACTGGGTTTGGTTCGCTTTGCCGATATCGACCTGCACGGCGTCGCCCGACGGACCCTGAAAACGCGACAGCCTGGCCTGGCAACCCTCGTGTTGCTCCAGATTCCACTGCTGCGGCACGTTCCTGCCGGGCTCCCAAACGATGAACCGCCCATTGGTGACCATGTCCTCACGAAGGGGTTCGATGCCTTTGTCCCAAGCGGCGGCCAGGGCTTTGTCGGAGGTGTACCGCTGCCGCAGCCATGCGTTGAACCGCCCATGAAGGATGTTGGCGTAGTAGGGAGGCAACGTCCGCAGGGTCTCTTCGGCGTCCCACATGAACAGGCTGTTCTCGTTGGTGATCTCGACGAAGGCTATGGCCGGGTCGTCGGCGTAACGCACCTTGCGATAGGGGTTCATATGCGTCAGAATCTCGCGCGCGTACCGCTTCTGTGCCTCGATCAGGGCCGGTGTGAAAATTCCGCTGATCTTGTCGAATTCGCGATTCGTTTCGGGCAGGCCGAGAACCTCGCTGTGCTTGTAGCCGACGTGCAGATTGACGTTGACCCAGATGCCACATCTTGCCAACTCGTTAATGAAGAAGTCGAGGCGGTCGAGGGCCTGCGGCGCAAGGGTTCGGCCGTCCTGCGCATTCCAGATGCCCCGGGGCCAGCGGGCGGTGTCCATATGATGGAGTCGGACAGAGTTGACGCCCGCCCCCGCCAGGCGAGCCGCGACCCTCGGGGCATCCTCGTGTGTGGGGAAGTTGGCTCCGAAACACAGATTCACGCCCCAGATGCGCAGCCGGCCGCTCTGGTAGAAATGGCTGCCAAGAGCCTCGACCCGTTCGGAATCGACCGCGATAGGCCTATCGTCTCTTATCCAGATCGCGTGGTCGCGATCGATCTCGGCCGGGATCACGAAGGGCACGAAATCCTGCCCCAATGTCGAGCCCGCCGTCAGCAGGCTGATCCCTGCAATCGCCCGGGACAGTGCCTTGGCGAGCCCGTGGATTCGTCGTCGTTCCCGATCATGGATCGTTGTGGTCTGTCGTGGCTTCATGGGAGATTCCTCGGAATGGAACGGTTGCTTGCGACGTTGCGCTTTTCGTGTCCACGTGCCGGCTTGGGATCGGTTCTCGGACGTAGGAGTGGGCGCACCGGCCAGTGTGATTGGATTGTCGGCTTGGGAAACGCCCGGGCCGTCGATGCGGATGTTCATGCTGTTGCCTCCGATAAAAGCGACTGTCTACGATGTAGTCCTTCCGCTCGTCCATATCAACCCCAAAACGTCCGTTCAGCGAATCGAAAGGTCTCAAAAGAACGGTTGCAGACGACGAAACACCGTCGGATGCCGGTCGTAGACGCACCGGGCCCCACGGCGGTCCGACCGGACGGTGGGGCCCGATCCGCAATCGGGACGGCGGTTTTGCGTAAAGTCTTCTGAGGAAACCATTGCTTTTGGCCGAAGATAGTAGTGTGATTGAACCGGTGCTGCGGCAAGGTAGGACCGGCGGATGGACCGACGAGAGAGCGAAAAAGGAGTCGACTTGAGGCCGGATGTTATGGAGAGAAGACATGACAGTCGCGAGTGCAACGATGAAACGTATGACGATGCCTGACATCAAGAACAGGGCCAAGGAACTGGGGATCGTGCCCGGCAAGATGAAGAAGACCGAACTGATCCACGCCATTCAGATGGCCGAGGGCTGCACGCCTTGCTTCGGCCGATCGAATGGCCAGTGCCCCTGGGTGGAGTGCTGCTGGCGCACGGACTGCTTCAAGACCAACGCGTAAGCCCGCGATGAGGCCCTTTTCCTGGGGCCGCCACGGACGGCCGATCGGACCGCGCGCGGAGGGCGCCGGTCCGCCTTGAGCCCGCGCCTCCACCATGTCCCTCTGCGCCGATGTGCTGTTTTTCCAATCGCAGACCACGATTTTTTTGACAGTCTGCGCAACGGCCGGTAATATACATCCATGTGTCAAGGTGCAGGCTTTTCTTCCCTCGAACCGGCACCTGGGTCGATCCAATGAGGGAGCCCGTAGTTGTAGGCCCATAGGGGTCTGAGGAGAAGACGAAGTGGCAAAGGGGACTGTCAAGTGGTTCAGTGAGAAGAAGGGGTTCGGATTCATCATTCCGGACGACGGCGGCGAGGATCTGTTCGTCCATCACTCGAACATCGCCGGGACAGGCTTCAAGACGCTCCAGGATGGTCAGCCCGTCGAGTACGATCCGGCCCAGGGTCGCAAGGGCCTGGAGGCGACGAACGTCCGGCCTTGCTGAGTGACGACAGGGAAGACTTGAACCGAACGGCCCCGCCGGCTTGAAGCGGGGCCTTCCGTTTGAACTTGTACCGTTGGCGAAGATAATGTGGTTACCCGGGCAGATCGCAAAAGGGAACCACGAGGGGCGCTAACGGGGCGGCGCTCTCCGGGGGAGAGCGCCGAGGAAGTGGGTCATCGTTGGCAGGGAAATAGGGCTTCCCGGATGGCTGCAAGGAGGGTCTAAGCCTGCACCGACAAACCAACCCTGCGGCACAATGTGCGCCGGATGGATCGATATGCCGGATCCGCGGCGCACGGGTGCAACAACGCCCCCGGTTCTGGCTCAGCCTGACACGCGACGCGGACTACCAGTCCTCATCGTCCTCGTCGTCGAAGTCCTCTTCTTCCTCTTCTTCTTCCTCCTCTTCCTCCTCCTCTTCGTCGTCGAAGTCTTCATCGTCTTCGTCGTCGAAGTCTTCGTCTTCGTCGTAGGCCAACTCTTCCTCCAACAGCTCGCAGTTGCAGTTGGCGGGCTGCTCACTGCAGCCGAAGCAGATTCCATTCTCCACAGCAGCGCCGTACACGTCACAGGGGATGCATTCACACGATTCACACATCTTCGGGCACCTTCAATAAACGGTTGTTCATACTCGACGTTACAACAGAGAAACGGGCTCACGCGAACCCACCTCCAACGGCGTCAACATCGTACGCACGGGAAAGCGAAAAGCAATACCATTTGTGCAAAAATCGGCGTGATTTTCCGGGGCCCCGAATCGAGGGGATTCGCTCGCCTCGGACGCAGGCAACACAGGGCCGGCAACGGCCCCTGCGGCCCCTCGGACCGGGGCCGTGGCGGTTCAGGCATATCGTCTCAGCGCCAGGCGGACGATTCTGTCGATCAGGGATTCGTAGTCGATCCCTGCCCTGTCGGCGGCCTCGGCCACTTCCTCCCCGTATGCGATGTCCGGATTGGGGTTGGCTTCGAGGACGACCAGCTTCTCGTCGCGCGTCAGCCGCAGGTCGATCCGGCCGTAATCCTGAAGATGCAGCGCGCGATACGCCCGCTTGGAAATGCGTTCGATCGCCTGCAGGAGGCTCGGCGACAGCTCGGCGAAGCCGAACGCAATCTTCCACTTCTCACGGTACTGCCGATCCCACTTGCAGCGATATGTCAGCATGACGGGGCCCTGATCGCTCGGCTCGTTGAAATGACATTCGCGCGGGGGCAGGACGGTGAGGCGTTTGTTGCCGATCACGCTGACATACAGCTCGCGTCCCTCAATATACTCCTCGGCGATCACCGGCTGTTTCCATCGGTCGTGAATGAAGGCGGCACGTTCGGCGAGGGCCTCGGCGTCGTAGACCAGCGAGGCGTTGGAGATGCCTTCGGAGCTGTCCTCGAAGGTGGGTTTGACGACCATCGGATACGGCAGGTTCTTCGGTACGCGGACCGGACGACCGTGCGCCAGGGAGACGAAATTCGGAACGCGAATCCGGTGCAGACGGAGGATCTGTTTGCACAGCCTCTTGTCGCGCGCCAGCAGCAGACCCATCGCGCCGGCCCCGGTGAAGGGGATGTCGAGCAGTTCGAGGAGGGCGGCGATGTTCTTGTCCATTCGTCGGTCGCCGCAGAATTGCTCGGTCAGATTGAACACGAGGTCGGGCTCCTGCTCGGTCAGCGTCCGGGCCACCGATGCGATGTCGTATTCGGCCCCCATCACACTGACCCGATGGCCCAGGTTGCGAAGGGCATCGCAGACGTGGTACTCGGTGATCGGCTTGTCCGAGACATCGCGAAACTCCGGATCGTCCAGCGGGATCGTGGCCGGGTCCACAAGGACGGTGATGTGCAGTCGTCGAGTCATGTCTACCTTCGCTTCCTGTTGACGGTCAGGGTGTTGCTGGCGATCGCGGTGATCATGGCGGTCAGTCCGACCATGACGTTCTCGTGAGGACTCTCTGCGGCTAGGCCCAGTGCGTCGCAGCGCGCCGCGAGCCGGTTGATGAGCTGATCGATGTCGAATTTGCGGTGGCCCGTCCATCGCGTGACGTTGTTGACCAGTTGGGCCCGATGCGCGCGAAGCAGCCGGGAGGCACGCGAGGACGACTGGGGACGATCGCCGCCAAACAGATCGCGGAGACTGTCGTCGTAGTAGCCTTGGAATTCGCTGCCGAGGATTCGCCGTTTGCGTTCGTAATGGGCCGCCAATGTGGACGTCATGCGGGCCGCCGAGTAGGGCGGATGACCTTTGAACGTCACCACGGGATGCTTGTCGCCGACGAGCCGCATCACGTTGTCCACGTACTGGAGCTTCTTGAGGACGGGCCAGTCCCGGTACTTGTCCCGCCAGGCGCTCCCGGGTGTGAGCCAGACGGCGAACGTCTCGGCGAAATCCTCGTCCGGATGCGATTGGGCATAGTTGTCTTCGAGATGGATGACGAACCGTCGGGAGTAGGGCTGATAGGAATACGAATTGGAGTAGGTGTCGCTGAACCGTCCGAACAACTCGCGCCATCGCGTGCGCCGGTAGAGCTGATAGGCGTAGTTCAGCGCGTGGCCGCATTCATGTCGCAGCAGCCGCATGCAGGCGTCGGGTTCACCGCCTTCCACCTCGTACATCATCGTCTCTTCGAGCTTGCGAAGCCTCGGGTGGGCCAGGCAGAACGGAATCCCGATCATCGGGATCTTGTCGGGGGTGAGCCATTCGTCGGCCAGATAGCAGGCGGGACGGCAGGAAATCGCCTTCGCGGCCAGTTCGTCGCCGAGTTCTCTGACGAACGGCTCGATACAGGAGCCGGGAATCTGGAGGCCGAGATCCCGAATGCGCACCTGGAGCAGTTCGTCATCGGGCAGGTCTTCCCATCGCTGTGTCTTGTGCGTTTTCATCCTTGCCATCGACTCGGCCGCAGGCTCTTCGGTGTCTGTCCATCTCTTCTATACCATCGCATGGACTTCACGGCAATGCCCCGTTTTGGCAGAGCAATGGGGCGAGGCCGGCCGGGGCGGCCGACGCGTTGGGAGCGGAAGGGGGCTACCGAATGGGACCGGCGGCTGCGAAGGCGTCCGGATTGACCTTGGGGCTGCCTATCTGAATCGTTGCGTCAAGACGCGACGCGTCCTGGTTCCTCTTGCGGATGTGAAGGCTGCCGATCTGGGTCACCGCCTCGGAGTCCTCAATGGCCCGGAGCAGACCGACCAGTTGCGACAGCGTGACGCCCTCGACCCCGATCTCGACGACGGTCTCGGAGTATCCGGGGCGCGACGGGGGCGCATCGGTCTGCTGCATGGTCGCCACCGTCAGGTTCTGCCGTTCGGTCAGCGACTCCAGGAACGGCAGCAACTGGAAGTCCGGCGCCTGCTGCGCCATGCGTTCCTGTACGGCCTCGATTTCCCGGATGGACGCAAGGTATTCGATGCTGCGCGCCTGGAGTTCACGCAGTTCGATCCGCTTTTCGGGGAGGATTCGATTCAGCAGCTCGATGCGATCGCGCATCGGCTTGACGGCCACCGCATAGGTCCCCCAGACCATCACGGCCACGGCCACAGCCATCCCCCACCGACGTTCTCTTCGGGTCAACTGGATCATCTACGGTACCCTCCTTCCGGAAGACAAAGACAGGGTGAACCGCACGCGGCCTGTCTTGGCGTCTTTGCTTGGCTTGGGTTCATCGACGATCTCCATGCCGGGCATCTCCTCCAGCACGCGTTGCCAGCCGGAGAAGGTGGCGAACGATCCGCACTGGCCGATCACCCGAATCGAATCGCCGGCGATGAGCACATCGTCGAATTCCAGATCGCCCTCGGTCGGACGGTGCACGCTGAGCAGGCCCAGGATCTCCAGAGGTGTCCATCGTCCCGGCTGGAACGAGGCCAGCCATCCACCGTCGTTGTGAAGCGCGTCAAGCTTCTGTTGGAGCTGCGCCAGGGGATCAACGCACTTCTCGCCGGGCAGCGTCGCCTGGAAGATGTCCTGGATCTGCGTCTTGACTTCGCCGTATTGCGACTCCAGCCGGGACAGATGTACAAACAGACCGGCGAACCAGACGACCGCTGTCGCGAGCAGCAGTCCTCCGCAGATGGCCAACTCCTTTCGCAGGTTCAGAGTGCTTTGCGTCTGTGCGGTGTGAGCCCGCAGAAAATCGATGCGTTCCGCTTCTCGCGGCAGGAGGCGCCGAAGGGCCAGTCCCTCTGCCAGGCAGATCGGAGAGGTGTCCTCGATGGCCTCGCCCTGCAGCACGCGAGCAAAGGGGTCTGCGAGGATCACCCGACAGCCGAGGACATCCTGGATTGCCTCGGTCAAATCGCTCGCGATGGCCAGGGGCGCGACGAGAAAGACGCGAAGATCCGCCTCCACGTCGACGCCGAAGAGCTTTCGCCACGTGATTTCGATCTCGCGGCCCAGAACCTCGGTGACCTGGCGGCCGACCGATTCCTGATCGCTGTCACGGGAGAGCCGCAGAGGGATGTTCCGGACCATGATCAGGTTCCCATCCCGGACCACGGCCAGGCTGAGGACCGATTCATCGACCACCAGGAGCAGGGCGATGCCCTCATTGTAGTCCGGGTGATTGTACCCGACGGCGGTGTGGACCGCCGTGATGGGCGTCTCGATCCGTGATGGGTGGACCTTGCCCTCGGCCAGCCGCGTCAGTTGTTCGCCGAGCAGATCAGCCGAGGTTGTCGCGACCAGGGTGGCGTGCCGTCCGTTCGGCGACGGCCGGGCCGAGCAGACCTGGACGATGGCCTTCTCGGCGGCGATGGGGAAATCATCCCGCAGACTCGACGCATGACCGGCGCGAAGCTCCTGGAGCGTAGCCGCATCGACCTCGATGTCGGCGAAGAAGATGGCGTGGTGTGGCAGGCATGCCGTGACCTCGGCGTTGCGATCGAATCCCTGCTCGGCCGTCAATGCTCGAAGCATGTCGATGGGGGAGTCCGTGCTCCGGCGGGTCGGCCTGGCGAAGACCTTCTCCACGCAAAACCCGTCGGGCCGCTGGGCGATCTGCACGGCCCGCAGATGAAAGCGCCCCATGTCGATGCCGATCGATCTTTTCACCATGATCCCACCTCTTGTCCTTCCTCCGAAGCCAACACGAAGCGTCCTGCTAATTCGACTGCCGATACAGAAGAATATCGACATTTCCCGCCCCGGTGTTTCGTTGCACCACGGCCTCAATTTCACAGGTCCGATCTTCCACGCGTCCACGCGAAACGACGCGATAGCACGGGTTTTCGGGTTTCACCTCGACGGCGTCTTTGACGGCCATGTAGATGTTATCGGTCATACCCGGCACGTCTCTGAGTTCAGCGACCGTCTCGAACGGTTTGATCTGTCGTCGCTGAACGATCATCCGGGCCAGGGTCGCGTCCATATGCTCGGAGAGCGATTCGATGACGAGCGCCGGGGCCGCGTTGATGTTGATTCGTCCGCTGCCGGCCGTCGTCAGCAGGTCGCGCAGAGCGGCAAAGGCTTCCGGCGTGACCCCTTTGACCCACTGCAACTCCTCGACGGTATCCATCGGGGCGTTCTTGCCGCGGTAGGCGGGCGCAAGGGTCAGATAGTACTCGCTCTCGACGCCGCGTCCGCCGGGATCGACGAACGGCAGGAGCGTGACGTCATCGTCCGCATCGATCCAGTCGATGATGGCTGCGACCACGCCATAGCCGATGCGGTCGGCGGCGTCTTTGCGGCGGTTCAGCAGGTCGATCAGGCGAAGCAGTTGGTCGATCCGCTGACGGTTGAGCTGGCCGTTCTTGTCTTTGAGTGCGTTGACGTTGAGCCGTCCGCTTTCCTCCGTGACGGTCACCCGGAGAGTGCCGTCGCCGACGGCAAGTTCTTCTTCTCCCGTTCGCAGCACTTTGTATCGAGGGTCGCCCGTCACGTCATTGGTGTCCGCAATGGCCGCGATCGCCGCGCTCAGCCCGGCCCGCGCACAGTTCAGCGCCCGCTCGGACTGCTGGAAGCTCTCGGCGGCCGCCAGGCTCGCAAGCGTCGTGCGGTGGAACGCAAACAGCAGCGCCGCCAGCAGCAGGACCATGCCCAGGACGACGATGAGAACGAATCCATTCTGACGATATGGCCGTGTGGGCGGACTCATCGTGTTTCCCTCACGATCTTCGGTGCGGCCGTCTGAGACGCCATTGCCACGGTGGTGCCGTATTGGTGGTGGCGGCCCTTCTCATCGGCGACCGTCAGGGTCAGCCGCACGGCGCGGGGCAACGTCTGGTCTGCCCGGCTCCTCCACTGCGGTTGCCATCGGAGGCCGTCGAAGAACTCGATGTCCATCGTCACGACCTGCTGCAGCACGGTCTGCCAGGGCCCGGTCAAATCGTCTCGCTGGAGTGTGTCCAGATGTGGCTGGCAGCTTATCGCCAGGGTCCCGAGAACCGGGTCGTATCGATAACGTATCCGGGCCAATCCCTGGGGGCCGTTCTGTCCGCCTGTCGGACCGGCAGTTGTGATGAAGTCCAGCACCTCCCCCGGCGTCTTGCGGGCGCCGCCGACGAACGCCGGACGGGATTGGGGCACGCGAGTCTCATTGGTTCTCACCGATTCCTGTACGCTCCGGACCCGATTGTCCGACGCCTCAGGCGACGGGGTTGCATCCGGTTCCGTCGGCTGCTGATAGGCGCAGCGAAGCTGCCTTTCGATGAGGCGCAGGATAAGGTGCGTTCGCTGCGCGCATGTCAGGCGGCTGTCGTAGATCTCCATCGAGCGGCTCGTGGCGGCGTAGCTGCCGTAGACCATCGAGACGATGGTGGCGATCATCGCCAGGGCGACGAGCATCTCGATCAGAGTGAATCCGGGATTATCGTGTCTTCTGTTCATCGATACGTGTGTCGGCCACAAGGGTCGTCATGGTCAGGCTCTTGCCGTTTGCGGCTGGTTCCCAGGCCACCGTCACAGAGACTTCGCGCAGGCCTTTCGACGCCGGAATCACGCCGGATCTGCCGGCGTCTCGGATCTCGGTCGTCCATGTGAACGCCTGTCCGTTTCGTTCAACGACACCCGAGGTGGTTCCTTGTTTTGGGAATCCGCAGGCGAGGACCTCGGCGATCTGTGCTTGGGCGACGAACACCGCCTCGGTGGTCGCCTGGGCGGCCTCGGCTGTGGCCGTGCTCAACAGATGCAGCCGCAGCAGGCCCAGCAGTGCGATCGACGAAATCGCCAGCGCCAGGAGAACCTCGACGAAGGTGAATCCGACCGATTTGGCTCGACAACGGCTCATGGTCTGTCTTCCAATGAATCCCCGATGCGGGCCGCCTCAGTCCTGCATGTTCCACGATTCGATGTCTGCATCGTTTCCGACCCCGCCGTCTTCGCCGTCCTTGCCGTAGGACTTCAGATCGTAATCCTTGCTGCGGACACCCGGGCTCAGATAGACGTATCGATTGCCCCACGGATCGACCGGCACCGATTCGAGGTAGCCGTCGGCGTTGAAGCCCTTGACGCCCGGGTTGTTCACGAGGGCCTCCAGACCTTCGGACGTGGTCGGAAAGCGGCCGGTGTCCGTCTTGAACAGGGCCAATGCCGATTGAATGCTGCGGATGTCGGCCTTGGCCTTGACCCGGCGGGCCTGATCGGGCCGGCTCAGCATCTTCGGCATGACGATCGTAGCCAGCAGACCCAGGATCACCACCACGATCATCAGTTCGATCAGGGTGAAGCCCTTTCGCCGGCTTATCGGATGAATATGTCGAGTTCGCATGATGCGATCTCCCTACAAAGCCTGGTTGATTTCGAAGATGGGCAGCAGGATTGACAAGACGATGAAGCCCACGACGCCGCCCATCAGCAGCAGGATCATCGGTTCGAGCAACGCGGTCAGCGTCCGCACCGTTGTCTCAACTTCGCCATCGTACATCTCGGCGATGTTCAGCAGGCCATCCTCGACGTTGCCGGTCATCTGCCCGGTCTCGATTACGTGAACGACCATCGGCGGAAACATCCCGGTGGCTCGGACGGCATTGGCGATCGTCTCGCCCTTGTGGACGCCGTCCTTGACGCGATCGACCGCCTCCGTGATCAGACGGTTCTGGCTGATCCGCTGACTGATCTCGATGGCGCCGATGACGGGGATGCCGCTCTTCATCAGCGTTCCCAGGGTCCGGGTCAGTCGGGCCACTTCCAGCCGAAAGAACAGCGGACCGAACAACGGCAGTCCGAGTCGGATCCGATCCATCCATAGGCGGCCGTCCTGCGTCCTGGCCAGCCCCATCAGAGCGGCGGTGACGCCGAGGATCGCCACCGCGATGACCATCCCATGAGTCTCGAAGAAACCGCTGACGCCCATGAGGATCCGGGTCGGCAAAGGCAACTGCTGGTTCATCTTGACGAACAGCTCCGAGATGCTCGGCACCACGAACGACAGCAGAAACAGGACCACGCCGACGGCCACTACCGTCATCATCGCCGGATAGGCGATGGCGGCTTTGACTTTGCCGGTCAACTGCGCCCGCTTCTCGAGAATGTCCGCCAGGCGCGCCAGCACCGCTTCGAGAGCGCCGCTGGCCTCCCCGGCCGCGACCATGTTCACGAACAGCGCCGAGAACAGACTGGGATGGCAGCCGAGGGCTTCGGCCAGACTGCTGCCGGCGTTCACGTCATCGCGAACACGCTCCACGATGGGCGCCAGCGGCTCCGCAGAGTGGCCCCAGCGGACGCCTCGCCGCTTCGGCACACATTGCATCTGTTCGACGAGGGCCGACAATGCCGGGACCAGCGGCATCCCCGCGTGCAGCAGCGTGGACAACTGCCGCGCCAGGCGGCCGAGGTCCTTCGTGCCCACCCGTCGAAGCAGGTCGTGTCCTTGGGCCCGATGGATGCGGCGCGACGCGGTCGTCGGACGCGCGGCAATGCCTGTCCTCTCGATCTGCGGTTGGATCTGTTCTTCAACGGCTGGCATGTCGGTTCGCCTCCATACCGGCGTGCACGCTGTCCTGGGTGACGCGGTAAACCTCTTCGAGCGTCGTCACGCCGTCCAGAACGCGACGCAGGCCGTCCTGACGCAGTGTTGTCATGCCCTTGGCGACTGCCGCGTCTTTGATCACGTGTGCGCCGCGGCGCTGGAGGATGAGATCCTTGATCTGGTCATCGACGAGCATCAGCTCGAAGATCCCGATTCGGCCCTTGTATCCCGTCTGGAGACAGTTCTCGCAGCCGTCACCCTTGTACAGAGGAGGCTGACCGTCTGTGAGTCTTTGCAGTTCGGTGCTGACCTGCTCGGCGTCGTGAGGCTGCCAGGGCTGCTTGCAGTCGGGGCAGATCGTCCGCAGCAGCCGCTGGGCCATCACCCCCACGACGGACGAAGAGATCAGGTACGGCTCGATGCCCATGTCGATCAGTCTGGT
This sequence comes from Phycisphaerales bacterium Planc_01, assembly GCA_001603075.1. Taxonomy (GTDB): domain Bacteria; phylum Planctomycetota; class Phycisphaerae; order Sedimentisphaerales; family Anaerobacaceae; genus Anaerobaca. The sequence goes on along the minus strand of LVBB01000024.1, from coordinate 71,029 downwards.
GACCGCCGAGGCCGCGTCGTTGGTGTGGAGCGTGCTCAACACGAGGTGGCCCGTGAGCGACGCCTGAATGGCGATCTCCGCTGTCTCCAGGTCGCGGATCTCCCCGATCATGATGACGTCGGGGTCCTGGCGGAGGATGTGGCGCAGGCAACTGGCGAACGTCAGCTCGATCTTCGGTCGAATCTGCATCTGCCCGACGCCGGGCAACTGGTATTCGACCGGGTCCTCCACGGTCAGGATGTTGCGTTCTTCGTTGTTCAGTTCGTTCAGCGCCGCATAGAGGGTCGTCGTCTTGCCGCTGCCGGTCGGGCCGGTCAACAGGATGATGCCATGCGAGATGCCGATGAGGTCACGGAAGACCCGCAGCATCTCGGGCCCGAAACCCACGTCTTCCAGGCGGAACTGGCCCCGCCCCTTGTCCAGCAACCGGAGCACGATGCGTTCGCCGCCGGCCGTGGGGATGACGGAGACGCGAATATCGACCAGCTCTTCGCCGATCCGCACGCGGCTCTGGCCGTCCTGCGGGAGTCGATGTTCGGCGACATTGAGATTGGCCATGATCTTCAGACGCGACAGAAGCGGCGCCGCCTGATGCCTCGCCAGGCTCAGGACGTTGTGCAAGACGCCGTCGACGCGGAAGCGGATCTTCACCTCGGTTTCGTACGGCTCGATGTGAATGTCGCTGGCCCGGCTGTGCACCGCCTCGAACACGATCTTGTTGACCAGCTTGATCGCCGGAGCCTTGTTCGCAATGTTCAGCAGATCCTCGGCGTGTGTTTGCACCGAACTGGCCCCGACGCTGTCGGGCGAGTAGGCTTTGGAGAACTCGTCATCCGGGCCTCTCTCGCCTTCGGTGGCGTCGTAGTAGCACTGGCTGATGGCGTTCTCGATCTCCGGCGCCGGACACCGCACGCGCGGGCACGCCTGGCCCAGGATGCCGACGATGGCGTCGTACGCCTCGACGTTGAGAACGTCCGCCAGAGCGACGGCCGTAGTGCCGTCAGCCAGCACGATCGGGATCGCATGCTGCTTCTTGAGGAACTCCAGCGGCAATCGTCGCACCAGTTCGGCGTTCAACTGCTCCGGCGCGATGCGCCAGAGCTGCTGAGGCTCCGTTCGTTCGGTCTGTCCTACGTTCACCAATCAACCTCCTCGCATGGATGCAATCCGCGTGTCGTCCGCCCACACGTGGTCAGCGGCCTTCCTCCAGAAGAGGGAGCATCTGGTCCCTCTTCGTGTTCGTGATATCCTGCAACTGCTGCGCGTCGGTCATGACGTGCGGCGTGATGAAGATGAGCAGATTCGTCTTCTGCACACGGTCGCGCTGCCATCGGAACAGATTGCCGACCAAGGGCACGTCGCCGAGCAGCGGGATCTGGTTCACGATGCGGGTCTTGTCATCGCGAATCAGACCGCCGATGACGCCGGTGTTGCCGCTGCCCATCGTGACGACCGTCTGGGCGCTGCGCTTGGCGGTCGTCGGTGTGTCCGACGAGGCGGCGGTCACGCTGTCAATCAGCTTGGTGAATTCGCCGTCGATCTGGAGTCGCACCAGTCCGCTCTGGCTGACGTGCGGTGTGATTTCCAGCGTGATGCCGACGTCCTTATATTCGTATTGCTTGATCACCGTGGGTGTCAGGAAGTCGGTGGTTTCGGTCACGCGCGACTGCACCACGAACGGGGTGTTCTCGCCGACGACGATCCTGGCTTTGCGATGGTTCGAGGTCAGCACGTGCGGCGTCGAGAGAATGTTGACTCCCGACTTCTTCTGGAGCGCCTGAAGGATCGCCCCGATCTGAACGCCCGTGCTGCCGTTCTGCCATGCGCCGACGGCGAGACCTTCGAGATCGCCGCCGAGGAAGTTGACACGCGGACCGAGATTCGTCAGGCCGAAGCCGCGAACGCTGTTGGAGACCGCCTCGTCGAGCGTCGCCCAATCGACGCCCAGTTCCTTCAGTGCCTCCTCGCTGACCTCCAGGATGGTCATCTCGACGAGGACCTGCTCGCGGACGATATCGAGCTTCTCGACGATCTGCGAGATCATGGTGAAGTCCTGCGGCGAGGCCACGATAATCAGCGAATTCGTGCTCGCATCGGCGGTGACCTGGATCTGCTGTCGGCCATCGACCGCGTCGGTCAGTCTCATGCCCGCTAATGCAGCTTCCAGCGACGGCGCCACGTCGTTGGCGTCGGCGTTCTTCAGATACGTCACATGGACGTTGTCAGCCCCCGTCGGCCGTTCGACGTCGAGCTGTGCGACGAGTCTGCGAATCGTGTCGAGATTCTGCTCGGAGCCCACGACGATCAGGGAGTTGGTGCGGGCATCGGGAAGGACCCTGGTGCTTTGTCCTTCGGCCGGGGCCGGACGAGCGCGTCCGGAGGCCGCGGTGCTGCCCTGGCCCCCGTCCAGGATACGGACGATCTGCTCGCTGAGCACCTGGGCCGAGGCGTGGGTCAGCGGAAACAGCGTCACGTTCTCCCGCGAGCCCTCGACGTCGAGCTGTGCGACGATCTGCGCGATGTGGTGGATGTTGGCGCTGGTGTCGGTGACCATGATCGAGTTGGTCCTCGGATAGGTCGCCATCTGGGCGCCCGTCGAAAGCAGGGGCTGAACGATCTGACTGATTTCTGTCGCATCGCCATACCGCAGGGGGAGAATCTGCGTGACCATGGCGTCGTTTTTGGGAATCGCTCCGGGATCCGCTCCGATGCGGACCTGGAGGTTTCGCTTGGTGGCCTCGGCCTTCGGCACGATCTTCACGACGTTGTCGGCCTCGACGGCGGCGTATCCGGCCACGTCGAGAATCGACTGAAGAAACGGGTAGATGTCGCCCAGGCGGATCGGGGTCGGCGACATCACCGTCACGGTGCCGCTGACGCTCTGGTGAGGAATGAAATTGATCCCTGTGATCTCGCCGATGGTCTTCAGGACCGTCCGAATCTCGACGTCCTCGAAGTTGACCTGCACCAGTTCGTCTCGATCCTGCAGTGACTCGGCGACCGTAGGCACAGTGACGTCTCGGGCGGGGGCCGAGAAGGGCGGAGTGCCGGTCGCATTGGGAGCGGCGCTCTCCTGTTGGCCAAATCGGTTCATCGGCATTGGGACCATCTCTGCGACCTCTGCGGAGGCGGTCTGTGGCTGCCAGGGCGTCGGCGAAACGCCGTGGCTCGCCGTCCTGGCCGGTGCAAAGGCGATTCCATCCTGCGGCAACGGTCTCGACGCCGGGGCTACATGAGAATACGCCGGCGCGCCGGGTGTCGATGGGGTCTGTGGTTCGTCCGTTGTCCAGAGTGTTCTCTGGCTGACATGAGGACGCCGCTGGATCGGACTGACCTTGCTGGCCGAGACCGCCTGGGTGTGTTCCCCGCAGCCGGCGCAGCTCAGCAGCAGGACGCCGAGGGCGACGACCGCCGAACGGGTCAGAAGATCTGTCAGAATCGTATGGTGTTTCGTATTCAAGATGCTCTCCGCTTTCTCACAAATCGAAAGACAGGTCCCTGGCTTTGCCGTTACGCAGCACATGGATGTCGATCTTGGACTGGGTCCTGGCCTTCTTGAGGACCTGAAATGCCTTCTGCTTGCTGTCGAGGTCCTGGCCGTTGACCGTCTGGACGATATCGCCGTCTCTCAACCCGACGAGGCCGGCCAGAGGGCTCTGCTCCAGGCCGGTGATCTTCAATCCTTCAGTGCGTCCGTTCTTGACGTACGGCTCGATGGTTGCCGTGCGGAACAGGTCCTCGATGTAGCCGAGCCGCCCGGACGGCGGGGACGGCGGTTTTACCGTCGCCAGAGACGGGGGGGCATTCACATCGGCTGTGCGAGCTGCACTGGGCCCACTTGGGCCTCTCGGGGCTTGGGCGGTGTGCAGGCACAGCACCTTGGTCTGTCCGTTGTGGGTCAGGAAGATCCGGTCCGACGCAATCGTCGCGATCGTTGCGGAAGCAACGACATCGCCGATCTTATAGGGGCCGGTGATTCGTGCGTTCGTGTCTTCGATGATGGCTCTCGACGTGGTCGGGCCGCCTGCCACGACGCCCACAAGTCGCAGTCCCAGTGTCTCGGCCGATGTCGTACTGTCGGCATTGGGCCGCATCGACGAGGCCCCGGACGGGGCCGACGGGCTTTGGACGCCGAAGATGTCGCTGTCGACGAGGACGGAGTAATCCGTGTTCTGGCCGGCACCGGGCGAAGACTCCGCCGGGCGGATCGATCGCTCGTCTCCCGACACGGTTCTCGGCCGCAATCCGGGCGTAGGTGCCGACGGAGTCCAGATCGCCGCGATCGCCGCATACAGAAGCACCGCGATGAGCAGGACCTTGGCCCCCCAGAACAGCCTTGATGTCTGCCTGTCGTTCATAGTCGCCTTTCTCGAAAAGCGTACTTTCTTCGTTGTTGCGTTTATCGTCCGGGGGGGCAGGCCACTTGATATGGAGGTTCACGTGTGCGGCAGACGGCCGAGCAGGGAGGTTCGTCCTGTCATGTGGCGTGTCTTATCGGACGGTGGCTGCCTCGCAGGCGCGGAAGGCTTGACGAACGCGGATGGCCGTCTTCGTCAGCTCAGCGCCAGTGCCAAGACCCCGTAGCTGACATTGGCCAGCCCGTGGAACAACACGGGCGCCAGCAGCGAGCGGGTGCGGATGAAAAGCCAGGCGAGCAGCAGACCTGGAAAGAAGGTCAGCAGGGCGATGCCCCGGCCCTGGACGATGACGTGTGCCAGAGCAAAGCAGGCGGCGGACACCGCGATGGCCAGGAACTGTCGCCACGCCGGAAGACCGGAATCCCGGTCCTTGAGAAGATGCATGACGTTGGCCTGCACATAGCCACGAAAGAACACTTCTTCGGCGACGGCGACGTAGAGGAACTGGTACAGCAGCCATGCGAGCCACCCGCCACGGCCGGCAATGACGGGCTGCAGCGGAATCGGAAGACGCCACTTCGCGGCGATGAACAGACCCAGCAGGATCACGGGCAGCACGCAGAGGTACACGACGGCGACGGTTCGCAACGTGCGCCGAAGATGATCGGCGTCGAGGCCGATACGTGGAAATTCGCGTCTGGCAATCCAGGTGGGCAGCAGTGCGGCCGTTACGAGGACGCCGGGGATCAGCAGCCAGTGAGGCCCGCCCGTTGGGGCGCCGTGAAGGGTCCGTATGGCGGCCAGTGCCCCGGCTGTCACTATCGCGGTCTCGGCCGTCAGCCGGGCGCGCCGCTCGCGTCCCGAATCGAGGAGGTGGCCGACCGCTCCGAAGTCTGTTGCCGAGCCGGCCGAACCAGGCTGTGCGAACGAGCTACGCATCCGAGGACTGTCCGTGGACCGTTTCGAGGGAATGGCGTCTCCTTCTGTCTCGTCGTCTCAAGGCGACGATGGCGATCGCGACGACGGCGTACGGCATCAACAGATCCTTCGGCGAGCCGCCGCCGGTTGTCGAGATCGAGCATCCACCGCCGCTGCCGCTATCTCCCTCGACCAGGGGCGAAGTGTCGGCCACCACGTAGAAGGGCGTGAAGTGGGTCGTCTTGAAGCGCAGCGCGTTGAGGTTGGGTGCGACGACGAGATTCTCGATATCCGTGATGCCGTGTTGCGTCAGGGCGCCGGTCAGCGAATCGTACCAGTAGGGTTTCGCCGAACCGCCCGTCCCGCTGAAGCGGTAGGGGATCGTCACCGTGACCGGAATGGCGAAGTCGATGCCGCTGGGCCCGAAATCATAGCTTCCCAGACAGTCGGCCGGCGCGACGGGGGGATTCAGAATCCTGGAGATCGAGATCCGCGTGTCGGATCGGCAGGCGCGGGGCGGCACGACGATGGATACATCGTCGGGCTGCGCGATCGCGGCCGGGTCGGTGCCGACGGTCGCGCCGACCGAGGCCACGACCTGTTTTGCGTCCAGCGGCGTGGGATCGAGGAAGGTGGTCGCCGCGAAGTAGATCTCGGTATTCGATCCGCGTGCATCCGTCCAGACGAGATAGGGGTTGTCATACCCGTCGATGCCGATGGCCGGCTCACTCTGGCCGGAATTCGTGCGATCGTCGCCGACGAAGATGTTGGTTCCTGCGGCGTCGGGTCCCAATTCCGCGACGAACAGATCGGTGTCGGCCGACCGGCGGCCGGCGTGACGCCGGTCCTGCCAGCAGGCGAAGATGCGCGATCCGGCGGCGGATACGATGGCCGGGGCGAGTTGATCGGCGCCGGACGTGTCGTCGATGATGCTCTCGCCGGTCACGGGCTGAGCCGGCCACCCATCCATGGCGGCATGGTAGATATCCTTGTGGCCCGGTGCGTCATCCACCCACAACAGATGCAGGGTGGAGGAGTCTCTGCAGAAGGCGATAGCCGGATTGCTTTGTCCGCTGTTCGTTATGACCAGCGGGGTGTTGGACCAGTCCGACGCACCGGACCGGGCACCGTACAGATCGGCCTGCCCCCTCCGCCTGTCGGTCCAGACGACGTAGGCGATGTCTTCAGGGCCGACGGCAATGTCCGGAGCGAGTTGGTCGGCCAGATCCGTTGTGAGTCGCGACGTTACGCTGTCGCTGAACGCATTGACGGAACTGGCTACGAAGATGTCGGCGTTGCCGTCGCGATCATCCTGCCAGGCGATGTAGACCCGGCTGGGCGACCGCGTGTCGGCGGCGATCGCCGGGTAGGTTTCGTTGCCGTCCGAATCGGTCACCTGGATCGGACGCGACCAGGTGACTCCGTCGGTCGAGACCGCCATGAAGATGTCCCAGTTGCCGCGCTGCTTGTCCTGCCAGACGACGTAAAGGGTCCCATTGCCGTCCTGTGCGATGCGGGGATGCGATTGGTCTGCGGAGGCGGTGGTGATGGCGACGGGCGCCTCGAAGCCATCGGAGCCGGCGGGCATTCTGCTGGCATAGATGTCCCGTTGGCCCTCGGCGCCGCTGCACCAGACGACCCAGATCGTGCCGGCGGCGTTGCTGACGGTGGCGGGTCGGCTCTTCGGTCCGGAGACGCCAAAGCCGGCGCTGACGGCCCAATTGCTCCCGAACGCGCGCATCTCGGTGGTGAAAGAATACGAGTGCGCGCTCATCACGTTGCCTGCGCGATCCGCGGCATTGACCGTCACGCGAACGGTGTGATCGAAGGTGAACGGCTCGTTGGCCTGATAGATGAATCGATAGTCGTTGGGCATTCCGGATCGACTGCACCGTCCGTTCGCGCTTTCGTAGGCGCTGACATCGCCCTGATAGACGATCGCATCATCCACCCGGATCACAACGGACTCAGGATTCACGCCTCTGCCGGCATCGGTGACGTGCAGCGTCACAAGATTGTTCAGCGACACCTGGATCGCCTCGGGCTCCGGCGAACGGCGCGCCACGGTCGGCGCCGTGCCGTCGGGACCGGTTCCCGCCACGACAATGGTCACGCTCTGACGGTCCTGAAGGTCTCCGTCGCTGACGACGAAGGTGATGTTATGCGAACCGACCTGAGAGGCGGAAGGGGTCCAACTGAAAGAGCCGCCTGTGAGACTTGCTCCAGCGGGCAGACCGCTGGCGGAGTACGTGAGGCTGTCTCCATCCGGATCGCTGGCCGCCAGAGGAAAGGCCACGGACTGATCCTGATCGATGAACCGGTCGTCGATTTCGCCGAGGACCGGTGCCCTGTTGACCTTGACCACGGTGATCGTGATGGTTGCCGAGTCCTGGTTCTGGCCGTCGCTGGCGGTGAAGGTCACCTGATAGTTTCCGGCCTGGCCGTAGGTGGGTGTCCAACGGAAGGTCCGACCGGAGAAGCTCGCCCCACTGGGCAAACCCGTGGCCGAGTACGTGATCGGATCCCCGTCCGGGTCCGTCGCACTGACCGAGAATGTCAGCGTCGCATTCTCGCTGACCGATTTGTTGCCGATTTCTGCGAGGGTCGGTTTGCTGTTGGAGCTCTGGCTGGCCTGCTGGACCGTGATTGTCACGGTCTGCGAATCGCTGAGGCTTCCGTCGGTGACCCGGAACGTGACCTGATAGGTCCCGACCTGGCCCGCCGCCGGGGTCCACGCAAAGGTCTGTCCTGTGAATGTGGCTCCGCTCGGCAGGCCGGTCGCCCAATATGTCAGAGTATCGCCGTCTGCGTCGTCGGCCGTTATGGTGAAGGTCAGGAGGCTGCCCGCGTTCACGGATCGGCTCCCGATAGTCCGGAGAACCGGCGCTCGATTCCCCGAATTGGAGTTCAGATACTCGTAGCATCCGGCGTCCGGCTGGCCCATTCTTGGATTCCCGGTCAGATCGGTTGCGGGGGCGTGCTGTGCGACGGCAAATCCAATGGCCCCCGCCCCAGCCGCCAGTCTGTAGGCCTCGTTCAGGTTCTTACCGTGCGTGGTATTGGGGAAAGTATAGCTATGCTGGTCGAACAACGCGCCGCCTACGAAGAAGTTGCCCGATCCCTCGAAGTAGTTGGGACGAGAGGACCCGGAATCCGTCTTGACGATGATGTTGTCGGGGAAATCGTTCGCGCTCTTCCATCCCGTCTGCCAGCCGCCCAGGGAATACATGACATTGCCTTTGACGACCGCTTGGGCCGGGGGCGTTCCAGTGATGCCGATCAGAATGTTGTTGGCGATGACTACGCTCGATCCATCGACGCCGGACATGGTCGAAAGGGACATGGCGCCTTCATAGTAGTACGGGCCGGTCTGCCCCCGGTGTTGTCCGACCACGGTGTTGTTTCGGAAGACAAAGTTCTGACCGCTCTCGGGAAACTCGACCGCGTTGCTGTTTCTGGTGTCATAGATGAGGTTGTTTTCAAACAGCATGTTGCTATAGCCGCCGGTGGGCGACCCGTTCTGCCCGTCGTAGTGGCCCGGATAGCACCGTATGCCTCGGGTGTTGCCATAATCATGGATGATGTTGTTTCGGACGATGAGATTGCGGGTGCGTATCTCAAGGCCGCTGCCATGCTCGCCCTCGACATATTGGACTTGGGTCGGAGCGGTCAGCGTCTTGCCGCTGCTCTGGCCCGTAATGGTCTTGCCGGATCCCGTTTGAAAACCGGTCAGCGATCTCGGTATGATGCGAATGGAGTCGGCCGTCTGAGAGACCACCGTTGCCGTGGCTCCTGTCTGTGCCTGTGTGACAACCTCGTTGATCTGGAAGTCACCGGACTTCTGCCCAAAAACGTCCTGACGTATGACGCTTGGATTCTGGTCGTAGATATGATTGCCGGAGACGACAATCGTCTTGTTCTCTCGCGTACCTGCGGCGTTGAGCAGGATGCCGCTGCCGCTCATATTATAGATGGTGTTGTTCGAGAAGACGATGTTCGATCCGGCATTTCCTGCCAGGGCGATGCCCTTTGTGAAACCGGTGATCTCACATTGGTCGACGGTCACGTCGTTGTAGTGATCGCTGGTCTCCGACAGAAACAGGACACCGTGCCCCGGCAGGCCGGCATACTTGTAGGGCACGTAGCTTCCGACGATGTGGCAACGCACGACCTTGACGGCCGAGGCATCCTTGAGACTGATGGCTGTAGTGTCTTGCACAAGGCCCGTGGACACCGTCAGGCCGTCAAACACGAGGTACCACGCGCGGGCGACCCCGCTGATGGATATGCGGGAGAACGTGGGTGTCTGCCCCGCTTCCGCGACGTAGGTGATGGGGGCCTCCCAGGAGGCGCCGCGCGGGCTCGAGCTGGTGAATGCCAGAGAGCCGTAACTGCCGCTGCGGATTCTGACTGTATCGCCGGCACCCACTGTACTCTGGGCTTTGTCCATGGTCTTCCACGGCTGCTGGCTGGTTCCGGGATTGCCATCGTTGCCCTGGCCGGCATCGACATAATAGGTAGCGGCACCGGACGGCGCCGCGTAGGCGAAGAACAGCGCCACGATCGAAGTGAAGAAGACCACTTCATTTCGTGCGCGCCGGCGTGCGCTTCGACGCAAGCCGGGCTGGGCCGCCTTACTGGTGTACGACATATGTTCCCCCGTGTACTGAACTGCCCGCCCGGTAACAGGAAGCACAGGGGCGGACGGACTATTCGCTGTCGGTCTGTGCTCTTTGGATAAATCGTACAAACAAAGCCGTTCACGAACAAACCGATTCCCCCATGCTGTCCTGGATGGGGTTTGCGTCCCGCCATCTCGGGTAGTCCGAGGGCATGTGGGTCGGTCTGATAACAAGCGGCCTTCTGTGGGTGTGTGTCGATGGTTATCGGGCAGTCCGTCGTGTCGTCCTGAGCGCGGGCAATTGGCTCCGATCGGCGGTTTTTGGCTTGAGCGGCGTTGACAGCGAGCCGATAGGGGCGATAGAATGAATGTTCTTTGACTGCTGGTTTCCGGCATGGATGAACCGGGGACCGTCCTTTTCCTGACGGTTCTGTTGCGAGGGTTCGGTCGGGAAGTATGAAATACCACCTTTAGGGTATACTCATAGATGTACAGCGATCGGTGCAGTGTCGAGGTTGAGGGGCCCGATGCCATCCGCAAGACGGCTTGCAGGCCGCCTTGTGGTGGCACAGCATCGATATGGGGTGCTGGGGCCATCGGGGTGTTGCTGCTGGTTGGCGCGGGGGTCGCGTATCGTGTCGGAGCAGACCGATGGCAGGAGCCTGCGCCGATTCCGCCTCCCGTGTCCTTGACGGAGGTGCCCATTGAGGTGAATGGGTGGCTGGGCGAGACGATTGAAATTCCCAGTGTCACAGAGGAATATATGCGGTCCAATTTCGCTGACGATTACATCAGTCGGCGCTATGTCAAAGAGTCTGACCGGACTTGGGCTGATGCGTACGTGGTCTATTGTTCTTCGCGTCCGGCGGGGATGCTCGGACATCAACCGATGGTATGTTTCCCGGCGCACGGATGGATACACGATGGGACTTCAACGTCCGAGTTCGTGACCCATTCCGGCCGGCGAATAGAGTGCCTGATTCACCGGTTTCGCAAGGCGGCGCCGAGTCATCAGCGGGTGGTCGTCCTCAGTTTCTACGTTGTCAATGGACAGATCACGCTTCGTGAGAGGGATTTCTCCGGCTTCTTGGGCCGGCGCCCGAATATAGCCGGCAATCCGGCCAGGTATGTTGCCCAGGTTCAAGTCAGTTCAACGTTCGAGCATGCGGTCCGGTCTTTGGTGGCGGACCTGACAGACGCCATCCTTGCCATTCTTCCCGATCAGCATGGTCAGGTAAGATGGCCGCCTCGACCGCAGGAGTCGTCATGGGGTGATGGAACGGCTGAATCCGGCAGGTGACGTCGGCTCTTCTCGGTCGACCCGACGGAAGTCCCGTCGGTGAAGGTGTTGAACGCGGCCGGTGGGTGCGGCCGACGGGGACGGAGTCTGTCCAATTGACGCCCATGCAGACGCACTCAACGGCTCGGGGGGCGGATAGACCATCCGGGTAACGCGGGGCAATCCACGAGTTCCATGAGTTCACGGATACAACTCAGCAAGAGGCTCTTTCTTGTCAATTCTGCCAGTTCCGTGCTCCGGCGCATCCTCTATGTGTCTGTGCTGATCTGGCTGAATCAGTATCTTCTGCGCCGCATCGGCGACGTCGAATACAGCCTGTATCCACTCGTGTCCAGCGTCGTCTTGTTCATTCCCTTGTTCAGCATGTTTCTCACTGCCGGCCTCGCCCGATTCGTGACAGAGGCCTACGCACTGGGTGACGACGAGAAGGTCACAAGCATCGTCTCGACGATGGCCGTACTGTTGCTCGTGGTGGCCGTTGGGTGTTTGGCGGGGGGCTTGGTGTTTTCATGGCATATCGGCCATCTGCTGACGATTCCTCCGGGGCGACTGTGGGACGCTCGGATCATGTTCGCGCTGCTGGTGTGCTGTACTGCGATGCGCTTGCCCCTGACGCCGTTCGAGTTCGGTCTGTATGTCGAGCAGAGGTTCGTTCTGCAGAATCTGATCGGGCTCCTGGTGGAGATCGTAAAGATCTCGCTGCTCTTCGCCCTCTTGTTTGGCGTCAGCACCCGTGTTCTGTGGCTGGTCGTCGCGGAGGTCCTGGCGCAGTCGCTTTCCTCTGCTGTCATGGTGGTGATCTCGCTGAAACGGGTTCCCGCCATGCGGTTTTGTGCCCGCCGGATCGACTGGAGTATTGCCCGACGGATCATGGGCTTCGGAGGGTGGAGCCTTGTCATCAACTGCGCCGCGTCGGCACAGCGAATTTTAGACCCGGTGTTCTTGAACAAGCTGGCCAGGCTGGGGGATGTGACGTCCTATCACATTGGGACGATGCCCATGCGGCACATTCAGTCTTTCGCGGCCGTCGCCGTGGCGCCGCTGCTGCCGCAGTTGATTGGCATGCATGCCACCGGACGTCACGAGCAGATGCGGAATCTCTATCTGCGCGGCGGTCGCTACGGTTTGTGGATCGTCCTGTGTGTTACCTTGCCCGCGATCGTTTACTGTCGCGAGTTGATTACGCTGTATTTGGGACCAGCGTATATCGAGATGGCCTTTGTGATGGTCCTGGCCCTTCTGACAACGATATGGGGCTTCTCCCATTGGATGCTTCCCCAGTTGTGTCAGGCGAAGGACCAGATGCGCCCCATGGCGCTGCGGTATGCGGCCATACAGGTGGTCCGGATCGCCTTGGTTCTCTACTTCGTGGGATGGCTGCGCCTGGGAGCGCTGGGATTGGCCGGAGCGGGCTTGGTTGCCGCCGCGGCGCACGGCGCGGTGAGTCTTCCACTGAGCTGGCGCCTCGTCGAGATCGGACCGGGCCAGTGGTTCAGAGAGGTAATGGTCAGAGGATTGCTTCCGGGAGCACCCGCCACGCTGGTGTGGGTCGGCCTGGAGATTGTCCACCCGCCGACGACGTGGGCGTTGCTCGGACTGTACGTTGCAGCGGGCCTGGTCGTCTATCTGGCGGTCCTGGTACTGTATTCGTTCGACACCTACGACCGAACTCAGATTCGCGAGATTGTCGGTGCGTTGGTGCGTGGCTGCCAGAGGTTGCAGCCAAGGCCCTCATCGCTTTCCGCTGTTTCGAGCGGCACGGGGTCCGAGGAGCCGGACAGAAGTTGATACGAGATGGAGAAGATGCAGGTATCACAAACGCGGATGGAAGGTCTCCTGCTGATTGAGCCCGACGTGTATCCGGATGAACGGGGGTGTTTCTTCGAGCACTACAACAGGGCCAGGTACGAGGCAGTCGGCGTCGCCGGCGAATTCGTCCAGGACAACTGCTCGTTCTCGCGGCAGGGGACGATACGCGGCCTTCATTATCAGGTCGGGCCATTTGCCCAAGGCAAGCTGACCAGCGTGCTCCACGGGAGAGTCCTCGATGTGGCGGTGGACATCCGGTTCGGATCTCCGACCTTCGGCCAGCACGTGGCGGTGGAGCTGAATGATGAGAACCACGTGCAATTCTGGATTCCGCCCGGCTTCGCGCACGGCTTTTCCGTCCTCTCGGAGACGGTTGTATTCATGTACAAGTGTACGGCGTGCTACTCGAGAGAACACGAGCGGTCCATCCGATTTGACGATCCGGACCTGGGCATCGATTGGCAGGTCTTGGACCCGATCGTATCCGAGAAGGATCTGGCCGCTTCCTCGCTGCGTTCGATCGAACGAGATTTCGTCTTTGACGGCCGCTCGTCTTCGGTCTGACGGACGAGAATATCGTAAAGAGCCCCAGATGGTTCTGGGAGCGGGTGATGGGGATACGGTGGTGGGAGGCAGACAGGCCGTGAGGCTGGGGTAGAAAGATGGACGCACCTTCGGGCGACGCTCCTGTTGTGAACATGCTGTGGACGGGAGGATGGGACTCGACGTTTCGATTGCTCCAGTTGATCCTCGATACTCGGGCGACGATCCAGCCGGTGTACGTCATCGACACCGAACGTCTCAGCAGCCTGATCGAGATCCAGACGATGGATCGCATCAAGCGAGGGATCGTCGAGCGGTTTCCATGCGCGGAAGGTCGAATCCTGCCACACAGGTTCTTCTCGATTCACGACATCGCCGAAGATGCAACGATCACGGGGAGTTATCTCCGGCTCGCCAGGAGGTGGCACCTCGGCAGTCAGTACGATTGGCTGCCGCGGCTGGCGAAGCAGAGCGGCTTTCGTGCTCTGGAGATGTCCATTGTGGCCGACAGCAAGCCGCATGGCGGGATTGCGGAATGTCTGCACGATCGCGTGATCGCGGTGAATGATGAGCATGTCGGCAGGTACTGGATCATCGATGCGGAGAAGGATGCTTCGGACGCGTCGAACGTCTTCTCCTTCTTTCGGTTCCCGCTTCTCGATACCACGAAGAAGCAGATGTACGAGCAGATGGGACGGAGGGACTGTTCGGAGATCCTGATGCAGACATGGTTTTGTCTTGCACCGATTGGAGGTCGGCCGTGCGGTGTGTGCAACCCGTGCCAGCTCGTCGTGGAAGAAGGGTTGCGGCGGCGGTTGCCACGAGCGGCTCTGTTTCGATATCGATGCCTGTGCCTGCGCCGGCTTCCGCGTCGCACGGCGAAACGAATCCTTCGATCTCTCACATGGAATGGTCTGCCACGGTGATGGATTCGGGCGCCTGCCCGGTGCATTCACCTGATGGCTCTGAGGGTATGGAACGCCCACGATGACGGATTTCCTCGTAAGCATGGATGCTGGGTGCAGTTGTGAGACCCTGATCGCGACTCTGCAACGACCGTATGCGAATCGTGCGCCCTGTGCACGGGCGTTCAATCTTCCCTGGGGCCGGCTCGCCGTGATGGAGGAGTCGCGCGTCGATGGCGAGAATATCCTGTTCCGAGACGGTATGCTTCTCGCGTGGGTTGGTGATCTGGTTGCACCCGACAGGGGCGCACTTTGGGACGCGTTGGTCGAGTGTCTCTGCAGCGCGGGCGGTTCGACCGACGATGTGGAATCGGTGGTGAGATCGCAGCCGCTCTTTCGGCAACTCAACGGGGCGTTCGCCATCGTATTCGGACACGCACAGGGCCTTGCGATCGTGACGGATCTGCGGAATTTCGTTCCGGTCTATGGTTTGCGGCACAGCGATGGCACGTTTCACGGGTTCGGGACGCACGCGGACTCCGTGGCGTCGCTGACGACGCGTCAGTACGAGATCGATCCGGTGAGTGTAGGGGAGTTTCTCGCGACGGGCAGTATCAGCTTCCCGTACAGCGCTCATGAAGGTGTCGTTCGGCTCGAGTCGGCGAGCGTGTATGATGCACGGCCTGATGCCGATGGGCGGGTGGAGACCCGGAGTGCCTCCTACTGGCAGCCGCCGAACGAACTCGTCGAGTACGATGAGCGGGACTTGGTCGACCAGTTGCGATCGGTTCTGGTCGAATCGGTCCGGGATCGTATCGTGCAAGGCGGAGTCGCCGTTCAGTTGAGCGGCGGGCTCGATTCGAGATTGATCATGGCGGTTGTGCCGGGCGAAAGGGAGTGTTTCGGCCTGACGTTCTGCGACCGGCCGAATCGGGAGACAAGAACGGCCGAGAGGATCGCTCGGTGCTATGCAAGGCCATGGCATCGGATCGTCAGAGATCCCGAGTATCTCGCCGGCACGATCGAGTCCGTGACGAGATTCATCGGGTGCGAGGGGGAGTTCATGCATGCCCATGCGATCGGATTGCTGGATGAGATCGAGAGGTTCGGTGCCCGGCGAATTCTGGACGGCACGAAGCTTGACACGTATCTGAAGGGCTATTTCGCTCACGATATCGTTCGCGTCGGGCGCATGGGCGGGCTCCTGCCGGCAACGTATAAGAGACGATGCACCAGCGGGTGGGCTGGGGTCGATTCTGTTGCGCGAGGGTATCTCGCCGCGGATATGGTAGAACAGATCGCCGCACGACGAGACGTCTTTTACGCCGCATACGCCGATTCCGAGCGATCGAGCGCGGCCGAATGGATGCTTCTGAATCCGCAGGACTCAAGAACGGCGGGCTGGAATGCGGAAAGACGCATGCTGCCGAAGAGCCTGATTGCGACAGATCGGCGCATCGTCGAGTTCGGCTTCCGCTGCCCCATGGCGTTGAAGGCCGGGGGCAGGATCTTCCATGAGGCCGTGCGGGGGCTCTATGGACCAGGGGCGAGGATTCCCTCCGCCAATGACGGGGTCCGGCCGGGGAGCCGCCATCTCTGGCGTCTGGTCCAGCGAGCGATACGCAAATCACAGGACCGATGGACGCAGATTGCAGAGCATCTTGGACGGAAGGTCGCGATCCAGCATTCCTGGCATGACTATCCGACGTACGGGCGAGAGAGCCGGCAACTTGCCAGGCTTCGGCACGAATACGGACCGAATCTGAGCCGCTTCGACGGCGTGCTGTTCAAGGGCAGCGGACAGACGCTGCTGGAGGACAAGAACCTCCATTGGGAACACGGATTTCGCCTCTTACAGCTCGCCGTCTGGCTCGGAATTCTGGACGAGTACAAGACCGGCCGCCGGCGGGAGGTCGCCGGTGCGCCGGCGATACCGATCCAGGCTGTGGACGCTCCTCGCACGGTTCGAAGTCATGGAGAAGGGCAAGACGTGTTGCGCTGACGTTGTGGGGTCAATCGTTGGATTGTGAGGAACCGAGGCTTGCCCGGCACGGCAAGGCAGTTGCCTTGTCTGAAGGGAGCGGCACGATGATCCTGGATCGGTACTGAAGCATCATATCCATACGCACTTGTGGGTGCGACTGACGACTCTGAGCATGACCAGGGTCTTGGGACCACTGCCTCATGGTCGATTCTTCGTCAGGATGAGAACCGTTCCTGCAACAGGGAGTTGATTGCCGTTCGATGAGGTCCGGCTGGCAACAGATAGAGGATTGCGTTCTGCAGAGCGACCGTTGTTGCGGGTGTGGCCTGTGCGCCGGGATCTGTCCTGCAGACGCTCTGAAGATGCAGCTCGATCCGTACGGTGAATACAAGCCCGTGGTGGTAGGTACATGCAACGGCTGTGGTTTGTGTGCCCAAGTCTGTCCGTTCTCCGCCCAGGGACCGAATGAAGATGAATTGGCGGCCCGCTTGTTTTCCGGAACAGCAGGTATCCATCACGACGCGTCTCTGGGTTACTATGCCGGTTGTTTCGTGGGTAATGCGACCGGTGAGATGCGACGCGAGGGCGCTTCCGGGGGGCTACTGACCTGGACGTTGAGTCGCCTGATGGAAGACGGGCATATCGAATATGCCGTTTGTGTGCAGCCTTTGACCGGGCCAGGCAGACTGTTCCAGTTCACGATTTGCCGTTCGGTCGAGGAGGTCAGGCACTGCGCACGGTCCTGCTACTATCCCGTCGAGATGAGCGATGTCGTCTCGACGATTCTCCAGAACGAAGGTCGCTATGCGGTGGTGGGATTGCCCTGCGTTCTGAAGGCCCTGAGGAGGGCCGAGCAGATCAACCGCAAACTCCGGGATCGCGTCAAGTACCATTTGGGACTCGTCTGCGGCCAGCAGAAGAGCACATTCTTCGCAGATTACATCTGCGCGTTGGGAGGAGGTGCCCCGCGACAACTGAGCGCCGTGCAATTCCGAGTGAAGAATGGAACGCGATCTGCCGACAACTACGGCATGAGGTTTGTGTGCGGACATCCTGCTGCCCCCGATCGAGAGGGAACGGTCTACTGGACGGAGGGGATGGGACAAGCGTGGTGCAACGGGTACTTCAAGCTCCGGGCGTGCAACTATTGCGACGATCTCTTCGCCGAATTGGGGGATGCCGCCTATATGGACGCGTGGTTGCCGTCATACATGAGCGATCCGGACGGCACGAGCATCGTGGTTGTGCGTCATCCCGACTTGGTCGATCTGTTCCGTGCCGCAGGGCCGTCCGAGCAAGTCCATGTCGCCCGCATTGCGCCGGAAGATGCCATCAGGAGTCAGCGGAGCGGTTTGCGTGTCAAGCGCGAGCGATTGGCTGATCGCCTCGCTCTCGCCCGGGATCGTGGCGTGGCCGCCCCGGTCAAGCGAGTGCGGCCCGTGCCCAGTTTGGCGGGGTCCAGGAAGACCGCCGTGCGTCTTGACGAGGCCACGACGCGTTCCAGCAAGCTCGCCTGGCGAATGCAAAGGGCGGTCGGTCGCGGACTCTGGTTGTTTCGCCTGTGGATGGCCGTTTGTCTGTTTCCGCTACGCTTGTGGGGTCGGATCCTGCATGTCTGGAGCTTCGTACGCCGAAGAGGCGTTGCCTTGGGGGATCGGTGATCGTGTCCAGAGTCTTTCTTCTTGTTGGCCATGGGGGGTTCTACAACCGTGGCTGCGAAGCCATTGTCCGTTGCACCGTGGACATCATCAAAGGCGCGGTCGATGACAGTACCATTGTGCTGGCGTCCTACGACTCGGACCGCGACCGAGTGCAGATCGAACAAGGGGGGATCGCCATTGACAAGGTGATACCCGGTCGGCCCGATGGAGCGTCACGGTACGGCCCGACCTGG
Source organism: Phycisphaerales bacterium Planc_01 (assembly GCA_001603075.1). Lineage (GTDB taxonomy): Bacteria > Planctomycetota > Phycisphaerae > Sedimentisphaerales > Anaerobacaceae > Anaerobaca. Next base: position 52,697 of record LVBB01000024.1, on the reverse strand, counting down.
GTGCTTCAGACACTGCATCGGCGTCTGTTCTGCGCCGACCTGTCCGTGCAAGATTACCTGTCCCGATCGTTCTACAAAGAAGCAGATGTGGTCATTAGTGTCGGGGGAGACAACTTCTCCGATGACTACGGCAGTCCGAAACAGTTCTTCGACACGCTCAAGGCCGCACGGAAATACGGGGCCAAGACGGTCATCTGGGGGGCTTCGATCGGTCCTTTTGACGTACCTGAGGAAGAGCGAGTATGGGCCGACGAACTGCGTCGGGTCGATCTGATCACCGTGCGCGAAGACAAGAGCTATGAATACCTCCGCCACCTGGGTGTGACACAAAACGTCTGTCGCGTTTCCGATCCGGCGTTTCTGTTGGCAGCGACCCCGCCGACGGTGACGCTGCCCTTTTTCGACGCCAAGGGAGTTGTGCGCGTGGGTGTCGGCATGAGCGATTTGGCAGGTCACTGGAAGCGAGGGAGAGGAACGGAAGCCTACTCTCAGATGTTTGTGGATTTCTGTGCCCACCTGTGCGACACGTACGAGGCGAGAATTCTCTTCGTTCCACATGTCATCCAGTCTGTCGAGGGCCGCAATGATCTTGCCGTCTGCCGGGATGTGGCTTGTCGCGTGAATCGTCCGGATCAGTGTACGGTCTTACCGGAAACGCTCAATGCCTGTGAGATGAAATACGCCATCTCTCAGTGTGATTACTTCATCGGGGCGCGCACCCACTCGACGATCGCCAGTTTGTCGTCCCGAGTCCCCACGATCTCCATCGGCTACAGCGTGAAAGCCTGGGGGATCAATCGCGACCTGCTCGGACATGGGGATTATGTGGTGGACATCGCCTCCATGGAGACGCGAACGTTGATCGAACGGTTTGAATCGCTGCGGCGCAACGGTGAGGAGATACGAGCGGTGCTGCAGCAGAATCTTCCGCATGTGATCGATCGCGCTAGGCAAGCGGGGCGACATCTGTTGCGGACCACATAACGAGCAGAACAATGGCTCTCGTATCGGTCATCATTCCACTGTACAACAAGGCGAAGTACATTGGCCGGACAATGGCGTCCATCCTCGGGCAGACGTGGCAGGACTTCGAGGTGATCGTCATCGATGACGGGTCTACGGATGACGGCGGGGCTGTGGTGCAGGCATGTGGTGATCCTCGTGTGCGATTGATCCGCCAGACCAACCGGGGACCAGGTGCCGCGCGCAATCATGGTATCCGTCTGAGTACAGCGCCCTATCTGACCTTCCTGGACGCCGATGACGAATGGCGGCCCGGTTTTCTCGAACGCGCCGTCGGCGCGCTGAGCGAACCTGATCGATGCCCCGTGTTCGTCACCAACTACTTTCTGGGGGAAGGCACGGAAACGTACCTGGAGCACCACCGGAACCTCCCTTTGCGGGGACATTGTGCGTTGCCGACCGACGCCCCTCCGGAGACGGTCAAGGCGTGTGTCGATTTGTTTGCCCAAGGCGCGGCGGTTGTCCGCCGCGAGGTGATGGATCATCTGGGCGGATATCACGAAGGGGGGTGCACCTACGGCGAAGATGCCTACCTCTGGCTGCGTGTCCTCCTGAACTACCCTCTCTACGTATGTGAAGAGCCCTTGTTGCGCCTGTGGTACGACTCATCCGTCCTGGGGCATGGACGGGTGGGGGCCTATCCCGTCCACTCGCTGGTGCAACGCCCCGTTGATGTGTTCGCCGACTGTCCGGATCGCTACCGTCAGCTCACCGAGGCGGCCTTGGATTACTACGCCCTGATCAGCTTATGGCGTCGCATCGACTGTGAAGATTTCGCCTCCGCTCGGGGTATCCTGAAGACGTTTCCCTATTCGCGTCGGTACCGGACTCAATTCCTCAAGGCACGCATCAAATTGGGTGTTCTATCATGGGTTGCCGGTCACCGCTTGCCGCGTCGGAATGCGCATCGCGATCGCCCGGTCGCACCGACCCCAACGCCCGAAGCGGGTACGGTGCCGGACGAATGCCCATAGTCGGGCGGGGACCAGGACGAGTCCCATGCACCGGTGGGTCGCACGTCATAGTCTTCCGTCACATGAATCGATCTGTCGGAAGGAGACGGTGTGCCGACAAGGGTTTTCACTGGGATGGTAGACGAACCGAACCCCCCGGGCCAACCGCCAAGGAGAAGATCGTCAACGCGTGGAGAGTGCAAGATCCAAGCCGGATGCTGATGAGACCGCAGCGGGATTGCAGGGGCGACCGCCGGACGCGCATCGGTCATGCTGTCACCCGCCAGAGCCGGACGTCTCGTTTGCCTATGGGGAAAACACGAACGGTTGTTCCTGGCGGCGGAAGGAAGACTCCGATTCCATGGTTCTCTGAACGCTGTGTTCCGGCGCAAGTCGGTGATCTCTGAGAGGCGTTGTGAATGTGTGCGGACGTGTGCAGGAGGACATCGGTCGCTTTCGTTCCCTACTGGGGCGCCGGGAACCCGTATCAGGATGCCTTAGCGGGGCAACTGTCGGCATTGGGGGTCGAGGTCGACACGGGGCGCTCCCTGAAGGGTTTGTTTCGATATGGTGTCGTTCTGAATGGCCGGCCGGACGTTGTCCACGTGCACTGGCTTCCTGTGTTTGGATGGCGGGGGCGACAGTGTTTCTGGTGTCTGGCCTTTGTTGTACGACTGGTTCTGCTGCGGATCCACGGGGTCCCTCTGGTCTGGACGATCCACAATCTTCTGCCGCACGAATCGATCTATCCAAGATGCGATTGGCTCCTGGCGAGGATTGTCGCTGCACTGGCAAACGAACTGATTGTCCATGGGCCGAGTGCCAAGCAGAGGGTTATCCAAACGTGGCGGCTGCGAGATCCCAACCGTGTGACCGTGATACCGCATGGCAGCTACATGGGCGACTATCCCAACCACATCGGTCGTGCTGCCGCCCGCCGAAAGCTGGCTCTGGACGACTCGCGTCTGATGTTCCTCTTCCTCGGTGCGATCCGCCCCTATAAGGGTGTGCTGGAGTTGATTGGGGCGTTTCAGCGGGTCGCGACGGATCACGCGATGCTCTTTATCGCGGGCCAGCCCTTGAATGATGAATTTGCCCGGGCGATAGAAACAGCCAGCGCGGGCACGGATCACATATACTTCCGGCCTGGTTTCGTGCCGGATGATGAGATTCAGGTGTATATGAATGCGGCCGATGTTGTTGTACTGCCGTATCGGCGCGTCTTGTCTTCAGGAGCCGCCCTGTTGGCGATGGCGTTCGGCAAGCCATGCATTGCTCCGACGATGGGGTCTCTGGCCGATGTGCTGGACGAATCCGGCGCCTTTCTCTACGATCCCGAATCGCAGACGGGGCTTCTCGAAGGCATCCGAGAGGCGATCGAGAGGGCTGATGCGCTGCCGCAAATGGGCGAACACAACCGACGGAAGGCCGCGCAGTGGACTTGGGAGAAAGCGGCCGAGGCAACCAAGGCCCTCTACGACCGCTGCCTTTCGGGAGGACGTCTGTTTCGCTTCCGCACGGTGCGTTAGGTGAAGGCATTGCCCTATGGCCATTGAATTGGTGTTCATCACGCACCAGCGGCTTGAGTATACGAGGTTGGCGCTGGCGTCCGTTCTGGCCGATCCGAAGGAGGAGTTTTCCCTGACGATCTGGGACAACGCCTCGACAGACGGGACGGTCGAATACCTCAAGAACGAGGTGGGCGATCCACGAATTGCGGACGTCGTGTTGAGCAGGGAGAACGTCGGACAGACCACGGCGGTTAACGAGGTCTGGGGTCGCTCGAAGGCCGATCTGCTCGGCAAGCTGGACAACGACTGCATCGTTACTCCGGGTTGGACCCGTGCGCTGGCTGAGGCGCACCGCGACATCGAGCGGTTGGGCGTGGTCGCCTGCTGGCATTTCTTTCCGGATGATTTCGATTACGAGCGTGCCAGACACAAGATCCAGACGTTCGGTGCGCATCAGATCTTTCGGCACCCGTGGACCTGCGGTACGGGCCTGTTGTTCAAGCGAGCGGACTTCGAGCAGTTCGGGCCGATTCGAGAGAAGGCCACCACGCAGTACTGGCTGAGAATGGCTGCCGCCGGTCGGATCAACGGGTTCTACTATCCCTTCATTTACCAGGAGCACATGGACGATCCCATGAGTCCGTACAGCAAGGTGCGCACGGAGACGGGTCTGCGCGAGCAAGCCGCCGTTACCGCCGGCCTGCAGGCCCGGCGTTTCGAGAATGTTCAGAGTCTCCTGGAATGGCGATCGGAGATCATCCGGAACCTGCTTGACGATCCGTATGATCCAAACTACTACGGAGGCTGGCGGCGAAAGTGGGCGGGGGCGAGGCACCGAGTGACAAACCTGCTCCGGCAAACATGGTCTGCCAGTCGGCAGAGAGGCAATCGCGGTTGATGAGCCGAGATGTCCTGTACAGGAGGACTTCTGATGTCGAGGAAACGACCTCTCGTTTCCGTGCTGATGCCAGTTCACAACGCCGGCAACGATCTGCGGGCGTCCGTACAGAGCATTCTGTGTCAGACGTATTCCAACATCGAGATCGTTATTGTGGACGATGGGAGCACTGACAATTGCATCGACTCGATTGGAGATATCAAGGATTCTCGTGTGCGCATCCTGACCCAGAAGAACTCCGGCGTTGCTGCAGCAAGAAACCGCTGTCTGCAGGAGATGTCCGGCGATTTTCACGTCACGCAGGATGCGGATGACATCAGCCATCCGGACCGTGTGAGCCAGCAAGTCGAGTGTCTGATGGACCATCCGGGTCTCGCCGGCGTGTTTGTCGGTCATGAGTTGATCGTGGGGGACAAGGTCGTCGCCCCTCGTTTTGCCAGCAAGAGTCCGGAAGAATGTCGGCGGGACATCGACAGGTTCAGGATGCCGGCGCACGGTCCGACGCCGATGTACAGGACCGCCATGGTCTCGGACATCCGATACGAACCAAGTCTGTCAGTGGCGGAAGATATCGACTACATTTTGCAGGTGGGGGAAAGGCATGAGATGATGGTCCTGGGGGCATGCCTCTATACCTATCGCGTGCGGCTCGGCTCGACGTCGCGAATCGACATGGATCGCACGGAGCAAATGGTCAGAAAGGTCGTCGAGCGGGCGTGCCGCAGACGGGGGCTCGATCCGGCGGCATACATCCGGCCGCCACGACGTCGTTCCCCCCGTCTGATGTACCGTGATCGTGAGGCCGTGGTGCCACATTTCATGGAAAGCGTGCTCGATCTGCGCAGGGCCGGGTGCGTGGCGGACGCCCTGAGAACGGCGGCATTCTGCCTGCGGCTTCATCCGACCGATCCGTACTACTACAAGCCATTGGCTTATTTTCTCGCCCCGTTTGCCGTCATCGATTGCTATCGGTGCCGCAGGGCCAGGTGCCAATGATTACACCGCTTACCATTGCGTTCGCTGTCGTGCTGTCACTCCTGGTTCTCCTGGTGCCGAAGAGGTACTTCCTTCTGCCGTACATCATCGCGACATGCTTCGTGCCGGCGGACCAGCGGATCATCGTTGTGGACCTGGACTTCACCGTTCTGCGGATTCTCGTGCTTGTCGGAGCGTTGCGAATCATATGTGGGCAGGATCACGCGACTCTGCGTCTCCACTCGTTCGACAAACTGGTGATCGCATGGGCCGTGGTCGGTGCGATCATCTACGTTCTGCGGTGGGGGACCTTCGGCGCCGTTATCTACAAATGCGGTGTCCTTTTTGACGCCATTGGGATGTACTGGGTGTTTCGCAAGAGCGTGGGGACGTTGGCGGACGTCAAGCGAATCGGCCGGATGTTGGCGGTCTGCTCGCTGGTGATGGTGGTCCTGGTGGCGGTCGAGTGGGCGACAGGCCAGAATCCGTTTGCGGTCATGGGCCGAGTCGGTACGACCGTTCGCGAGGGTGCTTATCGATGTCAGGCATCGTTCCCGCATTCGATCATGCTGGGGTTGTTCTGGGCCACGGTCATTCCTCTCTTTGTAGGGCTCTGGAAGGCCGAGGGGCGCACGTGGTTCTATATGGCAGCCACGGTGGCGGGTGTGTTCATCGTGATTGCGACGCGTTCAAGTACGCCGTTGCTTGCGATGCTGCTTGTGCTTGCTCTCGTCGCCGCCTTCCCATACCGCCGGTATGGGCGCACGGTTGCCTGGTGTCTGCTGGCGATGACCGTCGCGTTGCACATTGTGATGAAGGCTCCGGTATGGCATCTGATTGCCCGAGTGAATGTGGTCGGGGGATCGACCGGATGGCATCGGTACTATCTCATCAACGAGGCGGTCAACCATGTTTCTGAGTGGTTCCTGTTGGGGACATACGGTACTGCCCACTGGGGCTGGGGATTGCACGACATCACAAACCAGTACGTCCTCGAGGGTGTCCGTGGCGGGATGATCACTCTGATCCTGTTCGTGATCCTGCTGATCCGAGCGGTCGCCAAAGTGGGCGCAGCTTCTCTCCGTCAGATCTCAAGGGGGCATCAATGGCTCTTGTGGGGGATCTGCGTTTCGATTCTGGGGCATTGCGTCTCCTTTCTTGGCGTCTCCTATTTTGGACAGATCATTCTGCCACTGTATATGACGTTTGCCATCGTCGGCTGGGTCTTCTCCGACCCGAAAGCCTTGCGTATCGAAGAGGCCTTGACTGTCTATCGTCTTGAGCATGGAAAAGATCCCGGACGCATCGATCGTCATCGTCAGTTGGAACACGCGAGACATCCTACGCGATTGCCTTAGGTCCATCGAAGAATGCGCCGGCGAGGTCTGCTGCGAGATCGTCGTCGTGGACAACGCATCGGTGGACGGCTCCGTGGAGATGGTTCGGCGGGAGTTTCCGCATGTCCGACGGATCGTGAATACCGAGAATCGCGGCTTTGCGGCGGCCAACAACCAGGGAATCGCTGTGGCGAAGGGACGCTATATCCTGTTGCTCAACAGTGACACGATCGTGCTGGATGGGGCGATCGCCAGGACCGTGGCTTTCGCCGATGCGCATGACGAGGCCGGGATTGTGGGCTGTCGTGTCCTGAATGCCGACCGCACGCTCCAGCCGACGTGCTTCATGTTTCCCTCGCTGTTCAACATGCTGTTGTCGAGCACGCATCTGTACAGGGTGTTTCCTCGCCATCGGATGTTCGGCCGCGAACACATGACGTGGTGGGACCACGAGGAGATGCGGGAGGTGGACGTGGTCTCGGGGTGTTTCATGCTGGTCCGGCGCGAAGCCATCGGGCGGGTCGGGACCATGGATGAAGGGTTCTTCATGTACGCCGAGGAGACCGACTGGTGCTATCGCTTCCGGCAGGCCGGCTGGAAGGTGGTCTATGCGCCCGAGGGACAGATCGTTCACCTCGGAGGCAAGAGCAGCGAGCAAGTGAAAGGCGAGACGACACTTCAACTGCGCAGTGGAATCCTGCGATTCATCCGCAAGCACAAGTCCTTTCTTTCCTACGGCTTGGCATGTCTTCTTACGGCGAGCTGGTATGGGTTTCGCGTTCCGTATTGGTTTCTGCGGGCGCTCCTGGTTCCGGGCGAGCGGGATCGGAATCTCGCCAATGCCGCGATCTATGCACGAGGCTGCGCCCGGAGTCTGGGAGGCTGGGAACGTCTTGCCTGGAAGGACAGGCCTGCTGGGGCTTGAAGACGGCCTATGGGTACTGTGACTGTTGAAAGACCGACCTATGTGGTTGTGACGCCGGCCTTCAATGAGGCGGCCTTCATCGAGCGAACGATCCAGAGCGTCGTGCGCCAGACGGTTCGACCGTTGGCGTGGGTTGTTGTAGACGATGGGTCAGCGGACGAGACGGGTCGGATCGTTCAGGAGTACTGCCGGTGCCACGACTGGATTCGTTATCTGCGCCGGGAGAGGGTCGCCGGCCAGACATACTACGCGAGCAATGTGTATGCGATCCAGGAGGGACTTCGGTCCTTGGACGGCACCGCGTATGCGTATCTGGCGATCCTCGATGCCGACATCGAGTTGTGCCCGGATTACTATGAGGCCGTGCTGGGACGATTTGCCCGGTATCCCGAACTGGGCATTGCCACCGGGACATATCTGGAGAAGGAAGGCGGGGGATTCGTGGAGGCGCGAATCGACCGGCGCTCCACGCCGAAGGCGATTCAGGTCTTCCGACGAGAGTGCTACGAGCGGATCGGCGGGTATATTGCCTTCAGAAATGGAGGAGAAGACTCGGGTGTCGAGGTGCTCGCTCGCATGCACGGATGGCAAACCTGGTCCTTTCCGGACATTCAGGTGATTCACAATCGCCCGGTGGGCACGGGCGACGGCCGTTCGCTCCTACGGGCCAGGTTCCGGCTCGGGTTGACGGACTACTGCCTGGGGACCCATCCGGTGTTTATGATCCTCAAGTGTGCCAAGCGGTGCGTGTGGGAGCGGCCCTACGTTCTGTCCGGGCTGCTGCGCATGGTCGGGTTCTCCTATGGATGCTTTCGCCGAGAATCTCGTCAAATGCCGACGGAGGCTGTAAGATTCCTCCGGCAAGAACAATTGAGCCGGCTGTTGGCTGTTGTGCGGCTACGAAGACCGGGATGGTCGCCGGGTTGAGGTGGGATGGGTATGTGCGGTATTTGTGGAATCACGAACTTCGATCGCCCGACAATGGACAGCGGCATTGTCGTCCGCATGCGGGATGTGATGCGCCACCGGGGCCCGGACGGGGCGGGGCTGTTTGCCGCCGACTGTGCGGTCCTGGGGCACGTTCGTCTGAGCATCATCGACGTGGAAGGAAGCAGGCAGCCTCTGTCGAATGAAGACGAGACCGTGTGGGTGACGTTCAACGGCGAGATCTACAACTACCGGGAGTTGCGCGAACGCCTGGTGAGCAAGGGACATGTGTTTCGGACGTCCGGCGATACCGAAACACTCGTGCACCTGTATGAGGAATACGGCCTGGAGATGGTCGGTCATCTGCAAGGCATGTTTGCCTTTGGCATCTGGGATGCGAAGTGCCGGCGGCTCTTCCTGGCCCGCGACCGTATGGGCATCAAGCCACTCTATTACAGCCAATGCGGCGGCGATTTCGTTTTCGCGTCGGAGCCGAAAGCCTTCTTTCAGCACCCGGGAATCGGCCCTCGGCCGAGCGCAGAAGCCATTTGGCACTATCTGACCTTCCGCTCCGTTCCGGCTCCCGCCACCTTCTTTGAAGGTATTTACAAGGTCCGGCCTGGACATCTTGTGACTGTGACCGACAACGGGCTTGTTGATCGACCCTACTGGGACATTCCGTTGCGACAGCCCGACGTTCATCCAAGGGCGACGAAGCCGGGCGACATCGAAGCGCAGACCGAATCGCTCCTCAGGACCGCCGTACAACGCCGGCTTATCAGCGATGTTCCGTTGGGGGCGTTTCTCAGCGGCGGGGTGGATTCCAGTCTCATTGTGGCAATGATGAGCACGCTGACCAACGCTCCTGTGCGGACATACTCCGTCGGATTCCGTGACACGACGTGGTCGGAACTCCCGCACGCCCGCCTTGTGGCTCAAAAATACCGCACCGATCACCATGAACTCGTCCTGGAGGAGGATGGCTTTGCCGACCATTTGGAGAAACTGGCGTGGATCCGGGACAGCCCGTTGAGCGAACCGGCCGATGTGCCGTTGTATCTGCTTTCGAAGATGGCTCGGCAGGACGTCAAGGTGTTGCTCTCGGGAGAAGGCAGCGACGAGTTGTTCGCAGGCTATCCGAAATATGCGTACGACCGTTTCTCTCCAGTGATCAACTGGATACCGGGCCGGCTGGCACAGGCTCTTCACGCGGCATTGCCGGCCAGGCTCAGGCGCGTCGAAGTGGCCTTGAGGAGTCTGTGCGAACGGAATCCGGCGGATCGATGGCCGCAGTGGTTCGCTCCGTTCACCCGTTGGGAGAAGGCGCTGCTCATGCCGGATCATGATTCCTGGCCCCGTCCCCTGCAGGAGTACGTCAAGCGTCTTGGCAGAGGCATGACGCTGGAAGCCATGCTGTACGCCGACTGCAAGGTCTGGCTTCCCGACAATCTTCTTGACCGTGGTGATCGCATGACGATGGGGGCTTCGGTTGAGGGACGGGTTCCGTTCCTGGATCATGAACTGGTCGAATACGCCTTTGGCCTTCCCGGCGATGTGAAGGTCAAGGGGTTTGTCGGAAAATGGCTCATTAAGCAGATTGCGCTGAAGTACCTGCCTGAAACGATCGTCCATCGCAGAAAGGTGGGCTTTCGCCTGCCCCTGACGCAGTGGTTTCGAGGCCCATTGCGCGATCTGTGCTATGACCGAATTTGTGCCCGCGAGGGCCTGCTCCGCGGATTGCTGGACAAACGCGAGCTTCAGAAGGTCCTGGACGATCATTGTTCGGGACGAAAGGACAACTGGCTCCAGATCTGGTCGCTCCTTGGACTGTCGGTCTGGAGCGATGTGTTCTGCAATCGTCCTGTTTCCATAGCCCAGAAGGAATTCTGCCCGAAGGTGAGTCCCCGATCGTGAAAAGCAAAGAACCGCTCAGAATGTGCTTGGTGGCGTCCGCCGGCGGGCACCTCAGTCAACTGCTCAAGATCGCCAGTGTCTGGTCCGGCCGCACGGTCTGCTGGATTACGACTACCGAACTCGTCCGCGCGTCGCTTGGTGGCCATGGCCCGGTGTACGTCGTTGGCGAGTGCAACCGCCAGCACCCGCTTCGCGTCATTGCGGTGTTCTTTCGGAGCATGCGAATCCTCCGCAAGGAAAGACCGAATCTGGTCATCAGCACGGGGGCGGCCCCGGGGTGCATTGTCGCGCTGCTGGGGCATCTGATGGGGGCGAAGGTGATCTGGCTGGACAGCATCACCAACGTCCATCGCCTGTCGCTGTCCGGCAGACTGATCCGGCCGTTTACGGATCTGTTTCTTGTCCAATGGCCGGGACTGGCCCGGAAGTATCGTGGGGTGGAGTACGTGGGAGCAGTGATATGATCTTTCTGACCGTTGGAACACTGTTTCCTTTCGATCGTCTGGTTCAGGCTGTTGACGAGTTCTTTGACACATACGATTTGGATGACGAGGTTTTCGCTCAGATTGGGAACAGCGTATACGAACCTCGCCATTTTGAGGCGGTGGCTTCATTGGACAAAGGCGAGTTCGACAGGCGATTCCGGCAGGCGTCGGCGATCATCGGCCACGCCGGGATGGGAACGATCATGCTGGCCTTCGATTGCGGCAAACCTCTCCTGGCGATGCCCCGGCGGAAGAAGTACGGAGAGCACGTCAACGATCACCAGGTGGCGCTGGCGGACGAGTTTGAGGCCCTCGGTCATATCCTGGTTGCGCACAAGGCGAGCGAACTGGCGGCCAAGCTGACGCGCTTGAAGTCCTTCTCGCCTCAGCCTCGCACGGCCAGCCCGGAGGTGGTCGCCGAACGCATTCGCTGTTTCGTCCGGTCGATCGAGCGCCGCAAGTGACACGGGGGAGCGAAAAGCTTCTTCACACGATTCTCCAGAGTTGCTCGTCGGCGGAAGATGCCTCGAGTCTGCGAACCGATAGCATCCGCAGACACAGTACGGTTCTCGATGTCGCTGCCCGAGCAGCGGACGATCGGGTGGACTGTCAGCGTGCAACTCTCATCCATGGAAGGCCGGCTCCGGTGCCGTTCTTGTCCGGGAGCAGTATAGACGCTCGTCGTGGTCGGAGGAGACTGACGCGGGGGGGAGCGGCTATTCCGGTGGGGGGGACGAACCGCGCGTCCGAGTTTTGTGGGTCGATATCGGACGTTTCTGTGGTGCCGAGACGCCGGCCCGCCGCGGCGGCGGTGCTGGAATTGACTGGATGCGCATGCCCCGATGTGGTAGTATGTTCCAGGAGAGTGATGGCAGGATCATCGTTTCCGAGTTCTGATGCGATCAGGAGAACAGGATATCGCCGAGGGTTTGGTTGTGGCCAGTCGCGGTGCACCGAACCGGGGCGCGCCGGCGAGGGTGTGATATCGCGCGAGCGGTGGTGTGTCTGCGTCTGTCCCAAGCTGTCGGCCCTCGCGGCAGGACGGGCGTCGGAACAAGACCTGGACCGATGGAAGGAAATCTTCTGATAGAGAAGCTCGATATTCGGACCGTCGTTCTCGTCGGTCGGCAGGATTTCGGACGCTGTCCGCTGGGGACCCGTCTGCCCGCGGCACTGTGGCCGATTGCGGGCAAGCCCGTTCTTGCGCGGCTGCTTGACCATCTGGCCGAGGAGGGAATCGGCCGGGTTGTCGTCTGTTGCGAAGCGGATGTCGCCGAGCGTGTCGAGGCTATCCGCTCCGGGGGCAGCCTGGAGATCGCGGTGCTGATCGAGGATCTGACCGGGGGTACGGCCGGCTGTCTCCGCGATGCGGTGGGGTCTGATGGCGGCGATCTGATCCTGGTGTTCTCGGGCGGCATTGCCTCGCCGCCTCGGTTGGCTGGTCTGATCGAGAGCCACTTTGCCGGTGGTTCCGATCTGACGGTCGTGTTCAACCCGAGCCGATGGGATGCTTCGCAGCCGGGGTCGCCTGCCGAAATCTACTTGTGCAAGCCGGATGTCCTGCGTCTGATTCCTGCGGGAGGTTACTCCGACATCAAAGAGGGGTTGATCCCTTCGATCCTTCGTGCCGGAGGGGTGGTCCGGCCGATCGTATCGCCCAGCGAAATCGGGAGTTTCCACGATCGCGAGGGCTATCTGCATGCGATGACGATGCACCTGGCCTCGGACGCCGGACGTACCAACGATTGGGTGGTGAACGATCCTCTGGCGGTCGCATCGCGCGCTTCGATTCATCCGTCGGCAAGAATTTGCGGTCCCGTCGGGATCGGTCAGGACGCGAGCATCTCGGAAGGGGCGATCGTGTTGGGCCCGGCCTTCATCGGCTCCGAGGTCGTGGTGGGGCGCGACAGTGTCGTCGTCCGAAGCGCGCTCTGGGACGGGGTGCGGGTGGGGAATCGATGTGAGGTCTTCGAGTCCATTCTCGACAGCGGCTCGCAGTTGTCTGACGGGGCTGTGGTTCGCGAGCGGACCGTCTCCCCGGCGCATCAGGCGGGGTGGTTGGGATTGCATCATGTGTTCGCGCGTGTCTGCGGGCCGCTTGAGTCCGTGGCGAACCGGCTGCCTTCCTGGGCCCGGCTGTCGGCCAGACAGATGGGTTATCTGGCCGGAGGGGCGGCTCTTCTCGTGGTGTTGCTGTGGTCGTACTGGTCTACGTTTGTCGATCTCTACGGGATCTGGCGCCGGAATGACGAGTATTCGGCCGGTCTGCTTGTTCCGTTTCTCACGGCCTACGTTGTCTGGTCATGGCGGCGGGACCTCAAGGAGGTGCCGGTCAGACCGGCCGTCGCAGCGGGGATTGTCGTGTTCCTCCTGGCCCAGATGATGCGAGGCCTGGGGTTGATTCTCATGTTCCGTTCGGCCGAGGGGCTTTCCATTGTCCTGTCGGTTGGGGCGATTGTATTGCTGCTTCTGGGCTGGAGTTTCCTTCGAAAACTCGCACCGGCCTTGCTGTTCCTGTGCCTGATGCTGCCGTGGCCGAACCGCGTGCAGTCGGCGTTGGCCCTGCCCCTTCAGCGGTGGGCGACCACATCGGCTGTATTCTGTCTCGAACTGGCGGGCTACGAGGTGGCCAGGGACGGCAATATCATCAAGATCGGTGATACGAGCGTGGCGGTCGCCGAGGCCTGCAATGGTCTCAGGATGATCACCGCCTTCATCGTGATCAGCGGACTGGTCGTACTGCTGACCCGACGGGCCTGGTGGGAGAAGCTTCTTGTTCTGCTCTCCAGCCTGCCGATTGCCCTTTTGTGCAACACGCTGAGGCTCACCGTGACGGCCGTCGCATTCACGTTCCTCAAGGGCGAACACGTGGAAAAGGCGTTTCACGATTTTGGCGGATACGCCATGATGCCTCTGGCGCTGGCGATGGTGGTAGGGGAATTATGGGTTCTGTCACGGCTGACCACTCCGCCGCGAGAGGTGTCGCCGGCCGTCATCGCGCGTCGGCCGCCGCGACAGATCCCGGAGTCGTGATACTGGAGATGGTGTAATGAACAATCTCGAAAAATATCTGGATCAGGTGATCGAGCAGAAGCCCGGCGTCCATGAGACCCCGCTGCTGTTGGATGCCGAGCCCGAGTCGGAACCGAAGCCCAACGTGTTGCTGGCGGTGGTGAGGCGGTGGTACATTGCGCTGGCCGTGACCGTGATCGTCAGTGCGGCCGGTCTGCCGGCCGTCTGGTTCCTCGTTCAGCCGGTCCACACGATCCGCGGAGCCGTGCGTGTTGCGCCGGTCGTCGAGAGCGTTCTGACGGGCGAGGGCGAGGCCCGGGGGGGCGGCAGCGCAGGGTACCGTGAATTGGTCAACACCCAGGTCACCGTTCTGACCAGCGGCCCGGTCCTTCAGAGAATCGCCGACGAGCTGGGGGGCCGCAATCTGCGTCTGTTCAGCGGCGAGCCTCAGACGCCCCTGGCCAGGCTTCGGGCCAGATTTTCGCCGCAAACGGCCAAGCCCGATCCGGCGATTGTCCTGAAGAACGCGGTGGCCGGCGGTGTGATTTCCGCCGGTCATGTCCCGCAGACTGAACTGATGGCTGTGACGATGAAGACGACGGATCCGGAGGAGGCGATTCAGGTCGTGAACGCTTTTCTGAATCACTATCAGGACAAGTACGGAACCGATTCGATCGAAGCCGAGAGTGCGAGGCTGCGGATTCTGACGAACCAGCAGACCCAGTTGCTTGGGAAGATCAGCGATCAGCAGGAGACGATTCGCAAGCTGGCTGACGAATACGGGACCACCGTGTTGGACACGCGGCACGATATGGAACTGCGGATGCAGAGCACCCTGTCGTCCCAGTGGATTGCGCTGGAGACCCGGCGGCTCGCGCTGGAGACCAACGTGGCCATGCTGGCCCAGGCCGCGACGGACGTCAACATGCCTCCGGACCAGATCGTGGCGGCCCGCAAGGAGTATGTCAATTCCGATCCGGAGTTCCAGCAGTTGTCGCAGACGATCGTGCAACTGAAACGCGATCTGCTCGTGGCCATGCAGAACTACCGGCCGGAGAACCCCGCGCTCACCAAGCAGGAGGAGTTGCTGACGCGGTTCGAGCAGGCCAAGGAGGAGAAGCGCAAGACTCTGGAGGAGGAGTTCAACGCCGAACTCGAGGAACGCCTTGGCGCGATCGCACAGCAGAAGCTCAAGAATGCCCAGTTGGAGTTGCAGCAGTTGATCGCGCACCAGGAGAAGCTGGCCGGAGAACTCAAGGACCAGGATACGAAGACCCAGAAGGTCGGCCAGACGAACCTGAACATCCAGGACCTCCAGTACAGGCTCTCGGTAGATCAAGAATTGTACAATCAGGTGACGCGCCAGATCAAGCTGATGGAAATGGAGCGTCAGGGACGCCCTCGGATCAGTCCCGCCTACTCGGCTTATGTGGTCGAGACGGACGACCGTCGTTCGCAAATGGCGGCGGGCGTATTCTTCGGGGGTCTGGCCCTTGGGTTGGTGCTGGCCTTCTTCCGTGACAAAATGGACAAGACACTTCAGACCCCGGAGGATATGACCCGGCATCTGGGCCTGCCCGTACTGGGTACGACAACGAGTTCGCATACGATCAAGCCGGCGCAATTTGCCGAGCAGATTGCCAGTGACTATCAGACAATCCGCACCAATCTCGGATTGCTTGCCAGCGGCGGGATACCGCACAAGCTGGCGGTTTGCAGTCCTCGCGCACGGGAGGGCAAGACGACCTTCGCCGTCAATCTGGCGACGAGCCTGGCCAAGTCGGGCAAGAAGGTGTTGCTGGTCGACGGGGATTTGCGCAAGCCGGACGTGCGGTATATGTTGAACGTGCCAAACGGTTCCGGTGGGACCCAGGAGGTGCTTCTGGGAGAAGACCCGGGCAAGGTCGTCTGCACCGTGCCCGGCAGCGGTCTGCACGTATTGGCCGCCAATCCCCGCAGCCTGGCGGATGCGTACGAACTGCTGGCTTGCTCCACGGCGGCTCAACAGATGGAGAAGATGGGCCGGGAATACGATCATGTGATCGTGGATACCCCGCCGGCCCTGGCCTTCCCGGACGCCCTGGTTTGGGCCAAACTGACCGATGCGGTGATTCTGGTGGGCTTTGCCGGCCAGACCACGGCCCCGGATCTGGCGGAAACCAAAGAGAGGTTTGCCCGGATTCGAGCCCATGTGGTTGGCGCGATCCTCAGCAATGTCCGCGCCGAGCAGGGGGTTTGTCGCTATGACTATGGCTATCGGATCCGCAACGCGTCACCCGTGCGCCAGGCGGCCAAGCAGAAGAAACTGCTGCTGACCCCCCAAGGTCGTGAACGGAATCCACAGGGATAGGGTGGTCGTGACGGCTGATCCGCCATGGCGGATCGGTCGATCCGGGGCTTGAGTCTGCAATGAGGCTGATTGTCATCCGAGACGAGAGTGATTCGCCCGGACGGTCCGAGATGGACTTGCTTCGGTCGGCGCTGTCGGTGCGTCCGCTGTCGAACGCCGTTTTGAGCGGCATGATTCGCCTGAGTGGCTCGGCTGGCGGCAACGTCGGTTTCTCGGAGCTGGCAGGGGGCCTCGTACCGAATGATGTCGTGTGGGCGTTCCCCTCGTCCTGGCCGCGTGATCCGCTTCGGGACTTTGAGCGGGACGGTATGCGTGTCGTGACGGATGGGGCCGACATCGGGTGGGGGGGCATCCGCAAACACCCGTGGTTCGTATTTTCCAACGGGCGTTTTGTCGCCCACATCAGCGACCGTCTGGTGTCGCTATTGGCCAAAACGTCCGCCGACGCGGTAGCCGTCACCGTGGACCCCGGGCTGCTGGCCTATCGGGAGCGAATCCGTCTGACGGAAGACGGAGAACTCGTCGGGTATCGGCGGCTCTACAGGGACGGCGTCGAGCCAACGCCGATGCCGACCGACTGGCCCCAGCATCTCTTCCTGCGGTCGGAGCATGCCGAAGGGATCCTGCGCGAGGGCCTGCCCCATGCGTTCGATGAGATGGTCGACCGGTGTCGATCGCGCGGGATGAGAATGGAGGCCGTCTCACTGGGCGGCTCGGTGGCCGATCTGAGTTCTGCAGAGGGGCTCCTGGTGCTTTGTGACGCGGTGCTGGCCCAATGGCCGCCTGCGGGAGCGGTTCCTGATACATCACTCGGCGCTCGGGTGTACGTGCAGGGCGGCGACACGAACGTCTCGCGTGAGGCGCGGATCATCGGTCCGGTGCTGATCGGCGACGGCGTGTGCATCGAGCCCGGCGCCGCGATTGTCGGTCCCAGTATCCTGTGCGACGGTTGCACCGTCCGGCGGGCAGCCATCGTCGATTCGTCGATCGTGGGGCCCCAGGCCGTCGTGGAGTCCGAAGGGCTCTGCCATCGCTCGGTCGTCATCGGCCCGGACGGCGAACCTCCCACCCGGCACGCTCGGTGCCTCCGAGCGGATGGGCCCTGGAGGAGACCGGCCTGGCGGCAGAACGCAGGCGTCTTCCGGACATGGCCGCGTTTCTCCTATGCCGGCGGATTCAAGCGAATCGCGGACATCGTCGCCGCGACCATCGTTCTGGTCTTGTTCGCTCCCGTCGTCCCGTTGATTGCGATGGCCATCAAGATCAATTCCCCTGGGCCGGTGTTCTACAAGGACAAACGCCAGGGACTTCATGGACGGCTGTTCGGCTGCGTCAAGTTCAGGACCATGCGCGTCGGCGCCGCTGAGATTCAGGACAAGCTGCGCTTCGTCAGCGAGGTGGACGGCCCGCAGTTCAAGATGGCCGACGATCCGCGCATCAGCACGGTCGGGCATTTCCTGCGGGAAACCTATCTGGATGAGATTCCACAATTCTTCAATGTTTTGTGCGGGCAGATGAGCATTGTCGGTCCGAGACCGTCACCGGAGACCGAAAACACGCTGTGCCCCTCCTGGCGCGACGCGAGGCTTTCCGTGCGTCCGGGCATCACAGGACTCTGGCAGGTGTATCGGACGCGCGAACCCTTCCGCGATTTCCAGGAATGGATCTACTACGATACCAAGTACGTGCAGGAACTCTCGCCGCAAATGGACTTGTGGGTGTGTTGGTGCACCTTCCGGAAGATGGTGGAGAACTTCATCCGTCAGTTCTGATCGAGGGCCGGTCCCGTTGGCGGCCTGCACGGACGCGCGGCGCAGATGCCGAGGCCGACATGAATCGCAAGGATTGAGCAGAAAGGATACCTCCGATGGCACAGCGATACTTCAACTGGACATTGGCGATCGTTCTGGTTGTGGGCGTGGTGGTTCTGGCTGTTGCGGCTTTGTCGCTGCACAAGTGGCAGAGAAGTGTGCTGGCAGAGGAATCGCTGCCTCTGGGCGAGCAGGCCTTTGCGGCAGGGGACTGGGAAGAAGCGGCCAGGCAGATCGGGCGTTACCTGACCATCAATGGCGACGATGTCAGCCGACTACTTATGTACGGGGAGGCCCAACTCAAGATCAGGCCAAGCGCATCGGACAACATTCACCAGGCGATATCGGCCTATTCGTCGGTCCTTCGACTCGACAGCGGCCACACAGAAGCAGCCAGACGGCTGATCGAGATCTATCTGGGCCTCAGTGCGGCGGACCGCTCCATTGGACGCAGTCCGGGGGAGGCGGAACTCAAGGCCAGGCGGTTCCTCGAAGCCCACGATGATCCGGTGGTCCGACGGTTTCTTGCATTGGCACTGATCCAGCAGAGGAATCTTGCGGAGGCCCAGAAGACGCTCCTCGAACTGGTCGCCGAGCATCCGGACCATGTCCCGGCCTACGAAATACTGGGAATGCTGGCGGCGGAGAGCCCCGAAGACGCCAACAAACCCTCCAACTATTGGTTCGAGGAGGCCGTCAGCCGGAACCCGGAATCGGCTTGGGCCCATATCCTGCGAGGTGGATTCTTGCGGCGAAGCGGCGACCTGCCCAATGCCATGGCCGATTTCGAGCGTGCCGCCAGCCTCGACCTGTCCGACACGCGGGCCCATCTGCGAATGATCGCGGAGCTGATTCAGGCGCGGGCATATGACGAGGCCAGAGAGCAGATCGCCGCCCTGCGGGCTAAGGAGCCGACGGAGACAGACCTGTGGCGGTACTGGGCCGCTGTGGCGCTGCAATCCGGTTCCGAGCAGGAAATGGAGACTGTCGCCCGGGACGGTCTGAAGGAACTGGCGGCGTATCCGTGGGATTTCATGCCTTGGGCCGGCGAGCTGCTGGTCCGAGCCAAACGATTCGAGGAAGCCGCCGACTGCATTCGGCAGATGCAGATGAAAAACGTGCATCCGGGACGATGCGCGTTTCTCGAAGGCTACCTTGCCCAGCAGAAGGACCAGTTGCCGGAGGCGACAGCCTTTTGGAGAAAGGCGATTGCGCTGGGGTACCAGTCACGTCAGGATCCGCTCTGGCGGGGGCACCCGCCCCTTGTGCGGATGTCCCTGGCATCCATTCTACGGCAGAGGGGCGATCTGCCTTCGGCGATCGAACAGCTTCGTCTGCTGGCCTCCGACATGCCCAACTACCCGCAGGTCAATCTGGCCCTGGCCCAGTTGCTGTCCGTGACGGAGGACTGGCCTGGGGTTCTGGAACAGGCCCGGCAGGTGCAGCGGTTCATTCCCGATCAACGAGAAGCCGTGCTGTTGGAGCTCCAGGCCCGCATGCGGATCCTCGCCGGTCAGGGCGACTCAGCGGCGACGCGCAACGCCTGGCGGGATATCGAGGCCAAGCTGGCCGCGCTGGGCGGTGCCGCTGGGGACGCCGGACAGGTCCGCCTGCTTGAGGCCCAGACGGCCCTGTTTCAGGGGCGGAGTGGCGAGGCCGCGACCCTGCTGGATCAGCTCCGGACCGACCCGATCGTCGGACTCAGAGCGGTGTTGCTGCGGGCACAGTTGTACGCCGACGAGGGCAATGGGACCCAGGCCGTTTCACTGCTGCGCGAGACGATGCAGAGGTTTCCGCAGAACGTCGAACCCGTCAGGCAACTGGCCCTGCTGCTGAACCGACAGGGTGACCGTCCGGCGTGCGAGGCAGCCGTCAAGGACGCTCTGGCGACGGTCCAGGGAGCGAATCGACGCAGTCTCAGCATGCTGCTGGCCGAGCTGTATGCATCCTGGGGACAGAATGAACGGCTCTACGAGTGGTTGACCGAACTGGCGGCCCAGTTCCCCGATGACGTCGAGCCGAGGCGACGCCTCCTGGCCCTCGAGCGCGTGATCGGCGATCCGGTCAAGGCGCAGACGATCGTCGATCAGATCAAGGCGATCGAGGGGCAGAGCGGCTGGCAATGGCGCGTCGAACAGGCGCGGGTTTGGATCCTCTCCGAGGATTTCCCGAACTATTACAGTCAGATTGTCCGGCTCCTTCAGGAGAATCTCCTGGCCAGCCCGGACGATCGTGCCAGCCGTCTGTTGCTGGCGGCCGCCCACGAAAAGGCCGGCGAGCTGCAACTGGCCCTGGCGATGTATCGTGAATCGCTCCAGCGCTGGCCGGACGATGTCGGCGTCATCACGCGGATGGTGCAGACGCTCTACAAGGCGGGCGATGACGAGGGAGCCCAGCGGATGCTCGATCGGGCCCAGTCACGCGACCTCTACGACCCCGACATCCAGAAACTGCGATTGCACGGACATCTGCGGCGGGCCCTTGCGGCGGACTCGGATGCGCGACGGGACGCTCTGGCTTCGGCCTCGGACATTCTGCGCGAACTGGTGCGGAAGGACCCCAACGATACACTGGCCGGACTGAGACTCGTATCCACACTGGCGGCGCAGAAGAAATACGAGGAAGCGCAGGGTGTTCTCGATGCGGTCAAGGCCCGAGATCCCGAGTCGGTCTCCGTGGTGGTTGCGCAGGTTCAGCTCGATGTCGAACGTGGCGACGCCGAGGCGGCGTTTCGCCTCTGCGATGAGACGATTGCTCGCCGGGACGACGTCTTCGGTCGAATGCTCCGCGGCACCACCTACATGGCATTCAAGCGGTACGACGAGGCGCAAGCCGACTTCGACCGCATGGTGGCCCTGGAGCCGCAGAAGGCGGAAGTCTGGCTGGTGCGATCCGACTTCTTCCGCCAGATGGGGCGCATGGACATGGCCGTCTCCGACATGGAGAAGGCCCTGGAGTTGGAGCCGGACAATTTGCCGGTGCAGCGGCGGGCCCTGACCCTTTTCCTCGACTCGCAGGACGCGGCGCTCCTGGAGCGAGCGGAGGTCCTGCTCGACAAGGCGCTCCAGTCAAATCCGGGGGATATGGAACTGAAGCTCTCCAGAGCGCAGTTGTTACTGCGACGCGAGACCGCGCCGGCGACCGTACAGGCCCGGAGGATCCTTCGGGAAATCGCTGCGGAAAACCCCAGGCTGCCGAGGGTGTGGGCGCTCCTGTGCACGTTGGAGTTGCGCGAGGATGAGCTGGGCGAGGCGATGGACGCGGCCCTTCAGGGGCTGGCCCACAATCCTGACAACAGGCAATTGCTGTTGCTCAAGGCCCGTGCGGAGGGACGTCGATCGGCGATGCTGGCGGTGCCGACTCTCCGGGGGCTGGTCGACCGCGACCCGAACGACACGAACGTCGTGTCTCAGTTGGCGAACGCCTACGTGCGTTCGGACCGCCCACAGGAGGCCATCCGGGTTCTTCGCCAGCATGTGGCGGCCTTGAAAGACCCCGCCCGCAAACAGGGTGAAGTCGCCCTGGCGAGTGTCCTTTACCAGGCCGGCCAGGCCGATGAGGCGGCGGCGATCTTCCGTCGCCTGGTGCAGGCCGAGCCGGACAACGCGGCTCTCGTCCTGACGTGGGCCCGGTCGCTCGTATCGCAACAGCGATGGGCTCAGGCAAAGGCGGTCATTGCCGACTGGCGCGCCGCACACCCCAACGATCTGGTCGTCTCTGCGACCTTCGCCCGGGATCTGGTCGCCGGTGCCGAGAAGCCCGGACTGGAGGTCGCCGAAGAATTGCTGCGGGCCGATCTTCAGAGCCACCCTCGCTCGGCCGGATTGCTCCACCTGCTGGCCAACGTGACCGCTACAACGGGCCGACCCGAGGAGGCCATCGCGTTGAATCGCCGGATCATCGAGATGGACCCCAACGACGTCTTCGCCCTCAACAGTCTGGCGTGGCTGCTCTGCGAAGAACAGAGCCAGTGTGCCAAGGCGCTCGAGTTGGCGAACCGGGGCCTGAAGATGCGGCCTGAGTACATCGACTTAATCGACACGCGCGGCGTGATCCACCACCGGATGGGGCATCTCGACAAGGCCCTTGAGGACTTGACTCGCTGCGTCGAGCTGTATCCGGGCAATGCGCCGGCAAAGGCCTCGACGCATTTCCATCTCGCCAGGGTGTATGCCGAGATGGGACGCAGGGCCGATGCGATCCGGCACGTGCAGCAGGCACTGGCCCTTCATCGTCAGAGCCGCCAGACGACCGATCCGGCGCAGAGAAAGAGCGTGTTGTCGGAGAAAGATCTGGCCGATGCGGAGCGTCTTCTCGATCAGTTGCAGAAAGGCGTTGGATGAATGTCCGTTCCAGAGCAGACGAACAAGGGTGATGGTCGCAGATGCGACGGGGCCGATCCGGAGGCGATGCAGGTGCTCCTGGACGGCCGGCAATGGTCCTACGTACGCCGTCGGTATGAGCTGACGCCGCGGGAGGTGCAGATTGCCGAGATGGTGTGCCGGGGTTTCAGGAACGATCGGATCGCCCGCGATCTGAAAATCCGTCCCGGGACCGTCAAGACGCACGTCAGGAACATCTACCGCAAGGTGAAGGTCAAGAGCAAGATCGCGATGCTCTTGCGGTTCGTCCACGAGGCCAACGGCCCGTCGTCCCTGCCGGGACCCCGTCCCCACATCTCGTCTCTCGACTGAGACCGACCTGTCGAGGCGATCGTTGCGGGCCGGTCTGCCTGCGCACGACGATCGCCACGGTCACTCCATATCTCCTGGGCATCTTGTCCGCCTGCGAAGCTTCCTCCGGAGTGCGCCCCGCCCACCTTTTTTTTGTGCGGCGTCTACCACTTAAGATATACTCCATAAGAGGTATATGCCGGCCTTCGATGACTCCGCCGATATCACCCCGGCCGGTATTTTCGGATTTTATGCCAAATTGCTTTGACATAGGCCGCACGGACAGGTACAATAAACCCAATCGTGTGCCTCAACGGAGGGGTGTACACTGCGTTTCCTTCACGTCATGGATTGACACCTGGAGAGAGGGTATTTCCTCTGACGGTTCGTTTGTGGTCGGCGAGGCTTCTTCAAGCTGGCCCGTCGGCGCATCCGGTGCCGTCCGTCTGAGAGGAGCAGCGGTGTTCGAGAGATGTCAGAGATGGATAGCGACGATGGCGTCGCTGGTCCGTGCGGCGAGGGGCAAGCCGGCTTCGGCCGGGCCCCGCAGCGCGTGCGCGGATGCACGGCCGTCTCTCGATGAAGACCTCGAACCGACGCGGGGTTGGCCCGCCGGCGCGCTGCCGATGATTTCGCAAATTCCGACCTGTGTATTTGGTTTCCATGTTTTGCCCCGAAGTGTGAACGCTGGGCACGATTCGACTGTCGTGCCAGCCACCAGCGTCTCGCCGCACGGATCGCAAGGATTGATCCGATGTCGGGCCTTTCTGGCCCGTCGGGGTGTCGTTCGTTTTCTGCGGCCGATCACGGTGGGGCCGGCTCTGGGACCACCGCGCATTCGGTGACGAGAGCGCTGCTACGGGCCTGTCCGAGATGGAGGGCCGGTGCGCGCAAGGCCTTCGGGTCAAGGACTCGCTCGAAAGGTATCGCTCTCGATCGGAGAGCGGCAACACCGCACATGGCGGCAGAGGCGATGCGGCGCGATGGTTTGGTCGCGCGGACGCTGAGGCCATGGACGGCGGTAGCGGTATGATGTGACGGCCATCGACGCTGCGTGATGGCCAGACAACAAGAGAGAGTTAGGAGGAGACATGAGTATGAATGCGAGAAGGGTGTTAATGGTATGTGCTGCGGCACTGCTGACGGTCGCGCTGACGGCGCCGGCCGGCCTGGCAGCGTCCTCGGCCATAACCATTGTCGGAAACGGCAATGTGACGACGACAGGGTATGCACCAGAGTACTGGTACTCGCCCACTCAGGGGTCCAGCACGAGTCTCGGCGCCATCTCGATCAATACATCGGTTGAAGATGTGGATGCCGATGCCGACCCGACTGTGGGAGCGCCTGTGACGAGCACGATTCACTGGACGGTGGTCCACCTTTTTGAAGCCCTGCCGACGACGTTTACCGCCAACTTCACAGCGACTGCCCTTCAGACCTTGGTGAATCCCGGGGACTGGGCCACTGTGGACTACTGGGTGAAGATGGAACTGCTGTCGAACACAGGTGCCTCCGTTGGTTACTCGAGCACCTATGTGGGATCGGGTTCGAATGATGACATCACCCTGACCTTGTCGAGCGCCGGACACTACAATTTGACGGATAACAACAGTGCCCAGCTCAAGATTACGGCTTGGGCGCAGGTCTCGGCGTTCACGGCTGTCTACCAGGATCCCGGCAACGGCGAGGATCCGGGCAACGGCGAGGATCCCGGCAACGGCGAGGATCCGGGCAACGGTGAGACTCCGGTCATTCCGGCTCCGGGCGCTGTCGTGCTTGGCTCGCTGGGTGCGGGTCTGGTGGGTTGGCTTCGCCGCCGCAGGACGCTGTAATCAGCGGACTGGGTTTTGACCGCGCGGCTGGCGGGCTCGATTACGAGCGGCTGGATGTGCGGTGAGCAGTGGAGTCGATTCATGCGATTGACGGCCCCGGAAGGAACCGAGGTTCCTTCCGGGGCCTCTTCTACAAGCGGAAGGCTCGCCGTGAGGCCAGCCGATCCGCTGACACAGGCCGGATGCGGTGTAAGACAAACCGCCTGGACCTGCAGGGCAGGGCTCGCGACCGTTCATGGATGGGCAGGTGCTTCGCCGCGGTGTCGAGTCGTGCCGAGTGTGTCAGGAAGAGAACGAAGAGAAGATATGGGAGGAAGGAGAATGAGAGCAGTAGCGATAGCCGTGGTGGCCGCCTGTGCGGTCCTTCTCTGCGGCGTGGTGCATGCCGACACCGTCAGTGTCAGTCAGACCCTCGACTACTCGTACGACGAGTATTTCGCCGAGCCCGGCTCGATCCTGGACCATCCCCCGCACCATCGGGGCATGTGGCAGGATTGGGGCTGGACCCACGAACTGACCGCGCCGGCCGGCGCCAACGGGATCCTCTCGGCGACCCTGTCTCTGAGCACCTGGGACGTCGATGCCGGGATGCAGAATGTGATCTACGTCAACGGCGTTCGCCTGGGCATCCTGGGCGAGACCGGGGACTGGACGTGGGGTTCGACCTCGTTCAATCTGCCGGCGTCCGTCCTGGCCGATCTGTGGAACGACGGCAGCCTGTATGTGTACATGGATATCGACGCCGGCATCAGCGGGTCGCGCGTTACGCTGGGCTCGTCGACCTTGACGGCTGTCTACAATCTGGGGGAACCGATTCCGGAACCGGCTACGGTCGGTCTGCTTGGCTTGGGGGCTTTGCTGGCGTTGAGGCGTCGTCGCTCCGTGAAGGGGTGAGAGACGGTTGAAAAGACTGCGGCGTCGCGCGCCGGACAGCGTGGTTTGCTGGGATCATGAAGATCCGCCGGCGCGCCGATCAGCCCAGCGACGGCCTTCGCCAATCTCCGATTCCGTCCCACCAGTAGGAGACATAATCGACGGACTCGGTCCGTCCGGATTGGCCCTTGCGGATCTCGATGGCCATGTCGCGCAGTTGGCGCATGCACGTCAGGCCGCCGAGCCGCCATGCCTTGGCGCCGATATCGACAGCCTCCTGTTCGGCCTTGTGCAGGCCGGTGGCATCGGTTGCAAGGAGTCCGGCCAATCGCTCGGCGTGCGGCTGGAGCCGTTCCTGCCAGCGCTGTCGCTCCTGGGCCTCGCGCGCGAAGGCCTCGGCCAGCAGACGCTCCCGTCGTTCGTGACGGGCCCGCCGCTCGGCCTCGATTTTGGCCAGACGCTCGGCTCGGTGTCTGCGGCTGTCCGGCAGGAGCATCTCGACCAGACCGGCAACCGGGTCGATGAGGACCCAGACCGCAAACGTCGTTCCCAGCGTCCCCAGCGAAATCCCCGCGAGGAATCGGTGCGGATCGCTGACTCCCAACATGCCGAGGACGCCCGCCAGGCCGCCCAGCAGGGGGGCTGCGACGTAGAGCCCCATATAGTATTGCGTGCTCGTCAGAGGGTGTTCCTGCGCGATATGCTGCGCGCTGCCCACGCCGCGAAACACGGCGAACAGATACAGGCTGACCAGCAGGAAAACCGCCAGCGCCGAGTGACCCGAAAGGGTGAAGATCACCCACCAGCGGAACCCGGCCTCGTACAACGCCCGCACGACGATATAGCCCACGCAGAGCATGAACCACATCATGCTGGCCAAGTGTGTCAGCTTCAGCAATCGCCGTGCGTTCATACGTCTGTCTTCCGGTGGGGCCTGTCCGAAGAACCTTCCCATCCGGCCATCAGTAGCGGGCGCCGGTTGGCGTATAGCTGCCTCCGCTCGACGGCGGGTTCTGGACGAGATAGGCGCCGTAGAAGGCCCTTGCGACGGGGCTGATAAACTCTTCGATCAGCAGACCGATGGACGCCAGGATCGTCGGCGGCACGAACACGATGTCGCCTTCTTCCAGGAGCACGTTCTTGGTTGTGTCACCGTGCTTGACGATTCGGGTGTAGTTGACCTCGAAGATCATCGGTCTCTCATCCTCGGTGGCCGACGGCCGAACGACCTGGACCCGCTTCTCCCAGGCCATGGGGTTCGGCTGGGCATCGATGAGGGCGGTTACGACGGAGTCGCGACCGGTGTAGGTCCGCGGACCGGGCCGCGCCACCTGGCCGACGATATAGTAGAGTTTGCTGGCGTACGCGGCGACACGCACGTCGATCGGGTTGTCGCCGGGGAGGGCATAGAGCTGGGCGACCTTCTCCTCGAGGATCACGGCGACTTCCCGTGGGGTCTTGCCGGCCACCTCGATTTCACCGAGGGCCTCGAAACTGATCTTGCCGTCCGGACGAATACGCTGACGTTGCATGTCGATCTGCGGCACGTCGGCGCAGTGAATCTCGACTTCGTCCGGGGGCTGGAACGTGTAGTTCTCGGCGGTCACGTCGACTTCATAGGGTTTCACGAAGGCGCGGATATCTTCGGGATTCGAAGAAAAGCACCCGGCGACCAGGCTGACGGCGAGCAGAATAGCTACGAGCCCAAGTGGTTTCGATGGATTCACTCTGACTCTCCTTTTCGTCTATTGTTATGGGACTATGTCTTCGTGCTCGGCAGCCGTATGGAAACTCGGCGCGAGAGCTTATATCCTTAGATCGTACATCGAGTCAAGAATCTTGATAGAATTCCGCCGTTCACGAACGGGCAGGCAAGAAAACCGCAAAAACTCTTGGTGGTTTGTCGTTTGCGGCCTTATGGTAGACGGAAGGGGGGCGATTGCCATTTGGCAGATGGGGCGGTCGGTGAGGGTGACCGCCGTGGGAGATTCGCCGTGATGAGCCGTGTCAGGGTGCCGGGTGGAGTGAGAAAGCGCGACGGTCGTGTGGTGCCGTTCGATGGGAGGCGAATTCAGGACGCCATCGAACGTGCGGCGTTTGAGGTCTTCCGCGATACGAAGCGGGCGGGCAAGGTCGCGGCCGAAACGACGCGAGGCGTCATCGGTCATCTGGTCCGACGCTACGGCAAGGGAGTCCCCGGCATCGAAGACATTCAGGACGTGGTCGAGACGGTCCTGATGAGCGAGGGACACCGTCGCGTCGCCAAGGCGTATATCCTGTATCGTGAGGACCGCTCGCAGATACGCCTGGCCAAGGTGGCCTTGGGTTCGAGAGACGATCTGAAGCTGTCGGTCAACGCCATCGAGGTGCTCAAGAGGCGGTACTTGCTCAGGGACCCGCCCCGTCGGGTTGTCGAGACGCCGAGTGAGCTGTTCGACAGGGTGGCTCGGCACGTGGCCCAGGCGGAGGCGAACTATGGATCGCCTGCGGTCTCGGACGAGGCGCGGCAGCGATTCTACGAGATGATGCGGAATCTGGAATTCCTGCCGAATTCGCCGACCCTGATGAACGCCGGCACGCGTCTCGGCCAGCTTTCGGCCTGTTTCGTCATTCCCATTGAAGACTCGATCGAGGGGATTTTCAAGGCACTCGGAGAAATGGCCCGCATCCACCAGACCGGCGGCGGCACGGGGTTCGCGTTCTCCCGGCTTCGGCCTCGCGGCGATGTCGTTGCCTCGACGCAGGGGCATGCCTCCGGCCCCATTTCGTTTTTGAGCATCTTCGACAAGGCGACGGAGATCATCGTCCAGGGCGGCAAGCGCCGGGGGGCCAACATGGGCATCCTGCGCTGCGACCATCCGGACATCGTCGAGTTCATCGAGGCGAAGGGTCGCAGCGGCGTCCTGGCGAATTTCAATCTCTCCGTCGGCGTCACGGACAGATTCATGCGGGCGGTAGCGAGTGACAGGGCGTTTGCCCTGATCAATCCGCGGACCGGCCGACGCGCCGGGCGGATCAACGCCGGCGCTTTGTTCGACAGGATGGTCAACGCCGCCTGGCGGACGGGCGATCCGGGGCTGGTCTTTCTCGACCCCATCAACCGCCATAATCCTACACCGCAGCAGGGGGCGATCGAGGCGACCAATCCCTGCGGCGAAGTCCCCCTGTTGCCGTTCGAAAGCTGCATCCTTGGCTCGATCAACCTGGCCCGAATGGTCACGGAACGGCAGGGCCGGGCGAAAGCTCCTGCGGTCGACTGGGACAGGCTGCGAGACCGTGTCCATTGGGGCGTGCGGTTTCTCGATGACGTGATCGATGTCAATCGCTATCCGCTCGAGTCCATTGCCGACGTGACCAGGCGCAACCGGAAGATCGGCCTGGGAGTGATGGGGTTTGCGGATATGCTGATTCGTCTGGGCATCACCTATGCTTCACCGCAGGCGGTGACATTCGCGCGCCGGCTCATGCGATTCATCCGCACCGAGTCGCTCAACGCCTCGGCGCAACTGGCTCGCGACAGGGGAGCTTTCCCCGCGTTTCGGCGATCGATCCACGCCAAAGGCGGTCGCAAACTCCGCAACGCCACGGTCAACACGATTGCCCCGACCGGAACGATCAGCATCATCGCCGGTTGCTCCAGTGGCATCGAGCCGCTCTTTGCTGTCAGCTTTGTCCGCAACGTCCTTTCCGGGACGCGTCTTTTCGAGACGAACCCGTGGTTCGAGACAATCGCCCGCAACCGAGGGTTCTTCCGTCGGGAACTGCTGGCCGAGGTCGCACGGAGCGGATCGCTGGAAAACGTCAAAGGGGTGCCGCCGGAGATGAGAAGACTGTTCGCGACGACGTTCGACGTGCCGGCCCGGCAGCACCTGGCGATCCAGGCGGCGTTTCAGAAGTACACCGACAACGCCGTCTCCAAGACGATCAACCTGCCGGCCGACGCAACACTGGACGACGTCCGCGAGATCTATCTGGCGGCCCACCGACTGAAGTGCAAGGGCATCACGGTCTACCGCTACGGCTCCAAGAGCGAGCAGGTGCTGTCGATGGGCCAACCGGATGCCCGTGGACAGGGTTCGCCCGGTGAACTGGTGTCGGTGGAGAACGACTACTCCGGCGGCTGCATCTCGGGCCTCTGCGATTTCTGACCGCGACCGCTTCGAGGACGACATGCGTCCGCCGCGGGCTACTTGTAGTTGGCCAGGATGCTCTCGGCAACGGCCTCGGTGATGATCTTCTGATCGAGCAGGCTGTGGATCGATTCCTCCATCGTCACCATGCCATGTTTCTTGCCCGTCTCGATCACGCTTCGCAGAAAGTAGCCGCCTTTGCGACGGATGATGTTCCTGCTCGCGCTGGTCATCACCAGCACCTCGCAGGCCACCCGCTGGCGGCCATCCACGGTGGGGACCAGCTCCTGATGGATGACGCCCTGAAGCGATTCGGCCAGCAGAAACCGCAGTTGCCCCTCATCGTGTGCCGGCGCATAGCTGAGCAGGCGTTCGAGAATCTTGTCGATCGAGATCACGTGCAGCGTCGAGAGCACGAGCACGCCCGTCTCAGCCGCTGTCAGCGCGATCTTGATCGTCTCATAGTCTCGCATTTCTCCGATAGCGATCACGTCGGGGTCCTGACGCAGGGCCGCCCGCAGCCCGCTTTGGAACGATTGCGTGTCGCGGCCGATCTCACGCTGACGGACCACGCCGGTCTTGTTCACGTGGGTATATTCGATCGGGTCCTCGATGGTGATGATGTGTTTCTCGCGGGTGGTATTGACCTCGTCGATCATCGCGGTCATTGTGGTGGTCTTGCCCTGGCTGGTCGCGCCGGTGATCAGGACCAGGCCTTTGCGTCGATGGGCCAGATCCCTGACGACGTCCGGGAGAAACAGCTCGGCGATCGTCCTGGCATAGGCGGGAAGAATGCGAATCGTCGCGCCGACGGCGCTGTCGAAGTACCCTATGTTGATGCGATAGCGTCCGTTGTCTTCGGCCAGCATGAGGTCGTAGTCCAACCGTTCCTCGAAGAGCCTTCTCTGCTCGACCGTTAGAAGATCGTACGCGATCTCCTGGCTCTGTTGGGCGGTGAGCTTCTCCTTTGTCACGGGCACAAGCTTGCCGCCGATGCGAAAGAGAACCGGCGCCCCGGCGCAGATATGAATGTCCGTGGCCCCCTGTGCCTTGGCATGCTCCAGCAACTGCTTACGAGCGATCATCTCATCCCTCCTTTTGCTGTTCTCATCGGTCGGTAGAGATTACACCTCCATGATCCTCAGATCAAGGATGATCGACGTCTTCTCCGTGACCTTGACGTGTTCGCTGATACGGATGGGACAGGCCCAGAGGATTCTCTCTGCATCCTCGATCACAAAGGTTCGTATACGCATCGTTTCGGGCACTCGGGCGGCGGTGAGGAATTTGCCGAGCTTCTTCTCGCTGTGCTGGCCAAGCGGAATGAAGCGGTCGCCGTCTCGGCGAGCCCGCACGACGACGGGCAGGCGGATGCGGTCGAAATCGAGGTGCTCCACGAACGGGTTCCCGTTGGCGGCGATGGCGGCTCTGTCCACTGGTGTTGCATCGTGGAGACGGGCGTCGATGCGACAGGGCCCGAATTGGGTCGTGCCGGGAATGCACAGCTCGACGGGGCTGGGCCGGTCCTCGCTCTGGGGCCTCGGCCGCCGGAGAACGACTGTAGTGGATTCACGCTGCGCCGAGAAGTTGTCGGGGAGACTCAACCTTCTCTTCCGCGGAGATGGTCGGGCGAGTCCCAACAGCTCTTCATAGTGTCGCCGGGTGAGGTCTCGTTCACCGAGGCCCAGCGTGGTCAGCAGTTGCCGGAGCAGTTCGACGGCGACCGGTCTGGGAAGCCCGCTCAGCGTCTCCGCACTAACGGTGGCTTCCTCTGGGCCCGACACGGCGTGTTCTCCAGCCGCTCTCATCGCCTCGGCCGCGACTCGGTTGTGAAGCCTTTGCGCCGAAGACGCAAGGGCCGCCAGTTCCTCGACGAGCGAGCCGCAGGACTCCGCCTGAAGGGCCGGGAGCAGCCGATGCCGAATGCGATTGCGGGCGTGGATGCAGTCCACGTTGGTATGGTCCTCCCGCCAGGTCAGGTCTCTCGATTGGAGATACTCAACGATTTCGGCACGCGAGCAGCAGAGCAGTGGGCGGACGAACGTAAGGTTCGCCCCGGCTCGTCGCATCGGGTGAATACCCGCCAGACCGCGAAAGCCCGTCCCGCGTTCGAGCCGATGCAGGACGGTCTCGGCGTTGTCGTCTTTCTGGTGGCCCATCGCGACCGACGGGCAGTTGCATTCGCGGGCGATCTGGGCAAGGCAGTTCAGACGTTGCTGCCGTGCCGCCGTCTCGATGGAGAGTTGGTGTTGGCGGGCATGGGCCTTCACGTCGATGGCTCTGACGACGATGGGCAGGTCCAGCTCGCGTGCCTGCCGGACCACGAAATCCTCATCGCCATCGGCGGCTGCCCCTCGCAACCCGTGATTGAGATGGGCGCAGAGCAATTCGGCCGCGATCACGCCACGCTGCGTCAGTCGATGCATCGCGTGCAGCAGGGCGATGGAATCGGCGCCACCGGAGACGGCCAGCAGAATCCGTCCGGCTCCCGCGAACAGATCGTTGTCCCGGACGAAATCCGCCACCTTCCGCTCAAGCGGCTCCATGCCCATTTCCCGTACGGTTTCTCAGGCAAGCCCCGCAACACCAAAAAAAAGGGCCTGACGCTGCGTCAGGCCCCGAAAAGGCGTTTGGCCAACGAACCTGTTCGATGGCATCAGTTCTCGGAAGTGCTGAGTTCTCTGATGCGTCGCTCGCCATACATCTTCCACTCGTCGTATCGGTCGCCCTCTCTGAGCACGGCTTCCTGATACAGTTCCAGGGCTTCGCCGCGGCGTCGCAGCCTTCGGTCGAGGACCGAGGCGGCACGGAACCTCGCGGGGTACGGCGTGTCCGCGTCCCACTGATACGCACGCTGGTAGTAGAGCAGGGCGATCTCATAGTCCTTGAAATACTCGTAGATTCCCGCCGCCCGGTATGCGGCATCGTCGATCTTATCCGAGTTCGGATACTGGCGGATCAACGCGTTGTACTTCGACAGGGCAACCCGCAACAGCTCTTCATCTTTGAGGATCCCGATCGGCTCGGCCTGTCGCTGCGTTTCGACCGCGTCCAGATACATCTCGTCCGCTGCGGGGATTCGGGTCACCGCCCGCAGGTCCGCCGGCATCACCTGGGCGTCGATGATATAGCGATACTGTGGCATCCGGTCCAGGGCCCGCAGCTCTTCCTGGGCCCACTTGAGCTTGCGATTGTCCCCGACGACCGTGTAGTGCGTGACGAGCAGCTCCAGGCTGCGACGGTAGGACCGCCGATGCGTCGCCACCTGTTCTACGAGATCCACCTCGTCGGTGGAGCCGACGACCTGGTCTGCTTCCGCAGCCGGCATTGGGCTGGCATAAGTCGTTCGCTGGGGCAGTCTGTGACCTAATCCGCGATCCGAAGGGGTGCATCCCACGGCGGCGACCAGCAAGAGCAGGGTTGTGGCAATGATAACGGTCCTTGTCATCGGAAAGTCTCCTTTCAACTGTCCATTCGCCTATCTGCCGGTTCGGGCCAGGTCCCGTCGGACGCGTCTGCGCCACCGAGTGGAACCCAAGCTGCGACTCCAGCATGCTAAAGGCCATAGTAAATCCCAACTTGGCAACCTCGTCAAGGGCCAGTGCCGAAAAACTGTGGCG
Source organism: Phycisphaerales bacterium Planc_01 (assembly GCA_001603075.1). GTDB lineage: Bacteria > Planctomycetota > Phycisphaerae > Sedimentisphaerales > Anaerobacaceae > Anaerobaca. The sequence continues at coordinate 19,448 of LVBB01000024.1, read as the reverse complement.
AAGCGCCCCGGAAATTCGTGTCTTTTCGCCTGCGTCGCTGGTACGATCAGTTGTTCGTAAGGTCTTCCGTACCCTGCCCTTCCGTTGCGGCACGGTGACGCGGCGCGTCCAACAAAAGGGAGAATCGTGGCGATGCAACCGTGGACAGAGGCACGACTGATGGAAACGGTTCGGGCATTCCAGCCGGCCTGTCTCATCTCGGCGGCGGCGGACCTGGACATTCTCACGGTTCTTTCCCGCAGGCCAATGAGCGCTGTGGCCCTGGCGGAGACCCTCCGCTGCGACGTGCGGGCCACCACGATTCTGCTCGACGCCCTCGCGGCCCTGGCACTCCTTGAGAAGACGGATGCCGGCTACGAGGTCCCACCGGGGGTCGCTGGCCTGCTCAGCGCCGATTCGACGAACAATGTCCTGGCCGCACTGCGCCATCAGGCCAACTGCCTTCGCCGCTGGAGCCAGCTTGCCAGGGTCGTTCGTGACGGCGGTCCTGCCGAACGGACCCCGAGCATACGCGGTGAGGCCGCCGACATCGAGGCGTTCATCGGTGCGATGGACGTCTTCAGCGGCCCCATCGCCCCGACGGTGATCGAGCGGCTGGGACCGTTGAAATTCCAGCGTCTTCTGGATATCGGCGGCGCTTCGGGCACCTGGACGATTGCCTTTTTGCGGGCTGTCCCGAGCGGTACGGCGGTCCTGTTCGACCTGCCCGAAGTGATCCCATTGGCCAACGAACGCCTCGCGGCGGCGAACCTGATCGACCGCGCCGCGCTTGTGCCGGGTGACTACAACCATGACGACCTGCCGGGCGGGGCCGATCTGGCGTGGCTCAGCGCCATCGCTCACCAGAACTCCCGCGAGCAGAATCGCGCCCTTCTCGCCAGGATTCACACGGCCCTGACGGCCGGCGGGACGTTGCTGATCCGCGACGTCGTGCTGGACCGGTCCCGCACGAAACCGCCGGCCGGCGCGCTGTTTGCCGTCAACATGCTCGTGGGCACCGAGGGCGGCAATTCCTACACCTTCGAGGAGTATCGCGACGACCTGACCACGGCCGGCTTCGCCGACGTCGAGTTGCTGTACCAGGACGAAGGCATGCACTCCCTGATCCGCGCCCGCAAGGCGTAGCGGGCCCACCGTCTGCACGAAGACGTCCTCGATCGCTCGCCATCCCGTTGTCTTCCTCGCGCAAGTCCCGTCGTTCCGGCCGCAGCGAAGTGGCAGGGGCAATCCGCCGCTGGCGGACGTCGCCCCTACGGCACACGACCTGCCCCTTGCTTGTGCAGCAGAAGAGCCTGCGGGTGTGTTTGGGCCGCTGAGCAAGTCGATATGCCATGAAGGCCCATCCGACGGGCCACCTGCAAACGCGAAGTGCACCCACGAGCAGATTTTCTGAAGATTCTTCTTGAACGCGGCGGGGGCCGGCGTTATTCTTGTAATAGTTCTAATAGTACAATTACTGAGGTGGCCCATGCAGTTTCGCATCGACAACGCATCCGACCGGCCCGTGTACCTCCAGATCATCGATCAGGTCAAACGCGAGATCGCGCTCGGCCGGCTCGCGCGGGACGAGAGGCTGCCGACCGTTCGCCAGTTGGCCCAGCAGCTCACGATCAACCCGAACACCATCGCCAAAGCCTATCGCCAGCTCGAACAGGAGGGGATCATCGTCACCCGGGCGGGCGCCGGGGCGTTCGTCGCCAGCCTGGACAGCAGTCTCAGCAAGGCGGTGCGCCGGCGGATCGTCTGCGACGAACTCGAACGCATCGTGGTCGAGGCCTTTCACATGCAAATCGACAAGGCGACGCTCGTGGAGTGGTTCAACCGTGCAGTCGAGCGATTCAATCTGGTTTCGAAAGAGGCGTAGGGCGATTTCCAGACATGAGGGACGAAGATGCAGAAACGGTCGAAAAAAATACTGATCGGCATGGGTGTTGTCGTTGGCTTGCTTGTCGCGGTCTATGGCGTTGCGCTGGCCCGCTCGCAGATCAGACTGCGCCGGGCCTACGCGGATCTGGAAACGGCGGGCCGGCCTATGACGTCAGCCAAAGTGATCCCGGAGCCGATTCCGGAATCGCGCAACGCCGCGATGCTCTACCAGCAGGCGGTTGCCACGCTCAAGGGCGTGCCGGCCCCGAAGAAGGACCTGCTCGAATACACGGGCCGGCTGGCGTATGGCTTCCTGGCCGACGATCTCGACGCCAATGGGATAGGCGAGTTCGAAGAACTCATCCAACGGGAAGACGTTGCTTCGGCATTGTCTTTGCTCGAAGAGGCCATGCAGCGACCCGAATGTCGATTCGAGCGGGACTACAAAGCCGGCCAACTCGATGGGCCGTTCCAACTCCACGATCTGCGACGCCTCGCCACCATCGCCAGAGCCAAGGCATACCGCCAAGCCAAAGCAGGAGACGCGGCCCAGGTCTGGGATGCCGTGCGGCGTCAGTTCAAGATTGCGGACGCACTGGCCGCCGATCCGAGCATGGACACGCAGTTCGCGCGTCTGTGTTTGATCCGAGACTGCTGTTACACGATTCAGACGCTCTGCGCCGTCGCGCCGCCGGATGCGGACACCTGTCGGAGGATGCAGGATATCCTCAAAGACCTCGACGGCGTGGAACCCCTGGTGCGAGCGGTGGACGCCGAACGCCTGGTGCGAGGCGAGTGGTTCTTCGGCCTATCCAGCGACGAGCTGTACGAGGCCATGCAGCACGATCAGCCGGTGGGCAACGAGGACAACGCCCTGGAGACGATCAATCGGGCGATGTTCCGCATCGTGACCTTCCGGCCGCTGTTCGTCGCGGCCCACGCCGCCTACCTGCGGGCGATGCACAAAGCGGTAGAGATGTTCGAGAGTCCTTATGTGCCGAGGGACACGGGCATTCGCAAGGAGTTCAACGATGCGCGGGGCAAGCACTTCCTCACGCACTGGGCCACGCACGTGAACGACTTCTTCAAAGGGGTCCATTGCGATATGGTCGCCCGGCTGCACATGACGCGGGCCGGCCTGGGGCTGCTCGAATACCGCAGGGAACACGGCACATTTCCGCCGTCGCTCGACGATTTGAAGCTGGAGAAGCTCATCGATCCGTACGTGGAGCAACCGTTGCGCTACCGTGTTGAGCCCGATGGCTTCCTCGTCTACAGCGTCGGTGAAGACACGCAAGACAATGGCGGTGCTGCGAGGCAACGTAAGAGGTCGGACGATCCTCGCAGCAAGGTCCCGGACCACGATCTGCTCTGGCGGTTCAGCGACGCCGAGGGCAGCACGACCGAGAACATCTGAGCGAATCCGGAAAGGAAGGTACGGCGTGCTCGTACAGACAGAACAGGAAACCGCTTGCGAGGCCGGGGTGCAGCCTATGGTCGTGGAATGTCACGGACTGACGAAGGTCTTCCGCAGGCCGTTTGCGAGTCTCGACAAGGCGGTGTGTGCCCTGCGGGATGTCTCTCTATCCGTCCGCAGGGGCCAGATCGTCGGTCTGATCGGCCCCAACGGCGCGGGCAAGTCCACCTTGCTGAACCTGATCGCAGGATTGATCCTGCCCACGCAAGGGCGGGTGACGATCTGCGGGCGCCCGGCCCGGTCGGTCGCCGCACGTCGCTACCTGGGTTTCATGCCGGAGCACCCGGTCTTTCCCGGCCTCTACACCGCGCGGGCTGTGCTGCGGTACCACGCGGCCTTGCTGGGCTTGTCGGCCCAGAGCATTGCGCGGCAGGTGGACGCATCGATTCAGCGGCTGCACATGCAGGAGTTTGCAGACCGGCCGGCGTCCGATTTCTCCCAAGGCATGAAACAGCGGCTGGCCCTGGCCATCGCCATGATGTCCGATCCGCCGTTGCTGCTGCTCGATGAGCCGAGCAACGGTCTCGATCCGATCGGCATCGTCGAGCTGCGCGATCTGCTCCAGCAGTTGCGTGACGCCGGCGCATCGGTCGTGATCAGCTCGCACCGACTGGGCGAGCTGGAGAAGCTGACCTCGGACTACATCTTCATGCACCGGGGCCGGATCGTGCAGTTCGGCGACGAGCTGACCGCCAGCCAGGCGGGTCAACTACGTGTTGGTGTAGTCTCCGACGGCGAGGCGGTCGCGCGAGCGGCCCTTCCGTCGTCCAGGGTGCTCAGCGTTTGCGACACCGAACTGATGATCGCGATCGGCGAGCCCGACGAGGTCCCCGACGTCGTCCGCGACCTCGTGGCCGCAGGAGCGAAGATCACGAGCGTGCTTCTGCGGCGAGAGAACATCGAGGAGGTCTTCCTTCGCCTCTGTGATGAAGGGGATAGCCGATGAGAGCGTACGAGCTGATACGAGAAACCTATTTCCGCCGGAGCTACATCTGGATCGCGCACCTGAGCTGGCTGGCGGTGTACGGCGTGTTCTGGTGGAGCTTCGTTCCCGCCAAAACGGAGACCATGGGCAAGTTCATCCTCATCGGCAGCGGCCTGTTCCTGGCCTTGACCCTCAGCGCCGGAATCCTCGGCGACGACATCGCCTCGGGACGCATCTGCGTGCTGGTCACCAAGCCATTCTGGACGGGCAAGCTCTACCTGTTCCGATGGATCGGTCTGTCGCTTCAGGCCGCGGTCCATCTGCTGTTGACGGGTGTCCTGCTCGGTGTTCTCGATCTCTTGACGCCGAAGAACAGCATCGAGGGGCTTGGGGTGTGGCTTCTGGCTACGTGGCTGCTGTTCAATGCGGTCGCGGCCCTTTCGACGTCCCTGTCAGTGGTTCTCGGGCGGGCGTTCAATTCCCTGCTGTTGCTCGTCGTCTTCGTCGCGGGCTATCTCCTGATGAACGCCCTGATGGTTCTGCTGCGTGGAGAAGCAGGGGCGGGGTGGCTGACGGCCTTCGTGCGGTACGCATGGCCGCCCTTCGAGCTGTTGCGCAAATTCGCCGGCGGCGAGTACGGCCCGCACGCCCTGACCGTCGGCCGGTTCAGTCTGTCCCACAGCGTCGCCTGCGTCGTGCACAGTCTGGTGCTGACGTGTGTCTACGGCGCCGTCGGCATCCTACTGCTGTGCCGTCGGCAGTTCTCGCGCGTGCGGGAGTAACGGTCGTGAACCTTTGACGTCTATATGCAGATGAGAAAGAAGACCAATATCTGGATCGTGGTGACGGCGGCGGCCGTGATTGTCGAGGTCTGGGCCCTGTACGTGCTCGGCGCTTCGGCTGCCCGCTGGCGGCCGGCGATGATCGTGGCCGAGGAACCGGCGGCGCGGGCCCTGTACGAGGCGATGATCGAGGCGGCGCACCAGGCCCGGACCCTGTCGTATCGGAGTTTCTGCAGCGGTCCCGGCAGCGGGCCTTCCGCCTACAGCGTCCAGCTCAAGAAACCGAATCTCGTTCGCGTGGAGATGACCAACGGGATGAGCACGAAGGTCACGACGGTCGTTGGCGACGGCGATCGGCTGCGGGTCTTCTGGTCGGGCGACCGGCCGTTTCTGAAAGTCGACGACTTTGAACGTAACGAATCGACGCAATCCAACGTCTATGTGGACATGGCCGGCTCCCCGGCCGGTGTCGCGGACGAAATGGCTCGGCTCGGCGTCGCCTGGAGCGATCTTGTGTGGTCACCGAGTGTGTTCTTCAACGGTGCGGATGAATTCGAGCCCCACATTGACGGAATTCGCCTTCGAGGGACGAACGAGGCCTCGGGCGAGGAGTGCGACGTGATCGAGGTCAGCTACTTCAAGGCGCAGCGCACGCGGCACTACTGGCTCTCGCGGAAGGACCATCTGCCTCGCCGGGTCAAGGAGATCGTTCGGCTGGCGGACACCAACCGCGTGATCGCCGAGGAATGGGCGCGCGTGGAGGTCAACGCTGCGATTTCGGACGAGCGGTTCGCGTGGTCGCCGCCGGAAGGGTTCCGCGCGTGGGAGCCGCCGGAGTTGGAAGACTTCCTTCTGAAGCCCGGCTCAGATGCACCCGATTTCGAGCTGCCCTCGATCTCTGGAGACGCGATCCGCCTGTCGGACTTGCGGGACGAGGTCGTATGGCTCTGTCTCTGGCAGGTCGGTTCGCCCGAGTGCCGCGAACAGATGCGATATCTCCAGTCGTTGCACGGGAAGACGAAAGACAAGGGACTGGCGATTCTCGGCGTGAACGTCGCCGACGACCGACGCATCGCGCAGACGTTTGTACGCGACGAGGCGATTTCGTTTCCCTGCGTCCTCGATTCCTCCGAGGGGGCGGCGAGGCTCTTTGCCGAAGGCTATGGGATGAAATCCAGCGAAGGGCCCGTCAACTTCGTCATCGGGCGCGACGGGAAGATCGTTGACGCATGGTATGGACAGGACTCAAACCGCGCCCCGGCGGCGTTGCAGGCGGCGGGGGGGCAGGACGTGGACCGTTGAATGAGGAACGAGAGGTTTCAAATGGATGACCATCCGATTGTCGTTGAGAACCTGGTCAAGTACTACGAGGGGCGGTGCGTGCTGAACGGCATCGACCTGAAGGTGCCTCGCGGGTGCATCTATGGGCTGCTCGGCCGCAACGGGTGCGGCAAGACCACGCTGATCCGCACCCTGCTGGGCCTCGAGCCGCCCACGCGCGGCCGGACCATGCTGCTCGGGCACGATTCGCGATGCCTGTCCGCCAGGGCCCGCGCCCGCATCGGATATGTGGCCGAGGGACACAACCTGATCCAGAACTACCGCGTCCGCCGGCTCATCGGCCTGTGCCGGGACCTGGCGCTGCACTGGAACGAGGCGTTCTTCAGCCAGCTCATGGAGACCTTCCGGCTGCCGATGGATCGCAAGATCAAGGAGCTGTCGGCCGGCATGAGGGCCGAACTCAACCTCGCGCTGGCGATGGCCGTCGATCCCGAGCTGCTGATCCTCGACGACCCGACGCTCGGCCTCGACACCGTCGCGCGACGCCAGTTCCTCGAACTGGCCATCGACCTGATCCAGAAACAGGACCGTACGATTCTGTTCAGCTCGCACATCCTCGGCGACGTCGAGCGCATCGCCGACCGGATCGGCATCATGGTCGCCGGCAAGCTCATCGTCGATTGCGAGCTCGAGGAGCTCAAACGCCGCGTCCGAAAGCTTCAGGTCATGTTCCCATCGGAGGCCCCGAAGGACCTCTACATCACCGAGATCATCCACCAGCGAAACGCCGGACGCGAGATGGTGCTGACCGTCGCCGACTGGAACCCGCAGAAGCAGGCGATCCTCGAAACGTTCGGGCCCCAGAGCTGCACCGAACTGGCGATGACGCTGGAAGACATCTTCATCGAGTGTACGAGGCCGGCCACCGCGGCGGTCGTCGAAGGAAGTGAGGTCTGACATGCGAACGTATTGGACGCTGTTGAAACGAGAGATCATCGACCACGTCGCCTATTTCGCGACCGCCCTGATCCTGAGCGGACTGCTGACCGCGATGTTGGTCTCGGTTGTATTGAGCTTCGACGGAAGCGACCGCGAACTCTTCGGCATCGCAGGAGGCATTACGGCAACGGTCGCGGTTGTGGTCGGACTTTGCGGCCTGGGAGTGGCCCAGATGTACGGGGACCGGGCGCGGAACATCTCGGCCTTTCTGACGGCGCTGCCCGTCACGCGGGCGCAGATCTTCATCGCCCGCATCGCCGCCGGGGTGCTGGTGATCCTGATCCTCCTGGTCCCGCCGGCCGTCGCGGCGACGATGCTGTTTGGTCCCAATGTGGACGGGGTGCCGGTCTATCGGGGCATCGTGCCCGATGTGTTTCGCGGCCTCTTCCTGATGTGCCTGGCGTGTTACAGCGTGGGAGTCTATGCGGGCTGGCACCGCCGGTCGCTGGCCCCGACGCTGGGCGTGCTGCCTGTGGTGCTGCTCGTGCCGCTGCTGCTCGTGATCAAGGGGTTCGGTCCGGCTGTCGCCGCCATCCTCGCGATCTTCATCCTCGCCTGCCTGGCCGGCACCTGGTGCCGCTTCGCGTCGTCTTCGCTTTAGGAGTGCCGAACGATGGAAACCACTACGAACTACGGCATCAGGGTCCTGGCCACGGGCGTGATGGTCCTTGTGCTCTTCGCGATCCCCCTGTATTGGGGCCGCTTCTTCTCGGAGTTCCTGCTCTGCGCCCGCATGCCGGAGGAGGCCACGCGAGTGGAGGTTTCGCCGTCGGGGATTCTGCCCGACGAGATCGAGAACGATCCCAATGCCGACCGACGATCGATCGCCTCCACGCGAATGGATGCCGAATCCCTACTTCTGACGCTGGGGTTCGTCGATTACTTCCTCTCCCGAAGCCCCGGCGGGGACCGCTCGGACGTGTTCTACTATTCGCCCGACAAGGCGTGGATGTACTTCGACCGGTCGGCCGGCCAGATCGTGTTTCGTGACACGTACTGGGACCGCCGCGACGGTGGAGGGAGCGTCGAGCGGCCGACGGCGGTCCATTACGCCGGACCGGACGGCGTGTCCAAGTCGGCGGGCGAGGAGCTTGGCCGATTCCACGATCCCGTCCACGTTGCCGGTGCCTCGCTGCACCACATCGTCTACGACAGGAAGCTGCATCGTTTCTACGCGATCGACAGCGAAGCCATGACCGTCAAGGCCGGAGCGGAGCTGACGGACACCATACTGCGAAGGCCGCTTGTGATGGGCTCTGCGCCGTACTACGAAGGTCTCCGCCTCAATTGGGGGGCGCCCATGCAACGAGTCCTGCGCGAGGCACAGGACGAAGAATCGGCGCCGCGGTATGAGCATCGTTTCACGATCCGATTCAGCACGAGCAGCGGCTACTGGAGCCGATACGTCCCTGTGATCGACGCATCCGGGCAAATCGTTCTGCTGGACCAGCGAACGCTGCAACTGGTCCCCGCAAAGGGCACATTGCCTGTTCCCAAGACCCTATACGGCGAAGGGTCGCGTCGGCCTTCCCAGTTGCTCAAGCACGAGGTCCAGGCGATCACGATCGGGCCCGAACACGAGTACGCCGGACTGCTGGCGGCCGGCGTCTCGCAGCAGGGGACCTCGTTGGCGATGTCGATCTTCGACAAGGACGGCAAACTTGTCGCCAATGGCGACACGCGGGCGGTCCCCTATTCGGAGAAGGCCCAGATCTTCAGCATCGTCAACAGTAACGATATGGCGGACGGCGACAGGACCAACGCCCTGCCCGTCAGGCGAACCCCGTGGATCAACTCAGCATGGGCCGCTTTGTTCGAGAGGCCGTGGGCGCCGGCGCTGACGGTGTCGAAGTACCTGCTGGAGAACGTTCATCCGCCTGCCCTGACGCTTGCCTCATTCTTGCTTGCCAATCGGATCGAGGCCGGCGCGAGCCATCGGACCCTGTTGCTCGTGCCCAATTCGTTCGCGGCGATGCAGCGGGACCAGGTGCGCCAGGGCATCGTCATGCAGTTGCTCAGTGCCGTCTGGATCATCCTGCCTGGGATTCTGCTGGCGGTGCTCCTGGCGTGGCGCGTGGTGCGGGATGCGGCCGATACGGGCCTGCCCGGCGGTGTCCGCTCGCTGTGGCTGCTCGGCACGCTCGCCTTCGGCCTGCCGGCGTACATCACGTATCGCATGACCCGGCCGAAAGAGGCGCTCGTCACCTGCGCCAATTGCGGGCTGCGCCGCCGGCCCGACATGGACCGCTGCCACCGGTGCAACGGCCCGTGGGACCTGCCCGAGTTGGCGCCGCCCGCCTGGCGCGTGCTCGATGGGGGCGCAGAATCCTGCGAACGGCCCGTCGCGTCCGAAAACTCCACCGATTCGGAGGAACCAAACGACGACTCGTCTGTCGAATCTATGTGACCGTTGCTTCGATGGCGGCCTCATACAGGTGACGGCCGTGGTGGAGGGGGGGCAGACGTCGGCCGATGAGATCGGGCGGGATCGTCCTGCCGGCAAAGGTAAGCGGATAGCGCGTGGAGCGTGGCGATGAGTGCGGAGAATCAACACATGGTCCTGCTGGATCGGGCCCGTGCGGGCGACCGGGCGGGCATGGGCGAGTTGGCCGGTGTGGTCTGGCAGCGATTGCATCCTTTCGTTTTTCGGATCACGCTGCGTCACGATGTCACCGAAGACGTGTTGCAGGAGACGCTGCTGGCGATGATCTGCGGGGTCGAATCGCTGCGCGAGCCGCAGCGTTTCTGGCCCTGGATGTATCGGATCGCCTATGCCAAGACCCAGGACGCCTTCCGCAAACGCCGTCGCCAGGCATCGGTGGAGCGCGTGCTTCAGGATTGCTGCCATGCCGACGGCGAGTGGGCAGGCGCCGACAGTCTGCTGGACTCGCGGGTTTACGCCGAGACGCTCGAACGTGTGGCGACGGCCGTCGAGCGGCTCCAGGGGCGACACAGGGACGTCGTCCGCCTTCGCTGTTACGAGGATCTGCCGTACACCGAGATCGCCAGCCGCACCCGCACCACGCCGCAGCGCGCCCGCGTCCGCTTCCACCGCGCCAAAGCCTCCCTTCGGACCTCTCTTGCGTGCTCCATATAGCGGCGCAGAGCGACCGTGTGTCTTCGGCACGCTCGCTCGACATCTGCCGAGGTGGATTCACTTTGGCATGGCTCTCGCATCGGTCGTTGCTTCTGGACGTTGGTTCGGCGGCGACGGCTCTTCGCAGATTCGCCAGAGGTTTCTCAGATTGCGCTCGTGCAGGCGATAGGCCCAGTGGCCCGGCGGGGGCTCCAGATACGTGCGGAACGCCCGGGCCTGCGCCAGACGCTCGGACGTCTGCTCGAGGGACAACCCCTGCCGTTGCGCCGCCTGCACGCCCGCCAGCATCCTTTCGTAGTATGTGCGGATCGGGACCAGATCGCTCCTGCGCAGGGGCGGGCTGTGCGATGGGATCACGCGGTCGATTGCGACGTCGGGATCGAGGAACTCGTCGAGCACCGTGAGAGAGCGTCGCACGTCCTCCATGTGCGACTGTTCGCCGATCTCCGGCAGGTGGGCCCGCTGATAGGCGACCGCGCCCGTGAACAGCAGCCGCTCCTGCGGGACATAGACGAGGATGTCGGAGTGACTGTGCCCCTTGCCGAAGAAGACCAGCTCCAACGTGAGGTCGCCGAGGTCCAGCGTGTGCCGGTCGGAAAACGTCAGCGTGGGTTTGACGACCTCGTAGCCTTCTTGCAGATCCTCGATGTACAACTCCCAAAACCGGATCTCGCCGTGCATCAGCCGGGCGTAGGTTCGGCCGGCTCCGAGCTGGCGGAGGTCGTTCCGCAGAGCAGTGAGAATCTGTGCGGCGTCGTCAATTGCCTTGCGTTTGCGCTGCGGATCCGTCTGGGTGTCAATCCGCCACTGGATCTCCTCCGCCAGATTCTCGTGAGCAACGATGGGGATGTCCGCAAAGGCGCCGTTGCCGCCGGCGTGGTGGCCGTGCGTGTTGATGAGATAGGCCCAGTCCGTTCGTCCGAACGCCCGTTCGACCCGCTCCTTGATCGGCGCGGTGATCCGAGGCGACATCTCCGTGTCGATGAATACGAGCCCCTTTTGCGACTGGATGCCGACGAGATGACACAGACGGTCCGGCCCGATCCAATGGGCCAGGACCACGCGCTCGCTGAGCCGCTGGAGGCGGACGTAGTCGGCCGGATCGCGCCCGGCGCCGGCGGCCACCAGTGGCAGCAACCACACGAGAGAAATCGCTTGGACCATCCTGAGCCTCCATCAATAGACGAACGACAGAAACCGACCCGCCCGCGACGCGCATCAATCTTCCGTTTTCGCCGTATGCACCGGCGCCGACTCGTCCTGGACGATGCGCCAGAGGTTTCTCAGGTTGCGGCGGTGCATGCCGTGGGCCCAATGGCCCGGCGGCGGTTCCAGGTAGCCGGCAAAGGCCCTTCGCTGGGCGAGACGCTCGGCGGCCTGTTCGAAGCTCAGCCCCTCTCGCTGCGCTGCCTGGACGCCGGCCAGCATCTTCTCATAATAGGCGCGGACCGGGACGAGGTCACTCTTGCGCAGGGGAGGACTGTGCGACGGGACCACGCGGTCGATCTGCATGGCGGGATCGAGCAGCTCGTCGAGGACCGTAAAGAACCGTTGCACGTCCTGCATCTCGGACCGCTCCCCGATCTCCGGCAGATGGGCCCGCTGATAGGCGATGGCGCCCGTGACCAGCAGCCGCTCCTGCGGGATGTAGATCAGGATGTCCGAGAGACTGTGGCCCTTGCCGAAGAAGACCAACTCCAGCGTCAGATCGCCGAGGTCCAGCGTGTGCCGGTCGGCGAACGTCAGCGACGGCCTGACCAGTTCGTAGCCGGTCTCGACATCCTCGATGTACAGCTCCCAGAACCGGATCTCGCCCTGGATCATTCGGGTGTACGTGCGGTTGCCGGCGACCTGACCCAGGTTGGCCCGGAGGGTCTGGAGGGTCCGGGTGGCGCCGTCGAGGTCCATGCGTCTGCGGTCAGGGTCGGTCTGTTTGTCGATCAACCACTGCATGTCCTCAACGAGATTCTCATGTCCGACGACGACGGCGTTCCTGAAGAGGCTGTTGCCGCCGGCGTGGTGCATGTGCGCGTGCGTGTTGATGACGTACGCCCAGTCGCTGCGTCCGAACTGGCGCTCGATCCGCTCTTTGATCGGCGCCATGACGCGAGGCGACATTTCCGTGTCGATGATGACCAGCCCCTTCTCTGACCGGATGGCGGTGAGGTTGCACCGTCCGGTCCCGACCCACCAGGCCAGCAGCACGCGGTTGCTGAGCGGCTCGATGCGAACGTAGTCGGCCGGATCGCGCCCGGCGCCGGCGGCCAGCAGCGGCAGCAGCAGTACAGTCGAGATCATCCTGAGCATCCTGTGTCTCCTTATTGTCGATGCCGGGATGTGCTTCGGCCCGGTCGGCTCTTGTGGCCTGTTGTAGCGACCCTCGCTGTGGAAGACGGGCGGGGCTGTCCCGCGTTACCGAAAAATCAGCGGGCCGAACTCCGTGCGGGTTTGGGCGTATTCACAGGGGAACACTATGCAATTATGTGGCCGCTGATGAGACAATTGACGAAAGGATGACCGGATGACTATGCGGATTGGCATTGTGATACTGTCCATGTTGGTGCTGGCCGGCTGCGGCAAGCGGGATGACGGCACTCAGGCGAGTGAGTCGGGCAATCCGGCCCCTGCGATGTTGGAGTCGGCGACCGAAGCGGTGGAAGCGGTTGCTGCGGCCGTGCCCACGAAGCTGGGGGACCCCGCGTACCCATTGGTCGGGCTGAACTGGGTCAAGGGCGAACCGGTTACGATTACGCCGGGCAGGGTGTACGTGGTGGAATTCTGGGCGACGTGGTGCCCGCCGTGCCGGGACAGCATCCCGCATCTGACGCAACTACAGGCCAAGTACGGCGATCGCGTTGTGTTCGTCGGCGTTTCGAATGAGGACGTTGCCACGGTCAAGCCATTCGTGACCGGCAAGGGCGATCAGATGGCCTACACCGTGGCCGTCGATGCGGCGGGAAAGGTGGCGGAGGGCTATATGAAGGCGTTCGGGCAGCGCGGTATTCCCGCGGCCTTCGTCGTCGACGCCGAGGGCCGCGTTGTCTGGCTCGGTCACCCGATGGGCGACCTCGAAACCGTGCTCGATCGGGTCCTGGCCGGAACGTATACGATTTCCGGCTGACCGACCGGAACATTCCAGGATATTGGGACCTTGGCGCAGGACTGGCCGGTTAAGACCGAAGCGAGATATGGGTCTTTCGGGACGCGGACTGTGAGCCTTTGGCTTGCCCATGTCCGTAATTCCCTCTGTCCATAGGGCAATTTTACCCGCCCAGTGCGGATTATATCCCTTGGGCCATGGCCGCTGGATAACGATAGTTTCCTATGGAGTGTGGGTGCTACGGAACGAGAGGTCGGACCGCTGAGCGGTGCGGATGCTGCGAGCAGCGCACTTCGCGGTGAAGACACGAATCCTGGATGCCGACTCTATCCTTGACATTGGACGGAGGTGGCAATCCGTTTGGTGGTTTTGGGGGTTGGACTGTTGTGAATGGGACGCGGACGCTCTTTGTTGCTCTGGTGGCGACCCTGTCGGTGCTCTGGGCGTGCGCGCGGTTGACCCAGGGGGCACAGCTCGACGAAGGGACCTTACAACGCAACCTGGTCTTGCGGATCGTCGGGCCCGAAGGCGTTCCGGTGGCGGGGGCCAAGGTCGGCACCGGACTGAACATCTTCGAGCAGAGCCAGGGTCATCCGCCGCAGACGATCCTGATGTGGCTTCGGGGGCAGAAGCGGCACTGGCCGTTCTGTTCGGACAGCGACGGGCAGATCGAGCTGACTGGCGCGGACGCAGAGCACCGGAACTTCTACGTGCAGCACGAGTCTCGCGGGTGGGTCGGCTACAAGCAGGTGCTTGAGGGCAGTACGGGCAGTCGCGTGGACATTCGCCTGGAGGCGGCGTGCCGCGTGTATGGGCAGTTGGTCAGCCGCGGCCTGGACCAACTGGGCCATCCGCTCCGAAAGACCGTGGCCTTCCTTTACGATTCGCGAGGCCAACTGGTCATGTACTTCGTTTCGGAACGGGGGCGGTATGAGTTCTTGTTGCCCGCCGGCCGATATGAGTTGGAGTGCTTCGGTGAGGGGCCGGCCGGCATTGAGACCAAGCGACTGCGCTGGCCGGTGGTCGTCGAGGCCGGTCGCCAGGATCTCGACATCGGTCTGATCGATCTTCCTCCGACCAGGCTGGCCGAGTTGTATGGGACACCCGCCCCTGAGTTGAACGGAGTCGTCGAGTGGAGAGGGTCACAGCCCGCCGAACTGAGACTGCTGAGGGGAAACGTGGTGGTTCTGGTGTTCTGGGGCAGTTGGAGTCGCCCCTGCCTCAAGACGATGCCGCAACTGATGGAACTGCACGATTTGTGGGCCGAGCAGGGGGTCGTTATCATCGGAGTGCACGACAATTCGGTGTCGAATGTGGCGGAGTTGGATGCCAACCTGGCTGAGGCGCACCGACTCTACTGGGGTCGTCGGGAGCTGCTGTTTCCCGTGGGCATCGACAGCGGTAAGGGCTGGGGCGCCGTGCACGAGACCTACGGCATCGATCAATGGCCGGCTGTGGTCGTTATCGATCCTCGGGGCAATGTCGCAGGCACATTCAGTCCATGGGGGGCTCTGGAAGCTATGCTGTCCCGGCTGCTCACAGAGCAATAGGCGTCCTGGCCGGCCGCACGCGATCACCGAAGCGCCTCATACCGCGGGCCAGCGACTGCGACATTGACAGTGGATCACCACAGGGTCGGCAAGGCCATGTCCCTTGGGCGGCCCAGCGCCGACGCCTCTGCTACAACGGCCCACGTCCTCTGCTTGGGCCTCTGCCCGAACCGCCGGGGCGACCTCCGTGACCGCCGCCGTAGCTGCCTCCGGGCCTGCCACCCGGGCGTCCACCCGGTCTGCTGCCGCCCGGCCTTCCTCCCGGTCTGCCTCCGCCGCCACCGCCCGGGCGCCGCTCGCCGAATCCAGACGGGACGGTGCGACTGCGGCCGGGCTCGACCTTGAGAGCCTGGCCCTCGAATTCATGGTCGTTCATCTCCTGGACGGCCGTCTTGGCTTGTTCCTCGTTCGGCATTGTGACGAAACCGAATCCCCGCGATTCTCGGGTAGCGCCGTCGCGAACGATCTTGACAGATGCCACCTCGCCGAAGGCGGCAAAGGCCTCTCGCAACTGGTCTTCGGTGACGCTCGCAGCCAGATTGCCCACATAGATGTTCATGTGCCTGTCCTTTCTGTTGCATCGCAAGAATTCGTTGGGGGCATTCCGGCCAACGTCGCCCGGTGCTGAAGCTGCGGTCGAATCCACAAGGGATGCCCTGTGTTGCACTGCTGCATATACCAGAAAACGGACGAGAAAGGAATAAATATCTTGGATATTTCCCTGCGAGTTGCTCGGCTGTCGCCTCGATGGTCACCTTTCGGTCGGCCATCATCGCGGGTGTCCTTATGCCTGAGTGGCGACGCGCTCTCGACCGGCGGGGTGTCTGGGGGGCGGTCGTCCGGCAGTCTGACTCAGTCACGGATCGGATATTGCCGCGCATTCAAGGCGGGGCTTATGGACGGTTTGTCGGGTCACGAGGACGCGGTCTTCCGTAACGTCACGTCGGGGCCTCGCAGGTAGAAGGGCACAAGGGTCAGGGGGTCCGAGAATCGGCCGGCGGTCGCCTTCTGGCCGCCCAGCAGGTGGATGCTCTCGGCGCGGGGACTCCAGTGCCGCGGGTCGAGGATGTGAACGGCCTCGGCCTGGAAGCGGTCCTGATGGTAGAGCAGGCCGTCTCCGGCTGCGAGGAGCGGATGCTCGGGCGCGGCGAAACGGTCCAGGAGCTCTGCGGCCGTCAGGAGACAGTCGGGCAGGATCTTGCACCACGACCCGCCGGCCGGGGCGGGGATCCGATAGCCGGGGCCAGCGGATGCTTCCTCTGGCGGGGCTTGCTGATCCCGGCCCTGATACTCATAGACTGCGGTGTAGAACTGGCCTCGCTTGGCGTCGAGAACGGCCGCCAATCGCGGCCGCGCGGTGGATTCTTTCCCGATATCCTGAAACGCGCTGCCTGGGGATGCGTCTGTGACGTTGGCGGCGATGGCGTCGAGAGAGCCCACGGCGACGATCTGGACGCCGCCGGCCAAATGCATCGCTTTGGCGGCGGCAACGGCAATCCGAAGGCCAGTGAAGCTGCCGGGGCCGATGGAGATGTGCACCTGGTTCAGGTCCGGCGGACGGTAGCCCGACCGGCTCAGGAGTCCGACGATGGCAGGGAAGAGTTCCGCACTGTGCCGCAGGGGGGCTGAGAAGACGGCTTGGCCCAGCAGGTCCTGGCCTGATGCCAGGGCGACGGAACCCACGCGACTGGAAGTTTCTATGGCCAGAACGAGCGGTTTGAGGACGCTGTCTTTCGCCCGTATATCGCGCGTTTTTCCTGCTGTTTTCACGTTGCCCAAAGCCCCCCACTTTTCGCGTCACTCAATTTCCGGTCCAATGGCTTCGACTTGCGGTTTCTCTTGGCAAGAGATGGGATTTTATCGGCCAAAGGGACTGGGGTATAATTTTTCCCTTGCAAAAAATTGGCTATTTTAATAGATTACAGTAGTCATTCTGGCCTATATCCTTCAACTGGAGGTTTGAATAACCAACGATTGTAGCAGGTTTTCCGCAAGAGGGTGATGTTTTTTCAGGCAGGAGGTTAGGTTTTGGACAGGCCAAGTGTATTCGCTAAGTCTCTGCGGGGGGGGTCCGTGTCAATCGTCCTGGCATCGGTCTTGCTTTCCGTGACGGTTTTCGCCCAGGTGGGCCCATCGCAGAGCGGACAAGGCAGCGATGACGCCATGATGCGCCAGTTGGTGCAGTATTTCATGCGCGTCGGGACCGAGCAATACGAACGAGGCTACTACATCGAGGCCGAGAAGACCTTCCAAATGGCCCAGGGGTACGGGGAGTTTCTGGAACCCCTGGAGCGTCGCAAGCTGGAGTCGATGTTGGAGAAGTCCGGCCTGGCTGCCATCGAGCGCAAGCACGCTCTTGCGGCCAAGCAGACGGGTGAAGAGCTGCTCGGCAGCGGTCAGCTCGGCGCGGCGCGGGAGAGCCTGCAGGGCGTCAAGAACAGCGAGTTCCTGACCGACAAGGAGCGCTCGGAAGTTGGCTCGGCTCTACGTCAGATCGAAACGGCGTCCTCCGTCGCTGGGGCACCGCTGCGCGCAGACGGTGCGCCGGCGAATCCGACGGTCGGGCAGGCCAGCGACAACCAGACCGGTGGCACCCTCGACCGGTCCAAGAGCCAGATCGCTGAGTTGTACTATCAGAGTGTGAAGGCATATCACACCGGCGACTTCGAGACGGCCCGGGCGGGCTTCGCGCAGGTCCTCGACAGTGGAATGATGCCGGCGCCGATGGTCCAGACGATCCAAGGGTATCTCCAGGATATGGACGGGGCCTCGCAGGGCGCCGGGGCGGGCCAGCCGATTGCGCTGTCCGGCTCGTCGTCGGTAGCGCTGACCTCGAGCGACCTGGCAGTGATGCCGACGGTGTATCCGGCGGCGGGCGCTGCAGCGGGCCGACTGCCGCAGAGCGACAGACAACGGATCGAGCAACTGTACAATCGCAGTTGGGAGATGTATTCGGAAGGGGAACTGGAAGCGGCGCGCGAAGGGTTCGTAGAGGTCGCCGAGAGCGGCCTGTTCACCGCGCCGGAAGGCCGCAGGCCGGAGGACTACATCGCGACGATCGACCGGTTGCTTGCGGTTTCGCAGAGCCCGGCGTATTCATCGCAGAGGCAAGCCGCCGCTCCGTCGAACGCCGCCGGGACGGCCGACGCTCAGGGCGGGTTCATCGAAGTGATCAATCGGCGAAGGAACATCATTCGAAGTCACATGCAGGCGGTCGTCAGCGATGCCGCCGATCGGGCCCAGACGTTCATGGCTCAGGGCGAGTTTGAGAAGGCGCGGGAGCCGATCGACGAGGCTCAGCGCCTCGTCAATCAAAATCAGCTTCATCTCGGCGACGAGCTGTACCGGCAACACAGCGGTCGGCTCAGCGGGGTCCTGGAAGCGATCGGACAGGCCGAAGTGGCCCGGGACCAGCAGTTGGCCGAGCAGAAGCGAATGGAGGCCGTCGAGGCCCAGCAGCGTCTTCGTCGCGAGGCCGAGACGGATCGCCAGCAGAAGATCGACGAACTGCTGTCGCGGACCAAGGCCTATTGGAAGCAGCAGCGCTACGAAGCGGCGCTGGGACAGATTGAGAGCCTCCTGGCCATCGACCCGCTTCACGATGACGCTCTGACGCTCAAACAGCAGTTGGAAGATATGATCTACATGCGCAAGCAGATTTCGCTGGACAAGGAGTACAACCGGCAGCGAGCGCAGATCTTCATGAACACGGCCGAGGCGGGGATTCCGTACGCCGACGAGGTGACGTATCCGAAGAACTGGCGCGAGATCTCCGCGCGGCGCAAGCCGGACGAGCCGATCGGACTGGACCCCGAGAGTATGCGGGTCTATCAGCAGCTTGAGACGATCGTCGATCTGTCTGCCCTGAGTCCGGAGATGCCGTTGAGTCAGGCGATCGAAATCATTCGTGCCTCTGTCCAGCCTCCGTTGAGCATCGTCGTCCTCTGGCGCGACCTCTACGAGAATGCGGAAGTCGAGCCGAGCACGAACATCGACATGGAAGGGTTACGCAACGTCAAGCTGAGCATTGCTCTGGAAAACCTCACGCGTGCCGTCACGCCGGTTACGGCCTTTTCGCCCGTCTCCTACGTGGTCAACAAGGGCGTCGTGACCATCGGCACGCAGCAGTCTCTGCCCACCCAGAAGATGGAGACCCGCGTCTATGACATCACCGACCTCGTCGGCGAGCCCGCCAACTACGGCGGCATGCAGGGGTTGATGACAGGCATGATGATGGGGATGATGGGCACCATGATGAGCATGCCCCAAGGCGGCGGCTCGGGCGACCAGGGCGGCGGTGGCGGCATGGGTGGCGGCGGTATGATGGGCGGCGGTGGCATGGGCGGTGGCATGATGGGCGGCGGCATGGGT
>LVBB01000023.1:729-8557 GCA_001603075.1 Phycisphaerales bacterium Planc_01 | reverse complement strand
CTCGTCAACGGCGCTGTGGAACAGATCGTCTCGCTTTCGGAGACGAACGCGGCCGCAGTCGAAGAGACGAACGCCGGCGTCACCGAGATGTCCGCCACCGCAGCCGCGGTCGCCGAGGCTGCGGGACAGTGCGTTCAATCCTCCGCGAAGACGTCCGAGTTCACGAAGGATGTCGCCCGAAGAATGGAGGAAGTGGTAACCGACATCGACGCCGTGAGCCTCCGTTCTCAGGAGAACAGGACGAAGATGTCCGCGCTCGCCGAGGCGGTGGATTCGATCGCGGGATTCGTCGGCGCAATCACCGGTTTCGCCGACCAGACAAACCTGTTGGCTCTCAACGCGGCCATCGAGGCCGCGCGTGCGGGAGAGGCGGGACGAGGTTTCGCGGTGGTCGCCGACGAGGTCCGAAAGCTTGCCGAGGAATCGAACCGTGCGGCGAGAGAGATCTCCAACCTTATGACATCGCTCTCGGGGTACGCGAGCGAGTCCATCAAGGCTACCGAGGATGAGGAGCAAACGCTCCGGATGGTGGTGGAGAAAGCGGAAGCGTTGCAGAAGACGCTGAAAGCGAGTATGAACGAGCTGAGTTCGATGGACGCCGAGCTGAACAAGGTTTCGGACCTGGCACGCACGCAATCGCTTTCGAATACCGAAATGGCCGAGGCCGTCAACAGCATTGCGAAGGGAACCTCCGACATCGTGGAACGCCTGGAGGGAATACGCCGTTCCACCATGGATGCCCGCGAAGCGTTCGAATCCGTTACGGACCAGGCGAACACGCTGCTGGAAGGCATGGAGGAGATGGAGCGTCAACTGGGCCAGTTCAAGATCTGAGCACACCGCATACGTCCGCCACAAAACGAACCTCCAGGGGAGAGGCGCGTCCATGACGCCCTCTCCCCTCTTTTTGCTCATTGTTCTTCCTCAGAAATACAGTTCCCTCCGAAACATACAGAAAAAAGGAACATTATTTTTTCTACTTGACGAAAAGAGAACTCGGGTTTAAAATCCCCCCATTGTTAAACTTTGTTTTGGAGGGATGTTTTATGTCAACTAAAGTTCAATGCGTTGTCTGCGAAGGAGACGTCGTGCTGCCCGCCGAGGTCATGGAGGGCGAGTTGCTTACCTGCCCCGACTGCGGGACGGAGCTCGAAGTGGTTTCTCTGAATCCCCTCACGATCGCCGAGGCCCCCGAGGTCCAGGAGGACTGGGGAGAGTAGATGGCACACTTCTTCATCTTCTACACCCGCCTCCGCACGGAGGAAAAGCTGCTGTTCAAAGCCGCCGAGGAGCGGGGGATTCCCTTTTCGGCGGTGAACGTGAGCGACGGAATGTGGCCGGATATTCCCGGCGCTTCCGGCGACGTGGCGCTCTGCCGGTGCGTGAGCCAGACGCAGAACTCGGCGCTCGCGGTGCTGCTGGAGTCGCGCGGCGTGCTCACGGTGAACTCCTCCGAAGTAATGGCCCTCTGCGCCGACAAGATCGTCACCGCCGCGAAGCTCGAAGCCGCCGGAATTCCGCAGCCGGGGTACGCGGTGGCCTTCTCTCCGGAGGGGACGATCGAGGGGGCGAGGCGCCTCGGCTACCCGCTGGTGATCAAGCCCGCGACGGGCAGTTGGGGGCGCCTCCTGGCGAAAATCAACGACCGGGACGCGCTGGAGGCCGTCGCGGAGCACAAGACGCACATGGGGGCGGCGCACTCCGTCCTCTTCATGCAGCAGTACGTCGAAAAGAAAGGCTTCGACCTCCGGGCGACGCTGCTTGGCGGCGAGCCGATCACGGTGATCAAGCGGTGCAGCGAACACTGGATCACGAACACCGCGCGCGGCGCGACTCCGGAGAAGTATCCGCTCTCGCCCGAGATCAAGGCGCTTCTGGGCAGGGTGCAGGACGCCATCGGCGGCGAGGTCCTCGCGGTCGACCTTTTCGAAACGCCGGAAGGCGGCTGGATGGTGAATGAAGTGAACGGACAGCCCGAGTTCCGCAGCTCGGACGGCGAACTCACGGGCGTCGATATCGCGGGGCGGCTTGTGGAACACGTCTGGTCCCTCGCGGCGCGGAATTGATTCGGAAGGGATGAAGACGATGTTTCGAGCGGTTGTCTGGGGAGCAAGCGGCATGGCGGGAGGCGAAGTCCTCCGGATTTTGGCGGCGCATCCGTCCATCGAGGCGGTCTGCGCGGTCTCGAGAGGCAAGCGGGGGCAGCCGGTCTGGCATACGCACCCTCATCTGCGGGCGTCGTTTCCCGAGCTGGCGTTCAGCGCGCCGGAAGAGGCTCTGAAGCACGAGGCGGACGTCGCCTTCTTGGCGCTCCCCCACGGCACGTCCCAGCCCCTTATAAAGGAATATCTCGACCGCGGGGGCAAGGTGGCAGATCTTTCCGGGGACGTCCGCCTGAAGAGCGCGGCGGACTACGAGAAGTGGTACGGCGCGGCCCCCCGTCATCCGGAACTTCTGGAGCGAGCTGTTTACGGGCTTCCGGAGCTGCACCGCACGGAGCTGCAAGGAGCGTCCCTCGCGAGCGGCGTGGGGTGCAACGCCTCCTGCTCCATCCTCGGCCTCTACCCCCTCGCCCGAGCGGGAATCCTCGGGGACGTGCGCATCGAGGTCCGCGTGGGCTCCTCCGAGGCGGGCGCGACGCCGACGCTCGGCAGCCACCACCCCTACCGCAGCCGGACGCTCCGCGTCTACGAGCCGTTCCGTCACCGCCATCTCGCGGAGATTCTCCAGGAGCTGGATCTCTCCGAGGAGCGCGTCACTATGACGATGACGGCGGTCGAGATGATCCGCGGCGTCCAGATGATCGCCCAGATTTCGCTCTCCCGACCTGTGAAAGAAGCGGAGCTGTGGAAGCTGTACCGGGGAGCCTATGCGGACGAGCCGTTCGTCTCGCTCTGCCCGGCGCGCCCCTCGCACCTGCGCCTTCCGGACCCCAAGCTGGTCACGGGAAGCAACCGCGTCCTCACCGGCTTTTCGCTGCACGAGGACGGCACGCGGCTCGTTGTGGTCTGCGCTCTGGATAATCTGATGAAGGGCGCCGCCGGAAGCGCGGTCCAGTCGGCGAACCTTCTGCTCGGCCTGCCCGAAACCGAAGGGCTCGGTATGCTCCCGGTCTACCCGGCGTAGCGCATCTCTCTATAGAAAGGAGCTTCTGCTATGAACACTCTGCATTCGGCACAAACATTCCGGGGCGTGGTCAAGATAGGCGGCGCGCGCGGGAATACATTTCTTCCTCTTCTGGAGGAGCTGGCGGCGCGCATCGGGCGCGGAGAACAGTGGGCGCTCGTCCACGGCGCAAGCTCCATGATGGAGGACCTTTCCCGGGCGGTCGGGACGGAACCTCTCTACGTCACCAGCCCGGGCGGTTTCCGCAGCCGTTTCGTCGGCGAGAAGGAGCTGGCTATTTTCGAGGCGGCATGCTGCCGCTTCTCGGTCGACCTCGTGAGCGCGCTCGGCCGTCTCGGCGTCCGCGCCGTCCCGCTCTACCCCTCGTCGGCGAAAGGAGCATCCGCCAAGCGGAAGGACTCTCTCCGAAGCGTCGAGAACGGCAAGGTCAGGATGCTCAGGGGAAATTTCAGCGGCTCCATCGTGTCGTTCGACCCTTCGGACGTCTTCGCCGTGTGGGAATCGGGCGGTTTGCCCCTCCTTCCCCCGCTGGCAGCCGACGAAGCCGTCGCGGGATCGAACCTCAACGTGGACGGCGACCGGATGGCCGCGACCGCGGCTGCGGCGGTGAACGCGGACGTCCTCGCCATCCTCAGCAACGTTCCGGGGCTGCTCCGCGATCCGTCCGACACGTCCTCGAAGGTGGAGAGCGGCACGCTCTCCGAGTGGGAGACTATCGAACTCTTTGCACAGGGGAATATGAAGCGGAAGCTGCTGGCCGCGAAGGAAGCCCTCGAAGGGGGCGCGGAAACGGTGCTCATCGCGGACAGCCGAAGCGCGCAGCCGATCGAAGCCGGCCTTTCCGGAGGAGGTACCCTGCTGTGTCGGGGATCTATGGCAGCCGCGGGATAAGCATCGCGTCCGGGAAGGGCGCGACCGTCGGGGACAGCGAAGGGCGGGAGTACCTCGACTTCTACTGCGGCAGCGGCGCGGCGCTCTTCGGCCACGCGCACCCCGCGCTGAAACAGGCGCTCGTCGAGGCGGCGGAACTGCCGTGGACCATCGGCCCCGGTATGGGGTCGGATGTCCGCGACCGTTTCAAGGCGCGCCTGAACGCCATCCTCCCGGACCGCTCCGTCTTTTACTGCAACAGCGGCACGGAAGCCATAGAGGCCGCGCTGAAGCTCGCGACGTCGCTCCGTCCGGGGAAAAAGAAGGTGCTCGCGCTGCGGCGCGCCTTCCACGGCCGGACGATCGGCTCGCTCTCGCTCACGTTCAATCCGCAGTACCGGAAGGAGTGGGCGCATCTTCTGCCGCCCGTTCAGCACGTGAAACCCGAGGAGCTGCCCGGCGCGGTGGACGGGGACACCGCAGCCGTCTTCGTCGAGCCGGTGCAGGGCGAAGGCGGCGTCCACCCGCTGGCCCCGTCGCTCGGGGAGGCGATCACGGAGGCGTGCCGCACAACGGGCGCGCTCCTCGTCAGCGACGAAATACAGAGCGGCTGGGGGCGTTGCGGCGCGTTCTCCGCAAGTTCGCTCGTCGGGCTGGAACCGGATATTCTCTGCTTCGCGAAGGGCGTCGCGGGGGGGATACCGATCGGGCTCACACTCTGGAAGAAGGAACTCGGCGACTTCTCCGCCTCCGGCCACGGCTCCACGTACGGCGGCAACCCGCTCTCCCTCGCCGTGGCGAACGCCTCGCTGAAGCTGCTCGAGGACGAAGGCTACCCTGAGAAAGCGAAAAGCAACGGAGAGTTCTTCAGAAAACTGCTCTCCGGGATCGACTCGCCGTCGATTTCGGAAATCCGGGGCATGGGGCTGCTGAACGGCGTGGAGCTGACCGTCAAGGCCGTTCCCGTGGTGAAACGGATGCAGGAGATGGGCGTGCTGGCGCTCCCCGCCGGGCCGTCGGTCGTGCGATTTCTTCCCCCCTTCCCCGCCGTCGAAGAAGACTTCCGCAAGGCCGCATCGGTCTTCGCCGAAGCGCTGAAGGAGGAAGGGCGGTGAACGTCGCCGTCGAACTGCTGTCGAACCTCGTCGCCATCCCGAGCCTGAGCGGACGGGAAGAGCACGCGTGCGCGTTTCTTGCCGACGCGCTTCCGGCGGCCGGATGGGAGCGCGTGCAGATCGACGGCGCGGGGAGCGTCGTCGCCTCGCGCGGTTCCGGAAGCCGCGAACTCGTCCTCATGGGGCATATCGACACCGTGCCCGGCGGCCCCCCCCACGCGCTCGACGGGGACATTCTCCGGGGGCGCGGGAGCGTCGACGCGAAGGGGCCGCTCTGCGCCTTCGCCGTCGCGGGCGGACGCGCGCCGCTCGCTCCCGACTGGAAGATCACGCTCGTCGCCGCGACCGGCGAGGAGGCCGACTCCAGAGGCGCGCTCCACCGCATCCCGAAACACGCCCCCGCCGCCTGCATCATCGGCGAGCCCTCCGGAGCGGACGGCGTCACCATCGGCTATAGGGGGAGCCTCCGCATCGCGCTCTCGGCTTCGGACGGGGGCGCGCACCGGAGCGGCGACGCGGGCCCCGTCACCGCGGTCGTGCGGGTCACGGCGGATATACTCTCCTTCGTGGAGTCCGTCGACTCCCCGGAGTTGCCGGTCATTCAACGGCCCTCGGGCGCCGTCGTCTCCATGCACGGAGAGGAGAACGGGCGCCGGTTGGGCAGGAGCGACCTCGACATCCGCCTTCCGGAGGGGAGCGATCCGCAGCAGTGGATCGAACGCCTCGTCGAACTCGCCGGACGCCGGGGCGTGAATGCGCGCGTCCTCGCCGTCACCCCGGCGCACGTCGCGGACAAGAACAATCCGGCGGCCAGGGCGCTCCGCCTCGCCGTCCGGAAGAACGGCCTGAATCCCCGTCTCCTCGCAAAGGGCGGTACCGCCGACTTCAACCTCGCCGCCGCGTGGAACTGCCCCATGGCCGCCTACGGCCCCGGCGACAGCAAGCTCGACCATACCGCCGAGGAACATATTTCGCTCTCCGAATACCTGACCTCCCTCGACATTCTGACGGACGCCATTCCGACAATCATGAGGAGCGCCTGAACGCGCTCCTCATGATGCGAATACGCTTGCAATTATTCCGCATCAATACTATGCTTTCTTTAATCAAGAGCGCGTGGCCGACTCGATGCGGGGCGTAGTGCCCGGCAACCATCGCGAAGAGGAAAGGGGCGATGTACATGAATACGGAATACACCGCCGTCATGAAGCAGGACGGCGACTGGTGGATAGGCTGGATAGAGGAAATCCCGGGAATCAACTGCCAGGAGAGAACTCGCGACGAGTTGACGGAAACGCTGCGCATCACGCTGCGCGAAGCGATCGAACTCAACCGGAGCGATGCGGTCGATGCAGCGGGCGAAGGCTACACGAAGGTAAAAATCGCGGTATGAAGCGGGAAGAGTTGCTTCGCTACCTGCGCGGACAGGGGTGCGTCCTGTTACGGGAAGGCGCCAACCACTCATGGTGGAAGAACGCTTCCTTGAATACGCGCTCAGCCGTTCCACGGCACTCGGAGATATCGAATCTTCTGGCGAAGAAGATCTGCAAAGATCTCGGAGTGCCGCCGGCCAAATAGAACGGGTCAAGATATTCGACGGCCCGAAAGGCGTCTTCTCGAACACCGTCCGGCAAAAGTCTCCCCGACTGAACATTTGCGGCGCCTGACTGCACAGTCTCTTTCTAACCTTCCCGTTGTTCTCAACTTTCCCCTTCCCCAGCCTGTTCCGCAGCGCCCAACCTGCGACATCCGGGGCCGGAAATCCGGCTTCTGCCTCCGGTTCGAGGCGTTACTTCGATCTGCGTACCGATGCGCTCCTTCAAGGCGGGTACGTGTGAAATGACGCCGATCAGCTTGCCGTCCTGCTGGAGGCTCGCGAGGGTTTCCAGGGCGCTGTCGAGGGCTTCCTCGTCCAGTGTGCCGAAGCCTTCATCCAGGAACAGCGAATCCACACGGACATTCCTGCCCGCCATATGCGACAAGCCAAGAGCCAGGGCCAGACTGACGAGAAAACTCTCGCCGCCGGAAAGGTTCTTCGTGGACCGGATCTCCCCTGCCTGGTAGTTGTCGACTACGTTCAATTCCAGAGGCTGCGCTTCGTCGCGCACCAGCAAGTAGCGATCGGTCAACTTCTGCAGTTGCCGGTTGGCGTGCCCGACCATCAGATCGAAGGTCAGCCCCTGGGCGAAGTTGCGGTACTTTTTGCCGTCCGAGGAGCCGATCAATTCGTGCAGGGTTTCCCATCTGCGACACTCTTTTTTCCGGGCTTCGATCGCCGCTTGTTTCTCCTGTACCCGCGCTTTTGCGGCCGTATTCTCATTCAGCGTGTGTTTGAGACCGGCAATGACGTCGCGGAGCGCTTTCAGCGATGCTTCGAACTGCGCATACCGCGGTTCAAGCTCTTCCAGCGACGCTTCGGTAACCTTCCGGTCCATTTCCGCGGCCAATTTGTTTTTCCGGTCTTTCTGCCTTGCTCTCAGCTCCGTCTGACGCTCATCAAGCTCCTTGGCCGCAGCCGCCAGCTCGGCCTTCCGGTCAGGGGGCAGCATGGCCGCCAGGAACTGTTCTTCATCCGGGAAACCGGCGGAGATGCACGCTGCGGTGAATTCACGCCTCAGATTATTCAGCTCCGGCGTTCGTCGGTCGATACTTTTTTTCAGAGAATCGACACGGGTTTGCGCGGCATTCCATTGTCGCTGAAGTTCACCGTGCCGTTC
>LVBB01000023.1:0-722 GCA_001603075.1 Phycisphaerales bacterium Planc_01 | reverse complement strand
GGCCAGGGCGACGCTTTGGGTTTCGATCACCGCATCGAGCCGTTGAATCTCGCCGTCGAGAGCGTTGATCCGTTTCTCGATATCCGCCTTTTTCTTTACCTCGGCCTGCCATGCCTTCAGCCGCGCTCCGAGGTTTTGGGGCAACGAGGAAATTTCTGTCTCGGAGATCTCCTCGATACCCAGCGGCAGGAGTTTGGCGGCGAATGCTTGTCTGCATTCGGCAAATTCGGCCCGGAGTTTTTCCACGCCGGTTTGTGCCTCGGCGAGGGCTGTTTCGACGGTCTTCTTGTCATGAAGCGCCGCGAACTCATTTTTTTCAGCGTCGGCAAGAGTGGTTCGGGCCGCTGTTTCACTTTCTTCGAGTGTCTTGATCGCGATTTCATGCTCTTCGGCCTTACCGATCAGATCGGTCAGCGCGTCGATCTTCCGTTCGGTATCATCGGGGGCGGGAACATTTCCTTCCGCGAAGGGGTGCCGAGTTGCGCCGCAGAGAGGACAGGGCTTGCCGTCCTCCAGTTTCGTCCGGTGCTCTTCAAGCTCCGCTATTTTCGTCAGGAAGGCCATTTCACGCAGCAGCGTATCCTTCTCGGCGCGGTATTCCCGCAACAACCGGTCCCCCAGCAACGTGCTCAACGTATCCTTCCTCCGCTGAAGCTGTTGTGATGCGCCCTCCAGCTCCTGTTTCCGGATTTCGAGGCGTTCGCGACGCTCTTCGAGCGACT
>LVBB01000022.1 GCA_001603075.1 Phycisphaerales bacterium Planc_01 | reverse complement strand
CAACCGGCCACAACTGTCCGTCCTGCCCGTGGCATAATGCCAGACTACACCCTTCACACGCCCCCGTCAAGCTTAAAATAGGTGGCTGTCCCTATTATTCACAGGGGCAGGGGCGACGTTGTCCCCATAGGTCACGTCGCCTTACCCTCTATCCTGTCTCTGGCGCAAAGCGATAAACCCCAGGGGCCTGGGGACAGCGTCCCCAGAAACAAAAACCCAACGTGGCTACCGGTCGGCTCGTGACTGTCACGACCTACCGTGTTGCACTTCGCATGTTAATGCGCAACCTACCGTGTTGCACTTCGTATGTTAATGCGCCTATACACCCATCATGACCGGAACAGTGACAACCAGACACAGGAGCGAGATCGCTATAAGCAACATTACGCTGGCGAGACCGTTGGCGATGGAGATCCTCTTCCTCATCAGCAGAAGCAGCGTTCTGGTGGAAAGAACGAGGGTCCCCAGCGTGGGGCCGAATGCCTGGAACAGCACATTCCAGGCAACGCCGCCCACCCGCCAATTCACATCACCGAAGATGGACGCTATGAGCAGGCCGGCATAACCAACGACGATGCACCAGTGCTTCTTCTCGATACTTGTCATTTTCGACGGTCTCCCAAGGTGATCGCTTTGCGGCAATCTGAAACGCGCCCTGCTACCCAGGCAGCTCATCATCCATACACGACCGCGTCCGTACAATTGAGGATTATGCTAATCCCAGTGCGCCGTCTGCCCACTTGTGCAAGACGGTACAGTATCCCCAAGTCCACGGATAGTAACAATAGCAAGCGCACAGGCCACATACAGGACACTCCTGACCTGCTGTGACTCCGTAGGGACAGTACTCGTGGGCCGGATACTCTATGCTCGTGGTCAACCCTGGGGTGTAGTGCGAGTCGTACGCATGCGTTAAGACATCCTGCCAGAAATGGCCCCATGTACTCTCAGAAGGTGGGCAATAGTCCCATGTTCCCATCATGGGTGTCTCATCATCCAGCATTCCGGCCTTATTCGGGTCATACCAGCGCGCAAAGTCAGGGTCCTCAAGAATGGGGTCATCGGGCTGTCGAAAATAGCTTGCCTGGCAGCCTGCATATGGCCCTTTTCCACGGTATGTGTCAGGCCAGTGGAATGGATCGCCCGTTTCCTTCTCCCACCACTCTGGGTGATCTATCGCTGCTCTTCGCATTTCTTCAACGGTTGCATATGCTTGATTGTAGAGATTGCGGTCTCGGTGCCAACTGCCAAGATTTGGCTCCGCACTTGCTCGGCCCCAGTCAAGGCCGGCTCCTGCATGAGTTCCAAGCGGGTCAACCTACTGGACGGGATTGTTTCTACAGTATCGGTAGAGGTTCACGCTGTTTTCGTAGCCGATGGGGTCGGTTTGGAGGAATCGGCCGATGGTAGGGTTGTAGTATCGGGCTCGGTAGTAGTAGAGTCCGGTTTCCTTGTCGAACTCGCGGCCGGTGAACATGAAGCGGTTGGGATGGTTCGGGTCGGAGGCGGCGACCTGGCCATAGACGTCGTATTCGTAGACCGCTTGGGATTGATGATTGCGGATTGATGATTGACGATTCGCACGCCGTACGGCGGGCCTTGGTTCACCGATCATCTGCGCGAACCACTCTGCGTCGCCTCGCGGCGTCGGTACAGTGGGCCGGATTGTGGGAACCTCTCCACGCATAGCTTCCCTTCGCATATCCGGCTATAGCTTACCGGAATCTCCCGGCCAGTTCAAGGGGCGTATCTCGAATCTCATGGGGCAGGTTTGGGGTCGGCTCTTTCGTTAGTCGTTAGCGCTCCGCATGTGTCTCTTGGGCGAGGGAAGGGACAGATGTTCTATTCCCCGAAGTCGGGGACGTCCGATGTGTCGGCGTCGCGGAAGGGGGCGGGGGAGGCTTGGTTTGGGCAGCGGCAGGGGGGTGTTGCCGCACCCTCTGTGCGGTCAGGGCGTTTTGATTCTCACCTGGATGGTGAAGGCGCCGGGGACGGGGCGTTCGGAGGCGACGAGAAGGTATCCACCGCCGCAGCCGGAGTACATCGCGCCGGGGTAGCGCGATTGGTAGTATTCGAGCAGCTCAATCAGGTCGACGCGCAGGGTCCGGTGGCGGACGGTGCCGGGCAGGATGGCCTCCCAGCATTCCATGCACTCGTTCATGGAGGCGCCGAGGCGCTCGATGTCACGCGCGACGATGGCGTCGTAGCAGTCGCGGCCGGAGCGTCCCAATCGCCCGATCCAGGCGGGGTCGAGGTTCTTCGTTTCGAGCGGGTTGTAGCCGTCGGGACGCGGGGCGACGGGCAGGATGTGCAGTATGCGTGACAGCCAGGCGGCGACGGCGGGGTCGTTGCACGACTCGATGTGGGCGGGGAAGAGGCCCTCGTGACATCGGAAGTCGTAGTCGAGCCGGCTGACGCCGGGATAGATCAGACCGATCATGTCCTGCGAGCCGGAGGGCTCAGCCCGGCCTTCGTTTTCGGCCTCGTAGAGTTCGCGGACGAGTTGGGCGGGGTCACGGTCGGGCAGCGCGCCGCCCCAGAGCTCCAGGGCGATCTGGCGGGTGCTGCCGCAGATCCCGGAGCGGTCCATCCAGCGGAACTGCGGCTCGACGGCGACGACGACCATCGAGCCGGGCGGGTTTGGGTTGAGGCGGCTGGCGAAAGGCTGGTCGATCCAGCCGCCGGCCAGGGCGAGGCGGTACTGGAGCTTGCCGATGAGGTCGGTGATGTCGGGCGTTTGCGGCGGTTTCATGCGTCGATTCCACTATGCGCCGTGACGTTGGCAAGGACCATAGCTCGCGGCGTTTGGTTCAACTGACAGTATGCTTTCCGGCCTTGCGGGCATTGTACTGCTGCTCGATCCAGGCGTAGGTTTTTCGCAGGCCTTCTTCGAGCGGGGTGCTGGGGGCCCAGCCGAGGACCTGGCGGATGAAGGTGTTGTCGCTATTACGGCCCGCGACGCCCTTGGGGGCCGTAAGGTCGTGCTTGTGTTTGAGTTTGACGCCGCCGATCTTCTCGGCCAGCAGCATGAGGTCTTCGATCGAGATCAGGTGGTCGGAGCCGAGGTTGATCGGCGTGGCGATCAGCGCGTCGCAGTGCATGATCATGTCGATGCCGAGGACGCAGTCGTCGATGTACATGAAGCTGCGCGTCTGCGTGCCGTCGCCCCAGATCACCACCTCGTCGAGCCCCTGGTCCTTGCACTCGATCACTTTGCGGCACAGCGCCGCCGGCGCCTTCTCCCGCCCCCCATCCCAGGTGCCGGGCTCGCCGTAGACGTTGTGGAAGCGGGCGATGTGGGTTTCGAAGCGACGCTCGGCCCAATACTCGTGGCAAAACATCTCGCTCATGAGTTTCTCCCAGCCGTAGCCGCGTTCGGCCATGGCGGGGTAGGCGTCGGATTCCTTCAGGGCCCGGACGTTCGGGTCCTTCTGCAAGTCGGTGTTGTAGGCGCAGGCCGATGACGAGAAGAAGTACCGCGTCGCGCCCGCGCGATACGCGGCCTCGATCATATGCGTGTTGATCAGAATGCTCCGCAGGCACTCGATGCGAAACCGCTCGATGAAGCCCATCCCGCCCATGTCAGCGGCGAGATTGTACACCTCGACGGCGCCCTCGCACGCCCGCTCGCAGTTGTCGGCGTCGCTCAGGTCCAGGCACAGGCACTCGACGCCCGGCGTTCGCTGGTACCACTGCGGCAGCGGCTTCTTGTCGATCGCCCGAATCCGTGTGAACCCCTGCTCGTGGAAGTACCGCACCAGCGCCCCGGCGATGAACCCGCCGGCCCCGCCGACCACGATCAGATCGTCCTTGCCGAGAACCGACGCCGCTGTAGGGTTGTTCTTGCCTGCCATCTCACGTCCTTTCCTGTCCGCCGGCCGCTACCATCGGCCTGGCCTGCACCTTATTGACTTCTCAGTTGAACTGCCAGTGATTATAATGCATGGGCAATATTGCAGAAATGTCAAATGTTGTCCGATGCATGACGATTATTGACTGACCCAATGAGCCAGGACATCCGCGATACCGGCAGCGTTCCGACGTTCTACTCGGACCAGGTGCTCGAGGCCCAGCGGTTCTACCTCGACGCCGTCGGCGGGGCGGGCCAGCCGCTGGCGGTGGTCTGTGG
Source organism: Phycisphaerales bacterium Planc_01 (assembly GCA_001603075.1). Lineage (GTDB taxonomy): Bacteria > Planctomycetota > Phycisphaerae > Sedimentisphaerales > Anaerobacaceae > Anaerobaca. The sequence goes on along the minus strand of LVBB01000022.1, from coordinate 108,601 downwards.
CGGCCGGGAGCGCTGCGGGCCCGACTACCGTATCGACCGGGCGGACTTTCCGTTCCATTCCATCGAGTTTGTCGCCCGTGGCACAGGCGCGCTGCGCCTAAAAGGCCGGACCATGGCCCTCTACCCCGGCCGCATCTTCACCTACGGACCCGGCCTCGCGCACGTTATCACCACCGACGCCGCCGAGCCGCTTGTGAAATACTTCGTCGACTTCACAGGACCGGCGGCCGCCAAGGTCCTCTGCGACAACGACTTGGCGCCGGGGACCGCCGTGAGGATCGCCTCGCCCGATGCCGTCCTGCGGATCTTCGACGATCTGATCGCCAACGGCGCCTCCGGCACGCGCCACGGCCCGGCTATCTGCGCCAAGCTGGTCGAGTTGCTGGTCCTCAAGATCGCCGAAGCCGGACTGGTCGACGACCCCTATCGTACCGCGGCCTTCTCCACCTACCAGAGCTGTCGGCAGTACATCCGCGACCACTTCGCGACGCTGCGGGCCCTGGAGGAAATCGCCGAGGCCTGCCACGTCGACGAAGCCTACCTGTGCCGGCTCTTCAAGCGGTTCGACAGCCAGAGCCCCTATCAGTACCTCACGCAGCTCAAGATGGCCCAGGCTGCCCGACGGCTCCAGCGAAACGATGCGCTCATCAAGCAGGTGGCCTTCGATCTGGGGTTCAGCGACCCGTTCCACTTCTCCCGCGCCTTCAAAAAAGTCTTCGGCCTCTCGCCCGCCGCCTTCCGCAAACTCCGCTGAGCCGCATCGCGGCAGCCCGCAGAACCGGTAGGATGGGCTTCAGCCCATGCGGTCTATTACGCAGGCGCCGAAAGCAGATACGTATGACTACGTACGCCCAAAGGTATGTCGCGACATCGGGGGGGAGGACCCGTATCGGGTATCTGGTATCTCGTATCTCGCGGGGGCGGGAGTGAGGACGCAGGGCGGAAGGGTGCGGGCCGGAGACCGTAGGGAGCAGGCTGGAGACCGCAGCCCGTAGGGCGCAGGAAGAACGGACTCAAAATCAAGCACTCAACACTCAAAACTCGTCGCGGCTCACGGCCGCTACGCACAACTACGTACGCCCAAAGGTATGTCGCGACATATGGGGGGGGGCAAGCACGACATTGGGGAGCGCCTGGGAATTGGGGTGAGCGCCCATGCTGTCGAGGGTGCTGCGCGAGGCGGCGTGGATGGGACGGACGAACCGATGGAGGGGCGGCGCCGTGCCTCTGATATCCCGAAAAGGCCAGGGGTGCAGAGATACCCCGGAGGGGACGGCCGTCATTCGTGTCTCCCTTCGGCTTCGCTCAGGGCAGGCTGCGCTGGTGTCTCGTATCTCGAAGGGGCGAGGGTGAGGATGGGAGAACGCCGGCCGGAGACCGAAGGCGGCAGGCCGCAGCAAGAACGGACTCAAAACCAAGCACTCAAAACTCAAAACTGTCGCGGCCGCAGGCCGCGCCCCCCCATCCAACGCCTCCTCGACCGTCTGTCCCCTCCGCCGGACGCCCGTCATTGAGCATCGAAAAAGTACCTGACACCGTTTCGTTCCCCCCCTCCGGGGTGAAATGCTTCGTCCGATACCGGACCAGATCGTCCCAGAGCTGCTGGTTGTCCCAGAACATGAAGAGCCCGCTGGTGTGGTTGAGCATCTGCCGGATTGTAATAGCAGGGTTCACGTGCGGATAGGACGGCAGCCATTGGCCGATGGGCTCGTCCAAGGAGAGCTTCCCCTCCTCGGCAAGCTGAAGCATCAGCGCCGCCACCATGTTCTTGGTGATGCTTCCGATGGCGAACGCCATATCAGGGCTCATATTCACACCCGGGTGGGAAACGCCGCTGGCACCCCGCCAGATCGTGCCATCCGGGAGGATGACGGCCACCGAGGCCCCCTTCACATCGTAATGCCGCAGGCGTACATCCAGAGCTGTTTGCAGTCTCTCGTCCAGCGGACGCTGGCTCCGCCCGCACGAACCTACCATGCTGAACGACAGCGCGCCGATCACGAGCAACAAGCGCAGTCTACGCATCGGTAACTGACTCCTTCCAAAGAATCAGAATGCTACACGCGGTAAATCAGCCCTTCACTTCCATAGACGCATGAGAAAGAAATTCATCACGCGGGGAAATTAAAGGTGTCAGGTACTTTTTCGGGGGAGGGATTCTGCGTGTGACGCGGCTGCGTATCGTGTAGAATGGTTTTCATGCCGAGGCCGGAGCGGATTACATTGGGTGGGTACGTCTACCACGTGCTCAATCGCGCCAACGGGCGTCTGCGCATCTTCCGCAAGCCAGCGGACTTCCTGGCGTTCGAGAAGATCCTGGGCGATGGGCTGTCGCGGTTCTCGATGCGTCTGTGCGGCTATTGCCTCATGAGCAACCACTGGCACCTGCTGCTGTGGCCGCAAGGTGACGACGACCTGCCCGCCTTCATGCGATGGGTGACGCTCACCCATGTCCAGCGCTACCACGCCTCGCACGCGACCATCGGAATCGGGCATCTGTACCAGGGCCGCTACAAGAGCTTTCCGGTGCAGGGCGATCGGCATTACCTGCGCGTGCTGCGCTACATCGAGGCCAATCCGCTGCGGGCCGGACTGGTCGAGTCGCCCGATCAGTGGGCGTGGTCGAGTTTGGCCGTGCGGGCAGGACGGGGGTCGGAGGTCGTGCTGGCGGACGGCCCCGTGGACTTGCCGGCGGACTGGACGGCTCTGGTGCGCGAGACGCTGAAGGGCGAGAATGCAGAGCCCATAGAGAACAGCCTCCGGCGAGGCTGCCCCTTCGGCGACGTGGGCTGGGTGGAGGCGACCGCTCGGCGTCTCGGGCTCCAATCCACCATCCGCCCGCGAGGCAGACCTCGAAAAAGTACCTGACACCTTTAATTGGGACGCGAGGCAGACCTCGAAAAAGTACCTGACACCTTTAATTGGGAAAGTTGTCCAAAGGGGGAGGGGGTGGAACATATCCCTGTATGTCGCGGGGCCATCGCGGGCGTGCTGGTCGTAAAATGGTGAAAGAAAAACGCAAAAGTGCATTGCTCCGATGGGCCGGAATATGCGAAGATACAGCATCGCCGGGGGGCAAGGCCCGGCGCGGTCACAAAGGTCTGCGTGAACACGCAAGTCGTTGGTGCGTAGGAATTTTGTGGGTGGTTCGAGCGAGGGGGAACCGACACGCCGCGGGCAGATGAGCGGTTTGAGGCTCGGGCGATAAGGAGGCATTACATGCACAGCCATATCATAACCGAGACACGCCGGGCGCCGAGCAGGGCGTTTACGCTGATCGAGTTGCTGGTGGTCATCGCGATCATCGCGCTGCTGATGGGCATCCTGATGCCCGCGTTGCAGCGGGCCCGCGAGCAGTCCCGTAAGGTCACCTGCGCCAACAACCTCAAGCAACTGGCGTTGTGTCTGCACATGTACGCCAACGAGAACGACGCCAAGCTGCCGCTGAATGATGGCGGCTACTGGCTGTGGGACATCTCGTACTTTGCCAGCGACTTCATCCTCAAGAGCGGCGGGAGCCGGGATATTTTCTATTGCCCGGCCGATCTCTCGAAGAACGGCGACATGTCCATCGTCTGGCAGTATCATCAGAACCCGCCTTATGGGACGCCCGTCAGCCAGGTCGATGAGGCGGCCGTGACCTATCGCACCAGTGCCTATCGCGTGACGAGCTACTTCTGGATGATGGATACCCAAGCGGGACGTACCGGCGGGCCTCCGCTCTATGAGCCGGGCACACCTGCCAAGAAGTGGGTCAAGACCCTCAACGAAAAGGGCGCCGGGCAGGCCGAGTTGATTACCGATGCGACGCTGAGCATGCTGAACGACCGCGACACCGGCAACTTTGTCGAGGTCGTCGGCGGGCTGTTCAGCCGGTACCAGATCTATGACCGCACGAACCACCTGCGAAGGGGCAACCGGCCCGAGGGCGCCAACATCGTCTTTCTCGATGCCCACCAGGAATGGCGCAACTTCACCGAGATGCAGCATCGCTACTGCCCAGGGGGCGGCAACAGCACCCCGCCGTATCACTGGTGGTAATGACGCATCCTCCGGCTCGCATGGGCCGATGAACGACAATCCTTCAGACGGTCAAACCGCAGCGGCAGCCAATCGTGGCTGTCGCTGCACCGTTTTCGCAGCCGTATCTCCCCTTGGCTTCGCTCGGGGCAGGCTTTGCTCGTATCTCGTATCTCGCCGTTCGTAGTGTGCCCGTGAGGGCATACAAACGCTGACAGCGAGGCGGTGGGGCAAGCCCCACTCTACTGTTACCGCCGGACTTGGTTGGTCCTCATTCGGCCAGCGGCGTGCGGTTCGATGCCGAGATACGGATGCCTGCGGCGGCTCGCTGCCTTTTCTTGTGTGTCTTGCCGAGGGCCACACTGCCCAGGAGGAGCGGCAGCTTGAGCAGGGGTACGACCACGTCGCGGGGCGTAACCAGTCCGATCTGGCGGGCCTTCTTGACGATCCGGAGCAACTGCCGAGGGGTGTAGAACTCGCGGCTGATTCGGCTGCGGATCCGTTTGAGCTCTTTGCGACCGTAGCGGTCGGAGTAGACGTGGCCGCCGATGCGCCCGTAATAATAACCCGGCGTGCTCTCGACGACTTCCTTCAAGGGGGAGAATTTCTCGATGCGGAGCTTCTGATAGCTGATGGTGTCCAGCCCGATCTCGCTGGCGAACCTGGCGATATAGAGCATCTCTTCTTCGGTCTCGCCGAGATTGCCGTAGATGAAGTAGCCGTGCAGGAGGAAGTCGTACTGTCTCAGGACCGCCATCGAATCGCGAATCACCTGTTGCGTGATGCCCTTTTGCAGTTGGGCCAGGATGCGGTCGTGCGGCGACTCGATGCCCATCAGGAAGATCTTGAAGCCGGCCTGCTGCGCCTTGTCGAGGATCCTGGGATGTTTGGCGATGTCCACGCGGGCCTGAACGACGAACATCTTCTTGATGCCGCTTTCGATGATCAAATCGCAAAGCTGCTCGCTGCGTTGAAGGTTCGTGAACATGTTGTCGTCGCTGAAGAGCACGATGTCGGCGGTGATGCCCTTGAGCTCCTCGATCACCGATTCGATCGGCCGCTCCGTGTACTCGCGCTTTTGCCCGAGCGGGTTGAGACTGAAGGTGCAGAATTTGCACTTGAACGGACAACCCCGCGTCGTGAGCACGGTGTCGAACGTCCGCCGGCTGAGCCGACAGCCTCCTTGCAGCCAGTAGTACTCATGGCGGCGCAGAGACCGGTCGGGATAGGCGATATGCGCCAGGTCGGGCAGGACCTGGTTCTCGTTGTGGACGATTTGGCCGTTACGCCGGAAAGAAAGCCCGCGAATCTCCTCGTACGGCACGCCGGTCACGATTTGCCTGATGATCTCCTCGCCCTCGCCGCGCACGACCATATCGACGTTGGGGCAGCGTTGAAACAACTGTTCGACTTCCAGGGTCGCCTCGTAGCCCCCGACGACGATCGGGACCTCGTCGGGCAGTTGGGCGACGAAGTCGCAGATTCTCTCGAACTGGGTGTGCCAGCGGATGCTGACGCACACGAGATCGACGTCCCGGCGGATGAACGCGCCCAGTGCCGCCGGGTCCTGGTAGGCCTTCTCATAGCGGAGGTCGAGCTGGGTCACTTTGCCGACCAAGTCCTTCATACTGGCGACGATGTACTCCAGGCCGGTGGGCGGGAACAGATGCATGATCGCCGTGGTATGGGCGAAGTACGGGTTCAACGCAAGAACGTGCTTGTACTTGGTCATGATTGGGATTTCCCATCTGGTTTCATGAAGCCTACATTCCCCCCGCAGCCATGCATAGCCGCGTCGCACAGCTTTTCGAGCAACAAGATACCGTACCCCCCGTAAGATTTCAAACAATTGTAGTGATCTGCCCCACAGAGGAATTGCAGGGGGCGGGGAGAAGATGCGTGGGGTGGATAAAATGGTTCAAATGTGGGAATGGATGGTGTAAGATGACCGTCTTTACCGGATGTCCGGTGCGCATGCCATCCGGCGCGGGCCGTTGGGCGTCGGCCGGGCGGGCGCGTCTCGAAGTGAGCGAAAGGAAACGAAGATGAAGCAGATCAGTCGCCGTAACTTCCTCCAACGCAGTGTCGCCGCCACAGCCGGGTCGTATCTGGCCCTGTCGGGCTCCTCTCATCTGGTCACCCGGGCGCGGGGGGCGAACGACGAGGTTCGCATCGCCGTGGCCGGGATCAACAGCCAGGGCAACGGGCACGTCGGCCGGTTCCAGGGGCTGCCGGGCGTGCGGGTCGTGGCCTTGTGTGAGCCGGACAAGGAGATTCTCGGCAAGCGCCTCGCGGAGTTCAAGGCCAAGTACGAGGTCGGCGACGATGCCATCAAGGGATATGCCGATATCCGCGACGTGTTGGACCGCAAGGATATCGACGCCATCGTGATCGCGGCGCCGAACCACTGGCACTCGCTGATGACCGTCTGGGGCTGCCAGGCGGGCAAGCACGTGTACGTCGAGAAGCCGGTGAGCCACTCGATCTGGGAGGGCCGCAAGATGGTCGAGGCGGCCCGCAAGTACAATCGCATCGTGCAGGCGGGCACGCAGCATCGGTCGTGTCCGGGGGTGCAGGAGGCGGCGCGTGACATCCAGTCGGGCAAGTACGGCAAGGTCAAGTGGGTCCACTGCTCCGTACTGCATTCGAGGCAGAGCATCGGCAAGGTGACGACGCCGCAGCCGGTGGCGGCCAACATCGACTACAACCTCTGGGCGGGTCCGGCCCCCATGAGCCCGGTGATGCGCCAGAGCTTCCACTACGACTGGCACTGGCAGTGGAACTGGGGCGACGGCGAAATGGCCAACTGGGGCATCCACTACCTGGACGACGTGCGCCATATCCTCGGCTGGAACGACGTGCCGACGAAGATGGTCGCGGCGGGCAACCGGTTCGCCTGGGACGACAACGGCCAGACGCCGAACGTGCACTTCGCTTTGATGGACTACGACGGAGTGCCTTTGGTAGTCGATATCCGCAACCTGCCCGACCCGAAGCGCAAGGGCGGCAACAGCGGCGCGGTCTATCTCGGCGCTCGCGGCGGCAACTACATCCAGTGCGAGGCCGGCAGCGTTCGCATCGCCCGCGGCGGCGGCTGGTTCCATGACAACAACGGCGAGCGCGTGCACCAGTACAAGGGCGACGGGGGCGGCGCGCACGCCGGCAACTTCATCGCCGCGATTCGCAGCGGACGGCGCCAGGACCTGGCGGCCGACGTCGAAATGGGGCATCTGGGGACGGTCATCTGCCATCAGGCCAACGTCGCCTGGCGGGCGGGCGCCGAGGCGTCCGTCGACGAGGTCCGCGGCGCGATGAAGTCGCACGAGGACGCGCTGAACACGCTGAACGACATGCTCGAACAGCTCGACGGCAATGGGGTCGATCCGGCGAAGGACCACTTCGTGCTCGGGCCGCAACTGACCTATGATCGCAAGCAGGAGAGATTCGTCGGCGCCAACGCCGAGAAGGCCAACAAGTTCATCAAGTGTTCCTACCGCGAGCCCTTCGTCGTCCGCGACGAAGTCTAAGCACTCATTCTGGTTTCTTCAGTCTCGAAGGCACGGCTATGACGGCCGTGCCTTCCTTGTTCCGGCCCGCTGCAAGAGCGCGGAATTGCCATTTGCCTATGTGGCGGAAGGCCCGTAGAATGCCGACGTAGTGCGGACCGGCGGCGTCTGTAGTGCAGATGGGGAGGATCGCTGCGCGGGGCCGAGGCAAGAACAAAAAAGACGGTGTGGCTGCTCCGGGCCGGTTCCGGGGGCATGAAGGGAGACCGAGATGGCGATGTTGCTGGCGATGTGTGGATTGGACTGTGCGGCTTGTCCGGCGTTGATCGCTTACCGAACCGACGACCAGGCCCTGCGGGCCAGGACCGCCGCGGAGTGGTCCAAGCAGTTCGGCGTCGAGATTCCGCCCGATCAGGTCAACTGCGTGGGCTGCCTGAAGCTCGAAGGCGTGCACATCGGCCACTGCGGCGAGTGCGAGATTCGCAAGTGCGGCCTGGATCGCCACGTCAAGAGCTGCGCCCTGTGCGACGACTACCCCTGCCCGACCATCAGCAAGTTCCTCGACCAGGTCCCACACGCCAAAGCCAACCTCGAAACCCTCCGAAGCACCCGACAGGAATGATCAAATGGCATACGTCCCAGGCGGGCCCGAAGAGGTATGTACTGAAGGCTAACAGTTGACGAGACGGTCGACTTCGGAAGATCAGAGCTCAAGACAGCGTGCGGTAAGATTGAAGATGATGAACATCCATGTTGTTCGGACCTGATGTCAAGTTGGTTAAGGAACACAGCCAGTGGCTGTCGGGGTTCAACAGGCAGTACCTGAAGAACTGGGAGGGACTGCTGAGTGCGGATCCCGAGGCCGCGATGTGCGAGGCTCAGGTGCGCCAGGTTCTTCAACAGAATGGCAACACAGTCGAGCCCAATGAGGACTTGACGGGCCGAGCTCAGGCTTGCGATTTCCGCTGTGTCCAAGGCGGCAAGACCTTCTTAACTGAGGTCACCTGTCTGTCCATCGCCAAGGTGACAAAAGCCACCGGGTTGCCTGATGAGGCCGATGGCAAGGCCTGCTACTACGGATCGCTGAACGACGCGATCTTCGAAGCCAGCAGAAAGAAGACGCCGCAATGTGCAGGATTGGGACACCCGGTGCTCGTGGCCGTTGGGACGTTTCACTTTCAGGCTTCGGCCCTCTGTTTCAGCGAGCACAACCTTCAGATGCTGTTGACCGGTGAGGAGTTGATTACTCAAAGGGTTGATACTCGAACCGGGCAGTCCGTAGGCGATATCTACCTTTCGACCAAGCTATGGTCTGCTACGTTTCTCCGCCCGAATGAGGAGACGGGCATGGAGTATGCCCGCTGCCCGATATCAGCGATGCTGCTCTGTGGCTTTGGATGCAGTCCTTTCCAGGTTTGAGGCGTTCTGCATCCGCGGCCCGTGCATGGCTTTGATCGGCTATTGCTTCCGGATGTCAAGTTCTGTCGTCTGAAGGAAGGATACGAATCAGGCCAGTTCAGCACCGAATGGGTATGAGACGCGCAGCGTGCGACGTGGGTGTTGGGGGCGTCATCGGCTATCCCGGCGGTTGGGGCAGACGATGTTGACAGTCATGTGCCGACAAGGTAGGATGGGGCTATGAAGAGCGTCGAAGAGATTCGAAAAGAGGCGATGACCCTGTCGGTGGGTGAACGGGCGAGTCTCGCCCACGATCTGATCCTGAGCCTGGACGAGCCCGGCGCGTATGAGTTGAGTCCCGAACAGGAGGCCGAGATTCGCCGGCGGGTCCGCAGGATCGAGAGCGGCAAGGCAACGGGCCGCCCGGCCGCCGACGTTCTTGCGGAGATCGAGGCCAAGCTGAAATGACGCCTATTCTCATTCTCGACGAGGCGCAGATCGAGTTATGGGAGGCGGTGGCGTTCTACGAGAATCGATGTGCGGGACTCGGCTTGGACTTCGAGAAGGAGATCAAGGCGTCGCTGGAGACCATCCAACAGGCTCCCGGCCGATGGCCCATCCACTTGGACGGCACACGCAGGTATCTGGTCCACCGCTTTCCGTACTTCATCGTGTACCTGCCTCAAGAAGACCATCTCTGGGTTGTCGCCTTCGCTCACTGCCGAAGGAAGCCGGGGTACTGGTCGCCACGGGCCAAGAAGGCCCAGCCTCCGTCCCGGCGGCGACGCGAATAAGATTGTCTTTGTCAGAGGCGTCTTTGCGGACGGCTGGTGGTCGGGGAGCACGGTCGGCAATCACGGCAGACGGATTGTCAGGGTCTGGGCCTGCGGTCCCGGGGTGACTTGTATCTGTTGGGTCACGGGGTCGCCCTCGCGGGGGGTAATGGTTACCTTGTAGTCGCCGTGGAAGCCGCGAAAGGCGAAGAGGCCGTCGGCACTGCTTTCGCCGGAGGTTTCGGTGGACCACTCTCGCATCAGGGCCTCGTATCGTTTGCCCGCTTCGTTCAGGGTCCAGTCGCGTCGGGCGATGCCGGCGTTGGGGCCGCGCCAGGAGTTGCCCGCCCAGACGACCCACATCACGATCCCCTCGACCGCCGGATGGCTGTAGGCGGTGCGGTAGACCAGTTCGAGCTTGTCGGCGCAGCTTTGCTCGTCGTCGTCGGCGACGTCGAACTCGCTGATCCAGATCGGCAGGTTCAGGGTCGCGACCTTGTCGAGCCGCTCCTTGAGGACATGCGGCTTCGAGAGGATGTCCTCGGCCCAGATGTGGCCCTGGAGGCCCACGCCGTGGATCGGGGCGCCCTGGTCGATCAGCCATCGCGTGTGGGCGACGTATTCGTCGGTCTGCACCTCCTTGAAATCCTGGTCGACGGAGAGGATGTTGAACTCGTTGACGAACAGCTTCGCGTCCGGGTCGAGCTCGTGCGCGCGCTGGAACATCCACGGCCAGATCGACTCGCCGAGGCGGGCCTTGAAGAAGTCGCCGTGGAGCATCTCGTTGTTGACATCCCAATGGACGAACTTGCCCCGGAAGTGGGGCACGACGCTTTCGAGTCGTCGCTCGACGGCTTCTCGCAGCGCGTCGCCGGTCAGGGGCTGGACCCATTTCGTCTGCCACTTCTCGGGCTCCCAGAAGACGCAGTGGCCCCGCACCGGGATTCCGTTGGCCTGGCACCAGGCGAACATCGCATCGGCAGTGGTATAGTCGACCCGGCCGGGACTACGCTCGTTGGCGTACCACTTCGTTTCGTTCTCGAAGACCGCCCAGTTGAAGTGGTCTTTGAAGAACTCCTGGAGCCGGGGGTTGCCCAGGATCGCGCGGCCTATGGCGGCGCCGAATGGAAAGGCTTTGCGGACCTGCCGGGCTTCGATGCGGACACCCGCGACCGGCTCGCCCTGAGCGTTGACCACCTGCAGACGCACGTCCTGCTTGCGGAGCTGCTCGATGCGGGCGTCGGCCTGTGCCTTCCAGTCGGCGACTGCATTCGAGACGTTCATCGTTGCGACGATCAACGACAGGCTCACGAAGGTGGGAATCGACCGATATCGTGTCATCTTGCATGTCCTCCCTTTGCCATGAATTCGGACCGGACGGCACCGGCCGGGTGTCTCCACTATGATACCGGCCGAACAACCTCCAGGAAACGCCAAAGTTGCTTTCGGACGGGCAGAGGGTTGCATTGAAACGGCCGATATGGCACTTTAGGGCCAACGGAGGGGCGCGTCGAAATACCGCCGTCTGGAAAGGAAAGATGCGATGACAGCTCGAGTCGCTGCTGTGCTTGCGTTTGTGTCGATGTGTGTGTTGGCTGGAACCGTCCGCTCGGCTGAGGCCGTGGCGATCGAGTCGCCCGGCGGGCAGGTCCGGGTCGAGGTCCTCGTCGGTGCGGACGGCCGGCTCAGCTACGCCGTCCAGCGCATGAAAGGTGTCAAGACCGCTCTGCTGCGCCCGTCGCCCCTGGGGATCACGGTGGACGGCGTCGATCTCGGGCAGGGCGTGGCCCTGGGGGATTGCCGACGGACGACGCACGACGAGCGGTATCCCTGGCGGGGCGTCCACGCCGAGGCGGTGAATCGCTACAACGGCGCCGAGATCGACGTGACGCACGTCGGTTCGAAGACGGCCTACGTTCTTGAGGTTCGCGTCTTCGACGATGGTCTGGGCTATCGCTACATCGTTCCGGGGGTGGGCCGGCGGACCGTCTCCGGGGAGGCCAGCGCATGGGACCTTCCGGACGGCTGTCAGATATGGTACCAGACGAACATCGCCAACTACGAAGGCTTCTACGCCAAGGCGGCCCCGTCGAAGGTCAAGGCCGATGAGCAGATCGGCTTTCCCGTTACGGTCGAATACGCCGACGGGACCTACGGCGCGATCACCGAGGCGGGGTTGCTCGCCTATAGCGGCATGACGCTTCGCGCCACCGGATCGACATGGCTGCAAGGCGTCTTCGAAGACGACGCGAGCTGGCAGGAGACCGGCCCGATCCGCACGCCCTGGCGGGTGACGATGACGGGCCCCGACCTGAACGCGCTGGTCAACAGCGACATCGTGGCGAACCTGTGCCCTGCGCCGGACGCCAATCTGTTTGCCGAGGGCATCCACAGTCCATGGATCAAGCCGGGACGCGCGCTGTGGAACTGGTGGTCGGACAGCAGCGTGGAGTTTCGCTACCAGAAGGAATGGGTGGACAAGGCGGCCGAGATGGGCTTCGAGTATTACCTCGTCGATGCCGGCTGGGAGAAGGCCTGGCAACTGCCCGGCAAGGACATGTGGGCCTGCCTCAAGGAACTGTGCGACTACGCCAGGGGCAAGGGCGTGGGCATTCACGTCTGGAAGCACTGGGGCGGCCTGGAGCAGGCGGACGCGAGGGAGGATTTCCTGAGGCGGTGCGCTCGGCAGGGGGCCGTCGGCGTGAAGATCGACTTCATGGACTCGGAGTCCCGCTCGCGGGTCGATTTCTACACCTACACGCTGGCGACGGCGGCGCGGCACAAGCTCATGGTCAACTACCACGGGGCCAACAAACCGACCGGCGAATCGCGGACGTTCCCGAACGAGATGACGCGCGAGGGCATCCGGGGGCTGGAGTACAACAAGTGGTCCGACCTGCCGGCGACGCACTACGCAACGCTTCCGTTCACGCGCTACCTGGCCGGGCACGGCGATTTCACGCCCTGCACATTCAACCCGGACAAGCTCAAGGGGACCACGGCGGCCCTTCAGCTTGCCTCGGCTGTGGTGTACACCTCGCCGCTGATGCACTGGGCCGATCACTGGAAGTTCTACCTCGAAAGCAACGCTCTGGACGTCATCAAGGCGATGCCGTCCACGTGGGACCAGACGGTCGTGCTGGCCGGCAGCGAGATCGGGCAGGTCGCGGCCTTTGCCCGGCGTAGCGGGACAAGCTGGTTCGTCGGGATCATCAACGGCGGCAAGGCCAGAACCTGTCCGCTGGATCTGTCGTTTCTGGCCGACGGCACGTACGAGGCCGTTCTGGTCCGCGACATCGAGGGTGAGCCGGCTGCGATGAGCGTCGAACGCACGAAGATCAACCGAGGCCGGAAGATCGACGTGCAGATGCAGGACGGCGGGGGGTTCGTCGCCTGGCTGGTTCCCGCCAAGTGACAGCCGGATGGGGTCACTTGGCGCTCTGCTGCACGGCGTAGAGGCTCTTCATCGTAGCGATGTACAGGACGCCGTTGGCCGCCACCGGACTGCCCGCCATCGGGCTGTCGAGCCGGACCGAATGGAGGACTCTCTTGTCCTTGTCGGCCGCCAGGACCCAGAAGTCCCGCCGTCGCGTCCCGATGTAGACCTTTCCGTCGGCCACGAGCGTCGAGGCCCAGATCTCGCCGTCGCACTTGTGCGTCCAGTGCGGTTTTCCCGTTTCGATATCGACGCAGTGCACGTTGCCGTCGCAGTCGGCGACGAAGGCCATGCCGTTCCAGATCGACGGCGTCGAGCAGCAGTGGGACGGCATCGCAAAGGCCCAGATCGGGCCGTCGCCGGTGGTGTCGCCCGTCCGCGTCGCGTCGATGCACTGGAGCCAGGCCAGCGGCTTGCCCCACCAGATGTCGCCGCCGACGGTGACGTACAGGCGGTCGTTGTGGAAGACGGGCATGCTCTTGATGTTGCTCGGGCTCACTTGGCGATTCCCGTTGTACTGCTGGACGTTCTCCTTGGGCGCCGTCGGGTCGCAATCGAATCGCCACAGACGTTGGAGCTTTGCGATGCCGCCGGCCGGGGCCGATGGCACGGGCTCGAAGGCGTAACAGACGCCGTCCCCCCCGCAGAAGAACACGCGCTTCCGGCCGTCCACCTGGCCGACCGCCGGAGACGACCACGTCGAGTGGATGATGTTCGGGCCGATGTTCTCGTCATCGCGGGCGACCAGCCGCCCGGTGGCCTTGTCGAGCACGATCAGGCTCGGGCCCTCGGGTGTGCGGACGTCCTTGTGCGTGCCGGTCAGGCCGCTATTGGTGTTGATGTAGAGAAACTGCCCGAGGATGAGGATCGAACAATGGGCCGAATCGTGCGGGAACACACCGATCTCGGCGGGGATGTCGTAGAGCCAGATGACATCGGCGTCGGTGTCCTTCAGGGGCAGGGGCTCCTTGTCGGCGGGGACCATGCGCCGGGCCTCGTCGCGATAGGGACCGTCGTTGCCGTTGGCCAGGCCGTACAGGTCGAGGCAGACCACCTCGTTGCGATTGGTCACCATATACACGCGATCGCCCTCGACGGTGGGCGGCGAACACATTCCGGCTCTGGGCCAGTCCTTGTAGATGTCGTCGGAGAGCTTCGGTGCGATCAGTTGCCAGCACAACGAGCCGTCGGACTCGTTCAGGCACAGCAGGATGCCGCGATCGCCTTTGTGGTCTTCGTCGCGGGGATCGTCGTTGTTGGTGCCGATGAGCACCTTGCCCCCTGCGATGATGGGGGTCGCATAGGTCTGGCTGCCCAGCGGGACGATCCATTTGACATTTTCGCCCGTGGCCGGATCGAAGCGGTCGGGCAGTCCTGTCTCGGGTGAAACCATGTTGCGGCTGTATTGCCGGCCCCACTGGGGCGCATCGGCGGCGCGGACCGGCGCTGCGATGGTCCCGATTGCCAGGAGCAGAAGACCGGCGAACACCCTGCGGCGAGCGAGAGGATTGGATCGTTTCGGGTCGATTTGCATGGCGGTTCGTCGGTGTGGTCTTTGACGGCTTGGTCGTCGTCGCATAGAGGCCCCGGGGTATTGCCCTCTGAGAGTTTTCTGTCACATACGTACCTGCATTGTACCGGTTCGGCCGGTCTGTCTCAAGGGCGGCCTGGACGGTAGGTCTGATCGATCATGCGGCGCGGTCGTGGGATTTTTTCCAGCTTGTCTCTTGCGTTCGAGCGGGTCTGTGCAGTAGACTCATGTCCCAAACCGGTCTGCGGTCCTCGATTCTTGTCTCGCGGCCTCCGGATTGTGGGGTGTGGGGACATCTGGGAACGGGCAGCGCCACGAGAGAGCACGAGCCTCTATCCGCGCAGGGAGGAGGCAGGGTACAAAGCATGGATGCTTGACATGGAGGGCTCTATGAAGCTCGAGAAAAGGAAACCTTCCGGCAGGGAGAAGGACGAGGCCGCGATCGAACTGCTCAACAAACTGCGGGAGAGGCTGTTCGCCGACAACGTCAGCACCGCGCGTCTGGCGGCGTTCAATCTGTCGTGGATGCAGGAAGACGGCCTGGAGATTCTCAAGGAGGTCCTGTTCGGAAATTTCCCGAGGACCGCCAAGAAGGCGGCGGCCTATGGCCTTCGGAGCATGAAGGGCCGCATGAGGAAGATGGCGTCGGATGTCTTGACCGCAGGGCTCAAACACACCGATCGCACCACACGTGACGCCTGCACCAAGGCGCTGTTCATCATGGCCGGTGGACAGCCTCCCAAGCCGGCCTTTCGCCCCAAGCGCAAGCCCGGCAAGGGCCGGATTCAGGAATTCCGCAAGAAAGGCGCCTCCCGGGCCCCGTCGCCCTGGAAGCGTTCCTCGTCCGGCCGCTCATAGGCCGGCCGTCAGCCTTTTCCCGAGAGCGGAGACGACGCGGACACCTTTCTGTTGCGCCTCAGGCGACCTTGGCCGGTGAACAGGCCTGTTCTGCAGCCAGCGCCAGGGCCAGTTCACGGGTCAGTTCGGCCACCAATGCCTTGACCGGGACGATTTCGTTGCATCGACAGGCATTCGATCCGGCAAAGGCGAAGGACTCGTCCAGTTTACCCATCGCGGCTTTCGCCAGGACCTCGGCGATGCAGTAGGGGGCCTTTCGGGGGTCGCAGCTTCGCAGGCACTGGCTCTTGCAGAGGAACGGCTTGGTTTCGCCCCGCTTGATGCTCTCGACGAACGCATTGTTGATGACGCGCCCGGGAAGCCCGACGGGGCTGTCGATGAGGGTAATGTCCTCGGGACCGGCGTCCAGATACGCCTGCTTGAAGTTGTCGTGGACGTCGCATTCATCGGTGCAGACGAAGCGCGTGGCCATTTGGACGCCGGCAGCACCCAGCCGGAGGAATCGGGCGATATCCTGACCGTCGAAGATGCCCCCGGCGGCGATTACCGGGATGGCCGGGAAGAACGAATTGGCCACGACGACGACCTCGGTCACCGTCTGTTCGAGTGTGGGCGCCGAATCGTCGGCGAGGCTCTGCGGAGAATACCCGAGATGCCCGCCGGCCTGAGTGCCCTCCACGACTACGGCATCGGGCAGCCGGTGGAAGTGGTTTTGCCAGCGTTTGCAGATGATCTGAAACGTGCGCGCCGACGAGACGATCGGGACCAGCTTCGTGGGGCTGTTGCCGACGTATTCCGGCAGGGACAGCGGCAGTCCTGCCCCGGAGACGATCATGTCCACCCGTTCTTCGGCGGCCACCTTCACAAGCGGCTCGTAGTTCGACAAAGCCACCATGATATTGACACCGATGACTCCATCGGTGAGCTGCCGGGCCTTTCGGATCTCGCTGCGGAGGATGTCTTCCCCCAGCCGCTGGGATTGGCAGCCGCGGAGATCCTCGAACAAGCCCAGTCCGGCGCTGGCGATGACTCCGGCGCAACCGGCGTTGGCGACGGCGGCGGCAAGGCCCGCCCCCGAGACCCTTACGCCCATCCCGCCCTGTATGATCGGCAGGCGGATTTCCAAATCCCCTATCTTCAGGGCCGGTATATGATAATCCTGGCACATGATGTACCCCATTCAAAGAACGTCGTTGATGCAAAAGCCGCGCCGGAAGCCACCGAACCCGTACCGGGTCCGACAAAAAGAGTGCTCGGAAGATGTACCGAGAGGGGCAATCAAGAGGAGTCGGATGCGAGATGTTCAGTCGGCGCCGAAAGCTCTAACCCATGAGGGTACAAAAACAGATACACGCCTTCATTCTACGATCACTATACCATGCACGATTCTTCAACGTCAAGAATTCCTGCCGATTCATGAACGAAAACCCATCCCCAAGGTCAATCGCTGGTGTCCAGGATGCTCATGAAGGCCTTCTGCGGAATCTGGACCGATCCGATGCTCTTCATGCGTCGCTTGCCTTCTTTCTGCTTCTTGAGCACCTTCATCTTCCGGGTCACGTCGCCGCCGTAGAGCTTGGCGGTCACGTCCTTGCGATAGGCCTTGACGGTCTCCCTGGCGATGATCTTGCCGCCGATGGCGACCTGGAGCGGGACCTCGAACTGGTGCCGGGGGATGGCCTTTTTGAGTTTGAGGATCAGCTTGCGTCCCCTCTGCTCGGCATTGTCGCGGTGGACGATGATCGACAGGGCGTCGACGGGCTGGCCGTTGACGAGGATGTCGATCCTGACCAGATTCGTCGCCTCGAAATCGGTCAGTTCATAGTCCATGGTCGCATACCCCCGGCTGATTCCCTTGATCTGGTCGTAGAAATCATAGACGATCTCGGCCAGGGGGGCCCGGTATTCCATCATCACGCGGGTCGGGTTGAGGTAGTCGGTCTTGACGAGCTTGCAGCGCCGTGCCTCGGCCAGCTTCATGATCCCGCCGATCGACTCGGTGCTGGTGATGATCTCCAGGCGAACGAAGGGTTCTCGCAGTTCCTGGATATGGGTTCGATCGGGCAGTTCGCTGGGCGATCCGATCCGGCGCACCTGCCCATCGCTCATGATAACCTCGTAGCTGACGGTCGGGGCGGTCTGGACGATGTCGATGTCGTTCTCGCGTTCGAGGCGCTCCTGGATGATTTCCATGTGGAGCAGGCCGAGGAAGCCGCAGCGAAAGCCGAACCCGAGGGCCGGGGAGTTCTGAGGGACGAACGAGAAGCTGGCGTCGTTGAGGGCGAGCTTCTCGAAGGCGGCCCGGAGCTTCGAATACTCGGTGTTGTCGCCCGGATAGAAGTCGGAAAAGACCATCTGCATGGGCGGCTGATAGCTCTTCAGTGGGTCCTGGGCCGGGTTGGCGTCGTCGGTGACCGTGTCGCCCACGTGCACGTCGGCCAGATCGCGGATGTTTGCGACGATGTAGCCGACCTCACCGGTGCCGAGCTCCTCGACGGGCGTCATGGCCGGGCGGAACTTGCCCAACTCCGTGATCAGGTAGCTGCGTCCCGTGTGCATCAGACGCATCCTCTGCCGCACGCGCAGCTTGCCGCTGAAGACCCGCACGTAACAGATGACGCCCCGGTAAGGGTCGGAGTGGCTGTCAAAGACCAGGGCCCGCGCCGGCTCGCTGCTTCGGTCGGCGGGGGCCGGCAGCAGCTCGCAGATCGCATCGAGCAACTCCCTGACGCCCTTGCCCGTCTTGGCGCTGATCGCAAAGCACTCGTTCCTGCGGATTCCGAGCACATGCTCGATCTCCTCGGCTACGACCTCGGGCTGTGCGGCCGGAAGGTCAACCTTATTGATGACGCCCATGATCTCGACCCCCGTCTCCACCGCCAGATAGGCATTGGCGACGGTCTGGGCCTCGACCCCCTGGCTGGCGTCGACCACCAGCAGGGCCCCCTCGCAGGCGGCCAGGGCGCGGGAAACCTCGTAGTGGAAGTCCACGTGCCCCGGCGTGTCGATCAGGTTGAGCATGTACGTTTGGCCTTCGTACTCGTAGTGCATCGTCACCGCGGAGGCCTTGATGGTGATGCCTCGCTCCCGCTCGATGTCCATGTCGTCGAGGAGCTGCTCCTTGGCTTCGCGAGCCGTGATCGTTCCGGTCAGTTCGAGCATCCGATCCGCCAGCGTGCTCTTGCCGTGATCGATGTGGGCGACGATCGAGAAGTTGCGTATGTACTTTGTGTCCAAGCGGCGTTCCTCAAAGCGATGAAAAGTCACACAAAACCGAATCGGCGACGGCCAGGGCCCTTCGCGCCAGTCGAATCCGGCCGGCCTGGGTCTCCACGAGCCCGTCGCGTTCGT
This sequence comes from Phycisphaerales bacterium Planc_01, assembly GCA_001603075.1. Lineage (GTDB taxonomy): Bacteria > Planctomycetota > Phycisphaerae > Sedimentisphaerales > Anaerobacaceae > Anaerobaca. Next base: position 89,728 of record LVBB01000022.1, on the reverse strand, counting down.
GCCGATGCAGCGAGGCCGCGAAGACTTTTCGGAAATCCGCTCCGGTCCTGCGCTGGAAATCGGCTGGATCGACGCCTCTACGGGTCCGCAGGTTCAGGACGGCCGTCTCACAGATGCAATCGTCGTGATTCGGCTGCTGCCGCTGTTCGGTCGCCGTCAGGCCGGCCTCTATCCTGCGGATATACGCGTCGATGTCGGCCACGTTCGCGGTCCGTTCGCCGAGCCAGTACGAGGCTGCCGACGGACCGATGCCGATATACGGTCGATTCTCCCAACATCCCATGTTGTGACGGCACTCGAATCCTTCTCGTGCGAAGTTGGAGATCTCGTATTGTGCCAACCCCGCCGCCGCCAGCAGGTCGATGGCCAGTTCGTACATCGCCCGGTCCGTGTCCTCCTCGACGCTGTCGATTCGGCCCAGTCGGCGGGCCTCGTACAGAGGCGTTCCCGGCTCGAAGCTCAGGCTGTACGCCGAGATATGCTGTATGCCCAGCGAGAGCGCCGATTCCAGGCATTGCTGCCACGAATCGAGCGTCGAGCCCGGAACGGCAAAGATCAGATCGATCCCCACGTTCGCGAATCCCAGATCCTGGGCCTGGCGGACCGACCGCAACGCATCATCGACGCTGTGCCGCCGGCCGAGCAGTTCCAGTTCGCCGGCGTGGAAGGACTGCACGCCGAACGAGAGCCGATTGACGCCGCAACGAGCCAGCACCGAGAGCATCTCGACGCCGGCCTGTCCCGGATTGCACTCGACCGTGAATTCCCTCGCGTCGGGCCATGCCGACGCAACGGTCTCGACGAGCCTGGCCAGCAGATCCACCGGCAGGCTGGTCGGGCTGCCGCCGCCGATGTAGATCGTCCGCACCGCCGGGGTCGCATGATGTCGTCGGACTTCCGTCAACAAGGCCGTGACGAGCCGATGCATGTCCCGGCCGGCCGTCGGCTGCGAATAGAACCCGCAGTATCCGCACTTGCTCGCGCAGAACGGTACGTGCAGATAAAGGCCGGGGGCCTCGTCGTCGGATGGTGCCGAATGTGGACTCACGGGCGGTCAACTCTGAGAGCTCATACTCTCCAGAAATTCCTCATTGGTCGGATACCTCTTGAGCAGCTTGAACAGCGCCTCCATCGCGTCGCGAGGGCCGTAGTTCGCCAGCACACGTCGCAGCGTAATCAGGCCATGGCTGCGTTTGTCGTCGTACAGCTTGGTCTCCTTGCGTGTCCCGCTGGCGGGGATGTCGACCGCCGGAAAGACCCTTGCCTCGGCCAGCGTCCGATCCAGCACGATCTCGCTGTTGCCGGTGCCCTTGAACTCCTCGAAGATCAACTGGTCCATGCGCGAACCCGTGTTGGTCAGGCAGGTGGCGATGATCGTGATGGACCCTCCATTCTCGACGTTGCGGGCCAGACCGAAGAGACGGCGCGGCACTTCGAGGATGCCCGCTTCCAGGCCGCCGCTCATCGTATGACCGCGCGGGGCGCCTCGCCGGCGGGTCCGGTTGTTGAACGCCCGACCCATCCGTGTCAGGCTGTCGATCAGCAGGACGACCTCCCGGCCGCACTCGAGTTCGGTCTGCACATGGGCCAGCATCAGTTCGGCCAGTTCCGTGTGCTCGTCGGCGGTGTGATCGCTGGTGCTCGAAACCACCTCCGCCCCCTCCACCGCCCGTCGAAAGTGGGTCACTTCTTCGGGACGCTCATCGAGCAGCAGGACGATGACCCGGCTTTGGGGCGAGCAGTGGCGAACGGCAAGGACGATTTGTTCGAGCAGGATGGTCTTGCCCGCCTTCGGGGGCGAGACGATCAACTGTCGCGTGCCTTTGCCGATGGGAGCGATCAGATCGACGATCCGCATGCTCACCTGGCCGCAACTGCCCAGGTCGAACCGCTCGTGGGGATCGACGGCCGTCAAATCGGCGAAGTGCGGGCGTTTGCGGAAGGCGTCGGGGGTCAGGCCGCCGATCGTCTCGACGGTCGCCAGGCTGGGTTTGCCCTTCTTCCTCTCGATCTGGCCGGTGACGGCGGCGCCCTCGACCAAAGGAACGCGTTTCGCGACCTCCGGATGGACCATCAGTTCGACCGGCCCCGGCCGGTATGACCGCTCGGCTGTCCGCACGGCGAACTGCCGCTTGGCAACGTGCTTCAATATTCCAGTAACTGTGTCGGCCATCGAAACCTTCCAAGGGAAACGTCGCTGAAAACGAGTGATCGAGCGAAACCGGCGTATCATAGCACATTCGTCCGCGTTGGCAAAGGGTACGTTTCGATGAATCCAAAGCACCCCTTTTTCGCGGCAGGACCTGCTTCGGACGCGGGCTTGGCGGCTCCGGCTCGATCGTATTCCACAGATTGTCGATCTCAGCGGCGACGAAACACTTGACTTGGCGGCCGAAGGACCTATAATCAGCCGGTGGAACCAGGGAAGCAAGGGCATGTAGGCCTCTTGCGGGGTTCTGTAAGCGTTCATCGTTCATGATTGCAATGGAGGAGGCATAAGATGAACCCGGCCGTTCTTTTCCTGTTGTGCAGCACGTCTCTGATCACATCCGCATCCTACGGTCCGAACGGCGCAGCGCCCGGGCCATCGAGACCCACGGCGTCGATCCGTCTCGAAGTCAACGCCCCGGAGCCGCTGGCCGAAGCGATTCGCCAACACGTGGCTGAGGCCTTCGGGTCCTATGAGGGTGTCCGTCTGGTCGAGCAGAACCCGCAGTGGACGATCAAGATCGTCACCCAGTCGCTCCTTGACGACGAGGGCAACATGATGGCGATCGGTCTGTCGGTGGTGGTGCTGGAGCATGGGCCGCAGATGAACATGCTCACGACGCTGGCCCAGGCGTGGCGCTACATCATCAACGCCGGCCTGCTCCAGCGAGATCAGCCCCTCGAGGTGGGGATGAGGCAGTTGATGGCGATGATCGAACAACTGCCCAAGACCGATGAGCTGACGGTCCTGTCGCGCCACCTGATGTGCGTGATCGCCACCGAGAAGCTGGGCGACGCCTGTCGGGATATCGCCGCCGACTTCAGCGCTCAGGTCCTTCAGCCGAAGGTAGGGACACGCGGCACCACCGCCGATCGCGCCGGCTGATGGTGCTCCATCGCTTGCACGAGCCCGACAGCCGCGGTCGATCTGCGTCCGTTTCCATCTCTGGCTCTTCAGGGTGACGTCGCCGTCTGCCTGCCGCCTTCCCATGGCCCGCGAGCAGCCCAGTTTACAATACGTACTTTCCACAATTGACAAATCTCCCGAGTCTGATATAAGGGTGGCACGAGAAGGGTCGTGCCGAACCATGTGTCCAGAATGTGCTGCACCTCCTTGCCGAAGAGCGAGTTTCGAGGGCGGGAGCAGGTGCGCCGGGAAGGTAGTGCAAAGTGCGGTAAGGAGGGTGCGACCGTGGAGACGCTACGGAGAGCGTTGAGAATCGTCTTGCCGATTCTCATGGGGTTCTGTCAGGTCCAGAGCACTTCGGCCCAGAGCGATTCGGTCGGTCGCAAGGTGCTCATCGGGTTCCACCCTGTCGTCGGATCCAATCGCCCGCAAACCCTCGCCGAAGTCATTCGCAGCGCGGGGGGGCAGGTCGATCACTCATACCATCTGCTCCCGGTCGTTCTGGCGACGATGAGCGATGAGACGCTCGACAGCATCAGAAGCCGCCCCGAGATTGCGTACGTCGAGCGCGATCGGCGCGTCCATGCGACTGCGCAGGAGACCCCCTGGAACATCGGGCGGATCGGCGCCGATCGGGTCTGGGCCGCCGAGTACGGCTGCACCTCCGGCGCCGGCATTGATGTGGCCATCCTGGATACCGGGATCGACGCGGATCACCCGGACCTGTCAGTCGCCGGCGGCATCAACTGCACGGGCAACATCCTCAAGGACGGCAGTACGAGGCGGGCCGACTGGACCGACAAGGAAGGGCACGGCACGCACTGCGCCGGGATCGTGGCGGCCCTGAACAACAGCCTCGGGGTCGTCGGCGTCGCGCCTCAGGTTCGGCTCTGGGCGGTGAAGGTGCTTGCCGACGACAGGAGTGGATACGTCAGCGACGTGATTCAGGGGCTCGAGTGGTGTGTGGACAACGGCATCGAGATCGTCTCGATGAGTTTTGCGGGGGAGTTCAGTCAGGCCCTCGGCGAGGCATGCGACGCCGCCTGTGAGGCGGGCCTGCTTCTTGTCGCTGCTTCGGGCAATGACGGGGTTGCCGTCGGCTACCCCGCGGCCTATGACTCGGTGATTGCGGTCTCTGCCGTCGATGCGGCGGACCGCTTGGCGGCGTTCTCCAGTGTGGGGCCGGCCGTCGAGTTGACCGCTCCCGGCGTGGATATCCGATCCACCTACCGCGACGGCGGATATGCCAGTTTCAGCGGCACGTCGATGGCCTGTCCGCATGTGGCCGGCGTCGCCGCTTTGGTCTGGGCGTCTCCGTCGCTCGCGATTCACAGTGCCGCGGGCGTGCGGGCCCGATTGCGTGCGACGGCCGAGAAGCTGCCCTCGTTGTCGGCCGCGCAGGTCGGTTACGGCCTCGTTCAAGCCGAGAAGGCCGCACTGCCGCCGGCGGTGGTGGACCTGGCTGTCACAGAGATCCGCGTGGCCGATCTCGTCGTGCGGGGCGATTCCATCGACGTGATGGCGACGGTCGAGAACGTCGGCAACCGAAATTGTGCGGCCGGCGTAACGGTGACCCTGGTCCGCAAGGGCGCCGGCGCCGCGATCGGGACCAAGAAGACCACTGAGTCCTTGAGTCCCGGCGCCTCTGTGACGTTGACCTACACCTGGGATACGACCGACGTTCCCGCGGGCGTACAGACCCTCACCGCCCGGCACGACATGGCCGACGACGACGCGACGAACGACCGCAAGAGCGTCTCCGTGACGGTTCGCGCGCCCATTGTCGACATTGCCGTCACGGCGGTCACCGGTCCTGCCAGCGTCACGAAGGGCAATTCGGCACAGATCGTCGTGGCCGTCGAGAACGTCGGCGACGAGGACGTCGTCGAGGATATCGCCGTGTCGCTGACGTCGGACTATGCAACGACCTCCGATACAGGCGATGACGTCGTTATTGGGACACAGATCGTTCGAGGGGGGTTGTCGGTCGGGCAAAGCGCGAACCTGACGTACACGTGGGACACGCGCGGCGTCGCTGCCGGCGTGCACACGCTCACCGCACGTCATGACAGATCCGACGAGTATTCGGACAACGATTCCGAGGGGATGCCCCTGACCGTTGCCGGTGCGTCATCCTCCGGCGTGATCATTGCCTCGATCATGCCCCGGACGGTCCGGTCGGGGATGCCCGGCTCGATCATCATTCGAGGGGCCGGTTTCGTCGATGGGGCGAAGGTGTCCTTCGAAGGCGGCGAAGGCCCGCCCCCCACGGCCACGAGCGCTCGGGTCATCAGTCCGAATTCGGTCATGGCCCGCGTGACGGTCGCCGACGACATACGGTTGATCCCGACCGTGTGGGACGTCCGCGTGACCAATCCCGACGGATCCTCGGCCGTGCTCCACGAGGGTCTTGCCGTCCAGCCGTAACTGGGACGCAGGCGAACGGAGTCCCAGGGCGGCGTGGCTTTGATATCTAACCGCTCCGGATCGCGATTCGGAGCGATGCAACGAACCAAGGATGGGTGGCGGCAATCGGTATGTCCACGGATGGACGGGGCACTGCCCGGGGCAGCAACCCGGCGGAACAGCCACGGGGTTGTACTGGCCTGGGCAGTGCCTTCCCGATGGGGTGCATGCCGCCGCCGATGTTCACGTCTACGGATTCCACGATGTGGGGATCCGTCAAGGAGGGGCGATGACAATGGGACTGTTGCGATTTCTCGGCACTCTGTGGCACGGCTGGCGTGCCCTTTGGCAGTTGAACTGGGACCGAACGGCGGCGTTGGATTTCCACAAGTGGGAGAGCAAGGTGGAGATTCGCCAACGCCTCTCGGGCCGCCGTCTCTGAGCCCCGGGCGGTCTGCTCGATCTGCGGCACGGCATAGACCGTTCTGTTGCGTGATAGAGCTTTGACAGTCGTCTGCACGCCGCCTATGATGACTGCCGACATACGAACGGTTGCGCAAGGCGACCTGGTTGTCGGAACATCAGACGCACTCGACGGGAGACGGCTGTCATGGAACGAAACGAAGTGGATCGGAACCCCATTCCCACACGGCCGGACCATAGTCGGGGCTTGATCCTGCTGCTGCTGGCTCTGCTTGTGGTGCTGCTCTTCTGGCAGGTCAGACCCTGGCTGTTCGGCGTGCACGACCGCTATGCCGCTCCGCGCGCCATAACGCCTCGTGGCGACCTGGCCGAGGATGAGAAGAGCACCATTGAGCTGTTTCGCCAAGTTTCCCCATCGGTGGTGTTCATCACCAGCAAGGCCGTTCGACGAAACCTGTTCAGTCTGTATGCCACCGAAGTGCCGCAGGGGACGGGGTCGGGCTTCGTCTGGGATGCAAACGGGTACATCGTGACGAATTTCCACGTGATCAAGGACGCCCAGGCGGCCGACGTCACCCTGGCGGACCATTCGACGTGGCCGGCCCGGCTCGTCGGAGCCGAGCCCGACAAGGACCTGGCGGTCCTGAAGATCGATACGCAGGGCCGCGCCCTGCCCGCCATCGCCGTCGGCACGTCCGGCGACCTCGAGGTCGGACAGAAGGTGTTCGCCATCGGCAACCCCTTTGGATTCGACCAGACGTTGACCACCGGCGTGATCAGCGGTCTGGGCCGCGTGATCCAGTCGCTGACGGGTCGTCCCATCGAGGGTGTGATCCAGACCGACGCCGCCATCAATCCGGGCAACTCCGGCGGGCCGCTGCTGGACAGCGCCGGGCGGCTGATCGGCATCAACACGGCGATCGTCAGTCCCTCCGGGGCGTACGCCGGGATCGGTTTCGCCGTGCCGGTCGATGTGGTCAACCGTCTCGTGCCGCAGATCATCCGCTATGGCCGTCCCCCCAGAGCCGGTCTTGGCGTGATCTTCTTCGAAGACTACATCGTGCGGCGCCTTGGTATGGAAGGCGTGCTGATCCGGGAGGTGAGGCCCGGCGGCGCTGCCGAGAAGGCGGGTCTGCGATCGGCGCAGTATGACTCCCGCGGCCGAATCGCGGGCGATCTGATCGTCGCCGTGGACGGCCAGCCGGTGCGCAACAGCCGCGATCTGTACCGTCTTCTCGACGTGCGCGAGGTCGGCGACCGGATCGTGTTGAGCGTGTGGCGTCCGGAAGGGAAGATCGATATCGAGGTGACGCTGCAATCGCTATGAAGTCGTCGGATTCCAACACGGCCGAGTGCACGCCAGGAGCGACCTTCACCGACGTGCACTGTCATTGCCTGCCCGGCCTGGACGACGGTCCGCGCGACGTGTCGGCGGCCCTGGCGCTATGCCGGGCCCTGGCAGCCGACCGCATCGCCACCGTCGTGGCCACACCGCACCAACTCGGACGCTATGATGGACGCTACAATGCCAAGACGATCCGACAAGCGGTGACGCAGCTCAATGAACTGCTGACCGAGGCCCAGGTGTCCATGAACATCCTGCCGGGGGCCGACATTCGAATCGACGAGCGGATCGAAGACCTGGTGCGATCCGATGAGATCGTCACCGTGGCCGACGGGGGGCGGCATCTGCTGCTCGAACTGCCGCACGAGGTCTTCATCGATCCGGAGATGCTGCTGGCAAGGCTGAGAGAGGGGGGGCTCTGCGGCGTCATCACGCACCCGGAACGTCACATGTTCCTGGCCGAACGCCCACAGTACGTCCGTCGGTGGGTTTCCTATCGGCCGTGCCTGCAGATTACCGCCGGCAGCTTTCTCGGCGGCTTCGGCCGACGAAGCCAGGAGGCGGCCTGGGCGTTTCTCAAGGAGCCCCTTCCCCTGGTAGTTGCTACGGATGCCCACGACACGGCCGGGCGGGCGCCCTGCATGAGCCAGGCGTATCAGTTGCTCCGCCGGTACGTTGGCCGCGACGAGGCCGACATTCTCTGTGTGGAGAACCCGCGAAGACTGGTGGCCGGCGAGAGTCTCGTGATGCTGAACGTTGACGCGGACCGGCGGACGGGCAGATGAGACGTGGGGACACCGAGGAGAGATCCCGTCGGGCGAGAGCTATTTTTCTTGGGCCATGCGTAAGGGAAATGCGAATTCGCACGTCACGCGTGCCGATATAGGATGTGGGTACGCCGGAGGGGCCCGATCGTCGGGCGCCGGCGATGAGACCGTGTCTTTGTGATGACGAGGTCGTTGTGGCAAAACGCAAGAGTGCAAATCCGAAGGGCGACGGCGCGTCCGTCTATGTGGGCATCGTCGGTTTGGGCTACGTCGGACTGCCGCTGGCACGCGAGTTCTGCAAGGGCGGGGCGAAGGTCCTGGGCTTCGATGTCAATTCCAGGGCGGTCGCGACGATCAATCGGGGCCGTAGTCCGATAAAGCACATCCCGCATGCCACCATGTCCGAGATGATCCGATCGGGCCAGTTTCAGGCCACCGAGGACATGCGCCAACTGTCGAAACCGGACGCGATTCTGATCTGTGTGCCCACGCCTCTGACCAGGAACCGCGAACCGGATCTTCAATACGTCGAGACCACCTGTCACACAATCGCCAAATACCTCCGTAAGGGCCAGCTCGTGGTCCTGGAGAGCACGACCTATCCCGGCACGACCCGCGAGGTCATGCTGCCGATCCTCGAACAGTCGGGACTCAAGGTCGAGAAGGACTTCTTCCTGGCCTATTCGCCCGAGCGCGAGGACCCGGGCAACAAGAGCTTCCGGACGTCCACGATCCCCAAGGTGATCGGCGGCTACGGCAAGGAGAGCCTGCGCCGAGCGCTGGAGGTGTACCGCTGTGCGATCGAGACGCTGGTTCCCGTGGACAACTGCGAAGTGGCCGAGGCGGCCAAGATTCTCGAGAACACCTATCGCTGCATCAACATCGCGCTGGTCAACGAACTGAAGATGCTCTTCGATCGGATGGGCATCGACGTCTGGGAGGTGATCCGGGCCGCCGGCACGAAGCCGTTCGGGTTCAGTGCGTTCTATCCGGGCCCCGGACTGGGCGGCCACTGCATCCCGATCGATCCGTTTTACCTGACGTGGAAGGCGCGCCAGTACGCGATGCCGACCCGCTTTATTGAACTGGCCGGCGAGATCAACACGAGCATGCCCGAGTACGTCGTTCAGAGGACCATCGACGCGCTCAACGAGCGTCGAAAGAGCCTCAAGGGCTCGCGGGTCCTGGTGCTCGGCCTGGCCTACAAGCCGGACATCGACGACGTACGCGAATCGCCATCGCTGGAATTGATCGAAATGCTCAGGGAAAAGGGCGCCCGGGTCGATTACAACGATCCCTACATCCCGCAGACGCACAAGCAGCGTGAGTACGACCTTCAGATGAAGAGCAAGCCGCTGACTGCCAAGGCCCTTGCCGCCTACGACGCTGTGCTGATCGCCACCAACCACAGTGACTACGACTACGCCTGGATCGTCAAGCATGCCCGGCTGGTCGTGGACACCCGCAACGCCACGGCATCGGTTCGCAACGGGCGCAGCAAGATCGTCAAGGCATAAGCCGGCTCTTTCTCAGCGCAGTCCGACGCGCGGTATGTAGAAGACGCCGGGGCCCATGCCGGGCTCGTACGGCTCGTTGGTCTCGGGCTGTTTGATCACATACATGGCCTGCGTATCAGCGGGCCGGTAGGACTCGACGCGCCCGTCCACGTGTCCGGCGTACAGTCGGATCTCCAGGCCTGCCAGTTCCTCCGCCGTGCCATTGCCGGGTTTCGACCAGAACGCCGATGAGATCGGCGTTCCATCGACGACCTGTGCCCCTGTGAACGGTTCGCAGCTTCCATACGTCAGGGGACTGCGCCAGTGGTCATAGCCGAGATAGTCGCTGACGACTACGGTGCCTTCTCGATACCCGCGCGCCGGACCACCGGGGCCTCGAAACAGTTTACCGTCCTGGCCGAGATACCCTACGTAGTTCCAGTAAAGGCAGTAGGTGCCGAAAAGGGCGTCGGGTACGGCAGGCGTCTCGGGATGGTCCCAGTCGTCGCCGGCGTCCCACGATTCCTGGAGATACCGGTACTTCAGCGGGGCGTTGGGACAGAACATCACGTCCGCGTCGTTGATGTAGGATCGCAGGTGGGCGCTGACCGAACGCCGGACGCCGGGTGCCCGTTCGAGATACCCGGTCAGCATGTTCGGCGCCTGCCAGTTCCAACTGTCTTCCATGCCGATGGTTGCGACCGACGGCGGATATCGTTCGTCATTGTCGGACGCGAAGACGTTGACGGAGGCCGTGATCTCTCGAAGCCGCTGCATCCCGACGATGGACCGGGCCTGCCGGCGGGCCTTGCCCAACGCCGGCAGTAGAAGGGCCATGAGCATGGAAACGATACCCACGACGACGAGCAGCTCGATCAGAGTCAGTCCTCGCTCGGCACCTCGGCGCAGACCCGATGCGCATCTGGGTACTCCATCGCAACAAGCTCGCAACGTCGCACGCATCGCGGGTCTCGCACTTCAGCCATTCCCGTTTCGTCGATCCCATCCTATGGAGATCGTGGATACAGGTCAACACCGAATCCACAGAATCCCGTACGCGTCGTCGGGCACAAACGCAAGAGCGGAATTGCGGTCGGACAGCCGCAATTCCGCCCCCAGCCGATACCGTTGCGTTCGCTCCCGCCGCCTCCGAACGCCGGCTTTTTCACACGACCTCCCCGGCATTATCTTACCATTAGCGCCATGACCCAGTCGGACCACTCGGTCATATTGCCGGCCTGATCGCGCGCACGCACGCGGAACGAAAGCCCCTGATTGCTGCGTCCGACCAGAACCGTGTAGCTGCGCGATGTCTGCCAGCCACTGTCAAAGCCCAAAGAAGCGGCCTCCGAGGTGGTCCGGCAATTGAAGAAGTACTCCACGGGGCTGTACGGTGAGACCACCTCTGCGGCCTTCATCTCGACGTAGTAGTCGAACGCACCGGCGCCGCCATAGACTTCGCGCGGCTCGCCGTCGATGTCCCATCGGGGCGGATTCGGCTGAAGCGGATTCGATCCCATTGCCGCCCCGCTGGCTATCGGCAGTTCGTCCAGCCACTGGTCGAGGACGACGGCCAGGTCCGCGAAATCGACGCGCCCATCACGGTTCAGATCGCCCGCCAGAGGCCATTCGCTCATGCTGGCCTGCGGCGTTCCCCCGAAGGCGCCCATGTTGATCCGGCCGCCGTTGGGCATCCGCTCGGCGCCGGGGTAGAGCCACGGATCGCCGGCATCGACGCACGGACTTGTCTTGGCATCGAAAGACCACAGCCCATAGGCCGGCACGAAGCGTCCCTTCTCCGCGAGCAGATGATAGTCGCCGGCCTCGGGATCGGCGAACAGGGGATCTTCGCGGATGTTGCCTGTGCCTTCCGCTCCCTGCTGCACGCAACTGTACGTTGCGGTGCATCCGAAGAGGTCGCCGTCGATGTTGTCCCAGAGGATGCAGTTGCTGATGTCGGGATTGCCTCCGGCGTACGCGGCGATCCCGAATTGATTGTCGGCGACCGTCACGTTGCGGATGGTCGGCTTGGCGCCCGCGATGAAGATGCCGACGTTGCTGTTGCGAATGACGACGTTCTTCAGGATGCTGGCGCTGCGTTCGGCGGTGTAGAACGACACGGCGTAGCCGCCCGGCGCTTCGAGAATCGCGCCACCGTAGTCGCCCGAGACGGTGATCGCCTTGCCCGCGAAATTGATTTGCTCGGCGTAGACGCCCGGCATGACCACCACGGTATACCCGTCGCGAGCCGCCTGGATCCCCCTCTGAATGGTGGCGAACGCCTCGCGCGGGCCCCACCCGCCGTGGGCGTCGTCGCCGGCAGCCGCATCGACGTAGTAGCGGAAGGGGCCGCGAAATTCGTACGCCCCCATGTCGACGCCGTCGCCGACCACACGCTCCAACCCGTCGAGATCGGTGGTCGCCAACGCCACAAGGGCGGTGTCGTCTCCCGTATCCAGACAGGGCGAGCCCAACGACAGACGCAGATCGTCGTCGATCGTGCCGGCGATCCCGTCGGCCCCGAGCGGGTCCTGGAAACGCGGGTTCTCATCGATGTTGCCCTGCTCGGTCCCGCCCGACCCCTTGACGTTGCTGTGACGGATCTGGACGAGACCGGAGGGCGCGTGAATCTCCTGGGGCCAGTTGCCCCAGAGAATGCAGTTGGAGAACTGTGTCGTGCCCACCAGGCCGTAGAGGGCGCCGCCGTTTTCGCCGGCGGCGTTGGCGCTGAAGGTGCTGTTGATTACATCCACGAAGGTGCCCGTCTCCAGATAGATTGCCGCTCCTCTTGCCGCCGTGTTGCCGCTGAACAGGCCGTTGACAATCGTCGGATAGCCTCGGACGCCCATCGCGCCGCCCTGGCCGGCCAGATTCCCGAGGAAACGGCAATCGACGAGATTGCCGGTGCACTGATCCCCGATGAAAACCGCACCACCTCGACCGTTGTTGGCCGCTTCGTTGGCCAGGAAGGTGCAGCCGATCATGTTGGGATCGCATCGTTCGGCCACGTAGACGGCGCCTCCCTGGTTGGCCCAATTGCCTTCGAATGTGCAGTCGAGGATGGCTGGCTTGCTGGTATTGACGGTGTAGACGGCGCCTCCCAGGGAATCCATGGCCCGGTTGCCGACGAACGAGCAGTCGGTCAGCACGCAATCGCTGCGAGAGTTGGCGACGGCTCCACCGGCGTAGTCGCCGTCGAAGCCGGCGGCCACGTTGTCTTTGAAGGTGCAGTTGATGAATTGCGGGGCTCCGTAGGAGTTCAGGACGGCGCCGCCGAAGCTGCTGCCGCCGTGGCCGAACGCGATGTTCTGTTCGAACGTGCACTCGGTGAAGGTTGCGTCGGTGCGTTGGGTGCCCAGCGCGGCGCCGCCCGTGCTGCGTCCGGCATAGGCCAGCACCGTGTTGCGGTAGAAGGTACAGCGGACAAAGCTCGGGCTCCCCGCGTCCACGAAGGCGCCGGCCGCACCGGTGTTGGCGGAAAGGGACGGCACCGACGCGATCAGAACGGTCCTGACGCGGGTGCTTGCACCTCCTTCGCAATGCCCTGCGGTGATCGTGAATCCGTCCAGCACGGTCTGGCTCGATGCCCTGGTGACGGTGACGACGGTGCGGGAGTTGGTCCGCCGCACCGGGTCCATCACGAAGCCATACAGCGTCTGCCACTCCAGATTCGGCAGGTCGCCGTCGTCGCCGGCGAGATCCCCGCTGAGGATGCTCGGATAGGCCTTCACGTCTCGCGCGTCTGGATTGGCTCGGCTATATCCCGCATAGCCCCCTTTGACGGTGACTCCGTCCGGCAGGACAAAGCTGTCGTCGATGTTGCCGGAGGCCTCGATGTCTCTCGCTGTGTTTCCGGTTCTTGGGAAGAGCATCCTTCGATCCGGTCTGTAGACGCCCTGGGCGACGCGGATTTCGTCTCCTGCCTCAGCGCTCTCCAACGCATTGCGCAGACAAAGGTACGCGTCTGTCCATGTCGATCCGTTACCGACGCCTGTGCGAGGCGCCATCGCGTCGACGTAGATGATCTTCCCGCTCCCGACGGTGGGACCGATCCACAACCCCAGCAGCACGGCTACCTTCACACTTCTCGACATGCCATCATTGGCTTTCATCGTATCCGCTCCTTTCTCGCAACTGCATGTTGGTCCTCTCGATCTCGTTTGTCGATACGGCACGGGCGAAAGCCGATTCTGCGGGCTATCGCTCGGGCATCAGGTCGGTCAGCCAGAGCAATCCGGTTCCCTGCGCTGCCGCCGTGGTCGATCTCGGCTGAGCGGGAGCGTCAAACGCCGCCTGGGAATGGCTTGCTTCCGGGAGATCCTGAAGATACGTGAAATCCAATCGGCCGATACGATTGGAATCGGCCGGCGCGCCGGCAAACAGCTCGATCGCCTCAATCACGTCGGTCTCCATGTCCACGGTGTAGACCAGGGTCCTGTCGTCGGTGTAGACGGTCACGTTCACAGCGCTTCCATCGTTGCGGGCAACGGTCTCGAATCGCAGCCGCGATTCGGCGGCGTCGCGCCGGACCGTGTCGATGCAATGCAGGCCCATCCAGGGTCTCGGCAACCCCTTGAAGAAGCTGCCGCCCTCGAATCGCTCCACGACGCGCCCGGCGCGGTCGCGGATCTCGGCGCCTCGCGGCGTATCGACGAACGTCCGCCCGTCGCCGGTTTCGATCCTCAGCCACGGGAAATGCTCCTGAGCCGACGCGTACACGAAGGGCAGGCGGCCCGTTCCGGAGACGGTGCGGTCGCCGACCGTGCCGCTGATCCGGAAGTAAGTCCAGCCGCGTTCGTGCATGGCATCGCGCTCGTCGATGATTCTCATCGTCTCGGGCCAACTGAAATGGAAATACTCCTCATCCAGCACGTTCAGATGGCGGTCGATGCGCCAGATCTGGCCGGGTCGGTCGCCTTCCTGACGGCAGATGACCAGCAGGCCGCTCGTGCGATTCCGCGTCAACTCCACGTCGGCAGCGCGTCCCTGGACCGCTGCGATAAAGCGGCTAATTTCCGCATCGTCGGTCGGCAGGCCCATCACGGACAGGTCGGGTTTCCACGCACGGCAATTTCGGATCCGGACCGCGTCGGCGCGGTCGTCGTAATGATAGTTGGCGTATTGATTCTGGAGAATGCGGCAGGTCGCTCCTGTCCGTCCGGGATCGGGCTCCAGCAGGCGGATCATCACGGGCGACCGGCCCGCCTCGGGGAAGTGATACCAGCATTCCTGCTGTTGCGTGGAAACCGAACGCCAGGGGCTTTTCGGCAACTGGGCCGCCGGAACCGCGCCGCCCGGCAGCGCCCTGTGCCATGCGGGGGGGAGCACTGTTGCCGAGCCCACGGCGACGGCCGCGGCTGTGGCCAGCACCAGGCCCGTCTTGGGCGTCATCGCGCCCAGCAAAGCGCCGATGGGCCCCACCTGCAACGTGGCGCCCGTGATGGCGACCTGGGCGGCGCCGGCCTTGCTGGTCGCCGTCAGCTTGCCGAACGCGATCAACGCCAGCAACAGCGATCCCTTGCCCAGGCCGTGATTCGACAGCAGCCGGACGAGAGATTTCTTGGCCCGATAGAACGTCGCGCGGGCCCCGATCTCCGAACCGCCGACCAGGTCGGCGATCTCGGCATACGACAGATCGTCATAGCAACGCAGGGTCAGCACAGCCCGGTGCTGAGGCGTCAGTTGCCCGATCGACGTGAGCACGATCTGTTTCAGCTCGTCGGTGACCACTTCCGCCAGGGTGTCGTTGCCTTGGTTGCCAGATTTCCGCCCGGCCTCCTGGAGGCGAAGGGCCTTGCGCCGCCACTGTTTGCCGTAATGGCGACGCACCTTGTTGAAGGCAATCCCCTGGAGCCAGCCCCAGAACTTCTCGCCGGCGTGGAGTTTTTCGAAGATTGTGAGCATTTCGAGTATCGTCTCCTGCACAATGTCCTGCGTCAGGTCCTCATCGAGGGTCATTCGGAACACGTACTGCTGCAGACGGACCCTCGCCGTTTCCGCCAGGCGATTGAGACAGTCCCGGTCGCCTTGCTGTGCCTTCCGTACTAACTCGACGTCATCCGTTGGGTACATCATCCTCTGCTATGTATTAAAGTCCGACGAGTCTTTGAGATGTGACGCAATTCTCGGGTATTTCAGCGGAATCTGCGAAGAAATCCTGCGCCCGCACAGGCCGGGATCGAGGTCCGTGCCGCAGGCTGCCTGAGGGTTCAGTCGGCGATCGGTTGCGTGCCCGAGAGGATCGAACGAAGCAGTTGGAACTGCAATTCGTAGAGGTTCCGCATCGCCGCGTTGGGGATTGTGTCACCGGTCACGCCCATGTTCAAGTCGGCAAACTGCGCGCCGAAGCCGATCAGGGTGACGGTCCCGGCACCGAACTCGGCGGTTGCGGCCACCGGCCGACCTGCGATTCGGATCAGGGGTGTGCCCCCCTCGACCTGGCCGGAATTCTGTGTCGTTACCCCGGCGGGCCAGCCGGCGGGCGTCTGGAGCGGTCCGGTCGGCAGGGGGCTTGCGGCGATCCGCATAGCGAACGGGTGCAGCAGGGCATTGGCGGTCGAGGCCGTGTTGGCGGGCGAATCGACGACGAGGACCTTTCCGCCGGCGTCAACGTAGTCGGTCAGTTGTTTGCGGAAGTCGGCGCCGACCTCGCGGCGAGGGTACAGGAACACGAGCAGGTCGCCGGAGAATGCATCGTCACCTTCGCGGCGCGAGGTGAAATAGCCCAGCCTCAGGATCCAGCGTTCGAAGATGCCGAACCCATCGGCCTGACCGCTGATGAACCCGCTTCTCGACAGCGGTGCGTCGCAAATGGTGCGGTCGATGACGACATGTGTGAACGGCCGGAGGGCCTTGGGAACCGGCATGGCCGACCGATGCATCGCTCGCACGGCGACGCCCGTGCTCGTGACGCCAAGCAGTACACCGGCCAGCAGAACGAGCCGGCCGCCGGGCCATCCCCGGCCAAGAACAAGGGCGATGACCGCGAGCAGAAGACCCAGCACGATCAGAATCGTTTGCGAATCCCGCGAAGGGGGCTTGTGGTTCAGCCATTCGAGCATGCCGAGCATCAGTTCGGCCTTGCCCGGCTCGAACGTCGAGAAGTTGGAGAAGATCGTCGAGTCGCCGAACGCCGCAACGCGGCCGGCGCCGTGGTCCATCGCCCACAACTGCACAAACGCGCCGTATCGCGCGTCGGCCCGATCCTCGACCTGGGGATAGTAATTGCTCGCATGGTAGTCGGCCGGCAGGCTTCGAAGCCCCGTCGCCCGGATGGCGGCCCGACCCGCGCTTGTGCCCGGATCGATCGAGCACGAGACGGCGAAATCCATCGCCGGCATGTGCTGAACAATGGGGTGTGGCACGAGCGGGGGATGGTAGAGTTGCTCGAAGGGCGTGTCGATGTCGAACAGGCAGTCGTGGCGGAAGCCGAAGCCGAACCGCGCAGCGATGTCGTTGAGGTAGGTTCCCGAGTTGAACACGTTGGTGTGCTCGCCGATCAGCAGCAGGCCGCCCCCGTTCTCGACGAACTGCTCGATATGGTCGATTTCCTCTGTCGTGTAGCGCGTGGTCGGCACCTTCACGACGAGGACGTCGCATTCGGCCAGAGTGTTGGCGTCGATGCGGTCGTGCAGACGGTCCATATCATAGAAGCGGGAGCTGTAATCGTAGATGCAGGCATAGTTGTAGCCGGACTCTTGCCCGTACCAGTTGGGATCGTAGGGCCGGTCGGTGCGCTCCCAGTTCGAGCGGTGCTCGTCCACCCAGATGCGTCCGGGCTTGCGCGGGCCCGAGGGGGCCCACAGCAGTCCCGTCGTCACAAGAAGTACGCCGACAAACACCATGACGACGCACGCGATTCGCCTGGATCGCCTTGGCGTCTCCATTGTCTGGATCGCTGTCGGTGGCGTGGATACGAAGCGCCACACCAGGAGGACGGGACCGGCAAGAAGCCCAAGCAGAACCCACGGATTCCAGAACGGGCCCATCAATGCCAGCGGCGCGTTATATTCCGTTTGCAGGGCACGGTGCATATGGACTGCGATCAGGATTGCTGCTCGCACGGGCAGCCAGAGGGCCACACAGCCGACCAGACCGAGCAGCCTCGCGAGGGTCCGCGATAGTGACGCCCTGGAGGCGTGCAAGCAGATCAGAACCACGCCCCCGACCAGAAAGCAGAAGGTCGCCGGGTCCAGCAGCAGTCCCCACGTGGCGCCCAGGCGATGGGTGTGGCGGATCGAGTACAGGGCCAGCGTTGAGCCGTCGAGGGCGGTGGGAATCCCGATCGCCCGCGCGACGCCGTAGAGCATCGCGGCAAGCGGCGGTGGCAGTTCGTGCGACCGAGCCGTGACGGACTCATAGGCGAGCATTCCGGCTGCCTGCAGAACGAGGATCGTTCCGGCCGCCAGTGCGGCCTGGCCCACCCGGCCGGGCCAGTGCCTCGGGATCGGCGCCGCACAGAGCAGCAGGCCCGTCACGAGCAGTGCGACCGCTGCCCGCCACGGCCAGGGAACCAGGATCAGCACGGGCATCAGCAGGACCGCTGCGATGATCGATTCGATGCGCGCCGGCGTGCGAAGATCGACGCCGATCAGAAGCCCGGCGCCCGCCAATACGAGGACGGCCCAGATCGTTCCGTTGGGATCATGATAGTAGCCGAGCCCGAAGAGCCACGACGCACTCAACAATGCCAAACCGATCCAGTCGCGTCTCATGGCGCCACCTCCGCGCCGGCCGGCTGTTCGCGCACGGCCTCAGGCAGCCACATGGGTTCCTCGCGCAGGACGGTGAGCAGCCATCGCCAGAAATCGGCGTTCTCGCGAAGCCCTTCGAATGGCTCGCCGCCTTCCCATTCGAGGTTCTTGTTCATCGCAAAGCCCGTATCGCCAACGAGGACCACCTTGCCTTGGCCGATTCGGTGGAGGAGGATGACGGGCTGGTTGTCGCGTCCGTAGGCGATCACGCGGGCGTTCGGGTCGCTCGAGCGCACGGACCAGGCGGCATGGAAGCGCACGTAGACGCGACGGTCGGCCGATTCGAGGTAGGGCGACTTGAAGTGGCCCAGAGGCGCCGGCTCCAGCGCATCGGCTTGTTCGGGCTCGAATCCAAGCTCTCTGAGCAGTGGCAGGGAAGGCTCCATGCGATCTTGCCCGACGGTGATGATGAATGTGCCGCCGGCGTTGACGAAATCGATGATCGTTTGCCGCTCGGCCGGCGCGAAGGCACGGGATGGGGCGATGGAGACGAGCAGGCCGGCGCGTTCGAGACGCTCGGCCGTCAGTTCGCCCAGCGAGAGCGTCAGATAGCCGCTGCGCATCAGCGTCAGGGCCAGTCCGCCGACGCCGTCGGGCCGCCAGGATTCGCCGCTGTAGGCTTCGAGATGCGATGCGTCGATATAGGCCAGGTTGTTGGGTGTCACTTGACGTCCGTCAGGCAGTGGCCTGGCCACCGCCGACGTCGCCTGGACACAAACCGCCAGGGATGCCGTCAGGCCGATCGCGACGAGGGCCGTTTTCGCCAGGCTCGGCCGCAGGCACAGCAGGGCGGCCAGCAGCAGCACGATCATCGCCCCGAGGAGCTGTTGCCACATCGGGTGCGCCTCGACGCCGCCGGCAAGATAGCCCAACAGCCGGGAGGTGAAGACGTGCGATGAGACGTTGATTGCGTTCGAGAAGCCTGAGGTGTCACCGAAGGCGATGATGCGGCCTTGGCCCATCGGCTGCTCGGCTGCCAGGACGAGATCGCCGAGCTTCTCGCCGGGGTCATAGCGGCCGTTGCCCATCAGGGCGCGGGCGCTTGCCTCGTCGCCGGCGTCGTTCCAACCCCACCGCCCGACGAGCACCGGCCGCGCCGGCCATCGCGCCCGAACCGAGGCGCCGATCACCACGCCGAACTCGTTGCGGTCGTCGGCGATCTCCGTGGTCGTCGGATGGGCGAGGGCCTCATACGAGTGCAGCCATCCTCCGACGGCGAAGGTGGCCGAATCGAAGCGGACGCGCATCGACGTCGGCGCCAGGACGTCGTTGAATCGATTGTTGCCGTCGGCGTCGCCGGTGGTGTGTTCGCCGAGCAGCAGCAGCGACCCGCCGCGTTGTACGAACTGATGGATGCGATCCAGTTGGCCCTCGGCCCAGGGCTCATTTGGGAAGATCAACACCAGCGCATCGGCGTCGGCAAGGTCGGCCTCGGACAGGTCCGGCGAGAAGCGGCTCTCGGCGCCGAGACTCTCGACGAACACGGGCAGCATCCCGTACATCCCACCGGACAGCCTGCCGTACGAGCCGTGCGTCGGCTTGAGCCAGTTCAGAAAACCTTTCTCGTAGAAGACGATCTTCTGTCCCTCCATATTCAAGGCCCTGGTGTCGAGCACTGTCGCGACGGGCAGCAGGATCGCCATCGCCATCGCCGCCGAGCCCATCGCCAGGCCGGTCCAGGCCGAGCGCCCCGGGCGGTCGGCCCGCGTCCTGATGGCAGCGGAGGCCCACGTCGACCAGCGAAGCATCGTGCCGATGAGCATCAGGTGAATTGCGCAGGCCAGCAGGGGTGCGTTCCAGGGCAGCGCCTTGCGGGCCCAAAGGACGAGCCAGCCGCTGTTCTGAGCGGTCGACTCCGTCATCGCGACCAGGAGATCCGGGACGTGCAACACGGCGAGGAGATAAACGACATGACCGGCGAGGATCGCCGTGAAGCCATATACGGCCCGCGCCGTCCGGGGCGGCTTCGTGCAGACCAGATACAGACACCAGAACACGCCGGTCACGACCAGGAAGTCCATGCCGGCAAACGTCGCACCCACATGGAGCGGGCGCTGTGCGATTGCACCGGCTGCTGCGCCGAGCATCCGGCCGAGAACGTCGGCGAGCTGCCAGATCGATGGGATCGATGCGCGAGCGAAGACAGACAGTCCCAAGACCGCGGTCGCTGCGGCGGCGGCTCGGAGGCTGTCCTTGCTCTGATCTGTGGAGATCCATGCAAGAAAGACCAGCACGATCGTGGCCGCCAGGACATTGACGGCCGGCAACGGCAGGGCCACCATGGCGATGGCGGCACCAGCGATAAGCGGGGTCAGCAGAATACGCACACCACGACGTCGCATTTCGACGCCGGGCGCCAGCAAAGCGATCCCGAGCGCGATCAGCGCGCATGTGCGTCGCAGAGGATGGGCCAGCAGTCCCGTCGAGCCGGCGGCAAGCCATGCGGCCGCCAGAGCCGACAGCACCGCCACCACCGGACCGAAGGCGGCCGACGCCTCGATCGGACGATCCACGACCTGCAGTTCGTCTTGTTCGCGTTCAACAGGGTGCACGCGTGGATTATCCTTGAGTTCTCCATGCCGGGCAACAGCAAAAGGTCTGTGCCGGCATTCGTCCTGCGACAGACAAACCACTGCCGCACGACCGCGTATTTCTTGTCGCCGCAGACGACTGCGCTACCTTGCCGTTATTGCCAGATAGTCGGCGACACTGGGACACTCGACATCTACGACAGGACACCCTTGCGCCAGAAGGTTCCACATGGTCCCGTTCGTCAGGACGCCCGTATTCGAAGAACACGTCGTCGCCGCCGCCGGGCAATGGGTCTGTGCGACGGGACACTGCGTCTGTACCGTCGGGCACTTGGTGGCGGTCGGCGGGCATTGGGTTTCCGTGGCGGGGCATTGCGTCTGCACCGTGGGGCATTGTGTCAAGGTAGCCGGGCACCGCGTCGAGACGGTCGGACAGCTCGTGGTCATCGCCGGGCATTGCGTCTGTGTCGCCGGGCACTGTGTCTCCACGGTGGGACACTTCGTGACGCTCGGCGGACAGCGGGTCTCCGTGCTCGGGCATTGCGTCTGCACTGTGGGGCATTGCGTCAAATTCGCCGGACACGAAGTCGAAACCGTTGGGCAGTTCGTCACCATCGGCGGGCACTGCGTCTGCGTTGTCGGGCACTGCGTCTGCGTTGTCGGGCACTGCGTCACCATAGCCGGACACTTCGTCTCCGTCGCCGGGCACATGGTCTCAACGGCCGGACAATAGGTGATCGTCGATGGGCGCGACGTGACCGGAGGTTCGGCGGTGCCTGGGGATGTATACCTCAGGCAGAAGGCCATATCGATGGAGTTATATCGGCTGTCGTAGCACGGATGCTCCGGCGGATAACGCAGTTCCTGCCACGGACGGGGCTGCTTGCTGCCGAGGTCCCAGACCGCGTCGCCGGCGAACTGCTCGGGCCAGCGGCGCGTCTTCCAGCCGAACTGCCCGCCCGTCGTCTCCATCTCGACCGAAAGCCAGTAGATGCGAGGATTCTGCTCGGAGCCGTCCTGCAGGAAGGCCTCGTCGGGTTCGATCACAAAGTCGAGCTGCCAGATCTGTGTGTCGTTGCCTGCGAGCGCCTGTCCTGCGGCCGGGTCCCACCACCACTGGCTGGCGATGGTCACAACGTGGTAGAGGGCCTCCTGGAACTGGCCGGGGCCGAACTGCTTCTCCCAAAGGACCTCCGGACGCGGCTTGCCGAACGGGTTGGTCTTGTCGGCGCCCTCGGGCCCGGCCGGATCGTTGGCGTGGATGCGGAGCCGCACCAGGCTGATCTGACCCTTCTCGTCGTTCTTCCAAGCGCCCCACAGGCGGATGTGGGTCAGCAGATCACGGCTGGTGCACTCGAAGTTGTCCGCCACGGCGCCGGGTGCGTGCTGTGTGCCGTCGATTCGGATGCCGACGCCTCGATGCGTTGGATCGGGATACTGGCACCATTTCACGTGCGTCGGTTGCGCGTCGATCCACACCTCGTGGTCTTCCACCTCTCCATTGGACGCGGGCCCGTCAGGGGCAAGGCCGCCCTGCGTGCTGATGCGGAACCGGGCAAAGGTCTGCCCGACCGCTGCGTTCTGCGGAACGTCCACCGAGAGCACATGAATGCCGTCCGGCAGGAATCCGTCGAAGATCTGCTCGGTCGCCTGCCAGGTCTTGTCCGCGTTGAAGTCGATCCAGCCTTGCACGACGCCACCGCCGCCGCTGACCTGGACGGTGATGGAGGCGGCACAGCCTTGGACCAGTGGCGGGATGCAGACGCCGTTTTCGTCGTTGACGGCGGTACCGTCGTCGCCCACCGCATTGGGATGCGGCAGTCCGTCGGACTCGGCGTCGGGCATGTCCAGTGCATCGCCCAGCCACGGCCCGGCGATGACGTGCCGGGCGCCGTTGTCGGCGGCAAGGGTCGGGTACCCCGCGGGGGCGTCGCCCCAGTCATAGCGTGTCGCGCCGGCCTGGATCAGAGGGCGAAGGTAATAGTCCTCCGTCTCGCCGTACTGGTATCCGCAGGCCGGCCCGGCGCCGCCCGCCTTGGGGGCGGGCACCGCGTCCTGGTACCTCTGTTCGGAGATCGTAATCCGCACCCAGATCGGGTCCGCCTGGCCCGCCTGAGGGTGCCAGCAGGTGAAGGCCGGCGTCGTCAGGGCATAGGTCCCGATCCCCAGAAGGCTCAGTGGATGGTCCTGCACGGCCCATTCCGCGACGGGCGTGCCGTCTGCGGCGACAATCGTGTCGTTCCAGTCGCCGTCGCGATTCCAGTCGCACCAGACGTTGAGATAGATGCTCTTGACCAGGTGGCTCGTCTTCGTCACGGTGTAGTCCAGGCGGGCCTGTCCGAGATGGGGCATCACCACGGGCAGCACGAGGCCGTCATCGCCGCCGTCCTGGTTGGATACGCCAGAGGAGGGGTCAAGATTGTTGACTCCGTCTTCGTCGGGGCCGAGATCGGCCTCGTTCTCCAGGCTGACCCAAGTGCCGAGATAGAACGCGTCTCGCGGCCGTCGGTGCAGGGGGCCATACGGCGGGCTTGCGACCTGATATACGGTGGGGAAGTCACCCGCGACGCTGTCGGCATACGCCGGCATCTTCACCGCGGCGAGATTCCCGGTGCTATCGGGGGCGTCGCCGAGATCGTATTCGGGCGTCGTCTCGTCCCCGCTGGTGATGACGAAGGCCAGACCCAGCGCGTCTGCGGCGTACTCGTGCACGTTGGGATATGCCAGCGCCGTCCAGCCCCACTGTTCCTGCATCAAGAAGGCGGCGCTGCTGTTCCACCGCCATCGGCGCGAGGTGGTCTTCCATCCCAGGGCACAATCTGTGGTTGCCCCGACGAGCCGCACGCCCAGCCAATAGACGTTTCCCTCCTGCTGTGTGAAGGGTTGGCTCTGCACGCAGAAGTTGTACTGAAACGTCTGCCTGTGGTCGTTGGAGAGGTAGGTTCCCATCGCCGGGTCGTGCCAGTTGATGGGGCCGTCGTGGATGGCCTGGACCGTGTACTGGCCCGGCGCGAACGTACGGCTCCAAAGCAGACCGCCCGGCCGGCCCGGCTTGGCGCCCTCGGCGGGGACGTCCGAATAAAGGCCCAGTTCCAGTGTCAGGCCGTCCGGTCCTTCCTTCGGTATCTCGTCGCCGCGGAACGAGGCCCAGATGTGGATGTTTCGGATCGGGCCGGTCGCCGTGCAGAGGAAGTCGTCGGCCAGCGTGGCCGCCGAGAGGCTCACCCCGGTTCCGGTGGGAGTGAAATCGGGCTGCTGCGGCCAGTGCATCTTGTGCATCTGGCCCGCCTGCCAGTCGCAATCGTTCGTCGCCTGGCCAAAGGCCGATGCCGCCGGGGCGACGAGCGAAATCAGAACGATGATCAGAGCCGCTGGGAGCGAACGAGATTGTGTTGACCCTCTCATGGTCATACCCTCCTGTCCGTGGCCTTGGACAAAACCTAAACTCGTACGAAGCGCTGTCGGGGAGGGGGAGCCGACGCGGGCGTCCCTTTCCCGAACGTTGTCGCCTGGAACCGTGATGCACAGAGGCTTGTCGTGCGGCGCGCAACTACGCGACGTACGCTGTGACCTCCTCCAAAAGATTGTCATCGACCCACGGCGAGTATACCTGTGGTCGGGGCAAAATCAATGGAAAAGTCGCCTTTTCTTCAATTGCCGCCATTGTTTTTCGGACGATCGGCCGTTGGGGCCGGCAGCTTCAGTTCGATAGATCGCCAAGGCGGCCAACGGACAGTCTCCAAACGCCGGGGCAACAGCCCCGCATTCCGGTTGCTTCGAGCATGGGCATCCGGTAAGTGTAGTCTTTACAGTTGTTTAACCATGTCTCAAGTTGTCGGATGAATAGGCCGATGTTTCCTACAAGCGGCGAAGTCGGATCGACAGTGCCGCAGAACAGAAGGTCGCCGACCAGAGCGATGGAGGTCAGGACCAGGCAGGATGGGAACGTGTCGTTCGAGGGAATCGGACCAATGAGAGTGCTGGGACTCGAACCCAGGACCTACGCATTAAAAGTGCGTTGCTCTACCGACTGAGCTACACTCCCTTCTTCTAAGTCGTGGTAATATAGCACCTTCTCGAAAGGGTTGTCAAACAGTTTCGAGCAGGTGGACGCGGTCTTCGCTCCGGCGTCAACTCGGCTGTCGCCGAACGCAGGTTGCCGGGTGGTTCGGTGCGCCGGATCGAAACGCGTCGAAGAAACCGGGTTGTATGGGGAACAGCGCCATGAATGTAAGAGGTGTCGTGCTGGCGGGCGGGACGGGATCGCGCCTTCGACCGCTGACGAAGGTTACGAACAAGCACCTGCTGCCCGTCGGGCACAAGCCCATGATCTATTATCCCATCGAGCGACTGACCGGCATCGGCATTGAAGAGATTCTGATCGTCACGGGTGTCGAACACATGGGCGATGTGGTGGGTCTGCTGGGCTCGGGCCGGGAATTCGGCTGCCGGTTCACGTACAAGGTTCAGGACGAGGCCGGCGGAATCGCCCAGGCGCTGGGACTGGCGGAGAACTTCGCCAACGGCCAGTCGGTGGCGGTGATCCTCGGCGACAACGTGTTCCAGAGCGATCTGAAGGAGCACGCCCGGCTGTTCGTCGAGCAGGGCCGGGGGGCCCGGCTGCTGCTCAAGCAGGTCGCCGACCCCGAGCGATTCGGCGTCGCCGAGATCCGCGACGGCAAGGTCGTCGGAATCGAAGAGAAACCAAAGAAGCCGAAGTCCGACTACGCGATCATCGGCGTCTATTTCTACGACGCGACGGTGTTCGACATCATCCGAACGCTGAAGCCGTCGGCCCGTGGGGAACTCGAAATCACCGATGTGAACAACGCCTATATCCACCGCGAACAGTTGGGCTACGACATTCTCGAAGGCTGGTGGACGGACGCCGGGACATTCGAGTCCCTCGCTCGCGCCAACGAGCTGGTGCAGATGGAGCCGCCGAAGTGACAGACAGGGTTGCGCATTCTGACAAGCCCGTCGTCGCCGTCCTCGGTGGCAGAGGAATGCTCGGGACCGATCTGGTGGCCGCGTGTGCCGCCGGGGGGTTCGATGTTCGCAGTTACGATCTGCCGGAATTCGACATCACCGACGCCGAGCATCTGCGAGGTGTGGTCGAGGCGTCGGACGCCATTCTCAATTGTGCCGCCTACACCGACGTCGACGGCGCCGAGACGCATGCGGCGCTGGCTCAGCGGGTCAACGCCGAGGCCGTCGGTCGCCTCGGGGAACTGGCGGCTCGGTACGGCCGATGGGTTCTGCATTTCAGCACGGATTTCGTCTTCGACGGCACGCTCGACCGGCCCTATGTGGAGACCGACGCCCCGAACCCGATCAATGAGTACGGTCGGAGCAAGCTGGCCGGAGAGGAACTGCTCGCGCAGAGCGGCTGCGCGCATTGCCTGGTCCGCCTGGAGTGGACCTACGGCCTGCATGGAAACAACTTCGTGACAAAGACCATCGAACGCGCCGTGACGGAACGTCGCCTCGTCGTGGTCGAAGACCAGATCGGCTCGCCGACCCCGACCACGCTGGTGGCCGATGTCGCACGCGAGCTGCTGGGGTGCAGGGCGGAAGGGACGTTCCATCTGGCCAGCGCCGGATACGTCAGCCGGTTCGGCATGACGCAGTTCGTGTTCGAGCGGCTCGGACTCGATGCGGAACTGACGCCGTGTTGCAGCAGCGAATACCCCACGCTGGCCATGCGGCCCTTGAACAGTCGCTTCGATTGCCGTAAGATCGAGACCCTGTTGAAAGACCCCCTCGAATCGTGGCAGCAGGGGCTCGAGCGTTTCCTGAGGCAGCTATGAGAAGACTTCTGGTCACCGGCGGAGCCGGGTTCATCGGCAGCAACTTCGTTCGCATGGTCCTGTCGGAGCATCCGGACTGTCTGGTGGTCAATCTCGACAAGCTGACGTACGCCGGCAATCTCGAAAACCTCACGGAGTTCATGTCGCACAAGAATCACCGGTTCGTCCACGGAGACATCTGCGACGGTCCGCTCGTCACGCGGCTGCTCGATGAATACCGGATCGAGGCCATCGTCAACTTCGCGGCCGAGAGCCACGTCGACCGCTCCATCACCGGGCCCAAGATCTTCATCGACTCGAATGTCGGCGGCACGCTGACGCTGCTGGAGGCCGCCCGCGACATGAAGGTCGAGCGGTTCCTCCAGGTCTCTACCGACGAGGTCTACGGCTCGCTTGGGTCCGAAGGGATGTTCACCGAGCGTACGCCGCTGAGCCCGAACTCGCCCTATTCGGCCAGCAAGGCCTCCGCTGACCATTTCGTCCAGGCGTTCGGCCGCACCTGGGGTCTGCCGTACAACATCACGCGCTGCTCCAACAACTACGGGCCGTATCAGTTTCCCGAGAAGCTGATTCCGCTGATGATCCACAACGCGATCCACGACAAGGAACTGCCTGTCTATGGCGACGGCCTGTACGTTCGCGACTGGCTCTACGTCTACGACCACTGCACCGCGATCTGGTGTGTGCTCCGGAACGCGCCGCCGGGGGAGGTCTACAACATCGGGGGCTGCAACGAAAAGCCCAACCTCGAAGTGATCCGGCTCATCCTCAGGCACGTGGGCAAGCCCGAGACGCTGATCCGGCACGTCAAGGATCGGCCCGGCCACGACCGCCGCTACGCCATCGACGCGAGCAAGATCATGCGCGAGCTGGGCTGGAAGCCCTCCGTGACGTTCGAGGAAGGCATCGCCAAAACCATCGACTGGTACCTGGCCAACGATCAGTGGCTGGCCCACGTCGTCTCCGGCGACTACCAGAACTACTACCGCACCATGTACGCCAACCGCTGACCGCCGACCCCGCCCGCCCGTCGGTTCTGCCACTTTTCCCTTGCCCGTGGCGCAGAGAGTGGGTATATTGTAATTACGTCTGCCGCCGGCGTCTCGAATAGGAAAGGTCTGGATATGCTGATACCGCTGATACGAATCGGGAACTCCAAGGGTGTTCGCCTGCCGAAGGCGGTGATCGAGCAGGCGGGTCTGGAAGACGAGATCGACCTGGAAGTCAAAGACGGCAAAGTCATTCTCTCTTCCGCGCGTCCGGCCCGGGCCGGATGGGGGGCCGCTGCGCAGGCATGCCATGACGCCGGTCAAGATGACTTGGCCGATTGGGACGGCGCCTTGAATGACTTCGAAGGATCGTGGGAATGAACCGATTCGAAGTCTGGTTGGTCAACCTCGATCCCACCATCGGCAGCGAGATCCAGAAGACCCGACCAGCCGTCATTGTCAGTCCGGATGAGTTGAACAAGCACCTGCGCACCGTGATCGTGGTCCCATTGACGATGGGCAAGACGTATCCGTTTCGAGTCGCCACGAAGGTCGCCGGCAAGCCCGGCGTGGCCGCCGTCGATCAGATCCGAACCGTGGACAAACAACGTCTTGTCGAGAAGGTCGGTGCCGTCTCCGGCAAGACGCGCCAGAATCTCCTCAACACCCTGGCTGAGCTGTTCGCCGACTGATGCCTTGAGCTCTCCGAAGCAGGGGCGAATCATCATTCGCCCCCGCCGGGCATCCTACGCTCAGGCAAGATCACGCCTGACAGCATCACTCCAAGCGCGCATGACAACGTGCCTGTGTTCCTGTCGCTTGTCGTTTGGCAATGTTGATTTTTGAGTCAATAAGCAAGACCGCCAAGCGACAAAGGACAACGACACAGCCCCTTTGTCATTCCGCGCGTGACAACGTGCCTGTGTGTCTGTCGCTTGGCACTTGGCAATGTGGATTTTTGAGTCAATAAGCAAGACCGCCAAGCGACAAACGACAACGACACAGCCCCTTTGTCATTCCGCGCGTGACAGCGTGCCTGTGTGTCTGTCGCTTGGCACTTGGCAATGTTGATTTTTGAGTCAATAAGCAAGACCGCCAAGTGCCAAGCGCCAACGATACAGGCCCTTGTCATGCGCGCTTTGCGGCGATGGGGCCTTGGTCGCAGGGGTTGTTCAAGAGCGTTCCCTATGGCTGCTTGAGCGCTGCGCTGGGATCGCCGGTGGGGGGCGGGGCGTGGTCCTCGTCGGCGGGC
This sequence comes from Phycisphaerales bacterium Planc_01, assembly GCA_001603075.1. Lineage (GTDB taxonomy): Bacteria > Planctomycetota > Phycisphaerae > Sedimentisphaerales > Anaerobacaceae > Anaerobaca. The sequence goes on along the minus strand of LVBB01000022.1, from coordinate 60,841 downwards.
GGGCCGAGCAGTTCGATCAGGATCGGTTTCAGGGCGTCGGCCCAGACCTGGTAGCCCTTGAGCGACAGGTGCAGCCCATCGACCGTCATTCCGTCGTATAGCCTGCCGTCCTGGTCGGCGAGCTGGTCGTTGATGTTGAGATAGCGGATCGTCTTGCCGTCGGCGAGCTTGGCGATGTTCCCGTTGATCCTGGCGATCACGGGCATGACCGCCGTGGGATTGGCGGAGCGGTCGTTGCGAGGGGTGATGCCCGTCAGGATGATCGTGGCCTGGGGCGCCCTCTTGCGGCAGATGTTCAGAATGGCCTCGATGCCTGCAGTCACTTTTGCGATCCTCGGATCGTCGGCCCCGCGTGAGGGCGAGCCGCCGACGTCGTTGGTGCCGGCCATGAGCACAATCACCTTGGGATGAACGTTGTCGAGTTCTCCGTTCTCCAGACGCCAGAGGATGTTCGGGGTGCCGTCGCCGCCCCAGGCGAAATTCGCCGCGTTCCAGCCGAAGAAGTTCTCTCTCCAGTTGGCCAGCAACTGGGGATAGTCCAACGCTCCCCAGCGGCGCGTGATGGAATCGCCTTCGAAGTAGACATCGATGCGGCCCTTGCGGGCCTTGTCGAGCAACTGGGCATGGGCGGTTCGCGAGTTCTGGTCCGTGCGTTCGACGGATCGAACGGCAGCGAGTTCGGTGGATGCCGCCGCCGGCAGCGGCGGGGCCTTGATGTACCGTCCTATCCATTCGAAGAAGACCGGCCAGTTGGGGCCCGACGTGTGGCCGCCTTCGTGCTGGCGCCAGGCCAACTCGCCTCCGGTCAACGTTCCAACCGGAGGCATCGGGTCGGTCAGGTAGTTGCCCGGCGTGCCGAAACCCTTCCTGCCCAGGAGTTCGTATACCGGGCCGGCCAGCACGCCGGCCATGAAGCTGCCACGGGCATCCACCCAAGGCGGATCGCCCGGAGGGACTCCGTAGCTGATGAAGCACGGACGCGGGGCGCACAGGGCGATCAGCTCGTGCGAGTCCACCGGCAGATCGGCCGCCGTCATGCAGGGATCGGATGCGCCGTACTTGAGGAAATTGCCGGCCATCCAGTGATATTCGCCCTTGCCGGTGAGGTTCTCGAGCGCCTCGCCGAAGATGTGCCGATGCAGTTTCGCGCCGCCTTCGCCTGAGGAGGCGACAAAGGCGACCGCGATGCGCTCGTCGAAAGCGGCCGCGACCAATGCGGCCTTCCCAAAGCGGGAGACGCCCTCGATGCCGACCTTCCTCGCGTCCACCTTGACGTCGGGGTTGGCCTCGAAAAAGTCGATCAGCCGGCTGACGCCCCAGCCCCAGGCCCGCAGGGCGCCCCATTGGTCAGGCTGGCGAGGCTCGCCCTTGTTGGTCAGGCCGATGATGCCCTGGCGCAGGCTCATGCCGCCCCTGTCGGCCTGAATGCTGCCGGGATTGATGAAGCCATAGCCCCAGCCGTGGGCGATGGCCTGCTGCATCCAGGATGGCCCGCCACGGCCGCCGCCAAAGCCGCCGAATCCAAACTCCAGCATCATGGGTACGGGCTCGGTTGCTCCGGCCGGGACGGTGAAGCTCGCCGCGATGTTCACCGCGATCTGCGGGCACGCCGAATTGTCGACGTGACCGACCAGCGTCCTGGTGACGATCGGGATGCCTGCGCTGTTGCCATCGGTCGTCGCCGTCACCTCCCAGGTCACCTTCGGTACGTTCGGCGGAATCCGCCCGTACACCTCACGCTCGAAGTCCTCGACGATTTCCGCACGCCTCGCGGCCCATTGCTCCGGCCTGGTCACCCTGGTTCCGTCCTTCATCGTCAGCACATCGGGCATCGTGTCGTGGTAGGGATTGGCCTTCTCCTCGGTGAACCGCTCCTGATTCTGGCCGCTCTCGCCTGGACGCAGGGCCCGGATCCCCAGTTGGTCCATCATGTGCTGGTGGTCGTCGTAGGCGTCCGGCTCGGCCGGACCCGCACCGCCGACGGCTGCCGGATTTGATGAGGCCATCGTCGCCAGGAACGCCAGGACACTACAGGCAATCGAATCCTTCAGGCTCATGGACATGGCTGTCTCCTACTCGGTCTACCTGTCCCTTTGACACAGACTTCCCGTCCCGATGCACAGAGTTGCATCTGATTATACCTGGGCGAACGGTGCCAGCAATCCGAAACATGGGTCGGACATGCATCCAGGGCAGAGGGGGGGCGAATTTGCTTGTCTTTCTTGTGCCGTTATTGTATAGGAAATGTGGATGCCAAGGGATGCCGGTGACGCGAGGTGGATGGGATTCGTCCTGTCCGCTCCGTGTCAGGAGATGGAGGCACAACAGATTTCAAATGCAATCCTAATCAACTCAAAACACGAATGCCGTAAATAGACGCGTGTTTCGTATCGAATGTCAATGCTCTGCGTCGCTTAGAGGATATGGGATGATGAGGAACCACCGACACACGGGATTCACGTTGATCGAGCTGTTGGTCGTAATTGCCATTATGGCAGTCCTGATCGGCATTCTGGTGCCGGCCCTGAATCGATCGAGAGAGCAGGCGCGATTCGTCGTCTGCAAGTCGAATCTCAAATCCTATGGCGTTCTGGCGTTCATGTATATCGACGACAACAACGGGAAGATGCCGGACGCCTGGACCAGTTTCTACAACAAGCACGAAGAGTACCGGGGTGAGCCGCACCGGTACTGCCGCTGGCACAACCCGGATTATGATCTCGAGAAGCACCCGGAATACGCCGGACCCTTCTGGCCCTATCTCAAGGGCAAAGGCATCCATATCTGCCCGTCCTTCTATCGAATTGCGTACGAGTACGGCCCGACGCACCCCCAGCATGTCGAGAGCGTGCCGATCGAACCGAACTACAACTACGCGATGAACTCCTATCTCAGTCTGAAGAACGCCATCAGCATCAAACGTCACTCGGAGGTCTTCTTCTTCGCCGAAGAGAATCTCTGGATCACCGAACCGTACAACATCTATGCCTTCAACGATACCGCCATGTGCGTTTATCAGAAGTGGGACAGCTTCGGCACCTTCCACCTGACGCGCGATCCCGAGAAGGGGGTTGTGAACGCGGTATTCCTTGACGGTCAGGTCCAGACCGTGCATCGGGAGGATTCCTGGCGGTATTGTGCACCGGACGGCGCGCGTCTGTCGCCTCTGAATACTCAATAGAGCTGCGGCACCCATCACAACTCAGCAAAAAGGAGAAAGGCATGAAAAGACTCACGTGGTTACTGCTCATGGCGGCCTGCGCCTCGCAGGGGCAGGCACAGATTCCCGAGCCGAAAGGGCTGTGGGAATTCAACGGTCCGGATCACACGGCTGCGACGATCGGCGCGCCGCTGGAACTGGTCGGAACAATCGAGGAAATCTTCGGCGTCGATGCCGACGACGGCGCGATCACGATCGGCGAGGGCAGCTACTTTGTCTGCACGCACGGCATCGCTCCGAACGGAGGGGGAAGCAAGGTCAACGAATGGACCCTGCTGATCGATTTCGCGTACCTGCCCGGCAGCCTGAACGATCCGCCCAACGGGTACAACGACCTGTTCCAGACCGATCCGACCAACGCCGACGATTCCGACTGGACCATCAACTCCTCCGGCGCCGTGGGCATCAGCAGCGTCGGCTACACCAGCGCCGCCGGCTTCACTACCGAAGCGGACATCTGGTATCGGATGGTGATCGTCGTCGACAACGGGGCTCGGCATGACGTATATTTCGATGGCGTCGAGATCCTCAAGGGCAATCAGCAGGGGATCGACGGGCGTTACAGCCTGGCCGAAACGCTCCTGCTGTTCTGCGCCGGATACAACCAGGATGGCGACGACGCGCCGATCGACATCACCACGGTGGCCATCTGGGACCGACCGCTGACTGCCAGCGAGGTCTTGTCGCTCGGGCTGGCCGGTGACACCGTGCTGCGTGAGAATGTCGCCCCGACGGTTGACGCCGGCGCCAATCAGACCGTTGAGCTGGACGAGACCGGCATGGCGGTGGTCGAGTTGGTGGGCACCATCAGGGATGAAGATCCGAACGTGACGGTGGTGTGGCGGAAGGTCGCCGGGCCGGATGCGGTCGCGATCGAACCGGCCGACAGCGCGACCGCTACGGCCACGATCACTGCACCCGGCCAGTACACGCTGGAACTGTCGGCCGACGACGGCGAGTTTGTGGCCGGAGATCGCGTCGTGATCAGTGCCTGGGTCCATGACTACAACGACCTGATCGTGTACTGGAATTTCGAAGAGCCCTGGAATGGTCAGGACGTCAACGACGCCTCAGGAAACAACAACAAGGGCAGGATCGTGGACGGTCGCGACGGGATTTCCGAGTACACAGAGGCCCGGGTTGGACAGGGCTTGAACCTGCTCAGTGACGATCTGACGCAGGAAGGGGACTGGGTCGCTCTCGACCTTGTGCTGCCGGACAGCGGCACCATTGCGATGTGGGTCAAGCCCCTCAATTTCTATAATTACCACTCCATCTTCGACAACTCCGGCAACGGCGATGATTGGGAGATGTGGATTTATGGCGACTCGCGCGCCCGTTTCCGCGTGGAGAGCGATACCGCGGTGACGGCCAACCTCAATATCCTGGCCGGCGACGGCAATGGCCAGGACCGGTGGTGGCACTTCGCCTGCACCTGGGCGCGCGATCCCAATCAACCCGGCCGGGTCACCACGCAGTTGTACGTCAACGCTGCTCTGATGGAGCAGACGACCGGCACCTGGATCGATCCGGGCGCCACCTTCTTCCTGGGCGGCGGTCATCCCAACAACATGTTCTGCAACAGCACGTTTGACGAAGTGATGATCTTCGATCGGGCCATCACTCCCGAGAGAATTCTGGAATTGGTCTATCCCGACAACAAGCCGCCGTCCGCCGATGCGGGCGAAGACCAGACGGTATGGCTCACGCCGGCCGGCTCGGTGACGGTGATCCTGACCGGCAGTGTCGAAGACGTCGACGGCAGTCCAAACGGCGAAGTCACCCAATTGTGGCAGATGGTGGACGGGCCCGCGGACGTGACGATCGAGGACCCGACCGCCGCACAGACCACCATGGTCATCACCGTTCCGGGCTTGTATACGTTTTCGCTGATCGCCGACGATGGGCAATTCACCGATAGCGACAGCGTCGTCATCGACGTGTGGCCCTTCGGGGATTCGGGTCTGATCGTTCACCTGCCTCTCGATGGAGATGTCGTTGATGTCGCCGGTGGTTTCCCCGCGTACCTGGTAGATGGCGTCGACGGCGATCATGCGTTCGTCGAGGGCGTCCACGGACAGGCTCTGCAACTGTCCGGGACCGACGGCAGCACCGACAATGACTATGTTGCGATCGACTTCGTCTACGCCGGCCGGGGCACGATCTCGCTGTGGTTCCAGCCGACGATGCTCTACAACTACAACAGCATCCTCGACAACAGCGGCGACGGCAACGACTGGGAGATGTGGGTCTACGGCAGCGGCGAATTCGCCGGCCGGATACAGACAGGCTACGTCCGCGGCTATTTCATGGAAGCCCAGAACTGGTATCACATCGTGATGACCTGGGAACGAGGTTCCGACAACCCGGCCGTCGTCGACCAGTTGCTCTACATGAATGGCGAATTCGTAACCAGCAACCAGTCCGAGTGGGTCGATCCGGGCTCGACCGTGTTCCTGGGCGGCGGCCATCGCGACAACGAGGACTGCAACGGCATCCTGGATGATTTCCGCGTGTACGACCGAGCCCTCTCGGCCGAGGAGGTCAAGGCCCTGGAGCCGGCCGTAGAACAATAGTATGTAAATCGCAGGCTCGTGGCAGACGTGCCAGAATCGCATCTTGCCGCGCGATTGAAGAACGCCGCGTACGCTCGCATGGAGTGTATGCGGCGTTTCCTTTTGATCGGGGCTCCTGCTACGCCTCAGGAGCCTGATGTGCCGTTGCCGCAGCGGTCGGACTCTGATACAGTGGCCTCATCAGATCACAGCCACCGAAGGATCGGGTCATGTCGCTGATGTGGGATGGGTGCAGAACGGTTGGCTCGTGATTTCCCGTTATCGGTCGAGATCGCATGGCGCAGAGCAAAGGCAAGCGAATACACAGGCAGCCGGTGAGAACCAAAGGGGAACCGGGACGCACAGACGCAGTGCCCGGGCGTTGGCGTCGTCGGGTGGGGGTGGGGCTTGTGGTAGCCATCACGGCGCTTCTCTATCTGCCGGCGTTGGACAACGGCTTCACCAACTGGGACGACGACAAGCAGGTGGTCGCCAACCCGGTGATCCGCGATTTGTCGGCGGAGGGTCTCAATCGCATCTTCTCCAGCTTCACGGTTTCCTTGTATCAGCCTCTCACGTCGTTGGTCTTCGCGGTGCAGTACCGCTTCTTCGAGCTCGACCCCAGGGGCTACCACACGGTCAACGTCCTGCTGCATCTGGCGAATATCCTCCTGGTATATGTCCTGGTCCGGTCGCTGTCGCAGCGGACAGCCATCGCGTTGATCGTGGCGGCGCTGTTTGCGATTCATCCACTTCAAGTCGAGGTTGTGGCGTGGGTCTCCTCGCTGAGCATTCTGCTCTCGACGTCGTTCTACCTGGGGGGTTTGATCGTCTATCTGGCGTATGCGAAATCCGGCAGGATGCGGCATCTGGCGATGGTGTGGGGGTTGTTTCTGCTGGCCCTGTTGGCGAAGTCCAGTGCCGCGACGCTCCCGCTGGTGCTGGTTGTGATCGATCTGTATCTGGGGCGGCGGCCGGTCCGCCGGGTCCTTCTCGAAAAGGCGCCCTTCGTCCTGCTGTCGATCGTATTCGGCGCGATTGCGGTGTACGCCCGCGGCGGCGCCGGCCACCTTCAGGATTTCGCTTTGCGGTACTCGCTGCTGGAGCGGGTCTGCATCGTGTGCTATTCGTGTCTGTGGTACGTCGGCAAGCTGCTCTGGCCGGCGAACCTGTCGGTGTTCTATCCGTTTCCGAGCAAGGCGGATGGATGGCTGCCGGCCCTGTTCTATCTGGCGCCCCTTGTCCTGGTGGCTCTGGCGGTGGGAATATGGTTCAGCGGCAGGCACCGCCGGCTCCTGGCCTTCGCGGCGCTGTTCATGGTCGCTTCGCTTGTCCTGGTAATCCAGGTTGTCCCGATCAGCGAGCTGATGGTCTGCGATCGCTACGCCTATGTCCCCTGTGTCGGGCTGTTCTTCCTTGTCGGGACTCTGGTCGTGCGGATCGCTTCGCGCAGCCGCATCTCAAAGACGGCGGCACTGACGGGCCTGGCAGTCGTGATGGTCCTTCTATTGTATGCCACATTCCGGCGAATCGCGGTCTGGAAAGACAGTCTGACGCTGTGGAACGACGTCATCAGCAAACGGACAGACCTCTGGGTCGCTTGGCTCAATCGCGGTCTGGCCGAGGCCGAGGCAGGCCGCCATGAGGCGGCGATCGCCGATTTCGACAGGGCTTTGCAGCTCAATCCCCGTTCGGGTCTTGCATGGAACAATCGTGGCGGCTGCCATGCCTATCTCGGCCGCTGGCAGGAGGCTCTGGCCGATTTTGACCGTGCGGTCGAGGCCAGGCCCAAGGGCGACTACCTCATCAATCGAGGCATGGCGAAGCAGAAGATGGGAGACCCGGCCGGGGCGATCGCAGATTTCAGCGCGGCCATCGAGGGTGATGCGGCGAATGTACGGGCCCTATGCGAACGCGCCGACGCGTATCGAGCGATAGAGCAGTGGGGTCGGGCCATGGCCGATTACGAAGCGGTGTTACGGCTTCATCCGGCCCATGCGCAGGCAACCTTCTGGCTCGGGGCCGTGCGGCTCCAGACGGGGGCCACCGAGCAGGCGGTGCGCCTGCTGACGCGGGCGATCGATCTGGCATATCCGGACCTGGGCTCGGCGTATCTCTTTCTCGGGATGGCCTACCAGAGGCTGGGACAAACCGAACGGGCTGTCGAGACGCTGCGAAAATCGCAGCAGACAGGCGACTCCAGGGCGACGATGGAACTGCAAAGAATGGGGGCGCAATAGTCCGAGGTCCGGCGCGCTCAGCGGCCGACGATGCAGATGCCCAACTCGTCGGCGAGGGCGATGGTCTGGGGCTTGTCGATGACGATGGTCTTGCCCGCTTCGATCGCCAGGCACGCGGCGCCGCCGGCGGCGAGGTCACGGATCGTCTCGGGTCCGACGCAGGGGACATCGAAGCGCGGATCCTGCTTGGGCTTGGCGGTCTTGATGAGGGTCCATCCTCCGGCCTTGCAGAACTGGCCGGCCCGCTTGATCATCTCGGCGGTGCCCTCGATGGCCTCGACGGCGATCACTTCCCGTTCGCGGACGGCGATCGCCTGGCCGATGTCCATGTCGCCGAGCTGCCTGGCCAGCGGCCAGCCGAACTCGATATCGCCAAGCACCTGTGCGCCGGGCTGGTGTTTCGTCATGACGCCCGAATCGGCCATGTATTGCTCGCAGTACATCGTGGAGTTCTCCAAGCGAATGCCGCCGGTGGCCAGCTCGTCGGCCAGGGCCCTCAGGAGCACGTCTGTTTGTTTGGGCCGGCCGCGAAGCCGCCAGTAGTAGATGCGGAACGCCCGCCAGTCCGGCACGTAGCGCAGGATGCGCCTCCGCGTGAACAGGTGCGACTTCGTGACGGTGCCGACCATGATCGTATCGATCGCGCCATGTTTGCGGAGGCGGCGAATCCAACTGCCGGGACGGGCCACGGCGGCTTCGTAGAATACGTCCACCTCGGCCGCCAGCGATGCGTCCACGTAGCCGGCCAGCCCGACACACACCACGCGGCAGCCCGATGCTCTGGCGCCGGCGGCCACCATAAAAGGCAGCCGGCCTCCGCCTGCGATCAGACCGACGACGTTGGGCTCCGTCATGCGCTACGTCCTGCGAGAATTCTGCTGTTGCGACGGATCATCTGTGATCTCATGGAACTGACGACACCGTCTTCCGGTGGCCTTCTTCTCGCTGCGCGACAAGCACAGGGATGCAACGAGAGGACCCAGGGCGGATTCTATCCGATGGTCTGATGTGGTCAAGTGCGCACCGCGATACGCTGAAGGGAGTTGGGGTTAGTGCACAGGGCCGTCGGAAGGGGACGCGAGGATGCCTTCGATAACGGCCCTTTGGAGGTCGGGATTGGGCTGACGGGTGAACCGGTCGTGCGGGTCCTGAAGGACTGTTACCGCCGGACCGATGGGTTTGTACAGGGCCGGATCGGTCGGACCGAACATAGCGAACGTGCGCAACCCCAACCCAGCGGCCAGATGCGTGACCCCGCTGTCATTGCCCACGACGGCGTCGGTGCAGGCCAGGAGATCGACGACCTGACTGAGCGAAAGATGCGCGACGCACTTGGCGGCACCGTACAGGCGCGCCTTGTCGATATTCTCGAAGCGTTCCACCTCCGCCGGTCCGAGCAGAAACAGGACCTCGATTGCGCCGGCGCGAAGCGCCTGTGCGATGCCGAGGAAGTTGCTGATGTGCCAGCATTTATGGCGTCCACCACTGCCGGGGTGGATCACCACCAGCCGCTTGGACGGATCGATGCCCGTCTGTTCGAGCATGTCGAGCCCTCGTTCGCGATCGGCGTCGGTGACACGGATCAGCGGTTCGGTGGCGGCGATGCCGGCGCGGTCCGGCGGCAGGCCGCTCTGACGAGCGAACTGGCGGACGTAGTGCTCCGCGACGTGCTGCCCGGTGTCCTGGGGCGGTTTGAGCGACAGGGTGATGATCTCGGCGCTGTGGCTGCAATTGGCCGTGAAAATCAGGTTCTGTTCGAAGGGTCCGTCCGGCTCGCCAAGAAACGTGACGATCCATGCGTAGTCGGCGAACGTGTTGATCAGGGGATCGCGGTCGGCCAGATCGAACTTGTCCGGCTCGACGAAGAGGCGGTGCAACTCGGTGGAGTCGATGGAACGGATGCCGCTGACGCAACTGCGGCCCGGCAGGATGCCGATATACTCGCTATGCCCGACGAGATCGACGCCGCCGAGCCCCAGCGCCTCGGTCATCACCTTGACCAGGGGCAGCGTCAAGATGCAGTCGCCCAGGGCCCCCGGCTGAAGAATGACACCTCGTTGGGCCTCCTTGGCCGCCTGGGCGCCTTCGGCTTCGAGCAAACTCAGAATGTCGTTGCTGGTCTGCGCCATTATGACCGTTGATTATACCTCCTCCTCGGCTGGACGGCAAGACTCGATCGCCTCATCTGTGTGAATGGACTTCATCAACGTTCAATCGTCGGCTCGTTCGATCCATCCGGCGCCCGCGACGCGTCGCAGGCGGCCTTCGTCCACGTAGAAGACGGCGAGCTGTCCGGGCGTGATGGCCATGTTGGGTTTGTCGAATTCGACCTCGGCGAGGCGACCGACCGGATGCACCGTCGCAGGCTTGCCGCGGTCGTTGTAGCGAATCTTGACCGTCGCGCTGAAAGCGGACTGAGGTGGCTCGATTAGCCAGTTCACTTCGCCGGCTGTCAGGCGGCGGTGCATCACCTCTTCCTTCGGGCCCAGGATCACCGTGTTGCTGCCAGCGTCGAGACCGATAACATAGTAGGGCTTGCCCATCGCCACGCGCAGGCCGCGCCGCTGGCCGATCGTGAAACGGTGGATGCCCTGGTGCGTGCCGAGCACCTTGCCGGAACAGTCCACGATCTGGCCTTGCCGGATCAGTTCAGGGTGGCGCCGTTCGAGCAACGCGACATAGTCGTCGTCGGGGATGAAGCAGATCTCCTGCGACTCCGCTTTGGCCTCTGTGCCGAGGGCCAGTCGTCGCGCGATCTGTCGGGTCTGGTCCTTGGAGTGTTCGCCCATGGGCAGCAGGACGTGAGCGAGCACGTCGCGGCGGATCATCGACAGGGCGTAGGACTGGTCCTTCGCCGGGTCCGCGCCTTCGTAGAGGCCGACGGCTCCATCGCGCTGGAGCACTTTGGCGTAATGACCGGTGGCGAGGTACTCGGCCTGCGCCTGGCGGGCAAAATCCCAGAGCTTGCCGAACTTGACCAGCCGGTTGCACATCACGCAGGGGTTGGGCGTGCGGGCCTTGGCGTATTCGTCGAAGAAGTAGCCGAGAATCTGCGCAAAGTCGTCGCACAGATCCAGCACGGTCAACTGGAGGCCGAGGCGGCGGGCCACCTCTTCGGCTTCCGCCTGGGCACGGCGGCCCTGCTCGCAGGTGATCATGAACACGCCCTGGACGTTGCAGCCCGATTCGAGCAGCAGGGCCGCAGCGACGGAGCTGTCGACGCCCCCGCTCAGGGCGACGACCACGTTGTGTCTGTCGGCCGTCACCGTGGTCCGGGCGCGACGTCGTCGTAGCCGGCCTCGGCTCCGCCCATGCGGAACTCGTCATGGTAGAGGATGCGCCGGCTCACGGCATCGCTGGGCCGATCGGCATCGGCCCAACCCTTATAGAGGCCCATCTTGAAATAGGGGCCGCGCTCGTCGTTGAACGCGTTGGGCCCGTTCTGGTCGACGACCTCGACGCCGTCTTTCCAGACGCGCAGAAATCCGTCCCGTCCATACGACCATTTGACATGAACGACCCAGTCGGTCCAGACGCCTTTGCGGTAGGGACCAAGATCGTAGTGCTGCGTCCCGCCGTACTGGCGGGTCCCGCTTTCGAACGTATTGCGTTTGGCGTCCCAGCGGCTGACCCAGCCCCAGCGGCCGCCGGTCGTGGACAGCGCCATGACGGGATTGCGCCAGTCTTCGCCGATGTCGAAGTCGGGCACGCCGTGCCACTGGGCCACGATCTCCCATATCCCGTCGGGCTGGTAATCCTCAGGCAGCAGGATGCTGAAACCATACCAGTACTCTTTGCCGACGTCGGCGCCGGGGCCGCTGACCTCGGTACGGTACGAAACCCTGTCTCTGTCGCGATCGAGCGAGGTCTGCATGGCCTGCCGGCCGGCCCGGGCGAGGGCGCCGGTGACACGCGGGGCGTTGCCCGATGTCCTCCAGCCCTTGAGGTCTTCGGTTTCGAAATCGCTTTCGAACAGCAATCCCTGGCGCGGCCGCTGGGTGCTGACGATCCGCAGGGCGATATCGTCGGCGTACGGCGGCACATCGAGCGGATGGAGGCCGCTGTCGTGCGTGAACGATTGGGCATCTGCGATCTGCCCGGTCTTCGTGTCGATCCACTCAGCCTTGTAGGCGCCACTGGGCAGATCGACGGTCAGCCGGGTTGCGTTGTTACCATTGACGTAGATCGCATAGGCAACGCCCGGCTGCACCAGCGCCCGCGCCGTGGTGCCGTCGGGCAGATCCGAGGTGAGGACCGAGTCGTCCGGACGCATACGAATGAAATCGAAGCCGTTGATGAAGTCCCGAAGGAAGCCCAACTGGTGCCAGAGTTCGGGACCGCCCCCGCCCGGCGCGTTGATTCTGGCCGATCCGTCTTCGTGGCCGACCGCGAAGGAGTAATCCAGATTGTTGAAGATCGCTCCTCCGGCGACGATGAAGTCCCATCCTTCGAGCCGATATGGCTTGACCCGGTCGTCGCCGGCGAACCCGGTCTCATCGTCGCCGATCACGCGGTCCCAGTGGTAGTTCTGGGCCACCGCGATCGGCGGCTTGGCGTAGTGGAAGTTGAAGATCGAAACGTGAGGGCTGGGGTTCTCGACGACCTGGGCCTTGTTGGCGATGTTCTGCGCGATCAAGTGCTTGTGCTGGAACTTCGATTCGGCGCCGGCGATGGTCTCGGCGATGTGGTGCTGCCAGTCGATGGTGACGCCGCCGAAGTAGGGCTCGTTGCAGATCTCGTAGTAGAGGTTGTCGAATCCCTCCAGGGTTTCCACGATCTTGTGGATCATGGCCTCCTGGATCGCCAGCAGTCTGGGGTGCTTGAGCGTGTAGACCTCCGTGCGCGGCATGGTCCCGACGTCGTTGACGTTGTTGCGGGAATTCATCGGGCTCAATTCCCACATGCTGTCTTCGTAGAACGGGCAGAACAGAACCATCTCCACGACGATGCCGCGTCGGCCCGCCTGGGCGACGAAGTCGGTCAGACGCCGAAAGTACTCCGGGTCCCATTTCGTCAGGTCGAACTTGTTGCCCCCGTTGGTATAGCCCGGCGTGTCGCTGCGCGCCCACGGACAGAGCAGATCTCCTTTGGCCGGCGCGAGCGTGTTCTTCTCGATGTTGAACGCGCCCGGCGGCTCGCAGTAGGCGCCGCTGAAGGTCCGCGTCATGTTGAATCCGTTGGTCTCAAGCGTGTCGAGGTACTTGACGTAGTCGAACGCGCGGTTCAGCACCGCGCCGTAGTGTTCGGCCGACGTGATCAGGATGGTGGGCTTGTCCCGCCAGAGGAAGTAGTGGGGGTTCTCCGGGTGCAGCGCGATCGGTGAAATCGCGGCCGCCCGCGCCGCGCGGTCCCAACCCGGCGAGAGGATCGCCATTGCCAGGAACATCCATCCCAATCCGGCGCTGGTTCGGGTCCTCCGTTGTTCGTTCATGTCGTCGATCTCCTGCTACGGCCAGCTCTCAGAGCGTCCATCCCCGTCGGTAGGGACGCTGAATATACGCATCCGCCTGTGGGCAGCCAATGGCCTTGAGGTTGGCGGCGTCCCACGTGAGCTTCTCGCCCGTGCGCAGCGCCACGTTGCACAGCAGGGCCGCCTCGGTCAGCGCGCCGGAGTAGTCGAAATTGCACGTGGTCGGCCCGCCCGTCTTGCACGCCTCGATCCATTCGCGATGATGGCCGATGGAATTCGCAATGAATGGATCGGGCGGCTGGAAACCGGCGAACTCCGCCTCAGGCAGCAGTTGGTGCCGGCCGTAGTCGGCCAGCAGCATGCCCTTGCTGCCGACAAACAGCACGCCGCTGGACCACTGCGGCACGTTCCTCTCCTTGACGAGCGCCGGATAGCCGCCGCCGTTGTACCAGGTCAGCGCCACCGGCGGCAGGTCGCCGCGAGCGGGGTACTCCTGGCGTGCGATGGTCCATTTGGCGGTGCTCTCCGGATGGACGGGTCCTTCGGCCTCGACCGTGGTCGGATGCCGCAGCTTCAGCGCCCAGAAGGCCAGATCGCAGTAGTGGCAGAAGAAGTCGCCCAGTTGCCCGTTGGCGAAGTTCCACCAGTATCGCCAGTGGAACGGTGCATAGGCGGGGCTGTAGAAGCGGTACGACGCCGGTCCGAGCCAGAGGTCCCAGTCGAGACCTGCCGGCACGGGCACATGGTCGGTCGGCGCGTTCGGCTGGCTCATGTCGGTGGGCTTGGGCGGACCGTCGAAATTGGCCCCCAACCAGACGTGAACCTCGCGCACGGGACCGATGGCGTTGCTTTGCACCAGCTCGACGGCGCGGCGGTAGTTGTTCTCGGCGTGGATCTGCGTGCCCATCTGTGTCACGAGCCCTTTCTCGCGGGCGATATTCGCCATCAGCCGGGCCTCATAGACGCTGTGGGTCAGCGGCTTCTCGCAGTAGCAGTGCTTGCCGAGCTTCATGGCCATCACGCCGGCCGGGGCATGCGTATGGTCCGGCGTGCCGATCACGACCGCGTCGATCTGGTTGTGCACCGCGTCGAGCATCTTGCGGAAATCCTTGAACCGCTTGGCGCCGGGATGCTGTTCGAACGTCGCGGCGGCGTGCTTCTCGTCGACGTCACAGAGAGCGACGATGTTCTCGCTCGCCACGCCCTGGATGTTCGCGGCACCGCGACCGCCGATGCCGATCCCGGCGATGTTGAGCTTGCTGTTGGCCAAGGTCCCTCGCACCAGTCGACTGTTGGACAGGACGACCAGGCTTGAGCCGGCCCAGGCGGCGTTGCGGAGGAAGGTACGGCGGGTCAGTTTGCGCTGCATCGTTTGCCACTCCTTATTGTCATGTGGAACGGATCATGCCGACGGTTCCACCGTATCACCTGCCTTCGGGCCGGTCAAGTCTGCGTTTTCCTGTCGGCGCCGGCGCGGACGGACGCTTGACAGAATCGCGACGGGCGTTTCTATAGAGGCCATGCAGAGGCTGTTGTCGATATCGCTGCTCGTTGCCTGGATCGCATGGGGGTGCCGGCAGAGTTCGGAATCCCGCACCGCGCGATTGAGCGGCGATTGCCCGGCGGCCGTTTCCGGGACGTTCTCCATCGTGGCGGTTGACCCCAACACGGGCCTCTGCGGCGCCGCGCGCCTGGCGATCGAAGCGGGCAAGACCATCGTGATCGATACGCCCCAGACCATCGCCCTGGCCGACCAGCTTGGCATCTGCGTCCTTGGCTGGTGAACGATGTTTGCATCATCCGGCATTGAGTCTCGATCGGGGGGGCTTGCGTCGCGGGCAGAAGGATCGATCGTAATGAATACACAGCAACTTGTCGTCTTCGGTGTTCTGGCAGCCACTCTGGGCATGTTCGTCTGGAATCGCTGGCGGTATGACGTGGTGTCCATTGCCGCGTTGCTGGTTGTTGCCATCACGGGCATCGTGCCGCCCGATGAGGTTTTCTCCGGCTTTGGACATCCGGCGGTGGTAACGGTTGTCGCGGTGCTGGTCGTGAGCCGTGGACTGATCAATGCCGGTGTGATCGACGTCATGGCACGACAGTTGGGTCGGATCGGCGACCGTCCGACCGTGCAGGTGTTGGCGATGACAGGGCTCGTGGCGGCTTGCTCAGGCTTCATGAACAATGTCGGGGCACTGGCGTTGCTGATGCCGGTAACGATTTGGATGTCGCGAAAGAGCGGCCGTTCCCCATCGCTGATGCTGATGCCGCTGGCGTTCGGGTCGCTGCTGGGCGGATCGTTGACGCTGATCGGTACGCCTCCGAACATGATCATCGCAGCATACCGCGCACAGGATGGGACAGCGCCCTTTGGGATGTTCGGCTTTCTGCCCGTTGGCCTTGGTGTGACCCTCATCGGAGTCATCTTTATCGCCTTGATCGGCTGGCGGCTGATTCCCAAACACCCGGAAAAAGACAGTCCGGAGGATCCATTCAGAATCAGCGATTACATCAGTGAAGTCCGCCTGCGGGAGGACAGCAAGTTCGTTGGCCTTCCGCTCCACGATCTGCTGGCGGCTATGCCCAGCAAAGAAGACGTTTCGGTCGTTGCTCTGGTGCGTCGCGAAAAGCGGATTCTGGCGCCGTCGATGTATCGAGTTTTGCACTCCGGCGACATCCTGATGGTTGAAACCGACTCGGACAGCCTCAGAAGCCTGATCGACGACGGTGGACTGGAATTCATTGAAGGCGACAAAGAACAAGACGACACCAAGGCCATCGAATCCGAAGAGGTCGGTGTGGTGGAAGCGATCGTGGCCCCGGAATCTCTGTTGATCGGCAAGACCGCCTCGGGCCTGGACCTCCGCGAACGGTATGGGATCAACGTCATTGCCGTGGCCCGTCGCGGCAAACAACTGAAGCAACGACTGGGACGTATCCGCTTTCTGGCCGGGGACATCTTGCTGGTCCAGGGCGGCAATGACTCACTGCCGTCAACGCTGTCGGAACTGGGGTGCCTGCGGCTGGCCGAGCGCGGGCTGCGGATCGGGAAACCACGCAAGGTGCTGCTTGCGGTGGCAATATTTGTTCTGGCGATGTCGCTTGTTGCCTTCGGTGTGCTGCCGGCCCCCATCACGCTGACGTGCGCGGCGCTGGCACTGATCGCATCCGGATTGTTGTCGCCAGCCGAGGCGTACAAGAGTATCGACTGGCCTGTCGTCGTGCTGCTGGGTGCGATGATCCCGATTGGCCGGGCCTTTGAAACCACCGGAAGCGCCGATCTGATCGCCGGTCGCTTGCACAGCATCGCCCAGGCAGCGACACCGGCGACGACGCTGGTGATCCTGATGGTCGGCACGATGCTGCTGAGCAACATTATCAACAACGCTGCCGCCGCGATCCTGATGGCGCCGATCGCCGTGAGCCTGGCCGGGAGCATCGACGCCAGTGCCGATCCGTTCCTGATGACGGTTGCCGTCGGGGCGTCGTGTGCGTTCCTGACCCCAATCGGCCATCAGTCCAACGCCCTGGTCATGGACCCCGGCGGATACACGTTCGGCGACTATTGGCGGATGGGTCTGCCCCTATCGATTCTCGTCATTGCTGCGGGGGTGCCGCTGATCCTCTGGTTCTGGCCGCTGTAGAAGAAGCTGGAGGTCCTGGGGACTTCCCCTCCTGACGCGGCCGTCGCCGATGTTGGGGGGTGATCCGCCTCGGTCTTGGTATGCGTTTCGGTTCTGGAGGAGACGATGACGGCGATTCAGCGGAGGAGATGGATGCTTGACAGAGCGACCGTCGCGGTGTTTATGGGAGCCATGCAGACACTATGGCGCATGTCCCTGTTCGTTGTTGTGATTCTCTTCGGATGCCGGCCGGGCGCGGAGCCCCAAGCCGTGCAATCAGGCCACGGTTTGCGGATGGCCGTATCCGGGACGTTCTCCATCGTGGCGGTCGACCCCAATACGGGTGTTTGCGGCGCCGCGGTGGCGAGCAAGTACCCGGCGGTGGGCAAGGTGGTTCCGTACGTGCGCGCCGGCGTCGGCGCCTTCTGCACGCAGCATTGGCACAATCCCGCGTGGGCCGAGCAGGCATTGGACTTGCTGGCCGAGGGGCATCTGCCCGAGCAGGTCCTTGCCGAACTGTTGCGGGACGACCCGCGTCGGGACAAGCGGCAACTGGCGATCATCGACATGTCGGGCCGGGCGGCCAA
This sequence comes from Phycisphaerales bacterium Planc_01, assembly GCA_001603075.1. Classification (GTDB taxonomy): domain Bacteria; phylum Planctomycetota; class Phycisphaerae; order Sedimentisphaerales; family Anaerobacaceae; genus Anaerobaca. The sequence continues at coordinate 43,206 of LVBB01000022.1, read as the reverse complement.
CCGCAATCCGGCCGACGCCGACCCATCGGGCCTGTGGTGGGGTGCTGCCAGCGGCCGATACTACGCCTGCCAGGGCAATACGCTGGCCGGTTGCGAAGTCGTCTTCGCCATGGCCCGGGCCTACGAGCAGACGCAGGGCAGCTTCGCCGACCGCCTGATGGCGGCGCTCGTCGCGGGCGACTGTGCCGGCGGCGACCATCGCGGACGCCTGGCGGCGGGGATACGGGTCGCGAAGAAGGGGGTCGAGGGACATTGGCTGGAGTTATATGTCGACGAAAGCGATGACGCGGTGATCGAACTGGCCCGGAATTACGCGGCTCTGCAGCACGACGCCAAAGGGGCATGGCCGGGTGGCCGCCTCCCGTTCACGCATCCCTGTCCGCCGCCTGGGGCCGACGGCGCGATCGAGCGGTAGCACGCCCTGCCATCGGATGAGCAATGGATTCGAACGAGAAACACCAGTTGTATGACCGGACCATCGATGGCATCGAGCGGCTGATCGCGGCTGAGACGGACCTGATTGCGGTCATGGCGACGGTGGTGTGCGAGTTGCACAACCGATTCGAGTGGTTCGACTGGACGGGGTTCTATCGCGTCGTTGCGCGGGGGGTGCTCAAGGTCGGTCCCTATCAGGGCCCGCATGGGTGCCTGGAGATCTCTTTCGACCGAGGCGTGTGCGGCGCCGCCGCGCGCCTGCGGCAGACCCAGATCGTGCCGGACGTTCGCGCGTTTGACGGTCATATCGCCTGTTCGCACTCGACGCGTTCGGAGATCGTGGTGCCCGTACTTACGCCGCAGGGCGAGTTGGTGGCGGTGCTCGATATCGATTCCGATCAGCCGGCAGCCTTCGACGACGTGGATCGCATCCACCTCGAAACGGTCTGTCGGATGGTTGGCCGGGTCGGCTGAACGGTCGTCATCTCTGCCTTCGCTCGATGATCGCGACGGTGGCTTCGACGGCGAATTTCAGCTCCTCGGGGCTGAGCATGGCGATCTGGCCGTCGAGGAACAGGACGCTGCACTTGCCATCGTGGACGGGCTGCGGCTCGTACAGCAGGACGTTCGTCGGCGGCATGTCCAGGCTCTGGCCCGCGATGTAGACGTACTGCGGCGCGTTGGGTTCGTCGCAATGGAACAATCGCGATCCGTAGCCGCAGTAGTCCATCAAAGCCTGCTGGGTTGGCGGCAGACTCTCATTGCCGATGGCATACATCTGGATGCTCTGCGCGATCGTGCGCAGATTGTTCTGGCACTTCAACGCCGAGGCCCTGTGGCTGGTCTGGACCATGGCGGTGGAATATTGCTGACCCGCATCGCCGACCATTTTGAGAAGCCAGACGACGCCAAGGGCGAGCAGCCCGAAGAAGACCACGGCAAAGACGAGATTGACGATCGCGCCGCCGTTCGTCCGCCGCATGGGGATCAGAGCACGGTTCGATCGTTCGTTCTTGCGTGCGTTCATAGCCTGCCCCTTCATCGTTTCTGAGATTGTCGCATGTCATCGTAGAGCGGTCCGGCGAGGCCGTCAATACCGAACGCCGCGGGGATCGTGCCGGCCGAATTGACGGAATAGAAGGGTTGACAGAGGGCCGAGCCGGGCCGATAGTGAAGCCTTCCACCGGCGGCGGGATGCCGATTCGGTGCGAGCGTCAAGTGACCATAAATGCAGGTGCGATATCTGGAGGTCTCCGATGAGAGATGCTATGGTGCGGTTGATGGGGGTGCTGTTGGCGTGGTTGGTTCTTTCGGCCGGTGCGGCGGCCCAGGACGGGGCGCTGGCGCCGTCGCAGATCGAGCGGATTCGAAGCGAGTTCCAGATGGACGCGCACGCGCGGGCGATGCGCAACGCGCTGACCAGCACGGGCATCCGCGATATCGCCGAGAACCGCGAGATTCTCGCGGCGCACAACAAGCAGTTCAGCCACAAGATCAAGACCAAGGGCATCAGCAACCAGAAGAGCAGCGGACGATGCTGGATGTTCGCCGGGTTCAATACGATCAAGCCGGTGGTGCTCAACAAGCTCGATCTGGACGACTTCGAGTTCTCCCATATCTATCTTCAGTTCTGGGACAAGATGGAGAAGGCCAACAGCTTCCTCGAATACATGATCGAGTACCGCGATCGGGACCTCCAGGACCGCGATATGGTATTCCTGCTGAAAGACCCGGCCTCGGATGGCGGGTATTGGGAGAACTTCGTGGATCTGGTTACCAAATACGGCGTGATCCCGAAGGAGGCGATGGCCGAGACCGCCAGCTCGGAGAACACGGGCATGATGAACCGCGCCCTGGCGCGCCTGCTGCGCAAGAGCGCCGCCGAGATGCGCGAGATCTACCAGGAGACCGGCTCGGTCCGGAAGATGCGCGACGCCAAGCCGAAGATGCTGGCCGAGGTGTATCGCGTGCTCGTGCTGAACCTGGGAGAGCCGCCGGAGGAGTTCTCCTGGCGCCATAAGGCAAAAGGCAAGGCCGCCAAGGGCGACGAGGAGAAGGCCGAGAATGACGGTGATTCCGCCGAAGACCAGGCCAGCGAGAAGAAGGACGACGGCTACCGGGTCGAGCAGGATTGGAGCGTGCTGCGCACCTTTAGGCCCCAATCGTTCTATGACGAGTTCGTGGGTCTGGACCTGCGTCAGTACGTCAACGTGGCGAACGATCCGATCCGTCCGGAGGGCGGTCACTACGAGATCGCGATGACCAAGAACCTGTACGACGGACGAAACGCCAGCTATGCGAGCGTGGACATTCAGACCCTCAAGGACCTCGTCGTCAAGGTGCTATTGAGCAACCAGCCGGTCTACTTCGCCGCCGACGTCTCGCCCGACCAGGACAGCAAGGCCGGGATCATGGCCCGCAATCTGTACGACTACGAATCGGTTTATGCCCTCGACATGGGCCTGAACAAGACCGAGCGGCTCCTCTTGCGGGACAGCACGATCAATCACGGCATGGCGTTCATCGGCGTCGATCTGGTCGACGGAACGCCGGTCAAGTGGCTCGTCGAGAACAGTTGGGGCAGCGACCGGGGCAGCGGCGGACTCTGGACCATGTACGATGACTGGTTCGACGACAACGTCTACAACATCATCGTGCATCGCGATGACGTGCCCGACGAGGTCCGCAAGATTCTGGCCCAGCCGACGCAGAAGCTGCCCGTCTGGGACCCGATGTGGTAGGATGCCGGCTGCGGCAAGGGTGCTCCTTTCGATCCGTCCTTTCCATGATGCCGGGTGTCGTTGACGACGGGGGCGCCGTGGGGTATAGTGCGCCTCCGAACAACTGCCGAATGTCGGCCGACGGGATATCTGGCAGATCACCGGAAGGGAATCGAATGGTGCGTTCCGATCCAGCTTATCTGGGCCGATCCCGGCCTCTGTCGGGATTCCCCAGGCCACCGTCACGGAGATTCGTCCTGCAAGCGGCGGTTCTTATCATGGCCTTCTTCCTGTCTGATGGGTCGAAGGTTGGCTGGGGGCAGGGCCCGGTCGGCGGTATCGTCGTCGATGCGGACTATCCCGGCGGCAATATCGTGGTCGAGCGGATGGAGGCGGACACCGTCTATCTGCGGTCTGATCTGCGCGACACGGAGGGATGGTGGTTCTATTGGAACTTCCGAGTGCGCGGGGCCGAAGGCCGGACGCTGCGCTTCCAATTCAGCGGCAACAACCCGATCGGCGTGCGCGGCCCGGCCGTCAGTCTCGATCGGGGGCGAACCTGGGCATGGCTCGGCGCCGACGCCGTCAGAGGCAGCTCGTTCTCCTATGCGTTTTCGCAGGATGCGGCCGAGGTGCGCTTCTGCTTTGCGGTGCCGTATGTCGAGGCCGATCTGAAGGAGTTTCTGGCCGGCTTTGCCAAGCATCCCAACCTTCGCGTTGAAGAGCTGTGCAAGACACGCCAGGGACGGTCGGTCGAGCGGATTCATGCCGGCCGTCTGGATGGCGACCCGCGCTTTCGCGTCCTGCTGACCGCCCGACACCACGCGTGCGAGTCGATGGCCAGCTTCGTGCTGGAGGGCGTGCTCGACGTGGTGTTGTCCGACAGCGACGACGGCTACTGGTTCGGCCGCAACGTCGAGGTCCTGGCGATTCCCTTCGTGGGCAAGGACGGCGTCGAGGCGGGTGACCAGGGCAAGAACCGCAAACCTCGCGACCACAACCGCGACTATATCGGACCCAGCATCCATCCGTCCGTTGCGGCGCTGCGGACATTCGTGCCGAACTGGTCCAACGGCAAGCTGCGCGCCGCCTTCGATCTGCACTGCCCGCACATTCGAGGCGAGTACAACGAGGTGATCTACATCCCCGGCAGTTCGGAGGAGCGGACGTGGCAGGAGCAGCGGCGGTTCGGCCGTCTGCTCGAAGAGCTTCAGCGAGGTCCGCTGGTCTATCGTGTCTCGGACAATCTGCCGTTCGGCAAGGCGTGGAACACGGGACGCAACTATGCGGCGGGCAAGAGTTGCAGTCGATGGGCGGGCGGCATCGACGGCGTGCGATTGTCGGCGCCGTTCGAGATCCCGTATGCCAACGCGGCGGGCCAGCCGGTGACCGCCGAGAGCGCCCGCGCCTTCGGGCGAAGTCTCGCCCGGGCGATGCGGGCGTATCTCGAACGCCTCGATGTGGAAGAGCGCCAGGCCGAAGCATCGCCCGCGCGGCCCGTGCAGGTCGGTGGCGTCTTTCCGCAGATGACGGTGATGGCCCACGGGCTCGGCAGCGACTCGGAGGCGGGGATCGGCGCCCTGGTGCCCTGGGCTGGCAAGCTCTGGGCGGTGGGCTATGTCGCACACATTCGCGGCCAGGGGATCGGCCTCTACGAGATCGGCGAGGATATGACGATGCGACGTCACCCGGCGTCGGTGACGCTGACCGGGACCTTCGCCAACCGGTTCGTGCACTGGCCCAGCGGGCAGGCGTTCATTGGACCCTATGCGATCGACATCGACGGCAACGTCCGCACGATCGAAGGCCTGAAGAACTACCGTCTGTGCGCGACGTGCGATCACCTGAAGGACCCCAAAGACAAGGTCTACTTTCTGGGCATGGAAGGGGGTTTCTGGGAGGTGGACGTCCACAGTCTCGAAGCGAGGCATCTGTTCGATCTGCGAAAGGAGCTGGAGATCACGGGCGCCAGAGAGCATTTCAAGAGTGCCTTCACCGCGCAAGGCCGCGTCGTGGTCGCCAACAACACGTATGACGAGCAGGAGTTTCTCGGCCGTCGTCAGGCGGGCCGGCTGGCCGAATGGGACGGCGACCGATGGACCATTGTCGAGCGCAATCCCTTCGTCGAGGTCCACGCCAGCGCCGGTAGCGGTTCGTACGGCGGCAACACCCTTTACGTAACCGGTTGGACGAAGTCGAGCGTGGTGCTGCGCGTCCTGGTCAACGGCACGTGGCAACGGTATCTGCTGCCGAAGGCCAGCCATAGCTGGGACCATGCCTGGAACACCGAATGGATGCGGATTCGCCATGCGGTGACGGAACGCCTGCTGATGGACGTACACGGCATGTTCTACGAGCTGCCTCCGTTTGCCTACGGTGGTCGGATCTGGGGGATTCGGCCGATCTGCTCGCATCTGCGGGTGGTCCCGGATTTCTGCCACTGGCGCGGGCTGTTCGTGATGGCGTCGGACCAGATCGACCACGACCAGGGCCAGCCGCAATCCGGGCTGTGGTTCGGGAACCTCGACGACCTCTGGCAGATGGGCAAGCCCGCCGGCTGGGGCGGCCCGTGGTGGGATACGCCCGTGCAGGCCGACGAAGTCTCGGACCCGTTCCTGATGACCGGCTTCGACAAGAAGGTCGTGCATATGGTCCACGACAGCGACGAGAATGTGAGTTTCGCTCTGGAGGTGGATTTCCTGGGCGATGGCAGTTGGCAACCCTATGAGACCTTCCGCTTCCGCAAGGGCTACCGGCACCACGAGTTCCCGGACGGCTTTTCCGCCCACTGGGTCCGCGTGCGGGTGGATAGGGCCTGCAAGGCCACGGTGTATTTCATGTACAACTGAGCGGCGGTCGGCGGTTGGATGATGTTGGCGTATGGCAATCCTGAAACGATGCGGTTTGAGGAGCAGTGAGATGGGACGAGTAAGTGCGGTTTGGCGGCGGGCGGTCGGCTCGGTCGTATTGCCCTTGCTGGCTGTGTTGCTGGCGACGGGGCCGTCGGGTCTGGCCCAGAACCTGGTGGAATTCGAGTCGCGCGTGACCGAATTCTCGCTGGACAACGGACTGAAGTTCATCGTGCTTCGGCGGCCCGAGGCACCGGTCGTGACATGTTTCACGCATGCCAACGTCGGCGCCGTGGACGAAGTCACCGGCCTGACGGGCCTGGCGCATCTCTTCGAGCATATGGCCTTCAAGGGCACGCGGACGATTGGCACCCGAGACCCCGAGGCCGAGGCCAGGGCGCTGGCGAAGATCGACGAGATCTTCGAGGCGATCCGAGCCGAGCGGCTCAAGGGCGGTTCGGCCGACGAGCAGAAGTTGGCCGAACTGCAAAGCCGGCTCGCCGAGGCGCAGGAGCAGGCCCAGCAGTATCTGGTGCACGATGAGTTCGACGAGATCCTCAAGCGGGCCGGCGGGGTGGGGCTCAACGCCGGGACCAGTTCCGACTACACGGTCTATTTCGTGAGCCTGCCGGCCAACAAGCTTGAGCTCTGGATGCTGATGGAGTCGGATCGGTTCCTCAATCCCGTCCTGCGCGAGTTCTACAACGAGAAGGACGTGGTTATGGAAGAGCGCCGGCTCCGCACGGAAACCCAGCCGGTCGGCAAACTGCTGGAGGAATTCCTTGCGGCGGCGTACAAGGCCCATCCCTACGGCCAGCCGGTCATCGGACACATGAGCGACATCGAGGCCGTGACCCGCGCGCAGGCCGAGGCGTTCTTTCGGACGCACTACGTGCCGAGCAATCTGACGGTGGCCATCGTCGGCGACGTCGATCCGGCCCGCGTCAAGACGCTGGCGCGGGAGTACTTCGGACGGATTCCCCTTCGTCCGGCGCCGGGGCCGGTCGTGACGGTCGAGCCCCCGCAGCCGGGCGAGCGCCGCGTCGTCGTGGAAGACCCGGCCCAGCCCTTCGTTCTGATCGGATACCACAAGCCGAGCATTCAGCACGAGGACAACGCGGTGTTCGATGCCATCACGGACATCATGGGCAGTGGGCGCACGTCACGGCTGTACCGCAGTCTCGTCAAGGACAAGCGGATCGCGATGGCCACCTCGGGCTTCCAGGGCATGCCCGGTCAGAAGTACCCGGGGCTGTTCCTGTTCTACGCCATGCCGGCCAGGGGCCACACGAACCAGGAGTGCGAACGGGCGATCTACGACGAAATCGAGAGGCTCAGGAACGAGCCGGTCAGCGAGCAGGAGTTGCAGAAGGCCAAGACGCGGGCCCGCGCCGCTCTGGTTCGGCAGCTCGACTCCAACTCGGGCCTGGCGGAGCAGTTGACGTTCTACGAGGTGCTGACGGGCGATTGGCGAAACCTGTTCCAACAGCTCGAACGGATCGACCGGGTCACCGCCGAGGACATCCAGCGGGTCGCCCGAGCCTGTTTTACGACGAAGAACCGAACCGTCGGCATCATCGAGACGATGGCCGGCGAAAACGAATCCTGAATAGGGGAGCGGGAATATGAGAAGCCAACGAGTATGTCATCTGTCACCGGTTCTCTGTGCGGTGGCGGTATTGTTTCTGGCGGTTTCGCCGGTGACGGCGCAGCGTGCCACGGACCACATGCAACTGAAATACCCGAGCCTTCGCGACGTGGTCGTGCCTGAGGTGCAGCGTGTGACCCTGTCCAACGGGATGTGGCTGCTCCTGCTGGAGGATCATGAGCTGCCGCTGATCTCCCTGTCCGGCCGCATTCGTGTGGGGTCTATCTACGAGCCGGCCGACAAGGTGGGCCTGGCCGACATCACCGGCGAGGTCATGCGCACCGGCGGGACGAAGAGCAGGACCGGCGACGAGCTGGACGACGAACTGGAGCAGATCGCCGCCTCGGTCGAAACGGGCATCGGGCAGGATTCGGGATATGTCTCGGTGTCGGTGCTCAAGGAAGACATTGGCAAGGGGCTGGGGATTCTGGCCGACGTGCTGATGCATCCGGCGTTCCGCCAGGACAAGATCGAATTGGCCAAGATGCAGCACCGCAGCGCCATCGCCCGGCGCAACGATTCGCCCCGCTCCATCGCCTCGCGCGAGTTCGACAAGCTGATCTACGGTCCCGAGAGCGTGTACGCCCGGCACACCGAGTACGCGACCATCGACAGCATCACCCGCGACGACCTGGTGGCGTTCCACAAGCGGTTCTTCGGGCCCAACAACATGATGCTGGCCGTCTGGGGCGATTTCGACGCGCAAGAGATGATCGCCCGGATCGAGAAGGCCTTCGACGGATGGGAGAAGATCGATCTGGACCTGCCGCCCTCGCCCGAGGTGGATTATGCGTGGCGGGCCACGGTGAACCTCGTGGCCCGGGGGGACCTCAACCAGTCGAATATCTACATCGGCCACATCGGCGGGCGGATGAGCGACCCGGACTATGCGGCGCTGACGCTGATGAACCACATCCTTGGAGGCGGCTTCACCGGGCGATTGTTCAAGAACGTGCGCTCGCGACAGGGTCTGGCCTATTCGGTCTTCGGGACCTACGCCACACGCTACGACCGTCCCGGCGTTTTCGCCATGGGCTGCCAGACGAAGTCGGAGAGCACCGTCCACGCGATCGAGGCCATCCGCGAGGAGGCCCGGAAGATGACCCAGGAGGAAGTGACCGACGAGGAACTGGAACTGGCCAAGGACAGCTACCTGAACTCGTTCGTGTTCAACTTCGACAGCACGGGCCAGATCATCAGTCGCCTGATGACCTATGAGTATTACGGCTATCCGCCCGACTTCCTGCAGCAGACCCGAGAGCGGATCGAGAAGGTCACGAAGGCCGATGTCCTCAGGGCTGCCCGCGCGCATCTGAGGCCTGATGTCCTGCAAATCCTGGTGGTGGGGCGACCGGAGGATTTCGATCGGCCCCTGTCCACACTGGGCGAGGTCCGTTCGATTGATGTCACCATCCTGCCGCCGGGCAAGTGACGAAGGGACATCTGCCCCGAGTGCCGCGGTGGATGGAATGGAGAGACAGCGCATGAACGAACGACAAAGGCAGTATTGGACCAGACGAAGCTTCCTTCAGGCGGCCGGGCTGGCCGCCGCCTCGGCGCTGGCGCCTGGCGGCTGCCGGACCGGCGGGTCGAAGCGACTGGCCGGGCCGGACCAGCCGAACATCATCTTCATCCTGGCCGACGATCTTGGCTACGGCGACCTGGGCTGTTACGGCCAGCAGGTGATCCGGACCCCGAACATCGACCGGATGGCGGCCGAGGGCATGCTCTTTACCGACGCCTACGCCGGCAGCACCGTCTGCGCGCCGTCGCGCTGTTCGTTGATGACGGGTCTGCATACCGGGCACGCCTACGTACGCGGCAACAAAGAGGCCAAGCCGATGGGCCAATTGCCTCTGCCCACGGGCGCTGTCACCGTGCCTCGTCTGCTGGCCGGTCGCGGCTATCGGACGGGCTTGATCGGCAAGTGGGGACTCGGCGGACCGGGCAGCAGCGGGGCGCCCAACAACCAGGGCTTCGACTACTTCTTCGGGTATCTCTGCCAGAGGCATGCGCACAATTACTACCCGGAGTTTCTCTATCGCAACGATCAGCGTGTGCCGCTGGCCAACAAGGTCGCAGGTGATCGGGACGACGGCGCCGGCGTGGCGACGGAAAAGGTCGAGTATTCCCATGACCTGGTTGCGGACGAGGCGCTGCAATTCATCGAGCGGAACCGCCAGGTGCCTTTCTTCCTGTATCTGGCGTTGACGATTCCACACGCCAACAACGAGGCAGGCCGAGCGGGGATGGAAGTGCCGTCCTACGGGCCGTATGCCGACACAGATTGGCCCGAGCCGCAGAAGGGCCACGCCGCGATGATTACGCGGATGGACGGCGACGTGGGCCGCCTGCTCGACAAGCTCAAGGAACTCGGCATCGATGGTGACACGCTGGTGTTGTTTTCCAGCGACAACGGTCCGCACGCCGAGGGGGGCGCTGATCCGGCGTTCTTCCTCAGCAGCGGTCCGCTGCGCGGCATCAAACGCGATCTCTACGAGGGTGGGATTCGCGTGCCGCTGATTGCCCGCTGGCCGGGGAGGATCGCCGCCGGTTCGGGCACGGACCACGTCTGCGCCTTCTGGGACTTCCTGCCGACCTGTTGCGATCTGGCCGGGGCGATCCCGCCGGACGACGCCGATGGGTTTTCCTTCCTGCCCACGCTGCGAGGCAAGCCCGAATACCAGAGAAGGCATGGATATCTCTACTGGGAGTTCCATGAACAGGGCAAGAAGCAGGCGGTCCGCATGGGCCGCTGGAAGGGCGTGCGTCTGAACGTGGCCAAGGACCCGAACGGGCCGATCGAGCTGTATGACCTGCAAACGGACTTGGGGGAAACGGTGAACCTCGCCGACGAATACCCTGAGGTCGTCGCGCAGATTGCCGCCCTGATGAAGGCCGCACACAAGCCGTCGGAGACATGGCCGTTCCCATGACGCTCTGCCGGTAAGACACATCCCTGATCCGCACATTGCCTCCCGCGGTGCTCGCACAGCCCAGGCCCGCCGCGAATTTTCCGATACGCCCCATTTTTCTGTAACAGCATCCGGTCTGCTGCGTCTTATGGGATAGACGCGCCGGAGTGAGGCGTCGGTGAGCATCACAGGCAAGAATACGAGGCGAGGTTCCATTGTTTCCGGGGAACGCTGGTTGGAGTGCAACCATGTGCAGGCGAGGATTGTGCGCGGCGATAGGGACTGTCCTGATTCTGGCAGTTGTCGGGGCCGCTCAGTTGCAGGTGAACAGCTACGATCGGCACCATCAAACCCATCCGGCGGTGGCCATGAATGACGCCGGCGACTTCGTGGTGGTCTGGCGCAGCCACGTGGCCGACGGCCGCGGGGGCGGGGTGTTTGCCCGTCGGTTTGATCCCGACGGAACGGCCCTCGGCGACGAATTCAAAGCCAATCTCTCCGATGTGGACGTGGACAACTGGTCGCCGGCGGTGGCGATTGCGCCCGGAGGCGATTTCGTGGTGGTGTGGGTGGCCGACCGAGAGGGCGACTGCGACGTTGTGGCCCGGCGGTTCGACGCCACAGGGGCACCGCTGACCGAGGAGATGCCGGTGGCGGGCGCCGCAGGCGTCGTCGAGTCGGACCCGAGGATCGCGATGAACTCGACGGGAGCCTTTGTCATCGTCTGGACCAACCGATACGGCGACTCCTACACCGGCAAGAGCTATGCGGCGGCCCGCCTCTACGAGGCCGATGGTTCGCCCATAGGCGACCCGTTCGAGATCAGCGATCGGCCACAACAGAGATGGCCCCATGTGGCGATGGATGAGGCGGGCCGATTCGTCGTCGCGTGGGTCCGGATGGGCGATACCTACAATCGCCCCTACGGCGAGTATGTCATGCTTCGCCAATTCGACGCCGATGGAATGCCGTTGGGGCCCGAGATGCTGCTGACGGGCGACCTGAACAACCGGTGGTACGGCCCGGCGGTGGCGACCGGCGGCGACGGCGGTTTCGTTGTGGCCTGGGTGATCGGGCCGTTTCCCTGCAATATCTGTGCCCAGCCGTTCAACCGGGACGCCGAGCCGATGTCTGCACCGCAGATCGTCAACACCTGCATGGAGGGACATCAGGGGCGTCCCTGCATCGCGTCAAACGGCGACAGCGACTTCCTCATCGCATGGGATTGCCACGATCCGAGCGGCAGCGGTTGTCGGGTGGGCGGCCAGTTCTGTACGGGAGCAGGCGAGCTGTCCGGATATGAATGCAGCGTGGCGATCGAGACGGCCGGGCGGAACTGGTATCCCGACGCGGCGATGGCGTCCGACGGACGGTACGTCGTGGTCTGGATTGCGGAGATCGAGGGCTCAGGGTACGATGTCTTCGCCCAGACGGGGTCCAGGTAGCGGCCTTCGGACGAGCGCACGCATCGGACCGGGCCGGGTCAATTCCGACAGGAGACCGGCTTGTCGAAGGCACGAGACAGGTCGGCGAGCAAATACTTGCGGACGACCACGTCCCAACTCATGTTGTAGGCCAGACGGTAGCCCTCACAGATCATTGTCTCCAGTTCCGTGTCGTTCCTGGGCAGTCGCTCGGTGATTTCTCTCGCCAGGCGGGCTGCCTCGGCGGTCTCGATCCGATCGCGCACGTGCCGGTCGATCGTCAGCAGGTCTTCGATGTCCCCGTAGGAGCGGTCCCCGAGATCGGCGTAGTCGGCCAGGAGGACATTTCTGATCGGCTGTCCTCCCGTCACATCGCGAACGAAGCCGGCGCACCCGCAGACGCCCGTGAATACACAGAGGCTGCCGTAGGTGAGCGGTTCGAGCTGCGCGATGCCGAACGGCTCATAGATGCTCTGTCCGAACTCGACGTCGCTGCCCTTTCGGATGTCGATGAACTCCACGTCAAGCGGGACCCTGCTGCCACAGCAATGGCGATCGAACCCGAACTGGTTGATGAAGACGGCCTTGATGCTTCGACTGCGGGCGTTGAACTGCTGGATGGCCGTGTGGAAATCGGCCTCTCCGCCGGACAGGTCGGGCCAGCCCTCCCGGTGGGCGACGGGCCAGCCGTACGTTGATTCCATGTGATGGATGTCGCAACTGCGCCGCCGTGAGACCTCCGTGCTCAACAGCAGGAAAACCGCTGTCTGTCCCTTCTGCCGCAGCGTTTCGTCCATCTCGTAGAGCACGCGCAGGTCGCGCCAAAGCCCTTTGCTGCGGACCAGACGCGTCACATGGGTGAACACGTAGTCCGGCCGAAACCCCAGAAGGCCTTCACAATAGCGCTGGAGTCTGTCCTTGGACGCACGCTTGTCGGCGACATCGATTTCGTACGCCGGAATGCCGTTGTAGACGATGTCGATGTCGGCCGACTCGAACTCCGGCGCCAGGAACCGCAGCTCGTCCGCCACGTAGTCTCCGACCGCATAGATGTGGTCGCAGTACTTCGACGCTTCCACGAGCGAGTGCTTGAAATAGGTTGCCTGATTGCCGAAGACGTCGCTGACGTAGAGCCGGTCGCGCCGGGCCTGCTCCATGACGTTGTAGAACATCGTATCGTGGCCCGGATGCTCTTCGACGATACGGCGTACGGTCGCCACTTCGTGGGCGTAGAAGACCGTCCGGAAGCGGCAGTAGGGTTCGAGGATTGCCGCCAGAACGGTGGGCATGCCCATGAATTCATGAGAGATGACGGTGGTTCGTCCTTCGGCGGCGCCCAGCGCCTTGAGCGCCGCGATGGCCGGCGGCGCCAGCCGCACGTACTGCTCGTACTCCCACAGGTGCTCGTGCATTTGACTCTGAATGCCGAATTCCTCGAACAGTCGCCGCTTGAAGTCGTTGACCATCCCACTGTCCATGTAGCGCACGTCGATCAACAGAACCTCGGGTGTGCTGCGGACCCCGGTCTGTTCGTCGAGGAACGTGCGCCGCCCGTACACGATGCCCACGTTGTAGAGACTCTCGATGCGGCCGAACGCATGGCTGTAGCTCGGGTTGATCAGGCCGTCGACCGACGAGTACAGCACCTCGCCATCCTCCCCCAATCGATCCTGGACGGAGCCTTCCGTGGTAAACAGGGGGCTGACGAGGATCGACCGGCCGATCACGTCGAGATAGGATGGACACGTGAAGAAGCCCTGAAGAACGGCGCCGATTCCCCCGACCTTGGCGGCGGCTTCATGGGTGACGTGTACCGCGATGCCTTCTGCGGCCATGTGCGATCTCCCCAAGCGTTGGCATACGTCGAAGCGAGTGCGTGAATCCACACCCAAAATGTACGGCATGGCCGAGGAGGTGCCAAACACCGAGGCGGAGGGGGGATATGAGCACCGTGGCCGGTCCGGAAAAGGGGCCCTGACACATGCGTCCGGGTGGGGTCTTTTCGGACGGAAACGGCGGGGGAGGGAGCCTAACTGAGGCGCGTCCGCAGGTTTCGGATGAGTCCGGAAAGGACCTGGGGCGGAACGTCTGCCAATTCGGCGTCGGGAGGATCGCCTGCGGCCATCTGGCTGAGGATTTCTCTGGCCTTGCGACGATCCGATGCGATCGTCTCAGAGGTTCGCTGGGCCGTATCGAGATCGCCGTCCACCATCTGACGCAGGTAGCGTACGATCGCTTCGGTCATCTTCTCGTCGCTGATCTCCTGCGCCGGTGAGGAGAACGGGTCGCCCTCGGGAACGTCCTTTTCCTGAAGGATGCTTTGCGTCAACTGGAACGTCTCGGCCAGAAGTCGCTTCTGACGTTCCTCTTCGGTCTCGTCGATCGGGGCCAGCTTCAGCTCCTCCTCGGCCTCCATCTGGGGGACGTAGACCCGGTTGTGGCACGCCGGACATTTGCCCCACTTGCCCCCGGCGGTGTCCGGGGCATCGATCTTCTTCCCGCAGTGCTCGCAATGAAACTTGATCGACATTTTCAGACCTCACGTCAAGCGATGGCCCTGCGCGTGATACTCGGCCGTCACGTCGGTCGTGATGCCGCCACGGGGGGTGAAACGGGCCGTCACCGTCATCCATCGCGGTTTGCACGCGCCGCTCAGATCGTCCAGGATCTCGTTTGTCAGCGATTCATAGAAGATGCCCTTGTTTCGATAGCCCTGCAAGTAGAACTTGAGGCTTTTCAGCTCGATGCAGTGCTTCTCGGGGCAGTATTCGACGGTAATTTCGCCGAAGTCGGGTTGGCCCGTCTTCGGGCAAACGCTGGTGAACTCGGGGCAGCAAATCGCGATTCGGTAATCGCGTCCGGGACGCGGATTGTCGAACAACTCGATTGTGCCGGATTCAGTCATACCCCGATCCTTGTCATTTCGCATGTGTCCAGTATAGCGCGTCGGCGTCGATGTGACAAGCAAGAACCGGCGCAGGGACGCTGAAAACGGGCCTGTGGACTGTCCGGAGGTCTTTGACATGGGCGGACGGGTGCGATACCATGGCCGCCTGACCGGCCGGCCGGGACGTTGCCCGATTCCCCGAAGGGGGAAGGGCCATTCTTCGTCCCGGCGGCATGGTCGGGAGAGTTGCGCGTGCCGCAGAAGAAGGCCGTCGTATTGGTCAGCGGGGGACTGGATTCGGCCACGACGCTGGCGATCGCCCGGGACGATGGGTATGCCTGCCATGCCCTGACGTTCCTGTACGGGCAACGTCATCGGCGGGAGACACAGGCCGCCGAGAAGGTCTGCGCCTCGCTCGGCGCCGTCGAACATCGCGTCGTGACGATCGATCTGGCAGCCTTCGGCGGCTCGGCATTGACCGACGGTCGCATTGATGTGCCCAAGGATCGCGATCCCCTCGCCGCAGCGGACATCCCCGTGACCTATGTGCCGGCCAGGAACACCATCTTCCTCAGCTACGCCCTCGCGTGGGCGGAGGTCCTCGGTGTGTTCGACTTATTCATCGGAGTCAACTCGACGGACTACAGCGGATACCCCGATTGCCGGTCGGAATTTGTGGCGGCCTACGAGGCGATGGCCAATCTGGCGACAGCGGCTGCTGTCGAAGGCCGGGGGCGTTACCGAATCCATACGCCAATCATCGCGATGACCAAGGCCGAGATCATTCGGACGGGCATGCGGCTGGGAGTCGATTACGCTTTGACCCATAGTTGCTACGATCCGGACGCGCAAGGGCGAAGCTGCGGCCGGTGTGATTCCTGTCGGTTGCGGCTGAAGGGCTTTGCCGAGGCGGGTCTGGCCGATCCGGTTGCTTACGTTTGCCCCGGTCGATAGCGGAACTTCCCATGCGCGTCATCGAGATATTTCATTCCTTGCAGGGCGAGGGGATCCTCAGCGGCACGCCGAGCGTGTTCGTTCGACTGGCCGGTTGTCCCCTGCGGTGTCGATGGTGCGATACGAGGTACGCATGGGACTTCTCGGCCGGCGACGAATATGGTATGGACGACCTGGTGGAGGCGATCGAGAAGCATCCCTGCGGCCACGTCGTGATCACCGGCGGCGAGCCGATGGTGGGACCCGATCTTGCCGCCAGAGAGGGCCTGGCGGACTTGACGAGTCATCTGCGAGCCAGGCGGATGCATGTGACCATCGAGACGGCGGGGGGGCTCTTCGTGCCCGATCTGGCGTGCGATCTGATGAGTATCAGTCCGAAGACGACCAATTCGGCCCCCGCAGAGCCGACCCTTGCGGTGGCCCACGAAAGGCGAAGAACCGATCTTGGAGCCTTGGCCGGACTGATTGAGGCCTATCCCTGTCAGCTCAAGTTCGTGGTCGAGACAGCAGACGATATCGGCGAGATCCATCGCCTTCTGGATCGTCTGCCGCCTGTGCCTTCCGATCGCGTCCTGCTGATGCCCCAAGCCCGAACTCGGGACGAGCTTCTGGCCAGGGCCCCCGCGGTCGTGCAGTTGTGTCGGCAGACGGGGTATCGCTTTGGACACCGCCTGCACGTGCTGCTGTGGAGCGACCGGCGGGGTCTGTAGGCGGGAAACCGGCGTCGGGACCACCGCCCATTTTTCGCGTTCCGCCCGAATCCCAGTTGACAATCAACCATCGATCATTGATAATCACTGCTTTGTCGCCCGGGTGGCGGAATTTGGCAGACGCGCCAGCTTGAGGGGCTGGTGGGCTTCGGCCCGTGCTGGTTCGAATCCAGTCCCGGGCACTTCTTTCCAGGAGTGCATCCCCGATTCGTGACGCCAGGTGCAGCAGATCTGTGGTATGGATCGGGCTTGGAGTGGATGGATACGGATTGCGCCTTCCTGTTGCGTCCCCTGTGAAAGGGACGTGGCAGCGCTGCGTGCTGTCGGGGGGAGCCGTTCTACTCGACCGCGAATTCCTTCTTGCGGGTGTTCATCTGGGCCTTGAGCCGGGCCAGGATGGACGAGTGCATCTGCGAGACGCGCGACTCGGACAGATCCAGCGTCGCGCCGATCTCCTTCATCGTCATTTCTTCGTAGTAGTACAGCACGATGATCAGCCGCTCGGCGCGAGTCAGGCCCTTGGTCAGGAGGCTCTTCAAGTCGCGTTTCTGGGCCTCGATGAGCGGGTCCTCGCTGCGGTTGTCCTTGATGACGTCGATCTCATAGACGTCTTTCTCTCCATCCCCGTCGCCGCACTTGGTGCTCAGGGAAACGAGGCTGGTGGCGTTGGCGTCGCGCTGGAGGCGAATGAACTCATCCATGTCCATGTTCAACTCCTCGGCCAGCTCATGTTCGTCGGGCTTGCGGCCCAGGTGCATCTCCAAGGCGTGGGTCGCTTTGGCCAACTGATGGGCCCGGGCGCGCACCAGGCGGGGGACCCAGTCCATGCTGCGTAATTCGTCGAGGATCGATCCCTTGATTCGCGGAGCGCAATACGTCTCGAACTTCACGCCCCGCGAGGGGTCGTATGCGTCGATGGCGTCCATCAGGCCGAACGTGCCGGCGCTGACCAGGTCGTCCATCTCGACTTTGTCGGGGAGTTTGCTGTGGAGTCGCTCGGCGGCGTGCCGGACAAGGTCCCGATAATGCTCCATGAGCAGGTTGCGGTAGCAGTCCTGGCGACTGTCGTGGAAACGCTCCCATACTTCGTCGATCGTGAGCTTCTTGTCGGTCTTCGCCGCTGTGTGTGTCTTCACAAGTCGTCTCCGTTACGTGCCGCAGCCCAATCCGTTTTGCGCGATGCCGGTCCTGCCCGCTCACGATCCTGCTTCGGACAGAGCGATGCCCACAAGAACCTTTATCGGCCGCATGGGCCAAGACTTTAGGTCAGCCACCGAAACACTCTCCGGAAAAAGCTCCCATTGCCCCGGTTACTGCAATCGATTCCCCCCAGGCGCGTCGCCATGGCGTTGAACGAAGCGGTGATTTGGCTCGTGGGATAGGCCAACACGACGGGCTGGCGCAAGCGTACGGCCGCACAGAGGCGTTCGTCCTTGAGCAAGACCCCGGCGTAATAGAGGTCGGCCTGAAGAAACCTGGCCGCGACGTCGGCCAGTCGCTGATAGATCTTTTTTCCCTCGGCCAGACTGTGCGCCATATTGACGACCACGCTTATCGGGCCTTCGTAGCGTTTTCGGACCAGAACCTTGATCATGCCGTACGCATCGGTCATGGCGGTGGGCTCGGGCGTGGTGACCACAAGCACGTGGTCGGCCGCGAGGCAGAAGCTGACCACCGAGTTCGAGATGCCCGCCGCTGTGTCGATCACGATGGTATCGCTGCCGTATTGCAGCCCGGAAAGGTGCTCGAGCAGCCGATGCTGCTCCGTTTCGCTGATGTCCGCCAGTTGGTCCAGACCGGAAGCCCCGCAAATCACCCGAAGGCCCTGGGGTCCGGGCAGGATGATCTGTTCGATGCGCTTGGAGCCGTTGATCACATGCGAGATGTTGTACTTGCTTCGCACGTTCAACAGCAGGTCGAGATTGCCCAGCGAAATGTCGGCGTCGAGCAGAAGGACCCGCTTCTGCGATGCCGCCATGCATAGCGCCAGATTGGTGGCGATATTCGTCTTGCCGACCCCACCCTTGCCGCTGGTGACAGCAAGCACGCGCGCCGCTGGCCGGCTGCCGCCGGATGCCTGTTGCAGATTGACTGCGTGGTTTCCCATGGTTGCGGGCAGAAGCCTCTGGTTCAGTCCGTGATCGGACCGGGACTCGACGGGTCGTCGAGGGGCCGATCGTGGGTGGCGATCTCTGCGATGGGCAGACGCCCCACACCCAGCGGGGCACCGCACTTGAGCGTCAGCAACTCCTTGGCGATCTTGCGGTTCAGGGAGTTTTCGAGGAGCTTGTTGACCTGCAACTGGAGATACTCGTCCCGGTTGCGTTCGAGCAGGGCCCGGGCGTCCGGGTCGGGTTGTGGGCGGATCTCCATCGTGCTGTTGGGGCCAAACCGGATGTTTGCGGTGTCGCAGAACAGCAGACGCCGGCTTTGCAGATGCTCGGCAATCGCGCCGTTGAGCACGCCGACGAACTCCAGCACGGGCATGTCTTGCGGGATGAACCCCGGCGTTCGCGTGTTGTGCATGTTACGATACAACACATCTCGCCGCAGTTCCGTGAAGCGAATGATCTTCACCAACAGCTCGGTCAGATTGTCGGGGATAGGAGACAGCAGGTCCATAGGCACTCCTTCTGCGGGACGATCTCACACGATCCGAATGGCAGAGCGAAACGGTGCGTTGCCGGTGGAGCATGCGGAATTCAAACGCCGGATGCCGACGGGGGAAAACTCGGGTATCGCCGTCGCGGCCAATCCGCCTGCCAGGACAGGGGGGGCATTGAACTGTATCACTCGCACTGAAACCGTTTGTCTCATCCTTGATCCTTTCGGTCTTCCTTCACTCCCCGTGAAGCGGCGAACCTTCACGGAGTCGATTGTGTGCGTCCTGCACCGCCTTCAGGGGCACGCGGCTACGTCGCCTCCGACGGCATGAAGCCTCCTCTTCTGTCTTCTTCATTCAGTATGCGACGGATCTCGCCCAGACTCATGTTCTCTCGCAGCTCCATGATGCGGGAAAGGCGATCGAAGACGGATTCGTCGTACAGTCGGTGTCCCCCCTCGGTCCACTCCGCTTCGCGAATGAGCCCCATGATCGTGTAGTTGTGAATCGTCTGCCGGGAGAAGGGACTGTATCGCACCAGCTCGCCGATGCGATAGCGTTTGGCTGGAACTTGTAGCCTGTGACTGGTTTTTTCCCAACTCATAAGTGCGGCTCGAAGACCCACAGATTCCGATGGCGACGATACGACGATCCTGGGCGATCCCATACGGGCGGCGCTGCGCAAGCGCCGCCACAACAGACCGAAGCCGGATTCTCAACGCAGAAGGCCATATCATCGCACCCGGCTGAAACAAACACGTCCCGAAGGGAAATGACCATCTTTCTGAGGTGGCCTCCCACTCCAGGGCGTCTCGGAACACACAAACCATACCACGGCGTCGCCTGCAGCTCCTTTCCGTTGCCGGATCGGCAGAGTAACCATCGAACTGCCCAACGCCGTCGAAATGCCTTTTGCATTTTGCAAAATGTAAAAGGCGCTTATCGGCCTGTCAACTGGTTTTGGGATTTTTCGGGAAAAATCTTCCTGCCTCCTCGATGCCATTGTGTCCACGTTTGACCTTTGCGGCGTGGAAGTCTGTCCGAAGGCCCTATAACGCCTCGGGTTCCGCGCATCGGGGCGGCTTGCGGGCAATCTCTCTCATTCCCGGTCCACTCTGGGGGAGCATTTTCGGATTTCTACAAACAGCTCGTCGCGGATTGGACGATAAGAAACGGTGTCGAAACAAACGCACGACAAGAATCAGGTTGATGTCTTTGCCATGACAAAACGAATCGCCGAATCGAGAGGTCACAAGGGCGGTCCCGCACACCGGGTCTCGCTGCTGGAACTGGTCACGCCCCTGGCCCGCCAGATCAACAGCCTGGACATCGACCGGATCGCGGATGTCTGTGTCACGAAGATCCCTGCGCTGGTCGGATCAACCTTCGCGTCGCTCTATGCTCTCGACGAACCGAACCACATTCTGCATCTGGTGCGATGCAATCATCCGTTTCCCATCAACAAGATCGTGTCACTGAATCAGGTCCCGCCGTCTCCCATGGTCGTGGCGGTCAAGAGCAAGGAGTTGATTCTGACCGGCGATATCGACACATACAACAAGCCGATTATCAAACGGTCTCAGCGCGCCTTCGCCCAGAACTACACGACCCGCAACTGTGCCATCGTGCCTCTGATCTGTCACGACGGTGTGGTCGGTGTGCTCAATCTGGCCGACAAGGCCGAGCCGGCCACGTTCACGCAGGAGGACATCTCGCTGATCGAGTTGCTCGGGCAGTTGATCGGGGCGTCGATCGGGAACATCAAGCTGTTTGAGAAGATGCAGCGTCAGGCCATGCTCGATGGCTTGACCGGCCTGATGAACCACAGGACATTCTACGAAGCCCTGGAGCGCGAGCTGTGGCGTTCGCGTCGATACGGCGGCGCGATTTCCATGATCATGGCCGACATCGACAATCTCAAGGCCATCAACGACACCTATGGTCATCGGGCCGGCGACAAGGTCATCCGGGAGATCAGCCGCAGGATCAAGGAGTGCATCCGTCAGATCGACCTGGCGGCGCGATACGGAGGCGACGAATTCAGCGTCATCCTGCCGAATACGTCGCTGGAAGAAGCCATACTGGTCTCTCAGCGCATCGTCGAGGCCGTCGCCGCCTCGACGGTATCCTGGCAGAGCGTCCGTGTGCCGCTGTCGATCAGCGTCGGTGTGGGCCAGTACGGTGCTGACGCCAATCCTGAGGATATCACCAGCCGGTCGGATCGGGCCCTTTACATCGCCAAACAGTCGGGCAAGAACACCGTCCGAGTGTTCGGCGCTTCCGAGAATCTGTAGCAGACTGCCGTCGGCAGGAATGTGCCTTCCCGGCGACCGGCCCATGGCCGGTGGCACCATGGGCCTGGCGACGATTCTGCAACTGCCTGATCGGCTCGCGTGTCGGCGGAGGCGTGCGAGGATCGGTATAGCGGCCCGGCGCCGGCGGTGAGCTTCTTCCGCAGCTCACCGCCGGGCCGGACACGGTTCTGGCTTTCGCCGATCTGCTCCGCTTCGCCTCGGTCGCAGGAGACTATTGTGTCCAGCAGTTGCCATAGTATACAGGGCCGTAGCGGACACTATAGTAGGACATGTGGCTGTAGTTGCTCCAGTGCCATGACCATGACCAGTTCTGGTACGGGTTTGGGCACGGGCTCGGGCTTGGACATGGGTTTGGGCTCGGGCTCGGGCTTGGACATGGGTTTGGGCTCGGGCACGGATTGGGAGTCGGACACGGACTCGGGCAGAGCCCCGGGCACGGATTTGGGGCGGGGCACGGACTCGGGCATACGTTCCAGCTCGACGAGCAGGTCACATTCACAAATGTGCTCGAGTAGTAGCTTCCAATGTGGCAGCCCCATGCCGTCGTGCCGAACGCAAGCGCGAGCAGAGGCAACAACGTGTATCTCTTCATGTGATACCTCCTTGTAGCGGTGTAATTGTCTCTCCCGCCGTGCCAGCCTCTCCATAGACCGGCCCAACGGGTGAGTGCGATTCCGCGCACTCGGTCGGCCCGATCTACACACGAGATCTGATCGGGTGACATTTTGTCTGGTGGCGGCTCCTGGGTGACGGACCTCGTTCCCAACAGTAGACCACTCCCGGCAGTCTGTCGGTACGAGGCCATAGCCCCATCGGGTGTTGTACATCGTGCACTGCCGAGACATCCAGGACATGAGACAGGCTGCCGTTGCCGGACTGTCTCCGGTCAGCGTGAGACGGTGGCCGATTCAGAGGATTCTCATCGGTTGGACGGCGCAGACCATGGGATGAAACGTATCGCTTCGATGGCCAGCCTCAGCCGTGGGTCGTGCCACGGACCCACGGCCGGGCCAAATCTGCGCACCACTCTCACATGACGATTTGCGTTCCCATTCCCGGAACGGCCCGACGACTACCGCGGGCTGACGCTGCCCCAGGGATTCGGATAGCCGTACGAAACCTCGCGGCCGCCGAAGGTCTTGTAGCAACCCCAGTCCATGCAGCCGATCTGGCCCTGCTTGGAGATCGCCCCCTGGTAGCTGTCGACCTCAACCTTGCGGAATCCGGTGCAGGGGCTGGAATAGAGCAAGCCACTTTGGCCTGCAAAGCTGCCCCCGATGACGGCGCCGGCGGTGATGCATGGTGTCGGGCATGGGCTGGGTGTCGGGCACGGGCACGGTGTCGGCGCCCAGGAGAAGGTGCCTTCGACGTTGCCGATTCCAAATCCCCATGCACTGGTGCTCATCGCGAGCACCGCCAGTAACAATGTGTACTTCTTCATTCTTCTACCTCCCTGTAAATAGACACTCCTTTTTCATCAGAGCGCGACCCTCTCCAGAGGGCCGCTCCGTCCGGACGCACCTGAACCATCCATGCGGGCGCGCATCGATATAACCTCACCCTTTACGATGACCCTGCGCGGAGACGAAATGCATGTGAGAACAGGACTGTTGCGGAGAAATGTGGCCCCTTCAGCATCCCTGCCTCCGTGCCCAAGTATCGACTCCAACCGATACTCGGTTTCTGCATACCGCGCGGGCAAACCGTTGTCAAGAGAAATCTGGATGTTCTGTGCGACAATTCGCCGATATCGTTTCGGCGGCCGGCATCGTCGGTTCCAGGGGGATGCTTTCCAGGGGGGTGGGATTGTGGTAGGCTATGCGAAACGCTGCATTGTGTGACGGTGCCGGTTGCGAACATGAGAAGTCGAGAGTCAGATGGACGAATGGCAGGTGCATGAGAATTCGGCAGATCGTGATGATGGCCAAGGTCATGTGGGGCGGGCGCCTCGTCGGGGCCGGCGTCGCATCCTCCTGCGCATCGGCATCGTTCTGCTCCTGGGTCTTGGCGGGCTGGTGGTGGTGCGTCAATTGACGCATGTGCCGCCGTCTCCGGACGGTCGTTATGGCTGGACGCTTCATTTTCCGGGTCCGTCTCCCGGCGCGGCGTTCAAGACCGCTCCAGGTGATGATATCCGACGATTGCTCGACCTGCTTCTGGTGGATGCCGGAGCGGATTGGCATAGCGCCCTGAAGGAGGCCGGATCGATCCGAATTGAGTTGTCCCACGTCAGTGTCGCACCGATTGGTGTCCGGCTGCTGTGGCGGTTCTGGGGGCCCAAAGGATCTCCCGCTCCCGACATGATCGGCCGTACACTCCTGGCCGTGGAAGTCCGTGCCACATCGAGCGGGCAGCCCGAATACGAGATCGTGCGACTCGGACCCTATGGAGCCGAGACCGTGATCGGGGCTTTCGACGAGTACGAGAGCGCCCAGGATGCCGTTCTTGACGACCTGGCCGAGGTGATGGAGGCCGTCCAGGCCAGGGCGGGGACCTGGTGGAATGGCTGATTTGGGGAATGCCGCCCGTTCATGTGGACGGCTTCGGCAAAGGAGAAGCATTCATGATCGCGACGTCTGTAGGATTCCGTTGGGCGATCGTTGTTGTTCTGGCGACGGCGACGGCTGCCCGGACCGCTGCCGCCAATGCGGCGTCGGAAACGACGCGGCTTCGCGTCGCCGAATCGGGCCGCTACCTTGAGTACACCGATGGGCGGCCGTTTTTCTACCTCGGTGACACCGCGTGGGAACTGTTCCATCGGCTCGACCGGGAGGAGGCGGACCGCTATCTGGCGAATCGCGCCGCGAAGGGCTTCACAGTGATCCAGGCGGTGGTGGTGGCTCAACTGGGCGGGCTGACCGCCCCGAATCCGTACGGCGCGGTGCCCTTTGCCGACAAAGACCCGACGCGGCCCAACGAGGCCTACTTCGCGCACGTGGACTACATCGTCGAAAAGGCCAACGAGGCAGGCTTGGTCATTGGGATGCTTCCGACCTGGGGTAACTACTGGCAGATCGGCTCGGGCATCTTCAATGCCGAGAATGCCAAGGTCTATGGACGTTTCCTCGGCCGGCGGTACAAGGACAAATCCATTATCTGGATTCTCGGAGGCGACGAGAACGTTCGCAACGACAGCGAACGGGCGACCATCGAGGCGATGGCTCTGGGCCTCCATGAAGGCGACGGTGGCGCGCACCTGATGACGTACCATCCGCGCGGTCCCGGCCTGTCATCGGACTACTTTCATCAGGCCGAGTGGCTGGACTTCAATATGGTCCAGTCGTCACACGGGGCGCAGGACCACGACAACGGCCTGTTCGCCGAGCACGACTATCTGTTGGAGCCGGTCAAACCGACCCTCGACGGCGAGCCACGGTACGAGGGAATCCCCGTGGGCTTCTACAACGCCGGCGCGGATCGCGAGTTTCGGTTCGATGACTATGACGTCCGGCAGGCGGCCTACTGGTCGCTGCTGGCCGGGGCGTGCGGGCACACCTACGGGCACAATAGTGTCTGGCAGATGTGGCAGCCGGGGCGCACGCCGGTGATCTGGGCGTCCACGCCGTGGCATGAATCGCTCGACCATCCCGGTGCGGCGCAGATGGGCCACGTCCGCCGGCTGTTCGAATCGCGTCCGTTTCACGAGCTCGTTCCCGACCAGTCGATGATCCTGGACGGACCGACGCACGGAGGCGCCAAAGTCCGCGCGGCCCGCGCGACGGACGGCTCCTTTGCGTTCATCTACTCGCCGCGCGGCGAGCCGTTCACACTCCGCGTGAATGTGATTCGGACCTCGATGATCCGCCAGACGTGGTTCGATCCGCGCGATGGGAGCGCCCGGCCGCTGCACACCACCGATACGCCCGGCTTTCAGACGTTCGTGCCGCCGACGCGGGGGCGGGGCTGCGACTGGATTCTCGTCCTCGACGACGCGACCGCGAAGTTCCCGCTGCCGGGGCGGTCGGAGTGATGGGCCATGCCTGCGATGGACTACGAGCGGGTCGCCCGACTCTATGACAGCTACGTCCAGACGGATCTCGACGTCCCGTTCTTTCTCCGGGAGGCAAAGGGGGCCGGCGGGCCGGTCCTGGAATTGACAGCAGGCACTGGACGCGTCTCGATCCCCTTGCTGTTGGCCGGCATCGATCTGACGTGCGTGGACAGTTCGCCGGCCATGTTGGATATCCTGCGCGACAAGCTTCGAACGGAAGACCTTTCGGCGGAAGTGATTCAGTCCGATCTGTGCGAGCTGTCGCTGAATCGACAGTTTGATCTGATCTTCATTCCATTTCATTCGTTCGCCGAAATCACCGATCCCACCCAGCAGCGACAGGCTCTGTCGCGAATCCACGATCATCTGTCGGATGAAGGGCGGTTCATCTGCACCCTGCACAATCCGCCGGTGCGATTGCAGTCGGTGACGAGGCGGCGACGCGAACTGGGCAACTTCCCGCTTCCGGACGGCAATGTGCTGACCTTGTCATCCGTGGAGAACTACGATCCCGTGTCCAAATCCGTGAGCGGCAGCCAGTTCTATGACGTCCGGTGCTGGGACGGCTGTCTTCTGGCCAGCATGACTGTGGACCTCCACTTTTGCCTGCACTCGCACTACGACTTCCAATCGCTGGCGGAAGCGGCAGACTTCGTCCCGGTCCATCTATATGGGGACTATTCCCATGGTCCATTCGAACCTCAGACGAGTCCCTTCATGATCTGGGTCCTGCGCAGAGCACGAGCGGAGACGGTGTGACATGGCCGAACAGCGATATCCGGAACCGACGGTCGGGGCGTTGATCTTTAACGCCGAGGGCAAGCTCTTTCTGATGAGTTCGCACAAGTGGCGGGGCAAGTGGGTCGTTCCCGGCGGGCACATCGAGCTGGGCGAGACGATGGAACAGGCCCTGCGGCGCGAGATCCGCGAAGAGACCGGCCTGGAGATCCGTGACATCGAGTTCCTCTGCTTTCAGGAGTTCCTGTATGACCAGCGGTTCTGGAAGCCGTGTCACTTCATCTTCTTCGATTTCGCCTGCCGGACCGATTCGACCGAGGTGGTGCTGAATGACGAGGCACAGGACTACGTCTGGATCGACATCGGCCGAATCGAAGAATTGCCCATCGAGCACTATACCGCCGTCGCCATCGAAACATACCGCAAGCGAAGCAACCGGTGGCCTGGTTAGTCGTTGATTTGCCGCGGCTGCGGTTTTCACACGGCAGGGAGAAAGAAGTGGGCGCTTTGGCTCGCGGCTGGTACAAGGACGGCGGGTGTCACCATGTGGCCCATTGGAGGCCGTTGGAGGCAAGCCGGCCGTGGCGTCCAGGTGTTTCGTGAAGAAGCGTTTCGCGAGAGGGAGTGTGTGAGCGATGGAGACAACTTCTGAGAGTCGATGGCGACGGCAGCGTCGCATTGCGCTGATCTATCTGTATGTGGTCTTCCTTTTCATGGGTGTGCTGCGTGGACTGCTCTGGTACTCGTCCGATGCGAATGCCATTGTTCACGGCGAGCTGCTGTTCGCCATCGCGGTCTCACTGGGGTTCATGTGGTGCTGCACGGCCGACGCGAGGCTCATGGGCAGGCCGCTGCTCCCGCTGGCGCGACTCGGCATCTTCCTTCTGTGGCAGGCCGGCGTGCCCATCTATCTGCTCTGGGCGCGGCGGCTCAAAGGGCTCGGTGTGCTGTTGTTGCATGGCTTCCTGCTCCTTCTGGTCCTTGTCGTCTCTGGGTTGGCCACCGCCTATCTGATCTACGGTGATAGATTCCTCGATTGATCCCTATCGGCACGTGCTGTATACATGACCAGGGTGCCCTCCATGATGGGGCGTCATGGTGTCTAAAGGAGCAGTCCATGGATATGTTGCGGTTGGGTTTCGTCTGGGTGTTGTTGGCTGGTGTGGCGGCGGTGCAGGGGGCGTCTTCCGTGCCGGGTGATGTGGGTTATACCGGTCGGAGGGGGACCATCTTCTATGTCTCGAAGGCGGGGGACAACTCCGATGGCCGGAGTTGGACTCGTGCGTTCCACACGATCCAGGCGGCGTTGAATGCGGTGCCCGACGATCGTGGGGGCCATCGGGTGATCGTCCGGCCGGACCACTACATCGAGCCGAACCTCGAAACGCCGCACAAAGGCGCGCCGGGCGCCTACAATCTCCTGATCGGTGACGTGGATGGGCGTCTCGGCTCGGGCGCACAGGGCTGGGTCATCATCGACGCGGGCGATCCGAACATGGGATTCAAGAGCTGGGACTGGTGGTCCAACATGCGGGCTTCGACGACCGACTGGTCCGGCGGCAACAACGAGACGAACTTCTCCTGCATCGTCTGGGACCGCTGGGCGCTGCGGAATCTCTACGCCACCGGGGGCGATGCGGGCCTGTTCTGGGACCTCACGCACGAGAGCGGCGGGGGCTTCACCGTCCTGGTCGAGGACTGCGTCGGTATCGGAAGGGCATTTGGCGGTGGGTTGTGCTACCCGACTGTGCGGCCGGATGAGCCGAGCATCTTTCGACGCTGTTACTTCATGGCCCTGGACTGGCGAGGCGACACGGCGGCCGTCCTGATCGGCGGCTGGGAGACGACGATGCCGCAGGCCCCGCACGTTGTTTTCGAAGACTGCACCCTCGTACACCCCGACAACGCGGTCCAGGTCTCGTACGCCAGCAAATGCGTGCGAGCCCGCTTCGAGGACTGCCGGATGATCGTGCTGAACTTCTCCCAGCCGACGATCAGTCCCTCCACCGGCATCATTTGCTCTGAGAGGAACCCGCCGTTGCTGCACGTTGACTTGAAGGACTGTATTCTCGCCGGATACCAGGTCTTCGGCACTGGCGGCCATGACGAGAAGATCTCGTATACAACTGAAGGCCGTGTCCGGGCCTACGTGCAATTCGAGCAGACCGTGCCCGCCGGCTTCGAGCGTTTGGGCGCCTGGCCGACAGAGCTGTTCTTCCGCATCGCGCCGCCACAGGTGAAGGACGGCGTCATTCAGTGGCCCGCGAGCGGACGGAATTGAGCGTTGAGCGGCGAAGCCCACGATTGCGGGCCAGAAAGGCGATTTGTCTGCCAATGCTGCGGCAGACGCGACCGAAGGTGAATTTGATCGGCACCTGCTTGGCGAACTGAAAGTCTGTGCATGGTTCGGTCGGCAGGGCGTCGCCGGCCACATCGATCCGTGTGATCTCCGCACAGCCAAATTTCATCTGTCGGGCGGTCCGCACGATGGGGATCTGCTCCGGCGGAAGATTGATGAGCCGGCCGCAGATCGTTTCCACGGCGATTGGATCCGTACCGCCGATCAGCCAGCCAAGCGGCTTGTTTGTCCCACGGATCGGGCCCTGGCCTTCCATCGCAACGATCCCATCGACGATCGTCAACGCCGGACGCAGGGTTCGATAGATGTCGATGAGCAGTTCGCAGAATCCGGCCATGTCGTCGCCTTGGCGGAAATGCCACAGGGCCTTGCGCTTGCCGCTGACACAGCCGAACATGTTCTTGACGGCGAAGGTGGTCACCAATTGCTGATGGGCCTTGAACTTGGGCAGGTTGACGATGACGTCGGCGTCGAGAGCCGCCGCGCTGATCCATGCGTGGGGCTTGCCCGGGCCGAGGCGGCGTTTTCTCGGATTGTCGAGTTGCCGGACGGGGACCCCCAGCTCGGCGAGCGGCTCGCTCAGCTCCAAGGCGCCGATGCATGTCGCGGCGTTCGTCCATGCCGGTGAATCGCCCACGAACGGCCTGGCTCCGTAATCCTTCAGCAGTCGGGCGACCGCCAGGATGACCTCCGGGTGCGTCTGTGTCGGATACCGGTGGTGGGAACGCGGCGCTATGAGATTGGGTTTCATCAGGACTGTATCACCCGGCTTGACGAACCGTTCGATGCCGCCCAGCAGATCGAACTGCCGGGCGATCGCGCGGGCGACCCGGCCGGGATCGTAGTCGTGACATCGAACGAGGGCGACGGTCTGGTCGGTCATGGTCCGCTCAGTCGTTGATCCGCGTGCAGACCAGGACGAACACTCGAACTGCCGGGTGACGCTTCGGCGGCTCTTTTGTTTCCGGGTCGAAGAACAGCACGGGTTCCGGGCGATTGAAGAACCGTCCGCCCAAACTGAGAGTCTCGCCCGAGTAGCTGTCGGGCGCCAGCACGAGCAGATCGCCGGGGGCCATCTGGGCGGCAAACGCCGCTGAGTCGAAGTAGAACTCTCGCCGAGCGGCTTGTGTCCGGAGTTCCGGAACGGCGCTGGTCATGGGCAGTGTATAGACGGGATAGGCGATGATCTTCCGGACGCCCCGGGCCCCGGGGATGACCTGCTCGCGGAGGCGCAGGACCAGCAGGCCGCGTCCCACCTGGACGGTGTGTCTGGCGAGGTTCGTGCCGACGAACCAGATTGCACTGTCCGGGGCGACGTTGGCGACGGGCAGGTCGCCCGGTTCGTCGTTGCCGACGACGAGCGAGATGGTCCCGGCGTCCTGTGCCCCGGCCGTCGCCAGTTGACGGCGGATCTCCTCCCACATCGCCGCATGCCCGAGCCGCACGCGGAACGAATTGCCGGCAAAGGCGTTGTAGCTGTTCGTCTGGATGGGCTTGGCCGACAGCGACTGCCAGAGGTCGTCGAGCCTGTCGATGTTCTCAGCCGGAAGATCGAGGATATAGACGTCGAGGTTGACGGTCGCCAGGAATCTCGCCTGTCGCGATGGATCGGGTGAATCAGGGGCGATCTGGCCGATTTTGACCTGCTCCCAGATCGGTACGGCCGGCTCCGGTGTCGGCCCGCAGCCGCTCAGGGCCAGACTCGAAAGAATCACCGCTGCAATGGTTCGCAAGACACGCATCGGCCACAGCGTACCCGTGTGGGTATTGCTTGTCAACGCACCCGCGGCGGACCGCTGTTGTGATTCCGGTTGACACCCGACATGGGTGGCTGATAGGATACTGTCGGAATATACGGGGGGCCGTCAGACGATCTATCGAAAGCAGCCGACCATTTGGAGGATGCGGTCATGTCGTGGAAGCTGCATCGTGCAAGGACCATCGGCAGTGTCCCCGTCACAGGGCGACTTGTGGCATTGCTTATCGCGGCGTTCGTACTGCTGCCGCTCGTCAAGGTCCGGGCGCAGGACCCGACCCGTTTCGAGGCCGACATTCAGGCCTTCGAGCGGGCTGACCTGGTCAGTCCTCCTCCCGCCGATCCGGTCTTGTTCGTCGGTTCGTCCAGCGTTCGGATGTGGACCAGTCTGGCGGCCGACTTCCCCGACTACCCCGTGATGAATCGCGGTTTCGGCGGCTCGCACATGAGCGATCTGCTGTACTACTTCGACCGCGTCGTAGCCGTGTATGCCCCGGCCCTGATCCTGGTCTATGAAGGCGATAACGACCTGGCTGGCGGCAAGTCCGTGGACCAGGTCTACGCCGACTATCTGCAGTTCGTAACGCTGGCAGAAGAGCGGCTGCCCGAGGCGGACGTGGCGTTCATCGCGACCAAAGGCAGTCCGAGCCGGGCCCAGTATCTGGAGCTCACGCGGCAATTGAACGAGCGTCTGGCGGCCCTGGCGGCGACCGACTCTCATCTGTGGTTCATCGACGTCTTTACCCCGATGCTCAACGAGAGCGGTCAGCCTCGCCCCGATCTGTTCGGCAGCGACATGCTCCACATGAACGCGGCCGGCTACGAGCTGTGGCGATCGATCGTCGAGCCGGTGCTGGCGGCATGGGCCATGCCCAAGGTGCAGACCCTGCTGATTGATTTCGGCTCTTCGGGAACGCCCACACAGAACGCCCCGGCGCCGGACGATCCGCTGAACTTCTGGAACAACGTGACCGAGGCCGTCGGCGGCCTGGCAGGGGGGCAGTTGTCGGGCCTGGTCAACACCCTGAATGTGGCGACGCCGATCGGTCTGGAGATTCTCCGTCCATTCAACGGCAGCGGCCCGAATACGAACGGCACACTCGAATCGAGCGTGTTTCCGGCGAACGCCACGCGGGACTCGCTCTACGGCAACACGGAGTCCTGGGGCGGACTGGCCGACGTGGCGCCCAGCTTCAAGTTGACCGGCCTGAATCCCGAACGCGTGTACAACTTCGCCTTCTACGGATCGCGGCTGGGCGTCAGCGACATCCGCGAGGCCAGCTATACGATTGTCGGTGAGAGCACCGCCGTCGTGACGCTCGATGCGGGCAACAATATCGACGCCGTCGCGACCGCCGTCGGCATCGTCCCGGATGCGATGGCTGAGATCACCATCGATCTGGCGCCGACGGCGAACAACAACAACGGGTATCATTTCATCTACCTCGGTGCGATGAAAGTCGAGGAGGTCCCCGAACAGCAGCCGATCGTCTTCGTTCAGCAGCCCGCCGGCCAGACGGTGGTGGCCTACCAGTCGGCGACGTTCCAGGCGGCGGTCCAGAGCACGCCTCCGTATTTCGTACAGTGGTTCCGGGACGGCGAGCCGATCGCCGACGCCAACGAATTTGCGCACACCATCGACATCGTCACGCCCGATATGGACGGGGCCGCGTTCTCGGTCCGCGTCAGCAACATGGTCTACAGCGCGATGAGCGACGAGGCGGTTCTTCACGTGGTTGCCGATGTCAACGCCCCGATTCTGTTGGCGGCCGAGAGCACCAACGGCTACGCGATCGCGCTATCCTTCGACGAGCGCGTGGACCCGGAGACGGCCGGCGTCGCCGCGAACTACAGCGTCAATGAAGGGGCTATCGAGGTGGTCGTCGCCGAGCGGGCCGCCGACGGTCGCACCGTCATCCTGACGCTGGGGCAGCGCGTGACGGGTGACTTCGTCGTGAGCGTCAGTTTCGTACAGGATCTGGCGGGCAACGAGATCGTTGCCGGCACGGCCGTGGCAGGGCAGGTGCGTCTGGAGGTTCTTCTCGTCGATTTTGGCGCCTCGGAGACCCCCACGCAGAACGATCCGGCCAACACCTGGAACAACGTGACGCAGGGCATCGGCTGCTCCGATACGGGTCGACTGTCCGGACTGGTGACCATAGAGGGGATTCCGACGACGACCGATCTGGTCATGGTCCGGCGGTTCAACGGCGCCAATACCAATGGCACGCTCGCTTCGGCGGTCTTTCCGATGAACGCGACGCGCGACTCGCTGTTCGGCAACACCGAGACGTTCAGCGGCCTGGCCGACGTGTTTCCGAGCTTCAAACTGACCGGCCTGGACCCGCTGCTGACGTACGATTTCACATTCTATGCCTCGCGAATGGGCGTCCGCGACAACCGGGAGACCGGCTACACGGTCGTCGGCGCCAACGCGGGCTTTGCGGCCCTGGACCCCTCGAGCAATGAGAACGCCTTCGTGATGGTGACCGGGATCGAGCCGGACGCAGACGGGCAGATCACGATCGATCTGGCCCCAACCGCCAATAACGTCAACTCCAATCACTTCACTTATCTGGGCGTTCTGAAGGTCGAGCCGACCCCGCCGACGAACTGATGGACGAATGGTGTGGCCTCTTGCCGGTGGGAAGGGGCCGTGCCCTTCTCCTGGCGGTTGGTGGCGACGGCAAAACGAAAGGGCTTGAACTGCTACGCACATTCCGATAAAATCGGCGTAATAGATGAAGGTTCGGAGGTCGGCCGGAAGTGGCTTTCATATCCGGTTTCGTTGCTATCATTCTATTGTCGCATATCATACCGCCGCTGCCTCCGGAGACCTCGCTGAAATTGTCTGCATTGGCTTGAGGGATTTCGGAGCACCGCCGACAACTCGCAAGACCTGAGGTGGTTTCCGCCAAAGCTACGCCCTCTGTCCGGTCGAAGAGAGGGCTGGTGCTGAACTTACGGTTATCATCCATTCACTCATTCCATTCAAGGAGCGGTACGATGGCATGCAAAACGAGATTCGCAGGGCTTCTGCTGCTGGGGCTCCTGGCCGGCGCGGTCCGGGCCGGGGCCGTCGAGGTCATGATGGTCGTCCCGAAGACGCTGTATTCGGGGGCCTCGGCGTCCGCCACGATCACAGCGGTCACCGACCGTGAATCGGCGGTGGGGCGGACCGTGGAGCTGGGGCTCAGGACGCCGGAGGGGGTGATGGGCCTCGTTGGCGGGGCCACCGACGAGGCGGGGCGGCTCATTGCCCGATTCGAGACGCCTGATGTGACGCCGGGGGCGTATACTCTGGAGGTTCGCGTCGATGGCGCCGACAGCCTTCTGACCAGCCAGATCCAGATTCGTCGGATGCCGGTGGTGCTGATCGAGACGGACAAGCCGATCTATAAGCCGGGCCAGACGATCCAGGGCCGCGTCCTGGTGTTGACGAACGAGCTTCGACCGACGGCATCCGATGTGGCTGTGCAGATTACCGACGGCAAGGGCGTCAAGATCTTCCGCAGAGAGCTGACGACCAACGCCTTCGGTGTCGCGCCGTTCCATCTCGATCTGGCCAGCGAACTGAACTATGGCACGTGGAAGATCACCGCCGAGTCCGGCAGCGGCCGGGGGACCATCGACCTGCGGGTCGAGCAGTACGTGCTTCCGCGATTCGAGGTCCAGCTCGACACGCCGCGCGACTATTTCCGCACCGACGAGAAGATTCCCGGGACCGTCACCGCCACGTATTTCTTCGGTAAGCCGGTCGACGGCACGGTCGAGATCAGCGCCAGCCGATACGTCGGCGTTTGGGAGGAATACGCCCGCTACACGGCGCCGCTGGCCGAGGGTCAGGCGCAGTTCTCATTGCCCGAAGTCAAGTACGTCAGCGGCACCTCCGGAGCCGGCGGCTCGGGCAGCGTGCAACTCGACATCACCGTTACGGACACATCGGGCCACCAGGAGAAGACGACCAAGCTGCTGAAGATCGTCTCATCGGGGATCGACCATCGGCTCATCGCTTCTTCGCGGTCGTTTACGCCTGGGCAGTCGTATGCCGTCCTGCTGGTGGCCGAGACGCCGGATGGTGTGCCCGTCTCCGTGGCGGGGCAGTTGACCTGCGAGTATTACTCCGAATCGGGCGATCCGCTCTCCAAGGAGGGCCACACGCTGGCGTTCGAGGGATCGACCCTGGTCACTCTGACCGCACCGGAAAAGGCCTCCTGGGCCTGGCTTAGCAGCAGCGTTCGAGGCGATAGTGAGAGCGGGCAAGCGGAACTCTACGTCTACTCCACGTA
The DNA here is from genome assembly GCA_001603075.1 of Phycisphaerales bacterium Planc_01. Taxonomy (GTDB): domain Bacteria; phylum Planctomycetota; class Phycisphaerae; order Sedimentisphaerales; family Anaerobacaceae; genus Anaerobaca. The sequence continues at coordinate 8,614 of LVBB01000022.1, read as the reverse complement.
CTCGCCGAGCGACAGTTTCGTGCATCTGAGCCGGCCGTCCGGAGAAGCCCTCGGGGTGGGGGGAACCGTGGTCATCGACGTCTTTCGCACGCATCAGGGGACCATCTACTACGATGTTTTCGCCAACGGACGCACCGTCTGGTCGGACGCGGTGACCGGATCGTCGATTCGGTTCCAGGCGACCCAGCAGATGGTTCCCGCCGCCAGGGTAGTGGCCTATGTGATCAACCCGAACAACGAGATCTCAGCCGACACGATCGAATTCGATGTGGTGATGGATCACTCCGCCGCTCTGAGCCTGGGCCTCAGCGCCGAGGAAGTGGGGCCTGCCGAGCCGGTTCGCCTCTCCATCCGGTCGGAGGTTCAGGCCATGATCGGCCTGGCTATCGTTGATGAGTCGGTCTATGCGCTGAACGAGGGCCGGCTCAACATGCAGGAGGTATTGAACGAACTCGAAAAGCGCTTCATGGAGCCCCAGGCGGAGACGCACAGTCAGCCCTACAGCTACGGCGCCCGCAACGTGTTCGAAGACGCCGGGCTTGCCGTGGTCACGTCAGCAGGGCTGGAAGTTCCCGAGGGCCGTCGGATCGGCGGTCTCTGGTGGTGGGTTGATCCCGTCCGGCGCGACGCCGGCGGGGAAAGCCCTACAGCCGCCGACAAGGATGGCGGGTTGGCCGAAGTCGAACGGGTCCGCCAGTTCTTTCCCGAGACGTGGGTCTGGATGCCCGAGTTGCTTACCGAGCCCAACGGGGTTGCGGTGCTGGACCTGACGGCCCCGGACAGTATTACCACGTGGCGTCTTCATGCGGTTTCGACCTCCGACAGCGGGTTGGGAGTCGCCGAGTCGTCGCTCCGTGTGTTCCAGGAGTTCTTCGGCGAGCCGGATTTGCCCTATTCCGTGACGCGGGGCGAGCAATTCCCCGTTCGCATTCAAGTCTTCAACTATCTCGACGAGCCACAGATCGTTCACGTGGAGATGATGGACGCGGACTGGTTCGATCTGCTCGACATCAGCGAGCAACAGATCCAGGTCAACGCGAATTCCGTCTCTTCGGTCTCGTTCCTCATCCAACCGACGAAGCTCGGACGCCATCCGCTGGAGGTTCGCCTGCGGTCGATCCGGCGGGCCGACGCCGTACGCCGGGAAGTCCTCGTCGAGCCGCAAGGCACCCGGCGAGAGATGGTCGCCAACGGTTTGATCCGGGCGGGCGAGACGGCTTCGCTCGAAGCGGACATTCCGCCGTACGCGGTTCCTGATTCGCAGAAGCTCCTGCTGAGTGTCACGCCCAGCCTGGTTGCCCAGAGCATCAGCGGGGTCGACGATCTGCTCGGCATGCCCTACGGCTGCGGCGAGCAGAACATGATCCTCTTCGCACCGAACGTCGAGGTCTTGCGGTATCTGAACGCGACGGGGCAGCTCACCCCCGAGGTGCGGGCCAAAGCGGAGCACTTCATCACGGTCGGCTACCAGCGGCAGTTGACGTTCCGCCACCAGGACGGCGCCTTCTCGGCCTTCGGCGAGAGCGATGCGGAGGGCAGCCTGTGGCTGACGGCATTCGTGCTCGGTACGCTTAGCGCGGCCCGTGAAGTGACCACGATCGATGAGACGATCCTGTCGGACGCCGCGGCATGGATCGTCGCACACCAATCATCCGATGGCTCGTGGGAGCCGGTGGGATTCGTCTGTCATACGGAGATGATCGGCGGCGTGCAGGGTACGTACGCCCTTACGGCGTTCGTGGCGATCGCGATGGCCGACTACGGCATGGCCGATCCGCACGTGCTCGGGGCGGCCACGCAGTATCTGCGTGGTAACCTCTCGTCGGTTCAGGACGATGCCTATGCCCTGGCGATCGCGGCCTTGGCCCTGGCTCGCGTGGGCGATCCTGCGGCGGACTTGGCGCTCGATCGCCTGCTGGCGATCGCGGTCAGCGACCCGGACGGCCTGTACTGGCGGTCTCATCCCGTCGAGACGACCGGATACGTGGCGCTGGCTATGATCGAGAAAGAATGGGCCCAGGCAAACGCCGCGATCCAGTGGTTGTCGCTCCAACGCAACAGTCTCGGCGGCTACGGCAGCACGCAGGACACCGTCGTAGGGCTCAAGGCCCTGATGATGGCGGCCCGCCATCAGGGCCGCAGCGTGGACCTGACGGTGACCGCCCGGAACGTCGGCGGAGACACGCTGGCGCAGTTCGACGTCAACAGCGCCAATTTCGACGTGCTCCAGACGGCGGAGCTGCCGCTCGAATCGAGTGTGGAGATCTCGGCCGTCGGGTCGGGGCAGGTTCGATTCCAACTGGTGCGACGATTCAATGTCCTGCTGCGCGACGACTCGGTCGAGAAGGACATGACGCTGGATGTGGTCTATGACGCCACGCACGTCGAGGTCGATGACATCGTCAACGTCACAGCGACGGTCCGCTACTTCGGTTTGAGGGATTCCACGGGCATGATGATCGTGGACGTCGGCGTTCCCACGGGGTTTGCCACGGTCGGCGAGTCTCTCGACGCTGTGCTCGAGGAAGGACTCATCACGCGGTATGAGGTGGCCGGGCGGAAGGTGATCTTCTATCTTGACGGCCTGGAACGGGGCGAGCAGCGCACGCTGCGCTTTCAGGTCAAGGCCCGCTTCCCGGTACGGGCTACAATCCCCGATAGCCGGGCATACTCCTACTACGAACCCGAGGTGCGTGCCGAGGCGTCGGGAAGTGAAATCACCATAGAGCTTGGCCCGCAGCAGTAGACGAGGACTGTGGCGTCAAGTCCAGGCGTACTGCTGCGGGTTGCTCCGCGTCCTTGCCGGCGATGCTTCCACTCGCCAAGGACTGTATGTCGTACCGATCAACGGGGATCGATTCTAAAGCGCCCTGCGCCGACGCAGCCAACTGACCGTGCTGGCGCCGATTGCGGACAGCAGCAAGGCTCCCGGGGCCGGAATGACCGGCGTCCCGCCGGTAACCTTCGCCCAGAGCGTGGTGCTGCTCTCGGGCGACTGGCAGTAACTTGCTTCCGGGGTGGTCAACGACGATACGATAGCATCGGGGCTGTCACCGAAACCCAGCAGTTGCAGTTCGTAATCCTTTCCATCGACCTGAAACGCAATCGGATCGAAGGAGGTCGGAAGCGTGATCGTATCCGGGCCGCCGCCGTTGGGGCCGACCGTCTCATAGATGGCCAGCGCGACCGTCGTGTCGACGGAGGCAGAGCCGAAGCCCAACGACAAGTCCAGATCGACCGCTGTGATGCCGGTGTTCTGGGCGATGGGGGTGTTCAGATGCCGCAACGTACCTACGGCGAAGGCCGTGTCGAGTGTGATCTCCGCGGGTGTGGTTGCTCCCGCAAATCCCATGAACGTCTTGCCGTAGATGTACGGCGTGCCCCAGTATATTAGCTCTTCCCCCATGGAAGACTGGTAGGTCGGATTCGGGGCCCCGCCCTGGAGTACGGGATCGCTCCACGCGCTGCTAACCGTCGCAAGCGTCAGCGCACCGCTTGCCGTGCCGACCATGGCGAGCACCGCCACGGCCGACAGTATTGCTGGTAACCGTCTCATCTTTTGTGTCTCCTTACACTCCGTGTGACTACTTGGAAACCGTTGGCATACCTCGCATTTATGGGACTGACTGACACCTCCTTTCGTGGGGGTTCTCCCACCCGCAACGAGACATTTTTCTTCCCGCCCGGACAAACGCCGTCCCGAACGGCATTCGTTCATCGCCACTGCCTCCGGATTCCTTTTCGGACCTGTTCCCACAACGTCCGATGCAGAACGACACAAGCTTGTGACTATCACCACCCCATCCAATTGAAATATACATGGAATATAGGACTCCGTGCAAGTATTTCTATTGCGGAAAATGCTTATTGTGATGCGGGGGGCTTAGGGGAAATAGAGAACTCTTTGCGTGGCCCGCTTTCCTCTCGATACCCACCTCTGCCGTCGTCGTTCTTATCGGATGTTCGCGTGCCCACGAGCCTGCCACGATCCGTGTTTCGTCAGAACAGCTCAGGGATTCTCACGCGGGCGCCGCATCGAGGGCATTGGCCGTAACGGCCGGCGAATCGCGCAGGGACGCGGATTCTCTTTCCGCAGGTGCAGGCGAAGCGAATCTCGTTCTCACTGGATGTGGCGGGCGCGGTCGAGGGACATGCGGGATAGCGCACCCTGTCGCGACCGACGGCGGTCGGTCCAGCGGTTTGGGGCGGCGCCGTCGGCTCGTGTCGCGATCGCTCCTGACGCGTGTCAGCGCGCAGGGAGGGGACGGCGGGGCCCGGTGACATTCGAGAGCGTTGGGCCTTCCGCTGCTGCCACCATTGCCACAGTGACTTCTCGTAGCGTTCCATGACGATCCAGTTCTTCTTGCACATGTACAGAGCCGCGGCGAAGCCGGCTCCGAAGCCGCCCAGATGCGCGAAGTACGCTACCGATGAGTCGGCCCTTGCGGCGCCGACGATGTCCCAGAACAACCAGAAGCCGATCATCCAGTAGCTGCCGACGGTGAACTGGCGCCAGTAGATCAGGATTGGCGTCCAATAGCAGGTGATGCGGTTCTCGTAGAACAGCACCAGATACATGCCGACGACTCCGTTGATGGCGCCGCTGGCGCCGAGGGCCGGGCGCGAATCGAACAGCAGATGGGTGACACCGGCCGTAGTCCCCAGGAGGACATATAGAACCAGATAGCGGAGATTGCCGACCTTGGCGCAGACGGCGTTGCCGAAGACCCGGAGGAACCACATATTGCCGAGCAGATGCATCAGGTCACCGTGGATCCAGATATGCCCGAAAAGACCTGTGAGGCTCCAGCCGTTCAGTATCATGACGTCGGTGATGCCCCGGACGGCGTTCCGACCTGCTGCGGCGGCGGGGTCTGACGCGCTCCGGGCGAATGCGGTGATCTGAAGAGCGAAGACGGCAATCGAAGCGGCGACGATCAGCCAGTTGATGACAGGCCGTCGCTCTTGGGGGACGTCAACGCACCAGGGTACGATCATCACTCGCCATCCATCTCACAAGTCGCTGTCAGGTCACGATCTCCGTTCACAGTGTACCAGAAAGCGATGCCAATGAGAACGGGCGTGTGCGTTTTCTGCCCGGTTGCACCCGGGCAGCGCTTCAGGACGACAGCGAGGCGAACACGTCGGCGAGAGGAATCTCGGCATAGCCGATCGTGGTGTCGGCGGCGCCGTAGTAGATCATCAGTGTCTGGTTCTCGCACAGCAGGCCGCACGTGAAGACCACTCCGCCGAAGAAGCCGGCCTGTTCGTATTCGGTTTGCGGCTGGAAGACGGGCTCGGCCGAACGGGCCAGCACCTTCCATGGCTCGCGGGTGTCGAGCAGCACGGCCCCGAGGCAGTAGCGATCGTGCCGGTCGGCGGCGTGATAGATCTCCAGCCAGCCCGCGTCGGTGCGAACCGGCGGGGCGCCGGCGCCGATACGGGTCTCGTCCCAGAACCCCTCGCGCGTGCCCATCAGGTGTCGATGTCCGCCCCAGCACAGCAGGTCGGGCGATTCGGCGATCCACATGTCGTTTCTGTGACACAGCGGCGAGTGGGGGCGATGCAGGGCATAATAGCGGCCGTCGATCGGCTCCGGGAGGAGTACGACGTCTTTGTTCTCCGGGCCGAAGATGACGCCGTGACGTTGGAAGGCGGTGAAGTCCCCGGTCGAGGCCAGCGCCGTGGTCACGCCAAGCGGTGAGACGGCGACGTAGCTGATGGTATACGTCTGGCCGATCTGGGTGATCCGCGGGTCTTCCATGCCGAAACTCTCACAGGATTCGGTCGGGGCGAGGGCGGGGTGCCGGCCAACGGTGAAGTGGATGCCGTCGGCGCTGCGAGCCAGCCGCAGGTGCGAGATGGAGCTCAGGTACGTCCGCCCCCGACGGACGATCAGGCGGGGGTCGGAGAAGTCATTGTCGGGATCGGACCGCGCAAACGTCGTGGTGACGATCCTGCCCTGGGCCGGGTCCAGAAACGCCGTCACAACCCCGTCCGGATCGGTCTGGACGGGGCGTTCCGCCACCCGCATCAACAGGAGCACTTCGTCGCGATAACGGGCGACGGCGGCATTGAAGACGCCGATGACCTCGAAGTCGTCGCGCGACGGGGCTATGTCTTCCGGAGTAAGGATCGGGTTCTCTGCCGAACGAAAGACCGCCATGACGCTGCACTCCCGGACATTCTCGATACGATGATTCGACCGTGGATCGTAGCACCTCCGGCGGCCGCCGGCAAGTGGCCAGGCCCGTCTGAAGCCGCCCAAGACCAAAAGACCGTTGAATTTCGGCCCACACATGTTAGAATGGGGTAACAACCATGTGTTGCGTCTTCACGGCGGGCGGAGTCCTGATGGACATCGGGATCGATGGCGGTCCCGGGTCGTCACAGCGCTATTGCATGTGCACGCCGCTGCTTGGATTGTTGGGAGTGAGGAATGAACATGATGCGCCGATCCCGCTCGACGGGCATTTCCCCGCTGATCTATCTGTGTCTGTGCTTCTGGTTCGCTCCTGTTGCGCCGGTAGCCTGGGGAGCGGGGATTCCCCTGGCCATCAACGAACTGATGGCGGCCAACAGCAGCACGGAGACCGATCCGCAGGGCCATTACGACGACTGGGTGGAGATCCACAACTACAGCGATGCCCCAATCGATCTGGCCCGGATGTATCTGACGGACGATCCGGCCGATCCGACGAAGTGGCAGATCCCGGGCGGCGCATCCCAACTGACGACCGTCGGGCCCGGCGGCTATGTGCTCATCTGGCTCGACGGCCACACGAGCGATGCGGGACTGCACGCGCCATTCGCGCTGGACTCGGACGGCGAGGCCGTGGCGCTCTTGGCGCCCGATGGGACCACGGTCATCGACAGTGTTACGTTCGGACCGCAGAGGACCGACGTTTCCTATGGACGCTCGCCCGATGGCACCGGGCCGTTCGGCTATCTTCTGGCCCCGACGCCCGGCACACCCAACAGCGACCTCTACGAGGGCGTCGTGGCTGATGCGGAGTTCAGTCGCCCCCGTGGGTTCTACGATGCGCCGTTCCAGGTGACGCTCGGCTGCCAGACGCCGGGCGCGACGATCTACTACACTCTCGATGGCAGCGAGCCTTACTCGCGATCTCGCCAGGTGCCGGCCGGCAGCATTTACAGCGGTCCGATCCTGATCTCCAGGACCACATGCCTTCGGGCCCAGGCGATCAAGCCGGGATGGCTGTCGGGCAACTCCATGACGCACACATACATCTTCCCGGCCGAGGTGGCGACCCGCTCGCAGTCGGCGGTCTTGATCCAGGGCTATCCGAGCACGTGGTACGGCTCGTACCCAGCCGATTACGAGATGGACCCTGATGTCACCAGCAATCCCGTCTATGCCGCGGTCATGGACGATGCGCTGCTGGCGATTCCGACCCTGTCGGTAGTGACCAACAAGGACCATCTGTTCAGCAAGACCAGGGACGCTGAGACCGGCGGAATCTACATCTACACCGGCCACGGAAGCACGGGCGGCCAGGACTGGGAACGACCGGTCTCGGCCGAGCTGTTCAGCTTCGACGGGACCGACGGATTCCAGATCGACTGTGGCCTGCGCATCCAGGGGGGCGAGAGCCGCAATCCGCAGAAGTGTCCCAAGCACAGCTTCAGTCTTCGCTTCCGCGGGACGTACGGGGCGTCGAAGCTGCGTCTGTCTTTGTTTGACGGCAGCCCGGTGGAGGCGTTCGATTCGCTGCAACTGCGCGGGTTCTTCAACAACTCCTGGACTCATTGGGACGCGGGCCAGCGGCAACGGGCCCAGTACATTCGCGATCAGTGGATGCGGGACGCGCTGCTCGACATGGGGCAGGCCGACGCGGGCCGGGGCTTCTACGTTCATCTCTATCTCAACGGGATCTACTGGGGCCTCTATCTCGTTCAGGAGCGGCCGGTCGCCTCGCACTACGCCGCCTACAACGGCGGCGACCCCGACCGCATCGACGCGATCAACGGAGGTCGTGCCACCGACGGCACCGCCCAGGCCTGGCAGCAGGCCAGGAGTCTCGCCGCCGCCAAGGACTGGAATCGGATCTGTGAGGTCATCGACATCGACAACTTCATCGACTTTACGCTCCTGAACCTGTTCGCCGGCAACCAGGATCTCAAGACCGATGGAAACTGGCGCGCCGCCGGAGGAGGCCCCGACGGCAAGCCGTGGCGCTTCTATAGCTGGGACGCCGAGCAGGTCCTCGTCAATCGCAACCAGACCGGCACCAGCCCATCGTCGGACCCGACCGGCATGTATCAGCCGTTATCACAAATCGAGGAGTTCCGCATCCGCTTCGGCGACCGTGTCCATAAGCACCTGTTCAACGACGGGGCCCTGACGGCCGAGCGCAACATCGAGCGGTGGACGAAGCGCGCCGATGAAATCGACGTCGCGGTCGTTGCCGAATCGGCCCGGTGGGGCAGCTATCGCCGTGACATGCACTCCTGGAGTTCCGGACCCTACTATTTGTACACCCGAAACGACTTCTGGATCACCGAGCGGCAACGGCTTCTGGAAGACTACTTTCCCCGCCGTAACAGTGTTGCCTTGTCACAGTTCAAATCCCTGGGGCTGTACCCCAGTGTC
>LVBB01000021.1 GCA_001603075.1 Phycisphaerales bacterium Planc_01 | reverse complement strand
TGTCGCGACGTTGGCGGATGGGAGGCGACGATCACGGTCCACCGCCGCTCGATCTTCCTCGGGCGCTTCGACAGCGAGATCGAAGCCGCCCGCGCCTACGACCGCGCGGCCCTTCGCTACCACGGCCGCTTCGCCTCGCTGAACTTCCCGCGCCCCGCTCGCCTGCGCGAGCGGCTGGCCGCCCTGCTCGCGACCCGTATCGGGCAGAGCGACCGCCCCGCCGCCGACGGACACCGCGCAGCGGGCGGCTACGGTGCTTGATAGCGGTAATTGAAGCGGCCGCCCGGGGCGACGTCGCCGTGGAGGTAGAAGTCCATGATCTCGCCCGAGGCGGGCACGTTGTCGGTCCACTTGAACTCGAAATCCAGCGGCCCGCCCGGCGGCAGACCGACGAGCGAGCGGCTCAGTCGCAGCGCCATGCGGCGGCCCTCGACGCGGAAGGCGACCCGGCCGACCTCGGCCCACTCGAATTGCGGCAGACTTCGCTCCAGAATAGCCTCATCACCGACGGGCGTTCGGCGATTGACGGCGAAGTCGTAGCCCTGCCAGCCCGTGCTCTTGTCGCGGTCGATGTCGATCAGCAGGGTCATCCAGCCGGGTCCGGCCGGGGCGGTGATCGGCTCGGCGGTCTCGACGTAGAAGTACAGACTCCCGGCGTCGCGCGCGACCCTGGCGGCGACGAAGTCGTTGCGCCCGGAGTCGTCTTCGTAGAACGTCTTGCCGTAGCCGCGATGGCGGCGGTGCATCGTGCTGCCCTTGTGGTGTCGAAACTCGGGCTGCACGTCGGCCCACGCATCGAAGCGGCCGTCGAGGGCGATCGTTGCCGGCGGCGACGGCGGGACCGGCGCGGCCAGGCCCTTGTATCGGCGGATGTTGGCGATGAGCTGGTAGTAGTAATTGTCGGCAAAACCGCCCTTCATCGGCTCGATGTCGCGGCTGTACTCGTTGTTGAACTGGTCGGGGAAGGCGTTCTCCGTGCCCTGCCACTGACGATAGCGGCCGGCGATCCACTCGTTCCAGCCGGTGACGAAGATCAGCTCGGGATCGATCGCGAGGGCGTGGTCCCACTGCTCCTGAAAGTTCAGGCCGCCGGCGACGGCGTCGGCGCTGTGATTGAAGCCGCCGGCCCGGGTGTAGCCGCGGCCGTAGGAGCCTCTGGGGTCGTTCATCGCCGCCGGGGCGAGCACGTCGGTGGCATTTTGCGAGACGCCGACCGTGACCTGCTCGAAGCGGCCCGGGGCCAGTTCGACGTAGCCATGCTGCGGGCAGACCTCGAGCCAGCCCCAGTGGTCGGGCCGCGAGGGGCCTCGTCGGTAGTCGGGCTGGCCCGGCCGGAAGGTGAAGAACGAGCGGATCGGCTCGGGAAGATTGTCGGGATAGCCCATCAGCAGCGGTTTGCCTTTCCAGTAGAACCACAGCTCCTTGAAGCGGCCCGGCCGGTAAAGATCTTCGTAGATTTTGGTGATGTTGACGCGGCTGTCGTCGTGCGGGGCGAACGGGCAGAGGAACGCGATCTGTGGCGTTCGCACGCCGTCGCGCCGGGCGGCCGTCCAGACTTCGCCGAGGACGTCGTAGGCCTCTTTCCAAGTGAAGGTCCCGTTGGTGCAATCGAAGACCACGACATCCACCCCGGCATCGGCGAGCATCTCGGCGTGCTTGCGGTAGACCCACGGGTCGGTGCCGCGATAGTAGCCGGCCAGCGGCTCGTTCCAATGGTGCCCGACGATGTGGCCGATCTCCTTCCAGGCGGGATGGTTGTAGTCGTTGATGGCCTCGGGATGGCGCGCAACGATTTCGTTAACGTTGGCCGGCCCCAGGTCGGTCTTGCCGTCAACGTGCCAAGTCCAGTAGAACATCGCCACGGTCCGGCCCGGGCGCGGGCCGCTCACCTCGGCGTGCGTCGGCAGTGGCCGGCCCAGGGCGTCGGTCGCGACCCACGCATCGCTGATGCGCGCCGGCTGAGCACCGGCCGGGCCCCACAGCAGCAGGGCCGCCCACAAGACCGACATCGTGACATGGCCGCGTGAGCACGGCCGAAGGCGTCCGGTCTGCATCGATTTCCCCTTCTTTCAATCGCCTTTGAATGGATTCCAGGGCCAAGTTCTCGACCATTGTAGACGATGGCCCGCCAAACGCAATCCCGGCTCGGCCTTCTGGCCCTCTGGAGCGGGGGTGGTATTTCTGTTGCCTTGAGGCCGGTTCGGCCGTAAGATCACCGCACTCGGCGTCCGTCGCGACGCAGGGTTTTCGTATTCGCAGGGGTTTTCGATCCTCGCGGGGCAACGGCGAAGCATCGTGAAATACAGGCTCATCATCTTCGATTTCGACGGCACGCTGGCTGACACGTTCGTCTGGTTCGCTCAGGCGATCAACAAGATCGCCGACAAGTACCATTTCAGGACAGTCGGCCCGAGCGAGCACGACACCATTCGCGGCCTCGACGCGCGCGGCGTGCTGAAATACCTTGGCGTGCCTTTGTGGAAGATTCCGCTGATCGCCGGCCACATGCGGTCGCTGATGTCGCGCGACATCCATCGCATCCGCCTGTTCGAAGGGATCGAGGGCCTGCTGCGGCGGCTGTCGAGCATGGGGGCGACGCTGGCGGTGGTCAGCTCGAACTCGCGGGAGAACATTCGCCACGTCCTCGGGGCCGAGCTCGCGGCCCTGATCGCCCACTACGAGTGCGGGGTCTCCGTCTTCGGCAAGGAGGCCAAGCTCAAGAAGGTCCTTCGCCAGAGCGGCATCCCCCCCTGCGAGACGATCTACATCGGCGACGAGATTCGCGATTGCGAGGCGGCCAGGGACATGGGCATCGCGTTCGGCGGCGCCAGTTGGGGCTACACGATGCCCGAGGCGCTGCGGGCCTGCGCCGGCGAGGACGTCTTCGCCCGGATCGACGACATCCTCGACCGCATCGCGTGCTGACGGCCTCGACCTCGGGCGAGGATCCTCGCGCGATCGGGGTCGATCTGAGGTATGATAGCGGGATGCACGACGTCCTGAAGAACCATATTCTTCAACTGCTCCAGAAGGATGGAACGCCGCGAAACCTCGCGCACCTGGCCGAAGAACTGGGCGTCGGCGGCTCGCTGCGCGGGGCCTTTCGCGAGGCGGTCGAATCGCTCGGCGCCGAAGGCCGCGTGATTCTGGGCCCGCGAAACACGATCGCCCTGCCGTCGCTGTCGAGCGAGGTCACGGGCGTCTTCCGGGCCAACGCGCGCGGCTACGGGTTCGTCAGTCCGCAGCAGTTCGGCGACGAAGGCGAGGTGTTCATCCCCGCCAAGGCCACCGGCAGCGCCATGACGGGCGACCGCGTCGTCGCACAGGTGACACGGGGCTCGAAGGCCGACCCCGACCGCCTGACCGGCCGAATCGTCAAGGTGCTCGACCGGGCGCACACGACGGTCGTCGGGACGCTGCGGCAGGAGCAGGAGCGCTGGCAGGTGCGCCCGGACGGCGGGGACTTTCTCCGTCCGATCGAGATCGAGGGCCTCGACACCCGAACCGTCCGACATGGGGACAAGGTCGCGGTGACGATTCGCACGTATCCGACGCACTCGCAGGCGGCCACCGGCACGATTCGCGAGGTGTTGGGCCGCCCCGGCCGCTTCGACGCCGAGACCTCGGCGATCATCCGCCGCCACGGCCTGCTGGAGGAGTTCGAGCCCAGCGCCCTGGTCGAGGCGAGCAACGCACGCGAGAACTTCCGACCGCAGCCCTCGCAGGGACGCAGCGACATCACCGACGCTCTGGTCGTCACGATCGACCCGCCGGACGCCCAGGATTTCGACGACGCGATCAGCCTGACCCGCACCCGACAAGGCGGCTGGCACCTCGGGGTGCACATCGCCGACGTGAGCCATTTCGTTCCGGCCGGCTCGGCCCTCGATCGCTGCGCCCGCCAACGCGGCAACAGCGTCTACCTTCCCGGCCGCACCCTGCCCATGCTGCCGGAGATGCTCAGCAACGAAATCTGCTCGCTCCAGCCGGGCAAGCGAAGGTACACCAAGAGCGTCTATCTGACCTACAACAAGGACGGGCAGATGCAATCGGTCCGCTTCGCCAACACGATGATCGAGTCGAAGGCCCGCCTGAGCTATCAACAGGCCGATGCGGCGCTCAAAGGCCACACGGGCGGCCTGGCCGACGACGTTGTGGCCCTGCTGGGCGAGATGGACGCCCTGGCCCGCCTCATCGAGAAACGACGCCGGCGAGCGGGGATGCTGCAACTGAAGATGCCCGAGACGGAGATCGTGATGGACGAATCGGGCCAGGTCGTCGGCGTCCGACCGGCGGACGCGAGCTATCCGCACACGATCATCGAGATGTTCATGGTCGAGGCCAACGTGGCGGTGGCGACCCTGCTGGATCGCTACTGCATCCCGTTCCTGCGTCGGGTCCATCCTGAGCCGGACGGCAAGGTCCTCAACCGGCTCAGCCAGACGTTGCGTCTGCTGGGCGTGACGCTGTCGCGCCGGCCCCAGCGAGGCGACCTGCAGGCCCTGCTCGACCAGGTGCATGGCAGCCGGATGTCGCTGCCGGTCAATCTGCTGGTCCTGCGAAGCCTGGCCAAGGCGACCTACGCCCCCGCCAGCATCGGGCATTACGCGCTGGCGGCCTCGAAATACTGCCATTTCACCAGCCCCATCCGCCGCTACGCCGATCTGATCGTCCACCGGGCGCTCCAGGCGTATCTGACCGGCCAGTTGGACCGGGCCCGACGGCAATACACGTTTCCCGAATTGGCAGCCATCGGCGAGCACATCAGCGAAACCGAACAGACGGCCGACGAGGCCGAACACGAACTCAGGACGATCCTCATCCTCGGCCTGTTGCAGCAGAGGGTCGGCAGCGTCATGGACGGCGTCGTCGTGTCGCTGAGCCGCTTCGGGGCGGCGGTGCACCTTGGCGACTATGGCGTCGAGGGGCTGATTCCGTGCGAGGCGCTGGGCCCGGACCGTTGGCGGTTCGACGAACAGAGCCAGTGCCTGGTGGGCCGTCACACCGGGTCGATCGTGCGCCTGGCCCAGCCGCTCCGCGTGCGGATCGTGGCCGTCGCCCCTGCCGGGGGCCAGCTCGATCTGGCCCCCGCCGTCGATCTGATCCGCAAGGCCCCCGATCGCGACCTGCCACAGCGGCCCGGGCGCGGGGGCAGTGGGCCCCGGCGGCGGCGAAAGCGCAAGCCGCACGCCTGAGCCGCCCGTACAGCGGCAGGCACCGACTCTCTCAGACTGACAAGCCACATCACCGAAAGAGGTATACATAATATAAACTGAATATATCTTCTCGAAGGATAATATAGTCTTCACACATGAATCGCATTCAATCCCCTTATTTGAAGGCACTTAACCCAATTACCTTCCTGTGAAGCTTCATAGTTCAGTCATCACATCTGTGCTTTTGTCATCACAGTATTACATTCTCTTATTCAGTATATCTCGTTAAATAGCGAGCATGAATGGGCGGGATCTCGTACAATTGTGTAGGAATGTCGCCCGGATAGTTCGACGGGACGACGGGCCCGACAAATTTGTTCTTGTCAAGACGGTTCGATCGCACGGAGAGTTGATGATCGCAAATCCAGAAAACCAGGGTCTTTACGACAAGCAGTTCGAGCACGACGCCTGCGGCATCGGGGCTGTGGTAGACATCGCCGGGCGGCCGAACCATGCCATCCTCGAATATGGCCAGCAGGTGCTGAAGAACCTGCGGCATCGCGGGGCGGCCGGGGCCGATAACGTGACCGGCGACGGGGCAGGCATCCTCCTGCAGATTCCCCACGAGCTGTTCGCCACCGAATGCCAGAGGAACGGTACGGTACTGCCCGCCCCCGGGCGATACGGGGTCGGCATGGTGTTCACGAGCAAGGACGCCCTGCTGCGGGCGCGATGGGACGCCCTGCTGGCACAGGCGCTGGGGCACTACGGGCTGGACGTGATCGGCTGGCGCGAGGTGCCGACGCAGCCGGACTGCCTGGGTCCGATCGCCCTGGCGGCTGAGCCGGCGATCCGTCAGGTTTTCATCGACGGCAACGGCTTGACCGACGCGGACCTCGAACGGCGGCTTTATCTGGCCCGCAAACGCACCGAGCGTCTCGTCCGCGAGGACGGCGGGACGGAGGCCGAGGAATTCTACGTCGTCAGCATGTCCTGCCGCACGATCTGCTACAAGGGCATGTTCATGGACTGGCAGTTGTTCGCCTATTACCCCGACCTGGAGGACAAGCGGACGACCACGTCGTTGTGCATCATCCACCAGCGATACAGCACCAACACCTTCCCCAACTGGCGTCTGGCGCAGCCGTTCCGCTGCATCGCCCACAACGGGGAGATCAACACCCTCAGCGGCAACCGCAATTCGATGCGCGGGCGCGAGCCCAAGATGGTCAGCAAGACGCTGGGCGACGATTTGCGGGACGTGTTCCCGGTCGTCGATCCGACGGGCAGCGACTCGGCGGCGTTCGACAACGCCTTGGAGTTGCTGGTGCAATCGGGCCGGAGCATGCCACACGCACTGATGATGATGATCCCGGAGGCCTTCGGCGCCAAGTACCACATCAGCACCGACAAGCGGGCGTTCTACGAGTATCACGCGGCGGTGATGGAGCCGTGGGACGGTCCGGCGGCGATGGTCTTCACCGACGGACGGATCATCGGGGGCACCCTCGACCGCAACGGGCTGCGACCCTGCCGCTACCTGGTGACCAAGGACGGGCTGGCGATCATCGGCAGCGAGGCCGGCGTGGTAGAATTCCCGCCGGAGCAGATCAGCGCCAAGGGCCGTCTGCGCCCGGGCCACCTGTTCCTGATCGACACAACGGAAGGGCGCATCATTTCGGACAACGAAATCAAAAGCAAGATCGCCCGCCAGAGCCCATACCGACGCTGGCTGGAGGAGAACCGGATCGAGCTACGCGGCCTGTTCGATGCGCCCGACCGCGTACAGACCGATCCGGAAGACACGATCCGTCGCATGCGGGCCTTCGGGTACACCGCCGAAGAGAAGCGCATGATCCTGGCCCCGATGGCCGTCAACGGTCAGGAGCCGGTCGGGTCGATGGGCAACGACACGCCCCTGGCGGTGCTGAGCGACCGCCCGAAGCTGCTGTTCAGCTACTTCCGCCAGTTGTTCGCCCAGGTGACCAACCCGGCGATCGACCCGCTCCGCGAAGGGCTGGTGATGAGCCTGATGCTGTTCACGGGCAGGAAGCACAACGTGCTGGACGAGTCGCCTGTGCACTGTCGGCAACTGAAGCTGCCGCATCCGATCCTGACCAGCGCGGACGTGGCGCGCCTTCGTGCGGTCAACCGGTCCGATTTCAAGGTGGCCACGGTCCCGATGCTGTTCGACGTGAACCGCCGCAGTCCGGGCAAGGCGCTGCGCAAGGGGCTGGACGCCCTGGTCAAGGCGGCTCAGGCGGCGGTGGCCGACGGGGCGTCGCTGGTGATCCTCAGCGACCGGGGGGTCTCGCAGGCGCGGGCGGCGATCCCGTCGCTGCTGGCGGTCTCGGCGGTGCACCATCACCTGCTTCGCGAGGCCCTTCGCAACGAGTGCGGGCTGATCGTCGAGAGCGCCGAGCCGCGGGAGGTGATGCACTTCTGCCTGCTGGCCGGGTATGGGGCCAATGCGGTGAATCCCTATCTGGCGTTCGACGTGCTGGCGGAGATGAACCAGTCGGGCGACCTGGGCGAGGCGATCGAGCCGGTGGCCGTGTCGGATCATTACATCGCGGCGATCAAAAAGGGCATCCTCAAGACGATGAGCAAGATGGGCATTTCGACCCTGCGCAGCTACATGTACGCCCAGTTGTTCGAAGCCATCGGTCTGAAGAAGAACTTTGTGGACGAGTACTTCACGGGCACCCCGTCGCGCATCGGGGGGATCGGGCTCGACGAGGTCGCCCGGGAGACGCTGAGCCGGCACGCCTATGCGTACGAAGACGACGATCTGGGCTATCCCGAGATCGACATGGGGGGGGACTACGCCTTCCGTTACCAGGGCGAGCGGCACCTGTGGAACCCGACGACGGTCGCCAAACTCCAGGAGGCCGTGCGGAACGACGATGCGGGGGCGTACGCCGAATTCGCCGAGGCGGTGAACGCCCAGTCGGAGCGGCTTTGCACGCTGCGGGGTCTGTTCGATTTCCAGGTGGGCAAGCCGGTCCCCATCGAGAAGGTCGAGCCGGCCAGCGCGATCGTCAAGCGGTTCTGCACCGGGGCGATGAGCCACGGGTCGATCAGCAAGGAGGCCCATGAGTGCATGGCCGTGGCGATGAACCGCCTCGGCGGCATGAGCAATACGGGCGAGGGCGGCGAGGACCCGGCCCGGTACGTCGCCGAATCGAACGGCGACTCGAAGAACAGCGCGATCAAGCAGGTCGCCAGCGCGCGGTTCGGGGTGACGATCAACTACCTCGCACACGCCCGGGAACTGCAGATCAAGGTCGCGCAGGGCGCCAAGCCGGGCGAGGGCGGGCAGTTGCCCGGTCACAAGGTGACGGGGGAGATCGCGACGCTGCGGTTCTCGACGCCGGGGGTGACACTGATCTCGCCGCCGCCGCACCACGATATCTACTCGATCGAGGACCTGGCCCAGTTGATCTACGACCTCAAATGCGCCTGTCCGGGCTGCAAGGTGTCGGTCAAGCTGGTCTCCGAGGTCGGCGTCGGAACGATCGCCGCCGGTGTGGTCAAGGGCAACGCCGACGAGGTGCTCGTCAGCGGGCACGACGGCGGCACCGGGGCCAGTCCGCTCTCGTCGATCATGCACGCCGGCTGTCCCTGGGAGCTGGGCCTGGCCGAGACGCAGCAGACGCTGGTTTTGAACAACCTGCGCGGCCGGACGCGATTGCAGACCGACGGGCAGATGCGGACAGGTCGTGACATCGTCGTGGCCGCCCTGCTCGGGGCCGAGCAGTTCGGCTTCGGCACCGCCGCGTTGGTGACGCTCGGCTGCACGCTGCTGCGGAAATGTCACGAGGGCGGCTGCATCTACGGGATCGCCACACAGGACCCGGAGTTGCGGAAGCGCTTCGCCGGCAAGCCCGAGCACCTGACGCGCTATCTGACGTTCGTGGCCGAGGAGGTCCGGCAGATCATGGCCGAACTCGGGTTCGAGAGGTTCGAGGACATGGTCGGCCGCGTCGACCGGCTCAAGACGGCCAAGGCGATCGGCCATTGGAAGGCCAAGGGACTCGACCTGTCGGCGATCTTCCACAAAGTGGACACGTCGGACGGCCGGCCCGTGCGGTTCTGCGAGCGACAGCAGGACAAGCAGCAGGACCACATGGACTGGAAGATCATCGAGCTGGCCCGTGACGCCATCGAGGACAAAAAGCCCGTGACGCTGGAACTTCCGATCAAGAACACCGACCGCACCATCGGGGCGACTCTCAGCAACCGGATCGTGCTGGCGCACGGGCCGGAAGGCCTGCCCGATGACACGCTGAACGTGGTCTTCCGGGGTTCGGCCGGCCAGAGCTTCGGCGCGTTCCTGATCGGGGGGGTGACGTTGACGCTGATCGGCGAGTCGAACGACTATCTGGGCAAGGGGCTCTCCGGCGGGCGGATCGTGGTCAAGACGCCGGCGGAGGCGACGTATCTGCCCCACGAGAACATCATCGTCGGCAACACGCTGCTCTATGGGGCCACCGGCGGCGAGGCGTTCATCAACGGCGTGGCCGGGGAGCGGTTCGCCGTACGCAACAGCGGCGCGGTGGCGGTCGTCGAGGGGGTCGGCGACCACGGCTGCGAATACATGACCGGTGGCTGCGTGGTTGTGCTCGGCGGCACGGGGTGCAACTTCGCGGCCGGCATGAGCGGCGGCACCGCCTACGTCCTCGACGAGCGGCAGCTCTTCGACACGCTGTGCAACCTCGACATGGTGGACCTCGAAACGGTCTGGCGCGAGGAGGACAAGAGCGTATTGCGGCATCTGATCGAACGTCACCGGACGTTCACCAACAGCGTGCGAGCGAAATACATCCTCGACAACTGGTCCGGCATGGTCGGACGGTTCGTGAAGGTCATGCCCATCGACTATCGAAAGGCACTGGAGAGAATGCAGGCAGAGGAACGACCGGGCACCGAGACCACGCCGGCCACCGAGGAGGTGTTCCATGGGTGAGCCACGCGGCTTTCTGAAATACGCACGAGGCGAGGTCGGGCATCGCCCGGTCGCCGAGCGCATCGCCGACTTTCACGAGATCGACCTGCCGCTGACGCCTGAGGCGATCCGGGTGCAGGCGGCCCGCTGCATGAACTGCGGCATTCCCTTCTGCCAGGGGGCCGGCTGCCCGGTGGTCAACTGCATCCCCGATTTCAACGACCTGGTGTATCGCGGGCGATGGAAGGACGCGTGCCGCCTGCTGCACCGCACGAACAACTTTCCGGAGATCACCGGTCGCGTGTGCCCGGCGCCCTGCGAAAACGCCTGCACGTTGAACGTCAACGACAACCCGGTGATGATCAAGCACATCGAGTACCAGATCGTCGAGCGGGGCTTCGAGGAGGGCTGGATCGTCCCGCAGCCGGCCAAGGTGCGTACGGGCAAGCGCGTGGCGGTGATCGGCTCGGGTCCGGCCGGTCTGGCGGCCGCCCAGAACCTGGCCCGCGCCGGCCACGACGTCATGGTAATCGAGAAAGACGAGCGTCCCGGTGGGTTGCTGCGATACGGGATCCCTGACTTCAAGCTGCACAAGGGCGTGATCGACCGGCGTCTGGATCAGATGCGGGCCGAGGGCGTGCAATTCCAATGCGGCGTCACAGCCGGTGAGGACATCTCCGTCCGATACCTCCGCAAGCGTTTCGACGGCGTCTGCCTGACGATGGGGGCCGGCCAGCCGCGCGACCTGAAGGTCCCCGGCCGAGGGTTCGACAACATCGTGCACGCCATGGAATACCTTGCCGTGCAGAACAAGATCTGCGGACAGGAACCACTGGAGGACGGCCGTCCGATCTCCGCCAAGGACAAAGTCGTCATCGTGATCGGCGGCGGCGACACCGGCAGCGACTGCGTGGGCACCGCCCGCCGCCAGGGGGCCCGGAAGATCTACCAGTTGGAGATCCTGCCCAAGCCGCCGGACCAGCGCCCGCCCGATACCCCGTGGCCCAACTGGCCGCGGATCATGCGCACCAGCAGCTCGCAGGAAGAAGGATGCGAGCGACTCTGGTCCGTGATGACCAAGAGATTCCTCGGCACCGACGTGCGCGTCAGCGGGTTGCAGGCCTGTCAGGTCGAATGGATTCGGGGCCGCAGGGGTTGGGAACTGAAGGAAGTGCCCGACAGCGAGTTCACTCTTGCGGTCGATCTGGTCCTGCTGGCGATGGGCTTCGTGCACGTCACGCACGCCGGGCTGGTCCAGAATCTCGGCTTGCAGCTTGACGAGAGGGGCAATGTCCTGGTAAATCATCACCAAACCAGCGAGCCGTGGGTCTTCGCGGCCGGCGATACCGTACGCGGGGCCTCGCTCGTGGTCCACGCCATCCGCAGTGGGCAGGACGCCGCGGCGGCCATGGATCGGTGGCTGCGACAGGAGCATCGGGGGCAGTAGCCCACTATCCACAGCAAGGGAGCCGATTACGAGGACAGTGCAGGTCGATGCCAAAACGCAAGGACATCCATAAGATTCTGATCATCGGTTCGGGTCCGATCATCATCGGCCAGGCCTGCGAGTTCGACTATTCCGGCGCCCAGGCCTGCAAGGTGCTCCGTCGGGAGGGTTTTGAGGTCGTGCTGGTCAACAGCAACCCGGCGACGATCATGACCGACCCGGAACTGGCCGACCGCACCTATATCGAGCCCATCACGCCGGAGATCGTCGAGATGGTCATCCGCCGCGAGAAGCCCGACAGCCTCTTGCCGACGTTGGGCGGGCAGACCGGGCTGAACACCGCCGTGGCCCTGGCCGAAAGCGGCGTGCTGAAGAAGTACGGCGTCAAGCTGCTCGGCGCCAACCTGCGCTCCATCAAGAAGGCCGAAGAACGAGACCGTTTCAAGAAGACCATCCAGGACATCGGCCTGGAGGTGCCCCGAAGCGGCTACGTCCACAACTGGCAAGAGGCCAAACGCGTCGTCGAGCAGATCGGCTTTCCCGCCATCATTCGTCCCTCCTATACCCTCGGCGGCACCGGCGGCAACGTCGCCTACAACACCGAGGAATACGAGAAGTACATCCGATGGGGTCTGGCGCTGAGCCCGCACAGTCAGGTGCTCGTCGAGGAGTCGGTGGCCGGGTGGAAGGAATACGAACTCGAGGTCATGCGCGACCGCAAGGACAACGTGGTCATCGTCTGCTCCATCGAGAACCTCGACCCGATGGGCATCCACACGGGCGACAGCATCACCGTCGCGCCGGCCCAGACGCTGACCGACAAAGAATACCAGATCATGCGCGAGGCCTCGCTGAAGATCATCCGGGCCATCGGCGTCGAGACGGGCGGCTCGAACATCCAGTTCGCGGTCAACCCGGCCGACGGCAGGCTCTACGTCATCGAGATGAACCCGCGCGTCTCGCGCAGCTCGGCGCTGGCGTCGAAGGCCACGGGCTTCGCCATCGCCAAAATCGCCTCGCTCCTGGCGGTCGGCTACACGCTCGATGAGATCCCCAACGACATCACGAAGAAGACGCCCGCCTGCTTCGAGCCGACGATCGACTACTGCGTGGTCAAGTGGCCGCGATTCACATTCGAGAAGTTTCCGCAGACCTCGCCCGAGCTGACGGTGCAGATGAAGTCGGTCGGCGAGGCGATGGCCATCGGACGGACCTTCAAGGAGGCCCTCCAGAAGGCGATTCGCTCGCTGGAGATCGACCGGCACGCCCTGGCGGCCAAGCACATCGACGAGACGGTCCCGCCGAACCAGTTGAAGGACAAGCTGCGGAGCCACTGCTGGGACAAGCTCTGGTACGTCGCCGAGGCGCTGCGGCGAAAGATGCCGGTGGACGAACTGTTCGCTCTGACCAAGATCGATCCGTGGTTCCTGAACAACATCCAGGACATCGTGACGCTCGAAGCGAAGCTGCTGGCGGGCAAGGGCACGCTGCCCGACGCCCGCATGATGCGAGCGGCCAAAGAGTACGGCTTCAGCGACCGTTATCTCGCCTCGATCTCCAACGTCACCGAGCCCGAGTTTCGCAAACACCGCCAGTCGCTCGGCGTCAACGCCGTCTACAAGACGGTCGATACCTGCGGCGCCGAGTTCGAGGCGACCACGCCCTATCTCTATTCGACGTTTGAGACCGAATGCGAAGCGGCCCCGACCAGCCGGCGTAAGATCATAATCCTCGGCGGCGGCCCCAACCGAATCGGCCAGGGCATCGAGTTCGACTACTGCTGCTGTCACGCCGCGTTTGCGTTGCGCGAGATCGGCGTCGAGTCGATCATGGTCAACTGCAACCCCGAGACGGTCAGCACCGACTACGACACGTCCGACCGGCTGTACTTCGAGCCGCTGACCTTCGAGGACGTGATGAACATCGTCGAGAAGGAAAAGCCCGACGGCGTCATCGTCCAGTTCGGCGGCCAGACGCCGCTGAAGCTGGCGGTCCCGCTGGAGAGGGCCGGCGTCCCCATCATCGGCACCTCGCCCGACAGCATCGACCGCGCCGAGAACCGCGAACGCTTCAACCGCCTGGTCGTGAAGCTCGGTCTGCGCCAGCCCGAGAGCGGCACCGCCATGACCTACGACGAGACGCTGAACGTGGCCGCCAAGCTGGGCTATCCGCTGCTGATCCGCCCGTCGTTCGTATTGGGCGGCCGCGCGATGGACATCGTCTACGACGAGGACGGCCTCCGCGCGTGCGTCGAGGAGGCCATCGAGGTCTCGGGCGAGCACCCGATCCTGATCGACAAGTTCCTCGACGACGCCACGGAACTGGACGTCGACGCCATCAGCGACGGCTCGCGCGTCGTCATCGGCGGGATCATGGAGCACATCGAAGAGGCCGGCGTGCACTCCGGCGACAGCGCCTGCTCGATCCCCGCCGTCAATATCAAGAAGGACGTGCTCGAAGAGATCGCGCGGCAGGCGAAGCTGCTGGCCCTCGAACTGAACGTCAAGGGCCTGATCAACATCCAGTTCGCCGTCAAGGACGACGAGGTCTACATCCTCGAAGTGAACCCGCGGGCCTCGCGCACGATCCCGTTCGTCAGCAAGGCGATCGGCGTGCCGCTGGCCAAGCTGGCGGCCAAGATCATGGCGGGCATGTCCCTCGACGAATTGGGGTTCACCGAGGAAGTGCGCCCCG
The DNA here is from genome assembly GCA_001603075.1 of Phycisphaerales bacterium Planc_01. Lineage (GTDB taxonomy): Bacteria > Planctomycetota > Phycisphaerae > Sedimentisphaerales > Anaerobacaceae > Anaerobaca. The sequence goes on along the minus strand of LVBB01000021.1, from coordinate 2,957 downwards.
ATCACTACGCGGTCAAGGAGGCGGTCTTCCCGTTCCTGAAGTTCCCCGGCACCGACGCGCTGCTGGGCCCGGAGATGCTCTCGACGGGCGAGGTGATGGGCCTGTCCGACGATTTCGGCACCGCCTACGCCAAGAGCCAGATCGCCGCCGGCAACAGCCTGCCGGTGACGGGCAGCGTCCTGTTCAGTATCCGCGACGCCGACAAGGCGCGGGCCGTGCCCGTAGCCCGCAAGCTCGGCGCGATGGGCTTCAAGATCATCGCGACCAAGGGCACCTGCATCGAGTTCATCCGGAACAACATCCCTTCGGAGTTCGCGCTGAAGATGAGCGAGGGCCGGCCGAACATCGTCGATGCGATCATCAACGGCCAGATCGACCTGATCGTCAACACGACGGTGGGCAAGCAATCCATCACGGATTCGTTCGCCATCCGCCGCAACGCCGTCGATCGCCAGATCCCCTATGTCACTACCATTCGCGGGGCCGAGGCCGTCGTCAAGGCGATCGAGTCGCTCAAGGCCAAGAAGGTCCGCGTCAAACCGATTCAGCTCTACTACAGGTAAACGAGGAAATTCGAAACACGAAGTCTGATCCGCCTACGGCGGACGAAACAAATCCCAAAGAAGGAATTTCGAATGATCGAAACACATCATGCTGGTCGCAGACCCGTTTGGAGTTTCGGATTTCGATCATTTGTGCTTGTTTCGTCCGCCGTAGGCGGATCGACATTCGGATTTCGGATTTTGTCATCAGATTGAGGACAGCACTGTGAAAGCGGTTTTGCTCTTAGAAGACGGAACGGTGTTCGAGGGTCTGGGATTCGGGGCCAAGGGCTGCACGTGCGGCGAGGTCGTGTTCAACACGTCCATGACCGGCTACCAGGAGATCCTCACCGATCCCTCGTACCACGAGCAGATCATCACCATGACCTACCCGCTGATCGGCAACACCGGGACCAATCCCGACGATTGGGAGTCGCGCAAGGTCTTCGCCGCCGGGTTCATCGTCAAAGAGAACTGCCCCTATCCGAGCAACTGGCGCAACCAGGAGACGCTCGACGCCTATCTGAAGGCCAACAGCGTCGTCGGCATCGAAGGGATCGACACACGCCGGCTCGTGCGGCACATTCGTACGCAGGGCGCGATGCGCGGGATTCTCTCATCGAGCGAGTTGGGCATCAAGAAACTGACAGCGACGCTGCAGGACTATCCCGGCCTGGTCGGCCGCGACATCGTCAAGGACGTCACCGTCGCCAAGCCTTACGAGTGGACCGAAGGCGTCCTCGACGTTCTGACGAATACGCAGGATGTGCCGACGCCGAAGTACAAGGTCGTCGCGATCGACTACGGCATGAAGCGCAACATCCTCCGCCTGCTGGTCTCCCACGGCTGCGAGGTCGTCGCCGTGCCGGCCAAGGCCTCGGCCAAAGAGATCCTCGCGCACAAGCCCGACGGCGTGTTCCTGAGCAACGGACCGGGCGACCCGGCGGCGGTGACGTATGCCGTCGAGACGGTCAAGGCCCTCCTGGGCAAGATCCCCATCTTCGGCATCTGCCTGGGCCACCAGATCCTCAGCCTGGCGCTCGGCGGCACGACGTACAAGCTCAAGTTCGGCCATCGCGGCGCCAACCATCCCGTCAAGAACCTCCGCACCGGCAAGATCGAGATCACCAGCCAGAACCACGGGTTCTGCGTGGACCTCGATTCGTTCAAAGGCAAGGACGTCGAGCTGACACACCTGAACCTCAACGACAACACCTGCGAGGGAATCCGAAGCGACAAGCTCGGCGCCTTCGCCGTCCAATACCACCCCGAAGCCTCCCCCGGCCCCCACGACGCCCGCTACCTCTTCACCGACTTCACCACCCTGATGGCCGCTTCGAAGGATTGACGAGCCGCTACAGGCCGAAGGCTTTCTCCATCTGCCGGCGGACGAGAGTCAGTCGTTTGAGGTCGCCGCCGCCGACTTCGGCGGTGGCCCAGCCGGCGAAGCCGATGTCGTCGAGCGCCTTGCGGACCTGGTTCCACGGCAGGTCGTCGTCTTCGCTGGTGATATCGACGAACTTGTTCTGGGCCCGGCTGAAGCCTTTGACGTCGAGTTTGACGCAGCGATAGCCGAACGTGCGAATCCATTCCTCCGGCCGGCCGTACTTCCAGTGGTTGCCGACGTCGTAGTACATCCCGACCCACGGGCTGTTGAAGCCGTCCACGAACCGCACGAACCGCTCGGCCCCCTGCTCCGGCGGGGCATCGTGGTCGTACATCATCTTGTTCCAGACATTTTCCACCAGGATCATCTGGCCCAGCGAGGCCGCCAGCGGGATCAGCTTCTTCATCTCATCATGGGCGCGCTGCTCGACGACGTCGGCCGGACCGTCGTCTCCGCGGCCTACAACGATCAGCACGCCGCTGCCGCCGGCCGCGTGCGAGACGCGGAGGCAGTGCTCGATGTTCTTGCGGCCCTGGACGCGATCCTCTTCTTTGTCGCTGGTGAGTCGCTGGGACCAGTGGGCGTGGTTGATCGCGTTGTGGACGAACACGCCGGACTCGCGCACGGCCTCCCGCGCCTGCTCGACTGTGAACTCGCCCGCCTGGTCGAAGTCCACCCCGTCGAACCCCGCCTCGGCGGCCAGTTGCAGCCGGTCCACGATCGACAGCTTCTTGCCGTCGATCTCCTTCGGCAACATACCCAGTTTGCAGGCCAGCAGAATCCGCTTGCCTTCCGGCGGCCTCGCAATCGGCGACGAGCCGGCGTCGGCCGCCCCGGCCGCACCCGCCCCCGCCAGAGACGCGGCTACCGCCCCGGCCCCGAGACCCAGAAAATTGCGACGATTCAGTCCGTGATTCGCTTCGTGCATCGGTTCAGTCGCCATAAGTCCTCACCCGTAATAACAGAGTCCATCGATCCGGTCCGATACCAACGACCCGTCGCCCCCCAGTATACCCGCCCCCCACCCG
>LVBB01000020.1 GCA_001603075.1 Phycisphaerales bacterium Planc_01 | reverse complement strand
GAAGGCCGGCGGCAAGGGGACGGTCTTCGTGGACGACGTCGGCTTCGGCCGCCCGGCCGCTCAGTAGCTGTACTGACGAGCGGCGGAACGCCCGCCGCACTCTGTAGCACTCACGGGGCCTGCGTTCACGCGACGCAGGCCCCTTTTTCGTCTGTGCGGCGTCAAGTCCATCGGGCCGACCGGGGCAAATCGTCGTGCGATTGCGAAAGCGGCTGTTGACGCGTCGCCCCATCTTCACTATCCTGACGGATTACACCCTGCCTGCGGGTTGTTCCCGCAGGTTTGGGCAGATTGACGAAATTCAAGAGACATCGGGTATGTTGAAGAGAACGCATCATTGCGCCGAGCTTCGTCTGGCCGACGCGGGCAAACGTGTCGTCCTGACCGGCTGGGTCCAGTCCTATCGAGATCATGGCAACCTGGTCTTTTTTGACGTGCGGGATCGGGAGGGACTGACCCAACTGGTCTTCGATCCGGAGACCGGTCCGGAGGCGCACCAGCTCGCCCGGACGGCGCGATGCGAGTGGGTCATTGCGGCCAGCGGCAGGGTGCGGCCGCGAGGCGAGGGGCTGGAAAACCCGAAGCTGGCCACCGGGCAGATCGAGGTGGTCGTCGATCGGCTCGACGTCCTCAACATCGCCAAGACGCCCCCGTTCGAGCTGGACAACGCGAGCAAGACGAACGAAGAGACGCGGCTGATATACCGCTATATCGACCTTCGTCGGCCCGAAATGCAGCAGCGTCTTCGCGTGCGGCATCGTGTCGCGTCGCTGGCCCGGCGGTATTTCGACGAGAAGGGATTCTGGGAGGTCGAGACGCCGATGCTGGCCAAGAGCACGCCGGAAGGCGCCCGCGACTTCCTCGTGCCCAGCCGCCTGGTGCGCAATGCGTTCTACGCGCTGCCCCAGTCGCCGCAGTTGTTCAAGCAGATTCTGATGGTCGGTGGGGTCGAGAAGTATTTCCAGATCGTTCGCTGTTTCCGCGATGAAGACCCGCGCGCCGATCGCCAGGCGGAATTCACGCAGATCGACGTCGAGATGAGCTTCGTGGACGTCGACGACGTGATCGCCGTCCATTCGGAACTGGTGGCGCGGATCTGGAAGGAGATCCTTGGGGTCGAGGTGTCGCTGCCGATCCGTCGGATGAGCTATCCGGAGGCGATGGCCGACTACGGGACCGACCGTCCCGACGTGCGTTTCGGCATGAAGCTCAAGGACATCAGCGACCTGGCCAAACAGACGGCGTTCAAGGTCTTCACGTCGTGCATCGAGACCGGCGGGGTGGTCAAGGGCCTGTGCGCCCCGGCCGGCGACGCCTACTCCCGCAGCGACATCGAGAAGACGCTGACCGCCTTGGTCGCCGAGTATGGCGCCAAGGGCCTGGCGTGGTTCAAGATCAAGATGGAAAACGGAGCCCCGACGTTCATCGGGGGCATCGGCAAGTTCTTCACCGATGATCTCGGGCGGCAGTTGATCGAGCGGTTCGACGCCAAGGACGGCGACGTGCTGATGTTCGTGGCCGATCAGGAGTCGGTCGCCAACAAGGCGCTGGCGCCGCTGCGCTGCCGGATCGGGCGGGACCTGAAGCTGTACGACCCGAAGAGTTTCGCGTTCCTGTGGGTGGTGGACTTCCCGCTGTTCGAGTGGAACGCCGACGAGAAACGGTACGACTCGCTTCACCATCCGTTCACGGCGCCGGTGCCGGAGGACCTGGGCAAGCTCGAAACCGACCCGGGCCACATCCGCTCGCAGGCGTACGACATCGTGGTCAACGGCAGCGAGATCGGCGGGGGCAGCATTCGTATCCACCGCCCGGAGGTCCAGCAGAGGGTGTTCGATCTGCTCAACATCTCCCGGCAGCAGGCCGAGGATCGCTTCGGGTTCTTCCTCAAGGCGCTGGACTACGGGGCACCGCCCCACGGGGGCATCGCGTTCGGCCTGGACCGGCTGATCATGCTGCTGACCGGCACGGAGAACATTCGCGACGTGATCGCGTTCCCCAAGACGCAGCGCGGGCAGTGTCTGATGACGGACGCGCCGAGCGAGGTGGACCAGAAGCAGCTCGACGAGCTGAACCTGCGGACGCAGAAACACCTGCACGCCGTGGAGAAAAAGCCGGAGAGCTGATTCGGGGGCGCGCCGCGTCGATCGTCCGAGTCGGCTGACGGATGTGCCGGCGGCGTTCCGGCACGGGGCCAAGATAATCATCGATCGTCAGTAGAGGATGATGCGTATCGACCTGGGCAAGACTGTGCAACGCATTCTCCGGTTCCTGCATCTGAGCCCTCTGTCGCTGGCGGAGAAGTGCCGGATCATGTTCGGGGCCGCGGTGCTGTTCAGCCTGGCCATCGCGCTGCTGATTCCCTACATCTGGATGAGCCAGTTGACCACGAAGGTCCTTCTGGACACGAACAAGGCGCGCGTCGAATCGGTTCTGCTTCCGGTGCACTTCCAGTTGAAAGGGCTCTCGCAGATGCCCCTGCCTCCGGAGTTGAACAGCCGCGGCGCGATGAAGGACCCGAACGAGCCGGGGGTCGTCTGGATCGCCCTGCGTTCCCAACGCGGGCACGATGAACTGGAACGGCTCACCCGCGCACAGCGGAGGCTGTTCGACAAGCTGATCGTCGATGATGCCCGCGACGACGACATTGAGCTCAGTCGGCCCGAGGGGCGGCTGCAGAGCGACTACGTGCGTCTGTTTCGCGCGACGGAAACGTGCGTGAGCTGCCACAATCCGCAGGGCTCGGCCGGGGCGTTTGCGCTGAATGAAATCGTCGGCGTCGCCGCCGTCCGGACGCATGGGATCGGCAGCGACGTGAGGAAGACGGTGTTTCTGAACCGGGTCTGGACGATCATCGCCGGGCTGATTGGCGCCACGGGTGCGATGGTGGCGTTTTACTGGATCACGCAGCGGGTTATCCTGCGTCCGATTCGCCAGTTGCGGGCGCTGGTCAACAACGTGGCCGAGGGCAACCTCGACACCCGCAGTTCGATCGTGACGGGCGACGAATACGAGCGGCTCAGCGAGGCGTTCAACCACATGCTCGACAATCTCCAGGGCGCCCAGGAGAAACTGCGCGAGGCCAACCGTCAGCTCGATGCGAAGATCGCCGAGCTGAGCGAGCGGAACATCGAGCTGTACAAGGCGAACAAGCTCAAGAGCGAGTTTCTGGCGAACATGTCGCACGAATTTCGCACGCCGCTGAACGCCATTCTCGGGTTCGCGCAGGTGCTTCGTGAGAAGCCGGGTCTGCTGCGGCGTGACAAGGGGCAGCGTTACGCCGAGAACATCATCAGCAGCGGCAACAGTCTGCTGGCCATGATCAACGATCTGCTCGATCTGGCGAAGGTGCAGGCGGGGCGCATGGAGCTGCACATCGAGCCGGTGTCGCTGCCGCAGCTTTGCGATTCGCTGGTCTCGTCGTTCTCGCTGCTGGCCAAGAAGCAGAGAATCCGGATTCGCACGCAGGTGGCCGGCGACGTTCCGATCATCGTGACCGACGGCGGCAAGGTGCAGCAGGTCCTGTACAATTTTCTGAGCAATGCGGTGAAATTCACGCCGGCGCGCGGGCTGATCGAGATTCGCGCCGCCAGGCTGAACGACGAGACGGTGCGGATCGCGGTGACGGACACCGGTTGCGGGATCGCCGAGGCGGACCGCGAGGCGATCTTCGAGAAGTTCCGGCAGGTGGACGGTTCGCTGACGCGGGAGACACCCGGAAGCGGGCTGGGCCTGGCGATCAGCAAGGAGCTGGCCCAGATGCTGGCCGGGACGATCGGCATGGAGAGCCAGGTCGGCGTCGGCTCGACCTTCTGGCTGGACATCCCGGCCACGCTCGCCCCGGAGAAGAGACCGTCGCGACCCGGTGGAACGCCGCAACGAACCCAAGTCGGCCAGGAAGGACAGACGCATGCAGAAGAAACGACATAGAATCGGCAGGATGTACGGGGCCTGTTTCGCGGCGGTGGTGATTCTGGCGCTTTCGATGCCGGCGGCGGCACAGCAGACGCACCCGTTCTCGATTCACGACATGCTCGCGATGGACCGGATCAGCGATCCGCAGGTCTCGCCCGATGGGCAGTGGATTGCGTTCGTGGTTCGCACGACCGACCTGGAGGCGAACCGGGGCCGGACCGACCTCTGGTTGGTCGGCAGCGACGGCGCGGGCCTTCGTCAACTCACTTCGCATCCCGACTCCGACTCGAATCCGCGCTGGGGCCCGGACAGCAAGCGTGTCTGGTTCCTTTCCAGTCGATCCGGGTCCAGCCAGGTCTGGCGGATCGCCATCGACGGCGGCGAGGCCCGGCAGATGACCGATGAGCCGCTCGGCGTCGGCAATCTGATCGTCTCGCCCGACGGACGGCACATCGGCTTTTCGATGGAGGTCTTCCCCGACTGCCCGACGGCCCTGGCGACCAAAGAGCGACTCGACGCCATCGCCAAGCGCCAGGTGAGTGGACGCGTCTACGACCGGGTCCTCGTACGGCACTGGGACACGTGGAAGGACGGCCGGCGCTCGCATCTGTTCGTCAAGCCTGCCGAGGGCGGGCAGGCGGTGAACGTCATGGCCGGTATGGACGGCGATACGCCCTCGATCCCGTTCGGCGGACCCGAGGAGATGACGTTCACCCCGGACGGCAGGGGGGTCGTTTTCAGTGCCAAGGACGTGGGGCGCGAGGAGGCCTGGTCGACGAACTTCGATCTGTTCTACAGCCCCATTGACGGCTCGCAGCCGCCCAAGTGCCTGACGCAGGAGAACGATGCCTGGGATACGCATCCGGTCTTCTCGCCGGACGGCAAGACGTTGGCGTACCTGGCGATGAGTCGGCCGGGATACGAATCGGACCAGTTCCAGATCGTGCTGCACAACTGGCCGAACGGCTCGAAGCGCGTCCTGACGGGGAGCTGGGACCGTAGTCCGTCCTCGATCGGCTTTGCGGCCGACGGGCGTACGCTCTATGCGACTGCGGCGAACCTCGGCCAGCGCTCGCTCTTCGCCATCGATGTGGCCGACGGCAGGGTGCAGACCGTGGTCCGCGAGGGGGCCGTCCACGGCTTTGCCGTTGCGGGCGAGCGGATCGTTTATGCGATGAGTACCCTTCAGTCGCCGGCCGAACTCTTCTCGGTCCGGCCCGACGGCACCGATGTCAGGCGGTTGACCGATATCAATCGCGAGAAGGTCGCCGCTGCGAAGATGGGCGATTACGAGCAATTCACGTTCGCCGGCTGGAACGGCGAGACGGTTCACGCGTATGTGGTCAGACCGGTGGATTTCGATCCGGCTCGGAAGTACCCCGTGGCGTTCCTGATCCACGGAGGGCCCCAGGGCTCGTTCGGAAACGTCTTCCACTACCGCTGGAACCCGCAGGCATACGCCGGGGCCGGATACGCTGCGGTCATGGTCGATTTCCACGGCTCGACCGGCTACGGGCAGGCCTTCTGCGACTCGATCCGCGGCGACTGGGGCGGCAAGCCGCTGGTGGACCTCCAGAAGGGTCTGGCCGCCGCGCTCCAAAGATACCCCTGGATGGACGGCGACCGCGTCGGCGCGCTGGGCGGGTCGTTCGGGGGCTACATGGTCAACTGGATCGCCGGCCAGTGGCCCGACCGCTTCCGCTGTCTGGTCAACCACGACGGCAATCTCGACGAGCGGATGGCTTACTTCGACACCGAGGAGCTGTGGTTCCCCGAGTGGGACCACGTCGGCACGCCCTGGGAGAATCCCGAGGGCTATGAGAAGCACAATCCCGTGCGGTTCGTGCAGAACTGGAAGACGCCCATGCTGGTCATCCACGGGGCGCAGGACTTCCGCGTCGTCGATACGCAGGGGCTCGGCACGTTCAATGCGCTCCAGAGGCGGGGCATTCCGAGCAAGCTGCTGTATTTCCCCGACGAGGGCCATTGGGTGCTCAAGCCCCAGAACTCGATCCAGTGGCACGACACCGTCCTCGCCTGGCTGGACCAGTGGCTGAGACTGTAGGACTTGCATCCCCCGGCACGGAAAGCGATAATCACTCGTATGAAACGCAAGGTATACGTTGAATCAACGATTCCAAGCTATCTGGTCGCGGTGCCCAGTCGCGATCTGTTGATTGCAGCGCATCAGCAGGTCACCTCCGAGTGGTGGCGAACGCAGTCGGGGGCATTTGATCTCTACATCTCTCAATTCGTGCGCGACGAAGTCGCGCGAGGCGATGCAGAACTCGCTGCAAAGCGGTTGGGTATCGTTCAGGATCTTGCCCTGTTGGACATCACCGACGATGTCCTGCAACTGGGCGAGGCCTTCGTCGCGCGCAGGATCATCCCGAAGAGAGCCGGCACCGATGCACTTCACATAGCTGTCGCGGCAGTCCATGGCATGGACTTCCTGTTGTCCTGGAACTGCAAGCACATCGCTAACGCCGCCATAGTCCGAGCGATCGAAGCCGTCTGTCGGATGCGCGGCTTCGAGTGTCCGGTTATATGCACTCCGGAAGAACTGATGGGAGGTTCTCGTGGCTAAGGACCCGATCATCGACGAGATTCGAAAGAACCGCCGAGAGATTGCCGAGCAGTTCGGTTACGATCTACGGGCCATCGTCGCCGATGCTCGCAAGCGCCAGAAGGCGGGGGGCAAGACCGTCGTTTCGTTCACGCGCGGCAAGAAGGCCCGGACTTCGTGACGGCGGGGCATTCCGAGCAAGCTGCTGTATTTCCCCGATGAGGGCCATTGGATGCTCAAGCCCCAGAACTCGATCCAGTGGCACGACACCGTCCTCGCCTGGCTGGACCAGTGGCTGAAGGACTGAATGGGCCCTATTGGCTCCGTAGGGTTTATAATCATAGGCTTCGTGGGCCCATGAAAACGTATCGAACCCAGGAGACGGTATGACTTCCGCAAAGAAGATCGTGGCGATTGTGGGCACATATCGCAAGGGCCGGGTGATCGACACCGCGGTCTCGGAGGTGCTACGCGGGGCTGAGGATGGAGGGGCGACGACGCAGACGATCTACCTGATCGACAAGCACATCGAGTTCTGTACGAACTGTCGGACGTGCACGCAGCAGGCAGACGTCGGCCGGCGGGGCCGGTGTTTCTCGACGACGAGATGGAGGCGATTCTTCAGGCAACCGACGAGGCGGACGGTCTCGTGTTGGCGTCGCCGACGAACTTCTACAATGTGACGGCCGTCACGCGACGTTTCATGGAACGGCTGGTCGGCCATGCTTATTGGCCCTGAAGGTCATCGCCGACGTCCTGGGCGCGGGGGTCCAGACCTCACTGTTCTTCGGCTCGGCTGCCCACTGCCCTGAGGCCACCCTGAACGAGAAAGACCGCGCCGAGGCGTACCAGGCGGGCCGGCGCCTGGCGGATTCCCTTGTCTGACGAGGCATTGGGACCGGCCGAAACAGTGTTTGACGCTGGGTAGGGGGTCGGGTAGAATGCCGGCTTATCTTGCCTTCCCGGGTTGCCTGTTGGCCCGAAGGGAGGGCCCGGTCTCGCTCTAACAGCCGGCCGACAAGGAGGGCCGACTTTGCCACTGAAGGAGAACAAACGGGTTTCGCGCAGCGCGAACGCACCGGCGGAGAAGAAGAATGCTCCGGCGGAGATGGCGATGCTGCGCAGTATGCCCGAGTCGCTGCCGGCCGAGGCGGCGGTGCTCGGCTCGATGATCGTCGATCCGCGCTGCATCGGGGACGTGATCGAGCAGGTGGACCGCACGGCGTTCTACCACAGCGAGCATCAGATCATCTTCGACGCGATCCTGGCGCTGTACGAGCGGAATCGCGGGGAGGGAATCGACGGGTTGCTGGTCCGCGACGAGCTGGAGCGGCACGGTCAGTTGGAGGCCGTCGGCGGCCTGGACTACCTGCGTCGCGTGATGGAGACGGTTCCGTCGGCGGCCAACGTGGCATACTACACCGATGTGATCAAGGAGAAGATGCTGCTTCGCGAGACCATCGCGGCCGCTTCGGACATTCTCAACGACGCCTACGACGAATCAGGCAGCGCGGTCGAGAAACTCGATGAGGCCGAGCGTCGGATCTTCGCGGTCACCGACAAGCGGATCACCAATGCGGCGGTGGCCCTGAAGGACCTGGTGACCAAGGCCTACGAGCTGATCGAGAAGCGCGAAGGCAGTCACGTCACGGGCCTGTCGACGGGCTTCTACGAGCTGGACGACCTGACGTGCGGGCTGCAAAAAGGGGAGATGGCGATTATCGCCGCCCGGCCCAGTATGGGCAAGACGGCGCTGGTGCTGAATATCGCCGAGCGGATCGGCATCGTGGACAAGCAGGCGCTGGCGATCTTCTCGCTGGAAATGGGCCGGCAACAGCTTGCCGAGCGGTTTCTGTGCAGCTACAGCGGCGTCGATGCGCAGTTGGTCCGCAAGGGCATGCTGGACACGGAGCACTACCAGAAACTGGTCGAGGCGTGCGGGGCCATTTCCGAGGCCCCGATCTTCATCGACGACACGTCGGCGCTGTCGCCGCTGGAGATGCGGGCCAAGACCCGTCGTCTCAAGAGCGCCTACAACATCCAGTGCGTGATGATCGACTACCTTCAGTTGATGCACCTGGGGACCGGGCGGGTCGAGTCGCGCCAGCAGGAGATCTCGACGATTTCGCGGTATCTCAAGTCGCTGGCGCGGGAGTTGGACGTGCCGGTGGTGGTGCTGAGCCAGTTGAACCGTGCGGCCGAGGGCCGGGAAGGGCATCGCCCGCGCATGAGCGACCTGCGCGAGAGTGGCAGCATCGAGCAGGACGCCGACGTGGTGATGCTGTTGCACCGCGAGGATTATTACCATCGCGGCGAGCCGGACTACGAGCCGAACAACAAGGCCGAGATCATTATCGCCAAACAGCGAAACGGCCCCACCGGGACGGTGGAACTGACGTTTCGGGACAAGTGTACGCGATTCGAAAACCTGGCGCAGATCGAGCAGGAATCGGTCCCGTTTTAGCCTATGGTCGCACGCGGGATCCTTTCGCCGTTCACGAGAAGACCGATGCAGGATACGATGTTCGTCCTCCTCATATCGATGGTGTTGGCCGCTTCGAGCGGGGTGCATGCCGCCGCATCGGGCGCCGGCGCCGAGGGTGCGTCGGTCGTGGCCGATCGGGCCGGCATCATCAAGTCGATTGAGTTCGAGGGCAACCAGAAGTTCAAGGACCACGTCCTGCGTCAGCGCCTGGGCTTCGAGCTGGGCGATCGGCTCGATTCGTTTCTGGCCGAGGGCGGCCGTCTGACCATCGCGGAGGTCTACCGCAAGGTCGGCTACGCCTTCGTGGAGGTCTCGCTCGACCGCGACCAGTTGTCACGGGGTCATCTGCTCTATCGCATCGACGAGGGGGCCCGCGTCCAGATCGAATCGGTCAACTTCGTCGGCAACCAGGCCGTCGACTCCGGGACGCTGGAGAAAGTCGTCAAGACGACGGAGCGGAAATGGCTCCTGTGGCCCTTCTACTACACCGAGGACGCCGTGCAGGAGGACCTGGACCGCCTTCGGGAGTTCTATTACGACCACGGGTACCTCGACTACAAGATCACGGCCAACACGGAGTTCGGCGGCGAGAAGGGCGGGGTTCGCGTGACGTTCGTCATCGACGAAGGGCCGGTCTACCGGGTGGGCGACATCGTCCTTTCGGGCAACACGCATTTCACCACCGATCAGTTGCGGGCGATCATGACGCTGCGGGAGGGGCAGGTCTACCTCAAGCCCACGGCCGTTCGCGACGGGCGGGAGATCGCCCGCATGTACCGTGAGATCGGCTACATCGACGCCGAGGTCCGCCCGCGCCCGCGGTTCGGGGCCGTGCCCGAGCAGCACATGGTCAGCGTGGAATTCGAGATCGTCGAGGGCGGCCGGTTCCGCATCGGCAAGATCGACGTCACCGGCAACGAACAGACGCAGGACAAGGTCGCCCGGCGGGTCCTCGACGAATACGACTTCACCCCGGGCAACTGGTACAACGGGCGGATCGCGCCGAAAGAGGGCGGGGGTCTCCTGGAGCGATACGTCCAGCGGACGGCGGTGGCCGAGCAGGTGCTGATCCGTCCGGTGGACCCCGAGAGCGGGGCGCCGGATCAGAAGGACGTCCGCGTCGACCTCAAAGAAGGCAGCACCGGGATGATCATGCCGGGCGTCGGCGTCAGCAGCGACAGCGGCGTCATCGGTCGGTTGGTCTATCGGCAGCGGAACTTCGACATCACCGACTGGCCGGAGGACCCCAGCGGGCTTCTGACTCCCTGGAAGTACTTCAAAGGGGCCGGCCAGAGTTTCAGCGTCACGCTCGAACCCGGAACCGAGTACAGCCAGTACTACGTCGAGTTCGCCGACCCGTACTGGCGCGACCGGCCGACGACCCTCAATGTGATGGGCCGCAGTTGGGAACGGTATCGGGAAAGCTACGACGAGGGCCGCCTCAAGGGCTACTTCGGCTTCGAACAGCGGCTCAAGGGACGCTGGAGGCGCAGCATCGGGTTCCGCGCCGAGAACGTCACCGTCGACGACCTGGATTTCGATGCGCCGCAGGAGATTCGTGACGTCAAGGGCAACACATTGCTGTACGGCGTCAAATTCGGGCTCGGCGAGACGGCTGTGGACGACCGCTACATGCCGAGCCGGGGGTACATGCTGGGCGGCGATTACGAACAGGTGACGGGGGATTACACCTTCGGCGTACTGGAAGGCCGATACGTTCGCTATTTCACCCTTCATGAGAATATGCTGGGACACAAGACGGTGCTGGCCGGCAAGGTTCGCGCCGCGACGATCCTGGGCGATGCGCCGTCGTTCGAGAAGTTCTACGGCGGCGGGACCGGCCCCTATGGGCTGCGCGGGTTCCGGTACCGGGGCGTGAGCACTCGCGGGCTTCAGACGAACGTGGCGTCGCCCCGGCGCAAGGACCCGGTCGGCAGCGACTGGATCTTCCTGGCCGGCGCCGAGATCACGTTGCCCATCGTCAGCGAAAACTTTGCGGCGCTGTTCTTCGCCGACAGCGGGACCATCGACAGCGGCAGCTACCGGCTCTCCATCGGGACGGGTCTCCAGATCATGGTGCCTCAGATCTTCGGAGACGTTCCGATGCGTTTCGAGATTGCCACGCCGGTGTTCAAGGACAGGGCCGACGAGCGACAGATCTTCAGCTTCTCGGCGGCGGGGATGTTCTGACGTGCGGCCGGACGCTGTACAACCATGACTTGAAAGCAGAGCGAACAGAAGAAAGGGCGCTAGATGAAGAGTAGAACGATTGCCATGGGCGTGATGATTTGCGTGGTTGCCGTGCTGGCGACCTTCCAGTACGGTCACGCGGGTCCGGCGGCCACGTCCGCTTCGAGAATCGGCGTGGTCAGCGTGCGCACCGTGTTCAACCAGTGCCAGGCGCAGACGCAGTATCGCGCCCAAGCGGTCGCCCGACAGAACCGCGCTCGGGCCGAGCTGGAGGCCCAGGCCAAGATGGTCGAGGCGGCCGAGGCCGAGCTGAAAACCCTCCGGGCCGGGACGCCCGACCACCTCCAGCAGTTGCAGAAGGTGCTCAAGGCCCGCGCGGAGCTGGAAAGCCAGCAGGAGTTCCTCAACCAGCAGCGCATGACCCAGGACAAGATGTGGATGGAGAAGCTGTATCAGGAGACGCTGAAGATCATCGCCACAGTGGCCAAGGAAAAGGGTCTGGAGGTGGTTTTGGAGCGTACGGAGCCGGAGTTTCCGATCTCCAGCGAGGAGCTGATGGCGACGTTCAGCACGCACAAAGTTCTGTATGCCAACGGTTGCGTCGATCTGACGCAGGAAGTCATGGCCCGGCTGGACAAGCTCAAAGACCTCAAGCCGTAGGCGGAGAGCGTGAGCCGTCGTCGGCTCGGATGCGTTCCACTGTGATGATCGTTTTCGCGGGGTTCGAATGGCCTTGACAGTAACAGAGTTGGCCAGGCAGCTTGGCGCCGAGGTGATTGGCGGCCCGGAAGGTCTGGGCTGCGAGGTTGGATCGGTTCAGTCTCTGGCGATGGCCGGCGCCGCCGATGTGGCCTTTGTGACCGATTCGAAACATGAGCCGGCGGCGAAGAAGTGCGCGGCGGCCGCGATCATCGTGGCCCGGCCGATCGCCGGTGTGCTCGCGCCCCAGTTGGTCGTCGCCAACGTCAACGCGGCGCTCATCACGACGCTCGAACAGTTCGCGCCCCGGCTGGCACCCCCGCCCGAAGGCATCGACCCCACCGCGCGCCTCGGCGCCGGCGTTCGTCTGGGAGATCGGGTCAGCATCGGTCCGTATGCGGTGATCGGCGATCGCGTCGAGATCGGCTCGGGCACCGTGATCGGCAACGGATGCACCATCGGCGAAGGGTCCCGGATCGGGGCCGACTGCCGCCTGGACAGCTACGTGACGGTCTATCATCGCTGCACGATCGGCAATCACGTGATTGTGCAGAGCCACGGCACCGTCGGCTCGATGGGGTTCGGATACGCCTACATCGACGGGCGCCACCGGCTCGTCCCGCACAACGGCGGCGTGGTGATCGAGGATTTCGTGGAAATCGGCGCCAACACGTGCATTGACAGGGCGAAATTCGGCAATACCATAATCGGCGCCGGCACCAAGATCGACAATCTCGTCCAGATCGGCCACAACGTGGTCGTGGGCAAGGGCTGCCTGATCGCGGCGCAGGTGGGCGTAGCCGGCAGTTGCCGTCTGGGCGACGGCGTCGTCCTGGCCGGGCAAGTGGGCCTGGCCGACAATATCGAGATTGGCGCCGGCACGATGGTCGGCGCACAATCCGGCGTGATGAGCAGTGTGCCCGGCGGCCAGAGACTTGCCTGGACGCCCGCGGTGGATATGAAAGAGGCGGTCCGGATCGTCGCGCATCTGTTTCGCCTGCCGAAACTCGCACAACAATTGAAGCGCCTCACGGCGAAGGTAGAAGAGCTTGAAGCTGCAAACCACGATCAAGGGCGAGGGTAAGCTGGCCGGCAGGGGGCTGTTTGGGGGCGAAGAATCGCGGGTGACTTTTCGTCCGGCGCCGGAGGACGCGGGGGTGGTCTTCGTGCGAACCGACGTCCCCGGGGCGGTGCGCATCCCCGCGGTGGTCCCGAACGTCGCCGAACGCAGCCGGCGCACCAGCATCAAGAAGGGCGAGGTCAGCATCGAGACCATCGAGCACTGTATGGCCGCGATCCACGCCCTCGGCATCGACAATCTCCTTGTCGAGGTCGATGGGCCGGAACTGCCCGCCATGGATTGCAGCAGCGCAGATTATTTCAAGGTCCTCAAGAGCGCCGGCGCCGTCGAACAGAAGAACCCGCGCCGGGAGTTCGTCATCAAGAAGCCCGTCACGGTCAGCGCCGGCGATGCGACGATCTATGCCCTGCCCTATGCGGACAGCAGTTTCAACGTGACGTACGATCTGGATTACAGCGGCCATGCGGGGATCGGCCGGCAGATCTTCAGCTATCGGCTCACGCCGGAGAGTTTCGAAAACGGCATGGCGCCGGCCCGCACGTTCCTGCTCGAAGCGGAGGCCCGCCAGTTCCAGGCGCGGGGCATCGGCGCGCACATCAGTCCCCACGACATCCTCGTGATCGATTCGGAGGGGCCGATCAAAAACGCCTACCGCTTTCCGAACGAGTGCGTCCGTCACAAGATCGTCGATCTGATCGGCGATCTGGCGCTGGTCGGTCGGCCGATCGTCGGTCGGGTGGTGGCCTACAAGAGCGGGCACACGCTGAACCAGCAGTTGGCGCGCAAGATCTACGAGCAGGCCGAGCAGCAGGACCGGATCGACCAGTTCGGGACGGACGCGATTCTCGATATCCGTCGGATTCAGAAGATCCTGCCCCATCGCTATCCGTTCCTTCTCGTGGACAAGATCATCGAGATCGAAGGCGACACGAAGATTCGCGGCGTCAAGAACGTGACGTTCAACGAGATGTTCTTCCAGGGTCATTTCCCCGGGACGCCGATCATGCCGGGCGTGCTGATCGTCGAGGCCATGGCGCAGGTCTCGGGCCTTCTGTTTGCCCAGAAGCTCGAACACACCGGGCAGTTGGCCCTGTTGCTGAGCATGGACGGCGTCAAGCTGCGCAGGGCGGTCGTCCCGGGCGACCAGTTGATCCTGTCGGCCGAGACGATTCGGCTGCGAAAACGCACCGCGCACTGCCGCTGCCTGGCGATGGTGGGCGACGCGGTGGCCGCCGAGGCCGAGATCAAGTTCATGCTCGTGGACGACGACAAAATGTGAGTGAAACAGAACCGGAACCTTTTGTTCAGAGCGGCAGCTCCAGGAGAGGCAGGAACCGATACAATGGCGAAGATACACCCCACGGCAATCGTTGGGACGAACGCACAACTTGCGGATGATGTGGTCATTGGGCCCCTGTGCGTGGTGGCGGACGGCGTGTCGATCGGCGCCGGGACCGTCCTCGACGCCCACGTCGTGATCGCCGACCGCGTCACGATCGGGCAGGGCAATCGGTTCTACCCGAACTGTGTGATCGGTTGTTGTCCCCAGGTGCTCGGGTTCGATCCGAGCTCGAAGATCGGCTCGCTGGTGATCGGAGACCGCAACGTCATTCGCGAGAACGTCACGATTCATCCCAGTCGATACGAGGACGCCAGCACGCAGATCGGCAACGACAACCTGATCATGATCGGCACGCACATCGGGCACGACTGCATCCTGGAGAACCGCATCGTTCTGAGCAACAGCGTCCAGGTGGGGGGGCACGGGAAGATCGAGGAAGGGGCCTGGGTCAGCGGCGTGGCCGGCATGCACCAGTTTGTGACATTGGGGCGATGGTGTTTCGTGGCGGGCCTGGCGGGTCTGACGCACGACATGCCGCCGTTCATGATGGTCAGCGGGCACTATCCGGCCTGCGTTCGCGGCGTCAACAAGCGCGGCCTCCAGCGGGCCGGACTCGACGAGCAGCAGCAGGAACGCATCTTCGACGCGTACCGGCGCCTGTATCGTGAGGGGATGCCGCTGCTGGCCACCGCCCGGGCGATGGCCGGGGAAGACGGGCTCGACGAGAACGTCCGCGCGATCGTCGAGGCCATCCTGCACAGCAGTGAGCATCGGTTCGGCAGATACCTGGAGACCTTGAGGAGATAACCAACGGCGCACGCGCCCACAGCCGGGATCGGGCACGCAGGCGGATGAGCCGGGAACCAACAATGGACGAAACAGCGAAGATTCGAACGGCCGTCGTCGGCGCCGGAAAGATGGGCGCCATCCACGCGAAAGTGTACAGTCAACTGCCGGACAGCGAGCTGGTGGGCGTTGTCGACACCAACCCCGACCGCGCGAAAGTCCTGGCGGACAAGTACGGCTGCACCGCCTATACCGATTGCGCCGACGTCCTCGACAAGGTGGACGCCGTGACCGTCGCGACGCCGACGACCACCCACCTGCAATTGGCCAAGCTCTTCCTGCGGCACCGGATTCCGGTGCTGATCGAGAAGCCGCTGGCATCGAGCGTGCGGGAAGGACGCAAGATCGTCTCCCTGGCGCGGCGCTTCGACACCGTCGTGGCAGTCGGGCATTCAGAGCGCTGCAATCCGGTCGTTCAGGCGATGAAACGGCTGAGTATCGAACCGAAGTTCATCGAGGCCCAGCGCGTCAGCCCCTATCCGTTCCGCTCGACCGACATCGGCGTCGTGCTGGATATCATGATTCACGATATCGACATCATTCTGTCGCTGGCGGCCAGCAAGATCCGGCGCGTCGACGCGGTCGGCGTCGGCGTGATCGAGGGAGCCGAAGACATCTGCAATGCGCGGATCGCGTTCGACAACGGCTGCATCGCCAACATCACCGCATCCCGTCTGGCGCTGAAGACCGAGCGTCGCGTCCGCGTCTTCTCGCGGCAGGCCTATCTGAGCGTCGACTACCTCAAGAAGAGCGGGATTGTCATCAAGACGGCGCCGAACACGAACGTCGTCGAGTGGATCAAGCAGCAGCGCGAGAAGGGCAACTTCGACTTCACGAGCGTGAATTGGCCCGATCTGCTGCACATCGAGCAGCTTCAGATCGACGACAAGGAGCCGGTGCGTCTCCAGCAGGAGGCCTTCCTCCGCGCCGTCAGGGACCGTTCGTTCACGCCCGAGGTCAGCGCCGAAGAGGGCCTGGCGGCGTTGCGCTGCGCCCAGAAGATCCTGACCGCCGTCCGACGCCACAAGTGGGATTGACCATCGCAGAGCCATCGTCCGTTTGCGGGATAGCCCAGTGAAATCGAAGGGGCGGATCATCACGGTTGGTCTGTCGCCGGCGTGGGATGTCAGTTGCCGGGGGCGGGGGCTCGACTGGGGGCTTCATGCCCAGATCGACGAGCAGGTGATCCGGCCGGCGGGCAAGGCGCTGAACGTCTCCTCGGCGCTGGCCTGGATGGGCTGCGAGAGCGTTGCCGCGGGTCTGTGGGGCCGCGACGATTACGAGGCGATGCGAAGCGCCGTCCGAGCGCAAAGCGCGCTCGTGCATGCCGCCATGACCGTCGCGGAAGGCCGGACGCGAGAGAACATCACCGTGGTGGACACCACGGGCCGCCGCGAGATGCACCTGCGTCAGCCCGGCCGCCTGGCCACGCGGGCCTCGCTGGCTCACCTTCAAGAGACTCTGACGAAGACGGTCCGCAAGAACGACATCTGTGTCTTCGCCGGGGCCATGCCCGCCGGTGAATTGCTCGACGCCGGTGTCGCCCTGGTACAGACGTGCCACAAGCAAGGGGCCCGAATCGTTGCCGATACCTATGGCCCGGCCCTGGAGCGTCTCGTCGATGCGGGCCTGCCGTGGCTGGTCGCCCCAAACGTCGAGGAGTTGGCCCAATTGCCTGGCACGGAGGTCAGGAACACCCCCGCAGCGTTGGCGGCCATGGGCCGAGTTCTGCTGGAAAAGGTGCCGACCATCCTCATCAGTCGGGGCGGCAAGGGAGCTGTTCTGGTGACGAGAACCGGCGCCTGGACGGGCCGGACAACGACGGTAGGCCCGGTTCTCGAAACGGTCGGCTGCGGCGACTACCTGCTGGCCGGCTTCCTGGCCGGCTACGGCCCGCGTGAGAGTGCCCGGGCGGCCCTGACTACGGCCCTGAAGGTTGCCACGGCCCGCGCCTACGGCTGGACCGACAGCCGGACATGGCACCAGGCCGGCCGGCGCATCCAAGTCGAGATCCAACGCCTCTGACCCGATTTCTGCGGAAAAAGGCGAAAAAAGTTGCATTGACCTGGGCGATCCGGTATAGTTCTCGTTTCGCGGTAGTCTTGTCGCAAGGGGTAGAGTCGGACCGGAATGACGGTCATCGGGGTCAGCAGCATCACGGCATGGCTGGCTCAAGCCTCCGGCAAGGTCTTACCAGAGCGCTCTCGAGCGGTCTCCGTGACAGCAAGGGTATCGATCAGTGATGATTGATTATTGATAATTACCGGGTCAGCTTTCCGTCTGGACCGACAGCAAGAATCAATAGTCCATCATCGACAATCAATTCGATTACCCGGTGGTGTAATCGGCAACACATGGGTTTTTGGTACCCATATTCCAGGTTCGAGTCCTGGCCGGGTAGATAGACAATCATCAATGGCTATGGAAAGGGCACATGGCAGATAGAGTGGCAATCTTGTTGGCGGCCGGGGTGAGCAGCCGGATGAACACCAAGTTGCCGAAAGTGCTGCACGAAGTGACGGGCCGGCCGATGTTGGCCTACGTCCTCGATGCGTGTCGAAGTGTGGGCGTGGAAAGGATCTATGTCGTCGTTGGTTTCGGCGCCGATCAGGTCCAGGAGCGGTTCAGTGATGCGTCCGATATTGTCTGGGTCGAGCAGTCTGAGCAGAAGGGTACGGCCCATGCCGTGGGCTGCTGCAAGGTGCACCTGAAGGACTTCAAGGGCGAAACCCTGGTCCTTTGCGGCGACGGACCTCTGATCCGTGCCAAGACGCTCCAGACGCTGATCGACAAACACCAGGCCGAACACTCGGCGGCCACGTTGGCCACCGCGGTTCTGGACGACCCCACCGGTTACGGCCGCATCGTCCGGGACGCCTACGGCAACATCCAGGGCATCGTCGAGGACAGCGACTGCACGCCGGCCCAGAAGGCGACCCGCGAGGTGAACCCGAGCTACTACCTGTTCAACAACCAGGCGTTGTTTGCGGCGCTGGAGCAGGTCAAGCCGGACAACGTCAAAGGGGAATACTACCTGACCGACGCACTGTCGGTGCTGATCGCGACAGGGCACAAGGTCGTGGCCATCACCGCCGTTCGCCCGGAAGAGGCGATGGGCGTCAACAGCCGCGCCCAGCTCAGCGTCGCCAGCAAGATCATGCAGCAGCGCATTCAGCAGGAGATGATGGAAAACGGGGTGACCATCGTCGATCCCGACAATACCTGGATCGACGCCAGGGCACAGATCGGCCAGGACACGGTGATCGAGCCGTTCACCTACATTCACGGCCCCATCCGAATCGGCCGGGGCTGTCGCATCGGCCCGTTCGCCTTTCTGAGAAACGACACCGTGATTGAGGACGACGTCGTCCTGGGTGTTTTCACCGAGGTCAAGGATGTGACGCTGGCCGACGGCGTGCGGGCGCGACATCACAGCTACCTCGGCGACGCCGTCATCGGGCGGAACGTCAACATCGGCGCCGGCTCGATCACCGCGAATTTCGACGGCCAGACGATCAGCCGGACGACCGTGGGCGACGACTGCTACATCGGCTCGGGCGCCGTGCTGATCGCCCCGCTGGTGCTGCCGCCCGGAGCGCATATCGGCGCCGGAACCGTCATATCGCAGGAAAACGTCAACGAGCTGAACAAGGAGCAGCGGTAAGCGGCCGCACGAGTTTTCCATTACGCCGAAGGGCCCATAGCGATGTTTTTGAACGACAGCCTGAAGATATTCTCGGGAAGCAGCAACCCGGCACTGGCCGGAGCGGTGTGCAAGTATCTCGGCATCCCCGTGGGGGGCGCCAAGATCAGCCGTTTTCCCGATGGTGAGAAGCTCATCCGGATCGAAGACGACGTGCGAGGCCGCGACTGCTTCGTGGTGCAGTCCACGTGCAAGCCTGTGGACGAGCACCTGGTTGAGCTGCTGATTTACCTGGACTGTCTGCGCCGGGCCAGCGCCAAGCGCATCACCGCCGTCGTGCCGTATTTCGGCTACGCCCGCCAGGACCGCAAGGATGAAGGCCGGGTGCCGATCACGGCCAAGCTGGTGGCGAATCTCGTGGCTACGGCGGGGGCCGACCGGGCCTTGGCGATCGACCTGCACGCGCACCAGTTGCAGGGCTTCTTCGACATCCCGGTCGATCATCTGACCGGGGAGCTGGTGCTGAGCCGCTACTTCCGCGAGAAGAAGATCGACAACCTGACGGTTGTCTCGCCGGATGTGGGCAATATCAAGACCGCCGCACGGTACGCCTCTCACCTCGGCGGCGATCTGGCGATCGTCCACAAGAGACGGGTCAGTGGGGACTGCGTGCGGGCCGATGAACTGATCGGCGACGTGAAGGGCCGCAACGTCCTGATGTGCGACGACATCATCGCGACCGCCGGCACCGTGTGCAGCGCCGCCGAGCTGGTCAAGCAGCGCGGATGCAAGAAGATTTTCGTCGGGGCCACGCACGGGGTGTTCGCCGGGGAGGCGCTCAAGCGACTGGAAGCGGCGCCGATGGATGAGGTAGTGGTCACCGACACGATTCCGTTGACCGAAGAGGTCAAGAAGTTCGGTCGGATCAAAGTGCTCAGCGCCGCGTCCATGCTCGGCGAGGCGATCAAGAGAATTCACAGAGATGAATCCGTCAGCAGCCTGTTCGTCAAGGACGTGTAGGGCGGAGAGTCGCTGTCGGGGGCTATGGGATCGGGTAGAACGGTCTGAAATTCGTTTTTTCGGGTGCAAAGATTATGAATGAGACGTTGTTGTTAGAGGCACAGATCAGAGAGCGCACCGGTTCGAAGGCGGCCGCCCGCGTCCGCCGGCAGGGCCAGATTCCGGCGATCGTCTACGGCCACAAGCAGGACCCGGTCGCGATTTCGCTGGACGCGCACGACTTCATCGAAGGGCTGCGCCACGGCCATCGGGTGTTGGACGTCAAGGTCGGCGGCAAGACCCAGAAGATGATGATCAAAGAGTTGCAGTACGACCATCTGGGCCGGGACATCGTGCACGTCGATCTGATGCGCGTCGATGTGACGGAAACCGTCCGCGTGAGCGTGCCGATCGAGTTGAAGGGGACCGCCCAGGGGACGCACGAGGGCGGCATCGTCGAGGAGCACGCCGACCGCATCGAAGTCGAGTGCATGGTGACGAACATTCCCGAGTCGATCGTTGTCTCCGTCAAGGAGTTGAGCGTCGGTCAGGCCATCCACGCCGGCGACGTGGCGTTGCCGGACGGCGTGGCCCTGGTCAGCGCGCCGGAGACCCTGCTCGTGGCCTGCCACGTCGTGGCGGCGGCCAAGTCGACCGAGCAGCTTGAGGAAGAGGCCCCGACCGCGCCGGAGGTCATCGGCGAGAAGAAGGAACCGTCCGAGGAAGGGACCGAGTCGTAGCGTGGTGGGCGATGGGCTGGACGGGAACCGATGGCTGATCTGAAACTGGTAGTCGGCCTGGGCAACCCGGGGCCGGAATACGCCGAGACGCGCCACAATCTGGGGTTCAAGGTGATCGAGGCCCTGGACGCGGCGCTGGGGATTCCGGCCAGGCAGCAGAAGTTCGGCGCGCGGGTCGGTGAAGGCTGGTATCGCGATCGAAAGGTCATGCTGATGAAGCCGTGGCAGTACATGAATCGCAGCGGTCAGGCGGTCGCCACGGCGGTCGGGTTCTACAAGCTCGCTCTGGAGGACCTGATCGTGATTACGGACGACCGGGCGCTGGCGCCGGGACGGATTCGCGTCCGGGCGAAGGGCTCGGCCGGCGGGCACAACGGGCTGGCGGATATCATCGCCAGGCTGGGCAGTGATGAATTCGCCCGCTGTCGGATCGGCATCGGCGACTGCCCGGGCGCCGTGGCGGTCGATTACGTGTTGGGCCGGCCGGCGGAAGACGAACGGCCCCTGCTCAACGAGGCGATCGTCCGGACGCGCGACGCGGTGCTGTGCTGGCTCGAATCCGGGATCGACAGGACGATGAATGAGTTCAACAGCGGCCCGGCGTGACCGAACACGCCGGCCGGCGTGATGGCAATAGAGCTTGGATTTCTGAGATTGCTGATTGTGATCGGGAGGTAACAGGTTTGGAAACGGTAACAAAGCGGTTATATGAAGGGATGTTCTTGGTCGACTCCGCCCAGGCAGCGGCGGATTGGGAGGGCACGCTCTCCGTGATCAACACCATCCTGCAGCGCGCGGATGCCGAGGTGGTCTCGATGCGGAAATGGCAGGAGCGCAAACTCACCTACGACATCGACCACAAATCACGAGGCACGTACATTCTCTGCTACTTCAACGTCGACGGCCGTCGGATCTCGGGGATCGAGAAGGACGTTCTGTTGTCGGAGAAGGTCATGCGTGCCCTGATCCTGACGACGGAGAAGCGTCCGGCCGAGATGATCGAGCGCGACATCAAGGGCGAGCCGGCTCCGTCGCTGGATGTGCCCGAGACTGCCGAGTCGCCGGAGGGCCGGAGACGATCGCCGGTCCCGATGCCCGCCGCCGAGATGGATGAAGCCGTCCAGGACGGCGGTGACAACACGGACGAAGCGGCAGAGTGATGACGAGCCGTCGGGCCTGCTGCCGGACGCCGATGGTGCGACGTGGCGGGCGGATGACGGAATCCCTGCCGTGCAGGAAATTGGACGGAGAAGTGGACTATGGCCAGCTTCAACAAAGTGCTGCTGATGGGGAACCTGACGCGTGACCCGCAGCTCTCCTACACGCCGAGTCAGACCGCGGTGGTCGATTTCGGCGTGGCGACGAATCGCAAATGGACGGCCCAGGACGGTGGCCAGCGGGATGAGACCTGTTTCGTCGATTGCCGCGCCTTTGGACGCATGGCCGAGAATATCAACAAGTTCTTCAGCAAGGGCAAGCCGATCTTCCTCGAAGGCCGGCTGACCTACGACTCCTGGACCGCTCAGGATGGGACCAAGAAGAGCCGGCTCAGGATTACGATCGAGAACTTCCAGTTCCTGCCGGGTACGGGCGGGGGCGGAGGTGGGCCCGATCATGCCGACCAGAGCTATGGCGGCGACCAGAGCGCCTCGCCGGCGCGGTCGTACGGCCAGGCCGGCGACGATGAGATACCGTTCTAACAGAGGCGCATTCAAAACCAGCTTACGTTGTTAGCGAAGAGGTAGACGATGGCACCACGACCACAACAAAAGAAACGACCAAGAAGAAGACCGGGCTTCGCCGGGGCGCGCGATCAGACCCAATGCCGCTTCTGCCGAGGCGGGATCAGCTACATCGACTACAAGGACATCGACACTCTGCAGAAGCTGCTGACCAACCGCGGGAAGATCTACTCGCGCAAGCGCAGCGGCAACTGCGCCGGGTGTCAGCGGAAGGCCAAGCGGGCGATCAAGCGGGCCCGGTTCATGGCGTTGCTGCCGTACTCCACATAGCCGATCGGTCTCGGCGCCCAGGCCCGGCACGCCGGCCCCGGGCCCCTGGCCTCAAGAGAAAACGTTGCGAGGAATAGACGATGAAGGTTTTGCTTTGCGAAGATATCAGGAGACTGGGGTGGCTCGGCGACGTCGTCGACGTGACCGAGGGGTACGCGCGCAACTACTTGTTGCCGCAGGGCTTGGCGAAGGTTGCCAATGAGGGCAACATCCGGGCGATCGCCAAGGCCAAGGCCGAACGCGCCGAGGAACGGCTCAAGGAACGCAAGCGTCTCAGTGCGGCGGCCGAGGCGGTCAACGGCGCCGAGGCGGTGCTGGCGGCCAAGGCGAACGAGCACGGCGTGCTGTTCGGATCGATCACCGACCGGATGATCGCGGCGAACCTGCGCGAGCAGGGGTTCATGGTGGCCGACGAGGTCGTACGGCTGCCCGAGCACATCAAGCAGGTCGGCGCCCACAGCGTCACGCTCAAGTTCGCCGAAGATGTCACGGCGACGGTGAACGTGGTGGTCGTCGCCGAACAAACCGAAGAAGAGCCGAAAGAGGAGGAGTAGGCGCGGCGTGATCGCTTTCCTGCTCTTCCGTAGTTGCGTTACGCATCTTTGCATCACCGCCGCTTCTGTTTGCGGCCCTGTCCGGCCTTAGGCCGGAGACTCGAGCGCCGGTGTCGCGCCGCGTCCCGTCCGGACGGCGCGCACCGCGCCGTCGAGGCCGCGCACGACGGACCGTTCGGTCGATCCCGCCTTTGAAGGTGCAGCATGTCACGGCATGACTGTTTGCGCCCTTTCACGACGCATCACCCATGCCGTCCGTCGGTCCTGCAACGCGACGCTGCAATGCGCGTGACGACGCGCACGGTGGGCGGTGGATCCGCGGTTTCAGTGCTGAAAACGCCGATCCCAAGCGAGGGAAACGCCGACGAACGAGTCCATGCACAGGTTTTCCACAAAGCGGTTTTGCGTCGTGCAAAACGTGTTGACAACTAAATTTTTTCGCGCGCAAAGCCAGTGGGTCTCAGCCTCTGTGCTTGGTGGAAAAGAAAGCGGTCGGAACGGCATTGATTTGAGGGCGGCGGGCGAAATAATAGCTTCTCTGTGGTTCGGTTTCTGTTGGAGGGTCGGACTCTCCAGTGAAACATGAATATGTGCTTGATAACAGCCTGATTATCAGTGCTGATAGGGAGATGTCGATGCAGGGCACGATCATGGATGAGGGGTCCCGCACGGCGGGACCCGGTGCTGAGGCCATTGCTGAAGCTCTCATGGGACGCATCGGTCCCCAGAAATACAAGATCTGGTTTCAGAATTGTGCGCAGTTCACGTTGGCCGAAGGATACCTCAAGATCGGGGTGCCGAACCCCTTCATGGCCAACTGGCTCGAGAGTCACTTCCTGCGGGACATCAAGGCGGCCGCACATACGGCCACCGGCGGTCATCCAACGATTGCGTTTGCCGTCGATTCGGATCTCTCGGAGAAGCGTCGTCCGTCGGTTGTCGAGCCGCCGGCGGCAGGCCCTCAGAAGCCCGGCGCGTCGTCGGGGACACCGACCATATCGGGCTCGTCGAGAGGGCTGAAGCTCTCGCTCGACACCTTCGTGGTGGGTCCGACGAACGAGCTGGCCTACAGTGCGGCCAAGGCGGTCGTTCGCGAGCAGCAGAGTCCGTTCAATCCTCTGTTCATCCACGGCGGCTACGGCGTCGGCAAGACGCACCTGCTCCAGGGCATCTGCAACGGCGTCAGCGAGGTCCGGCCGCAGACCAACTGGCTCTATCTGTCCGCCGAGGAGTTCGCCAATCAATTCGTGATGGCGCTGAAGACGAAGAAGCTTGAGGCGTTCCGGGCCCGCATGCGAAAGACCGATCTGCTGGCGATCGACGACGTGCACTTTCTGGCCAGCAAGCCTTCGACGCAGGAGGAGTTTCTGCACACCTTCAACACGATCAATCTGGCGGGCAAGCAGGTCATCCTCGTCTCGGACGCCCATCCCAAGATGATCGGGCAGTTGTCGGAGAAGCTGGTCAACCGTTTCGTCTCGGGCATGGTGGTGAAGATCGAGCCGCCGGACTTCCAGACGCGCTGTGCGATCTGCCGACAGTTCGCCGAGCGGATGGTCGCCGGCGCATTCGGCGACAGCAGGACCGCCCACGCCGGCCAGATGTCTGAGGGCGTCGTGCGGTTCGTCGCCGAGCGGGTGCGCACCAACGTGCGCGAGCTGGAAGGCGCCCTGCTGAAGCTGGTGGCCTATGCCGCCCTTCAGAACGAGAAGGTCACCCTGGCGATGGCCCAGAGCGTGCTGGCCGAGCACATCGAGCGATGCGATCCGATCGTCCACGTCAGCGACATCGAGAGCACGGTCGCCGCCTATTTCGGCACGACGCCCGCCAATCTCCACTCGGCCAAGAAGGATCGCACCGTCTCGCTGGCGCGGCACTTCAGCATGTACCTGACCCGCAAACACACGAAGATGTCGTCGTCGGAGGTGGGTCGGGCGATGGGCAACAAGAACCATGCCACCGTTCTGGTGGCCTGCAAGAAGGTCGAGGCCCTGCTTCAGCGCAACGAGGAGGTCCACTGGCAAGGCCCACACGGCAACAAGGTGGTCAAGGCCCAGGCGATCCTCATGGACCTCGAAGACGGCATCGCTCGTTGAACGCGGGCTCGCCTCTCATGACCGAGCCGCCCGATGCACGCGGCCCGAACCCGCCGCCCGGACTTTCGTAAACGCAAGAAACCTTTCAGGATTCGATCCATGCCTGATGAGAAGAGAAACACCTGGGGCGCCAAGCTCAAGAGGACGTTCACGTCGGTTCTGCCCGTTTCGAAGCGGCGGAAGGGCCAATGCGTCCATTGCGGCGCCTGCTGCAAGCTGCCCAACCCCTGCCCGTTCATCAAGACCAACGGAGACGGCAAGATTTACTGTTCGGTCTACCCGTTCCGTCCCCTGAACTGCCGCAAGTATCCGCGTACGGAGTCGGAGCTGATCACCGCCGACACGTGCGGGTATCATTTCGACTGATCCTCGCCCGCGTTTGCGGTTTGCGGCAGGGCGTTGGAGCCCACGTCGGTCCGCCCGTTTGTGCCTCCATCTGTCAGGCCGGGGGCGGCACGTCGGCTTTTTTTCGCTGAAATTGCGATTTGGCTGCACGCCGGGACGCTTTCGATTAGAATGTGGCGACTGATATCTTCATTGGGGTGATTTCCTTTATGAGCAGTCTGTTGGAGACGATCAACAGCCCGGCCGACCTGAAAAAGCTGTCGATGTCGGAGTTGGAGACGCTGGCGGAAGAGATTCGTCAGTTCATGTTGCGTTCGATCAGCCAAACGGGCGGCCATCTGGCCAGCAATCTCGGCGCCGTCGAGATGACCCTGGCGCTGCACTATGTTTTCGACTTCAAGCAGGACAAACTCCTGTGGGACGTGGGCCATCAGTGCTATACGCATAAGATCATCACGGGCCGCAAGGCCGGGTTCGAGCGGTTGCGACAGGTCGGTGGAATCAGCGGGTTCCCCAACCCCGCCGAGAGCGAATACGACCAGTTCACCGTTGGACACGCCGGTACGTCGGTCACCACCGCCGTCGGCATGGCCCTCGGAGAGCAACTGAAGGCCAAGGCGGCCGCGCCGAAGATCGTCGCCTTCGTCGGCGACGCCAGCATCGTCAACGGGACCTCTTTCGAGGGGCTCAACAACCTCGGTCTGGTCAAGCGCCAGCTCCTGGTCGTGCTCAACGACAACAGCATGGCCATCGACGTCACGGTCGGCGCCGTCGCCAAGTACTTCTCACGGTTCCGCCTGAGCCACACGTACGAAGACCTCCGACGGACGACGCGGAACATCCTCGAACACGTTCCGGGCATCGGTCGCGGCGTGGAAGAGGCGGTCGAGAAGATCAAGAAGAGCATCCGCATGGTCCTGCCGCCCAGCCAGTTGTTCGAGAGCCTCAACGTGCCGTACTTCGGGCCCGTCGATGGGCATGACATCGAGTCGCTCGTGCAGCTCTTCGAGGCGCTCAAGGAGGTCAATCACCCCGTCCTGCTGCACGTTTACAGCAAGAAGGGCAAAGGCTTCAACCCGGCCGACGAGGGGCCGACCCGATTCCACTCGACGGGGCCCTTCAAGATCAACGGCAATTGCGTCGAGGCGGCCCCGGAAAGCGAGCAGAAGAGCTTCACCGAGGCCTTTGGAGAGTCCCTGACCGAGTTGGCCGAGCGCGACCATCGCATTGTGGCGATCACCTCGGCCATGTGCGACGGCACGGGCCTGGTCGCGTTTCGCGCCAAACACCCCGAGCGGTTCTACGACGTGGGCATCGCCGAGAGCGCCGCCGTGGACATCGCCGCGGGCATCGCCAAGGCCGGGCTGCGGCCGGTGGTCTGCATTTACTCGACCTTCCTCCAGCGCGGGTTCGACCACATCTTCCAGGAAGTGGCCCTGCAGAACCTGCCCGTGGTGTTCTGTGTGGACCGGGCGGGTCTGGTCGGCTCCGACGGACCGACGCATCACGGACTGATGGACATCGGCTACATGCGGATGATGCCCAACATGGTCCTCGTGGCGCCGGCCGACGCCGTTGAAATGAAGCGTGCGCTGGAGTTCGCCCTGTCGCAGAGCCAGCCGGTGGTGATTCGGTATCCCAAAGACGCGGTCCCCGCGGACGATTCGGTCTGCGCCGCATCCGATGCGCCGTTCGAATTGGGCAGGAGCGTCGTGGTCAGGCACGCCCGCAAGGCGGTCCTGACGATCGCCAGTTATGGGACGCTGTTGTCCGAGGCGCTCCAGGCCGCCGAGCTTCTGGACGACGACGGGATCGCCGTCGACGTCGTCAACGCGCGGTTCGCCGCACCGGTCGATGCAGCAATCCTGACGGCTCTGTCCGGGAGAAAGGGCCTCATCACGGTCGAGGATCATCATGCCGCGTGCGGGTTTGGCTCAGCCGTCCTCGAACGGGCGGCCGAAATGGGCCTGGACGCCGCCCGCATTCGCGTTCTGGCGGCGCCTCGACGGTTTATCGGACACGATTCTCGCCGAGCGCAACTCATGCAGGTCGGCGTGACAGCCGATGATATTGTCAATGCGGCAAAGGAAATGCTGAACGACCGAGGCGGCAAACGCAAAGAGAAATGAGTCAGCGAACGACCCTGCCGAAACTGGTCATCTTCGGCGACCCCGCCAAGGGGCCGGTCGCCGAGGCCATCGAGGATTTCACCCGGTTCCTCCGGGGCAAGGCCGAAATCGTCGCCAGTTGTTACATCGAGAAGTGCACGGCCGACGTCCTGCACGAAAGCGATTTCGCTGTTGTCTTCGGCGGCGACGGCAGCATCATCTCGGCGGCCAGGGACCTCAGTCAGGCCCACGTGCCGGTGATCGGGGTCAACCTCGGGAAGCTCGGCTACCTTGCCGAATTCAGCGTCAATGAGCTGAAGGAATTCTTTGACAATGTTGTTGCAGGCAAGGCGCCCATCGAGCGACGGATGCTGCTGGGCTGTTGGGTCACGGAGACCGCCCAGGGTGGTCGGGAAAAGTTCCGCTCGCCGGCGGTCAACGAGGTGTTCATCACGGCCGGCCCGCCCTTTCGGATGATCGAGCTGGAGATCGCTGTGGACGGCCAGCCCGTGGCCACGTGCGTCAGTGACGGCCTGATCGTCTCGACGCCGACCGGCTCGACGGCCTATAACCTCTCGGCCGGCGGACCGATCCTGGCGGCTTCGATGGAGGCGATGGTCATCACGCCCATCTGCCCCCATTCGCTGAGCTTTCGTCCGATCGTGATCGACGCCCGCAGCCGGGTCGAAGTCTGCTGCACCCGGATCAACGAAGGCACGACCGTCTCGATCGACGGCCAGGTCTCCCGAACCCTGACGACCGCCGACGTCGTGCGGGTCGCCCGGGAAGCGAGCAGCTTCCTCGTGGTGAACAACCCGTTGCGGACCCCGTGGCAGACGCTGGCCTCGAAGCTGGGCTGGGCCGAGCGGCCCAAGTATCAGAGACCCTGACGGACGGCGCGACGGTCGCATCCGCCCCATGCCATGCCTGCTCTCAATCTCGAGGTGACATGATGAGAGCTACTCCATCGACAGGACAGACAGAGGCCGAACGGCGGCTGCGCCGTCGCAAGATCATCGCCTGGGTCGCGACGCTGGTGGTCGTCTGCGCGGTGACGTCGTTCTCGTCGGGCACTCGCTCCGGGGGCTACGGCGTTCCCTCGGCCCCGGGTGCGGCCCGCTCGGCGACGACCCCGCTGAGCACGTACGAGAACGGCACGGTCGCCACGCCCAATCCCATCGACAACAGCAGCGCGCTGATTGTGACGGGCAATGTCGCCGGGGGCAAACACTTCCAGGGCTCCGTTCCCTACCGTCCGCTGACGAGCGTTGACGCGCCGCTCGGCTCGACTTCGCTCGACCCATTCCTGCGTCGCACGGCGCCGTCGGCGACCTCCGGTGACCCGGCGGGTGCATCCAGTCCGTTCTATTCGCAGACCGGCACCGTGGCGACCGCGACAGGCGGCGCCCTCGGTCGCGGCATGGGAACGACATACACCGAGGGACTCTCGCCGTCGCAATATACGCTGGGATCGGATCTGAAGCTGCCGTCCGACAGCGTTGCGTCGTCATCGTCCCTGCCGGCCGGCGATCTCGCCATGGGGTGGCAGAGCTCGTCGTCCTCCGATGGACCGGCGACGAGAGGAGATTACGATCGGCAGATGGCGCAATTGCAGGAACGGCTGGCCCGCGTCAAGGCCGAACTGGCTCAGTTGGAGCGCGGTCTTGCGGCCGGCGACGAGCCTTCCGGGTCTTCCACGCCGCAACAGCCGGTCTTACCATACTCCCAGACGCAGATCGGCCAGCCGGGCCGCGTCTCCGAGACCGCACAGCGCGATGAACTCCTGCAGGAGACAGCCCGGCTGCTGTCGGCCACGATGGGATTGACCGACTCGACGCGGCAACCAGGCGATGCGATGCCGGCCGACAGTGATGCTGCGGTCTCGTTTGAGGCGCCGGGCGCACAGCCGCGACTGCGGCTCTACGAAGAGCAGGACGACGCGCAAACGCCCGCCGGTGCGCCCTTGTCCATCGACGCCCTCGTTACGCCGCGAACGCGCCAGGCGGCCGGAGTGGGCGCGACCCGCAGCCTCAACGAACTGCCCGCCGTGGAGCGCGTCAATGAGACTGCCCGTGCCTTCGACGGAGCGAGCGCTCTTCTGACCCGTCCGGCGACCTCTACCCCGACTCAGGCGTTCCGTCGCGAAGACCCGCCAAACGTCGACCGCGTCCTGGATCCAGTCCGTGCCGCATCGCCATCGCAGGCCGCCCCGACGCCGACACAGGGCCGTGTCACGGCGCCAGCGGTGTCCGCGAACGACGACTCGCCTGCCGCGAAGCTGTTCGATCGCCACTTTCAAGAGGGGTATCGGCTCATGCAGCGGCGCGATTACCCTCGTGCCTGCGAGGCCTTTACCCTGGCCACGGCCTACCGCCCGCACGATGCACGCGGGTATCTCGGCAAGGGCCATGCCCTTCTGGCGGCCGGGGAGTATCTCGACAGCGCCCTGTCCGTCGCCAAGGCCGTTGAGCTGGATCTGCCCGCCGTGCTGCAAAGGACGGACTTGACCCAGGTCGTGGGCGGTCCCGATGCGTTCATCGCCCACTTCAACGAACTCGACCGGCGCATCGAGGCCGACGGCGGTCCGCAGATCCAATTCCTGATGGCGTATATCTACTATCAGATGGACCGTCCGCAGGAAGCGAAGGTGGCCATCGACGCCGCACAGAAGCTCTTGCCCGCCTCGATGCCCATCGATCTGTTCCGATCCGCCCTTGGTAGTCAGGTCAGAGGGGGATCGGGCCTCTGATCGATCGAGGCGTCTGTGTTGTATTTCATGCGGCAGCCCGATGCCAGGGTCCGTGGTCGGACACGGCTCAGCGGCTGCGTTTGACGAGCCGGCGGGGGTCGAGCCTTCGGAATGCGTCGGTGATGCGGCGGGTCAGGCGGAGCGCGCGGAGACTGTAATCGAGCGTGCGAAGCTGACAATCCTTCGGCAGCAGCGCGCGAGCCCGCTTGACGCGTTCGGCTGCTTTGTCCATCCGACCGGCGGCGACGTATGTGAACGCCGAATCGCGCAGCGCGCCGAGGTGTTCCGGGTCGAGGTCGAGGGCGTGCGCGAAGAACTGCGCCGCATCGTTCAGGTGCCCCTTGTTGGCGGCGCCGACGCCGAGATAGTAGTGGGCGTCGGGATTGGTCATGTCGAGGTTGGTGGCGCGCAGCAGGCAGCCGATGGCGTTGTCGTTGTCGCCGAGGTTCAGGAACATCGAGCCCATCGAGATCAGCGTGCCCGCCTCCTCGATGTCGAGTTCCAGCTCAGCCAGCAGGCAGGTGCGGGCCTCTTCGGGCCGGCTGTTGGCCAGCGCGCATTGGGCCATTCGATAGTGCGGGCCCGGCAGGCCGGGATCGCGGTCGAGGGCCTGCTGGAACAGACGCTCGGCGCGGATCAGGTCGCCCTGGTCGAACGCGATCTCGCCCAGGTAGAACATCGCCGGGGCGAAGTCGGGATTCAGTTCGAGGATGCGATGGAACTTCTCCCGCGACGAGTCGATGTCACCGAGGTCCAGGAGGAACAGCGCGAAGTCCATGATGACCTCGACGTCACCCGGATTGGCGCGCAGCTCCAACAGGAAATGCTCCCGCGCCTGGACCGGATCGCCGTGCGACCAGTAGGCCTGGGCGATACGATAGTGGATCTGGGGGTGGCTCGGTTCGAGTTCGGCGGTCCGGAGCCAGCACTGAATGGCCCGCTTGTACTGGCCGCGAGCGAAGAGGCTGTTGCCGATGTTGTAATAGCACAAGGCGCAGTCGGGCTCGATCTGCTGTGCCAGATAGAACATCTGCTCGGCCAGATCGTGCAGGCTCATCTCGGTGTAGGTGATGATCCGGTTGCAGTAGCTCGGCTCGAAGTGCGAATCGAGCGACTGGATGTATTCGAACGTGGCGATCGCCCGGTCGTATTGGCCGGTGCGAGTGTAGTCGACGGCCAGCGAGTTGAGGATCTCCAGGTCGCCCGGACTCAGCTCCAGCGCCGCCTCGTATTCGGCGATCGCCTCGCTGAACCGGTTGATCGAATCGAGCGTCAGACCCTTGTTGAAGTGCCAGGCGCTGTTGGCCGGATTGATCTCCAGGGCCAGGTCCAGCTCCACGAGGGCCTGGGTCATGCAGCCGTCTTCGTACAGCTCATAGGCCTTGCGGGCGTTGCGCTCGGCGCGATCGTAGGTCCCAAACTCCATGTCGTCGAACAACATCGTCGTTGCATGCCTCCAGCGTTCCAGGGGTACATCATGATCACACCCGCCTCTATCGCCCATCGACGCCAGCGCGCTTAACGCATTTCGCCCCGCTACGGCAATGCTTTTCGCCGGTCTGCCTCGCCCGTCCATACACGTGTGTATGCCCCTGCGATGATTGATCTTACCGGAAGTTCCCTCGCTCCGTCGTCGGCAGTTTCGCCCTCGCCGCCTGCTGCTGCCCCTGCCCCCGTCCCGACCGTCTCATAACCCCACCCCGGCCAGACGCTGCCCCAAGCGTGCCAACAACCGTCAGGATGTCATTCCGAGCGCCGTCGAGGAATCTGGCCGCGAATGCCAGGTACGCACCGCTCTTGGCCAGACCCCTCGACGGCGCTCGGGGTGACAAGGCCAATTGGGGTCGCGCAGAAAGCCTGCACAACTGGCGAGCGGACGCGTGGATTTCTGCAAGAATGGCAGGGTTGGGCGGGCAACCGTGCGGAGGGTTGCTGATTCTAAAGGCTTGTTCGGAAAGCACTTGAGGGATATCTGCGTGTTCTGGCACGGAGTTTGCAGTGGTGGATTGTAGAGTGGAAAAGGCATGAAGGCATGGATGCCGCCGTGTGGAAGTGTGGTCGAGATCATTGGAGGTACTGACGATGTGGTTCGAAAACTGGTCACCATTTTTTGACGTGGGCAAGACGCTGGAAGAGATGGATCGCATCCTCAATGCGGTGGGTCGTCCGTTGAGTCTTCGGAGCGTGCCGCGCGGCACCTTCCCGGCGATCAACGTGTACGACCAGGGCCAGGCGCTCGTGATGACCGCCGAGGCGCCGGGGATGAAGAGCGACGACTTCGAGCTGACCGTGCTGGGCGACTCGCTGACGGTCAAGGGCGAGCGCAAGGTCGAGGAGTCCGAGCAGGAGCGCTACTACCGCCGCGAGCGGCCGATGGGGGCATTCACGCGTACCGTGACATTGCCTGCGCCGGTCGACACGAACTCGGTCAAGGCCGAGTACCGCGACGGCGTGCTGCGCGTGTACATGGAGAAGGCCGAAGAGGCGAAGGCCAAGAAGATCAAGATTGCATCGTAAGACACAGCCCAACGGCGACGACAGAAGCGTTATCGTTTGATGGGAGGTTCAGAGCCATGGCACCGAATCAGCAGGAGATCACCCGGCCGCAGCAGGCGGCTGTGACGCGACGAGAAGAGCAGACGCAGCAATGTTTTGTGCCCCCGGTGGATATCAGTGAGACGCCGGACGGTTTGGTCCTGCGGTACGACATGCCGGGCGTCAAGAAGGACAACGCCGACATCACCGTGGACAAGGGCACGCTGACCGTCACCGGCAAGGTCGAGCCGGAAGAATCCGGAACGCCCGCCTACCGCGAGACGCGGATCGGCGACTATCGGCGCGAGTTCACGCTGCCCAACGACGTCGATGCCGGCCACATCAGCGCCGAGATGAACGCCGGCGTACTGACCGTCCGCATCAACAAGCCCGAAGAGGCCAAGCCCAAACGCATTCAGATCACCGGCAGTTGATCGACGTAGCAGCAACGGCAAAGCGGTTCTTATCGGGCGGCATCGGATCGACGGTGCCGCCATCGCTTTGCGCCATCGCCAAGCGGCGCCGGGCCAAATCGCCCCTCGTGTAAAGCTCTTGTGGGCAAGGTCTTGTGAATCTTCCAGTGGCAAAGGGGAGATGCCGCGCGGTTTTTGTGGAAACGCGACGGCGGGCGCCCTATAATGAAGCGATTGAACGACAAGGCGGAACGGGTCCGTTTTGCAGAATCGGTCGGCTCGACCGGCCGAAGGCGTGGAGAGTCCAGATCATGATCCAGGAAATCAAAGGC
Organism: Phycisphaerales bacterium Planc_01; assembly: GCA_001603075.1. Taxonomy (GTDB): domain Bacteria; phylum Planctomycetota; class Phycisphaerae; order Sedimentisphaerales; family Anaerobacaceae; genus Anaerobaca. Next base: position 51,107 of record LVBB01000020.1, on the reverse strand, counting down.
CAACTCGCCGCGGGCAAAGGCAAGTATGGCATCGTCGTGAGCCGGTTCAACGAGTTCATCACATCGAAGCTGCTCGGCGGGGCGATCGACTGTCTCCAGCGTCACGGGGCGGCCGACGAGCAGATTTCGGTGGTCTGGGTTCCGGGCGCCTGCGAGGTTCCCGTCGCGGCCAAGAAGCTGGCCGACAGCGGCAAGTTCGCCGCCGTCATCTGTCTGGGCGCCGTCATTCGGGGCCAGACCGGCCACTATGAAGCGGTGTTCCAGCAGGTCGTCCGAGGCATCGGGCAGATCAACTACGATACGGGCGTTCCGACGGTCTTCGGCGTGCTGACGTGTGAGACGCTCGAACAGGCGGTAGAGAGGGCCGGCACGAAGATGGGCAACGCCGGCGCCAACGCCGCAATGACCGCCATGGAGATGGCCCACGTGATGGAGCAGATTTAGTCGCGCCAACGGCACTTTGTGCAAGGACGCTCGCATCGGGATGCATATCGACAAACGAACACGGGCCAGAGAGCTTGCCATTCAGGCGCTCTACCAGTTGGACGTTCAGGGGGCCGATCTGCTCCCGCGTCTGATGGGTGAGTTCTTCACCGTCAACGAGCCCGACGAACGCACCCGCAAGCTGGCCTGGGAGTGGACCCGCGGGACGTGGGAGCACGTCGAGGTCTGTGACGAGCTGATCGTCGAGGCGACCATCCGCTGGCAGTTCTCGCGTTTGTCGCCGGTGGACCGGAGCATCCTGCGTCTGTCGGTCTATCAGTTGAAGTGCTGCGACGACATTCCCCCCAAGGTGATCATCAACGAGGCGATCGAACTGGCCAAACGGTTCAGCACGGAGAAATCGGGCCCGTTCGTCAACGGCGTCCTCGACGCCATTTTGAAGAAGCTCAACACGAACCCGCATTGCATGGAAGACAAGCCGAGGTCGACAGGTTGAGAACGATTGCAGTCCTAAATCAGAAGGGGGGCGTCGGGAAGACCACCACGACGGCCAACACCGCCGCTGCGCTGGCGGCTTCGGGTCAGAGGGTTGTCGCGATTGATCTCGACCCGCAGGCGCACCTGACGATCCATCTTGGGGTCGAGCCCCAGACGGTCCAGCCCGGCTCATACGAAGTGCTCACGCAGTCGGCCGACTTCGAGCAGAGCCTGATGATGGTCCGCTCGAATCTCTGGCTCATGGGCGCCAACATCAATCTCGTCGGCGCCGAGACGGAGCTGGTCAGCGTGGTCGGCCGCGAGATCATCCTCCGCGAGGCGATGCAGTCGGCACAGGATCGGTTCGACTTCTGCCTGATCGACTGCGCCCCGTCGCTGGGCCTGCTGTCGCTCAACGCCCTGGCGGCGTCGCAGGAGGTGCTGATCCCGCTTCAGCCTCACTTCCTGGCGCTTCAGGGTTTCGGCAAACTGCTCCAAACGGTCGATCTGGTCAACAAGCGGATCAATCGCGAGCTGAAGGTCACCGGCGTGCTGCTGTGCATGTTCGACACGCGAGCCTCGTTGCCGAACGAGGTGCGGGCGGACATCGAGCGGTTCCTCGACAACGCACGGGGATCGGCCTGCGCGTGGGCCGACGCCGAGCTGGTTCCCACGTTTATCCGGCGCAATATCAAGCTGGCCGAGGCGCCGAGCTACGGCAAGACCATCTTCGAATACGACCCGACCTGCAACGGCGCCGAGGACTACCGGCGCGTCGCGCAGTTCTTCCTCGGCGTTGAACCGAAGTTGGAGCCCGCGCCCGAGATGGAATCGGCGCCACAGGCGATTGTTGATGAGCAGCCGCGCATCGAGTGGGAACCCAAAGCGGTGCCGGCTGAATCTGAGGCCGGAGTGACCTACGAAGAGATCGACGATCTCCTTGGCGATCCCGACGAGCCGCTTCCTTTCGACCCCGAATCGGACGCTACCGGCGAGGTCGAGGCCATCGTCGAGTCGGAGCTTCAGTCCTGGTCCCGCGGCGGTCATGAGACGCCGCCATCGGTGGCGGCCGACTCTGAAGGCGTGGAACCATCCGCAGGTCCTTCGGAACCATCCCCAAGTCCTTCGGACCTGAGGCTGCCACCCATCGAGCCGCCGATTCAGGACGAAGGCCAAATCGAGACGGAAGCGAGGGACGAGGGCTCTCAATCGGCGCCGATCGAGATTCGGGAAGTCTATCCGCCGGTGCCGCGACGGTACAGCCCACCCCCATTGAAGAGCTATCCCATCCCGCCTTCCCGCCGGTCGCAGGAATCGCCGACCGACAACAGCGCCTCGAACGAATCGGCTCCGTCCGAGTCGGACGGTTCCGATCATCTTCCGTAACCGCGAACAGGACGGAAGGCTACAGGCAGATGGTTCTGCCCGCGGCCGCCCGCGTGCGGTGCGTCTATTGTCCGAGGAAGCCGGAGACCTTCATCCAGTTCTGGCACAGCATGGGCCAGGCGGAGGTGCCTTCGATCTTCTGGCCCAGTCCGAAGCCGTGGGGGCCTTTGGCGAACAGGTGCATCTCGGCGGGCACCTTGGCCTTTCGCATGGCGAGGTAGAAGTAGATGCTGTTCTCCGCGGGCACGCCCGTGTCTTCCCACGTGTGGATCAAGAAGCACGGCGGGGTCTGCGCGGTCACCTGCTTCTCGTTCGAGAATTTCTCCATCATTTCCCGGCTTGCATCGACGCCCAGCAGGTTCTGCCGCGAGCCGACATGGGTGAAGGGTTCGACGAAGGAGATCACCGGGTAGATCAGCACGCCGAAGTCGGGCCGGGCGCTGGCTTGGTCGATCGTGTCGCGCCCGTCGTAGACCTTGTCGTCGAAGTGTGTCACCGCGGTCGAGGCCAGATGGCCGCCGGCCGAGAAGCCGAGAACGCCGATGCGGTCGGGTTTCACGCCCCAGCCGGCCGCACCACTGCGTACCGTGCGGACCGCCCGCTGGACGTCCTGAAGCGGGGCGGGGTGGCCGCAGCCGGCGCCGCTGTTGCGGTGACGGTATTGCAGGATGAAGCCGGCGACGCCGAAGGAGTTGAGCCACTGGGCGATCTGGTGCCCTTCGTGGTCTATCGCCAGGTGGCCGTAGCCGCCGCCGGGACAGATCACGATGGCGGCGCCGGTGGCTTTGTCTTTATCGGGCAGGTAGATCGTCAGCTTCGGGACGTCGCCGTCGGCGTTGCCCCTGGCCCCCGGTGCTCCGGCCGGCCAGAGCACCTCGACCGAGGGCTCGGCGGCGATGCACGCAGCGGGTGACATGGCGAGCAGCATGACGAGCAGGCTGCAACCGATGGCTCCAATACGGCTGTTCATTGTGGGTCCTCCTGTTGTAAGCGTTCGGGATCGTTCAACTGTTCTGCGATCAGGTTCAGGAACCTCGCGGCGTAGGCGCCGTCGATGATTCTGTGATCGACCGCCAGCGACAGGCTCATCTGCTTGCGGGCCTCGCAGCGGTCATCCATCGGGACCGCCACACGCAGCACCTTGCCCACGGCCAGGATGGTGCTGGCGGCCGGCGGCACGATGCCGAGAAAGGTGTCGATGTCGTAGGCGCCGAGATTGCTCATCGCGATCGTCTCGCCCTCGATCTGTTCCAGGGTCAGCTTGTTGCTCCGCGCGCTCTGCGTCAGGGTGCGCTCCTCGCCGGCGATCTTGGCCAGCGTCTTGCGGTCGGCTTGCCGGATGACAGGCACGACCAGTCCCTGCGGGCTGTTGACGGCAAACCCCACGTTGATCTCGTCGGGGATGCAGATCGCCACGCCGCTGTCGTCCAATCGGCCGAGAACCAGCGGATACCGCCTGGCCGCCAGGGCCAGAGCGTGGATCAGGAAGGTGTTGCTGGTGATCTTGACGCCGAGGGCCTTGCTCAGGGCGTGACGGCGGGCCAGCAACTCCGTGACATCAGCCTTGCGTTCGAGGTAGAAGCAGGGCTTGGTGCGTTTGGAGTCCAGCATCCGTCGGCCGATGAGCTTCTGGATCCGGGTCAGCGGGACACACGTCTTCAATGAACTCTCCAATCGCACCTCAAACAGCAGCCATAGACCCGGGGAACCATCTTCACATGGCGGCTATCATAGCCGTACGCCGCGGTTTTGCAAGCCCACAGGCGCGACGGGTTGTGTATCATCGGATGCCGAGGGTAAACGTGTCCGGGTGGTCAGAATTCGCGGCGATGTGCCACGTGGCGTGGGTCAGTGGTTCGAGAAACCTTCGGTCGTGACTGACCAGCAGCAGGGCGCACGGGCAGTCGGCCAGGGCGGTCTCCAGCGCCTCAATGGAGGGCAGGTCCATGTGGTTGGTCGGCTCGTCCATGATGATGATGTGCGGGGCGCTGAGCATGCCCATCGCCAGCAGGAGCTTGCGGGTCTCGCCCGGGCTGGGCTCGTCGCTGGCGAGCAGTCGGTCGGGCCGGGAGCCGAGCCGGCTGACGATGGTCATCAGGTGACCGAGCCGGTCCTTGGCCAATCGCCTGACCTGGTCCAGCATCTCGCGTGATCGGCCCGCGTCGATCTCCTGCGGCACGCAGGTCAGTTGCCCCGGCGGGACCTCCAGTCTCGCCAGCAGATGCCGCACCAGCGTGCTTTTGCCCGAGCCGTTGGCGCCGGTCAGTGCGATGCGGTCCGTCGGGCGGATCGTCAAGTCGGGATACGCAAGCTGTCGATGCTCGCCCAGAGCGAGCGAGCCGGCCGGCAGTTCCAGGAGCGTGTTGCGCTTCGACGTCGAGCCGGGCAGCCAGATACCGACTTCATACTGCTTCTTGACTCGCGTCGTCTCCGCTCTGTCCTGCGCGTGGGCCAGTTGCCCGCGAAGCTGCCGCCGGAGCTTGCCGCCGACGCCGTCCTTGCCGCTGACGCGGGCGCGATCCTTCTTCTCCCGCGCATCGTGGTCCTTGATCGCCAGGCCCCGCTTCGAGCGTCGGCTCTGGGCCTGCCTTGCCAGTTCTTCTCGGCGGATCGCCTCCCGACGGACTTTCTCGCACGCACGCTTGCTCTGCTCGTGCTGCCTTTGCGCCGTCTGCTGCTCGAGCCTGGCGGCCTCGGCGCCCTTCGTGACACCGCCGGGCCGAACTGTCACATCCGGCGGGTCGATGAAGACGCACTGCGTGCACAGCGAGTCGAGCAACTCCCTGTCGTGACTGACCAGAAGCCCCACGCCGCGAAACGACCGTAGCGCTGCGCCGACGATCTGCCGCGCAAGCGCATCGAGATGGTTGGTCGGCTCGTCGACGGCCAACACATCGGGTTCGAGCCACAGAGCCGTGGCGATCTGTGCGCGCTTGCGCTCGCCGTGGGAAAGCGTCGCCCACCGATTCAGCCAGTCCGACTGGATGCGCAGCATCTCCCGAATGCTCCACGCAGACTTCGTCTGCGCGCCGAGCAATTGCTCGAATCGGTCGGGCACATCGTCGGTCCGCTGCGGGCAGTAGACGGTCCGCGCCGGCGTCTCGATCGTTCCTGCATCGGCCGTCAGATGCCGCGTGGCCAGTCTCAGAAGGGTGGTCTTTCCCACGCCGTTGGCCCCGACGACGCCGGAGAAGCCACATGGAAGATGCAGCGAAAGGCCGCAAAACAGCGGTGCAACGGCGGATGGATACGTGAACGTAATGTTGTGGAATCGGACAAATAACCGGCTCATGGCCTCGTTCCCAATGGTGTGGCAATGGGACAGCACCACCGGGACGCGTCGTGCGAGGACGCACGACCTGCGGTGGGCTGATTGAACTACGGCTCGGGGTTATTTGTCTAATTCCGCATGTACCGGGCTCCAGAAAACCACAGGAGTTTCACACCTTCATTACAGAATGGTGGATTGGTTGTCAAGGCCGCCCCTATCTGACGAGCAGGTGGGTGCGAAACCAATCGCGGGTTCGGCGCCACATTTCGTCCGAGAGAACATGGCCGGCGCCGGGTTCGATGTAGTGGGTGAAATGCTCCGATGCTCCGGCTCGGTCGTAGGCCCGGGCGATGGTCTCGATGCCCTGGCGGACCTCGTCGATGGGGCTGCCGCCGTCAAGCTCGCCGAAGTTCAGATGCAGCGGTCGCGGTGCGACGAGGGCGGCGATGTCGGGCGTGTCACCATATTGGAACCAGCCGGGGATGAAGTTGGGGAAGCAGTGCAGGATGTGCGTACGGTGAATGGCTGCGTACGTGGGCAGGCAGCAGTTGCCGACCAGGCACGTCAGTCTCGGCTCCCACGGCCCGACGAGCCAGGTGTGGGTCGCGCCCATCGAGTGCCCGTAGCAGCCGATGCGGTCGGCCCTGACCTCGGGCCGGCCGCAGAGGTAGTCCACCGCGCGGCGCATGTCGAGGATGTTCTTCCAGGCCATCGACTTGCCCGCCACGACGTAGCGGAGGAACTCGAACCGCTCGAAGTCCCCGTCTCGGAGTCGGTCGTTTTGCCTCTCTTCGAAGCACAACGCATCGGGACAGAGGACGACATATCCCTCTTTGACGAGGGCGACGCCGGTATGGTGCATCCGATTGCCCGCCAGTCCGGCCGGCTCGCTCTTGCCCAGGTGCCACTGGCCGTTGTGCTGATGGCAGACCAGCACGGCCGGGGCAGGGTGGTCGGCGTTGACGCCATCGGGCACCAGAAGCAGGGCGGGCACGCGGTCGCCCGACTCGACTTCATACGTCACCGACTCGATGCGATAGCCTTTCTTGGCGATGATCTGGCGGACGATCGGGCGCAGCTCGCAGGGGTCCGGCCACGGCCCGCCCAGGCATTCGAGAAGTCTGGCCCTCAGATCGTCACTTGCCATCCAGGTAGCGCCTCCAGACGGCGTCGAGCGCGGGCGTGGCCCGCATGGCGAGCCGAATATCGACCAGATGGGTCACCCGGCTGACGTCCGGGTTGATCTCGACGGTCGCCGACCGCACCTGCGCGGCAAAGCGGACCGGCTCGGCGATATAGGGAAAGACGCTGCTGGTGCCCACGCTGAAGACGATGTCGAACCCTTTGTTCAGCTCGGTAAAGAGGCGCTCGACCTTCTCTTCCTCCAGCAGCTCACCAAAGAGGACGACGTCCGGCCGCACGATGGCGCCGCAATCGGGGCATCGCGGCGGCAACGACAGCTCGCCGTAGTCGACGACGGTGCAGCGATAGGCGCATCGCGTGCAGAGCAGGTGGTGCAGGTCGCCGTGGATATCGATGACGTTGCGTGCCCCGGCGGCCTTGTGGAAGCCATCGACGTTCTGCGTCAGCACCCAGAGCCGCTCGAAATGGTCCTGCATCTCGGCGATCACCTCGTGGCCCCGGTTGGGCCGGGCGCCGCGGCAGGTCTTCTCGATCTGGCCGAGGTATTTCCACGTCAGTTCCGGGCGCCTGGCCATGATCTCGCCCGACAGCGCCCGCTCGATGGGCATGCCGTCTTCGGTCGTGTTGACGTTGTACAGCCCTCCGATCCCGCGATACGTCGGCAGGCCCGAGTCGGCGGAGATCCCCGCCCCCGTGATGAACAGGACGCTACGGCTCCGCGCCAGCGTTTGGGCGATGCGTTCGATGGCCTCGTCGTTGTTGAGTATGGATTCCATGGGCTGCCAGAAAGCCGGGCACGCCGCCCCGCCGGGGGCGACCGTCTGCCCCGCCCATAGCCTACCCGGTCATGCGGAGATTGCAAGGCCGTTCCTCGGAAGCAAGTCGTACCGGCCGCCAGCCGCCTGATAGCCGCAGAACGAGAATTGACAAGAGCGCGTCAGGCCCGCATACTGACTGTTTTGCGCATCGGGCCACGGGGCGTCGCCCCGGAGAAGGAGGAGGGAGTTCTCGGAACAGGACGGACAATGAAGACCTATGAACAGATCAACAAGCGGATCGAGTCGGGCAAGGCGGTGGTGCTGACGGCCGACGAGATCATGGACTATGTGGACAAGAAGGGCCTGAAAGCGGCCGCTGAGGAAGTGGACGTGGTGACCACGGCGACGTTCGGGCCGATGTGCTCGTCGGGCTGCTTTTTGAACTTCGGGCATTCGGCGCCGAAGATCCGCATGTCCGAGGCGTGGATCGAGGACGTGCTGGTCTACACGGGCATCGCCGCGGTCGATGTCTATCTCGGCGCGACGCAACTGCGTCACGGCGATCCGGCGAACATGTACCCGCCGGGCGAGTTCCGCTACGGCGGCGGCCACGTGATCGAAGACCTCGTCGCCGGCAAGACGCTGCAGTTGTTCGCCCTGTCGTACGGGACCGACGACTATCCGCGTCGTGAGATTCGCACGTATTTCACGATCGACGACCTGAATCAAGCGATCATGGTCAACCCGCGCAACTGCTATCAGAACTACAACGTGGCGATCAACGACTCGGATCGGACGATCTACACGTACATGGGGACGCTGGAGCCGGACCGCAAGAACGCGACGTATTGTTCGGCCGGGCAGTTGTCGCCACTGCTGAACGATCCCTATTACGAGACGATCGGCGTCGGGACGAAGGTCTGGCTGGCCGGGGCGCAGGGGCACGTCTACGCCGAAGGGACGCAGCACGCCGGGGTGTGCGAGCGAACGCCCGACGGCGTGCCCACCGAAGGGGCCGGTACGCTGGCGTTGACGGGTGACATGAAGCGGATGAAGCCGGCGTTCGTGCGCGGGGCGAGCCTTCGCGGCTATGGAATCTCGCTGGCCCTGGGCGTCGGAGTCCCCATTCCCATTCTCAACGAGCAGATTCTCAAGCGAACGTGCGTACGCGACCGCGACATCCTCGCGCCGGTGATCGACTACAGCAGCGATTACCCGCAGAAGACGGGCAAGGTGATTGCCAAGGTCAGCTACGAGCAGTTGCGCCGCGGCGAGATCGAGATCGACGGCAAGACCATCGCCGTCGGGTCGCTGTCGTCGTACTACAAGGCCCTGGAGATCGCCCATCTGCTCGCCGACGAGGTTCGCAAAGGCGATTTCCTGCTGGCCGAGCCGATCGCGAGGCTGCCGCAGGACGGCGCGATGAAGCCTCTTGTGATACGGGAGAAGGCATCATGAGCCAGACCGTGACCCACAAACTGATGCTTTACTTTCCCAAGTGCGAATGTGAAAAGCCGATCATTTACCACCTGGTGAAAGACTACAATCTGATCGTCAACGTCTATCGCGCCAGGGTCACGCCGGAGGAGGAAGGCTACCTCGTTCTGGACGTGACGGGTACGCCCGCCGATATCGAAAAGGGTATGGCCTTCGTTCGGACGTTCAACGTCACGATCAACCACACGGGTAAAGGCGTCACGCGCGATGAAGAGCGATGCACCCACTGCGGCCAGTGCGTGGCCCACTGCCCGACAAAGGCCCTGCACATGCCGAACCAGGTGACGCGGGAGGTCCTTTACAACGAGGCCGAGTGCATCGAGTGCCTCGCCTGCATTCGCGTCTGTCCGTTCGGGGCCTGTGCGTCGGCGTTTTGATTGAAGGCATAGGTCCTGTAGGTCGAATGGGACCTATTATGGCGAAGCGAAGATATCGAACGTTCACGTACCGCGAGGCGGTCTTTCGCATCTGCTGCGAGGCGTTCGATGCGGTCACCTGCGAGATCGTGCGGCAGCGTCAGCTTCTGGAGGACTACATCCGTTGCCATCCGGCGTTCGGCGACTCGTTCGAGCCGGTTGAATTGCTGCCCGAGGCGCCCGAAGTCGCCCGGCGCATGGCGCAGGCGGCCCGCGCGGTGGGTGTCGGGCCGATGGCGGCGGTCGCGGGCGCCATGGCGCAGTGGGCGGCTGAGGCGGGCTTGAAGGCCGGCGCCGCCGAAGCGATCGTGGACAATGGCGGCGATATCTATTTGCAGGCGGCCGGGCCCGTCGTCGTCGGCCTGCACGCCGGGATGGGCAAGCCCGCCAATCGTCTGGCTTTCTCGTTGCAGCCAGCGGACACGCCTGTTGCGATCTGTTCGTCCTCGGGCAGGATGGGCCATTCGACGAGCCTGGGGCAGTGCGACCTGGCGACGGTTGTCGCGCGGGACGGGGCCCTGGCCGATGCGGCGGCGACCCTGGCGGCCAACCTCGTCCGGACCGTCGAGGACGTGGACGCCGCCCTCGAACGCATCGTGGCCATCGACGGCATCGACGGGCTGGTCGTCGTCAAGGACGACCGCGTCGGCCTGGCCGGCCGCCTGCCCTCGCTGGTCAGACTCCCTTCGTGAGGTCCGGCGCACTTGCCGGCGCGTGGCAGCCTCAAACGCGCCAGCGTTTGGGGATGGGCGACCTGGTTGCCACACCATCCCTGCTATGGATGGGTGACATGCGACGTTGCCGCTGGTATGCTATGGGCGAACCAATCGGACCGGCGAGAAGCCGGTGGAATCGTTTTGCGGATGGGTATCTCAGTCGAGGGAAGAATACAATGGATACGAACGCACGCAGGATCGTCTTGCCGCTGCTCGGATTGTTTGCACTGCTCGTGCCCTCTGTGACCAGTCAGGCGGCGATCACCACCGGCTCGCTGTTCGAGGAGATGGTCGATATGGCCGGTCTGGCGAGGTTTCCGGAGCCGGCGTACCGCACGGTGCAGTTCTCTTCGACGGACCGGCGCAGCAACCTGCCGGGCGGGCCGGACTGGTTCGCCAATTCCGACGGCTTCGGCGGTGAGCCCATTGCCAATTTCGAGAAGGTGCTCCGCGAGCCCGACGCCGACGGGATCGGCGAGTATCTGATCGCCGACGTGGCCGGGCCCGGCGCGATCGTGCGGTTGTGGACGGCCGCGATCGAAGGCCAGGTGCGTGTGGTCCTCGACGACGCCGAGACGCCCATCTACGAGGGCAGCGCCGACGCGTTCTTCCGTCGTCCGTACGAGAGCTTCGAGCCATTCAAGGAGATCGACGCCGAGACGTTCGGGCGGACCGTGTATCAGCGTGACGCTTCCTATGCGCCGATCGCATTCGCCAAGCGGCTTCGCGTCGTGTGGACGGGCAACGTCAAGCGGATTCACTTCTACGAGCTTCAGGTGCGGCTCTACGACAAGGGCACATCGGTCGTGACGTTCCGGCCGGAAGACCTTCGCACGTATCGCGAGACGATTGGCCGCGTAATCGAGGCGCTCGCCGATCCGGACGAGCGGATCAAGCCGCGTTCGCAGGCCGGCGCCAAGTCGTTCGACGTTGCCCTGCGCCCTTCGGAGAGGAAGGTCATCGCCGAGTTCGAGGGCTCGGCGGCGGTCGAGCAACTGACGATCAAGCTGAAGGCGGCCGATATGGACAAGGCCCTCCGACAGACCGTCCTTCACGTGACGTTCGACGGCTACCCGTGGGGCCAGGTGCAGTCGCCGGTGGGCGATTTCTTCGGCGCGGCACCGGGCATCAACCCCTACCAGTCGCTGCCGTTCACCGTGCAGCCGGACGGGACGATGGTCTGCCGGTTCGTGATGCCCTTTGAGCGTTCGTGCAAGGTCGAGCTGGTCAACGAGGGCGGTCAGCGCGTCGAGGCGACGGGCGCCGTTGCCGCGATGCCGTGGACGTGGGACGAGCGATCGATGCACTTTCGCGCGCGGTGGCGCGTCGATCACGATCTGATCGCGTCGAACCGCGACGTGCAGGACCTGCCGTTCCTGCTGGCGCAGGGCAAGGGCGTCTACGTGGGAACGACGGCGTACCTGCTGAATCCCAACGAGGTGCCGACGCCCTATGGCAACTGGTGGGGCGAGGGCGACGAGAAGATCTTCGTGGACAACGAGCCGATGCCGTCGATCTTCGGGACCGGATCGGAAGACTACTTCAATTACTCGTGGTCCTCGCCGGACATCTTCCTGTATCCCTACTGCGGCCAGCCCCGCAACGACGGTCCGGGCAATCGGGGCTTCGTGACGAACTATCGCTGGCACATCCTCGACCCGATCCCATTCGGCCAGAACCTGCGGTTCTACATGGAGCTGTACAGCCACGAGCGTACGCCGGGCGTTTCATATGCCCGCATCGGATACCACTACGCCCGCCCAGGAGTGACCGACGACCATCTGGCCATCACCCAGGCAGACCTGCGAGCGCCCGAGCTGCCCGTGGGTTGGCAGCCGGCGGCGCGGATGGGGGCGGCCAACTCGGTGTTCTACACGAGCGAGGACTGCCTCACCGACAGGCAGAACACGCGTCTGGACGACGGCGCGCTGTGGGCCGGCGGCAAGCTGCTGGTCTGGACGCCGAGGAAGACGGGCGAGCGCAAGAGCTTCAAGCTCGCTATCGACACCGCCGGCAGGAAGCAGATCAACGTGGCATTCGCCATGACGCCGCGATCGGGCAAGGTCGCGTTCTATCTCGACGGCGAGCCGCTGCCGCTGGCGGATCGGTCAAAGGAAATCGATCTGTATCGGCCGTATCGCACGCTGCTGCGCCAGGTGGCGCTACGGCCGGGCGAGTTGACGGCGGGCGAGCACACGCTGACGCTCGAATGGACCGACACCACCGGCCGCGTCGCCGAGCCGGAGGTGGGCATCGACTTCTTCTGGGTGCAGCGGCAATAGCGCAAATTTCCGACAAGAGAAAGGCAAGATCTATCAATATGAGCTTCGATTTCGATACCGTGCCGGACCGCCGGAGCACCGACAGTCTCAAGTGGCGCCGCTACCATGGCCGGGACATCATCCCGATGTGGGTGGCGGATATGGACTTTCGGGCGCCGGCGTGCGTGCTGGAGGCGCTGCACGCACGGGTTGAGCATGGGGTGTTCGGCTACGCGGTTCCGCCGGAGGGGCTGGTGGAGGCGGTGGTCGAGCGGGTGGAGCGCCGATATCATTGGAGGATCGAGCCTTCGTGGATCGTATGGCTGCCGGGGCTGGTGCCGGCGCTGAACCTGGCGAGCCGGGCCTTTGGCGACGACGGCGACGAGGTGTTGACCTTCACGCCGGCGTATCCGCCTTTTCTCGCGGCACCGGGGCACGTGCGCCGCGAAATGAAGGTGGTCCCGCTGCGGCGGGAGGGCACGCGGTGGACGTTCGACCTCGAACGATTCGAGAGCGAATTGTCCGCGCGGTCGAGGGTCCTGCTGCTGTGCAATCCGCACAATCCTGTCGGCCGGCGGTACGAGCCGGACGAGCTGCGGGGTGTTGCCGAGATCTGCCTGGGCCGCAACGTCGTCATCTGCTCGGACGAGATTCATTGCGACCTCGTTCTCGACGGCGGCCGGCACGTGCCGATCGCCACGCTCGGCGAGGACATCGCCGCTCGCACGATTACGTTGATGGCCCCGAGCAAGACGTTCAATATTCCGGGGCTCAACTGCGCCTTCGCCGTCATCCCCAACGCGGACCTTCGCCGACCGTTCCAGAAGGCCCGCGAGGGGATCGTTCCGGGCACCAACGCCTTGGGCTATGCAGCCTGTCTGGCGGCGTACCGCGACGGCGAGCCGTGGCGAACGGCGCTGATCGAGTACTTGCGCCGCAACAGCCGTCTCGTGTACCAGACAGTCAACAATGAGATTCCAGGGCTGTCGATGGACGAGGTCCAGGCGACCTATCTGGCGTGGATCGATACCACGGAACTGGGTCTGTCCGAGCCGGCGAAGTTCTTCGAGCAGGCGGGCGTGGGCCTCTCGGACGGCGCGGATTTCCTGGGGCCCGGCTACGTGCGGCTGAATTTCGGATGTCCGGAGAAGACATTGCGCGAAGGCCTCGACCGCATGAAACGCGCTGTCGATAAGCAGATGCACTGACGCGATTGATTTCGGAGACTGCCATTATGAAGCCGTTCCACTGGATTTCTTGCCTCATCGTGCTCTCAGCATCGTTTGCCTTTGCCGTCGAGACGACGCAGGACGACTACGGTGCGCCCGCCGTCGAGGTGAAACAGGATGCGGATCGATGGATCCTGCAGGGCCGTCGCACCCGCGTCGAGATCCATCCCGCCGATCTGCACATGACGCTCAGCGCCGGCGGTCGCACGTGGTCCACGGTGGCCTCTTCGAAGGGCGACCTCGTTGCCGAGGCGAACGGCAAGGCGTATGCGCTTCGCCTGGCCGATGCGAAGACGGTGGAAGTCTCGCCATATCAAACTGGATTCAAGACCGGCGTGAAGATCGCCCTGCGTGGCTTCGCGCACGGGGGGACCGAGATCGATCTGTCGATCGCGCTGTTCGCCTGTCTGGAAGGTCCGCAGGAAGAGCTCGTTTGCGAGCTGGTGGCCGATGAGAGCCGTTGTCAGGTGCTGGAGTGCTTCTGGCCGCCGGCACTGACGGACAGTTCGTTTGACACGACGATCGTTCCGTTCATGCAGGGGATGCTCCTGCCGAAGGACTGGGCGCAGAGGATCTACCTGTACGACACGATGAGTTACGGTCGCGGCCTGTACATGCCTTGGTGGGGCCATCAGCAGGGCGACGCGGCGTTGCTCACGCTGATCGAGACGCCTGACGACGGAGGCTGCCGCTTCGATCATCCGGCGGGCGGGCCGACGCGCATGCAAGTGCGGTGGGTCCACTCGTTGGGACAATTGCGATACCCGCGACGTGTCCGCCTGTGCCTCTTCGACAAGGGCAACTACGTGGACATGGCCAAACGCTATCGCACGCAGGTCCGACAAACGGGCCACTTCGTCTCGCTGCAGGAGAAGATCGCCCGCACGCCGCTGCTGGCGAAGCTGATCGGAAGTCCCGTCGTTCACACGGGTATTCTGACGCACATCCAGCCGGAATCACAATACTACAACAAGGACGACCCCACGAAGAACCATGTTCTGATCACCTTCGATGAGACGGCGACGCACCTGCGCCGACTGGCCGAGAAGGGCGTGCCGCGCGCGTACGTCCATCTCGACGGATGGGGCTTTCGAGGCTACGACAACCTGCATCCCGATGTGCTGCCGCCGGGCCCGGACGCGGGCGGCTGGGACGGCATGAGACGGCTCGCACAGACCTGCGACGACCTCGGCTACGTCTTCGCGATCCACGATCAGTACCGGGACTACTATCTCGACGCCAGGTCGTACGACCCGAGGCACACGATCATCGAGCGCGACGGCAGCCGACCCATGCACAGCATCTGGTACGGCGGCAAGCAGTCGATCCTCTGCCCGCGACTGGCCCTGGGACATGTGAAGAAGAACTACAGCGCTCTGCTGGACCACGGCATCAAAGTGCGCGGCGCCTATCTCGACGTCTTCGCGGTGGTGCCTCCCGACGAGTGCTACAGCCCCGAGCACCCGGCGACGCGCACCGACTGCCTGACGTATCGCGGGATGTGCCTGGACTTCATCCGCTCGACCGGCGGCGTCGTCAGCTCCGAGGAGCCCGCCGACTGGGCGATCCCGCACCTCGACCTGGTCCATCACGGGCCGTACGCCCTGACGCCGGGGCCGGGCGAAGGGCCGGCGATGGGTGTCCCCGTCCCGCTGTTCAATCTCGTCTATCACGATGCACTGCTCGTGCCCTGGTCGATGACCAAGGGCGGCTGGGGCATCCCCGACAACGACTGGGGCTACCTGCACGGCCTGGCCAACGCGGGTCTGCCCTACATCTCACTGAATCCGGGCGAGGCCGAGCTCGAGCGCGTGCGGACGATGTGTGCGCTGCACGAGCGCGTCGGACGGCTGGAGATGACCAGGCACGAGTTCCTCGACGAATCCCGCCGCAGGCAGCGCACGACCTTCGCCGACGGCACGACCGTTACGATCGATCTCGAAGCGGACACGTTCGAGATCTCGCCGCCGCTGTCGTCGTCCGCCACGGCTGCGCCCGACCGCGACGCCAAGTACATCGGCGCCAAGCGGAACTATCACTTCGATGGCACGATCTCCCGCGCCGTGCTGGAGAATTACCTGGCTCGCGCGATCACCATGAGCGAGCTTCTGCACGGCCAGGGCAACGTGGACGACAACATTCGCATGCTCGAGAACATCGGCGCCAAGTTCATCGGCCGGGCCATCTACCGCTGGGGCGGCGAGGCCGGGCTGGAGAACCTGCTCGTCAGGGCCAGGCCCATCGCCGAGCGGATGCACAAGATCGATCCGAACATCATCCTGCAGGCCGCCGCCTTTGAGATCGTCAGCGAGCAGGTCAACCGGATTCCCATTCCGGCGAGCCTGTTCGAAGAGTTCGGCCTCGAACCCGAGGAGCGGAACTTCCGCTACGAGGCCATGCTCTACCCCGACGGCCACCGCGTCGATCAGTGGCGGCCCGGCTCGTCCGTGCCGGACATGAGCCGCCTGGAAACGCGGATGTGGTTCACGTACCTCTGCCAGCGGTACATCGACATCGGCGTCGAGGCGATCCACTTCGGGCAGGTCGAGATCATGGACGACCGCGATCCCGACCACGTCCACTGGCGTGACATGATCCGGCGCGTTCGCGAATACGCCCGCCGAAACGCCCGCCGGCACATGGTCCTCTGTGACGCCCACGTGCCCGGCGGCGGCATCGTGCACGACGGCAAGCTCATGTTCGACCTGCACTCATTCCCGCTGCGGATCGACGAGGTCGTCGAGCATCCGCAGCAGGGCGTCTTGAAGGTCGGCTACCTCGACAGCCTGTTCGGGCGCAGCAGGGGCGGCGTGACACCGAGCGGCTGGTCATGTGAGAGCCTGCCGTATCTGGTCGAACTGGACAACTTCGGACGAAGCGGACGCGAAGGGCAGAACATCGGCGCCCACTGGATCTGGGGCTATGACGAGATCTGCTGGTTCGCGCACCAGAGCCTCGAATACCGCAACCAATGGCTGCGCTACGCCTGGGACTGGATCTGCCGACACGACCGCAACGGCTACCTCCAGATGCCCGGCAGCCGCACGCTCGCGGCGCCCGTCGGTGACGTGCACTGGTACTGGGCCAACACCCCCAGCGACGCCGTGCCGACCGGCTTCGGCCAGGAAGAAACCATCAAAGCCATCTGGGCCGACGAACCATAGACGACACATGGCAGCCGCGGAGGCGAAGGCTTTGGGATGACTCGTGACCGGATGCGTCTGTGTGAGTGAGAGACTGCTATGAAGACTGCTTTTCTGTTGATGGCAGGGGTGGTTTTCGGTTTGGCTCCGACGGCGTGCCGGGGCGCGTCTCCGGCAGATCACTGGACCGTAACGGTAACCGGCGGCGAAGTTCGCGGCGTCGTTGAAGACGGTGTCGCGTCGTTCAAGGGCATCCCGTTCGCCGCGCCGCCGGTTGGTGAGTTGCGATGGAAGGCGCCGCAGCCGGTTGTGCCGTGGAACAGCGTGTGGGAGGCTGACAAGTTCGGGCCGCCGCCCATGCAGTCGGCCCTCTTGACGCTCTTGTACCGGGCCAGGCCCAGCGAGGACTGTCTGTATCTCAATGTCTGGACGGCCGCGAAGGACGCCGGCGAGCGCCGCCCGGTCATGGTCTACATCTACGGCGGGGCGTTCAACGGCGGGGCCGCCAACACCTACGATGGGACCAACTTCGCCAAGAAGGGTGTCGTGCTGGTCATACCCAACTACCGCGTCGGTGTCTTCGGTTTCCTCGCTCACCCCGAGCTCAGCGCCGAGAGCGGCAAGGGCTCCGGCTGCTACGGCATCCAGGACCAGATCGCCGCTTTGCGCTGGGTGAAGGAGAACATCGCTCAGTTCGGCGGCGATCCGTGTAACGTGACGGTCTTCGGCCAGTCGGCGGGCGGCATGTCGGTCTCCATTCTCACACAGTCGCCGCCTGCCAGGGGACTGTTCCATCGGGCCATTTCCCAGAGTGGCGGATCGATGGCCCCGATCAAGACCGCTGCCGACCAGGAGAACGTCATCATCCCCTCGCTCGCCCTGGCGGAGCAGACGGGAAAGGCGTTTCTTGCCGACCTCGGGGCGGCCGACCTCAAAGCGGGCCGCGCGCTCAGCGCAAACGCCGTTCAGAAAGGCAAGGTCAAGAGCTTGCCTTGGCCCGTGGCCGACGGTGAGACGATCGTCGGCGACAACCCGCTTGATTTGTACGAGCGAGGGCAGTTCAATGACACCCCGGTGCTGGTCGGGACCAACTCCGACGACGCGTTGTTTGGCTCGAAACTGACGCCGGGGGCGTTCGAAAAGCGCATGCGGGAGCAATACCCCCTGGCGGCCGAGGAGATCCTCGCAGCGTATCCGCACGCGACAAAGGCGGAGGCCACGCGGTCCACCCGCGATATTACACGCGATGTGCTCTTTGCATGGCCGAGCTGGGCGTGGGCGAGGGTGCAGTCGCAGCACGGGAAAGGCAAGGCGTACCTTTACTACTTCGACGGCGCCGACAAGCCGGGTGAGGCTGGCCACGGGGCGGAGGTTCGCTATGTGTTCGGCAACCTGAGCGGCGGCTTGTTCAGGCGGGCTGTCTCGCCCGAGAAGCGTGCGATGTCGGAGGCGATCATGTCCTACTGGGTCAATTTTGCGACCACTGGCAACCCCAATGGTCCCGGCTTGCCGCTGTGGCCCGCGTTCGACGCGGAGACGATGAGCACCATGATCTTCAGCAAGACGCCGCAGGCGGGCCCGACTCCAAACATCGAGAAACTCGAGGCTTTCGACGCCTACTACACCAGGTTGAGAGAACAGCGCCGCAAGTGAGCGGTGGCGAACGTCTCACGAGGCCGCGCATGCCCCGGTAGGGCCGGTCAGTTGCGGAGCACCTGACAGTGGGTCCGCAGCAGGGCTCGGATGTCCACGAGGTCCGCTTCGGAGGCGAGGTATGCCCGCAGGGCGGCCAGCCGCTTGTCCGCCTCGGTATGGCTCGTCGGATAGGCGAACAGATACTTGATCGACGCATCGACGGCGCCTGCCGTGTCGCCGGCGGCCTCGGCCTGCTGGGCCTGTATGACAAACCGCTGCCCGTGCTTGCCGGCGGCGGTGTCGAGCGCCTTCTTGAGGCGGCCGGCCGCGTTGTTGACCGCCGCTTCGAGCAGGCGCGCATCGTCGGGCAGTTCCAGCGGGTCTTCCGGCACGTTCCGCGCCGGGTCGGCTGAGACGAACCGGTCCGACTGGGCATGCTGGCCCTCGATCCGCTCGGCCAGGAACACTTCGCCGGTGGCGGCATCGAGCATCTTCAGCAGGCAACCGACCTTGGCCGTCCACGTCGCCGTGTGGATCGGATACTGGAACGCGACCATGTGCGGCACGAGCACCTCCTTGGGCGTCATCGCCACGCGCATCTGAGCGGCCCCTACGTCGGTCGCCGCGTTCACCACGCGCTGCTTCGCTTCGTCCACCTCGGCGCGGGCCCTTCGCTTGGCCGCCTGTGCGGCGGCATCGTGCGGGTCGGCGTGATCGTACCGCGCCAGCCTCGCCTCGGCCTCGGCCAGCCGCTGTCGCGCCCGGTCGAAGTCTCTCTGCGTGCGATCGAGCACCGCGACCGCCTCGGCGTACTCCGGATTCGGCTCCGGGACATACCCATCCTGATAGGTCGATTCGCCGTGGCCGGTCTGCTTCGTCTCGGTGGTCACCTTGGCTTCGAGCACCTGCCCGACGAGCAGGGCATCGACCCCGCGCAGCCTGCCGGCCGGCACGCGAAACTGCGGATCGACCAGGTCGGTGGCGCTGAGCTGCTGCTCGTCGAGGATGGTCTGCAGGTCCGCCCGCTCGACCAGCGTCAGGTTGGCCGGACGCATCCGCGTCAGGTGCTCCAGCGAGATCGATCCGAGCGTATCGGCGATGGCCTGCTGCTCGGGGCTCGCGCGGAAGCCGACGAACCCCACCGTGTAGCGCACCGCCTGCTGCACCTGTCCGATGCACCGGCTGAGCTGACTTCGCGCGTCGTAGTTGTCCGGCTCGTAGCCCAACGCGACCACGGCGTGGAACGCCGCGCAGCCGTCGGCGCCATCTTGTGCGTATCGTTGCGAGGCCTCCAGATGGCGTTTCGCGAGCGTCGCCCTCGCCTCGCCGATCAGAGCGGTCACGCCGTCGGAGCCGGGCAGTAGGTCGTTGCTCTTGAGAAACAGGCGCAGCGCCGTGGCGTGGTCGCCGCTCGCCAGCGCCTGTCGGCCCTGAGCGATCCAGCGGTCGCACACCGCTTGCCTGGCCTGCTGAAGCAGGCCGGGCAGGTCCGGGTGCATCGCATACAGTTGCCGCGCCTGCTCCAGGACGCGCAGCGCCTCTTCACAGTCGCCCCGGCCCAGCAGCGTCCGCCCGCGCGCGATCAGCTCGGTGGCCTCGCGCCGGTCCTGCACGGCCTGCAAAACGTCCCTGGCCTCTCGGCCGTCGTCGCGGTAGTTCAGCGCCGTCTGGGCCTCCGTGACGGCCGCCTCCAGGTCGTTGGCATACAGGCGGTCCCTGGCCCGGCCCAGATAAAACTGATACGCCCGCTCCTGAATCTGTTTGAGGTCGCCCTGTCCGCCGGGCATCGTCCTGTTGATGCGCAGCGCCTCTTTCATGCGTGCCACCGCGGCGTTCCACTGTCCCTGCTCGGCCAGGGACATCGCCTCGGCGCGCAGCCGGTCAGCGTCGGCGATGGCCGCGACGATCCGCTGATTCAGCGACCGATACAACGGCTCGGTCGGACAGTACCGCACGCTGCGCTCGATGAAACCCTGGGCGCCGCTCAGGTCGGCCTGCCCGAAGCAAAGCTCCGCCTCGCGATAGTAGAACTGGCCCGCGCGGCGCTTGGTCTGTTCGAGTTCCTCGCGGTAGCGGTCGGCGGTCTTGCGGTTGTTGCCCTTCTCGGCCAGCGCGATCGCCGTCTCCAACTCCTCGATCGCCTTCTCGTACTGCCCCTCCTGCGAGAGCCGGGTGGCCTTCTTGTATGCCTTCTTGTGCGCGCAGCCCGTCGCGACCAGAAGAACCGACATCACCACCAACAGGCCCAGCAGCGTGCCCATCCTGCGGCGTCGATTCGCTTGCGTTGTCCGCCTCATTTCGCCCCGCCTTTCTTGCCGTCCATATCCAAGCCCATCGTCACATCGCGCCCCATTCTACCGCCTCCGCCCCCCGCCGCAACCGCCATCAAACCCCAACACAACGCCCTTCCATCGCTATAAGGCCGCCAACGCCCCGCGTGTCACGCCCTTGGCCGACCCGGGCGGCAGAAAACCGCTCGGGCACGACTGGAATCTTCTCACGAAGTAGCCGGAAGATGCCGATATCTATTGCAGTAGATTATCAGAAGTGATAAGATAATGCAATGAAATGGCCAGAACTGCTCGAAATGGTAGCCGATGAGCCGGTCTTCCGCACCGGTTTTCTGGGCGCAAGCGGCGAGAGTTTGCCGGCCTTGCGGCTTCAACTGAGCCGTTGGGTCAAGGCCGGAAAGCTGATCCAGCCTGCTAGGGGGCTGTATACGCTCGCCGAGCCGTACCGAAAGGCCTGCCCCCATCCGTTCGTCCTGGCCAATGCGATGAAGAAAGGCTCCTATGTCAGCCTCCAATCGGCGCTGGCCCACTACGGGATGATCCCCGAGCACGTGCCCACCGTCACGAGTGTCACGACGCAGCGACCGCAACGGATCGAGACGCCCTTGGGCGTGTTCGCGTTCCGGCGCATCAAGAAGGACTGGTTCGCCGGCTATACGAAAGTAGACCTCGGCAACCGTCAGCAGGCGTTCGTTGCCACGCCGGAGAAGGCCCTGCTCGATCTGGTGTACCTGACGGCCGGCAGCGACGATCCCGACTTTCTGTCGGAGCTTCGCCTGCAGAATCCGGACAGGCTCGACCTCGACGCTCTGACGCGCCTGGCGGAGGCGGCGGACAGTCCGAAGCTACGCCGTGCCGCCACACGGATTGCAGGATGGGTCACGCAAGAAACAGGAGTCGAACCATGAAGGACCATCTCAGGCAGATTCTCGCTGGCGCGGCCAATGCGATGTTAGCCCGGCGTCTGGCGACGGAGTACCTCCAGGCCCGGCTGCTCCAATCGCTCCAGGACCAGGCGGCGTTCTGTGCCTGGGCCTTTCAGGGAGGCACGGCCCTGCGGTTTCTCTACGCGATGCCGCGATTCTCCGAGGACCTCGATTTCGCCCTGGTCGAGCCGGGGATCGATGCTTGCTTTGGCGAAAACATCACCGGCTGCCGCAGCGCCTTCCAAGCCGAGGGCTACGACGTCGACGTCCGCATCAAGGACACCAAGACGGTCAAGTCCGCCTTCGTGCGTTTCCAGGGTCTGCCGTTCGAACTCGGGCTCTCGCCTCACCGATCCGAGACGCTCTCGGTCAGGGTGGAAGTGGACTCGAATCCGCCGGCCGGCGCGCGCATCGTCTCGTCCCTCGTCAGGCGACACGTCACCCTCAATCTGCGCCACCACGACAAAGCGTCGCTGCTGGCGGGCAAGCTGCATGCCATTCTGGCGCGGCCCTATACGAAAGGTCGTGACATCCACGATCTCCTCTGGTATCTGTCCGACCGCACCTGGCCGGGCCCGAACCTCGAATTGCTCAACAACGCCCTGGCCCAGACGGATTGGCAGGGCCCGGAAATCACGCCGGAGAACTGGCGCGCCCTCGTCCGCCATCGCATCGAAACCCTCAAATGGAAACAGATCGCCGCCGACGTCGAACCCTTCCTCGAACGCCCCCAGGACGCCGCCCTCCTGACCCAGGAGAACCTCCTGTCCCTCCTTCAGCCGCCGCCAGGTTCGTGAGCCGAGGTCCCGTCGATGGATGGCGATCCACAGAGGAATGTGCGTCCAATTCCTCCGGCACTCTGTAGGTCGTGCGTCCCTTCGACAAGCTCTGGGCAGGCTCTCGCACGATACCCTTTGGCGAGCGGGGCCGCTCGCTCCGCGACGCGCCATTTCACACAGAGCACCTGAAGCGCACCGGAAGGCAACGATATTCGAGGCTTGAAAGAGTTCGGTGCCTCCGGGATAATCAGTCAGTTGAAGCAAAGCCGGTTTGGATGAGGAGATGACGGATGAGTACGATGCACACACGTCGGACGTTTTTGAAGGCGGCGGCGTTGTCTTTGGCTGGGATGGGGCTGCCAAGGCTGGGTCAGGGGCGGGAGCCCGCCACGGGCGGGCCGAACTTCGTGATCGTTTTTCTCGACGATTCGGGCTGGGCGGACTTTCGGCCGTTTGCGACGCAGGACTACCCGACGCCCCACGTCGAGCAGATGGCGCGAGAGGGCTGCTGCTATGAGAATTTCTACGTGCCGCAGGCGGTGTGCTCGGCCTCTCGGGCGGCTCTTCTGAGCGGCTGCTATCCCGGCCGGACCAAGGTCTTCGGTGCGCACGGGCCGAACGCCCGAGGGCTCGATCCGAAGTTCGCCACGCTCGGCGAGGTGTTCCAGAAGCGCGGCTACAAGACCGCCGTGTTCGGCAAGTGGCACATCGGCGATCAGCCCGAGACGCGCCCGCCGGCGAGAGGCTTCGACGAATCGGCCGGACTGATGTACTCTAACGACATGTGGGAATTCCACCCGGAGAATCCGGAATACTGGGGCCAGTACCCGCTTCAGTACTGGGACAACGGGCGTGTCACGATTGACCGCGTCACGAAGGAACACCAGCCGATGCTCACGACGTGGTACACCGAGCGGGCGGTGGACTTCATCGGCCGCCACAAGGACGAGCCGTTTCTGCTGTATGTCCCGCACTCGATGCCGCACGTGCCGCTGTTCTGCAGCGACAAGTTCAAAGGCAAATCAGGCGCAGGCCTCTACGGCGACGTGATGATGGAGATCGACTGGTCCGTCGGCCAGATCAACAAGGCCCTCAGGGACAACGGGCTCGAAGACAACACGCTCGTGCTGTTCACGTCGGACAACGGTCCGTGGATCTCCTACGGCAACCACGCGGGCAAGACCCCGTTTCGTGAGGCCAAGGGCACCAGCTTCGACGGCGGCACGCGCAGCGCGTGCATCGTCAAGTTCCCCGGGCGGATCGAGCCGGGCACGACCTCGAAGAGGACCTTTGGCTCGATCGATATCCTACCGACCCTGGCGCATCTGGCAGGAGCCGAGCTACCCGCCAATCCTATCGATGGCAAGAACGTCTGGGACCTGATCGCCGGCAAGCCCGGCGCGAAGAACCCGCACGACTACTATCCCTTCTCGACGAACGCGACGTTTGAGGCGGTCCTCAGCGGCGACGGCCGCTGGAAGCTGCACCTGCCGCACAAGTATCGCACGCTGGTGACGCCTGCCCACGACGGCGCTGCAGGCAAGTATCGCCAGGAGGACATCGGTCTGTCCCTTTTTGACATGGAGGCTGACCCATACGAGACGACCGACGTGCTGGACAAACACCCCGACGTCGCGGCCCGGCTGCAGCAGTACGCCGAGCGACACCGCCGGCAGTTCTACACGCCGACGCCCGCGTCGTAACGCATGGGATCCCCTGTCTCAGGCCTTCTCGGCGAGCTTGCGGATGTTCTCGTGGATCTTGAACAGGACGATGAGCAGCTCGCAGTAGATCCGGGCGCCGATGGCGCCGCCGACGATGACCACGAGTCCCATCAGGAACTTGCCGAACGTCAGACCGCCGTAGCCGGCGAACATGGAGACGAGGCCGCCGACCACGGAGCCGAACAGCGCAAGCCAGTACACGAAAGTGATGATCTTCGGGGTCAGCATCGAGTCAAAGAAGAAAATCTGTCTTGCGTTCATCGTTTCTCCCGTCTGAGAATAGGACACAGCCATCGCCGCACGACCTGCCCGATCCGGGCACGAAGGCCGGCGGTTCATGTTCGAGAAGTACTGTGTTTGCGGGGCCTGAGTTCAGCCATTTCAATAGGTCAGGGCCACGAGCGTGCGCGGCGCGATCGTGGTGAAGGCGATCCGGCCGGCGTCGCACGAGAATTTCACGTCGGCGTCGACCGGCAGGACCAGAATAGCCTTGGCATCGATGGACTCATTGAGTGCCAGCGTCGCGGTGACGGCCTCGTCGTTGAAATTCTCGATCACAACACAGCGGTCGCCGATCAGGTACAGGGCGACCTTGTTGGGGGCGTCGAATGTCAGTCCGAAGGGGGCCAGCATCCTATTACGGATCGGCGCCAGCTCCTCGCGCGATAGTCGCAGAAGGCTCTTGGGGTCGCCGCCGACTTTCAGGACGTGCAGGTTGTCGTAGGACCGGCTCGTCGTGAATCGCTCGGCCAGGCCGTCGGTGACGAGGACGGGCGCGCCCGCTTCGAGCAGGGTGCGCAGCTTGGGCCAGAGCTGCGGGTCCTTCATCGCGTGGATCGGCAAGAAGGCGGCCTTTGCGTCGTCGCGGATCGTTGCGGTGGGCACCAGGGGCAGGCCGAGCATGCCGACGAAGTCATAAACGTATGCTTCGCCTCGCGGCTTGCTGTTGGGCGGCTTCGGTGCCGCGATCCCGCGCAGCGGCTTGCCACGCACCAGCGCCGCCAGTTCGAACAGGCCCGGGATCTCGGTCCGCAGCCGTACGACGTTGGCCGGGCCGGTGCCGCTCAGTAGCGAGCCGTAGCAGAACAGCAGCATCTCCTTCGCGTCGGCCAACACTGTCTGGCGCGCCTGCTCGACGTAAGTGTCTTCGTGTGTGCCGTACGGGTCGAACCAGCCGCCGCCACACTTGGGCCCGCCGATCTCGCCGAGCCAGCGCATGATGAAGTACGCCTCGTACTGGACCTTGCCGCCCCATTGCGGGTCGTCGTAGTCCCGCGTCTCGGTCCCCACCCAGATGCGGTCGAAGTCCGCCGTCTGCCGCACCACCTCATAGCCCCGCTCGTGGAACGCGCTGTACCACTGAGGGTATTTGAGGATGACCTTGACGTTGGGATTGACGGCGCGGGCGGGGGCGAGAATGCGATCCCGGCTGACGCGGACCATCAGATCGCAGCGGTATTCCTCCCACGACTGCGTGCCCCGCGCCTCTTGGCACTCGTCGCATTGGCAGTCGGTGAAGAGGAAGTCGTCGATCATGATCTCGTCGAACATCGATGCCGTGTACTCGTGGATCTCCTGAATCCGCTGCTGTGTCTCGGCGCTGGTGTAGCACGAGACGACGCGCCAGCCCGTGGAGGTCTTTCCGAAGGCGGTCGGCGTGACACAGCCGGAGACGTCGAAGCCCGCCTCGGCAAACCGGTCCCGCGCGCGTTCGAGGACCTTGCGCTCGGCGGTGTAGCCGTCGCGAAACGTCTCGATGAACGCGTGTGTCACGCCCGTCTTGCGGCACCAGTCCATCGCGCTGTCGATCCCCTCGTCCGTCGAGAGCCGGTCGCGCACGTCCTGCGCCGTGAACAGCGTGGCGATCCGCAGGACGTCTTTGTTCCGATTGGCCAGTTCCCAGAGGTCCTCGGCATGGCCGACGGCGGCCAGGCCGCCAAGACATAGGGCCGCCGCGACGAAACATCGTATCGATTTTGCTGTCATCATTCGCTCACCTCACCTTCGATGTCACCACCTATCCCGGAAGAAACTCCGCCATCTTGTCCTTGATCCTGCGGCAGGCGTCGGCCGGGCTCGGCGCCTCGCTGACGGCGGCGCAGACGGCGACGCGCTGCACCCCCGCCCGCAGCAGAAGCTCGACGTTCTCGTGCGTGATCCCGCCGATCGCGACGTGACTGACGCCCGTCTCGGCGAGCCGCTCCAGCCCATGGCGAATGTAGTCCGGCCCGGCGACCTCGGTCTTCGGCTTCGTCGCCGTCGCAAACGCCGGACCGAGGCTCACATAGCTCGGCATCGCCCCGACGGCCCGTTCGAGCTCGCTGTCGTTGTGCGTGCTCTTGCCGACGATCAAGGGACTCAGTTGCAGCCGGCGGGCCTGCTCGACCGGCAGATCGTCCTGGCCCAGGTGCACCCCGTCGGCGCCTGCGGCGGCGGCGATGTCGATGCGGTCGTTGACAATGCTCAGGGCCCCCAGGTCGCGGCAAATGTCCACGAATTCGACGGCCACCGCGAACAGCCGGTCGTCGGGGATGTCCTTGGCCCGCAACTGAATGCAGTCGGCCCCGCCGGCGGCGCAGCGGCTGGCCAGCGAGAGGATCTCGGCCGGCAGGTCGCTCGTGACGATCACGTACAGCCGCACGCGATTGAACCTCTCCACCGGCCCGGCGAACAGCACCACGTCCTTCTCCAGCGTATACGCCTGGTAGCGGAGCCGCTCGATGGCCGCCGCGACCGGCTTGCTCTCGGCCTGCGCCATCTCCGCCAGCGCCCGCAGCGCCTCGGTGAGCCGGCGGGNNCCGGCCGGCCAGCAGCTTGCCCTGCTCCAGGTGCCCGATCGCCGCACACAGCTCGTGCCGCAGTTGCTTGGCCCGCCCGCTCAGCGACCCGTTGTTGACCGCGAACCGGCAGTACTCCTCCATCACCCGCAACGCCTCGCGGGCCCGATTGAAATTCGCATCGATAATCCGGTAAACCGCTCTATCCATCATCCCCGCCATTCTAAGCCCAAGACCCCATCCCCGACAGCAAAAACCCGGTTCGTTGTGCGTCATGCGTCGCGCGTGTTGCGTTGTACTCAAGGTCTGTCGCCCCCCATCCCCAAGCTTCGCTTGAGCCTGCCACCCGCGCATTCGCTGTGCGTCGCGCGCATTGCGTCGAGACGACCATCCCCAAGCCTGCGCTGCGCTTCGCCTTGAGGCTGCCACCCACATCAGCATCGCTCCCTCATTGTCACCCTGCGCGGAGCGCAGCACCCCCCTTGTCACCCCGAGCGCAGCCGAGGGGTCTGGCCAGAGACGTTGCGCCCCCAATGTTTCGCGTCGGGCGCATTGCACCGGTTGCCCTGGCGACGAATCCGCGACGCGGTCTCTCTGGCCTTCGGCCTCCAAGCCTGTTTGTACTTTGCTTTGTCATCTTGCTGTTTGCTCTTTGCTGTTTGATCTGTCTTCCGGAAAATTCAGACACGCGAACTGCCCGAACAACTCGACGGCCTTGCGATCGCGGGCCTTTGCCGCCTCGACCTTGTCATCGAAGACGGCGGAATAGACGGTCTTGCTCCGGTCCTGGACGATGACCCGCCACCTCTTGCCATGCGGATAGACACCCGCAAAGCCTGAAACATTGCCCGTGAACCGTTTGTTATGGCCGTTCTGTCGCGGCGTGCAGATTCGCAGGTTGCTCCGCCGGTTGTTGAGCGAGTTGCCGTCGATGTGATCGACGACCATTCCGGGCGGCGCCTTCATGATCTCGCGATGCATCATGATGATCTTGCCGCGCACGCTGCGTCCGGCGTAGTACTTGCCCTGTCTTCCCTTGGCGAACCATCGATGCCGGCTGAGCCACTCGTAGTCGGCGGCGTCGACGATGGCCACCATCCGCCGCGTCAGCGGAATGTAGCGCACGTCGCCCTGCTCGGGCTGGGACACCTCGACGCGCTCGGCGGGCTTTCGCCTCGCGCGGAAGTTCGCGCAGTGTTGGGCCGGATGCACCTCACGCAGTTCGCCCGGATTGTCGGCGTGATGCGCGCAGATGGGCAGGATCAACAGCCCGCCCGGCCCCTCGTGGAAGTCCACCAGCCGCTTGGGCTGGAGCAGGTACACGCAGTCTTTGCACGTGCCCCTGCATTGCGGCCTCTCGTCTCGCCGTCCTCGCTGCCGGTGCCTCCGCTGTCTCGTGCCGTCCGCCATCTTCGTGCCTTTCATCATTGCCGCCGGTCCAGGATCTCAGAACCCGCAGGCGAGCCGGCGACAAAGGCCCGCCTCCACCCTGGGACGGTGTTGCACGTTCTTGACCAAAAAAAACCGACGTCCGGGCTGCCAACCACGCTTAAATCCCCGCCGCAAAAGCAATTAAAATTTTCTCCATGTCACCACCCATGCGCAAAAAGGTGTTGCACGTTTTTGACCAAATCCTCCCGTCTTGCTCACGTTGTAAGGCGATAGGGTGTATCGTGATTATGGTCCAGTCTCGCGCTTCTCTTCCTGTTGAAGGTGGTCGCGCCGCGGTGTGAATCTGGCAGTCTGAGCGCTCCTGTTTCGAGGCGCGTGGTGCGTTGTGTATTGCATTCGGCTTGGGACCGGGTACAATGCGGGCAAAGGCAATTTCGGGTGAAGGGACTCACGCTTGAGTGGGCACGATACCAGCAGCAAACGACTTATATCGCTTACCGGCGGCAACCTCCGGAACCAGCACCTCTACATCACCGGCCACCACGATTTCTTTCCGGCAGAGTGCTTCGGCGCCTCCAGCGCGCAAAAAGGGACCGGCCAGCCGCTTACGCTGATTGTGGACGGGCTGCTGGAGCCTGTGGAGACCGACATTGCTGCAAGCAGCGGCAACGGGCAGCCGCGAAGCTTCTTCAGGAAGCGGGCCTGGGTCGCCCGATTCTTCGAGCATCACAATCTTCACGAGGGGAGCATCGTCGCCATCGAGCGCCTGGATCGTTTCACCTATCGCGTCTATCCCTCCGGCGGGAGGACTATCGGGCATCGCGGGCCCGATCAGCCTCGGACGAATGCGATGCACGGCGAAGGCCAGGCCAAATCGGGATTCGGCGATACCGCATTCATCAAGAATCGAAACGAGCCATTGCATCGCTGGGTCCCGTGGATCGCCGGGTTTTCCGGGGCCTTCGTGGAAGAGGTCTTCCACAGTGCGCTCCGCGCCGACCCAAGCACGGTCACTGTCCTGGATCCTTTTGCGGGCGTCGGCACCACGCTGGTCGAGGGGCTGATGCGAGGCTACAACGTGGTCGGGTTCGATATCAATCCTTATGCTGTCCTGGCGTCGGACCTGAAGGTCTCCTGCGCGCGGCACAGCGTCAAGCCGCTCGCCGATGCGATCGGACGCCTTGAGGACCTCGCGCAGGAGCATCGACACGGCCAAACGCGCCCGACATCGAAGCCGCCGAGTGGTTTCAAGAGCAGGGTGCCATTCTTCAGTCCCCCCGTCGAGCGCGATGTCCTTCTGCTTCAGGACTTCATCAGCGAGCAGAGGAATGCCTTCGTGAAGAAGGCTCTGAAGGTGGCGTTGGGGGCTGTGATGGTCGGCTTCTCGAACTACTCCTACGAGCCGAGCCTCAGCACCCGTGCAGCAGCCGGAAAGCCGCTCGTTGAACGCGCCGACGTCTTTGCCGTCTTCCGCGACAAGCTCCGAGAGATCGAGGCCGACGTTCGATTTCTCCAGCGGCACATGAGATCGTTCAAGCACCGTCCCGATGCGAAGGTGTACCAGCGCTCCTACCTCCAGGGCGCCGACGTTCTTCCCGCTGCAAGCGTTGATGTGCTCGTGACGTCGCCTCCGTATCTGAATAACTACCACTATGTGCGCAACACACGCCCTCAACTCTACTGGCTGGGTTTGACCGAAGGCAACGGACAGCTCAAGCAACTCGAAAATGACAACTTCGGCTGTTTCTGGCAGACCGTGCGAGGGGGACCTGCGATCGAACTGAATTTCGACCTGCCGGAGTTGGATGAGGTCCTCAACGCCATCCGTTCACGTCATTGCGACAAGGGAGTCTATGGCGGCGCCGGATGGGCCAATTACGCGGCCAAGTACTTTAACGACTGCTACCGGTTCTTCGAGGTGACCCGTCGCGTGATGAAGGCCAATGGTCTCGTCGTGGTTGTGATCGGCAACAACATTGTTCAGGGCGTCCATATTGAAACGGACCGCTTCCTGGCAGAGATTGCAGGACTCCACGGCTTCCGTCTTCAGCAGATGCATTGCGTGCGAAAGAAACGCACCGGTTCGAGCATTGTGGATTCCTCGGTCCGCGCCGGCGTGATGACGAAGCGCGTGGAATTGCATGAGACGGCCGTGGAGTTGCGGGCTCCCAAGTAGAACCGCCCCGACCGGATCGATCTACACCTGTCCTCGAAGAAACGCCGTCAGCTTGTCGAAGACTTCCTGATACGACATCTCGGCGTTCAGTCCCGCCGCCCAAGGCCGTCCGGGGTGCACGATGTCCCACAGCGGCCGCTTCATCGCGCGCCGTCCGGCGCCTGGATCGTGGTTGCCGAACCCGTCGATGGCCACGTTCCAGACGGGTTGGAAATGCTCGACGAGGAACCGTTCGGCCAGGGTGATCCAGACCGGCACGACGACGAGGTAGCGACAGGTGAAATCCGCCGGCTGAAGATTCTCTGCCTGTTCGATGCTCTTGCCGTGCTGGGCGAGTCTCTGATACAGCTCTCGGCCGGCCGTCGCCTTGCGTCCCCCTTTTCTCGCGCCGGTAGGCACGGCTTTGCCCACATAGATGGGCGTCGGCGTCGCCGACTCAACAAGCCTGGCATAGCCTGCAAAATCGCCGTGATAGTAGATGGCGTACACGCCGGAACCTTCGAAGGAGTCCTGCGGCGGAAGTGAGTGTTGGGGCCCTTCCAGTAACGCGTTGACCACGCTGCGCGCCAGATTGCCGTAGTCGAGAGGATCGTATGGTTTCATCGCCGGCCTCAAAGATCGTCGTCAAACTGCGCTGACCGCTGTGGCGGATCGAACGCAGAACAACTCGCTGCACACAGAACAATATCGGCCAGATCCGCAATCCGGATGAAGAAAAACACGTCAGAACACAGAATAAGTCTGGTTGGATTCATCCCTGTTTTGGCTGTATACTTGTCTCGTCGACAACAGGAAGTGACAACCTTGGGAGTATGGACATGGTGCGGAAGTGGATGGCATCGCGGCTCGCTAAGGCGGTCGTCGTGATTGCGGGGCTGGTGGTGGTTGGGTTGTGTCTTTGTCCGTTGTTGGGCGCGCGGTGGGTCTTCCTGCGGGCTACGGATATGGACATCAACAGTGGGGTATTGCGGCATCAGGTGCGCGTGCTCACGTTGCCGGTGGCCGAGGAGAAGGAGGATTCGCGGCTTTCGCGCGAGGTCCGCCGGCTGGGCATCGTGACGCCGGAGACGCCGCTGTGGAAACGCACGTCGGAGAGCCGCCTGTGGAGAGGCATTCACGTCTGCCACATCTACGGCGGGGTGCTTGCGAGGGCCACGGAACTGGTGATGTCTCTCGAACTGGCCGAGACCCCGGACGACGAGCGGCGGGAGGTCCTGCAAAGGTTCATGACCGCCCTGCAATTGGCCGACCCGCAACACGCCGAGCAACAGGCCCGGCTCATCGCAGATGAGATCGCCGGGCGCGTTTTTCGCGGGGCTCAATAGGGGCGGGTGGTGGTCTTGGGGGGGTGCTGGTGGCCGATGAAGAAGTAGCGGAGGGCGTCGATGGGGTGGTCGTGGACGCCGTCTTTGAGGGGCAGCTCGCCGGATGCGGCGGGGCCGTCGTCGGGGTAGTGATAGCACTGCATCGCCTCGATCAGGCGGCAGCAGCGGGGCGAGACCAAGAGCGAACTGCGGCCGTCGCCGGAGCGGATGGCCCGGCGGATCAGCTCGATGCCTTCGACGATGCCGCTGCGCCGGTAGCGCGTGGCGATCCCGAGGCCACGCAGCTCGCGGACGACGCTGGTTCCGGTGATGTCGCCGGCGGCGGCGCCCGCCGGGTCGCAGAACGTCGCGGCGATGCGCTCTTCGGGGCAGGGGGTGCGACTCTCGATTTCTTTGGCGTGGACATCGATGGTCGCCCGGCTGCGGAGGTACTCGTCGATTATGCGAACCATCCCGTCACCGTCGACCTGAATCCACAGGCACACGAACGGATTGACGAAGCCGAAGTCCAGCGTGCGATACAGGGGCAGGTTGGGATCGTAATCGACGGGCTTGACGTGAACGGCCGGGTCGAACTCGCTGAAGACGACATTCTCCAGCGAGGGCCGGATGCAGAGCATCTCCGCCTCCCAGCCGGAGCGGCTGCTGCGGCGCATCTGCGCGATGGCGTCGTCGATCCGCAGGTAGCCGGCCGCGTGCTCTGCCCGGCCCCGGCAGTCGGACCACAGGGGGCACTGCGAGCAGTTGCGGCCCGTGCACTTCTCGATCGTCTCCCACAGGCACCACTTGAAGACCGGTACGCCCGTCTTCGCCGCCGCGGCGACCTCGCGCTGCATGATCCCGTAGGGTCGGTGCATGGTGCTGATCAGTTCGATGCCCGCCGTGAGGTTCTCCTTGCTGAGCGTAGTGAACTTGGCGGCGGCGAACACGTCCTCGTCGAACAGCTCGACCTCGTCGCAGCGCAGCTTCTGCACGTGCTGGCCGCGTACGCTGGTCGCCGATTGCGTCAGCACCTCGACCGCGGCGCCGTTGGCGAAGCGGCAGCCGCCCTTGCGGATCGGGCCATCGAGCGCGCTTGCGAAGCCTCGTTGCAGGAACGCGGTGAGATACTCATACATCCGGCTCGACTGCTCGCCCGAGCCGCCCAGGATGCGGATCTGACAGCCGCTCTTGAACAGGCAGTCGAGCAGCGTCGCAACCGCCGCCAGTTCGGTCTTGCCCCCGCCCCGATTGGCCCAGACGACCGCGTCGGCCATCCTAATGGCGGATTCGTTTGGTAGGGGCGAATAATCATTCGCCCCTACGGATCCGAAATCGATGGCAAAGCTGTGCCAGAGGTAATCCATCGGGCTGCTGTGCTCGGGACACATGCGCACGTCCGGCACGTCGATCCCGAGGAAGACCTTCACATAGTTTTTCAGATCCTGTCGCGTTCGCGGCCTCGTCCGCCGCAGCATGTCGTAGATGCTTCCGGCTTTGGCCGATGTGGGCGAATCATTCCGCCAGAGGCGGATCGCCCCTACCTCGGCGCAGGGATGCAGTGTCTCTGTCATTGGAAGTTCCTCCAGAGAAAGGTAGTGGATTGTCATTCGCAGATGCGGCGGACCCCATCCGCAGTGTGCTCGTGAGAGTACGTTGTCCCTGGCGCCGGACGAGCGTTGTTACAGCGACCAGACCTTCGGAAGATCGCACGTGGCCATCTTCACCAGGATCTCGTTGCTCTGGCTGGGTGGCAGAGGGAGAATGTCGAACGCACCAGGGGACTTGCGGACTTGCTCGTCCATCAGGGGCCCGAGCTGACTGCACAGCCTCTGGGCTCTGGGGCTGGGAATGAAGCCGTGGAGCCGTTTCCAGATGGTCTCCAGCGGCTCATCCATAACGTTGCCGACCGCCAGGTTGACCAGCGGACACGGCTGGACGTCGCCCGAGGCGCTGATATAGAGCCGCTCGGAGCCGGCGACGCATCCGAAGCGGTCGGGGGTTTCCAGATAGGCCGGACTGCTCGCGGCCGGATAGTCCAGCAGATCCGGATCGTCGTTGAGCCTTCTGAAGATGTCCTCTTTGACGTGATGGCCCTTGAGTTCGGCGTGCGTGCAGCCGATGACCGCCCTGCCCGCGGGTCGGATCGGGATGATCTCGACGAAACCGGCGCCGATATCTCGGCCCAGTTTCATGAACCCCAGCGTCGCTTCTTCGGTAATTGCGCTCTCCGGGATGGCGGCCGAGAGAATGACGAACATGTCCTGCTTTCGGAAGCTCTCGATCGTGCGAACGGCGATGTTGAAGGCGCCGGGATAGCCGACGAATTCGTCATGTGCGTTCGGATCGCAACTGTGTATCGAAACCCGCCCGCCGAAGAGCCCGGCGTCTTTGAGTCGCTTGATCTTATCCGGATCGAGTCCGAAGCCAATCGTGTTGAGCCACGTCTCGCTGCGTTCGTCGGCCGCCTTGACGGTCGCCAGGGCCCTGTCGAAGACGACCGACGGCTCACCGCCGCCGATGTTGAGCCAACTGGCGCCGAGATCCTGAATCTCCTTGACCAGGTCGATCAGCCGGGGCAGAGGCAGAGGTTCCCGGCGGCCTCTGGCATTCGAACAGTGCCGGCATCGGTAGGGACACTCGTCGGTGATGGCCAGCGTCACCTGCTCGGGCGGGACAAAGTCGTTCCGCAGAGCGCGACGGGCGCGACTCTCGATTGCCTTGCTGGGCCAGTGCGGCACGTAGACGCTCATCTTGATGCACCCGTCGCCCAGCTTCATGGGTTTGGTCAGGGCCGCCATCATGTTGGCGGTACGATACATCCGCCGGAACCGCCGCCATATCCCGATCGCCTGTCCGGGCCGACGACGAAGCTCGTCGGCGACGATCGGCAGCGTCCACAGAACCATGCGGGCCCTCAAGGCTGCCATCCGTGCGCGAGGCACACCGATCAGCGGCTCCATCTGCTCCCCTTTCCACCAAGACGTCCCATTAGACTCTGTAATCGGTGTTCCTGCACGTCACAGCTTCAATCATACCACCACAGGGACAACGGTTTCAACGCTTCCGACGATCATTACGGTCAAAAAGTGGACAGAGTGACCCCAAACGCGCTGGTTCGCCGGGGTTGCGGCACCTCGACCGCCGTCAGGATCGGGACCCTACAGGGGGCGGATAACGAGGTGTCTCTCCTGGCCGGCGGCGACGGTCAGGGGCAGGCCCTCGTGGAGGGCTTGACCGGTGGCGGTGACGTTGGTGTCGAGGCCTCCGACGGTGTATTTCGCGGCGGGCTCGACGGTAAACCATTCGGGCAGGGTGTTCATGCGGGGCCAGTCCTGGGCGAAGCCCATGTACTCGCGATGGCAAGGGACGTCGAAGCACAGTGTGCCGGACCAATCCTGGTCAGATTTGACAACGATGACCAAGTCGTCACCGACTCGCACCGCGCCGAGTTGGAGGCCTTTCTGCCAGGGTCGGGCGATGACGCCCTGGGTGTGCATCAGGGCGTGCATCAGGACGGTGCGGACGCCGTTGGATTCGAGCTTCATGGTGCCCCACAGATCGGCGGTCTCCAGCGGATCGCTCGAACGCGTGACACTACGGGCCATCTCGCGGTCGACCCAGGCGAAGCCCTCCTCGACCGGGACGCGATTGAGCAGGTAGATCGCTCCTTCGATCGAGTCGGCGAATCCGTCGATCGAGTAGTTGCCCTCCCAGTTGTAGTTGTCGTACTCGGGCTTGGTGAGGTTCTTGAGCGTGCGTTCGACCTGCGCGCGGTACACCGGTCGGCCGACGGCCATGTCGTAGCAGAGGTAGCCGACGTAGTTGTAGCCCCAGCCATCGCTGAGTCGACCGTTGCCGCCATCGCGGGCGGTCAGGTGGTTGTACATCATGCCATCTTCGTTGCAGCCCCTGGCGAGGATCGTGTCGAAGACGTGCTTGAGCTTGGCCTGGTAGACCTTGGCCTTGGGGCGGTTCTGCTGGACCTCGACGGCATAGAGCAGGCCGAGTCCGCCGATGATCTCGCAGCCGTGATCGCGGAGCCGCGTGGGCACGAAGTCCGGCTGATCGAAGTAGTAGTCGGCCAGTCGCTCGGCCCAGGTGAGGAACTCCTCGCGGCCGGTCATCGTGTAGAGTCGGGCCAGCGCCTGAAGCTGTTCGCCGTTGACCTCGACGTTCTTCGATGGGATCTTGCCATGCGGCGTGTCGTACCGGGCGTGCTTCCAGATATCCTCCTCAATCGCGAGCATGCGGTCGAACCACGCATCCTTGCCCGTGACCTCTACGATGGCGATCAGGCCATCCTTGACGTATTCGGACGCCTCGAAGATCATCTGATCGTAGTCGAGTTCGGTCTTGCGTTTGTTCTGCCAATCGTACGGGACGGGGATGCGGTCGAGGTGGTTGCACAGTCTCTGCTCGGCGTGCAGGACGCTTCGCACAGGGCCGTCGAGCGCGTCTTTGTCGACGACGAACGCCGCCCAGCACAGGAACGGATAGCAGTCGGCGGCAGTGTCACGATAGTTCCAGTGACCGTCGGCGATGTACAGGCCGGTCTCGGCGTCGATCATCGGCAGGGCCTTCTCATGCAGCCAGCGATGGACCTTACTCAGTGCATAGCCGGCGACCTGAGCGGACTGCGCGGCCCGATCCAGAATCGCCTTGTCGATCTGCGGCTGGCCCGATGGCGCCACGACCGGGCGGCGGGTGCGATGGTGCAGCAGCTCCTTGAACGCATCCAGATGCTTCTCATAGACGCCGCGCGGCATCGTGTCGTGTTTGACGCACAGGTACGCCGCCCGCCCGACGACCTCGCCCATCAGCCCGCCGGTGGCCATCACGCGGACCGAGCCCAGCGCCTCCTGCGTGACGCTGACGTTGCGTCCGGCCATGAACAGGTTCGGCACGTTTCGCGAGTACAGGATGCGATAGGGGACGAGATAAGGCGGCTCGAAGCGGTCGTACTGGGCGACCGAGATAAACGGGTTGTCCGGCGCGGCCTCGACGTAGCGCGGGTCGGGCACGTGCAGGTCGATGGGCCAAGTGGTCGCCACGCAGGCGTCGGGGAAGGGGCGCTTGGTGAGAACATCCTCGCCGGTGAGGATCACGTCGCCGAGGAGCCGGCGCGATTCGCGCTTGCCCGCGATGAACGCGGCCCAGCTAAGCCTGTGGTTGGGATAGCGGCCCTCGGCGTTCTTCATCGTGTCCCAGACGCTGAACATGGCCCGCAGATTGTGGTCGCGGATCGCCTCGGCGTCGGCCATCGGGTCCAGATCGAACCCGGTCTCCCAGAACCACACGCCCAGGCGGTTCAGCTCGCGCGGGAACGGCTTGCCGTCGAGGTTCAGGCCCCACTCGATGCGGTCGAACGCGACCGACCCATCCGTCTCTTCGACGAGCCACATGTTGCTGGCCCCCATCCGCTCCTTGGGCTTCATCACCCAGTCGGCCCCGGCCAGGACGCCCACCGTCGCATCGCCGGTGCAATCGACGAACAGGCGCCCCGTGTATCGGGTCCGCCGGCCCGTGACGATGTTCTGTGAGACGACGGCGGCGATCCGTCCGCTCTCCATTCGAACCTCGTTGACATGCTCTTCCATGAAAAGCGACAGGTTCGGCTCGCCTTCGGCGACCGCCTGCTTCTTGTCGTCGCCGAACTGCTCGGCCGGGCCCGGCGATGATTGCGGGCGGGTGTAGAATTCCGCGACGATCTCCCCGATCGCCGGATAGGGCTCCAACTGGAAACCGCCGTTGATCCAAACGCGGACCTCCGAGCTGCTGTTGCCGCCGAGGATGGGGCGGTCCTGGATCAGGGCCACGCTAAGGCCCAGCCGGGCCGCACTGACTGCCGCGCAGGTCCCCGCCACGCCTCCGCCGACGACCACGAGATCGTACGAGCCGCCGTCGGCAGGCTCTTTGTCAAGCCCAAGGAGCCGTTGGCGAAGGTCGGCCAGCTCCCTGCCTTCATTGGGAGGCCGAAACGCGGGATCGGATGCGAACAGGATCGCATCGCAGCGGCCGTTGAAGCCGGTCACATCGCGCAGCGCCAGTCTGGCCGTTCGCGATTCGATCTTCACGGCGCCGCCGTCTTGCCAGTGCCAGTCGGCCCCTTCGGTGCCGAAGGTTGTCGCCAGGGGTTTGCCGTCGATGAGCACCTGGAATCGGCCCGGCGCGCCGGGCGCGTTCCACGTCGCGACCCAGTCCCGCGTGCGAATCCAGACGCGATACGTGCCCGCCGACGGAAATGTGACAGTCGTCACAGCGTCGGCCACCGGGGTGCCCAGCCCGTGCGCCAACAGAACGGGCGAGCCCATCCGGCCCATGAACTGCTGGTCTATGACCCATCCGCCTAAGTTGTCAAAACCCTCGGCCTCGACGAGGATCTGGGCCGCCGAAGCGGGACCGAGCGTCAGCGCCGTGCATGCGAGAAGTGCCATTGTCAGGGTCTGCGCCGCCGTTGGCTTGCTCATCGTGGCCTCCGGAATCTGCGTGGTGGGCTGCTGCCCGGCATCATCGCGCCGCTCGGCCCCCGGCCGGGCGGGTTCAACGCTTCTCGAGTGTGGCGATCTTCCGGACGCGCTGGGTGTGCCGGCCGCCGTCGAAGGGTGTAGCCAGCCAGATGTCGATCATCTTCAGAGCCAGCTCGAGCGAGACCGTCCGGGCCCCGATGGAGATGACATTCGCGTCGTTGTGGGCCCGACTGAGCCGGGCCAGCTCCTCGTTCCAGCAGACCGCGCAGCGAACACCCCGGACCTTATTGGCGACGATCGTCTCGCCATTGCCGCTGCCGCCGAGGACGATGGCCCGATTGCACCGGCCCTCGCCCACCGCCAGGGCCGCTGGGTAGATGAAGTCGGGATAGTCGCAACTCTGGGCCGAATCTGTCCCGAAGTCGGTGACCTCGTGGCCCCGCTCGATCAGGTGTTGTTTGATGCGCTCCTTGTACTCGTACCCGGCGTGATCCGTGCCCAACGCGATCTTCATTTGTGCCCCTTGCCTTTACGCTCTACGAAAAGGCGATCAGTATAGCGGGATCGGGCACGGACTGCAACGCGAAAGCGAATGAAAACTACGATGGCTGCCACGGGTGCCGTGTTTGCAAGTGCTTATATAAAAGGCCTTTACATCCTCCTTGTCCGGAGGGGCCTCTATCGGTTCAGCACTTCTATGAGTCTGTCGACGACGGCATCGAGCCGCCCGGCCACATCGTACCGTCCTTCGCCGAGCTGGCGACGGATGTCGAGGACCTTCTCGATGCGAATCTCCTCATCGAGGACCGCGACAGCTGTGTCTGCGTCGTCTTGCCAATGCAGCGAGTTCATGATCGACCTCGTGTTCCCAAGGCGAAGAGTCCTTCCGCCGGCAGCCTCACTCCGTCAAGGACCTGTCTTGTCTTGTCGGCGTTTTTCATCTTCGCATATCCTATCGTTGCCCTATGAATCTGCTGTAATTATCGGAGCATTGGGCTTTTACGGAGCATGAGGATTACGCCCAATTTGGGATAGTGGAATCCCCTATACCGGATTAGCCGGTGACGCGAACCGAACTGTCCTCCGGGACGCCGCCGGTCGGGTCGACCGCCGTTTTGTCGCGACCCGGACTTTGGCACTGGCGTCGGAGCCCGGTTGCGGATACCTTTCTGGCGTAGTGCTCTTCCGGGCGCAGGCGCCGGCCCCTTGGTGTGCAGGGCCGGCCGTGCAGAGACCAGATGAAAGGATTCTTATGCCTACATCCGCTGATGCCGCGACCGCGAGATCTCCCTGGTGGCGTTCGATCGGTCCGGCGCTGATCACCGCGTGCGTCGTCTTCGGGCCGGGCAGCCTGATCATCAGTTCGAACGTGGGGGCCACCTACGGCTACGAGCTGCTCTGGCTGCTGGCGCTGGCAGGGCTGCTCATGGGCGCCTTCATGACCATGTCGGCCCGCGCGGGTGTGACGGCGGGCTCCAGCCACTTCACGACGCTCGCACGCGAGGTGAACCGCCCCTTTGCGGCGCTGCTCGGAATCGTGCTGTGCCTGACCTGTGCGGCGTTCCAGTTCTCCAACAACCTCGCCATCGCCCTGGTGGCCGGCGCCTTTGCGCCGCAAGGTCACACCCTGACGGTGCAGATCGCCGCGATGGGGGCGCTCAACCTCGTGCTGTGCGTCTTCCTTTTCAAGGCAACGCACGTTTTCAAGACCATCGAGCGCATCATGAAGGTGATGGTGGGTGTCGTGCTGGTGTCGTTCCTCTTCAATCTCTTCATCGCCCGGCCCGACTGGCTCGGCGTCTTAAAGGGTCTCGTTCCCGGCGTCCCCGAGGGGCTCTCGCTCGGGATTCCGCGTATCGTCGAGGGTGCCATTACCGATCCGCTCGTCCTGATCGCCTCGCTGCTGGGGACGACCTTCTCCGTCGCAGGGGCGTTCTTCCAGGGCAACCTCGTGCGCGAGAAGAACTGGAACGTGGAGGACTACTACCGCGGCATCGGCGATTCGGTGGCCGGCGTGTGTGTGCTGACGCTGGTCAGCGCGATCATCATGACGACAGCGGCGACGGTCATCTTCGGCCGGCCGGCCGACAACATCGCCGGGCTGGCGCTGACACTGCGACCGCTGCTGGGTTGGGTTGCGTTCTATGTCTTCTGCATCGGGCTGGTCCCGATTGCGCTGAATCCCTTCCTCATCAACGCGATGATCGGCGGTACGGCGCTGGCCGACGGCCTGGGCCTGCCTGGAAAGCTGAGCGACCGCTGGCCGCGTATCCTCACCGTTGGTGTTCTGCTCGTGGGTTTCCTCGTTGCGGCCTTCGGGCTCTGGACCCGGACTGCCCCGGTGAACCTGATGATCGCGGGGCAGGCCATGACCGTCATCGGCAACCCGCTCATGGCCGGCACCCTGCTCTGGCTTGCCAACCGCAGAAACGTCATGGGCGACCGCCGCAATCGCACCTTAACCAACCTCGTCGGTGTGCTGGGCTTTGCGGTCGTGCTGCTGCTGTCGGTGCGTATGGTGTGGTTCCTTTACCTGCGCATCGGCCTCCTGCTCGGCGCGTAGGAGGGCACAGGGCGCACCGGGAGCAGGCAAGAGAGGCGCCTCGGCTCCTCCGCAAGCTCCACCTCGGGCCGCCGTAAGCGCCCCCCCAGTCAGTGAAGAAAGGGAGGCACATACGGACTTTTCATCAACCCGGCCTCCTCAGATAGGAATGCCCCCGCGCCGGCGTATGCCGATCATCGCGAAGGGAATCCCCTGTCTTCACAGTGCCATTGTCCGGCAAGACGACAGAGAAGTCAATTGTGGCAACTACGTAATTTTGCCAACAATCTACCCATCTTCCCAGGCATAGGCGGCAGCCATATCAAGGTGACAGCGGTTCGTCGAGGTTGACCGGATGCTTCTGCCAGGGCACGCTGCCGGCTTTGCAGATGTGGTCCCGCAGGGCGGCAAACAGCCGGTTGAACATCGGATGGTCCTTGGACAGCGGCGTCTGTTCTTTCGGGTCGGCGGCCAGGTTGTACAGCTCCAGAGGCTCGAACGGGCTGTTCTGGACGAGCTTGAAGGGCCCATAGCGTGCGGCATAGTAGGCCCGCCCGCCATAGGGCCCCCCTTCGCGGCGGACCCAGAACAAGAAACGAGCTTCGTCGGGCTGGCTCTCGCCCAGCAGGGTGGGCAGGAAGCTGACGCCGTCGATTTCGTGGGCGATCTCGACGCCGGCCGCGGCGCAGGCGGTGGGGAAGATGTCCATCGTCATGGCTACGCGGTCGCTTCGCGAGCCCGGCTCGATCCGGCCGGGCCAGACGGCGCACATCGGAACGCGGATGCCCCCTTCGTACATGTCCTGCTTTCCTGCGCGGAGCGGACCGTTGTCGGCGCCGACGTTGAGCTGTCCGCCGTTGTCGGAAGCGAAGAGCACGAGCGTCTTGCGGTCGAGGTCCAGCGATTCCAACGCGTCCAGGACTTTGCCGATCCCGGCGTCCATGTGCTCGATCAGCGCGACGAGCCTGGCCCGCCGATCGCCAATGCCGGGCTGTCGTTGTTTGACTCGCTCGAACCATTCGTCCGGCGGCTGGATGGGTGTGTGCGGGGCGTTGTAGGCCAGGTACAGGAAGAACGGCTGTTTCGCTCCGGCCCGCTCCTGGAGGTACTCGACGGCCCACTGCGAGAACAGGTCGGTCGCATGGCCCTGTGGGTCGATCTCGCGATTGTTGCGCCGCATGTAGTTGATCCCGTGCCGGCGATGGTTGTAGTAGTCGTCCATCATGTCGCCGAGGAAGCCGTGGAAGTGGTCGAAGCCACGTTCGTTGGGTCTGTCGGGCGAGTGCAGGCCCAGGTGCCACTTGCCGACCAGAGCGGTGTGGTACCCGGCTTGCTTGAGCATCGTCGGCAGCAGGACGGCATCGGGCGACAGGCGGCCCCAGTTGTCTTTGATGTGCGTGCGGATCACGCCGGGAACGCCCACCAGATCGGGGTAGCGCCCGCTCAGCAGCGCCGCCCGCGTCGGCGAGCAGACCGGACAATTCGCATAGAAGTGGTCGAACCGCATCCCACCGGCCACGAGCTTGTCGATGTTCGGTGACGCCAGATCCGTTGCACCGTAGCACGACAGGTCACCGTATCCGAGGTCGTCCACCAGGATGACGACGATATTCGGTTTGCCGGCAGTCTGCTCCGCAAAGGCACGGCTCAGGCCCGTTGCTCCCAGCGATGCAGCGCCGATGAGCTTCAGAAAATTGCGTCTGTCGGTCATGGCATCTCCTTGCAGGTCCTTGGATCCCTTAAGGTCATCCAGGAGCTTCTTCGTCTCTCAGTGGGTGCTCACAGGAATCTCGCCTCTTGCAGCTTTCGCATGCGATCCAGGACGATCTGATGCCGGCGGAGGCGTTCGGCCGGACTCAGGGCCAGATTCGCCCGGAGCAGGGAAATGTCGATACCGTCGTCGACAGACCCGGCGGTCGGGCTCGGCGACGGCGCCTTCCCCTGCGGCATCGAAGGTTCCGATGGTGCACTCATGCGTTGACTGTAATGGCTTCGATCCAGCAG
Source organism: Phycisphaerales bacterium Planc_01 (assembly GCA_001603075.1). Taxonomy (GTDB): domain Bacteria; phylum Planctomycetota; class Phycisphaerae; order Sedimentisphaerales; family Anaerobacaceae; genus Anaerobaca. Next base: position 8,346 of record LVBB01000020.1, on the reverse strand, counting down.
AGCAACTGCAGTATAGCCCGTGTGGCCCCATCGTGTGCAGTCGGCAGATGGTGGCCGAGTCATGCCATGGCTCTTGAAGACCACTGTTGGACGACTGCCCTCTGTTTGTCTTCCCGAGCGAAGCGCAGCGCAGTCGAGGGATCTGGCCAAGGACCGGGTACTGGCTTATTCCCTGCCAGATTCCTCGACGTAGCCTGCCCTGAGGGACCCGAATGGGCTCGGAATGACAAAGCGAGTGCGCCAGATATAGACGCCATTCTCTTTCGACCTCAACCGGCCCAAGTCACAGGCTGGCGAGTTCGAGTTCGTCGCCGGTGCGTTGTATCCATCGGTGCAGCTCGGCGTCGAGCGTCCTGACGGTCTGGGCGTATTGGGGGTCCTCGGCCAGGTCGTTCTTTTCCCACGGATCGTTCTGCAGGTCGAACAGTTGCACCTCGCCGACGTGCGGGTAGCGGATCAGCTTGTATCGCTCGGTGCGGACCATTCGCTGGAAGTGGCGGTAAGCACAATAGATCGAGTCATGCAGTCTGGTCTTCTGGCCCGTCAGTAAGGGAACGAGACTGGGGAACTGGACCGTCTCTGGCGTGTCGATTTCGGCCATTTCGCACGTGGTGGCGAACAGGCTTGGCAGGTAGACCAGCGCATCGTTCTTGCGGCCGGCCTCGATGCCGGGACCGCAGAACACCATCGGCACGCGTACCGAATGCTCGTACTGGTTCTGCTTGCCCATCAACCCGTGCTGGCCGACGGCCAGGCCGTGATCGGAGGACAGAATGATGATCGTGTTGTCGGCCTCGCCCGAGGCTTCGAGCGCATCGAGGATGCGGCCGATGTGATGGTCCATGTGCGTGATGATCGCGTAGTATTCGCTGATGTGCACCTGCACCGCCTCTTTCGTGCGCGGAAACGGCGCGAGCAGTTCATCGCGCAGCTTGTAGTCGCCCTGGTCGAACGGGTGCTCGGGCAGGTAGTTCGGCGGGATCGTGATCGTCTCGGGCGGGTACATGTCCACATATTCCTTCGGCGCCTGTCGCGGGTCGTGCGGCGCATGGAAGGCCACGTACATGAAGAACGGGTTGTCGCGCTCGGCGGCGCGCTCGTTGAGATAGTCGATCGCGCTGTCGGCCCACAGCTTGCTGCTGTGCACCGTTTCACCGTCCACCTTTCGCCAGTGCCCTTCGAGCGTCTTATCGTAAGGGCTCCACGAGTTGCCCGGTCGGGGTCGGTCGTACGGATCGTTGACGATGCCCTTGGCGGCGTTGGCTTCTGCGTTGGGGTCCTTGGAAGGGAACATGCCGCCTCCGGTCGGGCCGAGGGTCTTGAAGCTGCGCTTCAGCACCGGGTCCTGGTTGTGCCACTTGCCCGTCATGAAGGTGTCGTAGCCCGCCCGGCCGAGCGTTTGGCCCCAGAGCGGCCAGTCGCCGCAGGTGTCGCCACCGCACGTCCAGATATAGCGGCCCGTATTGAGCATCGCCCGGCTGGCCACACACACGGCACCGTGCCAGGCGCCCTGATGGAAGCAGTGCGTGAACGTCGTGCCCCGCCGTACCAGCCGGTCCATATTCGGCGTCTTGACATCCGGATTGTTCAACGCCCCCAGCGTGCTGAACGCCTGATCGTCTGTGAACAAGAACAAGAAATTCGGCCGCTCCCGCCCCTCGCCCGCAAACCGGTTCGCCCCGCGTTCGCGTGATACAGCCCGCCCGGCGTCTCTCCAGAATCCTACCCCGCCCAGCGCCCACAGCACTCCGCCCAGGCCCACTCCCTTTAGAACGTCACGCCGTCTGCAATTCCTGTGGTCCATGGGTGGATGTCTCCTGTACAGGACTATCGTTCGTCGCGTGCTGTTCTATCTGCGGCCCGGACCCACTCCCGAACGAGTTCTGGAAGACGCGTTTCGACCTCGCGGCCAACGAGGACTTCGTCAACGTAACCCATGTGCAGCATATCGACAATTCGACAGAGATACGATAAACCGCACTCCCACCAGGTATAACGCGCATCGATCATGAGATAGTGTCTGACGTCTATGCCTTCAGTGGTCCTGAGCTCTTCCAGTTCCATTCCATCAAGGAGGGTCTCGTACACACCGTCCGCTACGCGACTGCCGAACGTCGTCGTGTAGTAGTACTCCTTGATCTCCCATATCGCCACAGGGTTAACCGCCGAAGGAAAGGCGCCGTCGACTCTGCGGGCAAGTGTCCTTATTGCCTTGCCGTTTCGCGTCACCGTCGTGAGTATGCGCGGGTCATAGTCGCACGGTTCGTGTTTGATGGCTGCCTCGATCAGCATATTCACTATTGCAGTGAAGAATGCCGGGGCCTTCTTCTTGCCGCTCTGTTTGTTCAATGGGATGGGGCACTTCGGTTTCAGTTGCGCGCGGAGCCGTTTGTAGAGGGCCTTCGCCTGCTCCGCCGTCATCAGAAGCGGCTCGACGTAGTCATGCAAAACCCGTGCCCGGTGGGTGAAATAATCCAGAAGAGCATCTCCGAGTTCTGTCGGCGCGCCCGTCCGTTCAAATAAGTGATCCGATTGAAGGCCAATGGCGCTGAGGACTTGTTGGATTTCGTCGCTGGATGGTACTTTGACTTGCTCGCAACCTCTGACCTTGTAGCCCACTTCCTGACTGATCAGGCGCACATTGGCCCAGAAGTCCTTGGGCAGATTGACGAATCTCGGGTCAGGCTTCACAAAAGGCGACCTTCATATTCTCGCACGAACTTCGATAGGGTGATTCCCAATGCCTGGCAAATCTCACGAAGCTGAACCAGGTCCAGGCGCAGCTCACCCGACTCGTATTTGCTGACGAAAGACTGACTTCTCCCAAGCCTCCGCGCAAGGCTCTCCTGGCTCAGCCCGCTTGCTTTTCTCTTCGCTCGCAGTAGCGAAAGCAATTCGTTCTGTTCGCTGCTATGGATGCTCTTCTTCACGGCAGGCAGTCTATGGGGGCCTTACATATATTCCAAATTGGAATATCCGGCGCCGATTTGCATGGTCGTGACGTATTGACGAATCGGGCTGTTGTCGCGATAATGAAAGCCGTGAATTCGGGCCAAGGGGCGTGGACGTCTCGGGCCCGTTTCGGGAGCACGGCAACAGAACTGAAGGAAACGATCCATTATGCAGCGGCTTCTTTTCGATGAGCCGGGCCTTGTAAAAGAAAGCGCGAAACCACCGCGAACGCAGTTGCTCAAGTGGATCGGCAACAAGCAGCGGTTCGCACGCAGGATCGTGTCCTTCTTCCCTGACGACTTCGGCACCTACTATGAACCGTTTCTCGGAAGCGGAGCGGTTCTGGCAACGTTGGCAAAGGAGGCCTCCGTTGGGGCCGACAGCTTCAAGCCCCTTATAGAGATATGGCAAACGCTCGCTCGGTCGCCTGCGACGTTACAGCAGTGGTATGCGGAGCGGTGGCATTCCGTGATGAGGGGGGACAAGAGGGCCGGTTACGAGGCGGTCAAGGCATCCTACAACGCATCTCCCAACGCAGCGGACCTTCTGTTTTTGTGCCGCTCATGCTATGGCGGAGTCGTTCGATTTCGCCAAGCGGACGGGTATATGTCGACGCCGTGCGGTATCCACAATCCCATCTCGCCTGAGGCGTTTGCACGGAGAGTCAGCGAATGGCATCGGCGAATCAAAGGCGCGAAATTCGTGCATGCGGAGTACGCGGATACGATGAGCCTTGCCCGGAGCGGCGATCTCGTCTACTGCGATCCTCCCTACAGCCACACCCAGTCCATCCTCTACGGGGCGCAATCCTTCAGTCTTGAGCATCTGCTCGACGTGATTGCGGACTGCAAGTCGCGGGGGGTGTTTGTGGCCTTGAGCATCGACGGGTTGAAGCAGTCCGGAAAGCTCAACTGCCAACTCCCGTACAGAGAAGGCCTCTTTGAACGAGAGGTATTTTTGGACTGCGGCAGGTCTATGCTCAAGAGATTCCAAATGAACGGGCTGACACTTGAGGACGAAGTGGTTCACGACCGCCTGCTTCTTACCTACTGACTCCCAGGTTTCTACTTCAGGACCATGCGGGATACCGCGATTTCTTCTACTTTGGGGCGGGAGAGGGGGGCGGGGCGGAGGTGGGCTTCTTCCCAGAGTTCGTAGCCGGCGAGGCGATAGGGGCTGTCGGGTCGCTCGGAGGTGCCGACGGGCAGCAGGGCCATCGCGGCGTCGGGGTCGGCCATCGGGACGTATTGCGTGTAGGACTGGGCCCGCTGCGAGAGGATCGTGCCGCCGTCGATGCACGTCAGCGCAGGGTAAGTGATGTCCTTCTGTTCGTCCAGAGAGCCGAAGCCGTCGAGGGTGGACATGTAGGGCAATCGCGTTTCGAGCAGTGCGGTGCGGGCCTTCTCGTTCCACTGGGCGGGGTCGTCACCGTAGTTGGCCTTGCCGTAGCGCCAGGCGGCCCGCAGGATCAGGTTGACGTACTCGGCTTCCTCCTCGGTCAGCATGGCGTTGGGATTCGCGGCAAGCCGCGCGTCGATGGTCTGGAGCATGTTGCACAGGCCGGAAGCGCCGCCGCCGTAGATGGTAGCCGCTGCGAAATTCTGGCGGAACGCCATCGGCATCAGATTGAGAATCTCCGTGCCTCTGATCTGCATCTCGGAGCGGGAGCCCGCCGCCCGCCAGCCTTCCAGATAGTCCAGCGCCAGGAGCGTCTCCTCCTCCAGCGGATACTGCTGGATGTCACGCAGGTGATAGCCGAGCTTGACGAGGTTGCGTTTGATCGGCGCGACGGTGTCGTAATGGATGTCGAGCACGTCTTCCGGCGTGAACGACTCCTTTGCCTGCACGCGCTCCTTCAGGCGCCACGACCGATCCGTGTCGCCCAGACTGCCGGTCGAGATGCCCATCGAGATCGGGTAGAACGAGGCGATCGGCCGGTGGTTCGCGCTGACCAGCCAGCCCTGCTTCGGGTTGATCACCTGCGGCAGCAGCTCGTGCGGCACGAAGCCCTGCCAGTCGTTGGCGCTGTCCCATCCCTCGTGCGCGGCCCGCTCGTCGAGCAGCGCGTTGGGCGAGCGGATCGGCAGAGTGAGGATCGTCTTGAAGCCGATGTTGCCTTCGCGGTCGCCGAAGACGCAGTTGGCGCTGGGGAAGGTCCACCCGCCCGTCGCCTGCTGGAACTCGTACACGTCCTTGGCGCGGATCATGTCGAGCGCGCCTCGGAACGTATCGCGCTGCGGATCGCAGATGGGGATGCGCTTGAGCGCCACTTCGTCGCCACGCCGCACGCCCATCGCCAATGATGTCACCACGGGCCCGAATCTCGTCCGGCGTACCGTCAGCGTCTGAGGTTCGCCGTCTTTGACGCGAATCGTTTCCGTCCGGACGTCCATGTCGAGCCATTGGCCATCGACTTGGTACTGGTTCGGACGGTTTGGATCCGTCCTCAGCAGGAACAGGTCCGCCTGGTCGGCGCCGAGCGCGGTGAGGCCCCATGCGACGTTCGCCGTAAAGCCGATCAGAAGGTTCGGACTGCCGGGCACACCGATGCCGCGCGCATTGAACGTCTTGCCACTGATGTGGAATTCATGGAACAGCGATGGGTTGCGCACCGGCGTCTGCGGATCGCTGACGAGCACCGCCGAGCCGTTCGTCGTTCGCGAGCCGCCCACGACCCACGCATGGCTGAACCGAGGGCCCTCCGGTGCTCGCTGCTGAGGCGGCGTGACGTCGATCTTGCGCATCACGTTGCGCTCGGTCGCAAAATCCATCACCGCGCGCACCCATTCATCGGTGACATCGTCTCGCTGGATCACCGAGGCATCGTCCCGCACGATCAGGCCGGAGGCGTTCAACAGTCCCTCGTTGTCGTCCGGCGCGAACGACAGCACCTCGCGCTGCCCATCCGTGATCTCGTAATAGGTGGTCATCTCACGCAGCCCGTCGCCCGCGAAGAACAGGCTCAGCCGCCACCAGGAGGCGATGCACGCCGCGGGCGTCCACGGCTCCGGCTCGACGTCGTACATGGCGAAAAGATATGTCAGGTCGTCCGGATGGTTGCGGATGTAGTCGTTGACGCCGGCGCTGTAAGCTTCGAGCAGACTTCGCAACTCGGGGTCGAGCAGGCGGGCTGTTTCCTGTGCGGCAGACCAGTAGCCGATCGTCCGCATCTGAATGTCGCTGCGGACGGCCGAGTTCGTGCCCTCAGGCCGCTGGCGACTGACGCCCACCTTCATGTCGCCGACGACCTCGGCCAGCCGGCCCTGGATGATTCGCAGGTTGTAGTACATCTGAAACGCCCGATCCTCGGCGGCTGCATAGCCCAGCCCGTACATCGCCCCGGCGTCGGTCTCGGCGAACACGTGTGGCACGCCCCACCGGTCCCGCAGCAGCTCCACCTTCCCATACGGATGCCCCTCGGCTTCGCGCGCCGCCGGAGCACTGCAACCGCCGAGCAACGCAGCCGAGAGGGTCAAGCCAACGAGAATACCAAGCGTCTGTCTTGCGATAGCCGACATGCCAGAGTGCCTCCAAGAGCATTCACTGCGATGAATCGGTCGAGCAGGGGCGACGCATGCATTGCCCCGGCCGCCACCGAGCTCAGTGTGCATGCGTTGCAGCGCCGCCCGTCGCCTCGGCGTGGTGATCGGCCGGCGAGACGATGGCGCTGTGAATGCCTTCGACGTAGTGCATGTAGGTCACGTAGGCTTCCACGAATTCCCGGCCTGCCGCCACCGTCTTGTCTTTGTCCTTCTTCGCCTCGCGCGCCCTGTCGAATTTCTCCCGGATGAGCTGGGCCATGTGACGGCTGATTCTCTCGATCATCTCGTCGGGCGAACCGTCCGCCAGGGCCTTCTCGGCCATCGCGACAACGGGTTCAACCGGCTCGTCCTTGATGCCGGTATACGCAGCGCCCTCGCCGGCGCGGTGCAGCCGCACGAGTGTTTCGAGGAAATACCGGTCGGCCAGCTCCTTCGCCTCGGGCCCCTGCGCGCGGACGACAACGGCCTTGGCGAACGCTCTCTTGAGCTCCGCCTCGTCGTCCGGCCGGACCCACTTGAGGATGGGCGTGGCGTCGCCTTTTTCCAGCGCGACCACGGCTTCCGGAATGATCGGACCGCTGGTGGTGTCACAGTGCGCCTTTGCGCTGCCGACCAGAAGCGCCGCGATTCCCATCGCGGCAAGGCCCGATACAGCTACGACTGCAATGGTTCGTTTCCAGTTCATATGGTGCACCCCCTTTGCCTGATTTGTTTGCTGTTCCCTGTCCATAGCGACCGGATGGATTCGCCTGAGTCACGGCGCGTCGGCCGCCCAATGCGGCGCGCCGACGGGCACCGACTCAGGCGATCCAGGGGCGTTTGCGGTCGTGGGCGTCGGCGACGGCCTTCCGCACCAGCTCGACGTCTTCGCGGAGCTGCCAGTCGAAAAAGCCCAGGCAGACGAAATCGGCGCCGTTGTCAAAGGCGTAGCGGATTCCGTCTTCCGGCGGGATCGCCCCGGCGGCCATCACCTTGAACGCGATCCACGGCACCTTCACATTCCGCATGAACTCGATGGTCCCCTCGTGATCGTGGCAGAACATGTTGTCGTGGTACGCATCGTGGTTGGGCGAGTCCGGCTCGTACATCTCGATGAAGCGGCGCCCGGCTTTCGGGTGGGCCGACCAGTAGCGATCGTGGTGCAGCGTGAGCATGTAGAAGTCGGGCACGAGCCCTTCCTTCTCACAGAACGCGATCGGTTCGAGCCGGTGGGCACAGATGCCGACGGGGATGTCGTACTCCTTCATGATCTCGAACGCGCGGATGATGTTGTCGGTCTTGCCCTGGTGGTGCCAGATGTCGCTGGCGCCGCCCCAGAGGTAGGCGCCGGCGGCCCCAAGTTCGAGGTGCTCGGCCAGCAGCTTCTCGTACTTGTCGATGTCGGTGGTGATCACATCGGCGAGCCACTTCATCTTGCCGCCCCACTCGTCCCAGTAACGTGACAGGCGGATCTGGCGGAAGTTGGTGTGCTTCAGGACGATGGCGTTGGCCCCGTGCTCTTCGGCCAGCTTCATCGTCATCAGAATGCGGCCCTCGGTATTGTAGTTGCGGGCCAGCGGGTTGACGTATTTCAGGTCGCGGGCGTGCATGTTGATGCCGATCAAGTTGCTGCCCGCGATCAGCCGGCTGATACGCAGATTGCCGATCCGCCCGACGGGCATCTGCTTCTGTTTGGCGACGACCTCCGGCGCATCGAGATCCAGCGCCTTGAGCCGGGCATATTCGAGCCGGTCCGCCCGATGGACCAACTCGGCCCCGACGGCCTCGTCCCGCTCCGCCGACGAAACCGACCCCGCCCCCAGAACCCCCGCCGTTCCCAAGGCCCCCAACACCTGCCGTCGCGTCGGATTCA
>LVBB01000019.1 GCA_001603075.1 Phycisphaerales bacterium Planc_01 | reverse complement strand
GGGTGATCATCACCCCCTTGGGCACGCCCGTCGTGCCGGACGTGTACATGAGGATGGCGACGTCCTCCGCGTCGACCGTTTCGATGTCCCCCCCGCCGTCGGCGTCTTTCAGGACATCCGCATAGGACACCGTCTCGTCGCGGGTCTCGCCGCCGATGACGACGATCTTCCCGACCGACGCCAACCCCTTGGCGGCCTCCAGGATCTTCGGCAGCAGCATCGTCTCCGTGATGATGACCTTGGAGCCGGAGTCTTCCAGGATGTAGCGGATCTCCGCCGCCGTGAGCAGAAACACCACGGGCAGGTAAATCGCGCCGCACCGGTTGATGCCGTTGATGATCTCGGGGATCTCCGGCACGTTGCTCACGACCGTGCAGATGGAGTCTCCCCGCTTTATGCCTGCCTTCCTCAGTCCCGCGGCCAGGGCCTGCGCCCGGCTGCGGATCTCCGTGTTCCGGATCCGCCGGGGGCCGTCGTTCCCCAGGAAAACGAACTGCTCGTACTCGCCGTAAGTCTCGATGTTGCGATCCAGAAAACGTGCGATGTTGCGATTCATATACAAAGTCCCCCCCCATTGGAATGATCGGATGAAAGGGGGCGGAGGACGTACAAGGCCCCCCGGCCCCCGAATGAACCCCTGCCGAAGTGGCGTTATCTGCCCTGCCTGGCCAGGATTTCCTCGGCGCAGATCATGGCGGAGCTGGCGGCCGTGTTCATCCCGACGCCCCGTCCCGTGTAGCAGTCGCCGGCGAAATACAGCCCCGGCACCTCGGGAAGGAAAACGGGAAGCCGGTACCGCCCGGTCATTCCGGGCGAGCGGCTCAGGCCGTCGATCCCGATGGTGAAGCCGTCCTGCCGCCACACCAGGTCCCGCTCCACGTTGGGGAACATCTTCTTGACGACCTCCCAGAACTGCTCCAGGGTCTTCTTGCGGAACTCCGCGTTCCCGATCTGCGCCGGCGTGCCGCAGGCGCCGATGAAGGCGATCATGTGCCCCGGGGGCGCGATCGTGTCGTCGAAGTTCGTGTGCCCCAGGATCTGCAGGGGCAACCCCACGCCGGGTATGCGCCAGGCGGAAAGGTAGCACTTGTCGTTAAACAGGGGCGCCCTGGTCCCGATGGTGAAGCCCGTGGACGCGCTGGTCTCGAACTCGGACTCCTTCATGCGCTTCGCCCAGGCCGGGGCGAACTGCGCCATCTCGTCCATGGAGAGGAACCGGAGCACGTTCCAGATCGGCGCGGCGATGACGACGACCGGCGCGGAATATGCTCCTTCATCCGTCACGACCTCCGTCATCCGCCCCTTCCGGACGTTGACCTTCCGGATCGGCGTCCCTAAGTTGAGCGTTCCCCCCCTCTCGCGGTAGGCCGCCTCCATGGCCGCCATCATCGTCGCGACGCCGCCCAGGGGCATCCGCACCGCGTTGAAGGGAAGGTCCGGGCTGACGGAGACGCGGATCTGGTCCCGGTAGATGTGGATGAACTCGCCCGCGGAGATGATGTCCGACTCCGTCAGGGTCGTCTGGACCATGCCGACGGTCTTGCAGAACTCGGCGATCTTGGACGACTTCACCTTCTCATCGAGAAGCTTCGTCAGCGAGACGTTGTCGTAGTGGTCGATGATCTCGTCCGTGGCGGCGCCGATCCACTTCTGCAGGTCCAAGAGCTCCTGCTTTTCGACCGCCGTCAGGTTGAGGTACTCCATCATGGGCTTCCACGTGCCGTCTTCGTCGTAGAACATGAAGCCCTCCAGGTTGTGGGACCAGGGGATCTCCTTTCCCAGGACCCGGAGCAGTTTGTTGCAGGACGAGTGGATGCCCTGGTCGACACAGTGGGTCCCCATGTCGATCCGCCAGCCGCCGGGGAGTTCGAAGGTTCTCGAACGCCCGCCGACGACCTTGCTCTTCTCGAAAACCGCCGTCTTCAGGCCCTTGTCCTGGAGAAGGCTGCCGACGCCGAGGCCGGCGATGCCGGCCCCGACTACGATTGCATCGTATGATTCCATATCCGCCTCCGTGCTTATTTTCCCAGTTCCTGCTTCATCTCCTGGTAGAGATCGAGCTTCTTGACCTTTCCCAGCGGCGTCAGCGGCAGCATGGGACGGACAATGACGTCCTCGGGGAGTTTGAAGTGGGAGAGCTTGTCCTTCAGGAACTCCCTGATCTCCTCGGGAGTGGGGTTCTTTCCCGGCTTGGGCATGACGTAGGCCCGGCCGACCTCGCCCCACTTCTCGTGGGGTCGGCCGATGACCGCCGCCAGCATGACGTCCGGGTGTTTGCATATCACGTCTTCGATCTCCGGGGGATAGACATTCTCGCCGCCGCGGATGTACATCTCCTTTTTCCGGCCGACGATGACCAGCGACCCGTCCTCCTCGAACCGGCCCATGTCTCCCGTGTGCAGGAAGCCCTCCTTGTCGAAGACCTTGGCGTCCTCTTCGGGCCGCTTCCAGTAGCCTTTCATGACGACGGGGCCCTTCACACAGATTTCGCCCGCCTCGCCCTGGGGAACGATCCGGTCGCTCTCGTCCTTGAGAACCATCTCGATGCACGAAATGGGCTTGCCCACGGAGTAGGTCAGCTTCTCCTCTCCGTCACTCTGGTGCGTGAAGGTGATGGCGGCGGTGCACTCCGTCAGGCCGTAGGCGTTGAGCGGAATCACGCCGACGACCTTCTTGAAGGCCGTGATCAGCTCCGACGGGCAGGGTTGGGAGGAGACAATAGGAATTTTCAGCGTGCTGATGTCGTATTTGCCCAGGTTGGGGTGGGCGAGCTCCATGGCGTACATGGCGGGCACCTGCCCGAGCGTCGTCGCCTTTTCCTCGGCGACCAGGCGCAGCGTCTCTTCCGGGTTGAACATGTCCATCATGATGACCTTGTTGCCCGCGTTGAGGTTGCAGGTGATCCCCATGACGGCGCCGCCGACGTGGGCGAAAGGGAGATTCAGGACGATGCTGTGGCCGCGATAATACTCCATGCACTCGATCTGTGCGTTCGTGTAGGTGATCAGGTTCTTGTGGGTCAGCATGGCCGCCTTGGGCACGCCCGTCGTGCCGGAGGTGTAGATGAACAGGGCGGGATCGTCCTCCTCGATGGCGTCGGCCGCCTTCTGAAGCGCCGCCGCGTCGGGTTCCGCTAGGAACTTCTCCCAGAGCAGGATTCCGTCCGCCTCCTTGTCGAAACACACCACATGCCTGAGGGTCGGCATTTCCTTTCGCACCGCCTCCAAGTTCGCCAGGAAGTCGGCCCCCATGAACCCGCCCGGCATGAACAGGACGGAGATCTCCGAGTCGTTGACGAAGAACTTGAGCTCCGGCGGGGTGGTCCGGACGCTGAGGGGTACGCCGATGGCCCCGACCTTCGTCGCCCCGAAGTGGGCCATGACGATTTCCGGCCACAGCGGCCCGTAGATCCCGACCCGGTCTCCCCGCCGGACACCCAGCTTCAGGAGGCCCATGGCCACCCGGTCGGTCATCTCGTCGTACTCCTTGTACGAGATCCTGCGCTCCTTGAAGACCAGCGCCTCGTCGTTCGGAATCTCCTTCGCATGCTTCTTGAAAAGGTCTCTCAAAATCATGCTGTGTCCCCCTTTCCCATCTATGATTGTTTCCCCTCCTGCAGGAGCGGCGACGGGAGGAAACCTCCCGCCGCAGCTCCACGAACGCGATTGGCCGGAGCATCCGCTGCAATCAGGATGCGAAACTCTCCTCGGCGATCTCGAGGATCGACATGTCTTCCCGCCGGATGGCCTTCACGGTGCCTTCGATCTCGGGCAGCACGTTCTTGATGAAGTAGGCGGCGCCGGCGATCTTGCCGGCGTAGAAGGCCGCCTCCCGGTCCTCCTTCGCGCGGGCCTTCAGGGCCTTGCGGTCCGCCGTGTCCACGCCCATGGCGGAGAGCTTCTCCGCGGCGATGCCCGCCTGCCAGAACAGGAACCAGGCGCTGACGACCTTCCCCATCATCATCAGGAACGGATAGGCGTTGACGAGGGGAACCGCGAACTTGCCGTCCTTGCCGCACTGGCCGAAGTACAGGACCGTGTTGACCAGGGACTCCACGGCGCCGTAGACGTCGTCCACGATGTCCGGGCAGCGATCCTTGTAGCGGTTCAGGACCTTGTTCATCTCCTCGATCAGCTCCATGAAATAGGCCCCGCCCTTCATGCCCAGCTTCCGTCCCACCAAGTCCAGCGACTGGATGCCGTTCGTCCCCTCGTAGATGGACCCGATCTTCTCGTCCCGGAGAATCTGCTCCACGGGGTACTCGCTGCAGAAGCCGTAGCCGCCGTAGACCTGGATGGCCGTCTCGCAGATCCGGAAAGCCATGTCGGAGCAGTAGGCCTTGCAGATGGGGGTGAGGACCTCCAGGAGGCCGTTCCATTTCGTCTTCTCCTCCGGATTGTCGCTGACTTCGCCCCGGTCATGGCAGGCACCGGAGAAGTAGATGAGGGCCCGCATGGCCTCGACGTGCGACTTCATCCACAGGAGCATGCGCTTGACGTCGGGATGCCGGATGATCGGCACGCTGCCGTTGCTCTTGCCCAGCAGGTTCGTCCCCTGGAGACGCTCCCGGGCGTATTCCAGCGCCTGCAGGTAGGAGAACGAGGCCCCGGAGAGGCCCTGGACGCCCACGCCCATGCGCGCCCCGTTCATCATCATGAACATGATCTTCATGCCCTCGCACTCCTTGCCGAGGAGTTCTCCGACACAGCCGCCATTGTCACCGAAGTTGATCACGCAGGTGGCACTGCCGTGGAGCCCCAGCTTTTCCTCGATCTTGGTGACTCCCAGGTCGTTGTGCACCCCCGGGGTCCCGTCGCCGTTCACCCGGAACTTGGGAACCAGGAAGATGGAGATGCCCTTCGTCCCCTCGGGATCGCCCTCGATCCGCGCCAGGACGGGATGGATCATGTTGCTCACGTAGTCGTGGTCCCCGCAGGAGATGAAGACCTTGGTCCCCTGGATCAGGAACGTGCCGTCGGGCTGCCGGATCGCCTTGGTGGTGAGCGCGCCCACGTCGCTGCCGGCCCCCGCCTCGGTGAGACACATGGTGCCGCCCCACTCGCCGCTGAGCATTTTCGGCAGGTAGCGATGCTTCTGCTCCTCCGTGCCGTAGCTTTCGATCAGCTCCGCGGCCCCGCTGGTCAGGCCCGGGTACATGGTGAAGGCGAAGTTGTGGAAGAACCAGTCCGCGCAGGCCAGGTACAGGACCATGGGAAACCCCTGGCCGCCGTGCTCCTGGTGGTTCATCATGGCGTTCCAGCCGCCCTCGCAGAACAGCCTGTAACCCTTCCGGAACGCCTCCGGGCCGTAGACCTGCCCGTTCTCCAGGCGGCAGCCCTGGTGGTCACCGTCCTTCAGGACCGGGAATATCTCCTCCTTGGCGAATTTCTCCGCCTCCGTCAGGATCATGTCGAAGGTGTCTCCGGCAAAGCTCTCGAAGCGCCCCCGGCAGATGTTTTCCACTCCCAGCATCTCGTGCAGCACGAACCGCTGGTCTCTCGAATCGACGATCAGACTGGACATGCAATCCTCCCCGTTATGGATTTAAGTTTTCTCGGAAGTTTATTTCTCAACCCGCTCCAGCAGGATGGCATTGGCGTTGCCGAGGCCGCCGCACAGGGTGGCAACCCCGTATTTCGCCTGCGGGTAATCATTTTTCACGATGTGGAATTCCGGCGCTCCGGGCATCCGAATCATCTCTCTTCCGGATGACGATTCCGTCAGCCGAACATCTTCTTCAGGGCCCCCGGATTGGCCTTCAGTCCGTGGAAGGTCGCGTTGAGGAGCTCGGCGTTCCGGGCGACCAGGGCCATCTGCTGCAACGCATCGAAACGGGGCTTCATCTTCTCCTCCCAGCGCTCCTGGTAGACCGACAGGAAGGACTCGGAGAAGTCGCCCTTCTCCAGTGCCTCCAGAGCCGTCTGCACGGCAAAGCCGCCGCTCCTTACACTGTTGGCGATGCCTTCGAGGATGAACGGATCGACGAAGCTTCCGGCATCGCCGATGAGCATCGCGCCGGCGGCATAGGTTTTCCCGATCTGCCCCGCGCTCGGGACGCGCCACCCCATCCAGTCGCTGACCTGCCGGGCTTTGCGCAGCTTCTCCCCGAAGGGGCTCGTCTCGATGAATCTCCAGGTCAGCTGCTCGACGTCCTCTTTTGCCCGGACATACGGCGCCATCTGGTAGCCGATCCCCACGTTGACCACATCCCCGTAGCCGGGGTGCGGGCTCAGGCAGACGAAGCCCGGGAAGAAATAGGGATCGTAGTGCACCTCCATGGTCCGGAGGGGAGGATCGCAGTCCGCGAAATAGGCCCGGCCGGCCAGGAAAACCTCGTCGTAGTCGTCCCGGAAAAGCCCTAAGCGTTTCGCCACCCAGCTGTGGCTGCCGTCGGCGCCGATCACGATCCGGGCCGGGTACTCGACGAACTTTCCTTCGTACTTGGCCTTGACGCCGACCACCCGCCCGCGGTCCGTCATCAGGTCGTTGACCCAGAACTCCTCCAGGACCCTGGCCCCCCGGCGGGCGGCCGCCTCCTTGAGGATGTTGTCGCCGATGCGCCGGGGACAGGTGAGGCTCAGGAGATTCGGGCCCCGGATCTCCGTGTAGTCCGGGGAGGTGAGCGCCAGGTCCGGGAACAGGAATCCCTTCTCCTTGAGCTCGTCGTAGGCGCCGATCTCCTTGTACGTGTCAGCGCCGTAGCGCCCGTAGATATCCGAGCAGGGCTTTTCCCGGGGGAAACGCTCCTTGTCCACCAGGAGCACGTCGCAACCCGCCATGGCCAGCCTGGCGGCGGTCGTGCTGCCGCCCGGTCCCGCTCCAACCACGATGACGTCCCATGTCTTCATGACCGCACCTCCTCCCCCGGCAAGGCTTTCTCCCCGGCCTGCGGCGCCTCCAGCCGGATCACGTCCCCCCTCGGGCACACGGCGGCACAGGTTCCGCACCCGATGCAGAGCTCATGGTCCACGTCGACGTAACCGCATTTCATGCACCTGCGAGCGTCCTCCCGGGCCTCGGCGACGCCCAGGACGCCCTCCACCTCTTCAAAGCAGGTCACCGCATCATCCGGCATCAGGGAGGGAATGCCGGCGACGCTCAGTTTCTCCAGCCGCACGGGAAAGATCTTCTCTTCCAGGGGAGCACCCCGGGGCGGTTTCTCCTTTTCGACGGCACGAGCCCGCCCCCTCAGCCAGGCGTCGATGGAAGCGGCGGCCCGGCGCGCCGAGGCCACGGCCTCCACGACGGAGCCCTTCGCCTCGACGACGTCGCCCGCGAGGAAAACCCCGCCGAGTGTGGTCATCTGGGTGTCCGGATCGATCCGGACCCGCCCCCCGCCGTTGATCTCGATGCCCGGGGTGTTTTCGAAAACGCCCCGGTCCGTTTTCTGTCCGACGGCGAAGACGACCGTGTCGGCCTCGAGGAGGAAGCGTCCGGCGCAGTCGGTGTCGCACTTGATTCCGTTCTCACCGATGGAAAACCGGGTGACCGGGTCCATCTCCACCCACTGGACCTTCTGCCAGTCGCC
>LVBB01000018.1 GCA_001603075.1 Phycisphaerales bacterium Planc_01 | reverse complement strand
GGCGTACACGGCGAAGGTGGGAACGCGTCCCGACGCCGAGGTCCCCGAGTATCTGCAAGGGCTGAAAAAGGCGAAGATCGTCGTGGCGGATCCGGTGAAGGTCGGCGAGATGCGCACGAGTATTCTCGACAGGTGGCAGCGGGAATTTGGCTCCAAAGCCGAACAGTAGCGCATATTCGAAGGGGGCGTTCCTCCCGGACGCCTCCTCCGTTCTGTACGCCCTCCTGGCGGGGGGCGTTCTTGTTTTCATCCTCTGGCCGACGCTCGCCATCCTGAAGGAGAGCGTCCTGGTCGACGGCGCGTTCAGCTTGGAACGTTACGGCGACCTGCTGACGGGCAACCGGACACTGCTGAAGAACAGCCTCTTCGTCGGATGGTGGACGACCGTCCTGGCGGTGCTGATCGGCCTCTGCTGCGCCCTCTACGTGACGCGCACCTCCTTCCGGGGGAAACGGGCGGTGCTGGGGGTGCTTCTGCTGACGCTGATCTCCCCGCCTTTCGTCTCCTCGCTCTCGTACATCATGCTCTTCGGCCGGAGAGGGCTCGTGACCTGGCGGCTTCTGGGCCTTCGCTGGAGCCCGTACGGAGCGCACGGCATCGTCCTGATGGAGTCCGTCGGGCTGGCCGCCGTCGCCGCGTTTTTGATCATGGCGGTGCTCCGGGGCATCGACAGAAGTCTGGAACAGGCCTCGTTCGACCTCGGCGCGGGAAAGTGGGCGACGCTGCTCCGCGTCACGCTTCCCCTCGCCCGCCCGGGCATCGTCACGGCGGCGCTGATCGTCTTCATCCGCTCGCTCTCCGACTTCGGCACGCCGATGTTCATCGGCGGCAACTACAACGTCCTGGCGACGCAGGCGTACATGACCGCGGTCGGCTCCAACGACCTTCCGAAGGCCGCCGCCATCTCCACGCTCCTCGTCGTCCCCGCCTTTTTCGTCTTTCTGGTCTACCGGAAGCTGATGGCCGGGGCGCCCCTCTTCTCCTCCAAATCGGTCGCCTCCGGAGAGGAACGCTCGCTGCCCGGCGCGGTGCGATGGTTCGTCTTCGCGGTCGTCTGGAGCTTCGTCCTCTTCGAGGCCATGAAGTACGGCGCGATCTTCTGCGGCGCCTTCGTCAGGACGTGGGGCGTCGATTTTTCCTTCACGCTCAACCACCTGAGCACGCTCCGGCTCACCAAGCTCGGCAGCCTGCTCCGGAGCGTCCGCTACGCCTTCGCCGCCGCCCTGATCGCGGGCGCGATGGGCGTCGTGCTGGCGCGCTTTCTCGGGAGGCGCGCCACTCTGTTCAGCCGGGCCGTCGATTTCATCGCGGATCTCCCCTTCATTCTGCCGGGGCCGTTCTTCGGCATCGCCTACCTTCTGGCGTTCAACCGGCTGCCCGAGGCCTTCCTGGGGACGGGCTTCCTCATCGTCGCCAACTGCGTCTACCGGCAGCTCTCGCTCGGGATCAAGAGCGGCGTCTCCGTGCTGGGGCAGATCAACCCGGAGCTCGAGGACGCCGTCCGCGATCAGGGAGGAGGAGGCCTCGCCGTGCTGCGGGACGTGATCGGGCCGCTGCTCGCGCCAGCGTTCCTGGTGAGCTTCATCAACACCTTCACGTTCACCATGACCACCATCGGCGGCATCATCTTTCTCATCACGCCGTACACGAAGGTGCTCACAGCGGAGATGTTCGACGCTATCCAGAGCGGCGATATCGGCGCGAGTTCGGTGATGGCGTCGGTGATCATCCTGGTCGCCATGACGGTGAACGCGGCGTTTTCGTGGCTCCTCCTGAAGAGGAGAACAAAAGGATCGGAGGCGGAGTATGTATCTTCGGTTGGAGCGGCTCGATAAACGGTTCGAAGCGACGGAGGCCGTACGGGGGCTCTCGCTCGACGTCGAACGGGGGGAGATGCTCTCGCTGTTGGGGCCGAGCGGATGCGGCAAGACGACGACGCTGCGGATGGTCGGGGGCTTTCTCCGGCCCGACGGCGGGCGGATCGTCCTCGACGGGGAGGACGTCACCGCGCTTCCTCCCGAGCGACGGCCTACGGCGACCGTCTTCCAGAGCTACGCGCTCTTCCCGCACATGACCGTGCTGCGGAACGTGATCTACGGGCT
>LVBB01000017.1 GCA_001603075.1 Phycisphaerales bacterium Planc_01 | reverse complement strand
CTCACCCCCTCCGGGGAATCTCTCATCCCTCATTTTCTCCCACAATCCTGGGGACGGTTACTCGGGAGAGGCCTCTGGACCTGGGGCGGGGTTTCGGGTATACTGGTGCGGCTAAGTGCTTTTGATTCTTTGTGTTGTGGAGTTCTATGGGATTACCGACCGTGGCCATTGTGGGCCGGCCGAACGTGGGCAAGAGCAGTCTGCTCAACGCGCTGGCCGGAGAGATGATCAGCATCGTCGAGCCGACCGCCGGCGTGACGCGCGACCGCGTCAGCACGTTCATCAGCCGGGACGACAGGTACATCGAGCTGATCGACACCGGCGGCTACGGCATCGTCGATTCCGACCAGCTCAGCGACCATATCGAGCGGCAGATCTTCCAGGCCATCGGCTCGGCGACGCTGGTGATCTTCATGGTCGATATCCGCGACGGGCTGACACCCCTCGATGAGAAGATCGCCCAACTCCTGCGCAGATACGACCTCGACGTCATCGGCGTGGCCAACAAGGCCGACAGCGCCAAGATGTTCCCGTCGGCCGGCGAGTTCGTCCGGCTGGGCTTCGGCGAGTTCCTCTGTGTTTCCGCCGAGAACAACCTCAACAAGTCCGTGCTGCTCGACCGGATCTTCGAGCGACTGGCCGACCATGAGGGCATGGGCGCCCCGCCGGAACCGATCATGAAGATCGCCATGGTCGGCAAGCGCAACGCGGGCAAGAGTTCGATGGTCAACGCCATCGCCGGCACCGAGCGCGTCATCGTCAGCGAGATCGCGGGGACGACCCGCGACGCGGTGGACGTGCGAATCGAAAAAGACGGCAAGACCCTCATCGTGATCGACACGGCCGGCGTCCGAAAGAAGGGCAAGATGGCCGACGATATCGAGTTTTACAGCACTGTCCGCGTCGCCCGCTCTATCCAGCGAGCCGACATCGTCTGGTTCCTCGTCGATGCGACCGTGCCTCTCTCCCAGGTGGACAAGAAGCTGGCCCGCCAGATCGCCGAGGAGTACAAGAGCTGTGTCATCGTCGTCAACAAGTGGGACCTGGCCAAGGACGTTGCCTCCACGGGCGACTACGAAGAATACCTGACGGCCAAGCTGCCCGTGCTGAAATACGCTCCGATCGCCTTCACCACCGCCACCGCCGGCAAGAACGTCCAGGCCGTGCTCGATCTGTCGGCCGAGCTGTTCAAGCAGGCCACCACGCGCATCGGCACCGGCCGGCTCAACAAGGCCTTCGAGACCATTCGCGATGAGCGAACCGGCGCCAAACGCACCGGCACCGCCTGGCCCAGGGTCTACTACGCCACACAGGTCGCGACGAATCCTGTAACCATCCTGATGTTCGTCAACAACCCCAGGCTCTTCGACGAAAACTACCTCCGGTACGTCGCCAGCCGGCTCGGGGCCCTGCTGCCCATCGGCGAAGTCCCCGTCCGCCTGTTCGTGCGATCCCACCGCAGCGAAGCCTCCTCGAAGAGGAAGCCCCGAAAGACACGTTCGTAGCAGACACCTTTGAGTCGTTATAAGGTCCAGCCATCCCGGTAGTCCCGGCGCAGGTATCGGTTGGCCGCTTCGTCGTTGGTAATCTTCAGGTTGGGACCGTCCCAATCGAGCGCCTTGCCCGTACGCAAAGCGATATTGCCCAGTAGCGCGGTCTCCGTCAGCAGGCCGCTGTGGTTCACAAAATCCGAACCCGCCGGCGTCCCGCCTCGACACGCATCGATCCACTCACGGTACGGTCCCGGCGAACGCGGCAATACCCGAGGGGGCTTGCCGTAGGCCTTGCGCCGCGATTCGGGGATCAGCAGGTAGTCCATCATCGTGCCCTCGTCTCCCACGTAGATCGGCGACGTCAAGGGGCGTCCCGGCTCCAGGGCTTCGGGCCGAGGCGGGTCATAGCCCTCATCATGCCAGACCAGGGTCAGCGGCGGCATCCCGTCACGCGAGCCGAACGTATAGGTCACCTTGAAACGGCGCGGGTAGACCTCCGGGCCGATCTCCACGCACTCGGCGACGACGCGGTCCGGATGGCGGAGGTGGAGCGCCTTGAACACGGTCGAGAGGATGTGGCAGCCCATGTCCCCCAGGGGGCCCGTGCCGAAGTCCCACCAGTCCCGCCATCGCCAGGGATGGTAGGCCGGGTGATACGGGCGTGCCGGGGCCGGACCCAGCCAGCGATCCCAATCCAGTCCCTCGGGCACCGGCGGTTGGTCCGGGGGCCGATGGCCCCCCCATGCCGGCGGATCCCAGAAGCAGGCGCCCCGATTGACGTGCACCTCGCGCACGGCGCCGATCGCGCCGTCGAGGACGATCTCCTGGGTCAAACGTGCCTCCTCGGACGCCTGTCCCTGGTTGCCCAGTTGGGTGGCCACCTTGGCTCGACGCGCCGCCTCGGTCAATGCCCGCGCCTCGTGAACCGTATACGCGAGCGGCTTTTCGCAGTACACGTGCTTGCCCTGTTTCAGGGCCGCCATGACGACCACCGCGTGGGTGTGGTCCGGCGTGGCGACCATTACCGCGTCCACCGCTTCCGTTTCCAGCAGTTCGCGGTAGTCCGTGTAGGCAGTGCAGCCTCGAAACGTGCTTTGCCCCCTCTGCTCGGCGTAGTGTTGGTTCACCAGACGCCGGGCCGGCTCTCGCCCGCCGAGTTTCCGCTCCTTACCCTCCATCCAATCCCAGGAAATGTATCCCGGCCCTTCGCGATTGACATCGCACACGCTTGTGACCTGCACGTCCTCCATCTGCAGGAAGTTGAACAGGTTCACGTGGCCCTGGCCGCCCAGCCCGATCAATCCCAGGCTGATCCTGTCGCTCGGAGCCGTATGGCCCTGTCCCCCGAGGACGTGGCGCGGTACCACCGAAAACGCGACACCCGCCGCGACGCCACCGAGCAAGGCGCGGCGCGAGACCTTGTGACTGCGGTTATCGATGTGATTCCCGCCATTCTGTCTCTTCGTGTTCATGCTGAGATTCTCCACAGTATACCGTCCACTCCTCGCCCAACGGGCCACCTGCTGCATTCTACCACAGATACACATACCCCGGCATGAGGCATCCATCAAGACGGTTTCCAGACCCGGCCGCAATTCCCGGCCAATTTCAATGTTGAACGGAATAGGGTGCCCCCGATTCCGCATCCAGTCCGCAAAAGAGTCCCCGACAGCCCTAATTCCTTGGGCGGCAGAGGTTTAGCGGGTACGCAACAAATCTATCATGTCTTTGTGTTTTCGGTTGACAGGAGAGCATGGTCAATATACCATATACCCGACGTTGGCGGCGCGGTGCGTCGCCCGGTTGACAACCGAAAATGGAAGGGAGAGATCATGGCGACGAAGACGATTCGCTGCTGCTATAACTGCGTGTTTGCGTACCTCGACCGCGAGCACACGCTCGAGTGCTACTCGGCGGGCCTGCTGAACTGGCCCGCCTGTGCCAACCATCCCGAATCGTTCGGGCGGATGCGCCGCACGCCCGACCGGGGGATGTGCCCCAATTACCGCCCCCGGCCGGCCCAGCCCCAGGGCGACGTCCGCATGATCCCGCTCGGGCGAGGCTACTACACCTACGTCGACGCCGCCGACTACGAATGGCTCAGCCAGTGGACCTGGCACGTTCAGAACGGATACGCCGTGCGCTATGGCAAGAAGGTGATCTTCATGCACCGCGAGATCATGCAGCCGCCCGACGACAAGATCGTCGATCACCGCAACCACAACAAGCTGGACAACACCCGGATCAATCTGCGCGTTTGCACGCACCAGGAGAACATGCAGAACACACGCAAACGGTCCGGCACCACATCCCGCTTCATCGGTGTGTGCCATTGCAGGAGCTGCAAGAACAAGAAGTGGCGCGCCGCGATCCAGTGGAAGCGCAAACCACTCCACATCGGCTATTTCGCGGAGGAGGTCGATGCCGCCCGCGCCTACGACCACAAGGCGGTCGAACTGGGCGGCCAGTTCGCCCGCGTCAACTTCCCCGAAGAATGGCCCCCCGAACGACGCGCCCAGGTCTACGCCCCGCCGACGGAACCCCGATAGACACGTTCGTAGGGGCGAAGCATGCTTCGCCCTTGCGCAGCCCTCGCGCCGAAGAGAATGCGGGCCCGCCCTCCGGCGTCTCGTATATTGCCCAGGTTCACATCCGCGCCGAAGGCTGGGTAGTCGTTGCGGCCTATATCACCGATGGCTCCAAACATCGAAGAAAACCACACCGAATGCACGGCAAAACGCCGCCATGAATGTTGACCGGCAGAGAGCGATCGCATATGATTTACACAGATGGCAGGCAAGGAGGCGGGCCATTCCAAAAGTGGCTTCAGGCAGGTCTTGGTTCCAGTGTGGGTGATGACAAGAGCGGTCGAACTCTGTCGACACGAAGCCGACAGAAACAGAGTTTCAACTCGTCACCAGGGACGGTGCCGCCCTAACCGGCGCAGCTCACGGACGAGCTTCTTCTCTATTTACTTGCCAATTTCGATCTTCAATTGAGTATGGTGTCGCCCGATTCCCCCGCGAAAAAGTGCCGGACCGCTTTCATTCGCCTCCCGCCTATGTCTTCTGCTCAGGTGGTGATCCCGGGTCTTTATCTACCCCGGATGGAGGTTCGGGGATGTCTTGGAATGCGAGGTCCGGCGAATTCCACCCCCTCTCTGCCAAGTAGGCTTTAGTGTTGGCAAGAACCGCATCGATCACTATCTTGAATCGTGGCACTAGATCACGGAAATGCTCCCAGCATAGCCCTCTTCCTTTGAACCCTATGCCGAACGGAGTGACAACCGGTTGTCTCAGAGGGATGTCACAATGGGCCAACATGACATTCCTGAACTCCAGGATTGCCTTATGCAGGTCGGATAGGTCCTTGGGGACTACTTTCGTATCAAGCCTCAGTGACTGACCAGCACGGCCCCGGTTCTTGCTGAAAGGCACGGCATAGGAAATGATTGCGTCTCGTATCAGTGGCATCCGCAAGTCACGATCTACATCAACATACCGCTCCAGCAGTCCCACAGACTCTTTCGCCCGTCTCAGATATTCCGCGGCAAACGAACGATAGAAACTGTATTCATCCTCCCTCTGGGCGTAAACTAGCCACCAACGGAGCACGTTCGGGTCGAGATCGTGCTCACGGCAATATTCCTCTAAAGAGATCTTCGACTTTTGGCACTTGAAATCACAGACCCATGCGCGCCACTTCTTATGGTTCCGATGCTTCTCAAGTTCCACCAATTCGTCTTCCATTTCTGACCTTTGACGACTAATGCAATGCCCGAACGACTCGGCACAGCTACCCTGTTTCGGCTCTGCACATTGGGCGATTCGACTCTGGCTGTATCGTTGCCAGCGCGGGTCATCCTTCAGCGCCTGCTGGAATCACTGCTCGATCTCTTCGGCGCTGAGTCCGGCGTGCTCGCGGGAGAGCTCTTCTCGCCGCTTCCGCATGAACGGCACGGCGTCAAACGTGTTCTTCATGCAATCAATTCCGGGGACGCCTTACCAATGTCGATCTTGAATTGAGTATGGTGTCACCCGATTCCCTCTCACCCGATTCCCTCACCCGATTCCCAATGCTTTTAGCTCCATGACTTCTCGTCCTCTCAAGATCAGACCACAGTCGTAACATGAGGCCTGTCCCCCGCATGCCGTGAGGGCGAGGCCACAAAGTAATCGCGGTCGGGGAGAATAGCGCTCGGCAATCGCCGGCTATCCGCCTGCCACGTCTGATTCCGCACGTAATTCCGACCCGCCGGACGGCCTCAGCCCCTCCAACTTGTCTACGTCACGTCTACCGGATAGATAGAGAAGGCGCGTAAAACTGTCACGGGCATAGTCAGGGTTAATCTCCTTTTCAAAATGCTCAACAACCTCGTAGAACAGGCGGAAGCCACCGAATCCGCAAATGCGTCGGAGAAACGCCTTGTCTATGAGTCGCCTGTTCTCATAAAGCTCCAAGACCATTAGGAAGAAATGGGAGATTCGCCGTCGACAGGCATCTATGCCACCGGCGTCAGTTGCATGAACTCCTTCTTTGCCAGCGCGGGCCTTGACAAGCTCCTGGACCTTGGTGTGAAACCCGGCCTCGTTCTCCAGACGCAAGTCGCGAAGGACGCCCATCTTCATCAAGGACAGTCGCATTTCCTCAGATGAGTACCTGAGAAGCAAATCTGAGAACAACTGGCCCCGTGTCAGAGATTTCACGGTACGAGCAGAATACCATGCAAAGAAGGCAGCTAACAGAGTCCCTATCGCGGCAATTGCCGCAATCGGTTCCGTTAAGTCGGCCATGAATCGCGACTCCTGTGAATCTGCCTCAGACTTAGGGCTTACCTCCTGGGGACTCACGACCATGCGTTGACCGGATTCGGAATTGGGGCCTGTGTCCAAGCCACGCGGTGGCTTCATGGTGATGAGCAATGCTATAGTGACCATTAGGATGATGGTCACAGCCATGGCGAACACGGGTGAATACCACCGGTATCCGAATCCGTGGATCGCATCTCGGATAGCTGTCTCGACCGAACCGCCGAAGGTGACTCCCGCATCCGCATTAAGCAGTCCCTCGTAGAAATGGGCTTTGGCTACATCGCACCTATGACCCAGATGGATGCGGTATTGAAAGAGCGCAAGTAGTAGGACCAGAACCACCGCAGAGACCGCAAGGATCGCCTTGTGGCCAGGCTCAAGGTGCAGTTCCTCTTTCAGAACGACCGCGCCAAACACGGCAAGAGCAGTCCATATGCTCAGAGCCAATTTCCATTCGTAAGCCCGACGCCGTTCGAAATTCTCCCAGGTTGTCTCATATAGCTTCAGCCTGATCTCAGTCTGTACGTCTTTGCTTGTCGACATGGTCGATCTCCCATCGTATTCGCCCCAAACCTCTCCACGTCCGTAGAGCCCGTAGGGCTCCCAAGTATTCCTCGTAGGCTGATCGGAGTTGTCTTGCTGGGAGCATTATGACAGGCGACGGGCAGCGGGAAAAGGGAAAAAGTGCGTCGTTTGTAGTGGCCCGCCGCGGCGGGCTATTCTCGAGCCTATGTATGCTCTTACGAGCACACTACAAACGGGTATGCCCCGTCAGTGAGGGCGAATAATCATTCGCCCCTACGGGTTGCGGCCGAGGGCGGCGAACATGGCGAGGAGGTTCTGGGTGGGGGTGTTGCACTGGACATTGTAGTCGGCAGGCCGGGCGGGTTCGCCAGGGAGGCAGGCGCCTATCGTCTTTAGACCCCTTCCTGCTCGGAGGTCTGATCCGCGCACGCTGTGCGGATCTCGTCGATGAAGTCGCGAAAGTGACTCAGTTTGGTCGTCGCGAGACGGTAGATGATCTGGGGCTCGATCTGTTCATATCGATGGACAATGAAGTTGCGAAAGCGCACCATTTCAGCGTAGCGCTCGGCATCTTTCAATACCCCGATTTCCTGTAGCCGACGGAGATTCTGTCCGGCGGTATCGGCCGGCGGTAGGTGTCTGGCAGCCAGAATCCGCTCCGCGACGTCGATCATACTCTCGATGGCAAGCTGCAGGGCACGCTCCACGGCCCGTCGAAGCATGGAGTTGTGGGCGAACTCGCCCTGGGTCCCCAGAGGCCAACTCTCCAAGTCGGCCAGGGTCTGTTCGAGGAAACGAAGCTTGCTCTCGACGACACCGTTGATGGGCATCAGTACCCCCTGTAGGCAAGCTGCCGGGCGCGGAGCGCCATGAGGTCTTCGTGCTCGGCACAGGTTCGGGTGAAGAAGTCAGCGAAATCCTCCTGCCGGCCGGGTCGCACGAAGAGCACGCGTCCTTTCAACGCTTCGTGCCGAAGCACAGGCCCCGCCGTATTGAGCACCGTCAGATCGCAGGGGACATCGAACGTCTCTTCCACCCTGCTCACGATTTCCACGAGGCGGGCGATGTCCTTCGCGTCGGCGTCCGCCAACGATACCGCCACGTCCAGATCAGATCCGGCGTGCGCGACGCCGTCCCGAGCCGAGCCAAAGACCATCGCATAATCGATGCACGCGACGTCGCCAAGAACGGCAGCCAGACGCTGCAAATCGATCGGCCTGGACCCGGACGCCGCTGCAACCGCCATTCGCTCTTTGTCCGATTCGGCTTTCATGCCGCCGTCTCCACGATCTCGATGCTTGTGCCATGTATCCCAGCCAGGCACAGAACCACTTGGACTATAGGCGGTCCGTGCCAGGATGTCAAGCGATCGACCGATCGCCTGAGGAGATGCGACGGGTGGCAGCCTCAAACGTATCAGCGTTTGGGGATGGTTCTGGGCATTGGCGGCGGCCTGGGATCGACGCGACGTTCCGGTCCGCCATCCCCAAGCCCTGCGGGCTTGAGGCTGCCACCCCGTTGTGGGTAAGGGCGAAGCACGCTTCGCCCCTACGTTACGCCCTTACGGGCACACTACAAACGGGTATGCCCCGTTAGTGAGGGCGAATGATCATTCGCCCCTACAGGTTGCGGCCGAGGGACTGGAACATGGCGAGGAGGTTTTGGGTGGGGGTGTTGCACTGGATGTTGTGGATGGTGTTGAAGACGAATCCGTGTTTGCGGCTGAAGATTTTGACGCGTTCGGCGACCTGGGCGCGGACCTCGTCGGGGGTGCCGAAGGGCAGGGTCTGCTGCGTGTCGACGCCGCCGCCCCAGAAGACGATGCGGTCGCCATACTTCTCGACGAGCGTCGCAGGGTCCATACCCTTCGCCGACGTCTGGACGGGATTGAGGATGTCGTATCCGGCGTCGATGAGCCCGTCGATCAGCGGCTCGCATCCGCCGCAACAGTGCTTGAGCGTCTTCCACTTCGTGTGCGTATGGACCCAGTCGTTGAGTTTCCTGGCGTGCGGCAGGTACAGCTCGCGGTAGGCGTCGGGCGAGCAGAACAGGCTGTTCTGCGACGCCAGATCGGTCCCGCACATGAAGACCGCGTGCACCCGGTCGCCGACCGCCTGATGGATGCGCTTGAGGTTCTCGATGGCGATCTCGGCCTGGCGGGCGAAGACCTCCTGTATATAGTCCCGGCGGGTGATGGTGCTGATGTACCACTCCTCGATATCGCGAATGCCCTTGGGGTCTTTCATCCAGGGCGCGGGCACCAGCGCGATGTCGCCGAATGCGGTGCCTGGGAAGCCCGCGGCGATGGCCAGGTCGGTGTTGTCGTACAGATCTTTGGCGTGTTTCTCGTAGAAGGCCAGGTCCTCGTCGCTGACAGATCCGAAATCTTCGAGATTATCGGCCGGATCGAGTTTCGCGTCGTCGATGGGGTGCTGGCGGATGATCGAGTCGAAGTAGAAGCCGCCTTTTGGCATGCGGGCCGATGGCTTGGCGGACCGGTCTCCCTGCGGGTACATCAGGATGTCGCCGTTGGGCTCGGGCTCGGTGTTGAACTTGGCGGGCACGAGCACGTCGGTGCCATCGAACGTGCGCCAGGGCTTCCAGCCGGAGTTCTCGAAGCCGAACATGTTCTTCGGCTTGGGCAGCTCGACGACGTCGATGCCGAGCGCCTCCCGCAGGTCGGCGCCGATTTCGCCAAGCATTTGATACGGCTCGACGACCTTGACGGGCGTTCCGGGCTTGTCGAGGCCCAGTGCCTGGCGGAGGCGGGCGACGACGCTGACCTGGGCGCCGGAGCAAGGGGTGCCTCCGAGATCGACGGGGACGCGGTCGGCGGGCTGGTGGTTGATCGCGGCGAGGACACGCTGCCGGCTGGTGAGGCGGGGGGAAGACGAATCCGTGACCATGTCGATCTCCTGAACCACTGCCAAAGGTGATGCTCGGGGCGCGGCGACCGTACCCGAGCGGTTTGGGTCCTGCACGCGGGGTATTGTACCGCCTTCGGGCGCGGTTTGAAGGCTTTTTCGGATGCCTTGCTCGCAGGAAGCGTCGCCGCCAAGCCGTAGGAAATGCCGGCCCGGCCGGGTCGCACAGACGCATCGCGTCACGCCCAGAGCGTCGCAAGTTGCCTGCCAGGAAGCGGTTAAGTCACGCACGTCCGCAAAATTCTTGTGACGCTTGACAGGCCCAAGCGGGCGTGCTATAATTAAGTGTCTGTCGGGGCAGGTTTTGCGCCGCTCGGTTTACGGGTCCCGTAGCCGGCAGTGCCTGGGGTATGGGGCGAGCCGTACAGGGCACCAGGGGATTCTGAAAGAAGGGGAAACGATGAAAAGCGTAGTGGCTGTCGAGAAAAGGGAGCAATGGATGCGGCGCTTCAACCTGCGCGCGCTGGCGCTGACTCTGATCCTGTGCGTCCTGGTGATTCTGCCCTGTGGTTGCGCCTCCTGGTGGGACTATCCGGGCGAGACGGCGGCCGAGGGCAAGCGACGGCACAAGCGAGTCGTCCAGACCAACTTTGAAATGATGCGCGCCGATATCGACACGGTGCTGCTGCTGGATCGGCCCAGCAACCTTACCGACAAGAGGCTGCCATAGTCTCACGCTCAGGTTCGGTGCGCCCGGGTCCACAGAAGGGTTGCGGTTAGGTGGATACGCTGGTTGATTATTTCAGTCGGGTCGCGCGCTATGAGTGGTGGGTTGTCGTTGTTGAGCTGGTCCTGATCGGGCTCGTCGTTTACTGGGTGGTGGATTTTCTCGAAGGCACGCGCGGGGAGAGGCTGTTTCGCGGTGTCATCTTCGTTCTGGTCGCCGGGGTGCTGGTGTTGAACCTCGTTGTGGAGCGGCTTCCCTTCGACCGGCTTCAATTCCTCTACAAAGGTTTTTTGATCGCGATCTTGATCGTGGCGGTGGCGGCGTTCCAGCCGGAGATCCGACGCGTTCTCATCCAGATTGGGCAGCCTCGCATCTGGACGGGATCGCTGCATCAACTGTCCCGGACGGTGGAGGCCCTCATCACGGCGGTTACCGAGCTTTCGGCCGCTCGGATCGGGGCGATCATCGTGCTCGAAAGGCAGGTGGCCCTGGGCGAGTTCATCGAGACCGGCGTTCGCCTGGATGCGCGGGTCACGGCCGATGTGCTCAAGACGATTTTCTACCCCGGGACCGCGCTGCACGATATGGCCGTGGTCATCCGCGCCGACAGGATCGTCGCGGCCAGGGTCCAGCTTCCCTTGGCCGAGCCCGGCGCGATGGATGGGATCGAGTTGGGCTCGCGGCACCGCGCCGCGCTGGGTATTACCGCGGGATCGGATGCGACGTGCCTGGTGGTCAGTGAGGAGACCGGGGCCATCTCCGTCGCGCGCAACGGCAGACTGGTCCGCAACGTGACCGAGGCCCAGATCCGCTCCTACCTGACCAGCACCATGACAGCAACCGTGCCGTTGGTGGGACGACTGCTCAAGCGACACGGGTAGATGCGGACGCCAACCAAGACGGGGCGGAGAACGCCGACAGAGTACAGGAAACCGCAAAGAGCAGGGCTCGAAGACATCAATGGCTAAGAACCCAAAACTCGGCAAGATATCGATCGTGGTCTTCCTGACGGTCCTGATCTGGGTGTGGTCCGATTTGGCTCAGGATGAGCGGATGTCGCTGTCCGGGTTCGTGACGATGACGGTGGCTCGGCCCGGCGATCCGACGGTCTGGGTGAGTTTCGAGGGACCGGACGCGGAGCTCCGGCCTTCCGTGACCATTCGAGCCATCGATCTGAAAGGCCCCGCCTCCCGAGTCACCGAGGTCGATCGCATGAGGAAGAAGGGCGAACTGGCCCTCGACCTGTTTGTCTCGCCCGAGGAGGAAGGGTGGACGGAGGTCGGCTCGCGCAGCTTCAACGTGTTGAACTTCCTCAAACAGAGCCCCGAGATCAAGCAGCTCGGCCTGACGGTGGAAAACTGCGAGCCGCGAACGGTGACGGTCGAGGTCCATCAACTGGTCGAAAGAGCACTTCCCGTGGAATGCATCGACGAGAACGGCGCGCCCATGCGGGCCGAGATCGAACCGGCGACGGTCGAGGCGTTCGTCCCGGACGGCGTCGTCGCCGCCCGCGTTCGCCTCTCGGCGCGCGAGCGGATCCAGGCGGCGACCTCCGCGATTCAGAAGACCCCTTACGTCGAATTCGTCCCCGGACAACAGCGCGAGGTGTCCACCCGCGTGAGCGTGTCCCTGTCGCCCGAGGAGGTGGTCCTTGCCGAGCATCCCGTGCAGGCGGTGCTGGGGTTCTGCTTCAGTCCCAACCTGCAAGGGGCGTACCGCGTCCGACTCGAAAATGAAGCGGAGTTGGCGACGGTCCTGGTCCGGGCAACCACCGAGGCCTGGCAGGCGTACGAACGGCAGCCGTTCCACATCTTTCTGCACGTGCTGGACGCCGACCGCCAGGCCACGGGCGTCATCACAAGATCGGTGGCGTTCAACTTCCCCCCCGAGTACGTCCGCAACGGCCAGATCGAGGGCACCTCGCCGCCTCCGGCGCGGTTCGTGCTCGAACTCGTCCCCCAGGAGACCGTCGAGCCCTCGGGGCTATGACGCGCCTGCGGTCTCGCCTTTCGCCTTGGCACTGCCGAAGGCGATCGCCGCTTCGATTGTCATCCACATCGCCAGCGCGAAGATGCCTGCGCCGATGATCGCAAGAAGCCAATTTTTCTGTGCGATGTAGGTCCGCTCGTTCAGGACCATCGCCCAGTTGGTCACGACCAGCATGATGACGCAGGGGATGGCGGCGACGAGGAACTTCGGGCCACCCTTTCGCTTGAGGTACAGCGTGACCACGAGCAGGGCCAGCGACGCGAGGAGCTGATTGGCGCTGCCGAACAGCGGCCACAAGGCCAGGGCGCCCTTGCCGTCGGCACCGGTGGCGAAGGCCAACGCCGCCGCGGTGACTACGGCCACCGTCGTGGCGACCCATCGGTTGGACGCAAACGGAATTCGCAGGTCGCCGGCCAGCTCGCTGATCACGTACCGCTGGATTCGCGTGGCGGTGTCAAGCGTCGTGCCGGCGAACGAGGCGATGAAGACACCCATCAGGGCGATCCCCACTGTCTCCGGCACGCCGAACCGCGTCATCATATTGGCGGCGCCGACCACGACGGCTGTCAGATTGGCGGCCATGCCCGATGCGGTGGACCACGACGAATAGTGCCGGTGCCAGGCGTCGAAGCCGGTCAGAAGCTGGCCGTCGGAGGTCGTATAGGCCAGGGCGATGCCCGCCCCGACGCAGATCAACACCAGCACGGCCAAAGCCCCTTCGAGCAGCATCGATCCGTAGCCGACGAACTGGGCGTCCGGCTCGGAGGCGACCTGCTTGGGACTGGTCCCTGACGCCACGAGCGAATGGAAGCCACTGACGGCGCCGCAGGCGATCGTGATGAACAGGAACGGCCACAGCGACGGCGCCCCTTCCGGCGACAGATCGACAGCCGGGGCGACCATCGGCAGGCCGCCCGACAGGCTCGTCCAGGCCACACCCAGCGCCAGCAGACTCATCATGATGAACAACTGCCAGGCGTTGATGTAGTCTCGCGGCTGGAGCAGCACCGTGACCGGAAGCGTCGAGGCGATCCAGGCGTAGATCAGCAGGAGGATCGTCCAACTGCCCGTCGCCGGCATGCTGCCGATGGCGGGCATGTCAAACGGCCACAGGCTACCCAGCCAGATCGTGGCATACATCGCTGCCACCGCCACCGCCGTGGCAATCGGCACACTCGCTCCCTTTCTATAGACCATCCACCCCAGCATCACGGCGATCGGGATCTGGAGCCACACCGCGGCGACCGAACTGGGAAACCGGGCGAAGACTACCGCGATCACCACGCCGAAGACCGCGATGACCAGCAGGAGCGTTAAGAAGACGATGGCGAAGAAGATGAACCGCACGCGGACGTTGATGTACTTGGCCGCTGTCTCGGAGATGCTCTTCCCTTCGTTGCGCATCGAGACGACCAGGGCCCCGAGGTCGTGTACGGCGCCCATGAAGATGCAGCCGACGGTGACCCAGAGCAACGCGGGCAGCCAGCCCCAGATGACGCCGATGGCCGGCCCGACGATGGGACCGGTGCCGGCGATCGAGGTGAAGTGGTGCCCGAAGATGATGCCCCGCCGCGTGGGCACGTAGTCGATCCCGTCCTGCAATTCCCGGCTCGGCACCGCCGCCTCCGGCCGGAGCTTGAATATCTTCCGGGCCAGAAACCGCCCGTACGTGCAGTAAGCGACCACATAGCCGACGCCACAAATCAACATCAACCAAAGCGCGTCCATCAGCAGCCCCTTTCGGATTCAATCCCGGCGTGCGTACCCCCCCAATTATAGACCTTCGCCCACCACCCGACAATAGACTGTACGGGCGAGCCATGCCTCGCCTCTGCAAGACACACCCGACCGCCTGTTGTCCCCTGGGCACTTTTTGCCTTGGCTCGGTGTCTGTCCTTCGCTATCATACTGCCAGGAAGATGACGCGGCATATGGCATGCAGGGCCGAGCCCGAAGACGGCGTACGTCCCCCATTCAACCGTCGGGGACAAGATTGGGCCTGCAACAGAGAGGTGTTCGGGATGTCTTTGATGAAGCTGCGTGTGCACAGGGGGGATGATAGATGGCACCACGGGGACCAGTACTCAGAATTCTCCTTGGCATCGCGGTTGTTCTGGGAATAGCCGCTGGGCTCCTGTTCGTATACATACGAGTGGAGCGTCATAAGGTGGAACGGAGGCTCGTGCACCTGTTGTGCGAGACCGACCATCAGGCTCTCTTGGAGGTTTGCCGGGACGTTTCAAGACGCACTGCTGTTGGGCAGTATGAAGAAGGAAGAGCGTATGCTGTCCGTCGTCGGCCTGGCCGACATCGCTTTCCGCAGGCTATTCTGGATGTTGATCCCTTGTTCGTACAGACAGACGGTGAAGGACTCGTCTGGGTGGCCTTGTTCTGGGCTCCGAGTCAAGGCGTGGTGGCATATCCCGAGGGCTACCCGTTTCATACTGAGCACCGCGTCGGGGACAAAGAACTCGTCCCGGGCTTGTGGTTCTACGACGAGCATTACAGCTCGAAGCATCCGAAATACATGGAGTACATTGATGAACTGATTGGCAACAGAAGCCATGAGTGAGCCCGTCACGCGTCCCCGTGGACCTGCAGACCCCCAGTAGACCCAGATGAGTGCAACGCATGCGAGAATCGGAGATCAGGTGGAACGGTCAATAAGCCAAGACCCAGAAGATGTGCGTGATCCACTCAACTCCCCTCAGAAGAATGACCTTCGGAGTCTGATGTGGTATCGTGGAGCGGTTGGCTTCGGTGACGAGGTGTTGACATCAGAGTTGCCAACCCACTTGGCTGCATGCCTGCGGAACGCGGGGGCATGGGAGGTCACGGTCAATGGCGACCGTGTCGTGTTCACGGGCAGCGGGATGGGACCGGTCTTCAGCTTCAAGTGGCCGGTCCTCGCACCATTTGGCTGTGGGGAATTACAGGTCGATTCTGCTCGTCGACAGGTTCGATACTCCTTGCGTATGGCGCATCTGATTGCTTTTGGCTGCGCAGGCGTCTGCGGGATGGCCGTATTCGGGTTGGCTACAGGAATGCCAAAGGTCATGATGATCCTGTTTCTGCCGATTGCGTGGATGTGGGTGGTTGGCGGGAGCGTGTTGATCGGGTCTCGCGTGTTCACGGAATTTCTGCATCGGGCGATTTCCCAAACGCCCAAGACGGCGGCTTTGCGGGAGACAGGGGCGAATTGAAGGGGGGCCGGTACTTTTTCGGGGACTGTTTGAACTCGCCTCGGCATTTTGTTCGATCGGGGCATTGCGCCGGGCGTCTGTAGGATAGAAGAGGCGTTGGCCGGAGATGGCCGTGCCGCGAAGACCCACCGACGCATCGAAAGGAGACGCCAAATGCAACCCCTGCAGAGGACCGTACTTGCCCTGACGCTCTGTGCCGCCGCGTGCCCGCGTATCTATGCGGCTGAGAAGATCGACTTGCAGTTCTGCCCCACCCCCGAGCAGAAGCAGACATACCGGGTGACTGCCACGATGGACCTCGCCACGCAGATGGGTCCCCAGCAGATGGTCATCGCCAACTCCCGGACGACCACCCTGGCGATCGAACCCATCGAGACGGCCGACAACGGCACGGTCCTGGCCAACGTTCGTTTCGTGGCCATCCAGGAGAAGAGCGGCACAAAGGGAGCCGAGCCGGGCCTCGTGTACGATTCGACCAAGCCCACCGACAGCAGCGATCCCCTGGCGAGCCACTACTCGGCCTTCATCGGTGAGTGTTGCCCCGTCAAGATCTCACCCAAAGGCGAAATTGTCGAGTTGGGCACAGACAGTCTCTTCCTGACCGTCGCACGCAATGTCATGGAGCGGGAGGATGACATGATGCGCCAGCGCCTCAAGGAACGCGCCAGCGACGCCATCCTGCAAACCGACCAGAGGTTCGGTTCGCGGGAGGGACGACGGCAGGCCCTCAAGAAGCAGATCGAGGCGTTCCCCCTCATGAACGCGGACCGCATCCGCGGCCTGGTTGGCGAATTGATCGTCCGCTTTCCCGATGTGCCCGTTCAGCAAGGCGACCGTTGGCAGATCCGGCTGACCGTTGCCGCGAATACCCCCCTCGCCATGACGGGCGCCTGCACGCTGACGGCTGTGGCACGCGAGAAGTGCACGATCCAAATCACCGCCGAGCGAGCGATGGACGATCCGCCTGTCGTGTCGGCCACACCGAGCGGCAAGACGACGGCCAAACTGGGCGGAACCTGCACGGCCACCGTCAACGTCGATCCAGCCACCGGCCTGCTGCTCGACCGCAAGACACGAATGAAGTTCAGCGGCGAAACCCAGAGGCATGCGGCTCAACAGAGCGAGCCCATGACCGCGAAGATGGCCATGGAAGGCACCACGACCGTCGAACGAATCGAATAGCGATCGACACGTCCCACTGACCCGCAAGTCGGCGGGCGAGAATCAGAGGGGCGAAGGACGCTCTGCCCCTACGGGGTCGTTTCCTGGGGCTCTTTCGCGAGGGTGTGGACCTGGGCGCGGCGTTCGGGGGGCCATTCCTCGGGGAAGTTGACGCGGGCGAACTCGCCGAACAGTTCGACCGCCTTGCGGTCGTACGCCCGGGCGGCGTCGATCTCTTTGACGAAGAGCCCGAGGTAGTTAATTGTAGGATGGGCTTCAGCCCATGCGGCTGATTCAATCCGGCAGGACGAGCCGGGCGGTGATGGGGAAGTGGTCGCTGGGGTAGCGGCCGTTCTCGTTGTCGTGCCAGATGCGGGCTTCGAGGACCTTGGTGTCGGGCTGGACGAAGATGTAGTCGATCTTGTCGCCCGTGCGGGTGCCTTTGAAGGCGTGGAAGGTGCCGACGTCGGTCGCGTCCGGGTGCAGGAGCCGGAACGAATCGACGAACGGAACGGGCGTCTTGCCGTCCAGGTCGAGATCACCCGACAGATAGCGGACGGCCGGGTTGGATTCGCCCGCGTTGAAATCGCCGGTGAAGACTACCGGGTCGGGGTGCTGGCGGTCGCGAATGCGCCGGGCCACCAGCACGGCGGCCTTCTCGCGCGACGGCTGCGACTGGTGGTCGAAGTGGGTGTTGAAATGATAGAAGGCCTTGCCCGAGGGCTTGTGGATGAAGCGGGCCCAGGTGCAGATGCGCGTGATCCGGTTGCCCCACGTCATCGAGCCGGGGACCTCGGGCGTGTCGGACAGCCAGAACGTTCCGGCCTCGGCCACGATCAGACGGTCGGTGCGATAGAGGATGCCGCTGTACTCGCCCTTGGTCCTGCCGTCGTCGCGTCCGACGCCGATCTCGCCGTAGACGGGCACGGCGGCGCGGATCTCGTCGATCTGGAACCGCAGGGCCTCCTGCAGGCCGATCAGATCGCAGTCGCTGCGGCCGATCAGCTCGAAGACCTGCTCCTTGCGTTTCTCCCAGTGATCGGGCCCGTCGTTGGTGGTCCCGTAGCGGATGTTGAAACTCATCACGTGGAGTTCGTTCTTGGCGCCGTCGGCCTCGGCCGCGAAGCACGAGCAGACGGGCCAGACGAAGCAGAGGACCAGGGCGATCGAAAGAACGGTGCGACGTGACATCCGACGAGTCTGTGACGTGCGATTCAATGGCATGAATTCCTCCCGCATAAAGGTATCGTCATCTCGCCTGCGCCTACGCGATTCGACGCGAGTCAACAGGCCTTTCCGTGTTGAAGCTCGAAACACGAAATGCGAAATCCGAAACAAGCCCGAATGATCCAGACTCCAATGTCTCAAACCCAGGCGTCGCAACGGCCGTCTTGGATTTGAACTCTTCGAGCCTTCGTACTTGTCTCGAGCTTCTATATTCGAACTTCGGATTTGACAGCACGGCATCAACCTCCAGACAATGGCACGGATGTACAGCCATTAGCGAATCCGTCCTGCGCTTGCGCATCATAGACTGGCCTGCTTCTGCTGTTCCGAGAGCGCCTCGTTCAGCGAGCCCGAACGAAAGCCCTGGAGGTCCAGGGCGACGTAGCGAAACCCGATCCTCTTGAGCCTGCCCACCACCTGGGAGCGGAGCGGCTCGGCGGCCAGCCGGGCGATCTCGTTGGGCGGGACCTCGATGCGGGCGACCTCGTCGTGATGGCGGACGCGAAACTCGACGAAACCCGATTCCCTCAGAAAGGCCTCCGCCTCGTCGATCTGCCTGAGCCGCTCGGCGGTGACCTCCAGCCCATAGCTGATCCGGGATGCCAGACAGGGCGACGACGGCATGTCGGCGGTGGGCAGGCCGAACTGTCGGCTGAGCCGGCGGATATCGTCCTTGGTCAGCTTCGCCTCGGCCAGCGGTGAGCGGACGCCGAGTTTGCCGATGGCGCGATTGCCGGGCCGGAAGTCGTCGAGATCGTCGTAGTTGGTCCCGAAGACCACGTGCCCAAACCCGCGCTCGGCCGCGATATCCAGCAGCGTCCGGCACAGGTGCGACTTGCAGTGAAAGCAACGGTCCGCCTGATTGGCCACGAAGGCGGGGTCGTCCAGCTCGTCCGTCTCGACCGTCATCAGTTCGACGCCGATATCGCCGGCCAGTGCGGCCGCCCGCGCGAGCTGATGGCTCGGCTCCGAGACCCCGGCGCTGATACAGGCCAGCACGTTGTCCGTCCCCAGCGTCTCGGCGGCGGCCTTCAGCAGCAGCGAGCTGTCCACGCCGCCCGAATAGGCGACGACCACTCGCCCGAGCTCTCGCAGAATGTTGCGAAGCGCATCGTGTTTTGCATCGAGATCCATATTCACACGTACGTCTGAGCTTCGGCGATGGCTCGCTCCAAAAGTTCCTCGACGCCGAGGATTCTCGCGTCTTCGGTCAGACGGGCGAAATTCAGGGCCCGGCCCTGGATCGCCAGCACGCCGAGGATGTCGCCCCACTGGCTCTCCTCGAATCCGTCCGATTCGCTCAGGCGGCGCAATTTCAGCAGGATGACGTCTTCAGGCGAGACGAAGCACAGGTCGCTTTCGGGGGTCTCGCCCAGGCGGACCATCCGGCTGCGGACCAGCAGTTGCTGCTCGAAGTCGCTGGGGCCCAGCAGGAACAGGTCGATCTTGAAGGCGGTCTCGAAGTGGACGATGTTGAACGAGCCGCAACAGCCCAGCGCCTGCTGCATCGCCTCTTCGCTGATGTAGAATTCGCCCTTGAGCCGGGCGTAGAATTTGTCGGCCACCGCCGCGAACGGCAGGATCGCGATGTCGGCGTCCCGTGTGAAGCGCACCGTGCCGTAGACGCTGCTGGCGATGGACCCGCCGATCGCGTAGGGGATGCCCAGCGCGTCGAGCACCTCGGCCAGCCGCTCGAGGACCTGGATTTCGCGCAGCTCACTCATAGCTCATCACTCCATAGGCGATGTCGTACGATTTGGCCCCCAGATGCTGGCGGGCCCAGAGATGCCAGATTTCCTCCTCGTTGGCGTGCGGGTTTCGCATCCTGATCCCGGCTATCGCGAGCCGACGGCCCATGTGGTACGTCTCGAAGACCAGTTCCAGCTTCCGTGCGGCCGGCATCTTTCGATAGATCTCGTACTGTGCCTGTCGCGCCTGCGGCGTCGTATCCTCGGTCGGGCGTTTCGGCTGTGCGTCCATCGTCGGATCTCCTGCCCAATTCTGCGGTTGTGCCATCACCCGCACTACGTAAGATACCGCAACCCGGATCGCAACGCCAGCCCCGAATTCCTGGACGCTTGGCCTCGCTCGGCGCGCAGGGCGAGGGTGGGCAGTCTGGTTTGTCAGGGTGCTCGCCCTACCGGGGGATCTGTGCGCACGGAAAAAGCCGATGGAGAGATTTGAACTCTCAACCCCGGCTTTACGAAAGCCGTGCTCTACCGTTGAGCTACATCGGCGCCACAAACCCATATTCTACCACGGTCTCCGGACCCTGTAAACCCCCTTTCGCCGGAAATCCTGGGCCCATCGCCCTGGGCGCAGGCCCGCCGTTGCGGTTCTCGGCAGGGGGGGAGCGCCCGGCGGGTGCATCATCAGAATTAACGATGCCTCCGGCGGCAGATTCCCCTTGACAGGCATTGCTGGGCTCCTAATGTCTGCTCGTAGAGCCGGTGTATCATTGCGTTCTCCTGGCGATGGGAGACTCCGACGCTCGGGGGGACCGAGCTACCGGGGGGCTGCCGATGGCCGTGTACAGATCGGTCGCAGAGGTTGTCTCGCAGGCGAGTGCCTGCTCGCCGAGCCGGTTTATGCCGTTCCCGTTCCGAAGTGCCATTTCACGCTACCGACCCTGTCCGTCCGCCGCCACGGCGCGCATCCATCGCACGATCGATCGGCGACCGGCGAAATGCTCGTCCGGCGGGCGAGGGGCGCACCGAGAAAAGGAGAGTGAGCGATGCGTAAGGGAATGTGGTTTCTCATGGCTGCGGTGCTGGCCCTGGCCGCCGCCGCCCCGGCCGCCGACTTCTGGGCGGGCCTGCTGACCAACGGCTCGTTTCGACTGGGAGGCTTCACCACAGGGCCTTCCTATAACGACGGCTCGAACGCCAACTCGGCCGGGTTCCAGTACGCCGATACCGATGGGACGACCGGTGTCGGACTCGTCGTTCAGACCGAATGGGCTGCTGGATATCAGGACGGCGACGACGACTGGCAGGAGCAGGGCATGACCGCCGGCATGAGCCAGGTCGTGGCCAACTCGGGCGACGGCTCGGCCGTGGGGCTTCAGGGCGGCGTCGCCGGCCAGACCCAGACCAACGACTGCGGCACGCAGAGCCAGTATGTCGGCGGCGTCCAGTACGCCTCCGTCAGCACCAGCGAGGGCGGCTCGGCCGTCGTGACCCAGAGCGCCACGGTCGTCGTTTACCAGAGTCAGGAATGCCGCCCATGCGTGGACGACTCCGAGGACGAGCAGCCCGACGCCGACTGACCGCCCGGCCCGCCCCATAGCGCCCACCCGGCCGCCTTCCCCCTCCGGCGGCCGCCGGGGATGTACCCTGTCAACGCACAGGTGAACCGCCCCGTCGAAATCCGAAAACCCCGAGGGGGCTTTTCTGCCCGCCGGCCCACTTTTCCCTTATCTGCCCCCACCGGCCCGCCGATATACGCGCCGAACGGAAGCACCGTGACGAGACAACGGAAAACAGCAAGGTTCCGCCATGCGCACGAGCCGGAGAACGGAGTCGGGCATGCTCCTGCGCATGCCGGAACCCCAACAACATGGGAGAAGAGCCATGATTACAGTCCAGGAACTGGAAAAGCAGGTGTGGATGCAGGAGAAGGTGCGAATCGTGATTAGAGATCGTGTCGGCACGACTGTCCGTAGGTATCCCTACGCGCGGGCTGCCAGGGAGAAATGGAGCATCACGAGATTCCTCGCAAGTCGCATGCGCCCGCTGGTTGGGGAGAGGGAAATGGTTGTCATTAACGGCGAAGGTGCTGTCGCGAACGGCAAGATGTCGCTCAAAACCCTTCGGGCGTCCTATAACTGAGGTAGTGGATCGCTCAGACTGGCTCGGCCTGTGCCCATGCACGGGATGGTGACATGAGATGGTGCGCGTGATCGCCCTGGCGACTACACGCACATAGGAGGTGACACATGCCTACGGAAACTTGGCCTGCAGATCTTTTCGACTTTGCCTATTTCCCCTCACGAGACGAGCGATTGAAACAGCTTGGCGAATTGGCCGAGAATGAGGATTGGGACTATCACCACAGTCCGTCGGATCACGCTTTTCCGATCCTGTTCAACTACATACGATACTCCTATCGACGCTTGGCAGAGGAAGGCAAGATTGCCCTCTCGAATGACGGCCAATTCGCGTGCTTCAACACGGGTCTCGTAACCGAGAATCAAGAGCCCCTTTTTGCGTCTTTTCAAGTCCATCGAGCGACAGACCAGCGACCTTGGTACTTCAAGGACTGGTACAGAAAGGGTCAATGGGAACTCAACAGATTCTGCGAGCTCCCTCACATGGCGCATTACTTCGAGGATCCCTCGTGTCTCGTATTCGACACGCGGAAAGATCTTCGTGTCAACATCGAACACATCGTCGAGACCAACAAGGAGAGGTTTCCCGAGCCGTATTGTTCCATGGAGGGCTACGTGCTTCAAACATATGTGAAGGGAGCGATTGATAACGCCAAGGAACGAGTCAGGAGAAGCTACAAGACCGCGATTCCGCAATGCTACAATGGCCAAGTCCAGTTGCTTCTGCCGTTATGCCTTAGCTCGGCTTCAGTGGCTGACTTGGCTCTCGTAGTTGAGCGTCATGAGACGTTCTACCGAGCGACAACGTGTTTGACTCTGGACATGGCGTACAATAACGCGCGACAGATCAGCAAACCCGATAGGGACTGGCTCGCTCCCTGACACGCGAATGCCCTTCGTGTCGTGGCTCAAGGTGAAACGTGGGGTTGAGTGAAGACACGGGTGCGTGAGGCACGCAGAGTGATCACCGCGAGCGGGCAATCACCATCGGCAAGCGCGGCTTGCGGATGCTGCGCGGGGGGAGCTATCGTTCGTCGAGGGCTTCGAGGTCGCCGGCGTCTTTGCGTCGGCCGGTGGCCTTCTTGTTGGCGATGAAGTCGTCGCGGCTGATGAAGTGGACGGGGGTCTGGCCGTAGCGACCGGGGACCTTGTCGGCGTCGGCCTTCTCCCACGATGCGCCGGTCAGGGACGTGATGAGATCGATGCGGGTCGGGGGTATGCCCAATTGGATGACGTTGCCGGGTTTGGTGAAATCATCGGCGGATATGGTCAACGAATCGAATCCGAGTTCGGCGAGGCTCGCAAGGATTCGCTTGGCGTTCTCTCTCGTCGGGCGGACGAACAGGTCGAGGTCGCCCGTCAGGTGCGGCGCGCCGTGGAAGGCCAGGGCGCAGCCGCCGACGATGACGTATTCAATCCCGTGCCTGTGGAACGATGCGAGCAGTTCTCTGAAGTCGCTGGTCTCCATACCACTCGTGTCGCAACTCATCGATCGCGTCGAGGCGTTCTTCGGGCGGGCGCGTGAGCCAGTAGCGAAGGTTCTCCTTCACCTCATCGAACTCGTCCATGTGATACAGCTTGGCGACCTTGCGAATCATATTTCCATTGTACCATGAGGGCCGGGGTCCTTGTACTAA
Organism: Phycisphaerales bacterium Planc_01; assembly: GCA_001603075.1. Classification (GTDB taxonomy): domain Bacteria; phylum Planctomycetota; class Phycisphaerae; order Sedimentisphaerales; family Anaerobacaceae; genus Anaerobaca. Next base: position 2,050 of record LVBB01000017.1, on the reverse strand, counting down.
GTACTGCTGCTGAAGGTGAATTCCGGGCTCGTTGCGCATCCTGACTGCGTATGGATCGCGGCACCAAATCCGAAATTCGAATGTCGAAACGCGAAACAAGCACGAAGGCTCGAAATTCGAAACCACCCCTTGGCTGGGGCGGTTTGGGACATTGTGACTTGGGTCAATGGGATTTGTTTCGGGTTTCGAATTTCGATCTTCGTATTTCCGGGGGAGCGCCGGGGCTAATCGAAGTGTTCGTCGGCGGGGTCGAAGGGGGGGATGCAGACGTTGACGATGCGCATCTCGCCGACAGCGCGGTGGCGGCAGAGGGGTTTGATGAGGACCGTGCTGAAGGGGCGGACGGGCACCATCTCGCCGTCGAGTTCGATATGGCCGGAACCTTCGAGGACGAGATAGATCTCGGTGTGGTCCTTGTGGTAGTGGGCCTTCGCATCGGCCCGGATCTCGACGACGTGCATCGTCGCGGTCGTGTTGTCGGGCAGCGCAAAGGCCCGCCGGGCGAGCCCGCACGGGCACGCGACCGGCTCGATCTGGTCGAAGTGGGCAACAATGTAATTGGCCATATCGCCTCATCGGAGGGGCTTGGGCCTTTGAAAGGGCCCATCGGTCATTGAAATCCCACGTCGGGCGATGTATATTCTGCCATGCCCTGTGTGTCTTGGCAATCGAATACAGGGGTTGCGATCTTGTGAGGGCCGTCGCATCGACGGCCCAGCCGCCGTATGTGCGGGACCCGCGGGTGAAAGGAATGGGATGGACAATCAGTTCGACGTGAGCAAGAAGAACGTGATCATCACCGGCGGCGCCGGCGTGCTCGGCAGCGCGATGGCGCGCGACCTGGCCCGGCAGGGGGCGAAGGTCTGCGTGGCCGACTACGACGACCTGCGGGCCTACGAGGTCTGCAAAGAGATCGAGACCGACGGCGGGTTCGCTCTGCCGGTCAAGATCGACGTCCTGCAACGCAAGACGGTGCAGGAGGCCGTTGTCTGTGCGACCGAGTCGCTGGGCTACATCGACGTGCTGATCAATGCCGCCGGCGGCAACAAGAAGGAGGCGACCAGCGCCCCGCCGAAGACGTTCTTCGAGCTGTCGGAAGAGGCCATCCGCACGGTCTTCGATCTGAACTGTATGGGCACGATCATCCCGAGCCAGATCGTGGGCAAGCATATGGCCGGGCGGGGCGAGGGTACGATCATCAACATCTCGTCGATGAATGCCTTTCGCCCGCTGACGAACATCGCGGCGTACTCGGCGGCCAAGGCGGCGGTCACGAATTTCACGGCGTGGCTGGCTACGTATATGGCCCAGCGTCACTCGCCGAGGATCCGGGTCAACGCGATCGCCCCGGGCTTCTTTCTGACCGAACAGAACCGGTTCCTGCTGACCGACGAGAAGACGGGCGAGCTGACCGCGCGGGGCAGGACGATCATCGAGCATACGCCGATGGGCCGGTTCGGCGAGCCGGACGAGTTGATCGGCACGCTCATCTGGCTGCTCAGCGACGCCGCCCGGTTCGTCACGGGCGTGGTCGTGCCCGTCGACGGCGGTTTCAGTGCCTTCAGCGGCGTCTGAGAGGAGAAATCCATACGCCGTGTCGGCGCCGACGTGGTAGAATGACTCGATGGGCGTGCGGTGCGTCGGCGTTGGGTACGTGAAACTGGGATTCGAGTGCGACGGCTCCGCCTGTGATCGTTTGGAAAGGTCGTCGGATGCTCTTTCCGGAAGCCGGGATGCGGTTGGGTACCCTGTGGACTTCGCGCGACGGCTGCGCCCCATCGCGTCGATCCGGCGTCCGCCCGGTGGTTCTGATCGCCCTGTTGGTGCTGGTTTTCGCGACGGGCGTCGGCGGGCAGATCTCACTCGACGACGGCGGCGAGGCGCAGATCGACCGGCGGGGGTTCGATCAGATCGACCGCATTCAGGAGGCGCTGCATCGCTGGGGGAAGATCTTTGTCTGGGTCGCGGCGGGTCTGCTGGTCATCGTCGCGATCAAGATCGTCGATCCGCTTCGATTCTACTACGGCTCGCAGGACCGACTGCTCAAGCG